>JANQSS010000096.1 GCA_028279185.1 Saprospiraceae bacterium | reverse complement strand
CTTTATTTTTTAGGATTTTTTGAGTCTCCCGAGTGGACTAATTTGGCTTTTTTGTTACTGGATTATGTGCTTGGTGAATATGATACTGCCACATACATTGGAAGTGTCGAAAAATACGACCTGACATGCGAAGCCAAAGATAATGCCGTCCATATCAGCCAACTACCGGAATTCATGGATCGATATAAGTCTAAGTTGATGAATTAATGTACTGGAACATTTTGAATCCTTACTTTCTGAGCAGCATAAAACCTGTGGGCCCATCCACAATATATTTTGCTCGATTATGCCCAACGTTTTTAATTGATTGCTTCTGATAATCCACTCTAATGATTACTCTTTACAACCTCTTCTAAAGCATGTTTACATTCATTTCATTTATTATTACGGATGCTTGCTTGTAAATTGAAGTTGTAGCCTCATGTATTTCAAAATCTTTAGCGACACATTCAAACATATTGTCATGAAACGTGAGAATATAATGATTGCAGCATGTCCATTCTTCTTTATTGTGGTAAGGATGAATGCTATCTATCTTCATTAGTTCTTTAATCCAGTCAGATTCTTCCAATTGGTAAAATGAATAGGACCGCAAACCTAGCTTAGAATATGGATGTCCAGTTATAGTTTCATTGTTCGGGATTCCAAATTTGAAACTTAAAAAGTGATTAAACTTCAAAATATATATGCCCTGATCATAGACGCTGTTTCTTTCTCTTAATGCTTCGGTTTTAATGTTTTCCTCATTCGAATAAAACATTAAGTATAAGTTGTTGTCATTTGATATGATGGTAGGAGTAGGTGCTCCTACATCAATGCTCAATAAACCTAATATTTCGTTTAATTTCATGTCTTTATGTATTTGGGTGGTATAGCATTTGCTAACCAAACCCCGTTGTCTTCGCTGTAAAAGGAAAGTCCATCTTTATGGGCTTTAAGAGCTTCTACTATTAGGATTTTATTCTCTCCTTTTCTTCTTGCGGCTACTTTACTTGCAGTTGCTAAATCTATGGATAAGTGAACATATTGTCTCTTCATAGGTCTTAAGCCCTCACTTAATATGCTAGATACTTTCATTTACATTGTACCGTTGTATAAAAACTTAGGAAGATTCTTTCCTCCTTATTCGACAAAGCGATGTCATGGAATTTGTCCCATAGGTCACTTAAAGACAGAAATCGACCGAAAACCGCATCCAGTCGCTTTGGATACTGAGACTTTTCCGTCTATGGGTTTAGAGCATATATGCCCGCACAACGGGGAACTGCTATAAGTTGTTCTCATTAAAATATTCTACATAACTTTTAATCACGTCATGTAACGCCTCCTTCAGGCTTTTTCGACCAGCACGAATTATTTCATCATCCTTAAAAGAGGATGAGGTAATAAAAACGGTGTATTGACTTTCATCTCGTTGGCCATCAAGTTTAATTACGACTACATCCCCACGATTTTTGATTAACTCAACACACTCAAGTAAATTCTGAATTGTCGGTTTTTGCATGGATAATATCGATTGCAGTTTTTCTTTCAAGTTACCCGAAATTATTTCATTTATCACTTCACTACATTTTCTTCAAAGCTTTCCGTGCTTCTTTTGATATTACCTTATCTTTGTCTTTCAGCAACTGTTGTAGAGGTTCTATTG
>JANQSS010000094.1 GCA_028279185.1 Saprospiraceae bacterium | reverse complement strand
TCGAAATGGTCTGGAATTGCAAGGAGTACGGATGTAACCAAAGGGGCACGGCCTGTTCGGCAGTATTTCCGCATAGATGAGTCCAAAATTCCACCTGATCAGCGGGAAGGACTATCGTCGGATGTAGATATGACGGATTATTGAAATTCAGTGTACTAGTCAATTATTGAATTACATACAAAGACAATTTGTTGGTAGGTGTAATGAAATGGAACTGAAATGGTAGCTTATGACCAAATGTAGAGTTAGCACAATAACTAAACAGTAATGTTAATGTTGACTTTACCATGGTATGCATTATTGATGAATGTTAAATTGCAATGCATAAGGTACAAGGACTCTTTAAATTTATTTGTTACTGTTCTTTTCATTGATCCAAGCCGTACACCATTTACCAGGATATATTCTTCGGTGAAGAGGATCTGGAAACAGTTTTTTAAAAGTTTCCAAGTTCGATATTGTCCTTGCACAGAACTTTTGGGGATTGGATTCAATTTCCCTTTGGTAGTAATAGCCATTTTTAGACATTAGCTTCTGAAGTATGAACCTTGTACAAGTTAGTACCGGCTTCACCTGCACCGTGCACGGTTTTATCTTCAAGAAATATCCAGACTTGGTTTTGCTACTTACTAATTTCAATCTTTTTCGATCTCTTCGCAAAATCTAAAATAACAATCAATAAATTGTTTTTAATGAAACTTTATTTTAAATGATCAACTCTGGTATATGAAACGTTACGTACAATAAAGTTTTTAACCTTTAAAGATTTAAATATATTTCTATTGATATGACACCAAACTTAAATGTAGATAGTGCAATTAGTAAATGACCAAAAGACAAAAATTAAAAAAAGACAGTTGTAACTTTGAATTTATATATATATGCACATATGGAAAATATCTTTCGCTCTACACAACTTTAATTGTGCTTCGGTTCCTACAAACATTGACACATGTGTTCCTTCAAGTGGAACTGAACGTACATTAAGCAACAGCAAACAGTTACAGTTTAATTGATGGAGGTACAAGGATACAAATGATATGTTCGCCATATCACCGCCAAAGAAACTTTAATTCTTTTTCGGTTACTTCAAACAGTCAGACATGTATTCCTTCAAATGAAACTGAACCTTACTTGCAAACAACATGAAACACCTTGGACTAAATTAATTCACCTATAAATGTACTTCAATTGCTTTACGGTTACTTCAAAAAGTCAGACATCTATTCCTTCAAATGGAACTGAACCTTAATTGCAAACAACAGCAAAGAA
>JANQSS010000079.1 GCA_028279185.1 Saprospiraceae bacterium | reverse complement strand
TATCAAAGTCACCTGTAGAGGAGCTAGACTCGCCGCGAACTTTCGAAAACTCCGTCAAACATGGTCTTCGCCTCGTCCATGGCTTGGACAGTCAGAGTCCAACAATGATCTAGCCAACGTACAAAATGAAGGATAAGGTGGCTATCTCGATCAGCACAACTAACAGTATGTTGCTTACCTTTTGATGAATTCATCGAGACAGTGTAATTACATCCATTCAGAGGCCGGCGAGTCAAGATTAATTTGCACACAGGTAGGGACGCCATTGACACATCTGTGCTTCGAAATAGTTTTGAAGTGGTGTAAATTCAGCATAAACACCGTACACAGACAGAAGGTGACGCTAATCGTGTGCCTGGCTAGCTGATATTCAAATAGTTTCATCACGTGACATGTACCGGTACCGGTACCGCGCGCGCCGCGTACCGTGCGCACAAGAAATTTCAGAATCTCTAATTTAGATCGAGGTGAACGAGCCAGTCCACTTACTTTATAATATCGGTGACAGACTCTTTTCATATACCTTAAGGCTGGGACTAGATGTAGGATACTTTTAAGATGTTTTAAAGGGCTGCTGGAGCACCATTTTCGACTTCAGATATACTAAATCTCTAAATCAGTTTCAAGTTCAGACCCATAAGACAACATCTGAAATGTTGATCAGATGTTTTTAAGAAGTGACTCATACTCTGGATATACTTCAGACAGTACAAAAAATGTCTGAATTCAATTCAGATGTGTTTCAAGACATGACTATATTTTTAGACCCATTTAATATAATATCTGAAATGTAAATCAACAGTGACAAGTTCTACCTTAGACAATCTAAAATTGTATATAGCCAATTCAGATATGTTTCCAGACCCGACTACCATTTCAGACACTTTTATGACAATATCTAAAAACTAAATTTAAAGGTCGCTCAAACTTCAAACACATTTTAGATAATTATTTCTATTCCAAAAAAAACAAGACATTTGCAGCAACACTTCCCTGGAAATTAAGATAAATTTGTACGAATTTCAGATGGTGTTGCACCTGTCTAGATACTTTTCATATCCATTTACAACACTTTGAAGATAATCATGGTCCAGTAGTG
>JANQSS010000078.1 GCA_028279185.1 Saprospiraceae bacterium | reverse complement strand
ATAATTGCTGGGTCTGGCAGTCCGTAATGCATTGGCTACGGCATGCATGCGCATTTGGAATCAGCTCAAATCTCGTTTCTGATGCATTTATAGGTAGTTCTAGACACCAACAGTTAGCCCTACCCCCCATTTGAATCCTATAGGCAGCTAAAAACCTACCCAAACCCTAACCCTGTCCGGCTTCGCCATCAATGGACTGCTGGACCTATAGCCACTTCATTTAACAATAATTATTATTGTTTTTTTTTTTCAGAATTTTTCTTTGCCTAATTGCTGTATTGATATACCAATTAATTACCAACCAACATTGATAAACACACACAATTTCATGCAAATAATTACTAACTAAAGGATAATGCTGAATAGGTGAAGTGAAGGATGACAAAATTCTGCTAAAATTGAGTATTACTGTATACCAAAACTAATAATAAAACACCTCTGTTTTGTCCAATCTTTCACTTAGTTTTTACTTACTAAAACTAAATTGATTTTACTAAGCAATTAATTATGAAAACTAAAACCACTTAAAATAGCCAACGAAATCTTAATTAAGACCAAAGCCAAACTAAAACTAAAACAGCAAATGAAGCCTTAAATAAAACCAAAAAACTAATTAAAATTTGTGAAGCCATACTAAAACAACACTATATATATATATATATATATACTTCAAGGAAGGCAGTTGGTGACCATATTATGTAACCTGCTATATGAAAAGAGACCATTTGGGATGTCATCAATATTAGCATGGGTGGAGAGTCCTTTTTATGTAGAATACAATAGTGAGCGTTTCAAGAATAAATGTTGAATCAGATCACAAGCTGAGTTATGACAATTTTTATGTATTCTTTCAATTTCCGGAAAACCTCCATTGAAGAATTGAAGGTACATTGAGAAAGACATATTACCGTAACAACTAATTATGTCCCATACTACGTACAACTATATACATGACAGAACTACATAAACACAGTATGTCAATATAAAGGCTGAAATGTAAATTTTCTGGTACACCAATGAAACAGAAAATGGACGAAAATTTGATTATATACTTCTTTGATTGTTATTGGAAATTGAACTTTATGTCCCAAATGGTCCCTTTTCATATAGCCGGTCACATAATATGGCTAAAATTGATAATTTTGCAACACATTTGAGTATATATAATCGACTTTGCCAATTTTATCAGCTATGGAATACTATAGACATGCTCAAGACCATGATGAACTTGCTGCTTATGACTAGCTTCTTTACAAAGA
>JANQSS010000063.1 GCA_028279185.1 Saprospiraceae bacterium | reverse complement strand
AGACCCTAGCAATGCGTAAATTGATTAACAAAATACCGGAAAGAATTAACCTTGAATATGGTCGGTTTTCCATCATAAAAGATGGGTTCTGGTTTGTTGATATTCCCAGGACATCGTCCAGCAGTATTCGCTCGGAACTGGGGAAAAAATTCGGCAGGGCGCATGGAAAGTCTTTCCTTGATAAAGAACATGCCACAGAAGAATGTTTCCCTGATCATATCCCGGCGGTGCAGATGCGGAAGTTTTTAGGTAATAAAATCTGGGAAAGAATATTTACATTTACAATAGTCAGAAATCCCTGGGATCGTATTTTTTCGATGTTTCATTACCGCAAGAATAGCGGGCATTTGCCGGAAAAATGGGAATTTGGTGACTACGTCAGGGCGATGAATAATAACAAATCGGACACCAAGTTATTCAGCTATCATGCCTTTCGTTACGGAGCTGCCGATTATGTCACTGATGAAAACGGGAAAATCATTGTTGATTACTTCGCAAAATATGAAAGCAGATCCGCCGATCTTGATAAGATAGCAATGCGGCTTGGAATCGAAAATTTCGGCAAGCTTTGCATTCTTAAATCTGTGCCTGATGGTGAGCATTATTCAACACATTATGATAATGAAACCAGAGAAATCATCAGCAGCTTATATAAAAAAGATATTGAATTATTTGATTATAGATTTTAACTTTCTGAGCTTAAATAAGTTCAGCATGCGCTTTTATTTGCTCGCAGACTTTGGGTAATTTGTCATAACCATCCGGGAAGTCAATTCTAAAGAATCTCGCCTGCTCTGTTAAGAATGAAATTTTCTGTAATAGTATTTTTTGACTCAGATCATTAGGCAGAACATCCCTTGTGAACAGGTTTGATTTAATTAAGAAAAAGGCGTCTCTATGTGAAATTGGCGAAAATTTAACATCAGAATCATCGCAACATTTATTCGGTAAATATATAACGATATCAGAACAAGAGTGCTTGCTTAAATCACCAAATTGTTTCCGGGGTAAGGTAACCCTGCGTTTGTCATAACTGGGATGGATGTGCTGATATAAATCTGGTTCTTGCTGTAAGAAATACTTTATTTGTTCCGGCCACAGGCGCATCTGCGGATAGCTTGGGAATGCCCTGACTTGTTCCGCGTCTGTATCTATACGAACTATATCATCGCTAAGGATAAGGTAATCAGGGTACTGAATTATAGTGGTCGACAAGGAAGATTTTCCTGATGAATTGCCGGCCACAAATAGAAGGGCTTTATTGCCATTAGCTACGGCCGATGAATGAAGCATCAGGCTGTGGTGAAAGTATGAGAGCCAATAGGAAATTATCATTCCCAAAAATCGAATCTCAAGTAGATGTTGCTTGTCGCTATCCTTTAACTGGCAATGGATATGATCCTGACTCAAAAAAAAAGTAGTGTAGTCCGGATAATCGATAATATGCCAATGTTTAT
>JANQSS010000044.1 GCA_028279185.1 Saprospiraceae bacterium | reverse complement strand
TAAGTGCTTTTTCATTTCCACTTAGAAACTCTTCCCGTGCTTTAAGAAATCGCTTATCCATTTGACCAAATTGCTGATATGCATTATCCATAAGTTCTTCCATGCTTACCCCTTTTAGTTGATCTCTTTGATCATCAGTCAGTTCATGGCCCATTTTTTCAATTAATTCAAGCGGAGACTGGTCAATTGAATCACGATCAATCTTGCCTTCGGTTAGAAATAAACTTATTGCTTCACTGAGATTTTTAGAAAATATTTGTTTTGATTCGATGTCGTCAGACATGGGTTTATCTCCTGTTTATGATTTAATAATAATTCTATATCATCGGCATTTTAGTATAGATTAGTTACATATACAAAACTGAACAAAACCATAATTACAATTGTGAATCCAGGTTTACTTGAAAGTTTTAGGCCTACTCAATTGTTTAGACAATTCTTGGGTCGGTTTGCGGAGATTTGTATAGTTCAGACCTATAGTGTCGTATAAGCTTATCATTACCTGTATTGTTCGCTTTTTAGGATTTAGCGTTAACGACCCGTTTGACGATATGCACTCTATCTGCCCACCATTTTTCTTTGTTTAAATTTGTTTTGGTGACACCTTTTGAGCTGGTGGCCTGCATGACAATGTTGTTGCCCAGGTATATCCCGACATGGCCGTAACCGTTGTCCAGGTCGAAGAATATAAGATCGCCCGGCATGGCGCGTTTCAGTTTTACTTTCTTGCCGATGTGAATTTGAGCTTGAGTGGTGCGGGGCAGGGATATTGCAAACTGCTGTTTGAATACTTGCTGTGTAAATCCTGAACAGTCTGCTGCCACCTGGATTTGCTGTCGCCCATAGCCGTAGGGTGTACCTCGCCAATGTGCATAGCTATCTTGTAATTTTTGCTGAATTTGCGGTTGGCTCAAGTAAAGTTGCGTAGCCGCAGTTTGATTGACCGATCTTGGGTATACAGACGTTTTAAATATTGAGCAGGATTGCAGTAATAATAATGCGGCAAAAAACAGTATTGTTTTTGAAATTAGTTGATACATTTCAACACTATATCATTATTATTTAAGTTATTACATTACATTCTGGCCAAATTAATCTCAGTTACAGATATGTCGATGAAAATAATAGTCTGCTGTCATGCTGACGAGTAGAACGAGGAAGTATCTGCATCAGATGAATTTATTGTCTAAGCGTGTAGCCGGTTTAA
>JANQSS010000023.1 GCA_028279185.1 Saprospiraceae bacterium | reverse complement strand
GTCAATGGAATTATGAACATGTCCTTTACCATGTTCATCGAGCATGCCCAGTTGAACAGTACAGTCAGCAGAAACAAGGTGTAACAACACGGGGACAGTTCGGACGAAGTCTTTTGTAGCCTATAAATACTGCTGAGATGAAATTTTTGATCATACTTCTACTTTTGTCAATATGTGGAAGGCGATTATTTATCTCTTTGCAATTTGGATTCTGTCCGTCTGTTTGTGGCTAGGAATTATTAATGAACACCAATTCCTTACTGTGTCGGCCAAACTTGCGGAGATATTAGATGAATTTTAAGGTTTGTATGTTACTTACCTTAGTTGTTCAACGTGACGAACTTTGGGTGGTGATGTAGCCATCCTAATTTCGGTATTCTGGTGAAACTGTAAGTTCGCGTCTCACAAATGCAAATGGCGGTGTAAATGCGTAGTTTCTTTTCACATTACTACAGGTAGAGGCACAGTCTGGAGATGTATTTAGTACCCAAGAAATACACAAGGTGGCAACATTGGATGGATACTTTTTAAATCAAAATGTCGCTGTCTAATTGAGAAATACATGGACATTTTTCTAAAAAATTAAATATTCTGGAATATTGTGTGCACAGAACTGTTACAGGACACCCAGACAGCTTATATGCAGTTTTATGGCCACAATAAAACTATTAGTGGGCACATTAGTGGGGAGATGAATATTTCAGGTGGTGATTTACCTAACAGCAAAACGTGCGTAATTTGATTTTTGCGGGATATTTGAAATGATTTTAGGATGATACACTGAAATGTGTTCATTGGATAGAAATGTCTTTTGGCAGGAGTACTAAATGGTTAATTCTGACCCTGAATACCATCATTTGACAATATTTTTCAATACACTCATTACTAAAGCAGAGTAATATTGTATGTTTTTGCAAATTGTTCATTAATTAGACCCAATTTTAGATACTACACTTAAGATTTATATCTGTGATGATTGAATTTCACTAAATTTAAGTAAAGCATCACGACAAAAATTGGTCTTAGCGCCC
>JANQSS010000074.1 GCA_028279185.1 Saprospiraceae bacterium | reverse complement strand
TCGTCCTCCCAGGGCCAAACACATACGATCAAACAACTGCATGAAAACAAACACTATATTAATGAGCAAGATCTGATTGAGGATGCGTTCAGACTCGGCGTTAAGATCTTTAATAGTGGTTTTAAGCCTAGCTTTATAGTCGGACTTTGGCGCGGCGGCAGTTCGGTTGGGATTTATGTGCAGGAATGCCTGCAGTACTTAGGTGTCGAGACGAATCATATTTCTATTCGCACTTCTTATAGCGGCGCTGACACTTACCAGCAGATGATTGAAAATCCAGATGCGCATATTCGT
The DNA here is from genome assembly GCA_028279185.1 of Saprospiraceae bacterium. GTDB lineage: Bacteria > Bacteroidota > Bacteroidia > Chitinophagales > Saprospiraceae > JANQSS01. Next base: position 2,052 of record JANQSS010000074.1, on the reverse strand, counting down.
GTTCACGGTACTCAGTATTTGCTGGAAAACTTGAATGCTGATGACCGACTACTCATTATTGATGACGTGTTTAGCTCGGGGTTGACCATTCAGGCGGTGATCAAGCGCTTACATCAGCGCCTTAAGCGAAATATGCCTGAAGATATAAAATCGGCCACTGTCTGGTACAAACCGACCAAAAACCAAACCCAATCCATACCTGATTTCTATTTGCACGAAACTAATGCGTGGTTGGTTTTACCTTATGAGTTAAAGGGTTTATCCAGAGAAGAAATTGAGCAAAACAAACCTTTTATGAATGAAATCCTGAACACTATTGGCAGCAAATAACTGCGGGTTATTTGTTTGAGTCAGCATCCGATCCTACAGATTCCAAAACATGTGCTTAATATATGATCTAACAGTATTAATCGGAACGGCTGTTAATTGTCTTAAGAAGAAATTAAGAATAAACTTACTTGCATGGGTTAGTTTTCACGATTACTCAATTACTATACCTAGCTCCTAGTTCGCGGCTTAACTAAGAAATTCAAAATACTTGATTAATTTCACATCACATAATCTTAATATAAGAAGTATAGTGGCTTGAATCCATACTGCAGTTGGTAATCCGATGCCCCAATATTTTGAGATTTTCAGTATTCGATTTCTAGTTTTCCATGATTTTTGAATATCAAAGGTATAGAGTTCTATTAGCTTCAGGTATTCCTTTGAAGATTCAAAGTTTAATTTCTGAATTTCAAACCTGTAATTTGATATTTTTTCGATACTATTGAGAATTTGATCATGGCGTTCTTTGGCATTCTTCAACTCTGGCTCTATGATGCTGATGCGATTTTTATCCAATGCAACATAAGCATCATGTAATTGATTCTCTAATTCGGATATATCATTAAAACTGTCATCTATGGTTTTCTGATCAATTTCTGAACCTTGCAAATATGCTGCAAGTTCGGAATTTATTTCGTGTTGTTTTCTCTTCAACTTAATCCCAAGTTCTGCCTGAAGTTCGGAGAGTTCCAAGCCAAACATTTTCTTTTGAATTGAGTGTCGAGCGAATTCGAATTTCTGTACGTATAACGCTGCTATCAGGTAATAAAGAGATATGACAATAAGTATTAAAATAATTGAGTTGGTTTGTAACCCGCTTAGAGTAAAAAATAATATAGTAACTGAATCTGACTTAGCCTCTAACCCAAACATACAAATCAGTATAGCAATCGACGCAAACGATATAGAGCGAAACTGGGCTGACTCTGCTCTCTTAGAAATTAACCCAAAATCATACTTCTGAATTATTTCGTTAAAACGATCATCAATCTGAATCAGGTCAATTTTCTTCTTATTGATATCCATTGGAATCAATAGGACTTATTCCCAGCACCATATCACAGATAATGTAATTGCGTAAATCTTGAATCTATTTGAAGTTTAATTATCAATTAGCATATACAGTAAATGATCGCATACTATTTTCGAAGAAATTCTACACCTCAGTTTGTTCCGCTAACTCATTGACGAGTTGATACGTGTGATGAGCCCTTGAATCGGCTCTTACAATAAGTAATCATTTGAGCTGAGCCTATCTTGGGTGATCAAATTTGAAATAGACTGGCTTGTAATTCATTATTTAGAATTGCTTCATCAATTTTAGATTAGGATCTTCGATCGATTAATTACAGATTTATATATTTAATAAACCTTAATTGCGCTTTAAATCCAGATCAATAAATAAACGTTTTAAAAATGCAGAAACCACTTTGATGCGTTTTAGATGCCGCATTTGCGGATGGATTAATAACCACAACTCTCGCGATAAGACATTTGTGTAATTCGGATCGCGTACCAATTCAGGTTCATTTTTCATCACATAATCGGGTAATAGGCTACGCCCATAACCATTGTGCACAGCTTCGAGTGCTGTTTGCGCATCATCAACAAACAGCTGCTGGTTGCGACTACGATTTTTATTCAACCACTTTGCTTGAGGTAAAGATAATCTTTCTTCGGCATACCCGATCCAGGGCAAGTGCTGCGGTTGTGTGCCATTAA
>JANQSS010000007.1 GCA_028279185.1 Saprospiraceae bacterium | reverse complement strand
TATACTTTTTATGCCCATGTGATTAAAAGTTAATCTTGGTTTCATTTCACTTTCAATCAGACTGTAAAAAAATGCTCATGCAATTCTCTAGTTATTAAAAATTTTTTGGGATCAGACATTCATTCTTTTCTGAAAATATAGCAAACAAGGTTGTGTTGCATGTTTTCTTTTTCATAATATACCTTCAATTACCTTTTGTTATGGCAGCCATGAAGTGCAAGTAATCTCAAAAGTTATAGTAAATTCGCGAGTTGTATGTCCGAGCGGGTCTTGCTGTTTCGAGCACTTTAGTCACCATGATGGCAACATTTCACCGTTATGGATTATCAATAATATTATGTATATCAAGTACTTAGTGGAACTGGGAGTACATAGTAACTGCCTTTATGTCTTACAGATGTATGCTCATCATCGAACCAACACCACCATCTCGAGACACCTTAAATAGTAGAGCCATCCACGTCCTCTCTATCTGTCCCCACGCTATTTCTTGGGCTTAACCATCTGGACACTAAAGTAAAGGCTTCAGTTAGTGTTTGTGTTGTGGCAGATAATGAAACCATGTATTTCTCGTCAAGAGCACCCGGGCGATATTTTTCGGTCGCTGAAAACGCGCAAATGTTTTCGTCAAAAAATATCAGGAGCGCTTCTATATTTTCGTTCACTCGGAAAGCTCCGTGATGCTTCGTGCCGCATAGCGCATTGCCGTTATTATTCTAAGACACTTCTCTATCTCAATCTCTATTCGAAGTATTGAAACTGGAGTGCACAATTAAGAATTTTGATGTCTGACCTCAATAATATTAATTAACCATGCGTACGCGATCAACCCCTAGCAAGCCAATCCTTGCGGGCAATAAGGACAGCGACTTGCGTATGAGGAATTCAAATTTTTGCACGAAATAGTCTTTAAGCTTCTTCTGTAGCCCGATCTCTCAAGGTCTCAGCATTCGCAACTAGCTGGCGTGTCCCCTTAATTGAACTATACTCGGTGAGCGGGGCTTTCAGGCTCACTTTGGATACATTCTGTCAGCTATGAAATGGAGGTCCAGATGACTTCGTTTGCTTGTTTTTCGTCGGGATAGCTTCAGAACGCAGAAGGATCGGCTACTTAGCGAGCTAGCGTTTTCGACGACAGACGACCACACTAACGGCACGTTTTGTGCTTAAGTTACAGCTCGGTGCGGATCGAGCAAGCTGCATTTTCCGTAAGCCGTAGCTCGAGCGACTCGATGATCGCCGATTTTTGCTGATGATGCCAAAAAGCGCCGCTGCCCGTGGAGGGGGTTAATTTCCACGTCGGGTTGCTGTGGTGATTACAAACCCGTGAAAAGGCCACGTA
>JANQSS010000298.1 GCA_028279185.1 Saprospiraceae bacterium | reverse complement strand
AAAGCACTAGAAAGAGCAGAAGCTTACCGTAGAGCAGGGGCAGATGCTATCCTAATACATAGTAAACAATCTACTGCAGATGAGGTGATTCAGTTTTCTGAGTTGTGGGCAGATCGTTGTCCGTTACTAATAGTACCTACTAAATATTATAATACACCAACGGATTTATTTAGAAAGTCGGGTATTAGTTGTGTGATTTGGGCGAATCAAATGCTTCGAGCTTCATTAATCACCATGGAGAAAATAGGTAAAGAGATTTATTCAAGTGAATCTATAAATGATGTCGAACAAAACATTGCATCGCTAAGTAAGGTATTTGACTTACAAGAGGTTGATGAGCTACAGAAGGCACAAAAGCAATATTTCAATTCGTGAATAGCCCTTGGTTTCAGAACACAATTTCATATCAGGATAAATGACAAGAAATCTAGTTAGCCTTGTTTTCAAATTGCCAAATCTTATCTTGACAATTAATGAAATATGATGATAAGTCCCAAGAATTTTGTTGATATAGCAAAAAAATATCAATTTTCAAATTATGTGTGCATACCATGTTCATTCCTGACCCCGTTAATCAATTATGTATGCCAAGATAATAAGTCACGTTATTTATCTTGTGTTAATGAAGGTGATGCAGTTGCTACGGCATCAGGATTAACAATAGGTGGTAGTAGATCAATCGTCATGATGCAAAACTCAGGGCTTGGAAATGCTATTAGCCCTTTATCGTCCTTGAATTATGTTTTCGAAATCCCAGTACTGCTGATGATTACTCATCGTGGTGCGCCAGGTATTGATGATGAACCTCAGCATTCACTTTGCGGTGAAATTACAACGACTTTATTAAAGGATTTATGTATTCCATGGGAGTATTTGTCACTGGAGGAGGATCAAATTAATGAATCATTTAAAGTAGCGACGAGTTATATGTTAAGTAAAGAACGTCCTTATGCATTTATAACATCAAAAGATACATTTAAGTCGCATGATTCAAAAACTAAGAAATACAAACAAAATAAAACTAAAAACAATAATTTGTACTTCTACTATTACACCAAAAGACTTCCATTGCGAAGAGAAATATTAAATAAAATTCTAAAACATACACGAGTTGATAATTCTGTTCTGATCGCAACAACAGGCTATACGGGTCGTGAACTATATCAATTAAAAGACCGTGAAAATCAGTTATATATGGTTGGATCAATGGGGTGTGTCACATCTCTTGGCTTAGGTTTGGCACTATCACTTACAGACCGTAAGATTGTCGTGATCGATGGTGATGGATCAGCACTAATGAGAATGGGTAACTTATCAACTATTGGGGCATATAAGCCTAATAATTTGGTTCATATTCTATTAGACAATGAAGTATACGAATCAACGGGTGGACAACAAACCGTTTCATCAACCACAGAATTTGGACAAATTGCAAAAGCATGTGGGTATGTGTCAATTTATGAAGGTGACGATCCAATTCTTATCGATATTTTATTTAATGACTTAGAACACACACAAGGCCCATGGTTCGTTTCAATTAAAATTAAACCCGGAACTATCGAAAAACTACCACGCCCTAGCCTTACTCCCAAGGAAATACTACGAAGAATGATGAAGCAAGTCGCTACTAATTTTTAAGTTGCCACTATCGAAGTTTGAAACAAAACAAGTAATAAATGTAATGACACAAACTAAGATGATATCTTCAACGGGGAATTGGGTTATCAGAGAATTGTATCAAATAGACATTTATTGGATAATCCAAAAATAAAATAGACAAAAAACAATTATAACCAATAATCTATTCAAACCATTTATATTATAGTTAACACCAATTTGACTAATAATTTTATCAAGCTAAACTTTAGAGATATTAATTATAATATTTAATCACCTAATGAAGCATAATTATTTTCAGATAAATCCCGATTTTGACTTAACAGACCTATCTAACAAATCTCAGGAAATACGCGCATCGACATTAAATATGATTGCAAAAGTTGGAATGGGTCATCCCGGAAGCTCACTATCTTCGATCGAAATACTGACTTGTCTTTACTATAAGGTGATGAATTTTCGTATTGATGATTTACAGTGGCGGCGTAGAGACAGATTTATACTTTCAAAAGGGCATGGAGCACCCGCATTATACTCAATACTAATAGACTTAGGAATTGTGCCCCCAAATGAATCCAAGACGCTTCGTCAACTTAATTCTATGTTGCAAGGCCATCCTGATATAAGATTCACCAAAGGCTTGGAGGCCAGTAGTGGATCACTTGGACAAGGCTTGTCTATTGGGCTTGGTATAGCATTAGCAATGAAGAAAAAGAAAATGAATTCTAATGTTTTTGTATTGTTAGGGGACGGTGAATGCCAAGAAGGGCAAATATGGGAGGCAGCCATGGCAGCTGGGCACCTTAATTTGAATAACATATATGCAATTGTTGACTATAACGGAATTCAACATGATGGTTTTTTGAAAGATATTCTAGATTTATATCCATTAGCAGACAAATGGAAAGCCTTTGGCCCTCCGTTTTTAGGCTTGCTTACATCTATATAT
>JANQSS010000288.1 GCA_028279185.1 Saprospiraceae bacterium | reverse complement strand
TATAGATGCCTGGCGACTATGTTTGCTAAGGTGTTGACAATCAAATAGATGTGTCGATTTATAAAATCTCCGTTTTTGGACAGCTTATGGAGCAATTATTTTACGGCCGCAGTTGATGAAAATGTAGTTCTCTTTTCGAAAATAATCTATATTTGCGCCACGCGAGTAACAGCCACTTCTACTATTACTCGCTATGAGGTACCATAGCTCAGTTGGTAGAGCACAGGACTGAAAATCCTGGTGTCCCTGGTTCAATTCCAGGTGGTACCACAGAAAATTGATTAAGATGTCTATTTTACGGCATCTTTTTCTTTTTGATTAAAAAAGTGGTCGTTTAAGTGGACGGTTTTGTTTTATATTGTATATTTTTGCAATATGACTGAGCAGGACATTTCTGAGGCAATCGATCACACAATGTTGCTGCGTGACTTCGAACAGAATCCTATCAAGGATTCGATGTTCACCGACATCATGGATGCGCTTCTCATCTTGCTTTCATTTACTCAGAAGCACCTCATCAGAAATGGACGTCTTACTTCACCTGGTTGGCGTATTTGGCTTTATCCAATGATGATCGCTATGGTCCTAAGAGTGGCGCGAATCGTCGTTCAGGCAATAAAGAAAAAGAGAGTGCCGGATTACATTAATCGAGTAAACAAATTTTATTCAGGAAAACTACTAAACGAAGGTTGATATGGCGACTATACCAGGAACAAAAAGACCACCATGGCTGACCAAAAATGATCGCCCATCGCACATGCGTAAACACCCCAATCAGGATTTTTATAACGGCCAACAATGGAGAAAAGCACGCAAGCAATACATCGATTCTAACGTACTATGTGAGATAAACAAAGCACGTGGAAAATACGTGGCTGCTGAGGTTGTAGATCATATCATTCCAATCAACAAAGGAGGCGCACCATATAACGAAAAGAATTTCATGCCGATGACCAAGAAGGTCCATGATATAAAGTCGGCGTTCGAAAGTCATCATGGAATATTAGTGCCTTGCATTGAAACCTCTGAGGGACTCATTCCCAAAAGGAGAAATGACATTATATACTATTTAAAAAAAGGAAAGCAATAGAGCGATCATGATACTCTTGCCCCTGGTATATAAATAATATGAGTAGAATTAAAGAATACATCCCACAAGTTGATCCGGTTCATGCCTTACAGTGGACTATGGATAACATGACTGAGGTTTACAAGCTATGTGGTAAAGACTATCATTCATTTCAGGATGGAAAGAATGTGTGCGTAATGTCTCGAAGGAGTGGTTTGATTACAGTCAAGCCCAACAACTTTATCATACGTTGCTCAAAAGATATCTACTCCTTACCTCCAGATAAATTCAATAAAAGATATACATCATGCTAAGATCATCAGACAGGGGAAGGGGGGATAAAATCCCTACGGTCTTTCCGCTCAACATCGCAGCCTTAGGCAAACGCACGTTTTGTCAAAATTCACCATAAAAAGTTAGAATTGTATGGGACGACACAGTAAGCCAACAAATCTTAAGAAGAGACAAGACACTTACCGCAAGGATCGCGACGGAAATGATGATCCTCAGGGATATTACATGCCGAAGATCCCTTCTCCATCATTTCTAAGTGCCCGAGCTAAAAGAGCCTTTCGTGATATGGTCGAAATGCTAAATAATCTGGAAATTCTTAGACCTGAAGACATTCCAATTTTGGCAATTCAAGCTGAATATATGGCTCAGTTCAAAACCATAACCGAAAAATTGAGTAAAAAAGACTATGTAATTAATGGGTCTCAAGGTCAACCAATGCTCAATCCGCTGACGAGACAGCAAAAAGTAGCTGCGAGTCAAATTATCGAAATAGCTAAACTATACGGAGCCACTCCAGCAATTCGCGCTAAGCTAAAACTCATTAGCCCAGAAAATGATGGCATGCCAAAATCAGATGATCAAGAATTCGGTGACCTTTGAGTTTGACAAGAATAAATATTACTACGATAAGGACGCCGCCGAGCGACCCATAAAATTCATCGAAAGATTTTGTCGGCATACAGCCGGCGAATTGATGGGTGAGCTAATTGTACTGTTCGATTGGCAGAAAAATTTAATAAGGGAAGCGTTTGGAGTTTTAAAAAAAAGTAACGGTAAACGAAAATATAGATTCATTTACCTGGAGGTGCCAAAAAAAAATGGAAAATCAATGATTTTATCCGGTATTTCTTTGTACTTGACGATGGCAGATGGTGAAAAAGGAGCGGAAGTTTTTGCTTGTGCCGGAGATCGCGAACAGGCAAGAATTGTATTTGGTGCCGCAAAGTTAATGGTCGAACAAGAAAAATGGCTCAGTGAAAGATTAGAAGTCCTTAAAAACACAATTACTTACCATAAAAGTGGGTCTGTGTTTAAAGTGGTTTCAAGTGAAAGCAAAACTAAGCATGGTCCCAATTTACACGGCATCGTTTTCGATGAACTCCATGTTCAACCACATTCCGATTTGTATGACACTCTGACTAAAGGTATCGCAAGTCGAAAACAACCCATGGTGTGGATGATCACTACGGCTGGGGTAAAAGAAACTTGGGCGGAAACTCAACATGACTATGCTGTTGGAATCAGAGATGGAAAATATACGGACGAAAAATGGCTGGTAAAGATTTATGCCGCTAAAAGGGATGAAGAGGATCCATTATTTTATGAAAGGGAAGAAGTGTGGGCTGACTCCAATCCGAGCTATCCGATTTCACCGGACAGGGAGTATTTCGAAGGAGAAATAGAAACAATCAGAAATAAGCCTGCTAATCTTAATGCCTTTTTAAGACTACATCTAAACATTTGGACAGGATCATCATACGCGTGGATGCCGGATCACAAATGGATAAAATCGAATCTTGGTCATGTTGATCTAAATAATTTACTGGGACAAACGTGTTATGGTGGATTAGACCTTGGTGCTAAATCAGATTTTTCATCTTTCACTTTGCTCTTCCCTCCTAATGAGCATTTCGATTTCTTCACCTGCTTAGTAAAATTTTGGTGTCCACAGGAAAGAATATTAGAAAGAGATAAAAAAGAACATGCAAATTTTGGTCAATGGGTCCGTCAAGGGTTGATAGATACATGTCCCGGTGATATTATGGAAAATGAATACCCGGAAAAATACATTGAAGACTGTTTTGATAAGTATGTCATTGAGTCCATAGGTTACGATAGATATAGAGCCGTGGACTTAGTGATTAGATTAACCAACCGAGGTGTTCCAATGGTGCCTTTCGCCCAAGGCCCAGTAACCATGAATGCGGCAATCGAAACCCTTGAAGAGTGGATACTTAAACAATCTCTCAACCACTTAGGAAATCCCGTCCTTAGGTGGCAATCAGGAAATATGATGATCCGAGAAGATGTAAATAAAAACAAAGCACCGGATAAGAGAAAATCAAAAGATAAAATAGATGGCATGGTTTCACTACTTAATGCAATCCTATGTTACCTGGTTTTCCTGAAAGAAGGTCATCAAGACTCTGTGTACAATGAACGTGGACTTCTGACAATCAAATTTAATGATTGAAACAAAAACATACACTCCACAAGGATTCTTGAATCGATTCTATGAATTATGTTCAAAGTATAAAACCTATAAAGAAGCCTACGAAGCTGTTGAAAAAGAGCACCAGGAATATTTTGGTACACGCCGATATGCTTCTTATTCAAGTTTTAACGTTGTCAGATATCGCTTGACAAATAATTCCAAAAAAATATAACAATGTTATAGTCATGGATTAATGATTTGCCTCAATATTGTAAATATTAAACGAGGTCGAACATTAATATTCTTGAAAAAATACTTCCAACGTGGTTGCAGTCAAAGTCATCTATAGATGAAACTATTGACAATGCGGTAAACACAAACGAAAAATCACGTGGGGTATCACTAAAGAGTGAGGAAGCCTTGAATTTAATGATAGGAACACCCAGTGTGGCTGGAATACAAGTCACGCAAGAAAGTTCTTTGACATATTCGGCGGTATATGCCTGCGTCAGTATAATCGCAAACAGTCTTGCTACTGTACCTAATAACATATACGAACGTCGGGAAGAGGGCAAATTTTTAGCTCATAATCATCCGGCGTTTAAATTGTTGAAGTCTTCACCTAACGAACGGTATACAGCGGTTAATTTCAGAAAAACACTCTTTTTGTATGCCTTAATTTCTGGAAATGGATATGCGAGAATATATAGAAATAAATTAGGTAAAGTTCTTTCCTTAGAGCTTCGCAGTAGCCGTGAAATAAATCCTTTTCAAGATGAGGAGGGTGTTCTTTGGTATTGGGATTTCGCAAAATCTGAATTGGTACTAAACGAAGACATGATCCACCTGGCAGCTATGGGTTTTAACGGTATTGTCGGTAAGAGTCCTATTGCACTGGCAAGAGAAGCAATTTCTCTCGGAATGGCGGCGAATAAATTTGGCACCAAATTCTATGAAAATGGTGCTTTTCTATCTGGTTATTTAAAGCATCCAGGTAAATTCAATGAAGACGGCGCAAATAGATTAAGAAGATCGATGCGTGCTTTGTATCAAGGCGTAGATAACATTGGAGAGGTTGGCATTTTCGAAGAAGGAATGGAGTTTGTCAGACTTGAAATGGCTCTCAAGGATGCGCAATTTCTTGAAAGTCGAAAATTTCAACTCGAAGAAGTTTGCCGGTGGTACCATGTTCCGTTGCACAAAATTAATGCGCTGGACAAGGCAACCAATAATAACATCGAGCACCAATCGATAGAATTTGTAGAGGATTGTTTGAGGCCTTGGGCTGTAAGTTATGAACAGGAATTTGACAAAAAAATATTCTACTTCGATAACGATAAATACTTCAATAAACTGGAGTTAAATGGACTACTTAGAGGTGATGTGAAGACCCGTACAGAGTTTTACTCTAAGCTACTTGACCTTGGAATCTTCAGTATTAACGATGTACGGCAATTAGAAGATAAGAATCCGATACCTGGTGGCGACAATCACTTGGTTCAAGTGAATAGAATACCGATTGAATATGCCAAACAATATGGTGAAAAGCTTGTAAAAGAACGCACTAATGAGAACACAACTTAGATCAGTACAATTTACAGAATCATCTATTGATGAAGCGAATCGTACCGCCGAGTTTATTATTTCGGACGAAACTGTAGATCGATATAATACAGTATTCACAACTGATGGATGGGAATTAGAGGAGTATCGAAAGAACCCTGTAGTACTCTACGGACATGACTCGTGGAGTGGTAATCCTGATAAAGTTATAGGTACATCAGAAGTTTTTATCGAAGAAAGAAAACTTGTTGGTCGGGTCAAGTTCGAGCCTGCTGAGTTGAATGAATTAGCAGAGCGAGTTTTCAGAAAGCTAATCCACGGTACAATAAGAACGGCCTCAATAAGAGCCGATGTCAAAGATTATAGACGAGGTGACGTCGACAAAGGGGAAAAAAAGGGCACGGTCTATTTTACCAGACAGGTATTAACCGAATGGTCCATCGTACCATTACCGGGTAATAATAACGCCCAATTACGCAGTACAGAATTACTCGATGAAATAAAAAATGAACTGTTGGAATCGGAAATTAATCAAACACCCATTATAGACCCATTTACTGCACGGTCTGCCTTTATAAAATTAAAAAACAGAATGCACTCATGAAAAAACTAAAATTAGAGTTGGTCGCATTACGTGGTCAATTAAAAACCAAGGTGGAATCCCTTGATGAATTGATAAACAAAATCGAAGGCGATGAAAACTCGCAGTCTCGAAATTTTACAGAAGAGGAAAAGACTGCTTACGACACATTAAATTCTGAAATTTCGGATCTGGAGTCGCAAATTAATCAAAAAGAATCAATACTTGATACACAAAAGCGGAATGCTGAACGATTAATATCCCTTGGGCAAATGGGTAACTTAGGCGGTAGCGATGGAGAGAGTCATGAAAAGCGAAAAATGTCCGAACAATTCTCGTTGTTGCGCGCCATATCAAAAGTCTTAGGCAACAAGCCGCTTGATGGCGTTGAAGCTGAGATTCATCAAATGGGAATTGAGGAATCCAGGAGTCTAAACTTATCCTCAGCCGGACAAATTTCTTTGCCGTCAGAAATGATGCGAACAGTTCATACAGCAGGAGACGCTGGGCAGGCTGGAAACCTCATAAAAACGGAGTATGGCCCAATGATACCGGTATTAAGGCCCGAACCCAAACTTCAGAAGCTGGGCGCAACATTCATGACAGGTCTCGTTGGAAACTTCGAAATGACGATTGATGAGGCAGAATTGAATGCGACTTGGAGAGGAGAGCAAGACGACGCTACGGAAACCGATACGTCAGTCGGGAAATTAGCTATGTCACCAAAAGGACTCTCTGCTTATACCGAGTTTTCCCGACAACTCGAGCTACAAACATCACCTTCCGTGGAAACTATGTTGAGAACAAAGTTGAGTCGGGCGGTAGGAAGAAAAATTGATATTACAGGATATAATGGCTCTGGTTTAGGAAATGTACCTCTCGGTCTTTTGGGTCGTTCAATCGGTAATGTTGTTTCAGGCGGCACGGTTACCCGACCGAACCTCCTTAAGCTTCGTCGATTAATCATGGACGAAAACGCAGAGGTTGAAAATATGCAATTCATGACAACCCCGGGTGTTCAAGAAATGCTTGCCAACACTAAGGTGGACGCCGGATCAGGAATTTTCCTTTGGAAGGACAATGACGTTTTGATTGGTTACAATGCGAATACTTCCACGCTTGTGCCTAACGATCTCGATGACGGCGGTGGAAATCTCGATCGACATGCGCTAATATTCGGTAATTGGGCAGAACTATTTGTGGGCAACTGGGGCGGAGCTCATTTAATTATTAATCCGTACGCAAATGACAAACGTGACGATGTACGAATAACGATTCATACGTATTGGGATATGGATGTCGCGCACAACGAATCATTTGCAGCGATAAAAGACATTCAAGCATGAGAATAACTTTCACAAAGTCTCCTACAGGAGCATTTAAATTGATGTACTCGGCCGGTGACACGGCCGATATCAAGGATGAAAAATTATGCAGAGCAATAATCGATTCCGGATATGGTGTGCCTGAAGGAACAACAGATTCACTGGAAGCCAAACCTTTAGAAGAAATGAAGCTTCCTGAATTGAAGGCCTGGGCAGCAGTCCGGAATATTGATCTTGGCGAAGCGACCAAGAAAGAGGACATATTAAGAGTTTTAAAAAGTCATTAATTGTCCCAAATAACATCCATATCACAAGCTTCAATGCCTTTGACCGTCGATACGGCCAAATTACACTTGAATGTTGAACACGATCTGGATAACGAATACATCGAAGTATTACTGAAAGGATCTGTAAAGGCCGCACAGCAATATTGCTGGCGGTACTTTACAGAGACAGATATTGAAATTAAATTTTACGCGCAGGATTGTATTGAATTTCCATATCCGGTAAACTCTATATCTACTGCGAAATTTATTGACGATGAAAGCAACGAAACAAATCTTGTAGTTGGCACTCACTACGAGGTAATAACGGAAAATGATGTCTCTATTTTAAAAAAACTGGAAGACTGGCCGTCATCGACTATAAAGCGATTAGAATTTACGTTTAAAACCGGTACAACACCAGACGAAGACGTAATTATCGCAATACTACTCATGATTACGCATAATTATGAAAATAGGATAAATACCGTAAGTAAAATGCCTACGGCAGCACAAAGACTACTTGACCCTCATCGCAGAATACAATTTCGGTGAAAGGCAACATGCACAAGATGATAGATCCGGGCGAAATGGATCAGGTCATCACGGTTAGACAGGAAACTGTCACAAGAACAACAAGCGGAGCCGAGGAAACTACCATGGCGGACTGGAATACCGTCAGGGCGAAAGTTGAATTTAACAGTGGAACAGAAGATGAAGAAATGATGAAAATAACCTTTATAAAACAAGCCGTTTTCACGTTTCGATATTGTCCAGGACTTAATGAAAAAATGGAAATAGTACACGATGGAAAAACATACGACATACATGATATCGAGTTTTCTCATCGCAAAAGATTTCACATAGCACGAGGAACCGCAAGAGATGGTTCAATTTGAAATATCGAAGCGCGATCTGGAAGAATTTAACAAACAGATCAAGGATATATCGAAAAAGTTCGATGATAAAACGCTTCGAAAAATATTCCGAAAAGGGAGTAAGCCATATATCACGGCTGTTCGCTCATCAGCGCCGAAGGCAACGAAAACAGTAAAGCGATACAATACAGCCAAGGTTTTAAAGGGCGCAAGGGCACCAAAAGGAAGTGGAAATGTGATTGCGGAATATACACCGGGTAATCTGGGTAGATCGATGAAAGTATTACCGCTTCGAAGGGCAAAAAGAGCTGTAATAGTTGGGCCAAAAAAGGTAAGAAATTCCAGAGGGATTTTCTCAGGTCGTAGAGCGGACGGTTATTATGCCCATATGGTGGAATTTGGCACTACGCACAGTGCCAGTCATCCTTTTGTGGAGCCTGCCTGGCAAGCCTCGAAGGGAGCTGTGTTGTCTAATATAATTGGTGAATTAAGAAAAGAAATAGATAGTGCCGTTTAGTGAAACAGTGAAAGCATTGTTGGATGCATCGACAGACTTGACGAATGTTGTTGGCGATAAAAAATACCCTCTAATTGCCGGTCAGTCAACTGAAAAACCATATGTGGTTTGGCAACTATCGATGACACCAACGAATGCGAAGCCCGAGGATGTTTGCCAGTATAATTATCAGGTGACTATGCATTGCGCACACGATAATTACGACGGTGCGCATGAAATGTCGGAAATAATACGCAATCACCTCGACGGAAATTTTGCGAATCAGGAAATAGCCGGAAATACGATACAAGTAATCGATTTTGAGGCCATGAGAGAAGGTTTTATTGAAGGGTGGGATGAATTTTTAGTATCAGATACGTACCTAATAAAAGTTAACACATAATGAGACTTGCAACATTTAAGGAAATCAAAATAAAAATGGGGAAACGAGAAAAAACCATTCCCCAGGGCAGAATTTCGAGGTTCAGAAAAGAACGAGCTCTTGAGATTAACAAAGCTAATAAAGCCGAGACTGAAATATACACCGAAGAAGAGTGGAATGAGTCTCTTCGAAAAAAGGTAATCGCCGAAATGAAAAAGGCGGCGGCTGAAAACAAAGGAAAAAATAAATAAGTCGAGGTAATTCGACTTTAATTGATAACACCTAAAATTAAGAACACATGCCTACTACAGGAGTAGTTGATGGGGAAGTTTTAACCCTTTCAACAGATGGAAATATTGTTGCCTGCGCTACTTCAGTGACCTTCACGGCGAACAATGGAACACGAGAAATTGTGTGCAAGGATTCAGACTCTTTCAAAGATGCCTTATCCGGGCTAAAGGATTGGTCTATGTCAATAAACGGCCTTTTTAGTTACGATGCCGTCAATGGTGGTATGGATTTAGTAATTGCCCTCAAGGATGATCCAGAAATGACCCTCCGCTGGGGTAGTTCTGTTATTGGTGATCAATACATCGAAGGCGATGGAATTATCTCTAATGTAACGCTTGAAGGCCCAAATAAAGGCGAAAATGCCACGTATCAAGCTGACTTTACAGGAAAAGGAAGCTATACGGTTGGAACTGTAACATAAAAATATATTTCACATGCGAGAACGAATACAATTAAACGGAAAGAAGTATGACATTAATTTCGGAATGGCCTGCCTTTCCAAATTTTGTCAATTAATGAAAATGCCAATGAGTAAATTGGTCGAGGCCATAGACTATGGTCCCATTCAATTAATTCATTGTGCACTGGTCGAGGGTAGTCGGAAATCAAAAAAGGAATTGCCTTGGGAAAGTTGGGAAGACCTTTCCGATTACTTTGATGACAATGAAAAAGAATTGGAAGAAGCGGTTGGTTTGATGATCGAAAGTCTTCCTAAAGATAAATCCGATAAAAAAAAATAGATACAGATGAGTCACCAATAACCATTGACGATTTATTTGCTCTGTATGTCGGAGTGATAAAAGGTAGACCGAAAGACTTTTGGGTTATGACGTTGCGCGAGTTAGACAATGTCATTTCGGTATACAGTGACCAGGAAAAAGTTCGAATGCAGGAGTCTTGGGAACAGGCTCGATTTATTGCCTTCACTTGCGTTTCACCCTACGCAAAAAGAGGTATGCGTATTACGGATTTACTAAGCTTCGAATGGGATAAAATCAAACAGATTGATTTCGAGACCATACGAGAACGAGCAAGGCGGTTGCACGGATTGAGCACACAAAAAAAGAGAGCACGTGGGGCGAACACTGAAGGAACTTAATGTTAAGATTGGTGGTGACATCAACGGCTTCAAGCGTGCTATGGGAAGGGTTGAACGCCGAATGAATCGCATGTCGCGTAACATGTCGAAGATTGGTGATTCGATTACGCGGAATTTTGGAGCTCCATTTATCGGATTAGTTGCCGGCTCACTTCATTTATTTGATAAACAAGCTCAAGCAATTGCGCAAGTTGAAGCCGGTATTAAATCTACAGGCGGTACAGCAGGATTTACTTCCGAACAGCTTCAGAAAATGGCCTCCGATTTACAAGGCCTAACAAAATTTGGTGATGAAGATATTTTATCCGGCGTCACATCGCAATTACTCACATTTACCAATGTTGCCGGCGAACAATTTAAAGAAGCACAAGTCCAGGCACTTAATTTATCTACTCGTCTGGGAGTAGATCTAAAATCGTCCACAATTCAGCTGGGAAAGGCATTAAATGATCCAATAAAGGGGATTTCTGCTATGTCCAGATCCGGTATTCAATTTTCTGAAGATCAAAAGGCTATGATAAAGTCGTTAGTCGAAACGGGAAAAACGGCTGAAGCCCAAACGATAATATTAAAAGAACTCGAAAACCAATTTGGAGGTAGTGCAGAAGCGGCAGCAAAAGCAGGTCTTGGTCCAATTAAACAACTCAAAAATTCAATTTTCGATATAGGAGAAACTATTGGAGAAATAGCGCTGCCAATGGTTGCAGAAATGGCTGAAAAACTAAAGTTTTGGGCTGATAAAATCGCTAACCTCGACGATAAAACAAAGAAAAACATTCTCACAGTTGGGAAGTGGATAACAATCATTGGCGGTGGTTTGGCAGTAGGTGGGCGAATGTTTAAAATGGTAAGTACCCTCACAACAGCGGTTAAATTTCTTGGTGTAGGTGTCATAAAATTCAAAGGCATATTTAAAGCTTTGAATTTAGTCATGCGGGCCAATCCAATCGGAGCGGTGATAACTGGCATTTCTTTATTAATCGGCGCAATAGTTCTCGGATATAAAAAGTCCGCGAAATTTAGAGCAATACTTGATGGCCTGGCATCGATGGCGGTCGAATTCTTAAAAATATTAAAAGAATCAATCGGGAAATTCGTCGGGGCTTTTAAAGCATTTGGTGAAGGTGAATGGAAACAGGGTTTAAAATTATTCGGACAAGGATTAGTTGAATCGAATCCGGTCACTGTAGCACTTACGCAGGGTCGAAGATTAGGCGACTCTTTCTTGGACGGGGTGAAGGAATCACTGGAAGAAAGTTACAAATCCGAAGTCGAGGACACGATTAAAGCCGTGGATATTGAAGTGCCTCCTGTAAAAGTCCCCGTCAAGTTCGTGCCCGAAGATGGTCCCGATCCATCAATAAGTAGTTCCAGTTCTAAACAAGTAGCGCAATCATTGCCATCTAATAATAGAAATTTCGGATTTGGCGTGGGCGGTGGGCCTTGGTTAAGAGAAGAAGCAATAACTCCATTAATTAAAAATATTACTAAGGTCCAAAAGGCGCTCAAGGATAGCAGTGGATTCATGACATTTTCAGCAAATGTCGATAATATGACCGAAAAGACGCTTGCGAGAATTAAGAAAATACAGGACGCCATCGAAGAGTTCAAAACCACTGTCCAAAATGGTTTAGAGAACACAGCCGCCGCAATGGGAGAAAATATTGGAAAAATGGTTGGCGATCTGGCTACAGGGGTTGCATCGAGTAGCAGTATTGTTGCTCAAATAACAAGCCCATTAATAAGCGTTATGGAGTTGGTGGGCAAGGCTGCAATTAAACTTGGTGTAACCATGCTCGCAGCGCAGAAGGCAATTAAATTCACAAATAACCCATATGTTGCAATCGCCGCTGGGGTCGCACTGGTGGCTGCATCACAAGCATTTAGAAATTCCATACCAAAGCTTGCAGAGGGTGGTTTAGCATTTGGGCCGACATTAGCCGTTGTCGGTGATAATCCTGGTGCTCGGTCCGGAAATCCCGAGGTGATTGCGCCTTTGAACAAGCTAAAATCTATGATTAACCCAGCTGTCTCATTATCGGAGATTAAGGTTACTGGACAATTAATCGGTCAAGGGCCTCAATTGCTTGGCGTTATCGAATACGCGCAAATCGACCAAAACCGATATTCATAATGAGAAGGCTTTGGAGTGAATATGACGGTAAATTATCGGCCGATGGCAGCACGAAAAAATACCTTATCGAAATACATGAGGAGGGCTTTTCTGGTGCAGATGAAGAAATAAAATGCGAGGCAGTGGGTGGCAATTTCAAGTCGGAAGCCAAGGCAAAGGATTTTCCGCAAGGAATAATTCCCACACATGCAGAAGTAACCTACATAATTACCACAACTACGGCACTCTCGTTCTTCGAAGGGCTTGGTACGATTTCCGAATCCGGATTAATATTAAAAATACTCGATCGAGAAACCAATGACACAGAGTATATCGGCAAAATAATTCCTGACCTCGCGCAGATCCAAGACCAAGATATCGCCGTAGGAATTGATGTGAAAATTAAGGCAGTTGATGGTCTGGCCCTACTCAAAGAAATACCATACATCGACACACAGGCCAGGGATTATTTCTTTCAGATCAACGATCACAAACTGAAAGCTGAAATAAGTGCTGATGTTACGCAAACTGGTCCTGGATCCGGTAGCTCATCAACTTTATTTGATTTAGAGCGGGAAGACCCAGGAAATCGCTTTGATCCCGTCACTGGTGAATATATTTCCGGAGGGGTAACGGCTGATTGGTCTATTTCTCTAATTGTTCATGCAAGACCTAATAACGATTTCGAAGACGTCACGGGTAAGATCATAAAGGTTGATTCCGGCGGAGGGGAAACTATTCTTGCAGAAGAAAAAATAACATTCCGCGATGATGGTGTAACACAACGCCAAGTCCTGAATGTATCAGTAGAAGATGTGGATGCACTTGATACCGAAATCATTAAATATTTAATTGAATGGCAGGATGACTGGCATTTTTTGACATTTGAAAAAGGCTCTTCTTTCTACAATTTTATTCGCGCATCAAAATATGCTTTGAAAAATGTGTACGATAAAGCAATCAACCACGTAAGAAACCTTTTACACGCGACAGACCTCCAAAATGAATACGATGCTGGCCAACGGAAGTATTTAAGAACGATTACTACTTGGAATGAAACTACGCGCCCGAATACTATATCGATATTAACCTATTTAAATCTTCCATTCAATGCATTCATAACGGACTATAGTACCTATCCGGTTAAAACATTGAGTTGCTATGATTGCTTAAATGCAATTTGTGTTAGTCTTGGGGCACTTATTACTTACTATCAAGGGCGATACCAATTTATTCAATACGATTGCTTAATTAATAATACCGGTGTACAAATAGACTACGGACCGGACGTAGACGCCAATACAAGTTCGACCTACAGCGAAGTTCAAACCGAACCAAAACGATTAGCTGGAGGTAATTTTTCGTATTTACCATCAATACGAGAATTGTCATTGTCATTTCGACGGTGGAATACGCCTAATTTTCTGTTTGATGCTTGGAACGTATTTCCCAACTCCGACGGTACCTTTTACACAAACAATTATGTGAAGTCAGGTAAGACCGTAAAATGGGTCTGCGCACTTAGAGTTTACAATAATCCTTTGCCGTATGTCGGATTTACGGGTCGCATGTCCCACACATTTACTGTGAGATTTAAAATTGGCGACAATTGGATGAAATTCGACCAATTGACGCACTTCACAGATTACTTTACTGTTAGATATCCGGGCACAACATTCATAGATACGACATGGGAAACGAACCAACAAATTAACACCTTGATGTTTCCGTTCGTCAGTTGGGCTGCTACACCTCCAATTGATTTAATAGTCATAGGTCAACAAGATGGTCCCGATGATGTATTTGACGCACCTCCGGACAGCGGCGAGCTCGAATTTGAAATAGAATATAATACGACTTATCACAAAGATTCAAATGGTGATATAACGGACACCGTACTCGCCCTGAATTATGAATGGACAGATTTCCAGTTTTTAAATACAGACGAAGCAGATAACATTATTGAGGAAACTGTGCGTACATCTATTGTATCAAGTGGATCGAGTAAATCCAAACCAATACCAATACTATTTTCTGATCGCACCACCTTAGAACAAGATCCGGGCAAATTAAAAATAGATTTTCCCGAATTACAAGATGTCGCTGAGTTCAGTGATGGGACAACAACGGCTCCATTTCAGGAATTTCTCACGCGGTTTTATGCCAGCTTGCGTACCAATCGAATTAAGGAATACAATGGTGCGACTGTAATGAGTTCGCCGAAACTAATAGTCCTTATTGACACACTTCGATACATGGCTATGAGAATGAACTATAGCACCGTAATGAATGAGCAGCGCGGTTCATTTATGCAATTAAGTAAGTGGGCAGTTACAGGAGATTATTTTGAAACGATAGGCGAAACATCTGAGGCACAAGGATCTTCCGCTACGCTACCGGGATCATCTTCATCCGGAGGTGGACCGACACCGACAGTTCCGGACTTCTTGGATAGGATAATCACAGGAACCGCTACGCTAAACGATGAAAACGAGCATATTCCTGCAAATTATGACTTAAAACTTCTGGACGGACTTGAAGAAGCAGATGTAAACAAGAAAGTTGAATTACGGCTTTCAGGAAGAGTCCTGAATTACCCAACACATTACGACATGGATTTAACCGGTGCCGATGGCAAGTGGACTTTTCCAAGACCTATAAGGCCCGATGAATTACTAACCTGGCGAATTATTAATTAAAAAATGAGACACTTAATCACCCTAATTTTATTCTGTTTGCCATTTTTTGTCCTGTCACAAATCGACAATAGGCAGAATATTAAATACACATTAGAAAAAGCACCGGGCAAAGGATATATACCTTATACAGATACGGCTGGAAGACAGGAATATGTTCCGCTTTCAATCCTGCAACAAGACACTATCGATATAATAGGTGATGGCGATAGCTATGGCGTTGGTACTCCTTCAAATTGGGGCGATACTTTAACAGACGACAGATCATTTGTTTTTGATCATTGCGACGACCAATGGGAAGTAGCAAACCTCGGTAATAATAGTAATATGCCTTGCTGGCGTCGTGAATCGCATAACAATGTATTTTATCAAACAGCTAAATTAATTAGACAAGAAAATCCAAATGCCGTCATTCGAATCGTCTGTCCGGCCACAGGTGGGCTAAATATTAATTCATGGATTAATGGAGCTCAATGGGACAAAGTTGTAGATGTAGTCGAAAGGTCAGGCATTAAAGAGTTTGATATGTGGTTATGGCACCACGGTGCGAATGATGCGCTGCAAGGAAAGAATGACGAGTATTATGAGAAGTGGTATCAAGTTCGAGATAGTATGTTAGGCAGAGGCTATATCACGCCATCAACTCCGACTGTGTTAGGAGCACTTGTCCACGAAGTTCGTCAAGGCGACGATGCAATGATCGAATTTAATAATGAAGTCTTGCCTTTGTTTAGGAGAGATTCTTTTACATGGGTATCTACGGCCTACATAGGTTTGCAAGAAATAAATGCACAAGACAATTTACACTTCAAGGGGTTCCAGGTTGATACAGTAGCTCAGCAGTTTTACAATACCCTAAAATCCCTTCCCTATAATTACGATCCGTTACCGCCCCAAAAATTACGCCGATCCAATGACACAATCTATTTGGATAATGGCGGGGGATTTATCACCCTTGATAGTTTTCAGAATACGGATGATCAGGTAATTGATTATTTGAATTTTAATGTAAGCAATAAAAAACTATCTATTTCACTCGAAAATGATAACGAACCACCGAAAGAGGTAGACCTAACTGATGTCTTTTCATTCGAAATAGAAGATGATAATCAAATAGCCAATCAAATTCATAATAATGATACGTATATTTTAGAAGGAGCCGGAGGAATTGAGACGCAAAATAGTTCTGGAAAAACGACCATATCCTTAAATCAATCCGTACTGAATAATGGTATTCCGATCGCAGTCGATGAGACAATCGTAGACACACTTACATACACGAACCCGATTAATTTCATGGAAGATGATGGGAGTATCGAAATCCAAACAGAGCATGATGCCGGATACCGAGCTGTCTTATTTAATGTTAATTGGGATGCGAATCCGGATCCAAATACGGATAATCAGCTACTTACTCGGATTGATGATACTTTATTTCTTGAAGATGGAGGCAGTGTAATTTTGCCAAGTGGTAGCATTCAACCACAAACATTTCCTGACAACCTCGTGCCATTCGGGAGTGATGATACACTAAAAACTGATCCCAATTTTAAATACAACGAAAATCACTTTTCTGTTGGCGGGGTCCCGTCTCTAAAGGGTAAAATAAATGTACTAAATACGGACTACGCCCAATCCTTTTCGGGATTCAACATAAAGAATGGAATTTCAATAAACAATAGAATAAACAGCTTAATGAACCATGGGAATAATTTATCCTATGGCTTGATAATGCAAATGCATAATGACGGTACTTTTGATGGTGGTACGGCCGGTGGTCTTTTAGGCGGGGCACTTTTGGATGTAGGTTTCAATTCATCAAGTTCCGGAGCTATTAATGAGATTAGGCCATTAGAAGTACGGTTACGACGAAAAGGAGGTACATATACAAATGTGACCAGGTTATTGATTCAAGACGACGGTAGCAGCACAATAACCAATGACAATTTTGCTCTTCGTACGGAGACTGATGGTACGGTCTTTCACAAAGAAAGTGTTGGAATAGGCGAAAATGCAAGAACACCATCAGCAAAGCTCCATGTAGATGGCGATATTATAATTGAAGACGTAACAGAGGCAAATGTTCTCGATGATATCTTAGTAAGCGATGTCGCATCAAAAAGAATCTATTATAGAGACCTGGAGACATTTCCTTTCTTTTCTGGAGAATACGACAGTTTATTGAACGCTCCTAATTTATCGCTATTTGTCATTAATTCAACCTTTTTGGATTCGCTGGCAGCGATCCGTGGTGACATAACTATTCCTATTTGGAAATTAAATGGAAATGATGCCTACTATGAAGGTGGTTTCGTGGGAATAGAAGTTGATACACCTTCCACAGAATTACATATCGGTGGCCCATCAGCACAAATCACATTAGGTGAGGTCGGCCCGGGTCTCGGTGGTCCACATGGCATTAATTTTATCGATCATAATAATGATTCATTTGGTATTCATCTTTGGTATCGAACTGGTGCGAATGATTTTAGTATCGAAAAACTTGACGGCACTAAATTATTGAACGCACTACATGACGACCAGAAAGTTTGGGTAAGCCAATTGCAAATAAATGAATCGACGGTCAATAATTCTGCGACTCATTTCTATGTTGAGGGAAACGATGCCGTAGAACGAAGGGAGTATTCGTCTCTTCCTTTTTTCTCAGGAGACTACAATGATCTATCGAACCTTCCGAATTTAACTACGTACGTGACGCAATCCACTTTGGATGATTCGACCACAGCTCTTCGAAATGACTTCCCGACTTTTATCAACACAGATACGCAGTCGCTTTCCTTTGTATCGCCAAATCTAACTATCTCGCGAGGCAATACGGTTGACTTATCTCCTTTGGATACCAAATTAAGTGAAGCTGAGGTAGACGCCTACGTGGCGAACAATGGATATCTAACCGCAGAGGTTGATGGAAGTGTTACCAATGAAATACAAGCACTCTCAAAGTCTGTCGACTCCATAAAACTATCGGATGGTGGTTTCGTAATTCTCCAGGATGACGATCCGACAAATGAGTTGTATGATGATCAGGAATTAAGAGATAGTATTGCTGCACATCGAACGGAAATTGATAATATTTCGATCAACCCAACTGTGTCTGACAATGATTGGACGGTAAGTGGCAACTATGTTTACAATAATTCGGACAGCATTGGAATTGGCACTACTTCACCAAGTGATCTTTTACAATTAAGTGATGTTTCAAACCCCGCCATTCGCCTTCAGGATGCATCGCAAGCCGGTTCGTATGCGAGATTAATTAATGAGGGAAATGATGAACTGCAATTAAATATGTATAGCACTGGTGCTAATGGTGCCTTCGTAGAAATAAATCCAATTCCAGACAATATAAGTCAAACGGCCGGTGTACGCTTTTTTGAAAAATCAATTACAACTGGTAATAGAGTAATAAATGTCTTTCGTGGAAATGGAACAAACGACATTCAACACAAGATAAATGCCGACGGTGATAGTTATATGCAGCGCTTTTCGGGAGGTATGACATTCGGCTCTAATGCTTCTCCATCAACAACAGTGGATATTGACGGCGACCTCAGAATCAGAACAATTGATAACGATAATACGCTTACATCATTTTTAGTCGAGACTGCAAATGGAACGATAAAAAATCGATCATATAGCAGTTTTGATTTCTTCTCCGGCGATTATACTGACTTAGATTTTACCGGGACAGACGGCCTTTCTGATGGTGTAGACAATGTGGATGACGCAGACAATGTAATCGGTAATGAATTTCAAGACTTATCCATCATTGGCAATACTTTAAGTATTTCGGATGGTAACTCAGTTACGCTTCCTAATACCGAATTAAATACAGCCGACATGGCCTTCTTAAGTCTGACCCATAGCACGGCAGACAATATTAATTCCTCAGCAACAAATAACTTACTGTCCTGGAACACACATGTGACGAATTTATTTCCAACAATTTATTCGCATTCCACGTCGTCCAATCCTTCGAGGATTCCCGTAGAGGAATCAGGAAACTATCAATTTTCCGGATCTATAGAATTTGATGCAAAAACCGCATCCGTGCAGCGATATGCTGGAAGTCTTAAATTCAGAATCAATGGCAGTACGGTACTTGACAATCGATTTACCGGATCCTATTTGAGAGACGCGAGTGCTCAGGATGAATCGGGAATTAAGTTTTCTATTATTATTCCATTAGAAGAAGATGACTATGTCGAATTACTCATTGATAGAGAGTCGTCCTTAACAGGTCCCGTGCATATAAAAGAAAACGAATCAACGCTTGACGTTCTTCTTCTAAAAACTGCATCCGTGGATATTGCCGGTGATGGGTGGGGTGCAGACACTGTTGCTCACGACAACACACTTACAGGAAAAGGTACTGCAGCAGATCCTTTGTCCGCAGTAAATGATGGAGACTGGATCGTAAGCAATAATTATGTATACAACATCGGTGATAGCGTAGGAATTAACGTGGCCAATCCCGATGCTCCATTACACATAAAAGATGATCAAAATCCGGCGATTAGAATACAAGACGGAACACAACCATCTTCATATTCTGAAATATCCGAAGAAGGGAATGACGAACTTTTATTCGTAAAACAAAGTAGTGGAGCTAATGGTGCTTTCATGGAATTTGACCCATTGCCCGGTAATAGTTCACAAACCTCCGGTATCCGGTTTTTTCCTGGTGTAAATACATCTGGATCGAGAGTGGTTAATTTTTTCCGTGGTGATGGCAGCACCGATATTCAACATAAAATAAATGTATCCGGTGACAGTTATTTTCATCGCTACTCGGGCGGTTTGACAATTGGATCAAATGCAACACCGATTACCAAATTATTTGTTGATGGCGATTTTGGAATAAATACCGTCGCATTAGATAATTCGCTTGATCATATTTTGGTGCGCTCTGGAAACGGAACGATTAAATACCGGACCTTGTCAAGCTTGGGAATTTTCTCAGGAAAGTATACGGACTTAGATTTTACGGGAACCACCGGCTTAAGTGATGGCGTGGATGACGATACACAGGATTTGTCATTTAATTCATCAAGCGACGTTCTCAGTTTGGATAATGGGGGTTCTGTCGACCTTTCCCCCGTTGCACTCACCCAGGAAGAAGTACAGGACTTTATTGGAGGGATGGTATCCGGAAATACAGAAACAGGCATCAATGTCTTGTATGATGACCCGGGCAATGAATTTGACTTCGTAGTAGATCCAGCCGCATGGTCAGATATTACCGGTAAACCAACAGGGTTTGCAGATAATGTGGACAACGTAAACGATCCAGACGCATCGCCCACTAATGAATTACAAACACTATCCGTTGTAGGTTCAGACCTCACGATATCGAGCGGCAATACAGTAACGCTTCCGGCTGGATCCGATAATCAAACATTATCATTTGACGGAACTGATGAAATAACCATATCCGGAGGAAATACAATTGATATATCCGGAGTAGATAACGTCCTAACCCAAGAACAGGTGCAAGATTTTATCGGCTCAATGGTATCCGGAAATACGGAGACAAACATATCGGTGACATATGATGATGTTGGAAATGAGTTTGATTTTATTGTTTCTTTAATATGGGCAGCAATTACAGGCATGCCGGCTGGATTTGCAGATGGCATCGACAATGTAAACGATCCAGATGCATCGCCTACGAATGAGTTGCAAGATCTTTCATATAATGCTACCACGAACATTCTTACATTATCAGACGGAGGTGGTGCAATTGATATTTCAGAGGTAGATACAGACGATCAAATATTAATTTGGAATAGTTCTACCAATCAATTGACAATTTCAGGTGGTAATACTGTAACACTTAACCCTGGTGGTTCTGATGATCATGACTGGTACGAAATTGGTGGAACAACGCCACCAAATTCAATAAATGACAATAAATATTCGCTTGGGAAATTATCGATAGGCTCATCGAGTTCCACGCAAAATGCCAAATTAAATATTTCAACAAGTGCAAATGAACCTGGGATAGAGTTGTCTCAAACTGGATCCGGGTCCAATCAAAACACAATTAAATTCGAAGGAATCACGGATTGGTACTTTGGGCGCATTGGAGCAAACAATAACCTAAAAATTGGATACGGATCTACGCCAAGCGAATTATTAATTATGTCTGCGAATAATCGAGTCGGCATTAATGTGACACCAAATGCTGTACTTCATTTAAATCGTGAATTTAGTTCTGCACCAGCTGATTTACGCATCGACAATTTCACTTCGGCTACAGCCAACAAGACATACAGTTTATTTAATGTGGAGAATAATATTAACAATGGTTTGATACATCAAATAGACTGGCGATACCAAACAGATTCATTCCCAGCTCATCCATCCGGCACACAAACATTATCAAAAGATGCTGTAACATTTGACATGCGAAGACCTTATTACGACTCGACACATGTCGAATTTGTAATTGAGGTTGGAGAATATAAAGAAGCGACTACATTTTCGCCATACGGTGGCTATGGAGGAGAGCGTATGCGATTTCTATCGAACGGGGGGCTAAGATTGACGGAGTATGGTAATTCGTCTGATCATCCATACCAGGATAATGTCGGCGCTCGGGATGATCATTTTGATGATGTAGAAGGTGTACTTCACGTGAATAAAGATGGAGACGTCATACCTCAACATACACTTCAATTATATGATGATGCCATTAAATCAACCAATACAAATAGCTATACATTAATTGAAGGTGAAACGTATGTGGAGCTAACTTCAACGGCGGGAGTACCAATATTACAATTGCCTGCTGACGAAGACATATGGAAAGGAAAAATCGTGATCGTGAAAGTGGTTAATGATTCCGAAATTAATTTATCGCCCGAATCAGGTACGACAATCGATGGTCGCGGCACTACTTTAAACTATTCAGGCACTGCCGATGGTATAGCACTAACCCTTATTATGAACGCCTCTGGTGATTGGAAAATCGTCGGAGAATTTAAAGGAATATAAAATGAGTACATCAATTGTAATTAAATCCCTCGTAGGTAAATGGAATGTCGTTGGATATTTCGGCGTATCCATAAGTTATCTATCTGACACATTTGGTGATGATTGGATAACAACACTAACTAAAATCGGCGGTCTTGTTCTCGTTGTCATGTCCATCTATAAGATGAGCATCGAGATCAAGAATGCCAAAATGAAGAATAAAAAATCACTAAAATAAATCACTATGAAAGACCCAAAATGGCAAGGCCAGGTAAGGCACTTGCTCACATTGCTCGGAGGCATATTTGTCATGCTTGGATGGATAGATCAAGAAGCTGTTGATCAGCTTATTGTTCTTATACTACAAGGAATTGGAGTGATTATGACAGTAATTGGTTTCTTCAAATCTTGGAGAGCTCCCGAAAAGCAATAATGATTTAATTTTCGTTTATTCGTTCCAGCCCGGCGTCAGTGATGGCGTCGGGTTTTAATAAAGAGTGCCTCCCTCCAAACTACTTTGGAACTCTTGCAGTGCGACGTTGTAATCAGGTGAAACGCCAGGTTGAGGTAAATGAAGAGATCTTTTATAATTTAAAATTTTTATTCTGTCCGCCGCGCTACTGAAAATATTCCTAATATTGGATGTTTGCTTCAAAAAAGTCTCTTGATTGTAGTAGAATATTATTATTTTTTCAACAAATTTGTGGTTAAATATTGTGCCTAATATCTGGCTGTCAGACTTGCCACAAGAATGTCCAAGTATAATCACAAAATCTCTTTGATTCAACTGAGAAAGATAATTCCTCAGTCGTGTCTCATTATCTGAAATTAAATACATATTTTCCTTTATGAAACTGTCGTATTCAATATCCTGTTTCCTAAGTTCTGATATATCGTCCTCAAATGCCGAGTAACCAAAAATTATAGGATTTAATTTACTCCTTAACTCTCCGTGAATATTTATCACTTCTGCGTTATTATCATAAGCACCAAACGTCTCTGTGTAATTGAAGTTTAATATTAGATCGTTGTTCCGTTTCTGAAACCCTGTAAACAGCTCGTTGTAGACAGGCGTATGTACCGACGGTTTGGTAACCTGAATTAAATATGATTCCAGTTTGTCCTTAAGAGCTCGGAAGTCGTTATTCAATTCTGTTATGTTATCGAATTGACCGTACCATTTGTCATCCTCGTTATCAATGCTTTTCAGTTTTTCAAAATACAAAGCCTCAATATCACACCAATTTCTACCCACGATGTCCTTCGCTATACAGCCAAAAAATGTGTTTTCAAATCTAATCCCTGTAGAATTAGATTTTACAGATGCGAGAAATTCATCAGTTGTTTCAATGCTATACGGAAATCGAACTAAATCACTATGTTTCCTTCGATCGGTTATAGATTCTTCGATGATATGATTGAAGAAATGACGGTACGTAGTATGTAGGTTATGAGACAAATCAAAGCCATTACCAATGATAAAAATTGCCATAAATAGTATTAATTTATTAGCTTATTGTCGTTTAAGTTAAGAAATATGCGCAGAATGTCGGTATTCCATGCTCTAAATTAAAACCATTTCCTACTTTTATCATAACCAACTAAACCTATATTCTTCACAAAGATTCCTTATTCAAATAATTCATTTGAGCATTTTCCTCGCATTTATGATCTTATGAATTCTTCCCATTCAGCTTCCCACTCCTCAGTTTCATCAAATTGCGGCATTCTTATGGATTGAGGCAAGGTTACTACTTTATTGTAATCCCCTGGATCATCGATCAAATCTTCAATATTTACGTATTGATTAAAGTACCCATCCCTATTGTGGTATACGATATTAATCTTGTTAAGCAGTTCGTGATTAAATATTTCCTTAAGAATGAGCGTGTCTGATTTGCCACAAGAATGCCCAATTATCGTCACATCTAAGTCATCCTTCAAGTCCTTAACGTTTTTCAAGAATTCCTGAAAAATGCTGTAAGATTCCGCTAAATTGTATAATGTACGTTTGATGTTTCTCATGTACTGGTTGTTCTTCTTTCTATAGGGGGCTATTTCTTCCTCCGGAGCAGCATACCCGAATACAATGTCATTGGAAGGGCTCATGAGCTCTCCGTGGATCTGACATTGGATTACTCTTGCGTTTTTGTAATCTGCATCCGTAATAGATTTCCAAACTGTATCAGTATAATTAAAATTCAAAATTAGTGTGCCACCGAATCCAAAACCACTTCGCAGAATTTTGGAGAAATAGTCATGAGAAGGTCGTATGTAATTTAGATTCCGAAGGTAATTGCCAAGTTTTCGTTTTATTACCTCGAAATCATTATTTAGCTCTTGAATCGAATCAAAAGTTGGATTAATCACGTGACGTGACCCCACGTCAAGTAATTTATTGTAATAAAGTTGCTCTATATCGCACCAGTTTTTGTCGACGTAGTCATGGCACATTAATTCAAAAAATCGATTTTTAAAATCGTGACCTGGTAAATTTTCCAAGAATAATTCAGGTAGGCGATAACCTGGATGATCACCGGGGGTAAATAAATCTGTGTGTTCTTCGTTCTCGTGATTCGTCGCTATTATATAGTCGAAGAAGTGCCTATAGGATGTAGGCAACCCATGAGCTAAATCAAAACCATTACCTACTATTATTATTCCTGCCATATCATGTTGAATGGAATATAGATATATAGGAGATTACCAATCGTCATTGGTACCTACTGATAATTCGAACATTTCCGTAAATTCACGATTTATGATATTAATAGATTGAACTGTTGTCTGTGATGTTCTAAACTCCGTACGTTTCTTTTTAGTGTACGTATCCACGAAGTCAATATCCCCTACAACTTCATTATATGCGGTTAAATTCTCCAAAGTAATCCGATACCGACCTTCCTTGTACTCTAATAATCCATCACCCGATATTGGGAGATTCAATAAAGCTGGTCCCGCAAAGTGAGCAATACCATATTTTTTCTTATCTGGAGTATGATTACTCAGTTGAAACGATATGGCCTTATCCAGAATCTGTATGTCTGAAAGATCTTTAACTAAGCTTAATGATGTGGATATTTCTATAAATGACAAGCTGCTTTCGTAAACTCGTACCCATCGCAACTCACCATTTTCTAAGTTCCAGTTTTCTTGTCCGAGAAGTGAGGTTGCAAACAGGCCAAAAGCGAAGATAAATAACAAGGTTTTCACGTGTAAGTTGATAATGGAAGTAAGAGATATTTTCATTTCGGGATCAGTTGATTAAGCTGAGGGTTTGTAATCTTTACCTACCAATCGTCTTCCGTTTTATTTGACGCGAGGGACTTATAGTGATTTAAAAAAAGGTCATTTACAATTTTCGTGATTCGGTCGACTTTGGGCTCATTAAGTTTGCGCACGACTCCTTTTTTGGGGTTGTAATATGTATCAAAAGTCCATTCATTTGCGTATTGACCTCCTATATATAGCTTGTTAAGTTGAAACGATATTCTATATCGACCATTTTTAAACTCGAATGTAGCTGTATAAAAGAAACCCGGATTTGATTGTGCTCCGTTGCCAGATGGTTCGAAATGCCCATGAAGCTTAATGACCTTGTCTTTTTCATCTGCAACTATAACATCCAGCGGGTCTGTGAGATTGCTGGCTATCCATTCACTTGTATTTTGGTACAAAACATCTGCGTTTAATTCCACATCTACTACTTCAGTGTAAGAGCCATCCATTTCAAGCCTTGCACTTGGTTGGGCAATTAAAGAATTCTGAAAGAGGAAAAACAGAAATAGGATAAAGATTCTCATAATAGAATAGAAATATATATATTAGTCTAAGCTATTCCCTTGATAGCTCGAATAGAATTAACAAACTATAACCCGATATGGACTACCGAACGTATGCCCACAGGCCATTCATTACCTATAACCCATCCAGAGTGTCACCCCAAAGCCAACCCAATACTAAGTTCCAAATTAACATAACGACTTATTTGTTTTTTCAAGAAAAGTGCGTGCCCAAAAAGTTGGGTGCGTGCTTTTACAAATTTATTATCATCTAATATAAGAAAGAATCGTATAAAGCGATATTTCGGCACAAAAAAATTATGAGAATATAATACGAGAACCCTTAAAACAAAAGGATACAGAGCATTAAAAGACCGTATTATGAAACATTTTAGCAGCAAAATTTTAGAAGAAATACAAGATTTCTATGATATAGAAACTATCGATCTTAATGAAAAAGAAATCCAAATTTGGTCCACAAAACAAGGATCAGAGCGAGATATAAATCGCCTCATTCACAAGCTTTGGCTACTTGGATTAGACAATTTTTACGGAGACGAATACACAAGAAACAAACAGCGTGCAACACATTACAGTCTACTTAGTCAAAAGCTCTTTTCGGCGGGATGTATTTTATCAGGTATAAGTGTCAGCAAAAGTTGCCTAAGAATTGCAACCAAATATGGATTGACATCTACTGCGATTGAGATGAATAGAAATTTACTTCGTCATCATATGCTTCGTGGCCACAACTTACGCGAAGGAAAGCGGTACCAAAAAAACATACAATATCTAAAGGGTCAACTGGTACTTGAAATGGAGGCTGAAGTAGCTTACACCTCCATAATCTACTCATTTAATAAAAGACGTCAATCTGACGACCTACCAAAACTTAAAAGGGAAGCCGATCATCTGGAATCCAGATTGAATGACTGTCATACTCCCTTGTTCCAATATTTTGCGCGCTACCTAATCCACATGCGTAATTACTATCTGGGATTCGACGTTGAAAGACATCTACTGGATAGTGTAAAATATTTTGAAGGATTAGAATTTAATTTTTCCACTGGCACGACATCCATGATCAATTTACTTGTGGACTATTATACAGATCACAAGAAATACGTACCAGCATTGGAACTTCTTGATGAACGATTGCAAGGCTTAATCATTTCGGATAATGCCCATGGTAAGTTATTACTCAGTAAAATGCGGATTGAGCTTAACCTTGGATTGTATGCAAAGGCGGAGGCGACGTATAGCCTGATTAATAAGCCACGGTATGCCAACTTCCTGAAAAAGGAATTAGCCCTTCAACGACTATATCTTAATTTATTAACGGGTTCTGGTCGAGTGAATATTAAATCAGCTCAATTGGATGATTACAGGAAGGATAAAACGGGAATGAATTTGTCGCTGATGATAATTGATTTATTCAACAATGTAAAAAAAGGAAATTACGATTACCTCAAGGAGGTTTCTGAAAAATATTTAACTTACCTTCGTCAGCACAAGGTCTTCCATAGCAAGGAGTCAGTAATAATTCAACTTCTATTGCTCGTCCCCTTGACCGAGTATGCTATGGAAAAGTTTGATAAGCGAAGTGCGAAGCTATTGAGGAAGCTACCACAAAGCACTCCTAAAGCATTGGAGATATTGGACTATGACCGAATTTGGAAAGATGTTATACAAGCACTAATGGTTAACTCTTGAAGAAGCAAATAATGTTTACGCACGAGATGTATAACATTATTTATGACTGGAAAACACAAGAACCGCGACCCAAGGACGGAATCGGTTAGAAGGAAAATCAATACGCATCTAAGGAATTTGCTTGGAAAGAAGGGAAAGCCGTGGGTTATTCTGAATCAGAATAAAGCGAAGGGTCGTCCATATCAAAATCTGAATCCTTGAGTTTTTGCCATTCCTCATCAGATAATAAAGTACGCTGCACTATGAGTTTATACAGTTGTCTATTCTCTTCTTTCAAATCCAATATTTCTTCCTTCATTTTCTCAAAGTCGGATGTCATAAATTCATCGTCATCCATTGAGCCTTCACCTGTAATCAACCATTTTGATGATACATTTAACTTGGTAACAATAGCATGTATCATTTTAAAACTCGGTGCGGATTTTCCTGCCAGCATCGCATAGACTGTAGGTTGAGAAAGTTCAATAGCCTTTACAAATTTCATTTTCGATCCTCCAAAACGAACATCGACAATCTTCATTGATCGCTCATTAACCGTCTCTTGCATCAAACTGAAGATTTATTCATAAATTTTATCAAAAAAATTATAGATAATATTGCTCATATTATTGAAAACACATATATTTGCTATATAAATATATCACATGTCCGCACAAAGTAATACTAATTCAAAAAAAGGAGGAAGTCCTATCATTATATATGATCAGGATGGAGAGATGCGGAGTAAATTGGATCTATTGCTCAACAAGTACCGTGATCGACTTGGCGTTGGTCAAAAAAGCAGAACACATCTAATGCGAATCCTTGTACGAAATGGAGAAGAAATTTTAGATATGGCAATAAAAAAAGGCGCTTGAGTTGGTAGCCCGCGCGCCTTTAGAATTTAAATAAAACATTGATAACTATGACTATTGTACACAATGCATTGCGTACAAATATAGGCGAACTGCCTGAATTGTACAAGTCATCGACACACCTAATAACAATGAGACGCTTCCGAATAGATGATTACTGTTATCAATATGGTATAGATAGTGGTCTATTTATATCCTATGATGAGTCAGATGGAACGCTTTCGGAAGTCCTATTTCACCTACCCGTACTGATGCAATACCTCCAGGAGGTTTGCAAGGCAAGATTAGAATTAAATACCAGGACTGTGACCAGAGGTCAGGATGGAGTTGCTATACCTGTAGCTCAATACATACGCGAAGAATTGACTGATGACGAAGTATTGCAAATGCTCGACAAACATTACGCATGAATGCGCAGCGATCCAAGAAGTTAAGTCGACATGAGCGTGTGCATGTGCTTCCATTAATCCGATTGAATTTGAAGAAGCATATAGGAAAGAATAATGCGGTAACGAATAAGCAGATGCGAGCAGGCTTACAGGAGAATATGGGAATTGAGATTACCGCTGAGCGCATGAGGGCGATTATTCATGAGTTGGGGTCTCATGATCCGGCATGGCCCGGATATGCCCTCTGCGCTTCAAGTGTCGGATACTGGCTTACAGATTCAAAGAAGGAAAGTGTTCAATACGGTTTGAGTTTGAAAGGGCGAATAGACTCGGAAAAGCGTCGGCTCGAAGGCCATCGAAAGGCCCACAAATTATTGGTAAAGCCATGATGATCATGGCAATAGGAATAGTCGCACTTGTCATAGGTATACGTGCTAACAACGCGCGGTAGACTGGAGATGGTACCAGCCAGGGCTCATAACCCTT
This sequence comes from Saprospiraceae bacterium, assembly GCA_028279185.1. Classification (GTDB taxonomy): domain Bacteria; phylum Bacteroidota; class Bacteroidia; order Chitinophagales; family Saprospiraceae; genus JANQSS01. Next base: position 41,665 of record JANQSS010000288.1, on the reverse strand, counting down.
GGTCGGCGGTTCGAATCCGCCTCGCGCTACTACGTTTTCATTGGTTCATGGGATTTAGGAGGCAAATGTGCCGCTAATCCCCCTTTACTCAATCGGTAGTCTGCCAGGTTCGTCGCCTGGCAGACTTACCTCAAATCAAAAATTATGTTTTCAGTACGAGATATGATGGATTTTTCTGCATTCGTCCATGAGCGATTGAGAAAATCGAATAAATCCGTAGAGGTTTCATTAAATGAATGGATTGATACTAATCCGAAATATGTGGCAACAGCCGATATAAGGATTTGTGAATTTATTCCACCCAATGGGGATGCAGGTGTTCAGGTATTTGCTGCCAAAGGAACGGTTTTTCGATCCATGAGTTGCATTCAGCCACAAGCCAGTGAAATCGTCTGTGATATTGTTGGCCATGATAGCCCGGAGCAAAAAGTCTATTGGGTGCCTTTACAATTCCTAATTCGAAAAAAGGAAAGCTAATGGCAAAAGCCCCATCATTTTCATTTTACGCTCAGGACTTTTTAATGGGTGTCATGCATATGGACATGACGGATAGAGGTAGGTATATAACCTTGTTAGCGTACCAATGGGATAAGGGAAATATCCCAAAAAAAAGGGTTGGGATATTGTTGGGTTTTGAGTGGGTTTCTGCAAGTGAACAATTACGCGAAAAATTTCAGGAAAAAGACGACTACATTTTTAACGAAAGGTTGGAAAAAGAGCGCGAAAAACGTCAAAAATTCATCGAAAAACAGCGTGCTAACGGCGCCAAAGGTGGCCGCCCCCGTAAGGGAAAAACCCAAAAGAAACCCAAAAGAAACCCAACCCTTAATTCTGGGTTAACCCAAAAAAAGCCATTAGAAGATGAAATAGAAAAAGAAAATAGAAAGAATAAAAGGGGGTCTGGGGGAAAAACGAAAACGGCAAAAATCGAATATCCGTTTTCGTCAGAAAAATTCATGCAGGCATGGGAAGATTGGTTGGATTACAAACGGGATGAGCTTGGATTCAAATTCAAAACAAATAAATCTAAGCAGGCCGCATTGAACAAACTTAAACGAGACTCGGAAAATGACGAGTCGACCGCGATGATCATGATTGAACGATCAATTGCGAATGGATGGAAGGGATTATTCCCATTATCGAACGAATTAAAAGTTGTAAAAAATGGAAGGACAAGCGTTGGCAAAGAGCCGAAAAAAGGCAGGAGCGTTGGATCGTTTTGACGTTCAAGATTGGGAGGCTCCGGTTGATACGATAGAACTCACTGCTAAGGAGAAGGAAGAAGTCTGTCGGCAAGCGATTCATAGCGCAACTATGGCTAAGAGATCAGTAGTAAGACGATGGCAGTATGGAAATCAAGTTGCCCAGCAACACAAGAAAACGGCGCAGGCGTTCACCCATGATGAATATCGCACTGTATTGGCGAACGGTGCAACCAAGGAGCTGAACCTTAAGTACATCATCGATGACGAAAACAGACAGGTCATTGAATTACTCACCAAGTACTTCGCTCAAGATCCGGATTTCGAAAAATTGGCTCCCCAAGGTTTCACTTATAGCCTCAAAAAAGGAATATATCTATTTGGCGATGTAGGCTCCGGGAAGACACTCATCATGCGTCACTTGAGAAACAACCAGGTGAAATCTTACAGGATGATCCGCTGTCGAGACATCGCATTGCAGTATGCCGATGAAGGCAGACCTGTAGTCGAAAGATATAGCCGGTACTCACCGGATGTCGATCACAGCGCACGCGATCTATTTCAACAAACCGAATCGGGTTATTGCTTTGATGATTTAGGAACAGAGTCTACCGCTCAAAACTTTGGCAATAAGATCAATGTCATGGAGCAAATATTGATGAATTGGTACGACTCGGGAAAGTGGAACTCCATTCATCTCACGACAAACTTAAATGCTGATGATATCGAAGAGGCTTACGGCTCTCGACTTCGATCAAGATTTAGGCAGATGTTCAATATTATCTCATTTCCACCAGGATCAAAAGACAGGCGAATATGATCACGCACGAAGAAGTTGATGAGATAAGAGCGGGCATGATGTACAAGCTCGATCTGGCCGTAAGAAGCATATTGGAAAAATACGATGGTGAAAAAGTGTACGATCGAAAGAGTGCGGCCAAGTTCTTAAGCATTGGATATACCAAGTTTTTACAATTAGAAAAAAAAGGCTTGATAAAATCGAGAAAAATACCCGGATTCAAGCAAAACAGATATTTAAAATCGGACCTAATTAATTTATTGAAATAATGGAATTGAATTTAGTTAAAATGGCTCAAACGGAGCACAGTACAGTTTCCCGATTATTTATTGAAGATAAATTTTTGTGTTTTGTCATAGAAGATGGTGAGCATCAGAATAAAATATTTGGATCGACGCGGATTCCAAGCGGTCGCTATGATGTTATCCGTAGAAAGGATGGACGATTTTACGACAAATACAGCCAGCGGTACGGGCATGAGTGTGTATTTCAGATTGTAGGTGTTCAAAATTTCGTCGGAATACTATTCCACATTGGAAATAGAATCGAGAACACCAACGGTTGTCTGCTCTTAAATCAGCACATGTCATTTGATGGGCAGAATTATTACGGAATTAATTCAACGACTGCGTACAAACGATTCTACACACGACTATCTGCTGTGAAAGGTAGAATAAAAATGGACGTAATTCGATGACCGGATATAAGAAAACATACTGTGAGTTCTTCGGATATAATAAACACGATACAATTCCATCTGAATATAGTGGTGAGCCAGCGGTTGATATACACCACCTCACTAAAAGAGGAAAATACAAGGATGCGATATGGAATTTAATCGCATTAACGAGAGAAGAGCACTACGAGGCAGAAAGCAATCCAGCGTTTAATACGCTGCTCAAATTTATTCATGTAAAAAATATTATAAAGCGTGCATATGCAATGCTTAAAATCTGGAATTAATTATTAACTATAAAAACTTTTACAAATGTCATTAAAAGCCAAAATTGACAAGCTTGAACAGCAATTGTCAGTACTTACCAGCTCCGTTGGTAGCTTGATCACCAAAAACCAAAATTTAGCGGGCTCGTCCCAAAACAATCAACAGTCGGGCGAGGCCTCACTATTAGCAGCTTTGAAAAATACACTTGCTGATCAGACGAGTTCAACTACGAGATCAGGAACAAAGCATGATGGAGACATGAATGCTGAGGAAATATTCAAAGCACTGTCACCTATGTACGCCCTTAAACAAAACATGCAATGGGCAGGTGAGCACAGCGATGTAAATACGTTGGTGAATTTTCGTAATCAAGTTTTACAGAATGCAATTACAACAGCTAAACGAATTGATGCGGATGCCTCCACTGCATTAGGTAACCGCTTACATTTAGCGACTAATGCAACAGCAGCGTCTTTAAACTTTCCAAAATATTTTCCAGAAATGGCTCCTGCTGGCCAGGATACACCGGGAGAAGGATCTGATCCTGGATTGAAAACCACCAAATAAATTAAAGTAGAACAAATTATTCTGAGCGGACTCAGTGGTTCGCTCAGAATTTTGGTCATAGAATTAAATAATGCACTACGGCGAAATAATAGCTATTTGGGAGATTGAACGTGAGTGGTACGAGAATTTCGAGGACTTGTTTTGGGACGAGGAGGAAGAGTAAAATGAATCAAAGATCAAACATAGAGATGCTACACGGGGACTGCATGGATTACATGCGGGACATGGAGGACAATGCGTATGATTTGGCGATTGTGGATCCGCCGTATTATTCAGGTCCAGAAAAAAGAAAGTATTACGGGAAGAAGGTAAGTTCGATTAATGTAAAAAGGCGCGATTACGGAATTGCAGATAAGTGGTTTGTTCCAACACAAGAGTATTACGATGAAATATGCAGGGTTTCCATTCACCAAATATTATGGGGTGTCAATTACTTTAGATTCGAAGGGCTATCACCTGGACGTATAATTTGGGATAAGTGTAATAAGAATAGCAGTTTCTCTGATGCTGAAATTGCCGCTTGTACCTTTCATGACTCTGTGCGATTGTTTCAATATATGTGGAATGGTATGATGCAAGGTAAGTCGATTAAAGAGGGGCACATACAGCAGGGTAATAAAAAATTAAACGAGACAAGAATACATCCGACTCAAAAGCCAGTCGTCCTATATAAATGGCTTCTCGAAAACTATGCCAAACCAGGTGACAAAATTTTAGACACCCACGGCGGTTCCGGATCCATTGCGATTGCCTGTTTGGACATGGGCTTTGATTTGACAATAATCGAGAAGGACGCTGAATATTACAATAAAATGAAGGCTCGCATTGACCGCCACCGGTCGCAGCTGCAAATGTTTTGAATTAAAATAAATATGAATTATGACTTGGAGGGAATTAAATGACATGTTAGATGAACACAGGGAAGTACAGAATAGGCTCGACGAACAAACGCATGAGTTAGTGAAATTGATACTTGGACGACTACGCAATATTAATAGCTATTGGGGCAAGGAAGATCTGGCGAAACTCAAGAAAGAATTATCCCGCTTCAATGCGAAAACTGGGAAGTGGAAGGATTGATCAACTTGAAATAATATACCTATGGAAAAGTTATTTAAGATTAAAATTAGAAAAGCTCAGTCTTGCGTGGAGCTTGAAGATTATGGATATGAGATTCCCATTGAGGATTTGTCACCCAATGAAGCCGAGGAGTATGCGGAGGAAATAAAACAAGAATTTCTTAGGGCTTATCGTGATAAAAGAAAGAGCAGAATGGGTGGTTATTGCAATGAATTTAAAGGAAATACTTCCTGTGGATAGTCCCTCAAAGCATAAAACCCAATCCATCTTATCTCTGTGTACGGGGGTTAGAGGGATTGAAAGAGGAATTGAATGAATAAAAGAGCATTAATAGCGTGTGAATATTCAGGGATAGTCCGGGACGCATTTACAGCGCAGGGATGGGACGCTATTAGTTGCGACATTCTACCAACTGAAAGTCCTGGTAAACACTATCAAGGTAATGTTTTTGACATCATAAACGATGGTTTTAAACTAATGATCTGTTTTCCACCATGCACCTATTTAACTGTAGCGGCGAATAGACACTTCATAAAGAATCCTCATAGATGGAGTCAGAGGTTAAATGCGGTAAATTTCGCTTGGGAGTTATTTAATGCTGACATAGAACACATTGCCATGGAAAACCCTATTGGCGCTCTATCAACTCATATCGGACCTCCGAATCAAATAATTGACCCTTATTATTTCGGTGATCCAATTCCGAAAAAGACATGCCTGTGGTTAAAGAATTTACCACCACTTGAGTACAATATGGAGGAGACATTATTTGGTAAAAAGACGGCCGTTGATCCGGAGTACATTCTTTATAACTGCAAAAAGAACAAATCCGGAAAATCGAAATATAGCATATTCGGAAAACTTGGAAAAGGTAAAGGAAAAGAGCGAAGCAAATTCCATATCGGTATAGCTCAGGCTATGGCTGTTCAATGGACGGAACATATTACGAGCCACTCGGGCGTGGCGCGTGTTGAATGAATTATTAGCAAGTAAATAGATGATATGAAAACAGGAATACAATTAATCGCTCAAGAAAGAAAGGAGCAAATTGAAAAACATGGACGGACAGTTGAGGGTGATATGCTTCTTAACCGCAACGATGAACTCACGACGGCCGCGAGAGCGCTATTATCAAACAGCACACCGCGTACAAGATTTAGCCATATGCCTGTTAGCTGGAATGATGACGTATGTATTAAGATGAGCAAAAAGGCCTACAAGGAAAGACTAATCATAGCTGGTGCTTTAATTGCAGCGGAAATAGACCGTCTTCAACATGCTGAAGAAGAGTGTCAAATGATATTAAGTTTCTCAACTCACTGGCCCAAGAAGATGGGTGAACTGGCGGGGAAGTGAACTGACTTGAAATATTGAATTATGAAAAAGCTAAAATTATATGAAGTAAAGTTTAGACCAAAATGGCCTGTGCCTTGCGGTTTGATAATACTTGCAAATTCGAAATCAGAAGCTTGGAGTATTGCTAAAGCCACTATACACCATACTGAGCCTTTGAGGATGAAACGCATACGGATAGACGAACCCAAAGTTGTGTATTACGAACAGGGGAATTACTGACAATGGCAATCAAAAAATATACACGCGTAAGTTGCGATATGTGTTTGGCTTCATCGGTGTTTGTTCATCCCGATAATTACAGACATGAGGCCAAAAAACAAGGATGGAAGCTACTTAAATACGGTGATTTCTGTGGATTGAAATGTAGATATGAATATCTGAAATTGACAAAATATAATCAGGCGAACAAATAACGACCAATGAAATACACGAACAATTTCAGGCCCGTGAGGGGCGACAGGATTAAAGAGGGAAACGACTATGGTAGAATCATAGACGTAGACTCAGAAAGAGAAAATGACCTCGCGATGCTACTGATTAAAGCCGGCCGCTGGAAAAGAGTTGAGGCATTCGCGCGCGTAAACCTTTTGACTTTTATCAAACGCTGCCCCTGGTACTTGCCGTGGCAGAAATAGAGAGTAAATATGAACGGAGTTAGCTTAGAAGAAATTTATTGGGAAAAGATTTGGGCAGTCTTGAATCGGTCTTTGGATGAAGAAATTATGATTAGTCCCAACGCTCAGGGCTACATTGAAACTTTAATGAGGTGTTACTATGAGAAGAAATGCGAAGAGTCAGAGATTGAAAACGAAATATTAGGCACTAAACAGAATAGAAATGAAGCTTTATAAAGTAACTCTTACCGACTTTTCGGATCATTATGCCATAGCGCCAGACGCCGAAACGGCTTATCAGTTGGTATATTCTTACATGCGTAAATACAAGATAATGCTAAAAAACATAGAGCTAATGGCGTGCGATAAGGAATATCCTGATGCGAGATCAAGACTTTATTTATCCAACCCCTCGCGCGCCGGGGACAAAATAGAGGTATGGAAATAGGTGATATTAAAAAGGGTAAGTATTATTATGGAAAAGAAAAAGAACTACAAAGGCTGCAAGTTGCTTCTTCATGATTATGCAGAAGCAGTCAGCTCAAATCATGATACTGCGACTGATTTTCTAACGGGTGAAGGTGTTGATGTTAGTAAATATGTTACTGCTGGCATTAAGAGTATTCGCAAAGCTGAGTTCTTAAAGAAAGCCCAAGCAAACAAGGAGAAGGACGAAAGTTTAATGGAAAAAGCGCTTGTATTGCTCAAACAAAACATATGATAAACCAAACGAACTTAGAATTGGAAATATGGTGATTGATCAAGATGGGGATCAACTGGTTATTACTCCTTCAGATATCAGTGATCTACTTCTGTCATCATCGATCGGCCGATCGCATTTGAAACCTATCCCCCTCACCGAGGACTGGCTTAAGCGGTTCGGGTTTGATCTCGCTTTGAGGCATGAAAAAGAAGTCGACTACGACCAATATTTCACTGCAAGACGTGTTATTCGATTCTTTGGCTCTATGTCCTCGAAGTGCAGTCATAATTTCAAAATTACTAAATTTGGAAAATGTGCAAGAGATTCGTTGTTGTCAAGTCCATTCGAGAAATAGAGAAGCGTTACCAGGCATTCGCTGATGATGAATTGTCCTACAAACCTTCAGCCAATATTGCGAAATCTGATGCTGCGTTAGTTATAACCAATAAAGATCCACAGCAACTACAGATGTTCCAATTTGGCCTAACCCTGGCCAATTCTAAAAGACAAACATATGTCACTAATATTCCAATGGAGGGCAAGCTCAACCGGGAATATAATACCGCGAATTATACAGGACCAAAAGGCATTCTTACTATGCCACAGTTTAAGGGACCAATTAGGTCACAACGATGTCTAATTGTATGCGATGCATTCATTGCGGGACCGCGTAATGCGGAGTTAGATAAACCCTATTTAATTTTTCCACGATCAAAACAACAAAAGTTTTCACTTGCCGGAATATGGGATACATGGATCGATCCCTATACGGGTAAGGGAATAAATTCATTTGCAATTATTACGGCCCCTGCAAATAAATTAATGAAGCGAATTGGACACCATAGATGCCCTGTTGTACTCCTCAATGGAGAGGACGAATATGTATGGTTAAAAACTAATGAACCTTTAGCGAATGCAACGGCACTTATGAAGCCCTTCGATTATCAGGTATTTGATGCTTATCGCATAAGCAATGAGATAAAAAACCGAAACCACAAGTACTTAAAGTTATTGGCTCCAATATCAGGTAAACGTGTTATGCAAACCAAAGACAATAATTATGATCCAAAGATTAGGCGTATGAGTGATGCTAAGGCAAGGAGGTGGAAAGAACGATATGGATAAAACGATAGCTTATGATTTGCTAAACTCCAATATGGTGCTACCTTTCAGTGTATCATACTCGTGAGACTCCCATGCTTCTGGCTTATTACCAATACCATTTTTAGAGCCGCGTAGTTGACCGACTGGAAAAAACTCAAGCTCGTCAAGCGGCAATTCAATTTCCTTGTAATTGTCCAGAACTAAGTCAAAATCGTTTAGTATTTCCGCCTCCAATCCAGGTTTAATCATAATTGGCATACGCGGGCCGCGCCCAGTTTTCTTGTTATGCAACACTTCCATGAAGCCATCGGCCGCCCTGGTTAGAATATTGCAGGATGTGCGCACTTCTCCCGTCTCGGGGTCCACCCACTCATCCCACAATCCGGGCATTAGAATTGGTTCTGTAGACTTATGTCGTATGTGGAAGGGGTGAGACTTTTTATTATGGTGATGATTTTCGAAAAAACCATCAAGCAGTATGAAGCACCACTTTCTTGAAACAACCCCTCTATACATTGGAGTAGTTCGCACCTTCTCAACTGTAGCATTTGCCGTCCTGTATTGTGCCCTGTATCTATCTGCCTCTTTTTTAGTTTTCGCGAAGTGAGGTATCAACGAAAATTCCGCCAAAACAGGGTTTTTCGGATCTGTATTTCTATAAATAACCAACTTCGGAAATGCGAACGACATAGCGTAATACAGAGGATACGGTTTTAGCCTCTCATACTCCCTTTCCAGGCGTTCAATTTCTTCTTGACTGGCTCCTACTCGTCTGGCGTACTTGAGTCTGCTATAAGTCTGCGCGGCAATTTCATAACACATAGGTCAACAATATAGAGCTTTCCTACTTTAATATTTCAATTTCAAGATCTATGAGCAGCTCACCTTATTCGGATTGGGTGAAACTTCAGCAAAACGAAGACGGCAGAGACGCGGAGATTTTGACCCAGAATAACTTGATTTTATTTAATCAATGAAAGTAATTGAAATCGATACAGATGGGCCATAACGTAATTAGTGTGGATCTCGTCGGTCTGTTAAGGTTAAATACTATTTAGTAGCCATTTCGACTTCGCGCTGAAAAATTTATTATTCATAGCTATGATAGCGCTCTCTTTTGGTGTCATGCGCTGATATTTCTTAAGTGTATCTGCTTTACTTATACCAACCATGTCCATAATTGGTTTTTCAGGAATACCAGAAATTAAGCAATTAGTTATGAAATTTGATCTGGCCGTATGAGCAGTGATGAGTTCCCACTTTTCTTTTTTTACCTCTATAATCTTTCCTGCTTTAGAAGATCTAATGAAAATTGGCTGGTTAAATTTCATAAGCTTGAAAGCTTTTTTAATTTGTCTGTTAAATACCTGAATTAAAGGCGGATTATGGATATCAATTGTAGGAATGATTTTTTTAACTACTGAATGAAGTGGTATGTAGGTTGTTCTTCTTGTCTTCTGATTCAGCTTTCTCACATAGTCTTCATTCTTAATTGAGACAATATGATCTGGTGTGAGTAAAGAAAAATCTGAAAACCTCAATCCCGTGAAGGAAGCCACTAAGTAAAGGTCTCTGTACTTGGTCAAGTGTTCGTTCTCAGGTTTGAACTTGTGCTTATACGCATGAAGTAATTCATCTTCAGTCAAAAATATATTATCACCAGGCTGATACTTTATATGAAATCGCTTGGACTCAAAGCTGAGGTTGTCTGTATAGCCATTTTCAACTGCGTCCCTCATTACTACCTTAATGTAAGTAATATATCTGTTCCCCGTACTAAGGGCATATTTTTGGATATTGAACATCCAATCAGAGAAATCATAAAAGAAGTCGAGATCGATTGATTTGAACGATAGGGGAGCTCCGGAATGTTTTTGATATTCTTCAAGCCTTCCTTTGAGTTTATTATAAGTCTTGATTGTGTTTACCGAATACGTGGATGTTCTTTTTCTGTTATTGATAAACAAGTCCATATACTCAAGGAGATTGATAGTCTTAGATACTGGATTGGCCTCGACCTGGGTTAGTTTACTGTTCATGTATTCTCTAAAGCTGGGTTGAGTTACACCCAATCCATCCAATCGTCTTGATTCGTAATAAGACTTTGCCTCAAATCGACATTTGTCGATGTATCTCGAAAGAAACGAATACGATTCGTGTCTTCGAACCGGATATTGTTTTAAATCATCCCAGAGCTTAGGATCAATCGTTTCGCCGATTGCAAACCGAACGCGCTTTTTTGCCCATAGATGAAGAATGATTGAGGTGGTTGCTTCACTTTTGTTTTTCAGATAAAAATTGATTGTCATGGCCGTTCACTTTAATATGAAAAGGTGGACTCATTTGTGGACGGTTTTATCTGCAATATATGAATAAAAATGAAGTCTTTTGACAATAGCAAAATATATAATCTATTGATTTTAACATAATTACATTCAAATTACGTCAAATGCTCACACCCTATCAATTCCAGGTGGTACCACAGAAAAAAGCGGCTCTTGAGCCGCTTTTTTCATTTACTTATGGTGTTCTCGAATGAAGCCCGATCTATCAATGGCTAAGTATGACTTTTGAATAATGAAGAAAGATTAAAATAGCAATTGAAATAGCTATCAATTGAGCTTGGCGTCGGAGCAAAGTGTAAATTCAGGTATGCGTACTTCAAAGAGTTCACCAGTCTCAACGATTCGCATTTTATAAAAACCAAACATCAAGCCGATATCTGATTCAAGTGGGCACCAAGAAGTGTACCGGTGAATTTGACCAGGGGTGAGAACTGGTTGTTGACCAATAACCCCTTCTCCTTCAACTTCACGTGAATGACTAAAAGAGTCGAGAATATACCAATGACGTGACATTAATTGGACAACTTGATCACTAACATTTTCGATTTCAATCAAATATGAAAATAAATGACGTCCTTCCTTTGGACGACTCTCCTCTTGAAGATATTGAGGAAAGACAGAAATCTTGATTCCTTTAGTGATTGCCGTACCCATTTTATTGATGGTTCTCCCCAAATATAAAGGATTGAGCGATTTTTTCTGCATTTTTTAAAGCAGCGCTCAAGTCATCATTGATTAACACTTGATGAAATACCGACTCATAGCAGAGTTCAATCTTCGCTTTTTTAATTCTTTTTTCGAGGGAATCCGCTGACTCTGTCTTTCGATTCGTCAACCGCTCGATCAGAATGTCTATAGATGGTGGCTTGATGAAAGTCGATTTGCAATTGGATGGGTATTGAAGCTGTAAATTAGCTGCACCTTTAACGTCAATGTCGAAAACGCTGTGCCGACCCGATTGCCATATGCGGTCAACCTCAGATTTTAAAGTTCCGTAAAATCGACCTTCATAAACCTCTTCCCATTCCGCTAATTTTTCAGTTTTGATCAGGTGTTGAAACTCTTCAACTGAACGAAAAAAATAATCTTTTCCCTCGATTTCATGCGGGCGCCGTTCTCTTGTCGTCACGGAGATAGAAAAATCCAAAAAGTCAAATGTATTTAATAAATGTCGCACGATAGTTGTTTTCCCGGCACCAGATGGAGCGGTGAAAATAAGCATCTTGCCACCCTGATTTTTTTGGCTAAACGACATTAGCTAGCTGTTCTTTGATTTTTTCAAGCTCTTCTTTCATCCCAACCACGATATGCTGAATACGATGATTGTTGGCTTTTGAGCCTATAGTATTTATTTCGCGACCCATTTCCTGGCTAATAAAGGCAAGTGACTTTCCTTTCACTTCATCTTTATTTTGAAGCGTTTGCAGAAAAAAATCACAATGTTGTTTTAATCGAACCTTTTCTTCCGTTAAATCAAATTTTTCGAGATAATATGTTAATTCTTGTTCGAACCTGTTTTTATGTATATCGACTTCTCGGCCAATACTTTCAAAATTTTTAATTAATCGGGTTTTAAGTTCTTCCAATCGTTGAGTTTCGAATGGGCTTATTTCATCAATTTTCGATGCGATTAAACTTGACCGTAATTTAAAATCTGCCAGCAGGGCTTGCCCTTCTTCCGAACGAAATGTCTTCAATGCGTCCAACGCTGCATGCAGGCATGAAATAACGACTTGCGTTTCTTCCAAACTCACGGTTGAGTTATTGGGACGGACGACATTATATATTTTCAATATGCCGGCTGCCAGGCTGCCATCTACAACATTCATTTTATTCAGTGCGGAAGATAGACTCTTGTAATAAGCGTTAAACAATGGCAAATTGATTTCATACTCATCATCCATTTTGTCGCTCTGCGTAGAAATAGTTACCTCAATTTTACCTCGATGAGCCGTTTCTTGGACGATGCGCCTAAGCTTAATTTCCAGAGCGCTATAACGATGTGGAATCCGAAACCTAATGTCTCCTGCTTTGCTGTTGATAGTCTTGACTTCTACTTTGATTTCCTTGTCTTCAAAAAATGTCGACGCCTCACCGTACCCTGTCATTGATAATATCATGGCCGCAAAAATAGGTACAATGTACTTTACCATCTAGTGCTTTAAAACTTTGATTATCGGAATAATCTAATTTATCGGCATAAACGCGTAGAACGACCTTTTTGATAGCTCATTTTGAGCTGATTTGCAGCCGAATACGTTATCCAAGGGGCTTTTTCTCTAAATCGAAGGCCTGTTTAAACGGAGGAAAGGGTGCTTAAACGTTGAGGATGAAGGATTTTCTTGCACAATTCTCTCAAAAAGAGCACATTATTTTTTGTGGATATCAAAATTTTGCGAAATTTGCGCGACCTTTGGAAGACCTCCAAAAAAGGGTGTAATTTGTTAATTATCAATAAGTAAGGATGAGAAAAGCGGACTTAGTATCAGTCATCTCTGAAAAGACTGGTGTTCCTAAAGTGGACGTATTGGTTTCCTTAGAATCATTTTTTAAAGAAGTGAAGGAAACATTATCAGAGGGCGAGAACGTATATATCAGAGGATTTGGCTCCTTTATAGTCAAAAAGAGAGCAAAAAAAATCGGAAGACACATAAAGAAAAACATTGCCATAGAGATTCCAGAGCATTTCATACCTGCGTTCAAACCAGCAAAAGTGTTTGTCGAACAGGTTAAAGCTAATGTGGATGCTAACAAGCTAAAAGACGAGGCGGAATAAAAATATGCCATGAATAAGTCAAGTCTTCTGTATGTGGGATTTGTGCTATTTGCTATTATCCTCTATTTCGGGACAGACCTTAAATCGGAAGATCAAAGGGATATCGAAAAGTCGAGATCCATCATTAAACAGTCAATTAGTGCGCAGACACTCCTACGAGATGCCTATCATCAGCTTGATGATGAGCAAAAAGTGCAAGTTGATGAATTGAAAATTTTAATAGACCGAGCTGGAGATAATGAGGAACGAATGCGACTGCTCGAGCAGTTGGCAGGACTCTATTATAAATGGGGCCGATTCGACGTCTCGGGATACTATGCCGAAGAAATAGCCTTGGAGCGCAACACTTTAGAGGCGTGGTCATTGGCGGGAACCACTTATGCTGCCGGTATAAGAATTCTGAAGTCGGAAAGAAACAGATCATATTGTGCGGAACGCGCACGGTCTGCTCTGGAACAGGCCAAATTGATTGACCCTTCGAACCCGGAGATCGACCTCAATCTGGCATTGACGTATGTCTATTTGCCCGAAGAAACCAGACCGATGCAGGGTATTCAAATGCTACTGCAATTAAAAACCCAGCATCCGGAATATGCGCCTGTTTATCGACACTTGGGCACGTTTGCAATGCAGACTAACCAATATGAAAAAGCAGTGGAACGATTGAAGCAGGCGATAGCGTTAGAAGGAGAACGAGGCAATGTAACTTGTCTATTGGCCGAAGCGTATCGAGCACTTAATCAAGCGGATTCGTCAAGCCACTATGAACAAAAGTGTAAAAATTAATTTTTAAATAAACTATATGTAATATGCCGTGTGGAAGAAAGCGAAAAAGACATAAAATCGCAACGCATAAAAGAAAAAAGCGTTTGCGTAAAAACAGACACAAGAAGAAGAACAGATAAATTAAGGGATACCGGACGTGTACAATCGCGTCCGGTATCATCATTTGAAATGTAACAAAAGTCGATAACGCATAACACGTTATCTTCATCGTGCCCCAAAAGATTCTTATTTCCTTCCACGGAATATTGCATGTGCGGACTCATACTATGCCTTCTATAGGTATGCCTGAGATCCAAATTATCGATAAATAGGTACGTGCAGTGGAAAAGGACATGATTATCAACTCCTCTCCAACAGGAATAGAGATTGCCTTGTTGGAGGACAAGCGGTTGGTAGAAATACATAAAGAGAAGACGAATAAGAAGTTCTCCGTAGGTGATATTTTTCTTGGCTATGTTAAGAAGTTAAGACCAGGATTGAATGCCGCGTTCGTCGACATAGGTCACAAGAAGGAGGCTTTTCTTCATTATACAGATTTAGGTCCACCGTTGAGGTCGCTCCTAAAGTACACGAAAGGATCCATAAATGGAGAGCTCAACACGCATCTGCTCGACAATTTTGAAGAAGAAGCGCACATCATTAAAACGGGTAAAATAGATAAAGTTCTTTCACCTGGAATGCCGATAATAGGCCAGATTTTAAAAGAGCCCATTTCAACAAAAGGTCCAAGACTCAGCTGCGAAATCACAATTCCAGGTCGATACCTGGTGCTTTGTCCGTTTTCCGACGGCATTTCCATATCTAAAAAAATCGCGAATAAAGAGGAAGTTAAGCGATTGAAGCTGTTGATGGGTAGTATAAAACCCAGGGGTTTTGGAGTCATCGCACGCACCGTTGCGGAAGGAAAGGGTGTGGCAGAATTACATGAGGAAATGGAATCTCTGCTCGCCAAGTGGAAAACGATTTTTACTCAGTTGAGAAAGGCAAAAGAGCCTAAAAAGTTGTTGAGCGAATTGGACAAGACCAACAGCATTTTACGCGAGCTTCTCGATGATTCTTTTAACAAGATAATTGTTAACGATGGAGACATGGTGCATAGCGTGAAGGACTACTTACGTGGAATAGCGCCTGCCAAAGTGAAAATTGTTCAGGAATTCAAACACCGTCAACCCATTTTCGAGCGAATGGGTATTACCAGACAAATAAAATCTTCCTTCGGGAAAACTTATACGATGCCAAGTGGTGCCTATTTAGTTATAGAGTCGACCGAAGCTATGCATGTAATAGACGTAAATAGTGGTCCAAAATCCACTAAGGCGGGACAAGAGGATAGCGCCCTCAAAGTAAATATCGAATCTGCCAGTGAAATAGCTCGGCAGCTGAGATTGCGTGATATTGGCGGACTTATCATCATCGATTTTATCGATATGCGAAAACCAGAGCATAGACAATATCTGTATAAAACCATGCGAAGTGAAATGGCAGAAGACCGTGCCAGGCATTCCATCCTACCTTTAAGCAAGTTTGGTCTAATGCAGATCACACGAGAGCGTGTCCGGCCTGCTGTACATATCCAAACAGCTGAGAAATGTGCTAGTTGTAATGGCACTGGGAAGGTAACACCGACCGTATTGTTAACGGACGACATAGAACGTGATTTTAGTCATATATTGAACTCCAGACCCAAGTCCAAGCTAACATTAACGGTGCATCCCTTTGTTCACGCCTACCTCACAACAGGTTTTCCGAATATTCGGTGGCAGTGGTACTTCAAGTATAAAAAGTTGATAAAAATTGTACCGAGTTTGGATTTATCACTTTTGGAATATCAATTCTCTGATAGTTTCGGCGAAGAAATAAAACTAAACTAAAAGGTGGCAAGCGTAACTTAGTGCGGTGAAACGCATTCTATTTTGTGTGCTAAACTGGGGACTAGGTCATGCTACCCGAAGCATCCCTCTTATCCGCGAATTCATTGCACAAGGTGCACAACTTGAGTTGGCTTCTGATGGATTGGCACACCGATATTTGATGCGTACATTTCCAGAAATTACGATACATAAATTGCCGGGTTACAACATTCGGTACAAGTTCAAGTCCCTGTTCCCAAACCTTTTACAAACGGCTTGGCGTGTTCAAAATGCAATATCAGCCGAAAATCGCGAATTGAAATCCATTATTGAGCGGGTAGCGCCTCATATTATCCTGTCTGATAATCGATATGGCTGCCACGATAAAAGTTGCTTTAATATTATTATTACACATCAATTTGGTGTGGTAGGGCAGGGGCGTTTTATCCGGTCAATATCGACCCAATTAATAGTATCTAAATTGCGTCCGTTTAACCAAATATTAATTCCGGATTTTGAGCCACCAAATAATTTAGCGGGCGAATTATCCTTATTAACAGACGATCGCGCAAAATTTATTGGCCCATTATCTCAACTGGACTTTTCGAATCAGGCCATCGATGACGATTCTGTTCTTTTTCTGCTTTCCGGTCCGGAACCGTCACGTACTATATTCGAGAAAAAAATTATACACTTAATTCATGAACGTAAAATAAAAGGTGTGTTAGTTCGCGGTTATGACGGCAATTATTTGCCACAATTACCAAATGTTAAAATTATAAATGTCGCTGCTGCTAATGAATTAAGTAAAATAATTCAGTCAGCTGCCGTCATTGTTTGCCGCAGTGGATACTCGACAATTATGGATTTAATAAAACTTCAACGGAAGGCTATTTTTGTCCCCACACCGGGTCAACCTGAACAACAATATTTAGCGGTCAAAATGAACAAGTTGGGACATGGTATTTGTATTTCAGAAAATAAGTTTAATACGCCAGAATTTATTCGGGCCAGAGAGCAGCTTAGGCTATTGACATGTACTCGTGTGGAACGAACCACTACCTTAGGCCCTTTAGTTTCATCAATTCTTCAGACGTAAATTGAATCATTGTTTTGTATAAAATTGAAATAGAACTTCCGAGTACCTTCTCGTTTTCCGAGTCGTTACGGTATCTCAATAGAAATGCCTTAGAATGCTTGCATACAGTAACAGGGAGCTCGATATCGAAACTAATAGATATCGATGGTAGATTAATTCTGATTCATATCGAGCAAAGTAGAAATGGCAAATTGTTCGTACAATTTGATAGTAGGTTCCACAAGGATGCGGAAAAAATTAAATTGTACATTTTGGAATGGCTGGATATCGATCGCAATATGGATCCTATTTGGCAGGTCTTAGGTAAGGATTCGACCCTCACAGCTTGTATTAAGCAGCATAGAGGAATACGGGTAATTAAAATTCCCGAATTACTCGAAGCACTTACATGGGCCATTATTGGTCAACAAATAAATTTGACTTTTGCCTACCAGGTCAAGCGAAACCTCGTTTTGGCATTTGGTAGATCCATTGAACAAGAAAGTCGTACATATTTTATTTTTCCCACAGCTGAAAAGCTCTGTAATATTTCCGATCAAGAATTTCGCCAAATGAAATTTTCGCGCCAAAAAATTAAGTATGTAAGAACGGTTGCGGAAAAAATTGTCGGCGAATCATGGTCGAAAGATAGGTTGTCCCTGCTCCCAGACTACGATTTAAAATCGGAATTAATTTCTGTATCAGGTGTCGGAGATTGGACTTCAGAATATGTCATGTTACGATGTTTTGGTAGGATGAATGCCTTTCCAGCCGCAGATGCAGGCTTGAAGAAAGCAATGTTCATAATGACTGGAAACAAATATTCTACGGACGATCTACTGAAACGCGCCGAATCTTGGAAACCGTATAGGGGTTATGCGGCCTACTACCTTTGGAATAGTTTGTACACGCACGATTAATCCAGGGCTGAATACATCGGATGTCACAATTCGAGCCTCGTGCTTTGATCGTGTTTTCATATAGTGTAGCGCCTATATTCAAGTCGCAACTTAAGGATCCAAATTCATTCTGAATTAGTCATGTACTTTTCGAACCCGCCATCACTCTTCCGGTTCTAGACGACACACCTCCTTGTTGGCCTGACTCATAGTTCGATCCGGGCCAACCACGGTAAATGAAAAAATTGAGCTGACGCAATGTTTAATAATTTTGGGCATATGTTCCTGTTCCTTTGCGTTCCATTGGCCTAGAACGTAATCTACTTGTTGACCACGTCCAAAGGAATTTCCGATCCCGATTCGAAGCCGAGCATAAGTCAGGCCTTGTAAATGTAAGTCTATGTCTTTTAGTCCATTATGCCCCCCATCCTTTCCTTTTTTACGCAATCGCACCGTACCAAATTTCAGATTTAAATCGTCGAGAACAACCAGAATATTTTCAGGAAGAATATTGTGTTTTTGCGCCCAATAGCGAACGGCTTTACCTGATAGATTCATGTACGTCATTGGTTTGAGGATGATTAATGTTCGTCCTTTATGTTTAACGGTCGAGATCATTCCATGACGTTCGTCACTATATGAACCTTCTTTTTTTTCAACCAGAGCATCGACAATGTCAAATCCGACATTGTGCCGCGTGTGTTCGTATTCGGCTCCCGGGTTTCCCAGGCCGCAAATCAAATATTTCATTGGGGATGGTTTTTCTACTTTTTTAGTGAACAAAGATTTAATGAATGTCAATAGTCCCATGTACGCTACAATTAATGGGTAAAGATGAAAAATAATTCATATTAAGATAATTTCTATATGTTAAAGTTGTTGACCCTCGGGGATATTTTGACACCTCGTGACACTTACAATTGATGACTTACCAAATGCTAAGTAAACGGCCACTCGTTTTTCTAACAATCGGACTAATCTTTGGTATAGTGATGAATCAAGTTGCGACTGGCTTCGTTTTGCACTTCGTCGCGGGTTCATCGGTAGTTATGTTAT
This sequence comes from Saprospiraceae bacterium, assembly GCA_028279185.1. Taxonomy (GTDB): domain Bacteria; phylum Bacteroidota; class Bacteroidia; order Chitinophagales; family Saprospiraceae; genus JANQSS01. The sequence goes on along the minus strand of JANQSS010000288.1, from coordinate 22,507 downwards.
TCCTCTTTTTGGTTCGTTTGGATCGCAATGTACTAATTCCAGTTTCGCTTTTTCTTTTGATGTCTTGCATTGGATTTTGCACCAGCACCTGGAATGCGTCTGATGAGATACCGCTGGATTCAATGGTAGCATTTGGCAAAATTCCTGTGAAAATAATATCACTTAAAAAGAGAAAGAAACAAACTGAAGCAATTTCATCAACCATTATTGATGGAAAAAAAGCGAAAATTTTATTAAAAATATCGAAGGCTGATGGTGCGAATTTAACACCTGGCGCATTGGCGATAGTTTCTAGTAAAATTTACCAACCTGGTGAAGAGAGAATTCCTGATGGTTTTAATTATCGAAAATATTTGGCGTACAAGAATATAGATTTTATTTCCTATGTGAAGTATCAGGAAATTGAAATTATTTCTACTGCGGAATGGTCAATTCAAAATTTTATTTGGAGTCTAAATTCGTCTATGATGGTACGCATTGACCAGGTGTTCGAAAGCTCAAAATACAAGAGCTTGATAAAAGGAATCCTTTTGGGCTATAAAGATGAGATTGAATCGGAAGCCCGAAGTAAATATGGATTGGCCGGTATCGGACATGTATTTGCCGTGAGCGGAATGCATGTGGGCATGGTTTATGTGTTTTGCTTTCCACTTTTGTTCTTCAGGCATTATCGGCGATCGTACAAATATTGCTTTCCGATCATTGTGTTGTTGGCCGTTTGGATATTTGTCTTGTCATCTGGTGCGACACCCAGCGCCGTACGCGCTGGAATAATGATCTCCATTTATGAAATAGGTGTAATTACGTACCGCCAAGTTGATAAGTGGAATGTATTGGCATGTTCTGCTTTGATTTCATTGCTGGTTACACCTAATTTTTTATTTGACATAGGATTTCAATTTTCATATTTAGCGTTGGCAGGTATATTTTATTTTTATACCCGATTGAGTAGAATATTAACGGTTAGAAACCTATTTTTAAGATGGATTTATTGCATGATGGCATTGAGTGTTTCTGCTCAGCTCGTTTTGTTGCCATTGTCATTGTATTATTTTTCATCATTTTCACCTTATTTTTGGCTAAATAGCCTTATAGCCACTTTTGTGGTTCAGGTTAATTTTTTCTTTTCACTATTTGTCCTGATTTGCCCTGCAATCCAATTTTGGTTTCCATTTATCATATCGTGCATAGACCACCTATTCTCATTCATGAATGATGGTGTAAACTTTGTAATGAGTTTACCATGTGCTTCCATCACTTGGAAACCTAGTGAAAAACAAATGTTGTTAATGTACGGCTTACTCATATTTGGATGTTTGCTGTTTAGATCGAAAGATCGAAGACAAATAATGCTTACCTTTTTTACGATAGGTTTGCTTGCCTTGACGTTAGAGGGAATTAACACTTTTGTCCTGAATAGGTCTACTTCATGTTTAGTATTTGAAGATGAGGGTGTCATGGTACGTATTCAGAAAGGTGGAAACTATAAAGATTTCAATTTAAGCCAAATCGATGTAAATACGTTGTGGACTTTGGGGGCATTGAAAATTGATCGGTTGTCATCATCTGATCATTCCATTAGTCCGAATACAACACTCGTTTTAATAGAAGAAGGATTTGAGATGGCTAGTTTTAGTTTGCCACAGAAAAACTTGAATCTCGTTGTTGCCGGCCAATCTTTGAAATGGAAGGAGGTGGAATTTTTAAGAACATATTGTAAAAAAAATAGGATTGATTTTCACTTTACTAAAAATGGAATAAAAAATATTGAATTATGAAATATTTTCAAATGACTTCACTTACATACCTAACTATTTCTTTGATCTTTTTCTCTCTGATTAGAATTGCATATGCATATCAATGTGATGAGAAATTTAATCGTGAAATACGTAGTTTGTTTTGTGTAGATATGACGGAAGATAGTATTGTTGTTGGAGAAAAAGTTACTAAAAATATAAATCAAGATCAGATAAAAACCACGTCGACATCAACGTCACCCATCACCTCTCCAAACAAAACAGTTACAAGTGTATCAAGTCAAGATAATCGAGCTGGTCATAAGGGAAAAATTGCATCCAATAGGAATGAGACATCGATGAAAATTCGTCATCAAAATAAGATTGTGAATATAAATCTTGCCGTAAAGGAGGAGCTTATGTTCATACGTGGGATCGGAGAAGTCTATAGTACGCGCATTATTAAATATCGGAAAATGTTGGGTGGCTTCCATAGTAAAAAGCAATTACTTGAGGTTTATGGATTTCCAATTGAAACCTTTGAAAAGATTATGGGTCAGATTTCATGTTCAGGGCCAATTTTAAAATTAGAGCTTGACAAAATAGAATTCAAGACTCTTTTAAAACACCCATATTTGGAATACGAGCATGTTGTGGCAATTAAAAATGGTTTACGCAAAGGCGCAAAGATAGACTCGGTTGAATCACTTATAGCCTTATCAAAGTTGGATCGGGACAAGGCAGAGAAATTGTTCCCTTATATTTCATTGTCCGGTGAAAAGATGAAGGTCAAGTAATGCCATGCCCGATATCAATTTACCTCAAAAGGCAATAGGAATACCATCAAATTAGCCGGCATTTCGAAAACCTCAGATTAGGGGTGTTTTGGTCTTAAAATAGTAGGTTATACAATTGTAGGCGATTCTGTACTGTAGCGCATAACGAATTCTTTCATTTCATCGACCATATCTGGTGATCCCATAACGATAGTTGATCTCTGATGTAATTCGCGAGGTTCCATTTCCAGAATTCGCGCAAGCTTTGTATTAATCGCTTTACCACCTGCTTGTTCCATAATAAATGACAAAGGATTACACTCATAAAGCAGTCTCAATTTCCCTTTTGGATATTTTCGCGTGTTGGGATATAAAAATATTCCTCCTTGTATTAGAATACGGTGGATGTCAGAAACCATAGAACCGATATAACGCAGTCGTAAGTTGCTGTCTGAACAATAGTCAATGTACCGTCGCATTTCCAGGTCAAATTTTAAGTAATAGCCCTGGTTAACAGAATAATAGCCGCCACTTGCAGGTATCTTAATATCTCTGTGCGAAAGACAAAATTCTCCTATAGAGGGATCAAGTGTAAACCCGTTAACACCATTACCTGTGCTATACACGAGTATTGTGGACGTGCCATAGATAACATATCCGGCAGCAATGAGATCTGTGCCTTTCTGAAGGAAGTCATCAAGAACAACCGTATCATTATCACCGCTCTGTCGTCTGTATATGCCGAATATAGTTCCCACGGACACGTTGACATCAATATTAGAACTCCCATCAAGTGGGTCAAATACAACCACATATTTGGCAGCTTTGTCTTCTACAGGCGGAATTGTAACGAAGTCTTCGTTCTCTTCCGATGCGATGGCACAGCACTCACCACTATTTCTTAGACAGTCAATGAGCTTTTGATTGGCATACATATCGAGCTTTTGGACCGTGTCACCAGAGGAGTTGCTTTCCTCTTCTGTCCCCAGAATGTTTACGAGACCCGCTTTGTTAACCTCTCTATTCACAATTTTGGCTGCTACACCAATGTCACGCAGTAATCCAGTTAATTCCCCGGTGGCATAAGAGAAGTCTTTTTGCTTTCTGATGATAAACTCGTCGAGGGTAATAATGCGGTTTTCCATGAAGATTTGTTTTGTGCAAAAGTAGTTATTTAACCTTGTCCATTCCTCTTCTTTACTTATCTGCACATACTATGCCAATCTAAGGCATGGCGGCAACATTATTCCACTGAACGGAACATATTGTCTTACTTTGCGTTCTAAGGGATATCAGCGAACATTGAAGAATCTCAGATACATAAATAAGTACTTTTTACGCTACAAGTGGCATTTGCTGCTTGGAATTATATTTGTTGTGGGGTCTAATTACTTCAAGGTTCTAATTCCAAGAGCTGTCCGAGAGTCAATTGATTTAGTTGTCGAAGCGCTAGGTGTACATCATTTTATGGGTGATTCAAGGGCAGCTGAAAACTGGGGAGATGCTATCGGTACCTCACTTATGTACTATGGACTTCTCGTATTTGCCGCGGCAATTATCACGGGCATATTCATGTTTTTCATGCGGCAAACCATTATAGTCATGTCCAGGCTCATAGAGTATGACATGCGCGATGAAATATTCAAGCATTACACGAAATTGGATCAGGCATTTTTACGGAAAAATAATACAGGTGATTTTATGTCACGCATCTCTGAGGATGTATCCAAGGTTCGTATGTATTTGGGGCCTGGTCTTCTTTACACGATAAACTTAATTTCGCTTTTTGTACTCGTTATCTATACGATGTTCCAGGTGAATGCAAAAATGACACTGTATACCTTACTTCCACTTCCGCTGCTTTCAATATCAATTTATTATATCAGTTCTATTATAAACCGTAAAAGTTACATTATACAAAAACAACTGTCAAGATTAACAAGTATAGCGCAAGAGGTGTATTCGGGAATTCGTGTTGTCAAGTCTTATGTACAAGAAAGTTCGCTTGGCGACTATTTTGAATCAGAAAGTGAACTGTTCAAACAGAAATCTTTGAACTTGGCCCGTGTGAATGCCTATTTTTTTCCATTAATGATATTGATGATAGGAATTAGCACAATCATTACGATCTATATAGGAGGAACATTTGCAATACGCGGAGAGGTAAGTGCAGGGAATATCGCGGAATTTGTAATTTACGTAAACATGTTGACTTGGCCCGTTACGGCAATTGGTTGGATTGCGAGTATTGTTCAACAAGCTGAAGCCTCGCAAGAACGCATTAACGAATTCTTGTCTTATACCCCGGAAATAAAGTCTGAAAGCGAGGCAGAATTGCATGGCAAAATAGCCGGAGCAGTATCATTCCAGAATGTCTCATTTACATATCCGGATAGTGGTATAGAGGCATTAAAAAATGTTTCATTTACGGTTGAGCCTGGCACATCACTGGCGATAATCGGTCGGACAGCTTCAGGAAAAACAACTATTGCTGATTTAATATTTAGACTGTTCGATCCGGATGAAGGAAAAGTTCTGCTTGATGGAATGGATGCACGATCCATACCGCTGTCGCATTTACGTGCGGGTATGGCCTATGTACCGCAAGATGTATTCTTATTCTCTGATTCTGTAGAGGCGAATATAAAGTTTGGGGACTCTACTCTTCAGCTAGAGGACATACACCGCTTTGCAAAATTAGCAGTGGTCCACGATGATATTATGAAGCTTCCGAAAGGATATGATACAGAAATTGGCGAACGAGGAGTCAGTCTGTCAGGAGGTCAAAAGCAAAGAATTTCGCTGGCCCGAGCGTTCATTCAGCAACCCGCCCTCTTGGTTTTGGACGATTGTCTTTCTGCCGTCGACGCAGTCACAGAATCCAAAATCATCGAACAATTGCGAACAGTCATGGCAGGTAAATCCACGATTTTTATTACGCATAGATTGAACGCGATGCCCCTATTTGATAAAATTATTGTTCTCCATGAAGGACGGATTGTCGAATCAGGAAGTCACGACGAGTTATTGAAAATCAAAGGTTTATATTCCGAAATATTTGAACAGCAAAGTCTTGAACAGCAACCGGCTGTTTCTTCTGGTAGTGGGTAAAACTTCTGATTTGTTTCCAGGTCGGTAGTCTCAATTTGACCGATTGTTGAAAACATTTAAGCCATAATGTGTACAGCCGCCATTCAATTTCACAATCGATAAAATTTAATGTCCTGCTTGCACAACCTTCCTTTTATATTACATTTGTATATTGCTAACCATAATTAAAAGCGAAAAGCGGTGGAATCGAATAAATTTGAAAGCATATACTCTCAAAAAGTGAAGGCTGGAAGGCGTCGAACATACTTCTTTGATGTGCGAAAAACAAAAGGTGATGATTACTATGTCACCTTGACTGAGAGTACACGAAAATTTAATGACGGTGGATATGAGCGCCATAAAATCTTTTTATACAAAGAAGATTTTAATCGCTTTGTTAAGGGGTTACAAGATGTTGTTGACCACGTCAAGACCGAATTGATGCCGGATTACGACTATGATGAATTTGCCAAGCGTTATGAAGAGCAGGAGGGAGAGTTCGGAGAGTCTGGAGATTCCAAAACGGCGGAAGAAGCTACCACCAACGATGTATCCGAACCTGAAATAGAAAATGAAATATCGTCATCTAGCGATCCTGAGATCTCCTCTGAAATGGAAGGAGACACTTCATCAGAGAATGATGGAGAAGATGAAATGAGTTGGTAGGGAATTAAAATTTCAATTTTTTAGGATATTTTTCTGAGGTGTGCAGTGATTTTATCGCTTGCATCACGGCTTCCTTATCTTTTTTGTATGTCACGCCGTACCAGGAATCTTCTGACAGCAACACAATAATTTGTAACAATTCTGACTTGATTTGTTCATCTACGAAAGTAGGAATGTAAAATTCTGATTTTGGAATAGTGCGATAGGCAACTAAAAATTGCTTATAGGCTTGTTCCAATTCATTAAATATTCCAGGATGAAAAAGCCAAAAATTCATGCTAGCAATGGCGTTAGCATCAAGAATCTTAACTTCTCCATCTGAATTATATACTATCTCATCACCATTATACTCTATTTTTTCTCTTTCCATTACGTTGATTAAAAAATAATTTTCATCAACACTGCAAATTCCACGGTTGACATGGCCATATTTCGATAAAGTTTTTGATAAGCCATAACCAACCATTGCACCTAAATACGGATCGTTTAAACCTTGAAGAAAGGAATGTGCCTGTTCGAATGCGTCGGCACCATAATAGTCGTCTGCGTTTATAACAGCAAATGGATTCCGTATTGTATTTTTTGCCGCTAGAATGGCATGGCCCGTGCCCCAAGGTTTTACTCTGTTTTCCGGGCATGGAAGTTCATCATAACCTGTTTCCAAGGTTTGAAAAACGTGAACAACCTCAATAGCATTTGCGAATTTGTTTGATACTTTTAAACGAAACGCATCTTCAAAGTCTTTTCTGATAACAAAAACAACTTTTGAAAACCCAGCCCGGATGGCATCGTAAACAGAATAATCGATGATCGTTTCACCATTTGGTCCAATGGCATCAAGTTGTTTGAGGCCACCATACCTACTCCCCATTCCAGCCGCTAATATCAACAAAGTTGTACTCCCCATTTGTCCAATTTTGCTCCAAAAATAGGAATATCAGGTTATCATTCCATAACAAGTTTTGCGATCGTTCCCTTTCGTCATCAAAATTGGAAGTTTTGTCAGGCATAGTTCCTTATGAAGAGGCGGAAGTATTATTCTTGAGTGATAGATGGTATATTTATTGTAGTAATGTTTGTAATGAAGACGAATCGCAGTATTCGAAAGCAAGCCCGCCTCCTGCATGTTTGGGTCGCGGCAATTTTTTGGATAACCGGCGTGTGTATTGCTAATAGCCAACAGACATTTGAAATAAATTTCGAATCATTCTCAGCCGATGTACCTTTTGAGGGACTTCGGATAGACAACCAGTTTTTTAACGAATTTGGAGTTTCATTTTCACTGGATAATGGGCAGAGTCCTGTCCTGGCCCAAATAGGACCTCCGGCCACCGCTTTTTTTTCTTTTTTTGGACAGGGTGATGATACACCGGCGCCGGGTTCGAATATAGGCGAGTTCTTTCTTACAGATGACGGCGTTTTATCCGGGTTGGAATCGCCTCCATTGCGGATTACATCTCAACGCGGGTTGCGTTCCGTGGAAGGTGTTGTCCTCGACTTGGACCTCGGTGAAGTTTTTACAATTACGGCCTATGATGTCCAGGATGAATTGATTTTCTCTGATCAAATCCGAGCTGGAGATCCAAATACGGGTGATGGCCTGGCGACACCATGGAAGGTTGAATCGAAAGATTGTCGAGGTATTTATTCACTCGTAATTGACGGAGAACGAAGAGTTGATGGTTCTTTTGGTCTGGGAATCGATAATTTTCGATTCGTAGTAAATGAAAGTTCTTTTTCTCCAGATGTTTCTTTGGATATTAGTGGGTCTGGTTGTGATCTATCACTTGGATTTGTTGAAATAAATAATCATGACCAGGAAACGTATTTGTATTCCATAGATGGAATTGATTTCGGTTCAGTTGAATTAATTCGTAATCTATTCGCGTCGGACTATGTTCTATATATAAAAAATCAATTTGGCTGTTTGGACTCAATTGATTTTACCGTTCCCGAAATATTTTTTCTTGACTCGTGCGGTGTCTGCTATCCGGAAGACGATCCTTTAATTAATTCAACTTGCAGAGATTGTGCCGGTGTTATAAATGGTACCGCGATAATAGACCTATGCGGCGAGTGCCTGGATCCAAGTGATGAAATGTTTAATCAATCATGTGCTGACTGCGCAGGTAATCCGAATGGAGATGCCGTAATCGACGAATGTGGAGATTGTTGGCCGCCATCGCATGAGAACTACAATGCTGCCTGCAAAGACTGCGCCGGTGTCATTTTTGGAACAGCCGAAATTGATGACTGCGGAGAATGTTTGAGTCCAACCGACCCCATGTTCAATCAATCTTGTGTCGACTGTGCGGGCGTGCCAAATGGCAATGCCTTAATTGATGGATGCGGTGTTTGTCTCGAGCCTGACGATATCAATTTCAATAGATTATGTGCTGAAGACAACAAAATCTTTATTCCTCAAGCATTTTCTCCAAATAACGATGGTATTAATGACCGATTTGAAATTTATATTAACTCAGTCGTGTCGGGAGATGTTGATTATTATAGAATATTTAATAAATGGGGAGCACTTATATTTGAGTCACGTAATTTTAATGTAGAGTCGACAGAATATTATTGGGATGGCACCGAAAATAATCAAGAACTTGATCCAGGTGTCTTCGTTTATCATATCCAGGTGACATTTGCGAATGGAGATTTTAAAAATTATTTTGGGGATGTAACCCTAATAAAATAACCTATTACGTCGATTAGCATTAATGTTCTGGTTGCAATAAAAATCGCCAAGGATTATTCACGTATTCTTCCGCATAGTCTATACCAATCCGTGGTGTTGCGATATATTTAAAGGTTTTTGTTTTGTCTTTTTGAACGAGTCGAATTGGCGACAAACCATGGCATAGATCAAGTCCATTATGTTCTTTATTTATACCAAGAGCGCGAGATAGCTTACCCGGTCCGTTTGTCAACAATCGCGTCTTACCGGTTTTGCGACGCTCCATCATACTTTGGATACCATGCGTTGGAACGATGGCGCGAATTAAAACCGCATGAGGAATATCCACCGGGCCCACAACGACATTAAATAAGTAATGAATCCCGTAACACAAGTAGACGTAAGCATGTCCTCCGTTTCCATAAAAAACAGCAGTTCGTGCCGTTCTTTTTCCATTGTATGCATGGCTGGCCTTGTCTTCAGGAGCACAGTAGGCTTCAGTTTCAGCGATTATTCCGGACGTCAAGATACCATTGATACGAGTTTCGAGCACACATCCAATCAGATCTTGCGCTGCTTCAACGGCATTTCGAGTTTCAAAAAAATGTCTGTCTAACGTAATAATTCCTTAATTCTGTGATTTACAATTAACGCGTGGAATAATTGGGCGATTCTTTCGTGATGGTCACATCATGTGGGTGCGATTCGGTTACAGATGCAGGAGATATTTTTACGAACTTGGCATTTTTCAATTCCTCAATTGTTCCAGCTCCACAATATCCCATTCCGGCTCGCAATCCGCCAATGTATTGAATCATGACCTCGGCCAAATTTCCTTTGAATGGAACACGACCTTCAATTCCTTCAGGTACCAGCTTTTTTAAGTCGTCTTCCGCGTCTTGAAAATATCGATCTTTTGAACCCATGGCCATTGCACTAAGTGAACCCATCCCCCTGTATACTTTAAATTTTCGCCCCTCATAAATTACTGTTTCTCCCGGAGCCTCCTCTACTCCGGCAAATAACGAACCGGCCATGATACAATTCGCTCCTGCAGCTATTGCTTTGGCTATATCACCAGTAAATCGAATACCGCCATCGGCAATAATTGGTACACTAGAGCCAATTATCGCAGTCGAAGCCTCTTGTATGGCTGTCAATTGTGGAACGCCAACACCGGCAACCACGCGTGTTGTACATATGGAACCTGGACCGACACCGACCTTCACACCATCCACTCCGGCATCGACAAGCGCACGAGCCCCATCCCCTGTAGCTACATTACCCCCAATTATTTGAAGTTCAGGGTAGGCATCCTTGATTTCGCGTATGGTGGATAAAACACCTTCCGAATGTCCATGAGCGGTATCTACGCAGATTACATCGACATCAACATTTACGAGAGCTTCAATTCGTGCATTGGTGTCCCTGGTGACACCGACAGCAGCGCCAACACGAAGTCGGCCAAATCCATCCTTGCAAGCGATAGGGTAATCTTCCAGTTTTATAATGTCTTTATAGGTTATAAGACCCACCAGTTGATAGTCTTCATCAACGACGGGCAGCTTTTCGATCCGATGTTCCTGCAAAATATCTTTGGCCTGCTCCAACGTCGTGGGTGCTGTCGTTGTAATTAAATTTTGAGAAGTCATTAGTTCGCTTATCAGGCGATTATTGTTGTACTCAAAGCGCAAATCTCTATTTGTCAAAATGCCTACAAGCACGTTTTGTCTATTGACAATTGGTATTCCACCAATTTTATGCTTTTTCATCAGATTTCTTGCTTCACCCACAGGTTGTTCAGGGCCTAATGTAACTGGATCGAGAATCATTCCGCTTTCCGATCTTTTGACATGACGCACTTCCTCAGCCTGTTGAGCAATGCTCATATTTTTATGGATAATGCCCAGGCCTCCTTGTCGAGCTATGGCTATGGCCAATCGCTTGTCTGTCACGGTATCCATTGCGGCAGAAATAATTGGGACATTGATTTTGACGGAACGACTAACATAAGTCGAAATATCTACCTCTCGTGGTAGAACATTGGAATAGCCTGGAATGAGTAGGACGTCATCGAATGTGATGCCTTCGAGACTTGTCTGTATTTTAGACGGTGAGATTATTGTTTCCATGCGCAAAAATAGAACAAATTTTATTTTTGTAGCCATGCTTACATTGAAAAAGGTTGGGGCTATTTTTCTTCTCAATGCTATGCTCTCGTGTGGAGTAAATCAGAACAAACTTCTTGAGTCAGAAGTTATGAGGTTACATGATGAAGTTATGCCAAAATTAGAATTGATGAAACGACAAAAGCGTAGCTTGGTTAAAACGTCTTTTGCATCTGAGCGAGATTCAATTAAGGCGCATCAAGTTGTAAAAGAGCTAACTTATGGAGATTCTGTGATGTGGGCCTGGATGTATCAATATCGACCTGTAGAAACCCTTAGGGATAGCCTTGATGAGGATGAAATTAATTTATATCTAGAAGAGCAATTAATAAAAGTAACACATGTGAACAGTTCGATTAAAAATGCTATTCATCAGGCCGACGAATTAATACTGCAATAATTATGAAATCATTATTACTTGCAAAAGGATATATAGATGTTTAAATCAGCGAAAATGTAAGACGGCCTATCCGTGATACGTTTTGTACGTCCAAACCTACGCCTAATTGAAATAAATCAAAGGCCATGTGGCGTTAGCTACTTTTAATTTAGGCTATCGCTTCAAAAATGTTTCGCCAAAGGTACCTTGCAACGTTTCGACAGATAAGATATACATCCCCGGAATTAAATCCCAGGTTGGCAATACCCGAATGTTGGAGCCGCTTTGATACCACATCGATTGACCGTTCAAACTAAAAATCGAGGTGGAAATAATTTCAATTTCTTCGGGCACCTCAAAATGCAATAAATAATAAGTAGGATTGTTGAAAATACGGATTGGCCGACTTCGTGTTGGAAATTCCTGAACACTATGGATGTCATCGAGGAAAATCACAAAAGGTTGTTGCTGCGATTCAAAGTCAGATCCACCATCATCTCCTATAATACGTATTTCATCATCTGCTGTTTCCTGCATATGATACATTTGCAGGGAACCACTGGTAATCGGCTCTGTCAATTTCCATAACAAGCCGCCCGAGGCGCTCAATCTGGCCACAAACAAATCGGTAGTTGGCCAAATGCTTGTTTTTCCAATTTCACCAGCCACAATGATTGATTCATCTCCAAGAATTATTAATTTGTACAGGTTAATGAAACCCCGTTCAAACCGGCTTGATAATTTAGGCGCATCGAAGATGTGTTGCCACAACATTGTTCCGTCTACAGCATATTTGGCAACAAAACCAGAAGTCTCCTGGGTGCCAAATTGATTTAGAGAATATTCACTGCCTAAAATGTAAAAGAAACCTCCTTCACCTAAAAAACCGGAGTTTATATGTCTTCCTTCATGTCGCAATTTAGTTTCGGAAATAAGTTCAGCGTCTAATCTGCGATGTTGAAAAATATAATCATCATCATTAACATAAGTTACGAGTAATGTTTCATCCTCCAAAATATTTGTATGGATCTGGCGAAAACCTGGAAGTTGAATTTGCGAATAAGCGATTCTATTATCATGAGCATGCAGAATATATTCTATTTCATCTGTCCGAACAATTAGAAATCCCAATTCCTCACGAATACTTTCGATCGTTAGAGGTTGATCTGAGATGATTCGGTATTCACCTATTGAATCAAATGATTCGTTTCGTACGATGACACTACCATCTGAAAGATACTGGTGCAGATTACCATCCACATCTTCCCTCGAATGGACATTTCGGGCACGCATGATATATTGTGAATGAGGCCTGACACAGGAGCACGCTTCTATATACACAGTACTTTCGTCATCCAGGTTCCAGAACAATGTACCCTCTACACCACTCAAAATTAATTCTGCTTTATTGGCATCGACAGATACACTGGCAACGTTAAACAGCTCCTCTCCAATATATTTACTTTTAACCCGCTGACCAGTAACTGTCACCGATGAAAATGTGAATACCCACAAAACCAAGATGGTTAATCCGGCTTGTTGGCGCATAATTGAGGCCGTCAGGGAAATAATTTCGGACAAGTTTATGAGGATCGTTCTGGAATTCATGCTGTTCGCAGTTAAACCCTCAATTTACATTAAAAAAGCCCGGATTTTGTCATTGCTGTGTCATATCTATCTGAAGTAAAACCGTGCCGGACTCACTCCTGTCGTATGTGCTGACACTAGATTTCCATTTTTATCAAATATGCGCAACGCGCCGGGAGATACAAAGTCATTCGCATCGCCAACAAAAATGAAGCCTGATTGGGGATGAATCCCCAGGCCATACACGCTCGATGTTGAAATAAAATTGGAGGAGGGCACTTCAGTGTCCTGTATATCCATTCGGGCAATACCTCCAGGACGATCCATATACAATGTCCGTCCATCAGATGGGTCAAGAACAAGTCGTCCTGGATAGGTGGGGAACATATTTTCAAATTCCATAGAACCTTCTACAGTGCGACTGACAGGGTTGATCCGATAAAGTCCCTGGTTCTCTACAATTGTAGTATCCATGACAAACCCATTGCACATAACCCAGATATTATCTTGGGCATCTTTAACTATTGCATTCGGGTTTCCACCCACTTCTATACTGTCAATAACTGTCATTGCATTTACATCCATGATATATACATGATGCAGTGGAGCTAAAAATGCGGTCGCCGTAGCGAAGATGAGATTGTCATGAACGACCATTTCTTCAACGGGTTGGGGGGTCGTAATACTTCCAAGCGCACTATAGGAATTTGCATCAAATACATGTACTTGGGGTGAAAACAACTCGCTTACATATAATTTTTCTTGTACGATGACACCAAACCTGGGAGAATTTAGATTTTCTGTAATCGTCGCAATGGAAGAATAATCATCTTCACGGATAACCTCAATTCGCTGGGAGTTATTCACGATAAGAAAAGCACGGTCATCAAAAAAGGTAATACTGTTTAGAATATCACCGAGAGGGCGGCTGTTTTTTATAGCGAAGGCACCGACCTGGACAAGGTCTGACGTGGTGTTATAAATATCTAAAGTTGCGTTTCCTTGTGTGAACTGTCCCTCACTTACAATGAATACATCACCACTTTCTACGGTTGAACAACAATCTTCATCATCAGAACAGGCCAAGATGAAAAATGCAAAAAAGAATACCAGTACGCTTAAACGAGTTGTCATATTAGTTATTTAAATTTTGAAAATTGGATGCCGAACCGAAAATGTCGTGGTGGTTGAGGATATCCAGTTGAAAAATAATAAGTTGAATTGGTAATGTTGTTTACTTGGACAAATGGGGTGAATCGATATCGGGTCTTATCTATAGCATGACTTACGTTTACTTGTAAAGTGTATAATCCTTCCAAGTGGTTTGTGTTGGCCGGATCAATATAGACGTCGGATTGCCATTTGCCTAATAAAGAGAACTTTGTATTTCGTTGAATTATATACTTTATCCGGTGGGCCAATTGATGACGAGGTTGATAAGGTATATCATTATCGAAGTTGGGACTGTTTTCACTCAATAACTTTGGAACTAGGTACGTATATCGGACACGCGATTCGACTCGACTACTTCTCAGTTGAATTTTGTGGCTGATACCAATTTGAATTTCCTGACTTCCGATCGTTCCTATATTTATTGTAGAAAAAATACCAACTTGATTAGGAAGCCAAAGAATTCTGTTCTTTAATTTATTTAGCACGTACCCTAAGTTGAAATGTAAGAACGTGCCCCGAATAAAAACATTGGAATGGAATGAATAGCCTGATTCCGGATCGAGATTTTGGTTGCCCCCCGGTTCCCAGTACAACTCGTTAAAAGTAGGTAGTCTGTAAAGACTGCGCACAACACTTGTGAATTGTATGCGCTCATTCCATGCAACTTGAACTCTGGCCTCATATTGTAAGGGAGCATTTATTGAACGCCCGTTGATATAACCAGTTTTCCCATCCAACAAAATACTTTTTGCTGGACTATATTGAATTGACATAAGCGCCTTGGTTACCGACTGGTTTAATGAGTGCGAAAAATTTGTCGACTCGACATTTTCAATCCGACGATTAATATCAGTACCTAATTTTAATTTTTGCGACACAAACAACTCATAATTCAAGTTGAACTGATGACTATTGAATTGATGTTTGGCCGCAAGATTTATATCGGGATCAATGTAGTTCAAAGACTCGATATTGGTACCGTATATTAGGATTGTTTTTGATTTACGTCCGTCGCGACGAAGGGATATGGAAGACCGAAAAGGTTGGTTATCCTGGTACGCGCGGGCATTACGTTGGAAACGTGATGGAGGAATTTCTGTATCGACAATGCTATACAGGGCATCAAAGTTGAGGCTATACGTATTGTTAAATATGTGTTTAAATCCCAGACTTCCATGCCATTGGCGATAGGCACTATTGGACTGTCTGACTGTTATATTCATGTCATTTTTGTATTCAAAATCATTTTCACTTCTAATGTGCTGCAGTCCAAATTGTAAAGTGGATTTGCTTAATTTCAATTGTTTGATTATTCCAATATTTGAAGTGGAAAAGGCACCGTATTCTATTAATGCATGAAAGGCCGGGCCAGACTTATTTATAGAATGCAGTTGAATATTATTTTTCGCTTGATCTGCAATGTTGATTTTATTAGCCAACAAAAAATTTGGTAATAGTGAGAAGTCGGCAATTCCTGAAAGCGGACTATTTAGTGAAATATTGTTCCAGTATATGCGCGTATGTTCAGTCGGTAGGCCGTGTTTTGATAACGTCGTTACTTTTCCCGGCCCAATGTTGCGAACCTGCCCGGCACCATTAAATATTAATTGATCGCTGAATGAACCTCCGTGAAATGTGTACGGCTGCTTGTTTTGTACAAATAATGCCTGTTGGTGTGCCGAAAAATCTATATTAAAACTATCAATAATGATGGGACCGCCTAGATACACGACACTGTCTTGTGCACATATGGACGCAGGACTAATTAAAATGATGATATAATACCAACAACGAATCATAGTACGGAATAGGAAATCGTAAACGCCGTGAACAGAAGACCACGAAGATGTTAGCACGATGCCTTTATTCCCGAAAGCACTTTATTGTTAAATATATTCAGCAGGTATTCTGACTTACCAATTGATCCCCTTCCCATTTGTTACCAAACAGTGGTTTGACAGATCTAGACGTCTCCTTTGACGCGGTTTACAGCTGCGGGTACAGTTTTGGATTTTCACCAAATTCCCTGAACTGAACACGCGTCAAAAGTAGGGTTTTTATGTATGAAAAAGCACTAAATTTTTAGGATAGAAGCCAGGTATCTATAGGTATTTGACAACTATCTTATGTAAGTAGCAGAAAATCAAATGCTTATAAGATGTTTTATAGCCGATCTTTTCAGGGCCCATCTATATCTCGCTTCAACTTCATGTTCGACATCTTTCACCATTACATATGGCTATATTCGCAGCATGATTTTATCAGATTTGGAGATATTGAAAGGCATCGAAACAGGTGAAATTATTATCGAGCCTTTTAATCGGGAAAAACTCGGCACGAATTCATATGATGTCCACCTGAGTCAATTTCTCGCTGTATATAAAGATGATGTGCTCGACGCAAAAAAGCACAATAGAGTCGAGGAAATAGTAATTCCGGAAGATGGCTACGTCATCAAACCAGGAACGTTATATCTGGGCGTGACAAAGGAATACACCGAAACCCACAGTGCGGTACCCTTTTTAGAGGGCAAATCCAGTGTAGGCCGCCTGGGAATTGATATTCATGCCACTGCGGGAAAAGGTGATGTTGGTTTTTGCAATACCTGGACACTCGAAATTTCATGTGTGCATCCCGTACGAATTTATGCCGGCATGCCCGTTGGTCAATTAATATATTTTAAAGTCCATGGAAAGATTGATCGGTATTACAATAAAAAGGCCAACGCGAAATACAACGATCGAACTATTCGGCCCGTAGAAAGTATGATGTGGAAAAATAAATTCTAACCAATATAGTTTCACTTATGCCCCTTTTTTTTGAACAATGTGTTCCCCATAATGGCGTCTTGGGCATTTGGCAAATTAGTGAAAATGAAGAATATTTTTTCGAACGACTCAATTTGGCAGAATCGGAACGATATATTTTGCAAAAAATAAAAGGGGAAGGACGCCGCATTCAATGGTTAGCTGTACGCTATCTTTTACACCACCTTACTGGAAGGGAGGAACGAGCGACTGTGTTAAAAGATAAATTTGGTAAACCTTATATATTGGAATCGACACATTTTATATCGATAAGTCATTCAAATGATATGGCAGCGGTTGTGGCTTCCGACGTGCCTTGTGGTATTGATATTCAGTTTCCGGTAGATAAAATAGCTCGCATTATGCCCCGTTTTTGCTCGCCTGAAGAACAAGCTTATTTGAAAAGTTCGAAGGATCCGTTCTTAGCCATGCATGTGCTGTGGGGAGGGAAAGAAGCAATGTACAAAGCTTATGGACGACGGGGATTAACATATAAAGCCGATTTGTCAATTCCTAATGCGGATTTGCTGTTTGAAAGACCTGGAATAGGAACGTTGTCTAAAAATAAGTTGAGTATCACGTATGAAATTTTCGCTGAGCGCGTTTTGGATTATGTACTCACATATTGTTTTGAAATAGATGCGAAATGAAGTATATGTATTTATTCGTAATGCTCACGTTATTTTCTTGCGAGATTACTCAAAAAGAAAAGGAAGTTGAAGGCGAACCTAAACTTGAGGTGCCCAAAGATTTTTATGAATTCTACGCTAAATTTCACGCCGATACAGTGTTTCAACTACAGCGTATCACTTTTCCATTGTCGGGAAAACCATCATCAGGCCAATTTGAATTCGAAGTGAGTGACTTTAAATGGACGAGAGATGGCTGGAGGATTCACAAGGCATTTCAAGAGGAGGATGACACGTTTAGTCGTAAGTTTGTTGTACACGCGCCGGGTATGATATCAGAGTTTATATACACACAGACATTCGGGTTTTATATGGAACGCCGATTCGCAAAATTATCAGACGGGTGGAATTTAATTTATTTCGCTGATATGCAACAACGCTGATATAAACTAACAATAACTCCTATCCTTTAAGTAAGATTGGACATATTCAGTCACACCATCTTCAAGGGACTTAAACTTAACCGGACAGCCAACTTCCTTTAATTTTGACATCTTGGCCTCAGTAAAATACTGATAGGTTTCTCTAATGTCCTCAGGCGTGTCAATAAAACTTATTTTCTCCGAAATATTCATCGCCTTGAAAACAGCTTGAGTCAGGTGAAGAAACGGGCGGGCTTGGCCTGTGCCTAAATTATAAATACCATTTTCGGGTTTCTGACGATAAAACCAGTATAAAACTTCGACCACATCCTGGATGTAAATAAAATCTCTAGACTGATAGCCATCCTTGATATCATCCCGATGCGATCGAAATAATTTCATTCCCCCCGTAGATTTTATTTGATTGAAAGCGTGAAAGACGACAGATGCCATCCGTCCCTTGTGATATTCATTCGGACCATAGACGTTGAAAAATTTGAAACCATACCACTTTGACGGGGTGTTGACCTGACGAATAATATATTCATCGACAACCTGTTTCGATTCACCGTAAGGGTTTAATGGTTGCAAGTTAATGATGTTTCCATGGTCATCGTCGTAACCTAATGACCCACTTCCATAGGTAGCCGCACTGGAAGCATAGATAAAGGGTATATTATATTCTGTGCATATTTTCCAAATTGAAATTGAATATTGAATGTTTAAATCATTGAATATTTTTTTGTCAAATTCGGTTGTATCTGTACGCGCTCCTAGATGAAAGATACCTTTGATAAGTTTGGAATTGTTCTTCATCCAATTTATTCCCTGATCGCGATGAATGAGATGACGAACGTTTTTATTTTCAAGATTTCGATTCTTATCGACCCTTGAAAAATCGTCGATAGCCACGATTTTGTCGTGCCCATTTTTAAGTAGATGAGCAATCATCACGCTACCGACAAACCCGGCTGCACCTGTAACGACGATCATGCTTTTATTTCCATTTCTGCATGCTCCATGTAAAGTTCAATTGGTGGGCAGGTACATACTAAGTTTCTGTCGCCATAAGCATTGTCAACGCGACCAACATTTACCCAGAATTTATGACGGTAATGCAAGACATCTATTGGATAGGCTGCCTGTGATCGCGTATATGGGTGCGTCCAATCATCAGCCGTTATTTCGTGTAATGGATGAGGTGCATTGACTAGCAAATTATCGCTTTCATCGTATGTTCCTTTAGCAATTTCATCGATCTCGTGCCGGATAGATATCATGGATTGTATAAACAGGTCTAACTCATGCTTACTTTCACTTTCCGTTGGTTCTATCATAAAGGTGCCTGCAACAGGAAATGACAGGGTAGGAGCGTGAAAGCCATAATCGATAAGGCGTTTTGCAACATCCTCAGCCTGAACCCCGGCGCCTTTAAATGGTCTTAAATCTAAAATAAATTCGTGGGCGCAACGTCCATTTTTCCCAGTGTATAATATGTCATATTGTTTTTTCAACCGACTCAATAAATAATTAGCGTTTAATATTGCGGTTTCAGTGCATTGTTTTAAACCAGCTACACCGAGAAGTCGGATGTAGGCGTAACTAATTAATAAAATACTGGCGCTGCCATATGGTGCTGCCGACACGGCTTGAATTGCTTTTTCGCCACCTGTCTCTTCAAAAATATGGCCGGGTAAAAAAGGTGCAAGTTTATCATTGCAGCATATTGGTCCCATTCCAGGTCCACCACCGCCATGAGGAATGGCAAAGGTTTTATGCAAATTTAAATGACAAACATCTGCATCCACAGTTCCGGGTGAGGTATAGCCAATTTGTGCGTTCATATTGGCACCATCCAGATAAACCATCCCGCCATACTCATGTATGATGCCGTTAATTTCTTTTACAGACTCTTCAAATACACCATGGGTTGAGGGGTAGGTAATCATAAGGGCGGCAAGATTGTCTTTGTGCTCTTCAGCCTTAGCACGCAAGGAATCTACAATAATATTGCCTTCGTCATCGCATGGAACGACGACTACTTTCATGCCAGCCATGACGGCACTTGCCGGGTTTGTTCCATGAGCCGATGAGGGAATTAATGCAATATTTCTGTGTATATCGCCACGACTTCGATGATATGCCTCGATTATTTTTAACCCGGCATATTCGCCTTGAGCGCCGCTATTAGGCATGAGTGAACAGGCCGTGAAACCCGTAATTGTGCACAAATATTGACTTAGTTCTTCCGTGATTTGCAAATAGCCACTACGTTGATGGGATGGAGCGAAAGGATGAATATTGGAAAATTCTGGCCATGATAACGGCATCAGCTGAACGGCGGCATTCAACTTCATTGTGCAAGATCCCAAGGGAATCATCGAATGTACTAACGACAAGTCACGATTTTCTAATGTTTTCATGTATCGCATCAATGACGTTTCATCGTGATAAGAATTAAATACTTGTTGCTGCATGAAGTCCGAAGTTCGTCTGGTCAAAATCCCAATTTCGGAGGTATTATAGGATGCACCGTTAGATTGTTCTTGCGTCAATTTCGAAAATAAATCAGCAATTTCTCCAATTTCTTTTTCTGTTGTCGTTTCATCACAAGCTATTGATACATGTTTATTCGTGTAATAAAAATTAAATGAGGAAGACTCTGCCGCATTTTTTAATTGCGTAATATTTTCAACACTTAATGAAATCGTTATTGTATCGAAGAAGGTGTTATTAATAGATCGAAATCCTAAATCGAAAATTTTTCGATGCAACTTTTTGGCCGATGCGTGTATATGTTCTGCAATTCGTGCTAAACCATTTGGACCATGATAAACAGCGTAAAAGCTTGCCATTACCGCTAACAATGCTTGTGCTGTACATATATTGCTTGTGGCACGCTCACGTTTGATATGTTGCTCACGGGTTTGTAAGGCCATACGATACGAGGCATTGCCAAACCTATCTTTTGACATCCCAATTATTCTTCCTGGTATTATTCGCTTGTATTTTTCGTCACATGCAAAATAGGCGGCATGCGGGCCACCCGCACCCATTGGTATTCCAAGTCGCTGCGTGGAGCCTACTGCCACATCAGCTCCCATTTCAGCCGGAGAAGTAATTAGGGTCAGAGATAATATATCCGCGGCCATTATTGTAATTATTTCTCGATTTTTGGCTTGCGCTATTTGGGCGGATAGGTCTTCTATCGACCCTAGTCCATTTGGATATTGGAATAATATGCCAAAATGTTTCTCGGTAAATTCAATTGCATTAGTATCTACTAACTCAATTTCAATATTCATCGAAGAGGCTCGACTTTTTAAAACATCGATTGTTTGTGGAAACGTAAATTCATCTACTAAAAAAACAGTTGCTTTGTCGTCTTCATTCTTGACACGTTTATTTTTAATTGCGTAAGCCATAAGCATGGCTTCGGCTGCCGCCGTACCTTCGTCGAGAAGCGATGCATTTGCCAGGGGATATCCGGTTAATTCGGTTATAACCGTTTGAAAATTTAAAAGTGCTTCTAATCGACCTTGGGATATCTCAGCTTGATAAGGTGTGTATTGTGTATACCAACCAGGGTTTTCCAGTATATTACGTAAAATCGGAGGTGGTGTTATCGTTCCATAATATCCCTGTCCAATAAACGATCGAGCTACAGTATTTTTCCGTCCGATTGACTTAAGCAATTTTAATAGTTCAAATTCTGACAACGCTTCTGGTAAGTCCATTTCGTCATTTCGCAAAATATCAGCCGGAACTGTTTGGCTCATAAGCGCAGAGACTGAATCAACGCCTATGCTGGACAACATGTCAGACTGGTCTGCTGACGACAATCCAGTGTGACGCTCTATAAATTTTTCCATCGTAATGTTTTTAAACGAAAAACAGAGAAGTGTTTATCACTTCTCTGTTCGAAAATATTGCAATTAAATTGTACAAGGCATTGCATGTGCGTTTTTAAAAATAACACTTACGTAAGATTAAATCTAGATTTTATATCGTCGACACGATCCAGATTTTCCCAGGTAAACAATTCAACCTCGATTTGTTTTTCTTCGATCCCGGCCCCATTAGGACGGAGGAAGGTCTTCACCTTTTTGGACGGTTTTCTGCCCATATGTCCATATGCGGCCGTTTCGCCATAAATTGGATTTCTCAATTTAAGTGAGGTTTCGATTGCATAGGGTCGGAGATCGAATAATGATTTTATTTCCTCGGCTATTTCCGCATCAGATTTATCAATTTTAGCCGAACCATATGTATCAACAAAAATGCCCATCGGATGAGCTACACCAATGGCATAAGAAACCTGAACGAGCATTTCATCCGCTACACCCGCGGCAACCATATTCTTGGCAATGTGACGTGACGCGTAGGCTGCAGAT
>JANQSS010000273.1 GCA_028279185.1 Saprospiraceae bacterium | reverse complement strand
TCGAATTTCAATGGGTAAGTAAACTTTTTGTGAAATGGGTTTACCACCGACATAAGCTTGAGCGATGAATGTATAGTGCCCAGAAGTTAAATTTCGCAGCCTGATTATACGGTCGTTAGTGACAAGTTCTTGCTCGTCTGCACCTTCCAGTTTGTAATGAATGGAAGGCGTTTTTTGTGAAAAATATGGGATGCTTAATTTGATGTCTAGATTGGCCTGATGTGCTCCTAAATTTAGCGGATCCACCGTCTTGCTGTTGTTTGACACCTGTAGGATATGCAACTTTGCTTTTGAGTCCTGCGAGGAAATGTTGCCTTGATAAATTTGCGCAAAATCTTCTCCAGCAATAAATAAATGCTCATTTTTTTTGGTAAAATGGCGTATTGGTGTGCCACTTTTGATTTCTATAAAATCCAAAAGCTTAAGGTGAGGAAATGACAAACGATACAGCCCCTTGTTGGATAACGCAAGGAGGGCTCGACCGTCAAGAGTAAATTGCTTTATAAAGTCATTGCCTGGATGCCAATGACTTAATTCGACTAGTTCTTTTTCACGGAGATGAAAACATTTAACCCCAAATGCGTCAGATGAAACACAAAGTTCTTCATTGTTTATTCGTATAATGCTACTAATAGGATTGAGCGGGTGGGAGTTAAATTTAGAAAGAATACTTCCGTGAGGATTATATTCAAATATATGAAAACCGGAAAGAGTTCCGACAACGAATATAGAGTCGTTGAGTCGTTGCGTGCAAAGCGTACGGACATTTGGTGAATAATTAATTGTGTCAATACATTCCAAATTGTTATAGAGTAATATACGATTTGAAAACACACAAGAATGATTGTCGTCTAATTCCAATAGTTCTTTTACATTATCTTGCCTCGTAAAGCTATCAATTTCGATAAGGCCTTTTTGATAATCTGATTTAAACAAATAGGGAGGAATTAATAGCAGATTAGGTCGGGATTTTCGTACGGTAAAGTCTGTGACAATGTCGGGTGTTCTGAGGGAAATATGATTTACCTGTTGTGCATCAAAATCTAAGACTTGAAAGTGACCATTTTGGCTATAAATAATAATGGATGAGTATGATTGTGGGTCGGGTCGGAATATGCTTGCACGGTCAAGTCTGTACGTCTTCGATATTTGGTTTTTGCATTGAACTACTTTGTTATCGATGATGAATAAACCCTTATTTTTAGTTCCGACTAAAAGCCTATTCTGCCAGTCACGGTCAAGTCCAAAAATGTTAGCATCCTCAAGGTAGTGGTTAGACAAAAGCGTGTCTTTAATTGTAAAAGTTAACAGACCTTTTGAAGAACGAGCAAATAAAAGTGAATCACCTTCTACACCTCTACCACCTTTGAATGGTCCGAATGTATTGATGTATGGTGCTAATTTGGAAAAAACCGGACGCCGACCATATAAAAAAGGGTTTACAACAACGTACCTATGGTCAGGACGATATTGAATCAAATTATCCTTGAACCGCATATTAATACGATTATCATTCAAATAACTATAGTAGGACGGTGTATTTACAGCTCCGGTTACCCTGGAATTCAATTTCACAATTCTGTAAAGTGCGTACGAATTAATATTCAGATAAAATGCCTGTAATTTAGTATAAGCCACGAGTGTATCTGGCTCGATAAACCCATAGCTAAAAATAGTTGGATTTTGTTTTGGAACGGTTGATACAATATGCAAAGAATCACTGTAAATAAAAAGTGGCTGCTCGCTGAAAGAGCTAATCCACATTCGATCTTTTTTATCAAGATATAGCGCCAATATTTCCAGGTTTGGAAGACCTGATTCATATCCGAAATAGTCGAATGAAACACCATCAAATTTGCACAGCCCTTTGTCCGTGCCTATGTATACATACCCTTCCTTGTTTTGAATAACGGAATAAATGCGATTAGATGGTAAGCCATCTTGAATGGTATAGTTCAAATAATGCGATGACCCTTGTCCAATTACTGGGCAACAAACGAAAAGTAAAAGCACTACAATCGGAATTCTCTTCAGAATAATGTGCGTAAAGGTTGGGTCGATATAGCGCTTTCTCACACCTATAAATGTATAAAAAAGAATCGTTAAGGTCTTACCTTAAGCTTCGGACAAGGACTACCTTGATTGAGACAATACAAAGCTAAATTCGGCAGTTTTAGCTTTTTGGAAATGGGGTTTTACGCATCTTTGAGGCCCGTACGAAAACACCTATTATATTCAGAGGTCGACACTAGCAGAATTCTTATTAACAAGCGCAAATTGGGTTTTTGTGGCGTAGGATTATGTTCCGGCCACAGAAATCTAATAAATTGACCTCGATATTGCACTTTTCTTAATCATGTTGACGCCTGAATACAGGGTAATGTAAGTCGCACCGTTGTGCCCTCTTCAAATACGGATCCGGCATCCATATTTGATAAAATTTGAATGGCAGTTTTATTCCTTGAAGATGAAGTTTCATGCAGTTGATATAGAAGCTTAATACGGTTTTCAACCGATTTACTTGAGAAAGATTTATGTTTACTTTTGGACGTACGTGGTGGTTTGAAGGTACCATTGTCAGTAATTTCACATCGGACTTCTTTCGAAGTTGTTTGTTCAAAGGAGACTTGGATAAGATTGCTTACCGGTCTAGAACCGAATCCGTGCACGATCGAGTTTTCGACAAAAGGTTGAATGATCATTGTTGGTATCATTGTCGACTTTTTTAAGCTGTCATTACAAACAAAAGTATACTGGAGATTTCCATCAAGTTTTTCTTTTTCCATTTCCAGATAGCTTGTCAGATAATCAACTTCATCCTCAAGTAAAATATACTCTTGAGCAGAGCTTTCTAATGTCTTTCGAACCAATGTTGCAAACGTAGAAAGATATGTGTTGATGCGTTTCGTATCATTTTTACTTATGTAGTATTGAAGAGATTGTAACGCATTGAATAAAAAATGCGGATTCATTTGAGCATGAAGAGCATTTAATCGTTGTTGGAGCAAG
>JANQSS010000062.1 GCA_028279185.1 Saprospiraceae bacterium | reverse complement strand
CATGCAGGCATACACACAAAATCCGTCAATTTGGCTTTTTATTTTTTTCAGGTATGTTTTGATGAGTTTAGCGGCACTTTGATGCTAATTGATGGTACTTTGATCTCTTTGTGTGTGACTACTTCCGATAATGATCTACAGCTCATAAATGCAACTTTTCAGGTTCAGGACATGCATTTCTATGGCTTCCCGATCTCACCCCCGTATACTCCACTAAATGGCAGATCGTTTTTTTGACTCCGCCCAAACTCATTAGATTACTATCTTAAATAGCCTGTAAAATCGCCCGGGAATGTACGCGTATGCTTATAAAAAATTACTGACATTATAAACAATAACTACGTCCAGTGCAATCGCAGGTTTGATTTTCCATCAGACATTTCCCACCATTTCTTTGTTTTTGACAGTAGCAGCACCATTGACAGCCACGAGTAACTTCAATTGGCTTACGCTATGATACTATGCCTAGGCCGCGCGCGTGGCATTGGACGTGCGTCGATGCGTCATAAACTGCGCACGCGACTTTACCCAACGTAATCACCCAGGTTCAACGTGGCATGCTCTATTTTCTCGATATTTCACGTTGTACGTTCCTTCTCCCTTTATACGCTCCTGCTGTAACTAATTTTGTAAAAACTAATTGTAATGTTTTAACTGTCTAGGTAATGGAAAATCCATATCTGGTGTTCCAAATTAAGTAATGCCAGGTCAGCTCATGAAGCAGGATGCAGCCATAATCCTTCCTGCCCCAACTATTACTGACTGAGAGAATGTTGGGCTGTTTTTTTTTGCCTTGTATAGGACATCAATCCTTTTTCCCATTGATGAAGAAGGTGATATCAGGAGAGATGCATCTAGATGGCCTGAAGTGGGATCACACTTTTTGGCAGTTACAGTTGGTCCAGACTTACAATTTCAGAACCTCAACGAAACTGTTACCATAGTATTTTGACTAGTAACAGAAAACATAAGATAATCAACCTGTTTGAGTGATTGTCACTCTACTTTGCTGGCAACTGGAAAACACGGAAAGCGGGAACGGGAACGGAGACGGAAACGGAAACTGGAAAAGGTCCTCAGAGGCCAAGCTACAGACTATAGTGCAGTTACAGTGTACTAGAGCAGTGTAGCCATTGTGTTCAAGCATCCTAAGTGGGCGTAGAAA
>JANQSS010000211.1 GCA_028279185.1 Saprospiraceae bacterium | reverse complement strand
CCTGATAAATGCTTCGATATACGAGGATAAAGATAATAATGTCGATATAAAAGGCTAACAGTGCTACGCTGCAATAAGTATTGATGATATTCTAGATATTCACTCCCAGTCATTTTATTGAAATAACTCAAAATATTTTATGACGTTCACCGATTGTCGATTGTTATGCTGAAGCATATTATCTTTCCCGTCAATTAATCGTCTTTCACTTATTATACGCTTTAACACACTATAAAGCTCGTCATCACTCTTAAATAGCTCACCATTAATACCAGGCTTAATGATTGATCTGTTAGCATCCACGTCTCTAAGCACGCAAGGAATCCCAAAAAAAAGCGCTTCTAATACCGCTCGAGACATACCTTCTGACTCTGAAGGTAATATCATATAGTCAGCATCCTGCATTAATTTATACGGTAGATTTACCTGGCCATGAAATGTCACTAGATTATCTAAATTTTTATCTTGCACTAGTTGCTTTAATTTCTCTCTCATCGGTCCATCACCAATAATATCAAGATGGCATTCCATACCTAAAATAATCAGCTTATGAACAGCATTAACTAATAACTCAGGGCGTTTTCGCTTTGTTAAGCTACCTAAAAAAAGAAATTTACAACCGGAGAAATTTCGACGACCTGAAGAATACCGGTAGGATTCCAAATGTTTTTCATCAATGAAATTATCCACTAATCTCAAACGACGAAGACCAAAACGTTGTAATTGTCTACACATAGGTTTAGACATTGCCACTACAAAATCAAACCTGTGCAAAGCCAAGATATGTCCATAGGCAATAAAACGGCCAATTGGCCCATAATCGTACCGATAATTTTTTGGCAAATTCCCACGCACGCTAGAGGCAATAACGGCATATCGCTTTAATGTAAAATTCAATATATCGGCCGATAAACAAAAAGAAATACTCCCCACGTTTGCTCTGCTGCCGATCTGTTGCAACATACTGATAAGTCTCTGCCGCTTAGCCTGCCAATTAGAAATAGAACCTAGATCTAATACATTTACACGCTTATCTAACTGCATTACGCATGGCAATAAATGTTTTATCACAACCAAAGTCACTGGTATCTTTTCCACTATTCCGTTACATAAAGCTATCGCACCCCGTACCGGCCCGCTAGGTTCCAAAGAAGGAACGATAACAAATATACGTCGTAGTTTCACGTGCTCACCTGTTCTGATAAACGTCTGGCTCTTGATATCCATGTGAAT
Organism: Saprospiraceae bacterium; assembly: GCA_028279185.1. GTDB lineage: Bacteria > Bacteroidota > Bacteroidia > Chitinophagales > Saprospiraceae > JANQSS01. The sequence goes on along the minus strand of JANQSS010000211.1, from coordinate 483 downwards.
TCATTTTTGTATATTATACGAGCGCTTTCCGCTAATTGTTTTGCAAAATTCACATCTGATACTAATTTCTTAATACATGCAGACCATTTTTCAAGATCATCAGGGTCGGCCATAAGGCAATTCTCATTATCATGCAAGACTTCTTCGAGTACCGGCAGACGCGAAGATATAATGGGTACGCCTACAGCCATATACTCAAACATTTTCATTGGAGACATCCATCGTGCGGTATCATGCTTACCAACGCCGATAGATACTTGCCGTTGATAGGGCATCAATAGAATGTCCATCATACCCATTGCTTTATACACAATAGATGGTGCGATATAACCCATTATTTTTAAATTATCTAAATGATTACTAGCGCGTCGTGCCTCAATATCGTCCTGGTTACCTCCATATATCAAGAATAAACACTCGGAATGTCTATTGGCTAAGTCGTATATTATTTCTATACCTCTACCCGGATACAGATGACCGAAA
>JANQSS010000056.1 GCA_028279185.1 Saprospiraceae bacterium | reverse complement strand
TTTCAGCCCGTAAGGTTTGTCCAAGGTCAAAATTACTTTTGATCTGCGTGCGCTCTTACCGCACGTTTTCACCCTTACCCACATATGGGCGGTATTTTTTCTGTGACACTGTCTGTGATTCTATTCGAACCCCCGTTGATTACACGGTACGGTGTGCTGCGCTGTCCGGACTTTCCTCATCAATCAACCTTGTCGGTCAAATTTGATGCGACGAAATCATCAATGCCATCGTAAAGATAATCCGCGTGATGTAACGACTTTCATAATTCCTACAGCAATTTTGATGGCTCTCATTCTGGCGGCCCTGAAACATTATAAGGTCCTAGGGTGCTTATTCTCTTACCTCGAACAACATCAACCATGACGCACACAAACTCAAGATATAATATATTAACTATTTTTGTAATGGATGAATTGGTTGATAACTAACAGTAAGAATAAATCTTCAAATCAAAGCAGTGGACTATGTTTCGGAAGCAGAGGAATACGAATCATCATTTATCTAAGTGCGATTTTTACTTGTTTGATATCGTGCACGCAGCGTGATGAAACGTTCGAAGCGTCATTTCATTCACAATTTGAACAATACATTGATGAACAGAAACGCCGGTTCTCATCCTGCCAAACCATCGACTGTTATACCAATCTCAATTTTCCAGTATTCGTTTCAGATTCTATAACAAAAGAGCTAGTGTGGAACGATGCAGCAATGTCCATAGATGCGCAGGCTTTTTCAAGTTTACGGACATATGAGCAAGATGAAGACATCTATCTGGTGTATCGACATAACAATGCCCTGGCACTAATCCCCCTTTCTTTAAGCGACCTAAACGCCGAATTGTACTTTGGCTCTACCTTGTTGTCCGATGATTTTAGCTATACCCACTATGACGTTTTACTTGATTCCAATCATAAGAATGGATGGCGGCTACAAAATGTTAACAAACAAAAACCACCTGGCAATCGATCGATAATTTTTCTTTTCGCTTTAATCGCCGCCCTGTTCATCAGCACATTAAAAGTCTCTGATCAACTACTCAATTATTTTGGTGTATGGGCTGGGTCGTTAATCGTGATACTCTTACTATCAGCGATAAGGCTCTCTTTTAACATACCCGGTATTTCAAATTTTTTTACGCATCATGAAATATTTCAACATCATTTGGGCTCTTCTATTTTGAGTCCTTCTTTAGGTGAGTTATTTATCAACATGTTGCTATTTTTTACAATTAGCATATTTTTGTTTAAGTCGTTCGACGGCCGCCCGATCAAAAACTACACACTTATTCGTCGGTGGTCACTTTTGATATCTGGATACTTGCTTGTAATGATGAGTATCATCTCCTTTGTATATGTTGTCAAGCGTATAGTTATTCATTCGTCTATTTCATTTCAATTTGATAAAATATACATTTTAGATTGGAATACGCACGTATTTATTGTTAGTATTTTACTTTTCATTTGCTCTCTTTTCTTCTTGAGTTACTTGTTGATTAAAATTCTTTCAAAAACTGGGGCAAGATTAGGCCAAAGGCTTCTAGCCTTTTTTATCGCAATTCTTCTTACCTTCTTCATCTTCATTACATTTTCATTACATATATCGGCGTTTGGCTTTTATATTTTCGTTTTATCTATATTAATTCTGATGGATCTTTTTGTTGAATCAAAACAAAAGTCTATTAGTTGGTTAGTCCTATGGCTTGTCACCATTGCTTCAGGAACAACAGCACTAATTTATGCGCACAACACGATCGCCTATCGACAAAAAGCAGCCAAATTCTCCAAGGAAGTTGCAAATGCATATGTTTCCGGGGGATTTCAATCGGCGGTAAACATCGAAAACCCAGAAGGATATCAATGGTCAATCCATGAAAGCGGTAGAATCCGACATCAAGTTGGAGGTACAATACAAACTACAATCTCCGATGAAGTCATTCCGGAACTGGGCAAACTTCGTTTACAAAATGTTCAAGCCAGACGAATTTCGTACTATCGGCATTCACCTGGTATTATCATTTCAACATCAACCAATCAGGATCGACTTATACAGTTTATTTCTTTATTTTCTTTTCTGTTCACTTCTTTAACAATAATCGTTTTAGGTATTTTTCTGATTAATATTTTATTTCATTTTATACCTGCTCATTGGAATGTGAAGTTCGTTCATGGGCAAAGCATTCGCCGACGTATACAATATGTTATATTTGGCATGCTCATTTTATCCTTTGCAACCGTTTTTGCTGTTACATCATTTTATTTACGAGATTTTAAAAATCAAGATAATACAATATCGCGTGAGGCGTTGCGTATTGGTTTAGAATTCTTCGAAAATCAAAATTTATCCTTATCACGTACAATCAATTCACCTACTCGTACTACCGAATTCCCGCTTCAGTTTGCCATATACAATACATCCGGAAAACGTCTGTCATCAACGCCTGATTGTATTTTTTACAGACCACCACATACATTGGTTTTGGACGACAGGGCATTAGATGAGGTTCATCATTCGTCCCTTCCGAATTGGTCCGGATTATTTCGACGATCACGAATCGAGGGCCAAGATCTGATTGTGGGTGTCATGCAGCAGAATGTGCGAGCGGGAGACAATTACCTTGTGAACAATCTGCTGGGCACATTACTCAATCTATACATATTTTTATTTGTTGTTGCCTCTTCGATTGCCCTAACATTTTCTGATTCAATCACGCGTCCGTTACTAAAGCTGCGTGAAAAATTTTCATCCGTTAAAATTGGAAGAAGCAATGAACCCATTGACTGGGATTCGAATGACGAGTTGGGGCAGCTTATAGCTGACTACAATCGCATGATAACAAAAATTGAAGAAAGCGTGAATACATTGACGATGACTGAACGTGAATTGGCCTGGCGCGAAATGGCAAAACAAGTTGCACATGAAATAAAAAATCCCTTAACTCCTATGAAATTAAGTTTGCAGCACTTGCAACATGCCATCAAGAAAAATCCTTCAGGAGCTCAAGAACTAATTGACCGGGTGAGTAAAACGCTCCTGGAACAAATTGATAATCTATCAAGTATCGCTTCGGAGTTTTCACATTTCGCTAAAATGCCAAAACCAAAAAACAAAAAGGTAGTCCTCAATGATGTTGCATCATCTGTACATGACCTTTTTCGTAAGCGTGAGGATATGGACATAAATCTTTACATTCCTATAGACGAAATATACGTTTTTGGTGATCACCACTATATGACTCGCGTACTTATAAACTTATTAAAAAATGCGACCCAAGCTATTCCGAATTATCGTCGAGGAATAATTGATATTCACGTTTACAAGGAGATGGAGAACGCAGTGATTAAAGTAAAGGACAACGGTGTAGGCATCCCGGCCGAAATTCGCGACAAAGTTTTTCAACCTAATTTTACTTCAAAAAATTCCGGAACTGGATTAGGATTAGCCATCTGTGCTAACATAGTCGAATCATTCAATGGTAAAATTTATTTTGAAACCAATGAACAGGTGGGAACTACTTTTTTTATCGAAATTCCGCTCATGCGCATGGAAGACAACTTCAAAGAAGAAAAGCATGTTATATTGTAGTCGAAGCGCAGAATAGATTCAACAATCTGTCACTGTACAACACCCGCATTTACAATGGCTTCAATCCTCGAAATAAACTCCCCAGCATCCTGGCCCAGGACAGTCATTGGTTCGTGAATCGTGAGATCTATAGTTGTGCCAAAAGGGATAGGCCAACCACCGTTTTTCAATATCTTCCAACTCCCATTAATCGTTACCGGAATAACGGTCGCATTTGGCACGGTCTGAAATAATGTCATTAACCCACCCTTTTTCCAATTCTTTGGAACACCGTCTTTTGAGCGTGTACCTTCCGGAAAAATAACCACTGCGCGATCATTCTCCGCGATATAATTTCCAATTGAAATAATACCTTTCATCGCCGAGGCACGATTACTTCTGTCTATGAGCACACTACCACCATGCCGTAAATTATATGAAATTCCAGGAACACCTTTTCCTAGTTCTTTTTTGGCAATAAATTTTGGATGCAGCCTTTTCAAGTACCATATTAATGGTGGAATATCAAACATACTTTGATGATTGGAAATAATAATATTTGGTCCGATGGGAATACGTTGTGGGTTACCATTAAGCCTATAGCGTACACCAGCAATGTACATTGCTTTAATAATAAAAAAATTCATAACGTCCACAACCTTCTTGTGGCTCGTATAACCAAAAATATTAAAGGCTATCCATTGAAATCCATGAAAGACAATCAAAATAAGGAAGAATGTCATCCAATATAAAACAGATAGTGGAAATGTTATGATTGACCAAAATTTTTGCATGCATAGATTTTTCGCACGATCCCTTCGCAGGTTGAACTTCGATACCTATTTTCGCTCTGAAGTTGAGATCGGAATCCGCAAATATAAGTACACTATCGACATTGAGTCAACGGCGCACAATACTAATTATCATTGGAATTTCATTTTTGATGACGATCAGACTCGGCTTTCTTGAATTAAGCGGAGAAGAGCCGCGCAGAGCAACGATTGCTCTTGAAATGCTCGAATCAGGAGAATATATAGTACCGCATGCTTACGGATTGGAATACTACAACAAACCGCCAGTCCACAATTGGGCCATTGCTTTAGCCATATCGATTTTTGGACACAATGAATTCGCCGTTCGACTCCCTGGCATATTCACCTATGCTATGATGGCACTGGTTTTATGCATTTGGTTACACAGGATCGGAGAAGAAATATTGGCATGCATTTCTCCCCTACTCTTGCTATCCTTCGCGGATTTGTTACTTTATGGTTCGATCTTCTCAGGAGAGTTAGATTTTACATTTTCTTTTTTTATTTTACTCAATGCAATCGGTGTTTTCACAATTGGTAAATCACCTGAAAAAAAATCGTGCGCATATGCAATGGCATATGGTGCATTAGCTATTGCCATTTTGACTAAAGGAATTGTTGCCGTTCACTTTCATTTATTCGCATTACTCGCCTGGTCTACTTATAGAGGTACATTGAAGCAACAGTTAAATCCAAAACACGGACTGGCTATTCTGTTCGCTATTAGTATACTCCTGGTCTATTGCTTTTTTTACCATAAGACGGGTAATCTTCAGCATCTACTTTTGAACAATTTTGTTGAATCAAGTGACAAGATAGTTGGAATCGATATTGGTGATATTTTGAATCAAGTGATTGAAACACCATCATCTTTATTAAAAATCGCTTTGCCCTGGTCATTATTGGCTTTTTTCCTGTTGCAGCGAAAAGTCAGAACTGAATTGATGCATAATAATGTAATAGCATTCAGCATTCTATATATTGTATCAAATATCTGGATCTATTGGATATTCATTGACGTGCGTGATCGTTATTTTTACCCCATTGCGCCTATACTTGCAATACTATTCGCTGGAATAATTTTAGCCAAAGGGTTTTGGCCCAAATACAAACGGTACATATATCTAACTATATTCATTCTTCTAGCCATGAGGTTGGCGTATTTATTTATTGCCGCACCTCGCATCGCAAATGGTAGCTGGTCAGACAAGCATGTTTACCGACAACTTGCGCAAACATTGGTGGAAAAAAGCAATGGGGAGCCCATCGATATAATCATGCCGAAAGAATCTTTTGCTGTCCCATTTGCTGCAAATAAAAATGATTCACTTTACAGGCAGCCACTACTACCCTATCAACTGCCATTTTATTTGAGCAGATTAAATGGACACGCTCCGAAGCATAGACATACAATCAAGCCAAAACGTCATTATTTAATCTATAAATCAACTTTTCCCTCCTATAGCAATGCTTTGATCAAACATGAATTTGAAGAATTGTGGTTCCACAACGAAGTCTTGCTCATTCAAATACAAAACTGAATTTATATTTATATTGCACTGCCAACAATATCTACTTTCCTCATCCCAGCCATGAAGCCAATGTCTGATCAACAACAAGCTGTACTAAATGCATTTACACATTTTTGGAAAACCTGGTCGGAGCGTGAAAAAGGGGCTGATACGATTACCGATCTCATTCCACTTTTTCATCCGGATGTAAGCGCCATTGGATCAGGCGAACATGAAGCTGGCTGGACTTTTGATCAGGTAATACAAAACTTCACAGACGATTTTAATGAAATGCGGACCGGTTTTAGTTTGCGTTTCTTAAATGTCAATGCAAAAACAATTTCAGATACATCAGCATTCGTAGAAGCAGAGGCGAATGTAGAAATTGAAAGTGATGGTGAGGATTTAATACTCTTTCACATGCGAATTAGCCAAATTTTTGTGTGTGAATCTGACCGATGGTTGGCCATTCATATTCATTGTTCATTCCCATCCACCGATCAAGATTTGGGCGAAGCATACCCAATTGATGCATTGAAAGCAAAAAATAACAAGTTAAAAAAACTCGTCCTTCAACGAACCGAAGAATTGAGTCAGCGAACCCGTCAAGTTCAGGAACAGAAAGATAGAGCTGAGCAATTGTTATACAACATTTTACCTAAAAAAATTGCACATGAGTTGCTCGATACAGGCAAAAATATTCCATTGCGACATGAAAACGTTTCTGTCTTATTCACAGATTTTAAAGAATTCACTGAGATAGCGAGTCAAATTTCTGCGACGAAGTTGGTTGAAGAGTTAAATGAAATATTTTACAAGTTCGATGACATCACCCTTGATCTAGGTATAGAAAAAATAAAGACAATCGGTGACTCGTACATGGCTGTTTGCGGAGTGCCCGATCCTGTAGATAATCATGCGATGCGTTGTATTGAAGCGGCGCGTCTTATGATGGGATTTATTGAACAACGAAACAACCTGGCACCTCTTTATTGGAAAATGCGAATCGGAATTCATTCGGGGCCTGTGGTGGCTGGAGTTGTGGGCAATCATAAATTCTCATATGACTTATGGGGAAATACGGTCAATGTTGCCAGTAGATTGGAGAGTTTAAGTGAAGCGGGTCGGATTAATATCTCACAACAAACTTTCGACAAGGTAAAGTCTAAATATTCCTGTACGTATCGCGGCAAGTTAGAAGCAAAAGGGAAAGGGGCTATCGACATGTACTTTGTCAACTAATTGAATTTACATTTGGCGACAAGTCCATTTTAATTTACTGCTATTCCGCGTAACCTGTATACAGTAACATTAAGCTTTGTTTTTCTGGCGTTCTTTAGCAGCGCGAACTTCTTGTTCCACCATGTCCCACATTTCATTCGGTACTTGATCAAATACATTGAACATACCTGCACCTTGCAGCCACTCTCCACCGTCTATTGTTACAACTTCGCCATTGACATAGCGCGCATAATCAGAAACAAGGTATCCTACTAAATGCGCTAACTCTTCATGATCACCAACTCTTCCCATTGGATTGCGACCAGCCGGGTCGATGGCCTTGCGAACACTTGCTGGAAACAGTCGATCCCAAGCGCCTTTTGTCGGGAATGGTCCGGGTGCCACAGCAACTGAGCGAATGCCATATTTTTTACCCCATTCGGTTGCCAAGGATCTTGTCAATGCCAAAACACCTGCTTTAGCACAAGCGGAAGGAACCGTGTACCCGGTTCCTGTCCAAGCATAGCTGGTTACTATATTTAGGGCCACACCTTTAATTTCGTTGGCTATCCAATGGTTGCCGCAAGCTAGCGTATAATTAATCGTGCCCTGTAGCACGATGCCAATAATCGACTCAAATGCACGATGTGACAAGCGCTCTGTAGGGCTGATAAAATTTCCAGCCGCATTATTTATTAAAATATCAATTTGGCCAAACTCTGAAATACCTTGCATGACAACGCGCTCAACATCTTCCATATGGCGTACGTCTCCAGCAATCGGTAGGACTTGCGCTTTTTTTGCATCGCGTATGGCTGTGGCCGTCTTGTCCAATACCTCCTGTCTGCGTGAGGTAATAATAATGTTTGCACCAAGAGAAGCTAAATAAGCGGCCATGGACCTACCTAGACCTGTCCCACCCCCTGTAATCAGGGCTGTTTTATTTTCAAATGTATTTTCTGGTAACATGATTATTCTAAAATTTTATTAGTGTAAAGCCGGTCTTATTTCTAATCCATGAATTACGTCATCTTCCTTCTCAATCCAAAATTGGAGTCGATCGTATACCGTCTTTTCATTAAAATAATTGAGTGCCATTTTGACGAAAATATGCCCGTGTTTTGCCTCTGATGTCCAGAGCATTTTATAAAATTTTTTCATTTCAACATCTTCCACTGCCTCGGCTATTTTACGAAAACGTTCTGCACCTCGGGTTTCTAATACCGATGCAATAAGCAATCGATCGAGAAATCGCTCATTTCGACCGGAATGACAAAAAGTCAAGAGTTGCTTTACATACGGGTCCTCTCCCATTTTAGAAGGCATCGGAACATTTCTGCGCTCCATCAATTCATAAACCTGCTTGAAATGGTCCAATTCTTCTATTGCTGTTTCAATAAGTTCTGGCAAAATTTCTTTTCTATCGGGATACTTTGCAACGAAACTCATTGCCATCGCACTGGCCTTCCTTTCACAATCAGCATGATCTTGCAAAAAGGCATCGAAATTGTCCATTACTGCACATAGCCATTCTTCACTGCTTTCTGATTTTACATCTAGATTTAATTTCATCAGCGCTTATGAAAGGAAGAAAAAATAGAGTAAGACAATTAATACAATCGTGACAACAATGAGAGCCTTGAAAAAGTTTGCCGCTTGCTTCTTGCTTCTTTTTTCAGCCTTTAACTTTCGGTTTGATTTAGCCATGATATATTTAGTTACGACGCTTAAAGATAGTATTTGTGCGATATTCTGTTAAATCGAAGTCGGATAATTCAATATTCAATTATACTAGCACGGTTGATCAAATAGCACAAATTATGTTCATCAAAACCGCTTCATTTGTCCAACAGCCTCTACAATGGCCGGATCGACAAAAATATCGCGTGGTGTCAGCTTTTTTTGAAGATAAACACCATTCAGCGATCGTGCCCGGCTCAATGCAACGTACGTTTGACCAGGTGCAAATGCACCCGACCCCAAGTCAACAACAATCCGATCAAACGTTTTTCCTTGTGACTTATGAATGGTAATCGCCCATGACAGTTTTAATGGAAACTGTGTGAAACTTCCTACTTGCTCCGTGCTTACTTTATTATTTTCATCAATTGTATATTTATTTATTTCCCATTCATGACGCGTAATAGTCACTTCCGATTCTTTTCCCAGTTCTTTCAGCGTGATGACAATTTTCTCAGACTCCAATTCTTTGATGATACCAATACTACCATTAACAAAAGCCAGATCAGGGTCATTTTTTAATATCATAACTTGTGCACCTTCTTTAAATTCAAGTTGAATGGGAGTGGGAGCAACTCGTTCAGGAAAATTTCCGTTTATTTTTCCCGTGTAAAACATGGTGGGATATTGAAGTTCTGCAAGTCTTCTTTGATTTATTTTATTCGCAACAGCGTTGTGAGCTGTTAACGTAATATAAGGCCGAGGGGGTTCTTCTATTAAAAGCCTGTTATTGAGTTCTTCGAGCAGTTCATAATCCGCCTCTCCATCCCGTATTTGATCCAGTATTCGAATAAATCCAGGTTGCGATTGGCGAAATACTTCTCGGAGTTCAATATATTCAAATGATGTATCCCGGCGAAATACTTCGGCCGAAAAAAAGTATGGGCTATCATACCCCGCTTGTGCCAAATACTGAGCCTCATCACGTGGTACCACTGGAGGAATTTGATATAGATCACCAACCATTATGAGTTGAATTCCTCCAAATGGCATGGCATTTTGCCTATTCACGCGCAGGAAATGGTCGATGTGATCGAGCAGATCGGCTCGGACCATTGAAATTTCATCAATGATGATGGCGTCCAATTTTTCGTAAATTTTACGATTTCGAAGCCTTCGAATTTGGCTACGGTCAAGCAATCTGGGAGGAAAGCGAAAAAAGGAGTGAATTGTTTGACCTTTTGCGTTAAGTGCTGCGACCCCTGTCGGTGCAAGTACAACAACGTTCTTCTTTGTTGATTCAACGAATAGTCGGAGTAAAGTCGATTTTCCTGTTCCCGCTTTTCCAGTGAGAAAAACATGTTCAACTTCCTTTTCCAAAAAATCAAGATATTTTCTGAAGTCTGTATTTAATTTTATTGGCCCTGTTTTTCGAATCAAATTACAATTGTTATTCCGTTTTTGCAGATTGGCAATATAGACAATTTACATGCTCTTCTTTTAGTTAATGGAAATATGTGTTCCACCAATCGAGTCAATGAGTAATGGATCAACGCCAACTTTATTTGCTATTGTTTTCCATGACTTTACCGCACCATCAACTTCATGAATTATTTTAAGCCCTTTTTTAATGTTCATTTTCTCGGCAACAGACTGCAAATCTTCTTTGGTTATATTCTTTCTTTTACTATTTATGCTGAGTGCATGTTGACTAACCCATGGGCTGTCAGGTCGATAAGCATGGCACATATCGTAAGCCGGTGCAAGCTTCCAGGAGGTGTTTTGTTTTAAAATGAAAGCGAAATTTTTGGTATGGTCATCGCAATTTCGGGCCAGCACATTGAAAACCATTCGCCGATACATCTGTTCCGCATCCTGGTAGTCTAATCCTAATTCGCGCATAGTCTGAAAAAGCTGTTCATAACTAAAACTGTTGACTTCGTTAAAATCAACATGTTTCATGGCACACCATGTTTGCACATGATGTCGGGTGAATGCCCCTGAACGATCAAATCGTTTTGTCATGAAATGTGCGCGATCATTTTCTTCGAGTAACATTGATTCCATCATTTCAATGCCACAATCCAATGCCATTAAATAGTAGGCCATTTCCACTCGACCAAATCCAAATGATGCCCCAAGCTGTTCGCCACTGACACCATCGAGTTTTATTAGGAAATGCTCAAATCCTTTTGGTGCATTTGTCTGACCAGATCGGACTTCGCCGGATTTTCTATTGTAGGCAATTACAGCTTTTGGTCTTGCTCCACCTGCAGATGTTCCAATTTTCAATATATCTGCGATCGCTTTTTGTTCGTTTGCGAAGTCTGTGGTAAACGAGGAGCGTTCTGATAAAATATGCCTGGATAACTCAACTAAGTTATCAAGCTCTATGGTGAAACTCGTCTTTTGTTTGAATCGAGCAGGTTCAAACTCGAGTGCTCCCATAGCTCTCGATCCCAAGAAACAGAGCATTTCAACTGGATTCATACTTTGAGGTGGTCTTCCTTGTTGAGCCAGATATATATCAATGAGCCGATTCCCATACTTATCAGGAAGTGCATCCGCAAGCAATCCGGGCAATCCTTTAAACGTATCAAAAGGAGAGTTGACAGTTAATGCCAAATTTGGAAAGGAAAAAACCTTTCGACCATCGTATATGGGCATCGTTAGCGGAGCTAAATCCCAGCCCAATTGTTTGAATTTTTCATCATACTCGAAGAATCCAAGTCGCCGATTTTCTTCCCATGCTATGGCACCCACGCGTTGACCCCAAATGTGAACAAATGCTGTGGTTATCATTACCAACTTGTATCTATAGGTGATGACTTGCTTGCTTTTCGTGCCCTTTGCCTTTTAGCGCGGTCCTGCTCAGCAAGTGCGATGGGACTGAAGTTAGGTTCGTGTCTAAATTCACTGAAAACATGCAGCAAATTTAGCACGCGTAATACGCGAATGAGGGTCATCAGGGTAACGGACTCGCCTCGTTCTAATAGGCTGAGAGTGGATCGACTGATTCCAGCCGCTCTGGCTACGTCAGACTGCGTTTTATTTTGCTTTAATCGTTGATTTTTTACGTAATGACCTATATGGGCCTCTATGGCACTATCTGTCATCGTCTGTGAAATTATGACGTTTAAATCATGCATTATATTGAATTTACGATTCTACTGTATGATATAAACGACATAAAAGCAAAGATTGTTCCATTGCATATCAAAATTGCATGCATATTCATACATTAAATGCAAAAAACATGCTTAATGAATGATATATCGTGCCGAAATGGAAAATTAGACGGACTATAAAACTGGCCTATAGCAACTACGATTGCTCTTTGATCAAATAGACAAATACCGGAAAGTGGTCCGAATACCCTCCGGTGAATTGACCGCCGGCATATGTTCTAAAAGGGTAGCCTGCATATTGGCCCCCCACTTGTCTGAGGTACTTAGGATTGTAAATTTTTGATTTATAGAAACAATGTCCTTCATTTTTACATCTGGTGTATCCGTAAGACAAAATAATTTGATCAAATAAACTCCAGGTATCACGCCATGCATTTGATCCCAGTCCTTTTCGAAATGGCTGCCACATTGGGTTGTACATTTCATAAGGTTTCACCTCCTTCAACTTTCCATTAGCACGGAGATGATCCTTAACAGACGGGCTCACAGGATCGTCATTCAAATCTCCCATCACGATAACCTTGGTGTACTTATCTGCACGTCTAAGCGAATCGTAGACCATGCGGCAAACTTTTGCCGCCTTAGCTCGTCTATCGATTGTTCGCTTCTCTCCTCCACTTCTGGAAGGCCAATGATTAACGAGAACGTGTGTCATTTCACCATTCAATTCACCCATAACGTGTAATATATCTCGCGTAAACGATGTATCTGCCCCGTTTATAAAATGAACCGGATATACGGTGCTACCAGACAACCGGAAGTACTTTGGGTTGTACAGCATCGCGACATCAATGCCACGCCGATCAGGACTATCATAGTGAACGATCTGATAATTGCGCTTTCGCAATGACTTTTGACGCACAAAATCCTCGAGGACTGATCTATTTTCTATTTCGGCAACACCGAGCAAGGCCAACCCATCTTCACAATGTTCAGTGCCCAATTCAGAAACAACACGACTTAAATTGGTCAATTTCGATTGATACTTTTCATATGTATAGAGGTTAGAACCTGCAGGCGTAAATTCAGTATCATTAGTTGTAGGCGAATCGATCGTATCGAACAAGTTCTCAAAGTTGTAAAACCCTACACTTACAATCTCATAACTTTGCTTTGTATTCTGTCCAAAGCTAAAACCGCTGATACAGAACAAGGTCGCCAAAAGAATAAGCCGAAAATTCACATTCATATTAAATAAAATAAGAATTGTACATCAATAAGACTCGAAAGTAGGCAATGTTGATATTATGTAAATGTTAAAGGCAAATCAAAGAGACAGACGACATTAGCCATTAGCGGTTGCTGCAATCCTTATTCGTATATTTGCGCGGCCTGCAAGGCACCAGAAACAACTCAAATTCATTTTATGACATTTTCATCTACGAACCTGTGGCTATCACTATGCCTAACACTATTCTGTTGCTCAACCGTGATGGGTCAAAACATCACAATCACAGGTCTATTATTAGATGCCGACGATGAAGCACCCATCAACCAGGCCAAAGTTTTAGTCGATGGCACTTTCAATGAAATTCAAGCAGACGAATCCGGACAATTCTCTATTGAAACGAGTTCCGCTGGTGTTATCGAATTGAGCATATCGCACAACCTCTATGAAAAAATGAACTTAACTGTTCAGCCTATAGGAGAAACACATGATATAGGTATTTTGTACATGTCGAAATTGAGTGACGAAGAGCAGGTTAATCTGCCGACGATCGTATTAAACGAGCAGGAAATTGGTGATGAAGATAATGGTGCGGAAGATGTTTCTGGTCTTCTGTCGGCTTCCAGAGATCCTTTTGCGCAAGCTGCTGCCTTTGACTTGAGCTGGGCGCGGTTTCGAATTCGGGGCTTGCAATCTTCCAGCCAGGAAATGACGATGAATGGATTGCTGACAAATGATTTAGAAACTGGGTCTGTTCGTTGGAGTTTATGGAGTGGATTGAATGATGCAGTTCGAGCACGGCGTGATGTACTCAACATGGACATGAGCGATTTCGCTTTTGGTGGCTTGGGTGGATCTGCAAATATTAACATCAGGCCGTCGGCAATGCGTAAATGGTCACGTGTCTCGTATGCAATGAGTAATGGAAATTACCGCCATCGGCTCATGGGATTTCATAATACCGGATTGAATGATAAAGGTTGGGGTTTTGCCGTTTCTGCATCGAGACGATATGCAGAAGAAGGATACGTCGAAGGAACATTTTATGATGCCTGGTCTTATTTTGCATCGATCGAAAAACGTTTGAACAGCTCACATAGTTTTAACCTGGCCGGTTTTGGAGCTTACAGTAAACGGGGGCGAAATAGCGCCGTAACCCAGGAAGAATATGATTTACGTGATCCCAATCGCGATGTTCTATATAATCCGAATTGGGGCTATCAAAACGGTGAAAAAAGAAGTGCGCGTATAACGACGTCATTCCAACCCGTCTTTCTGCTGACACACGATTGGAAGCTCAATGATAAAATGAAATTGACTACGGGTGGCATGTACCGCACTGGAAGGTATGGTAATACGCGGCTGGATTGGACGCAGGCAAACGATCCAAGGCCAAATTATTATCGCAAATTGCCAAGTTGGGAAAATGACCCAGTAGTTGCTGCCGCAGTTGAGGACAAATGGCGCAACAACGAGTCGATACGTCAAATTGATTGGCACAGGTTGTACAACGTTAATTACAATGCCATCGAAACCATCAGAGATGTAGATGGAATAGCAGGAAACAGTGTTACGGGATTACGTGCACGATATATTATGGAAGAACAGCGATTTGATCCTTCCGTTTTGAGCCTGTCATCTACACTAAATGCTATTGTCAACGATAAAATGGAATTTCATGCGAACATATCTTATGTAAAATCCAAAACGGAAAATTATAAAATACTAGATGATTTAATGGGTGCTGAATTTCATCTAGATGTCGACAAGTTTGCTGAAAGTGATTTTGTAAATCCAAATTTACCTGCACCAGATATCATTCAAAATGATTTACGAAACCCCAATCGATTGACCGAGGTCGGCGACATTATCGGCTACGACTATGAGGTACACACAACACAACTTAAGGGATGGGTACAAGGAAAATATGAGACGCAAAAAATAATTTTCAACCTGGGCGGCCAGGTTGGAAGCTCTTCATTTTGGCGAAATGGTAATTTTCAAAATGGCATTCACCCAACTAATTCATTGGGTGAATCAGAAAAATATGAAGATTTAATTTACGGCGTTAAAGGTGGCTTTACATATAAGATTGATGGACGAAATTATCTCTATGTAAATGGAATGACGGGACAGGATGCAGCTCAGGCACGTGAAGGATTTCAATCTCCGCGTGTCAATAATTCTTTAAACCCCTATAATGACGTTCGCCCGTACCTTGGATTTGATGCCGGGTATCAAGTGCGAAGTCCATTTGTAAAGGCGAGATTATCTGTATTCCGAAATGAATTCAATGATTGGTCAGAATCCATTCAATTTTACAATGATTTCCGAAATTCATTTGGCAGTTGGTTACTCGGAAATATTGATTTTGTAACAGAAGGAATAGAGGGTGGATTTGAATTAAAAGTCTCCCCTACCATATCAGCCGCCGGTGGATTTTCACTCTCTGACAATCGATTTACAAGTCGGCAAATAGCCTCAGTCATTGACGATCGTTCAACCGACTACAATATTATCGACGAAACCATTTATACCGAAGGATATAAACTATCTGGCTCTCCGAATACAGTGGGTAGTTTCAGTCTTACCTATAGATCGCCTAAATTTTGGTGGATAGAACTAACACAAAATTATTTCGCCGATAATTACATTTCCATCAGTCCTACCAGGAGACGAATCGAAGCCATTGAATTACTGGATCCGTCATCAGAACAATATCGATCAATTTTAGCTCAAGAGAAATTGGATGATGCATTCATCACAAATTTATCTGGTGGATATTCATATCGAATCGAACACGGACGATACATCCGACTTTTTGTATCCGTTACGAATTTACTTGACTATAAAGATTATATATCCGGTGGTTTTGAACAATTGCGATTTGACAATGAATCGCGCGATACCGACGTATTTCCAACACGATATTACTACAATTACGGCAGAACATTTTTTGCCAGTATCACTTACCAATTTTAATTATGAAGATTACTAAATTTTTATTCGCTTATTTAATCGGGGCATTTTTCATTTTAAATGGATGTGTAGATGATGATTTTGATGCTCCTCCTGCGGATGGAGAGGATCCGAACATTTCGGCCAATACGACTATTGCCGAGCTAAAAGCCATGCACACGTTGGGTGGATTAGAAGAAATTACAGAAGATATTATTGTTTCCGGTGTCGTCATAGCTGATGATAGAAGCGGTAATTTTTTTCGAGCATTACTTATTCAGGACAGCACGGCTGGAATCGAAATTCGATTGAACGAAACAGATCTATTCAATGAGTACGGCGTTGGTCGACGCATATTTGTGCGTTGTCAAGGACTGTGGCTTGGTGACTTTGCCGGCATTACTCAACTAGGCGCAGGGACCGAATTAGATGATCGCGGGGAATTAGAGCTGACGCGAATTCCATCGGCATTGCTTCGTGATTTTTTGGTAAAGGGTAAATGGAATCAACATGTTGAACCTACTGTCAAGACAATAGAACAATTACGGTCAGGAGACATCAGCACCCTGGTTCAAATTAATGACTTACAATTCCTTTTAAGTACTTGCGAACGTACCTATGCTCGAGATTATATCTCCCCACAAGGAACTCGAGTCCAGGAAAGTTTAAATCAAGGTTTGGTAAGTTGTATAAACGGTGCCGAAATTCTCCTTCGCAGTAGTGGATTTTCCAATTTTGCTTCACAAATGCTGCCTACGGGAAGTGGTTCCATCATCGCTGTATATTCTGTTTTTAATGATACCAAGCAGTTGTTGATCCGAGATACGGATGATGTTATGATGGAAGATCCCAGATGTGGTGATTCTGGTGTAAACGGTGAACTAAAAACACTGGCAGAAATTCGGAATATGTATACCGGATCAGCGCAAACAATATCCAATGATTATAAAATATCAGGTACAGTTATTTCCGACATCATAAACAGTAATACAACAAACAGAAATTTAATAATTCAGGATGCTTCCGGTGGAATCGTAGTTCGATTTGCAGAAAGCCACAATTTCGGTGTTGGAGAAATTATGGAAATTAATATCAACGGTGTCGAACTGTCAGATTTCAACGGATTATTGCAACTAAATAACGTTCAAATTTCACAGGCGTTCACAACTTGTGAAATTGGCACGGTAGAACCCCGCATTGCTACAGTACAGGAAATCATGAATAATTCCTGGGAGTGGGAATCTACTTTGGTAAAAGTTGAAAAGGCAACATTGGGTGGTGGTGCGACTTTCGGTGGCAGCACAACTGTAACCGATGCAACGAATACGATTCCGATGTTCACACAATCTTTTGCTTCCTTCGCCGGTACATTCTTGCCGACTGGAGAAGTCGACCTTACAGCTATGGTAGGAAACTTCAATGGTGTACAACTCAATATGAGAAGTATTGATGATGTTGAGGGAGGAGATTTTGGAGGTGATCCAACAGATGCGGACCTGAGCGAAGTGAGGGCATTATTCACCGGTTCTGCACTCAACATTCCAAATAACTTTCAGGTTACTGGTGTCGTAGTAAGTGATGCCGCAGCCGGTAATATTCACTCCCAAAACCTCGTACTTCAAGACGGCACAGCGGGTATCATTGTTCGTTTTTCTGAAGATCATCCTTATGTATTGGGCGATGAGCTAACGATAACAATTAGAGGAGTGGAATTAAGCGAATTTCGAACGTTGCTGCAATTAAATAATGTTTCGCTCAATGCAGTGACAAATGTCACTGCAGGCACAGTACCAACTCCTCGGATTGCAACAGTGGCGGAGATAAACGCAAATGGCGAAGCCTGGGAGTCTACGTTGGTTCGCATTAATAATGCCTCGATTAGCGGCAATACGACATTCGATGGTAACACAACGGTTTCCGACGGTACCGGAAATATCATTATGTATACGCGGGGGGCAGCAAGCTTCTCCGGAACAAGTGTTCCGGGGATGGCTGTCGAGTTAACGGCCGTAGTATCCGAGTTTGATGGTACAAGGCAACTGAACATGCGCAACGCAGGAGATGTCAAGTAGTCCGTTTAAATAGAAGTTAAAAAAAGCCGGGTCGGCCAATTTCAACCCGGCTTTTTTATTTTTAAGATATGTTAAAGAGATCGCTGCACGATATAAAATGAACACCTCAACAATTTAATTCCAGGTGAAAACTCCATGCGGAATTTCCTCATTAATTATTTGATTTGAAAATGTCGTTGTTGTTATATCGCCATATTCATCTAAGATAAATTTATGCAGCATAAAATTGGACTTTAAAAAATAAATGTCCATTTTAGAAACAAATTCTTTGAGCTCTTCCTCTTTGGGCGTAAGGCTTATTCGATAAAATTTATCATTCATCTCGATAGATTGATCAAACATTGATTTTTGAGTCATAAAGTCTCCCTGCAATGTATTTGTCATTAACTGCTGTACCTTTTTGAAAGCTGGATTTTTTCCAAGTTTTGTTTTATTGACATCACCTTCATCGATGATAATTAATTCATCATCGACCATCAAAATTGCATAGTTATAAGGTTCGTTGTACTCCCAACGCAGTTTATCTCCGCCCAGGACGTAAAGATTCCCTGAGGATTTCATGGTTTGGTCCATGAAACTCAGTGTCTTTTCCTGTGTGAATGCACATTGAACCGTAGTAGTTGTCTCCGAAATTGATTTAAATCTATTCAATAATTCCGATTCATTTTTCACCGGATTGAATTTGCTTTGGGCGATCGCATTCGTAAACAGAAAGAAGGACAAGCAAGCTAAGAATATGTATTTGTGCTTCACGGCGTAAAACTACATTGATCTCGCTTAATAACGTGTTAATAGAGAAATTAGTTGCTAGACGGAGAAAAGGTCAGGAATTGGACTTTGTTTTTAAACTTACTGCAGCACCCTCTTCGGGATGGCATACGTGATTCTGGGCTACTTGCTGAAATTAAACTTTTTATATAACCTATTGATTATCAACATTAAAACAAGATATTCGAGGTAATTATCTATCCATACGTTTCAAGTTAGCGTTCCAGCGTTTAAATTGCAATTTTCATACACGGCTCATTTTTCCACTATCTGTCATTGCTAATTCGGCTACAAAATTGATACGTTGAGGAACTTTGTATGTAGAAAGTCGCTTACGGCAATATGCTATTAATTCTTCCACTTCAACCGTTTCGCCCTCCTTGCGAACGACATCAGCCATAACGCATTCTTTCAATAATGGGTGCTCAAACCCCCTCACTCGACTCATTGCTACTCCAGGAAAGCGATTAATCACATTCTCTATCTCCTCTGGAAAGGCCTTGTTTCCTGAGACGTTTATTACATTTTTTTTGCGACCAACTATTGTAATTCGTCCGTTATCATCAACCGTTGCCAAGTCTCCCGTTAGAAAATAGCCATGATCCAAGGCCTGGCTCCTCATCATCGGTGGATCGAGGTAGGCATCGAACATTCCAGGACCGATGATTCCGAGTTGCCCTACTTCGGAAACATTCATTTCATGACCCTTCTCATTTAGTATTTTAACTTCATACGCAGGCAAAGGGTGTCCGATGGCCTGCGGATTGGAGCCCGGCTTTCTGTGGTTTATCACAGGTAGTCCAATTTCGATAATTCCAAACGCCTGTGTAATCGGACGCTGAAACTTCTCCTGAAATGCCTGGCATAACTTTCCATCAATTGCCATAGATGTCGAAACTACCCACTTAACACTGGGCATGGATACTCCTTTTGGTAGACTATTGAGCATACGAACGTGCATGGGAGAAAGGTATAAAAATGTTCCACCAAGGCTTTTCGTTCGATCCAAAATGTAATCGCCCATAAAATTTTCACAGATACATATGCCACATCCGTAACGGAGATATAAAAGAATTGAAACGACAAAATGATAGGCCATTGACAAGACCCATATAACCGTATCCGATTCATTCAACCTTAGTACCTCATTAGCCGCTGAGGTGCGCTCAATAATCGATTGATGCGACAACACAACACCTTTTGATTTTCCGGTTGTACCCGATGTAAATCGAATCAATGCAGCTTCTGGCACATTTTCAACTAACGGCAGATTTTCTTTACCAGATTCATTTTCGGACCATCTCCACGCCCCTTCTTCTGCTAATTGGTTAAGTGACGTTGGCAACGAAGCGCTTTTGTCATCCCAAAAGAAATGAAGCCTGGTACGTTTAGCCAATTTGTCAATTTCCGCGGGCTTCAAATTGTGGGATACTGGAAGAGCAATGGCACCTAAGTGCATTACAGCCAACATAGATGTGATAAAGTCTATACTGTTTTGACCCATTACCCCCACACCCATACCTGCTTGAACATCTTTACTATGTAAATAAGCAACCTTGTTTTCGACATCCGTCCACAAATCGGCATACGTATATGTCCCATTATCAATGTAAATCGCAATTTGTTGAGGAATTCGATCCGAAACGGCTTGTATTAAATCTGTAATACGCTTTGTCATCTTACCAATCAATAATTTCCTTTTCTATTTAATTATGTTCCGACAATTTTTTGGAAATAATTTTTCCAATGTTCTCACCCATTTGCATGCACGTGCCTATTACCCGACAGCTGGCTATAGCTTGGTCATTCGCAGATATATGTCGGCCCGGAAAGTATAAATTTGACACTTTATTATTCCGAGCAGATCGTAAAGGAATGGAATAATAACTTCCTTTATTAAAATATTCCATTTTCACTTTCTTTCCAACTTCCCAAAACTCAATTGGCCAAGTCGCGCGTGCAATTTCATCATCAAATTTGCGGCATTGTAAAACATCTTCCTTACTTAGAACGAAATCTCCTTCATAGCGTGGTCCTGTACGAATTCCGATTGCAGGCGCGACATATGAAATTTTTGATTGGTCGAAGATGTCAGCATATTGCTTTAAAATGGCGTAGAGCTTTCCAACTTTTTCTCTTGAATATAACTCTGCCATTGAAACCGACTTAATATCATCATGTAGAGCTCGTGGAATACTTAGTTTAAAACTAGCTCTTCCCTTTTTAACCGATCCAGGTACGATCGTTAGGAGGGAATCATCCTTTTTCAGGCTTCCATCTTCACGCGCCAACGCCATGGCTTTAATAACGTGCAAATTTAATTGGTGAGGTGTTGTCTTTTTAATTCCGTCCAATCCGAAAACGAAGGCTCCTGCCTGATACTTTTCGTCTTGTAATAAGGTAATGTCCGATATGAGATTTCCAAGTAGTGCAAATCCCGTAGCGTCGATAAAGTATTTTGCTCGTAATGAGATGACATCGCTTCCAGTTATGACTTTGATTTCTTGGACGAAACCCTCTTCAACATTTATATCGAACATGGTTGTGTGAAAAAGCACATTGACTCCGGCATTGCCCGTCATCTCATCACAGAGCCGCATGAAATCAAATCGCTCGTAAGGCAGAAACTTCAAACCGTCACGGCCTCTTACCGGATTTGCGTTCGATTTTTTTATTAGTTGTTCTGCAAAGGTTCGAATAAAACCGTCACATATAAAATCAAAATTGTTCGAATCATCGCGCAGGAATAGGCCACAAATCGTACCTACATTTGCCGCAGTAGCCATCCCTCCCAGAAAACCATTCTTTTCGATCAAAACGACATCATGTCCACGTTCAGCGGTTGAGACGGCTGCCGCCAAACCTGCCGCCCCTCCTCCTACAACGACAACATCCGCGATTATTTCTGTTGCATTTTTAGCCATCACCTAATAATTGTCGTTTTAAACTATCATTAAATTGCTCCATCCTTTCCTGGCTTATTGCACCAGAAGGATAACTATAAATTATTTTCTGACGTCCCCGAAATCTCATAAAAATTATAGTCAGCCCAGGATAACAACTATTAGGAGGAAAATGCGTCACATCACCAACTTCTAAGCCCAAAATTGTTTTAAGACCTTTCAACGAGTCCCCGGTATCTGAAAAAAAATAACTGGCCAATGCACCTTTTGTTGGAGAGGCTACCAGTAAACGATACAACCATGAAGGAAATCGTCGCATAGAGTCCATCATAATATTATATCGTTTTGCAAGGTTCATTCGCATTTGACTCACCATCTGATTTTTTAAATCTGTCATCACCTGTACTAGATTTTGGTTTCGCATGGCAAGCTCATAAAACATAAATGATACCTGGTTGCCAATCACTGGTCCACGTCGTCCCTTCTTCCGTTGATCTTGTGGCACAGGTACCCAAGAAATCCTATCAGGCACTTGATTTACCAAATTAATAAATGCGATTTGGGTAACCCCTAAGTAATATGAACTTTTCATCAATCCAACATTCATAGTATCAGCTCGATCATCCAATTGTTGTGTTTCGAATTCAGATAGTTCTATCACCATGTACTTGATACGGTTATCGAATTTGGTATTATGTAATAATTGCAGTCCCGGCTTTATCTTATCAATTAAAAAGTTTTTTACCTTTCGCATTTCCATTAATCGGATCTTCCATGGTAATTT
Source organism: Saprospiraceae bacterium (assembly GCA_028279185.1). GTDB lineage: Bacteria > Bacteroidota > Bacteroidia > Chitinophagales > Saprospiraceae > JANQSS01. The sequence goes on along the minus strand of JANQSS010000056.1, from coordinate 37,662 downwards.
TAATTCAGGATCGTCGGGAAAAATCATTAAATCCGAGGTTCTATCCAAACTTGACATTAACAATTCCATTCCACGAGCATCTAATAAAATATGACTCCATGATACAACTAATACATGATTATTAATTACCTTGACTAAATCAAAACATATTGGTGGTTCAACGCGTACGTCAATCGTTTGCGAAAATATTTCAGCACAATCCTCAACTGCATCATATCTTCCTGAGTACTCTTTTATTCGAATAGGAAATTGACCTTCTTTTTTCCTCCAGACAGGTAGTTTGAAAAAAGAAGAAGTGTGCAGCCTAAGTGCAGCTAGATATAATAATAGTTCGGAAGTGTTAAGTTTCGATTCTATAACAGCCGCATCAGAATTATTTTCAAGTTGAATAGCCAGACGACTGATATTTCCCACTCCTCCATGATTCCGGTGGTGTCGGTCTAAAAAAACCTGAAAGTAATCCGATCCATTAAGTTCAAATCTATTTGGATAGTTTGCTGGCATGAGATTGGGAAGCTCATTTGTTCATGTGATGAACGACTTCTGTGGCTATGGCATAGACCGTTTCAGTTTTCTCCCGGTCCAACTCTTCAATAGGAACAACGGTAGACATTGTACGTTCAACAAAAAGTAAAATCTCGATCAGTGAAAAAGAGTCTAGTCCAAGAGCTGTCAACGAATCTTTAGCATCAAGTGCAATACCGTCTGCCAGCAGGTTTGACTTGATGAATTTTATTAGTTCTGTACACACTTCTTGATGTTCCATCCTCCATAAATTTCATTTGAAACGCAAGTATAGTCTATTTTTCTATGATTGACTAACCGCCGCTGTATTTGATGTATTACCACTCTTTCATGTGTACTTGAATTCTCGGCAAGCATCATACACCCAAGTACCTATTACGCCGTCCGTATACGTTCTTGTATATCGAAGTCAATAAAATTTAGTTGAGTTTGCTTTTGTGTTACAAACATTTCTCGAGGCAGCTCAAGTGCAGGAGTCCAGGGTCTAGTAAAAGGCCAATGGCCAATAACTAATCATAGATGAAATATGTAAAAAGTCATGCATCTCACTATATTATTATTATTCTTTTATCATGCTTATCTGGTTTGACCGGGTGCATAAGCACCTGCTGTTGCCACCATAAGTATTATCCTTTGCTTATCACATTTTACATCAATTTACCGTGATAACCTCTTTGGGAGTATTATTTTCGAAGAAAGGTAAACGCTAACTTTTATTGAGTTAATATCACGAAAGCGTCTTTCCAATCACAATGCGATAAAAAGAACTATTCTTAGCTGATCAATATCAAATAAGAAGTACATTAGACGTCATTATATTCGATTCAATCCAATAAATTAAGTATGATCGCTCAATCGAGCAATATATTAAATCTTTTCATTCGTAACCCTCCGGCAAGTCCAAAAAGTGGAATTCGCTTAGTATTCTATTTATGGCTATGTTGTAATTTTATATCCCTATCTACTTCTAACACATGTGCACAAGTAAGTGATTCCACAACTAGTAATAGAATCAAACTGGGCAAATTTGTAGCATTCCCGCTAGTCTTTTTTTTGCCTGAAACAAGTTGGGGGTTTGGAGCTGCAGGTGCATATACTTTTAAATGGAAAAATCAAGCTGTGACCGCAAATCCATCACAAATTCAATTTGTAGGCACGTATACGCTCGAAGATCAACTCATTCTGTACACTCCATTCAAATTATATTTCGAGGAAAATAAATATTACCTCTTCGGGGAAATTGGATTTTATAAATACTTTTATTGGTACTATGGTATTGGGCCGAAAACGGTGAAGGAAAGTGAAGAGAGCTTTGAAGTAGACTTCCCTCGCATAGAAATAAATGGAACGAAGCGATTGACCAAGAACATTTTCGCAGGTCTTAGCTACCGATTCGACGACTTCGAAATGCAGCGATTCGACCCAGACGGTGAAATAATGCGCAGCATTACAGGTTCTTCGGGAGGACGTGTATCGGGAATAGGATTTCGCGCAATCCTGGATAGTCGAGACCATATTTTTTACCCCTCTGCAGGTTGGTACGCTGATTTTTCCTGGATGTTATATGACGATGTTCTTGGAAGTGACTATAACTTTTCTTCTTTGACAATGCTTGCCTCACACTATATCAGCATTTCTTCGACGAAGGTGATCGCTTTAAATGCTATATCACAATATACCAGTGGAACCACTCCCTTTTATTATCTAGCCTTTCATGGGGGCTCAAAAAATGCTCGTGGATATTTAGAAGGCCGATATCGGGATAATTTTATGTATGCCATAAATCTAGCTTGTCGATTGAAAATTAAGGGACGATTTGGTGCTACGGTTTTTACAAATTTTGGAGGTGTTGCGTCGAAACTTAATAATTCTCGTCTTGATGAAGTTCTTCCCGCCATAGGTGTAGGCCTACGATTTACCCTTGATAAAACTAACCAATTAAACTTACGTCTGGACTATGGGTATGGCCAAGAAGGGGGTGCATTTTACATTACGGTTGGTGAAGCATTTTAAGGAAGTGTAATTTAAAATGCCTTAAGATACATTGGCTCTTGGATAAACCATCATTGTTTAAGGAGGTTTAGGTTTTTCGAAAAATACTGAGTAGCATATACGATACTACTCCTGTGACCGCCGCCAGACCTAACCCTAACAACAAGGCACCGGTAACATATTGCAATAAGCCTGCCCCTATATCAGCCCGACTGAGCTCTTTGGAAAATGAAATGGACTGAACATGGGCCACTGAAAGCATCTTCAAAAACACTCCGCCTATTTTGAAACTTAAGTAGATTACAAATGGAATCAATGGTGGCAAACTAATTTGTGCAATTAAAAGTGCAAGAGGTTTGTTTAAATTAAATAGCATGCAGATACCAACGATTGACAACATTTGAAATCCCCAAATCGGAGCTACGCCAAAAAAAATTCCAACCATAAGGGCCGCAGTAATTCGAGCATTGCTATGATCTATACTCAATATATGTTCATCAATGAGCTGCTTCAGACTTTTTTTTTTGATTTTTCGAATAAGCATTACAGGATGCCAATAAAACACCGCCTGCACTAAAAGAATAATATTCAAAATAGTGATTCTTGTAAAGTCCGTTACCTTCTTAAAATGGGTAATTCTCTCATCACCAGGTGGATAATAAACTTTGATCGGAACGGGCACAATATCCATGTCCCTCCAAGATAATCGAATTAGTATTTCTGCCTCATATTCATATCGATGACTATAAAAATTCATTTTTTTCATAGTCATTAGTGGGTAAATTCGGAATCCAGATTGTGTGTCTTTTAATTTACGGCTTGTTATAACCCAATACCAAAAATTCGCGAATTTATTTCCAAAAGTACTCGTACCAGGAACGTTTTCGTGGTCAAGCGTCCGGGTACCCATGAATAGGCCGTCGGGATATTGCTGTAGGTAATCAAGAAATACGGGAACGTCAGATGGGAAATGTTGTCCATCTGCGTCGATCGTCATACACCGGTCAAAGTTTAATTCCATCGCCCTCTTAAACCCGCGTCGTAAAGCTTCTCCTTTACCGCGATTTTTAGGCATATTGATCACCATGCATCGCGTACTATAATCTTCCAATGCCTCCTTTGTTCCATCGGTGGAACCGTCATTGACTACAATGACATCATCGGTATAAACCAACATGCCATCGATGACATCCGTGACTGTGCCCCCATGATTGAAAGTAGGAATCAATACACACATGTTCCACTTCTTAAAAGTCTCTTTATAGGTAATCGACTCGTCCAAAATTTGCTCTTATTTTAAATAAAGGCTTGCCATTGATTGAAATTTGTGCATTCAATTTAATACTATCGATATGTGCTTCCATTATATTCATCACTATATCGGCTTGATCGGCTACTTCAGGTAACCACAAGTTTAAGAACTTAATTTGTGCTGCACTTTTTAATGCTACAGGCTTTCCAATATACAACCTTACCATGTCTGAAATCATCTGAATCATCGAAACTCCGGGCACTACAGGCTTTTGCGGGAAATGACCTTTGAATAAGTCATGCTCTGGATTTATACAAACCGACGATTCAACCTTCGATTGTTCGATTTGTAAAGGAGATATGGTATATAATGTATTCAATTCTTTGTCAAATCCAATAACTTCAACTCAAGCCGCAAGTTAATCAACGATCGATGTTCAATGGTAATATAATGAGGAATACCAAATTTGAATTGATGAAAATTCGCCCATCGTCTTGGCCTGTTTCTCCCTCCACTTCCAACAACTATAGGAGTATCGAAATGATCTTTAAATGTAAAATGGACAATTGAATTCGATCCGCAAGATTCGATGCCATAGGTTGTTTTTTCGTCATTCTCGATTACATGTCGTATGTTGGGATTGGCACAGGCCATAACCAAAAGTGAAAAATCCTTCTGCAACTGATTTAATATCACTTTTTTATTTAAGTCCTCAATTATTGACCTGACCTGAATGCGATCGCCATGCAATTCAATATCAAACAACTTTTGTCCCATTTTTGACAGCAACGTGAATCGATATGAATCCGACATATAATTTAAAAACAAGACGCCGCTTACATGCTTCTTCCGCACATATATGTGCAAGTCAAACGCACGTGTCATTGTATCCTGATGAAAAGCAGAAGCGAATACAAGTCGATCTAGATTATTATTTATTTCTGGCTTTATAACCTTTTTCGAACAACTGCACAGAATAATAATCCAAATAATATAAAATGTAATCTTACGTATCGAGTGTATCATTGATCATCAATCTTGTATATCGGATTGGAAATTATGCGACGAAGATTAACAAAATTGTATTTCTGAATCGTTGGCACCTCGAGAATAGATCGTAGAAGAACTGGCGTCTTCTCCAAATGATCATGTAACAAGATTATGCTGCCCGCCTTCAATTTGCGAACTATACGCCTCAATATTTTATTTGGGTTGGATGTTACTGTATCTAAAGATCGCACGGACCACCCAAGAATGCTCAGTTTAAGTACCTGAGCTGCCATGGCCACAAATGGCGTCGTTACACCATACGGCGGCCGAAATACCTGGGGAATGATCCCAGTTGCCGCGAAAACTACTTGCTGATTTTTTCGTAGATCATCGATTAGTTTCCGTTTGAAGTAAAAGTCATAAAAGTAAGAATGACTGAATGAATGCAGACCAATATCATGTCCTTCTTCTACAATTTGTTTTGCAATTTCAGGAAATTGTTCGACTTTTTGTCCAATGCAAAAAAAAGTCGCTTTAACTTTTTTTTCTTTCAAAATCTTAAGAACAATAGGCGTAATAACAGGATGAGGGCCATCATCAAATGTCAACGCGATTTCATTTTTAGTGGACTTAAATGAACAAATTGATGTTGTGAAAAAATTGGATTTAATAGAAAACGAACCATATAAAACCATGACAAGGTGAAGGAGAACTATCCCTATGTAATATCCGGAGTGGACCGGCCTTTGAAAATTTACTATAACAAGGATGATAATGAGAATCAGAGCCGTAAGGGAGACCGCCTTAAAATTAAACATGACTCAATAAAGACAGGACGAAATTAGCACTATTGTAATTGTTAAATATCAAAACGCGCCTGATCGTATCGATTTCAAATGCATTCCATTTAACAAACTCAGGTACATGTTGCTGTCGTATCATTTCGCAACTCAACCAAGTGGCAAATGCTCCTGCCGTTTTATATTCGCCACAAAGATGCTTGTAAACCGCTTGATTTTTCCCATCAAAGACCGAATTAACGACTTCATCATACACATCTCCTTTTTGACCCCCTCCGTCATAACCGAGTAAGACAAGGTCTATGTCATCCAGTGTCAAGGACTGGCGTGCAAGGAAATGGTCAATTTCATCTGTCAGCCTAGCCGAAGACTGCGGTTTATAAACCATTCGCAAAGCATCCAGAGAAGCAATTGTATTTTGTGATCTTTGGTTACTTACTGCAAAGAAAGCAGCCCCTTCACCCTGCTCACTTTTAATCCCCATATTGTACTTTAAACTATGTCTCGGCACCTTCGATTTCCAAATATTTAATTTCGAAGTTACTTCCAGGTACATATCCGTCAGTTCATCACAAGCACCAACTAAAATATCAGTTTTATTTTCGCCTGCTTCCTGCACATGTAATATAGCATCGAGCATTGCACTCTCAAATGAGAATCCGCGATGTACGTACGTAAAATTATAATTGTAGCAGCCCAACATCAATGCAATCTGGGCGGCCACATTATTATGTGTCGATTGGATAAATTGGTTTGGTGAAGCAATATTTTCATCACTCTCGTAAATCGCACGAAGAAACTTTTCGGTATCTTCCAAGCAGCCCATGCCGGTCCCAACTAAAATTGCGTCAGGATTTTTTATGTCAGCATCAGCTAGTGCTTTAGTTGCCGCCGCAACGCCCATACGCACCATACGCCCCATTCGTCTCAGGTAGCGCCGGTCGATGTGCTCTTTATAAGTGGGCTCAATGCTCCTCATCGGTGAACCAGAAACAAATTCACTACTCTGTAAAAACTGTTCAGCATTTAACGTATCCTGAGGTGAGATACAGGCTAAAGCATTTATGTATACTTGATTATTCATGCCGTTTCCGTGAAAACCAATGAAGAACAGTTTCCTCCAAAGCCAAATGAATTGGATAGTACGGTCTTTAATTCAACGTCCTGATTAAATATTTTTACCGGTTCTATATTTAATTCATCCATTCGATCATGGAAGTTCAAATTTGGAGCGAGCATTTTATTTCGCATTAGTAACACGGAAATTACAGCCTCTATCGCCCCCGCCGCTGCCAACGTATGTCCTGTAAAACTTTTTGTTGAACTGAACTGAGGGATATAATCTTTAAACAGGTTTTTAATTGCCGTGCCCTCTGATAAGTCGTTATTTGGCGTAGCAGTTCCATGGGCATTTATATAATCGATGTCACTAATGTCCAAATTACCGCGCTTTAGAGCCAATTGCATGGCATGGTAGGCGCCAGCTCCATCTGGAGAGGAAGCAGTTTGATGAAAAGCATCGTTCGTGTTTCCAAATCCGCGAAGTTCGCAAAGAGGTTGGGAGCCCGAAATTTTCATGGACTCTTCGGATTCGAGTGTCAAATATGCGGCGCCTTCACCCAAGTTAAGCCCCCTTCTATTTTTATCAAAAGGCATACACCACTCTTCATCGAGTATCTTCAGCGTGTGAAAACCATTTAAGGTGTATACGGTTAAGGCATCCGTTCCGCCTACCAGGATCTTGTCGACCATACCATTTTGAATCATACGCCCACCAAGAATCATCGCATTAGATGAGGATGAACATGCTGTGCTGATCGTCGATACAAATCCTCTGATGTTCAGAAAATCTGCAATCCGCTCGGTACTATCACCACAATCGTGTGACATCATTTTATGCAAACAACCTCTAATGTCATTGTTGACCATAAAATGTTTATATGCAAGTTCGCTTCGATCGATTCCGCCAACGCTGGTTGCAGATACAAACCCTGTTCGCAATGGAAGTTTTTCGTCGTGTTGCCAAGCTTGCTTCGCCGCCAGCATGCCAAGAAGGGCTGTTCGACTATACCGTTTTATCGACGGCAAGTGTAGCATTTCAGCCAACTCTTCATTGGTGAAATCTATTTCTCCAGCCGGCAATATTCCTCGATAACGTGTTTTAAGGTGTTTAATTTTTCTAATACCCGTGCGTCCAAGGCGCAGAGCCTCCACTGTATGCTCAAGAGACGGACCTAAGGCCGACACAATTCCCAAGCCGGTGATATAAATTTTTTGAGGCACTAAGCTATTTTCTCGGTGACAAATTCTGCCATTGTCTTGAGGGAATAGAAAATTTTCTGTCCTTCTTCCTTCGATTGAATCTTAAGTCCATACTCCCTTTCAAGCATTACAATAATTTCTAGTGCATCAATGGAATCCAGTCCCAGGTCCGAATCAAACAATGGTGCATCCGCATCTATTTCATCGGGTGTTACATCTTCCAAATTCAGTTGTTCAATGATTTGAACTTTTAGTTTTTCTATAGTTTCTTCCATAGTACTCATCTGCCTTGTGGCGATTTTTTTATCCATTCTTTAAACTTAGATAAATCGAAGCTTAACGACTCGTCCAGAACCGATGCGGAGGAGACCAATTTCATAGCGCACAAAACTTCGTCTTGAAATACTTCGCAGGTGCCCAGTATGGCCGCGTCCAACACATTGGAGTCAAGCAGCGATTTAACATACAAGTATATGAAATCTGATTGAAAGTCGGACAGAATGAAGAAGCCATGTTCGCCGGTAATTTTATGTCGAATGGCCAATTCGCCGATCAAGATGTTGGGTAATGTGTAGACGAAAAGACCAGGGCTGGCGAGGCTTTCTTCATGCAGACTATAAGAACGATGAAAAGCCAAATCGGTATCGATGGAGGAATATTGATTCACCAAGAATATCCCAGTTTTAGCGGGATCAAAGGACACTGGGGCTTTTATCATTAAATGTTCCATGGTCAGAAAGCCCACTTTACAAAAAGTATCCATTTTGTAAAACTTGGGATATTTAATATCAAGATCTCGATAGGCTGACTTCAATCGCTGGTTTAAGGATTCACCTCCTGCAACTCCAAAATCCACTAATTCGAATATATCGCTGTTCACAATTGTTCTCATCAACTTGCACAATTCTTTAACATTAAACAGGCGTTGCTACCGCCAAATCCTGATGAAGTTTTTAGGCAATGAGAAATTTTTCGTTTTACAGAGGTATCCGTGACGGCCAATGGCCTACTGACCCCGTGGTTTTCATACCCGAGGGATTTCCAAATTGTTTCTTGCTGCATAGCGATGGTTGCTGCAATGGTTTCGAGAACGCCGGCAGCACCTAAAGTATGACCCCAATATCCCTTCATACTGTTCAATGGAATATGCTGTAGATTGAGGGCATTGAATGCTTGCGCTTCCATTTCGTCGTTGTATTTGGTTGCCGTTCCATGCGCATTTATATAGTCAATATGGATAGAATCCAAGTCTACAGCTGAGCGTATTGCCTGAATAAGGCCAGAACCCGTTCGAGAGGGGCCGGAAATGTGATTTGCATCATTGCTCACACCCATTCCGACGATTTGAGCAATTGCATCACTTGAATTGTTTGAAAGATAAATCGTAGCACAGCCTTCCCCCAGCGATATACCATTGCGTGCTTCATCGAAAGGCTGACAAGGAACTTTAGCCATTGCTTGAAGACAAGAAAAACCTCTCAGCGTAAATTCAGATAAAACGTCCACACCACAAACGATGGCTTCTGTAATATGATTGGCTTGGATCAAGCGCGCAGCCAAAATTATCGCTTGTAGTCCTGATGTACAAGCATTGCATACAACTGTTACGTCATGCTGCAATGACAAGAAAGATTTTAATCGTTGGGCAGAATGCGATAAATGAATGTGTTCTTTGCTCGCAGCGCCGTGATGTGGAATAGCATCAATATTACCTTTAGTCGAAGCTAAAAAAACCGGAATCGACTGGAGACTTAAATTTTCTTTAACCATTCCTCGTAAGGTCAAAATAGAAATTGCGCTTAAAGCTTCAAGTCGGGAAAATGCACGCGGAATTTTATGAAATTTCCGCTCAGCATGTAATTTTTCATCACTGATTTTACCGACCCAATAAGAGTCAAAAGAATAGTTTTCTTTTGAAATCCCTGACTTACCACAATTAAACGAATCAACATGATCGCCAATTGAAAAACCCAATGCGGATATCATATGTTGACCTGAAATAAATACTTTTCCCTGATTCACGATGCCACTTTCATTTTCTTCAGCCACTTTTTGTAAAATTCTGGCGGTGTAAATAGCAATTCGTTTGAATGGGGCTCAATGAACACCTGCTCTGTACGTCCGGTTGCCACAATCTTCTTAGATTTATGCTGAGTAGCTACATAGCTAAATATTATTTTGGCAGCTGGGGTTGGCATAAAAATAGCGCGCACCATAACTCGATCTCCGTAACTCAATGGATACTTGTAATCACATTGAAGTGAGACTATAGGTACGGCGACATCATTGGCTCGCATGGCCGCATATCCGACTCCGTGTTGCCTTCCAAACTCCTCTCTAGCCAATTCAAAATAAGAAATGTAATGACCATGCCAAACTATATTGAGTGAATCCACCTCATCAAAACGTACATCAATAACTTTATCAACAAATAGCTCGTTTTCCATATTTATTAACCTCATTAATCTTCAACCACCACATTAATTTCTCCAGAAAACACCAACCTCTCGTTGCAAAATGTGCTCACACTCGCCGTTGTCATATTTAAAGTTTGTCTTAAGTTAAAAACATCGGTAGTCAACATCTGACCAACTTGTGGATATCCGAATACCTCCACATTTTTAAAAGATGCTATAAAGCCAAGTTTGATTCGCTCTTCTTTCATTTTCTGGACATATCCCATGCGTATGGCCATGGTTTGCGCTGCATTCTCCATCAATCCTGCAGAAGATATTCGTTGATTTTCTAGAAAAATAAAGTTAGTAGGAATAGCAAAGGACGATCGTCCACCTTTTTCCGATATCCCAGTCAGAGCGTCTACGCAAATCACGGGTGCCCGATGCGGTATTAACTCTTGGATATCGAATTGCTCAACTAATTCTAAATTCATTGCTTCCTTCACGGACGCAAGGTATCGTAATTTTGTTTTTCGAACAAGGGCAATGATTTTGTCAATAGAATGGATGGGTTATTCAGCGGCTGTCGCCTTGACATTGTCCTTTTCTAGCATAATCGTATCAAAGCCCCAATAGTCATAGAAGTTAAACCATTGCTCCGGATGGTCTCGCAATCGATCTTCCATTGCTGCCAGGAAATCTTGTGCCATTGCTTCGATATTACCATAGCTTTGTTGACGTCCTTCCACTGCATAGAAATGATAGTCTTTATCTGATTCCTTCATAGCAAAGACAAAGAGGTACGGAACTTGGAATCGAACAGCTAGTTCAAAAGGACCACGCGGTATAAAAACTGGTCGACCAAAAAAATCTAATTTCAATGCGCGTAACTTTCGATCTTCGGGAACACGATCTGCATGCGCACAAATAAATTCCTTGTTGTCCATTGCTCGTTTTATTTCCAATAAATGCGAATAGTCTTCTTGAATAGTGATCATTTTGAAAGAGCGGTTTTCAATACTATCCTTTAACACCTTTTTTACGCGAGCTCTTTCTGCATCGTACATGATAACATTAACAGGTTTATTGGTGTTTTTTAAAAAATGTCCAGCAATTTCCCAATTTCCTATATGAGCAGAAATAAGCATGCCACCTGTATTATCTTCTGCCATTTTCATCAATTTATCATGTCCGTCAAAATTGATGTTGAAATCTGTGTACATCCCAGATAATATAGCCACTTTGTCCAAGAATGCCTGGCCAAAAGCATAGTATGTCTTAAACACATATCGAAATGTCTTCCATCTACCAAACTTCCAAACTTTGCGATAATAGAGCCTAGTATATCGATTTGATTTACGATCGAACAAAAAAAACCAAGTCACAACCAAATACAAGAATAAATAAGCCCCTCGCATGCCACCATTTCGCATGACCCATAAAAAAATAGAAAAATGAAATCCTCTAGCTTTACTTCTACCGGTCCAACTCGTATTTTTAAATTTTCCCATTCTGCAAAAAACAAATTATATGCTGAGAATAATTTTGTGAATGACTATTTTCAATTTTAAAAATCAAAATAAGATCTATCCGTGTTACATTAGTTATGAATCCATTCTTGTGAATCCGAATTTATTATTTACATGTAAATCCCACCATTTACCGAAACAACTTCCCCTGTAATATAAGATGCCTCAGGAGATGCCAAGAAGGCAACAGCAGACGCAACTTCTTCTACTCGACCAAACCGACCAACTGGTATGTGTAGCTTCAATTCTTTCTCACTTAACTCGGCTGTCATATCTGTTCTAATGAAACCCGGTGATACGCAATTTACTGTTACGTTTCGTTTTGCAACTTCTTGAGCCAGTGATTTAGATGCAGCTATAACTGCTGCTTTTGCCGCCGCATAGTTTGTTTGTCCTGCCTTACCACTCTGTCCAGAAAGCGATACGATATTAATTATTCGACCGTATCGACTGAATACCATTGGCTGCAGCAATGGTTTTGTAACGTTATAAAAACCACTAATATGGCTATCTAATACCTCATCCCACTCTGCATCTTCCATCCAAAGCATGGAATTATCACGTCTTACACCAGCATTGTTCACCAATACCTCAATGTGCCGGCTTCCATCCTGAAGCCAATTTACCAGCTCCTTCTTCGACTGTTTTCTATCTGTAACATCAAAGCGCAATAGTGATGCCTCTCCTCCCGATTCTTGAATGACAGTTAGGGTGCTTTTGGCGGCCTTCTCATTTGATTGGTAATTCAAGACAACATGATAGCCCATGCGGGCGAGTGATTTTGCGCATGCCGCACCAATTCCTCGTGAAGCTCCTGTCACCAATGCATATTTCGTCATCTGTCCATTTCAGTTAAACATTCGAAGCAAAAGTATGAATTACGACTTGTGTCAAAGGCATCAAGAATTGATATCCCGACTTGTCATTATGCTTCTTATCGAGCCAAGCAGTGGAGACAAAGCGATGTCTTGATCCGGAATTTCAGTATACCCCTCAAATAAAGAATAGATATTCGAAGTTTTAGGTGCTAACTTTTCTTTAAATCCTAAATACGCCACGGACCTAACCACAGCCAATGTTTGTATGGCCAAAACATCAAAAGCATTGTCGATTACGCGTTGTGTCATTAACGCGGCATTTGTTCCCATACTGACAATATCCTGATTGTCATTATTACAGGGAATACTGTGAACATACATTGAATTTGATAGCATTTGATTCTCAGCAACCGTCGAAGTAGCAGTAAATTGACAACCTTGCATTCCAAAATTAAAGCCTAAACGACCCCTATTGATAAAAGGAGGTAATTTGTCGTTGAGCTTATCGTTGAGCAAATAATTTAGTTGGCGCTCGGACAACATGGAAAGCTTGGCAATGGCAAGTTTAAGCTTGTCCATTTCCAATGATACATAATCACCGTGAAAATTTCCACCATGGCATATTTCGCCTTCTTGACTAAAAATTAAGGGGTTGTCATTTGATGAGTTAAGCTCTGCGAGAAGTACTTCTTCTGAATTTGCAATGGTATCATAGATTGGGCCCAGTATTTGGGGTACGCAACGGATGGAGTAGTACTCCTGAAGCTTACTTTTTAATTTATCACCATTGATTCCTTTGGCATAAAGCTGTTTTTTACGGCTCTTGATACATTTGCTACCGGCCAATAAATTACGCATCTCAGCCGCGACGGCTATTTGTCCAGGATGTTGCTTTGCATCGTTCAATAATTCACTGAAATGATCATCAAATGCTTCTACAATTTCATTCAGCATTGAGGATAAGCCAATCGACCAGGAAAGAAGTCGCCGTGCTTTTAAAATGTTCATGAGCCCAATTCCGGTCATAGCCGACGTTCCGTTCATCAGAGCCAACCCCTCGCGAATGTGAATATGCATCGGCTGCAACTGTAGTTCGGTAAGTACATCTGAAGTATTGCGAATTTCGTTCTGATAATACACCTTACCCTCACCAATTAATGCCAATGCAACATGGGCCAATTGAACCAAATCTCCGCTTGCACCAACCCCACCGTGACTATAAACCACAGGAATAACATTGTTTTGCAACATGTCTCTCAATAAAACTACGGCTTCTTCGTGAATGCCCGAGTGCCCTGTCATAAGGCTTTTGAGCCGTGCAATCGTTGTAGCACGGGATGCTAAAAGCCCTAAGGGTTCTCCCATACCGGTACTATGCGACCGAATCAAATTATATTGAAGAGGCTGACGATCCTCTGCAGGTACAATATATTGAGCCATCGGCCCAAAACCTGTATTTACACCGTAGATGACCTTGTTCTCAGCAAAGTCGCTCAAAAACTGGTGTGCCTCGCGAATTTTATTCAACTGCCCTTCATCCAGTGTTATTTCACTTTCAACTTGAAAAAGGAGTTGTTCGAATTCTTCTAGAGTTAAATTATTATGTCCAATGGTTACCTTACTCACATCTACGCATTACTTTCGCCATTCCAGGGCAGCGCAAATATATATTAAAATACGATGTCTATGCAGCTAGATATACAGCATGATCATGTAACAAGACCGACAGTATTTTGTATACAAGAGAATTTGGAACCAATCCTTTCCTTTGCGGGAATATCATGAAAATATGGTCTAAAAGAATATTGGTTTTTCTCCTGATTTTGCTTGTGGCTATAGGAATATTTGTAGTTTATGCAACGTATTTCACAGTACCCTCTCCACCATATTCAGAAGTCAGTATACCATTAGGTAGCACAGCCGACCTGAATAGCGACGTACGAAAGGTGGACGCCTCGTGGACACGTAAGGATTCTATTGGATTATGGGAAATGTACGTTACCGGAACAGCCATCGAGCGTGGAAGAAATATAGGGATAATGACAGAAGACATCCTTGAGACGCAAGAACGTGCTTTTGTCAATCAACTCAAGACTTACGTTCCTAATGGCCTGTATCGAAAGTTTTTGCTCGCCTCTATAAAGTATTACAACCGAAATATTGCGGAATATATCCTTGAAGAATTCCAACAGGAAATCTATGGTGTTTCCCAATCAATGCCAGATGCATTCGATGATTTAGGAGACAAGTATCAACGCAAGCTCATGTACCATGCAGCTCATGACATAGGTCATGCTTTTCAAAACCTGGGTCTGGTATCTGGGTGCTCTGCAGTTTCCGTAAAGGACAGTTTCGATCAAGTCTACTTGGGAAGAAACTTTGATTTTTACGTTGGCGACGAATTTGCTCAAAATAAAGTTGTGCTTGCGTTAAGGCCGGAATCTGGCTATCCTTTTCTATCCATATCATGGCCAGGTATGATGGGTGTTGTTTCAGCTATGAATATAGAGGGATTGGCTATCGCATTGAACGCCGGTCCCGCGCAAATTCCCGATGGCGTAGCTACACCTGTAACGATATTGGCGCGTGAAATTGTTCAATATGCGCGCACGGTTGATGAAGCTATTCGCATTGCAAAAAAGCGAGATGTATTCGTAGCTGAAAATTTTATTGTTGCCTCTTCGTTATCCAATGAAATTGTTGTTATTGAAAAAAGCCCTGGTAATACTTCTATACATGTCGTCGATGCAGCAGATTTTATTTGTACCAATCATTTTTTAAGCAATAAATATGACTCCGATAGCGACAATCTCAAGGCTAAAAATAGCACGTCCACCCAATATCGTTACGATCGGATAAAACAACTTCATTCTTCAAAAAAAAATAACCTCATAAATTTAGTCGATATATTACGAGACCGTAAGGGGCAATCAAATAATAATCTTGGATTCGAAAACGAAATGGCAGTTAATCAAGTTATTGGCCACCATAGCGTTATTTTTGATTTAAAAAATAAAAATGTTTACTTGGCTGGAGTAAACCATCAACTCGGACCTTATTTTAGATATAATCTGGATAGCATATTCAATTGGCAATATCAAGCGCCACAAAGGCTATGGTTAGATGCAATACCAGGAGACTCCGTAATCAATACGTCAATATTTAATGAATACAAATTGTATAGACATCAAAAGACCAAACTAACACAAGTAATTGTTGCGAACGATTCCTATTCGATCCAAGAAGCTGACGCCTTTGTCAGATTGAATCCAGATCATTACGAGCCCTACCTACTATGCGGTAAATATTTTATCGAAAATGGTGATTGTATAAATGGTATGAAGTACTTAATCCAAGTTAAAAATAAACCCGTACCCTGGTTAAAAGACAAACAGCTCATTAATGAACTAATCCGATCTTGCGAATAATTTAAAATTTTCCTAATGCTGTTGCTACACGGATAAGGTTAGAATGTGCCAATTCCGACCATCAGCTCTATACGATTGCACCAATTCAAATCCGATTCCCAAGTGAGCATTTAATGAACGCTTGTTAGCATCATCAACTTCTGTAATGATGAAATCCACTCTATTTAAAAATTCTGCCTTCATTTTATTATACAGTCCTCGAAATAAACCCTTTTTTCGATATTGTTTGGCAATACAAATTTGACCCATAACAATGAACGTGGCGTTTGCATATAATTTTTCATCATTTCGCAGTTGACTTAGCTGGTCGCGCATGGCGTGAAGCAACGGTAGCCTTTCAAAAAACATTGGACTCATGGACAGCGCATAACCAACAATTCTTTTTAGATCACGAGCTACGATGTGCGGATAACATTCCTGCATATCCCTCAGTAAACTTAAGTCATGTTGCAAGGTTACAAATCCTTCGCTTTTTTTAGTCTTTCCATCTAATCTCTCTGGCAGATTCAATGATTGGAGATCCTGAATGGCTTGTAAATCCTCATCCGTTCTAGAAATATCATATTGAATCATTATATATTTTTATTATTTGGCCAATTAATTGATCATCGAGTGCATCAATAAATTGATAGTCGCCTTGATTGCGAAACCAAGTCAATTGTCGTTTTGCATACCTCCTGGAATTTTGTTTGATTTTCGCAATGGCTTCTTTTCTGCTCATTAATCCATCAAAGTGATCAAAAAACTCGCTATACCCTACAGTTTGTAAAGGCCGCAGACTTTTAAATTGTTGCAGCGACCTGACCTCTTCTTCCAACCCATCTTCGATCATTTTGTCCACCCGTTTTTCGATTCGTGCATAAAGGACTTCCCGTGGGAGGTCAAGGCAAATCCGGATTGATTTAAAGTCTCGTGATCGGCGTGAAGACGCTAAAAAAGATGAGTAGGGCTTGCCCGTGTAGCGCGATACTGATAGTGCCCTTTGTACACGATGAGGATTGCTCAAATCAATGTTTTGATGTGTCTTCGGATCCCGGATTTTTAACTCTTCAACCAAACTTTGAAGTCCGACCTGCAGGCACTCTTCTTGAATAGCATCTATAAATGATTCGGGCACATCTGGAATTTGATCAAATCCCTCACATAGCGCCTTTATATACAAACCTGTTCCTCCCGCGCAAATGGCTACCTGCCTTGTTTCAAATATATTGTTAAGGACTTTCAGACCATTCTTTTCAAAATCTGCCGCAGTGAACCGTTGTGTGACGGGTACTTTATCAACAAAGTGGTGCACAACACCACCTTGTTCAAGCAAGCTGGGCTTAGCCGTACCGATAGCCATTTCGCGGTAGATTTGTCTACTATCTGCGGATATAATCTCCGTTTTCCAAAATTCTGCCAGCTTCAGAGCTGTATCCGTTTTTCCAACAGCTGTTGGTCCGGCAATTACGATTAAAGTCCTCACGTTATTCATCTTGTCATCATCGTAAGACACGTCTCAATAGAATATGTATCTTGCGAATTTACAAAGACAAGTCTTTGCCTGTCATGGAAGAAAGATAATTTGTCATAATCAGGTGGTTGCCAAATGTGACGGAATAAGACAAGCTCGCTAGAATTAGATTTCGAAATTTTATGCTTTACTACATCTTAAAGTACATCTCTAAATGTATGATGCGAGTATACTTTGGAAAAGTATACGTAGATGGCTTGCATAAAGTACCTAAAGATAAACCGTTGATACTTGCGGCGAATCATCAGTCCGCTTTCATTGAACCTGTATTATTGGGAGGCATCATGCCCTTTCCAGTCCATTTCATAACCCGAGGGGATATTTTTGTAAAACGTTGGATGTGGTTTTTCAATGCGGTAAATATGGTTCCGATATTCAGGTTTCATGACGGCTTTTCGCAAATGAAAAAGAACATGAATAGCTTCCAGCATGTGTACAATGCCCTCGCCAATGGAGCCCGAATTATCATCTTTTGCGAAGGGCAAATGAAATGGGAAAAAAAATTACATAGTTTACAACTGGGGGCAGCTCGCATGGCTGTTGGTGCGCATGAACAGAATCGAGACCTCGATATATATATCGTTCCAATTGGTATTAATTATGAAGATCATTTAACATTTAGACGGTATGTCCGGATTTCTTTTGGAGATGCGATTCGACTTACGGATCACACATCAGATTTAGATAAAAGTCCGCGACCTGCTTTAAAATCAGTAACTGAGGAATTAGCTCTTAAATTGAAACCCGAAGTAATCCACATTGCCACAGACAAACATTACGAGTTGGGTAATAAGCTGGTTGCTCTTCATGACAATACTGAAAGTCGTAGATTTTTTCCCTTCCTTGCGTCAGACCTTAATTCGACAGAAGCTAGTATACATGCTGCCAATCAAACTGCTCTGCTCGATAGTGACAACAAATTTTTAAGTGACTCACGCCAGTATGAGTCGAGCCTGAACGACGGATTTATTTACAAGGACTACGCACTTTATCATGCTAATGAATTCGGTATTTTACGTAAAATATGGTTCTTTCTTATTGTCCTTCCGGTTGGTCTCATTGGCACAGCGCTGAACGGATTACCTTTTTATTTAGGTACAAGAATCGCCTACAGCCAAGCGACGGTACCGGAATTCATAGGCTCACTAAAAAGTCATATTGGCTTTTTCGCCTACTTGTTTTATCTTCTAGTAATTGAATTAATTCTTTTTTGCTATAGCTGGCAAATGGGCCTAATCGGACTAATTGTTTTTTTTGTGACAGGAATTTTTGCTCTTTATTTTCATGATCGAATTCAATATTGGCGTGCGTATTATGCTATTTCCAGTTACCGGCAAGACAAAAAACAGCATTTATTGGAATTGCGGAATCGATTATTAAAAAAATTAAAACATGCGTCAACTCCTTAACTTTTTATTCATTTTATTGCCTTCCATTCTTGTGCATCTATCGGCTCAGAATTACGCGTTAGCCATACATGGAGGGGCCGGATTCTTAAATCGTTCTGACATATCGGAATATCAAGTTCAAGTTTACCGTGAAAGCTTATCGTCAGTTTTGGCCATTGGAGATAGCATGCTAAATGCCGGATCTAGTGCATTGGATGTGGTAGAAACAGTTATTCGACTCATGGAGAACGACTCCATTTACAATGCCGGCAAGGGGTCTGTGCTCAATAAGCACGGGATGGTCGAATGTGATGCCTCCTTCATGGATGGTCGAAATCTTGAAGCGGGTGCGGTGACTGGCGTCGCTCATATTAAAAACCCAATCACTGCTGCGCGGCTCGTTATGGAAAAATCACCACATGTCATGCTTGCCGGAAAAGGAGCTGAAGAGTTTGCCCTCTTGCACAACGTTCCCTTCGTTCCAAATAAGTACTTCATTACGGCTAGAAAACACCAGGCATATGTGAAGAAGTTAGGCAACAGAAAACATGGTACCGTTGGAGCGGTTGCACTGGACATATCAGGAAACATCGCCGCTGGAACCTCGACTGGAGGCATGAACGGAAAGGCCTTTGGCCGTATTGGGGACTCTCCTATTATCGGTGCCGGTACATATGCCAATAATAATACGTGCGGCGTTAGCTGCACAGGCCATGGGGAATACTATATACGCAATGTGGTGGCGCATGATGTAAGCGCCATGCTGGCTTACACGTCGAAGGACCTTCAAGAAGTGACTGCAGAGATAATACATGAAAAATTAAATAGTCGGGCTGGTGCAGGAGGGCTTATTGCGGTTGACAAAGCGGGTAATATTTCAATGGAATTTAACACGACTTCGATGTTTCGTGCATCCTCAAAAAATGGAAAAGTTTACGTTGCTATTTTTGCGGACGAATGACAGACGATCGGCATACTACAAGAATTGATGACGAACTCATGTTAACATCGATTCATCCAGATTTACTTGCCCAATTAGAAGCGGCGATTAACGATGAAGATATAGCCAAAAACACAATATCCATCCCATATCCCTACAATAAACAGGATGCTCTCGATTTCTATCATCTAGCAAGTCGTCGAAGAGCGGCAGCTGGTTATCCGCTTGACTACTCTATTATAAAAAATGGGAAATTAATTGGTGGAATCGGACTTGTTTGTCAAGAGGGATTCGATAGCCATCGCACAGAGTTTGGCTATTGGATAGAGGCATCTGAACGCAATGGGGGCACCATGACGCGCGTCATAGGACATTTCGTCGATTATGTTTTTACAAATACGAATTTTATACGACTGGAGGCCCATACATTTTGCGATAATGTGCCGTCACAAATTGTGCTGGAAAAAAATGGTTTTGTTCGAGAAGGATTATTGCGAAAATTTATTCGAAAAGAAAATAGTTATAAGGATGTTTATGCCTTTAGTCGCATTCATCCTTCCTTTAATTAATTTGAAATAATATGAATTACCAGTCCATAGGAAAACAATACATTCTACCTGCTCTAGGATTGCTTTTATTGTCTATGTTCAGTTTTTATCCGCAACTGCAAAACAAGGCTGTACGATCTCATGATAATGTGGCATTTAAGGCAATGAGTAAGGAAGTGCGAGACTATCGTGACACGAGCGGTGAGCTTGTTTGGTGGTCAAATTCTATGTTTGGTGGAATGCCAACATATCAAACTATGAGTACCCAACCCGGCAATCTGCTCGCCTACGTGCATAGAACTTTGACTTTATGGATTAAAGGGCCAATTGGGCTATTTTTTTTAATTATGATTAGCGCCTACTTGTCTTTTCTACTATTTAGACTGTCGCCGTGGGTAAGTTTTTTCGGTGCGGCTGTAATTGGATTAAGCACTAGCAATTTCGTATTATATCTCGCAGGGCATTATACCAAAATGAGAACTGTAGGGTACTCTATTCCTATTTTGATAGCAATTTATCTCGCGTATAAAAGGAATCGACTAGCGGGCATCGGATTATATGGCCTTGCCCTTGGACTCGCTCTTTTGGCAAACCACCCACAGATGCTTTACTATTTGGGCTTTAGCCTAATAATATTTTTTATTGTATTGCTTGTTGAGGCCGCTAGATCAAATCAGTTATCGAACTTTATAAAAACTTCTATTGGGCTAGCTATTATATCGATCGTTGCTTTGGCCACTTCAGCTTCCAAAATTTTACCAACGCTTGAATTCACCGAGGATACTATGCGCGGCTCTCCTATACTTTCCATTTCGGCAGACAGAGCCGATTCCAAAGCCTCCGAAGTTGAGGGTCTCGACTGGGAATATGCAACAAATTGGAGCAATAGTACCATCGATGTAATAGCTGGTTTTATTCCCGGAGCAGCTGGTGGCGCGAGTGTCGAAAAAGCACCTTCCGGGTCAAAAACTATCGAAAATTTGAAACGAAAGGGTGCCCGGATCGCTGATGATACCCCTATTCCGCTTTATTGGGGGGGCCTAGGATCAACTAGTGGCGTCTTCTATTTTGGAGCTGTTCTGATTTTTTTAGTATTTATTCAGTTCGTAGCAGGCAAAAGAAATCTCTCCATTTGGCTTGCTTTATCGCTGATAATTATGCTCATCATGTCCATGGGAAGAAATATGGAATGGTTTAACCGCTTACTCTTCGATTATGCCCCTATGTTTAATAAATTCAGGACTCCAAACTCTATTTCCGCGGTCATCGCCGCAATTATGGGCATGGGCGCAACATTTGGCTTGCATACTGTTGTGACTAAAGATTGGACCAAAAAAGAGGTCACCAGAGCTATTTTATATGCAGGTGGGCCCTTGGCATTGATAAGCCTGTTTTTTGCCATGTTAGGTCCAGGCATGTTTGACTTCCAAGCTGCTTCTGATGCGATATACGCACAGCGCGGATTCGATACGAATGACCTGATTGCAGACCGAAAAATGCTGATGCAAAAAGACGCATTCAGATCACTTGTTTTTGTTTTACTTGGTTCAGCGGTTTTCTATTTGTACGCTGTAAAAAGAATCAATAAACCGCTCCTTATTGCTGTTATTACGGCCCTGGCCCTATTCGACGGTATTGGAGTGGGCAAGCGCTATTTGTCTTCCGACAATTTCAAACCTATCCGCAATAAAGCGACTGAATTTGTCAAACGTCCAGTTGATGATCAAATTTTACAAGCAGAAAAAAATCGTGGCAGTTATCGCGTATATGACCTCAGCATCAATACATTCAATGAAGCTCAAACCTCTTATTGGCATAATACCATTGGAGGTTATCACCCTGCCAAGTTGCAGCGATTTGAGGACATAAAGAATTTCCATTTGTATAAAGGAAATGCCGGCGTCCTTAATATGCTCAACGCCAAATACATCATAACAAAAGATCAAAAACTGCAATCAAACCCAGGAGCATTAGGCAATGCATGGTTTGTTCAAAACATTCAATTCGTCAATTCAAATGATGAAGAAATTCAAGCGCTGACAAATTTGGATCCAAGGCAAACAGCGATTGTCAACGAATCATTTCGACCCATAGTTGAAGGATTGAATCCGGTTGGATCTGGCGAAATCGCAATGACTGATTATAAACCAAACAAAATTGCATACACCTCAAACAGCACTTCCGATGAATTGGCCGTCTTCTCTGAAGTCTGGTATGGTCCGAATAAAGGATGGTATGCGACAATTGATGGCCAAAAAGCTGAAATATTACGCGTTAATTATATTTTGAGAGGACTGAGAGTGCCAGCAGGTAATCATGAAATCATTTTTGAATTTGACCCACAGTCGCAGCGTACAGGAGAGATCATTACGCTTCTTGGAAGCCTCTTAATATTAGGTTTCATTGGATATTTAATTTATGGTTATTTTAGAAACAACCCGATTTCCAATACAGTTAAAAAAGAAGAAATAAAAACACAACCTAAAAAAAGAGGAAAAAAGAAAAAATCAAAAAAATAATCGAACCTAAATCAATTTTTTGATCGTGCATAGGGAGAGGCATCAATCGACGTAAATGTGCCTTGTTTGAATTTTTCGTATCCGGCAACTGCTACCATGGCGCCATTATCGGTACAATAGGCCAGTCCTGGAATGAATAATTCCAAATTATGGCTTTGTGACCATTCCTTAGCCCGATTCCTTAACTCGCTGTTTGCGGACACACCACCTACAATCGCTATTGATGTTAATCCGGTTGATTTAGTGGCAGCATCGAGTTTATCCATAAGCATGTCGATTATTGTACGTTGAACAGAAGCGGCGATGATCGACTTGTTCTGCTCCATGAATTGCGGTTCCAATCTCATCTGATCACGCAAGAAATACATCACTTGCGTCTTAAGCCCACTGAAACTAAAGTCCAGATTTGGAATATCCGCTTTCGTAAATGTAAACTTAGATGTTGCACCCTGTGCGAGTCTATCAATTAAGGGGCCGGCAGGATAATCCAGACCCATTAACTTACCAATTTTATCGAATGCTTCACCGGCAGCATCATCACGCGTTTTACCAATTACTTCCATGTTGGCAGCATCATGGACGATTGTCAATCGTGAGTGACCACCGGATACAGTAAGACATAAAAAAGGATAGTCCGGTTTTAAGTCATCTGCAAAACAAGAAAGCGCATGAGCTTCTAAATGATCTACGCCGATCAATGGAACTTGCAAACCTGATGCCAGACCCTTAGCATAACAAAAGCCAACGACAAGCGAGCCTAACAATCCTGGACCTTGAGTGACGGCAATGGCATCAAGGTCTGTGAGTGAAATACCTGCGTGCTTTAAAGCTGTGTCAACCGTTGGCACTATGTGTTCTAGATGGGCACGAGAAGCCAGTTCAGGAACAACCCCACCGTATGCTGCATGTACATGCTGATTTGCAACAACATTGGACAGTACTTGCCCATTTTGGCAAACGGCAACAGCCGTGTCATCACATGAAGATTCAATTCCAAGTATAATAGCCAAAAGTGCCCGAGATATTTTTAGTTTTAGCAAACCAAAAGTAATATTTCGGCATCTTTGATGAATAGGTAAGCTCACTTTTCGAAAAGAAAATATTATTATTGCATCTAACAACTACCTGATATGCGAATCGTAATCAACCTTCTGCTTCTGGCTCTTTGTGCCGGATTGATCTATCTCCTCGTAAACAGTATCCAAGTTCCAATCAAATTCAGAGCTGAAAAGGATGTAAGAGAGGCGGCTGTTGCTGACAAGTTAAAGCAGATTCGTGCTGCACAAGGGATGTATCACAACATCCACGGAGAATACGCAAATGACTTTGCGAAACTAAAGATGGGATTGGACACAGGTAAGTTTCAGGTAATCAAAGTAATTGGTGACCCCGATGATCCGAATGCAGAGTTTAGTTATGACACTATCTATTATGCTGCAATAGATTCGGTTCGTACACTTAATCTTGACTTAGCAAATCTGGGTGAAGTACCATATAGTGAAGGTCGAACGTTTGAAATCGAAACAGACACAATGACATATCAGAAAACGCTTACACACTTTCTCGAAGTAAAAACTATTCGTAAAAAGTTTATGGGTGTGTACGCCGATCCAAAATATGCGAAGTATGATGATCGCTATGACCCAAATTCTGTAATGAAGTTCGGCAGCACAAACTCCCCTAATCTAGGCGGAAACTGGGAGTAATTTAAGGGTTCGTAGAAAGTCTGTTATTCCTCTGTACAAATTGACTATCTTTCCCTAATTAGGTACTAGTCTTGAGAATTACTTTTGAGGCATTTAGGCATGGAATTTTTTGATGATCATATACACACATTTGAGTCATTGCGGCTGATTGTAAGTCCGGAATATGGTCAGTATTCAGCACTAATCTCCGGTCCAAAAAATGAAGTTGTCGGCTATCAACATCGCCAACCATATCCTTTTAATTTAGCCGAAAAAATAAGCACACTGCCGTTAGTCGAACGTATCGTTCGAGTGAATACTCCTTTTACCCTAATACCCTCATCTCAATATGACGAGAGTCTAAAACATAAATTGGCTAAGGAGGCCTTTACGTTCGATGCATTGGACTTTATCGATACATTTACTATACATGACTTAACATGTATATATCTTATAGACAAATCATTACGCAGTCAAATTGTGAAAGAATTTGACAATTTTCAAATAGAACATGTTTTAGAATCGCTGTTAAGGAACTATCTAGCAGATGAAAAGACTATAGTCACGCACTGGGTTGATGGACATGTTATTATTATCGCCATGCATAGTGGGCTTAAACTAGCCAATCGATATGCTATCCAAGTCCCTGAAGATGCAATATATTATGTTCTTGCCGCCTATCAACATGCGAATTTAAATCCTCATGTTACACCCTTGACTATATCAGGAATGCTAACAGAATCGAGTACTTACTTTGAAAAATTAAGCGGATTTGTGAAACATTTCGTCTGGCCTGGTCAAGATCCACTCAGGACTGAGAGCGCAAACTTTGAACCGCATCTTTACCACCATCTACTATAACAGCATAATCCGGACGGTTAAAATCACTTGTACACATGCGTATCATTAGTGGGAAACTTCGAGGCCACAAATTCAATCCGCCCGCCAATTCTTGGCCAACTCGTCCCACTACAGACATTAGTAAGGAAGGTTTATTCAACATTCTTCAAAACCAAATCGATTTTGAAACGTGCCGGATGTTAGATCTTTTCGGTGGAACGGGCAACCATTGTTTTGAATTTATATCCCGTGGTTGTACAGATGCCACCTATGTGGATAAGCACAGACCGGCATCATCGTTTGTGAAACAACAAGCTATTAAATGGAAAATCAAGGACGCGTTGACAATTCACGTTATGGATGTCAAAAAATTCATTAGCCGATATGAGGGGCCTTCATTCGATTATATTTTCGCAGGTCCTCCATATCCGTTACCTTGGTTAAACTCAATTCCCGAATTGATTTTTGGGACAGATTTATTGTCGGAATCTGGACTTTTCGTTTTAGAGCACAACCCAAAGCACAATTTTAAAGACGACCAACATTTGATCCAATTGCGTACCTATGGGCAAACGCACTTCAGTTTCTTCGGTTAAAAAATTAGTAACACGATAGAGGATAATTCCAATGTCCAATACCATTGGTTGAGCTCTCTATCAGAGGTATGATCAAAGCGCTTTAGATTACCTAAATTTGCGGCTCGATTCAAAGCCCATGACATCTATCTATAAAATCATTTCAATCCAGGTTAAGTCCTACTTCAAGGAGCACTTTGATATTGATTTAAGTCCTGATAAAATCGTCGTAAGTGAGACACGACCTGAGTTCGAAGGTGACTTCACGCTTGTCGTATTCCCTTTCGCGGGTATAGCGCGAAGGAAACCAGAGATAATTGCCGATGAAATTGGGTCCTATCTGACAAAAACTTGCGTGGAAATCGTTGATTTCAATGTTGTCAAGGGCTTTCTAAATTTGTCGTGTTCTAATTCATACTGGCTCTCAGAACTACAAAGGCAATCTTCACTTGCGCAGCTTGTACCGAAAACTGAAACCGAAAAAATTGTTCTTGAGTATAGTAGTCCAAATGCCAATAAACCGCTGCACCTTGGTCATATTCGAAACATACTCCTTGGGTGGTCAGTGGGACAATTACTGAAGGAGATAGGGCATGATGTTCATTTCACTCAAGTTGTAAATGATAGAGGCATTGCCATTTGCAAGTCTATGTTGGCCTGGAAAAAATTTGGAAAGGGAGCGACACCTGCCGACCTGGGCATAAAATCTGATCATTTTGTTGGGAATTCTTATGTTCAATTTAATTCAGCCTTTGAAGAAGAGTATGTAAACTGGCAAACGACTTCAGCCGCCGATGACGTATTCAATTCACGTAAAAATGTCACCCTTGATCGTCCAGCTTTTTTTAAAAAATACAAAAACGATTATTTCAATGCATATAGTCCGTTAGGAAAGGAAGCCCGAGAAATGCTACGTGACTGGGAAAGTAACGATGAAGAAGTCCGCGCTCTTTGGCGTAAAATGACCAATTGGTTCATGGATGGTTTTAAGCAAACTGCAGCTAAGCTGGATGTTCATTTTGATAGCATGGATTTCGAATCCGACACCTATTTACTTGGAAAGGGAATTGTACAGGAGGGATTGAATAAAAATATTTTTTATCAAGAAGAAGATGGTTCTGTGTGGATAGATTTGACGGATGCTAAACTCGATAAAAAAATTGTTCAACGGGGTGATGGAACATCGGTTTACATTACGCAAGATTTAGGAACTGCTCGTACCAGATATGAAAAATTCAATATGAGTGGTATGATTTACACAGTTGGAAATGAGCAAAATTATCATTTCCAAGTGTTGTTTGAAATAATTAAGCGAATGAATGAGCCCTATGCGGGTCAACTGTATCATCTTTCGTACGGCATGGTAGACCTGCCTTCAGGCCGGATGAAAACTCGCGAAGGAACTGTAGTGGATGCAGATGATTTGATTGAAGAGGTAATCGAAAAAGTACGTGAAAATAGTCGGGGCCGTGATGAATTGGATATGCTGTCTTCTCAGGAAAAAGAGAATATTTTCCAAACTATTGGCATAGGTGCATTGAAGTATTACATGCTGCGGGTAGAGGCTAAAAAGAAAATGTTGTTCAATCCAGAGGAATCAGTCGAATTAAAAGGACAAACTGGGCCATATATTCAAAATGCCTTCGTACGTATCCAGTCTTTAAAAAGGAGACTCAATGATGAAATTGGAAATTCCTACGAAAATTACAAGAATTTAGAACCCGAAGAGAAAGCCGTACTAAAAGCAATCATGGCTTATGGTCAAGAAGTGACGGCAGCGGCAAAAAAATATGACCCGTCTATAATGGCTTCATATTTATATCACCTTGCTCGAACCTTTCATCGATTTTATCATGACCACAGTATTGTACATGCCGATTCGGACGATGAAAAATCATTTAGATATCATTTGGCATGCATCACTGCAAATCGCCTAGAAGAAGGAATGAAATTATTGGGCATTTCTATGCCAGATCGGATGTAGAATTGAAAATTATGAGTGAAGAAGGAAAATCATTAAATTTTATAGAACAAATCATCACAGATGATATTGCTGCAGGTAAGCACGGAGGCCGCATACATACGCGATTCCCACCTGAACCCAATGGCTATTTGCACATAGGTCATGCCATGGCCATCTGCCTTAATGCAGGCATAGCAAATCAATTTAATGGAAAGTTTAATCTGCGATTTGACGATACAAATCCAACAACAGAAGAAACTGAATATGTTAATTCGATAAAAACCGATATCAAGTGGTTAGGCTATGACTGGGAAGATCGAGAATACTATACCTCTGATTATTTCGGCCAATTATTTGAGTTTGCCATGAAGCTTATTCGCGACGGTAAAGCGTACGTTGATGAATCGACCCCAGAAGAAATCCTAGAACAAAAAGGAACACCTGATGTCGCTGGAACGGATAGCCCCTTTCGAAATCGTCCAGTGGAAGAAAGTTTGCGCCTTTTTGTTCAAATGAAAAATGGCGAAATAGCGGAAGGAAAAATGGTTTTGCGTGCAAAAATCGACATGCAGTCTCCCAATATGAACATGCGCGATCCGGTTATTTATCGAATTAAAAAAGAACCACATCACCGCACAGGGAATACCTGGAAAATATACCCTATGTACGATTTTGCTCATGGGCAATCTGATTCTATTGAGAAGATTACGCATTCGCTTTGCACAATGGAGTTTGAAAACCATCGCCCATTGTATAATTGGTTTATCGAACAACTCGATATTTTTCCTTCCCGACAAATAGAATTCGCTCGAAGAAACGTAAGTTATATGATAACCAGTAAACGTCGGCTCCTTCGACTCGTTCAAGAAGGCATTGTCAGTGGGTGGGATGACCCTCGCATGCCTACTATTGCGGGAATACGTCGACGTGGATATTCACCAGGAGCAATTCGACTCCTGGCCGAGAAATCGGGTATTGCAAAACGTGATAACATTGTGGATATATCCTTGATGGAATATTGTGCGCGGGAAGATTTAAACAAAATCGCGGAGCGGCGGATGGTCGTCCTGGACCCCTTAAAAGTTGTCATTACCAATTACCCTGAAAATGAAATGGAAGCAATGTCCGCTGAAAATAATCCGGAAGATGCCACAGCCGGTGAACGTACAATGCAATTCGGACGAGAAATTTTCATCGAACGTTCCGATTTCATGATAGATCCTCCACGCAAATTTTATCGCATGGGTCCTGGCCGCAACGTTCGACTAAAACACGCCTACATTTTGCATTGCGAATCTTTTGAAACGAATGAGACCGGAGAAATCTCAGTCGTTTACTGCACCTACTATCCTAACAGCAAAAGCGGCGCTGATGAATCCGGTATAAAAGCTAAGGGAACCTTGCATTGGGTTCATGCTAAATCGGCTATAGATGTTGAAATTCGCGATTACGATCGCCTATTTACGGTTCCAGATCCATTAGCTCAGGAGAATGATTTTATAGAATATGTAAACCCGGACTCGCTACGAATAATTGATGGAGCGAAGGCAGAAGCCGGCTTATTGGATGCAAAAGTCGGCCAGCATTTTCAATTTTTACGAAAAGGATATTTTATCTTGGATCCTGATTCAACACATCAGCATAAAATATTTAACCTCACGGTAGGGCTTCGAGATTCATGGTCCAAAAAACAAAGCAAATAGTCGTCCATGTCTAAAATTTTGCTGCAAAAAAATAAGTTTAATCTGACGCTTAGGCGACTAAGTCAGGAACTACTTGAAAATCATGGAAATTTTTCAAATACCTGTATTATTGGAATTCAACCTCGCGGCACTTATTTAAGTAATCGGATTCGCTCCCTGCTACTGATGGAAAATCCACAATTGATACTTGAATACGGCCTGCTTGATATAACATTTCACCGAGATGATTTTCGGTTAAGAGCGAAACCTCTTCAACCCCATCCTACGGAAATTAATTTTGTGACGGAGGCAAAGCGGGTTATTTTAATCGACGATGTATTGTATACAGGACGTACAATTCAAGCAGCACTCGCGGCTATCAATCATTTTGGTCGTCCGAGTGAAGTAGAGCTGTTGGTGCTGATCGACAGGCGTTTCAATCGCCACTTACCAATACAGGCAGATTATACGGGTTTGCGCGTAGATGCATTGAATGAAGCTTATGTACGTGTGGATTGGGAAGAAGATGGATCGGAAAGGGAGGTGCTTTTATTTTCCGCAAAAAATGAAGAAATATAAATGACAAAAGCACAATTGTCAATTCGACATTTACTGGGCATTAAAGAGATGTCTTCTTCTGATATTAACATCATTTTTCAAACGGCAGACGAATTTAAGGATGTTATAAATCGTCCAATTAAAAAAGTGCCATCATTGCGTGATGTCACCATTGCGAATCTGTTTTTTGAAAACTCTACCCGAACGCGTATTTCATTTGAACTTGCGGAAAAAAGACTTTCGGCTGACGTTGTTAACTTTTCGGCTTCATCGTCATCCGTAAAAAAAGGTGAAACATTATTGGATACGGTGATGAATATTTTATCCATGAAAGTAGATATGATCGTTATGCGTCATCCATCACCTGGTGCCCATCACTTTTTGGCTCGTAAGGTTGACGCAACTATAATAAACGCCGGCGATGGTACACATGAACATCCAACCCAGGCCTTGCTGGATGCATTTTCGATTCGTGAAAACTTTAGCACATTCAAAGGACTAAATGTCGCCATCATTGGAGACATAAAACATTCTCGCGTAGCCTTAAGCAACTTATTCTGCTTAAAGAAGTTGGGCGCAAATGTTAGGCTTTGTGGTCCATCGACGCTTATTCCGAAGCACATAGAAGAACTCGGTGCTGATGTATCTTTCAATGTTCAGGAAACGCTGGAATGGGCTGACGTAGCTAATGTTCTTCGAATCCAGCTTGAGCGGCAACAAAGCGGCTATTTTCCATCATTGCGAGAGTATCAAATGCATTTCGGTATATCGATGTCCATGTTGGATAAACTGCGCGAAGTTCCATTGATCATGCATCCGGGACCTATGAATCGTGGCCTTGAGATTTCCAGCTCAGTTGCCGATTCAGATTATAGCATAATCCTTGATCAGGTAGAGAATGGCGTTGCTGTACGCATGGCCGTGCTGTACCTTCTGGCGGGTCAACGTGCATAGTTGCAATTACTTATCTTAACATTCTGTTAGGGGAAGGATTGTAACTTTTACCTTTTCTTTGTCGTTTTCAACTCTACACAAAATACCACACGTATAAATAGATATGCGACTCATTTTCTACATTTTTTGCTACGTATTATTAACACTGCAAGCCGTACATGCCCAAAAAGGACATGAAATCACTGTTCAATTAGATGGCTTTCAGCATGATACGCTTATACTAGGTTACTATTTGGGTACTAATCAATATGTACGCGATACGGCAATTCGCCATAAAAATAAATTCGTATTTGCGGATGATGAAGCACTGGAACCCGGTATGTATATGATAATTGCCCCTCCTAAGAACGATGCCATTCAGCTTGTAATCGATGAAGAACAACAATTTTCACTTAGCGCTAATTATGGCGATAAAATCAGCAATATTTCGTTTAAGGGATCAAAAGAGAACGAGCTTTATTACAGCTATGTAGATTTAGTGCAAGAAGTCAAACCAAGAGCCGAAGCGTTGCGCGTGGCACTTGATTCTTTGGAGGCTGCTTCAGAACAATATCAGGCATTCGCTAGCGAAATTCAAGAAATCGATGCCCGTGTGCTGGAAAAAACGTCATCGATAATTGACAATCACCCTACTTCATTCACGGCGCTTATTCTAAACATGAATAGGCAGATTGAGATTCCAGAGTTTGAAGGGACGGATCAAGAAGTAAAATTGAAACGTTTTCACTATTACAAGCGTCAATATTTAGCAAATATGAATTTGGACGACGCCCGGGCATTTCGCACACCGTATTTGTATGAGAAGGTGAACTACTACACAGATAAATTAACAATGCGATCTCCTGATTCTATTATAGTCTCCGTTGATCATATTATCGAACCCCTAATGCAGTATGAAGATGCATTCCAGTATTATCTGGTACACATGTTAAATAAATATGCGAAATCTAAGATAGTAGGGCAAGATGCTGTTTATGTTCACATCGCTGATAAATATTATGCCTCCGGTAAAGCCGATTGGACCGATGCTGAGCAGTTAAGCAAAATATTGAAAAATGCTAAAGCTTTAAAGCCTACATTGATTGGCAAGACAGCACCTAATTTGACTCTCTATGATCGCGAGGGCACTGAAGTGCAATTACATGATATTGAGGCGAATCGCATTATCCTATACTTTTGGAATCCGGACTGTGGACACTGCAAAAAATCAACACCGAAATTGATAAAATTCCAGAGGGAAAACATGGACAGGGGAATTCGTGTGGTTACCGTTTGCGGGAAAAGTGGCAAAGATTATCCAAAATGCTGGGAGTATATCGACGAACGTGAAGACATGGATATCTTATATAATCTTGGCGACGAGTTTTACAAATCTCGATTCAAAACCGTTTATTACGTCAAAACAACTCCTAAACTTTTTGTGCTGGACAAGGATAAAAAAATACTTTCGAAGGGAATTGGAGTTGAACAATTACCAGATCTGATAAAATATTTAGACGAACAAGATGCCCAACAATAAGTGAATTTTATGTTGAAACGCCTTGACTCTTTACTTATAAAGTCATTTCTTCCTCCATTTTTCCTGGCGTTCCTTGTTGCTCTTTTCGTACTGATCATGCAAGCGCTTTGGCTTGTTATTGATGACATCATGGGTAAAGGGGTAGGTATATTTCTCATACTGGAGATACTCGGTTATATGTGTGTTTCACTGTTTCCGATGGCGCTTCCAATAGGTGTTCTTATCGCATCCGTTATGGTATTTGGAAATATATCAGAGCGCTATGAATTGGCGGCGATGAAATCCGCCGGAATATCGCTATTGCGCGTTATGGCACCCGCGATCGTTATAACAATATTTATTTCCATCTTTTCCTTTTTTTCATCCAATAATTTTATTCCCGTCTCTAATCTAAAATTCAAGACAAGGCTTTATGATATAAAAAGGCAAAAACCTACACTTAGCATTCAAGAGCGTGTTTTCAACTATGATTTTTCAGGTATGACGCTACGCGTTGGTCACAAACATGAAGACGGTCAAACAATAGAGGATGTCATGATTTACAATCAAGCCTCTGATAACAGTGGTAATTTGTTGCTGACAAAAGCGGACCATGGAAAAATGTTCATGACGACAGATGAACGTGGGTTTGTCATTCAACTCTCTGATGGATATCAATATCAGGAATTAAAAGAGTCCGGTGGTACAGCTCGATACCCATTTGTGAAAGTCGAATTTGAAGAATCAGAAAAAATTTTCGATTTAACCCAGTTTGAAATGAATCGCACGGATGAAGAACAACATAAAGAGCATTATTCCATGCTCAATGTGACACAACTCCGAAGTCAAACCGATTCACTGACAAAGCAAATTGATAGATCTCTTCAAAAAACGGTTCAATATATTATCCCACCTAAAGTTGAACCTCAAAAAATAAAACTAGACGAAAAGCGATTAAGACGAATAGCAAATAAGAAGGTTGGACATCAAGCCGACGTGAGCAAACTATCCGATCTAACTATACCTTTTAACAAGACTTTTTCCGAGTCCGACTTAAAAATTTTACTTCCTAAAATTAAAACATCTACTTCGCGAGATAAGTCCAACATTAAAAGAGAAAATGTTACAAGGAAAAATTTAGTTTTAAAACGCGCTCGCCACATCTTTGAGCTTCATTTTAAATATGCATCGGCCATCATCTGTTTAATTTTTTTATTCATTGGAGCTCCAATGGGCGCAATAATCAGAAAAGGCGGGTATGGCTATCCACTCCTCATCACAATATTATTTTTTATGCTCTACATTGTTTTGAGTATTAGCTTCAAAGAAACCATGAAAGTTGGAGGTATGGACCCTGTACTAGCCGCCTGGCTTCCGGTTTTTATCCTACTTCCGGTTGGTGTTATCCTAACGGTTAAAGCCATGAATGACTCAAAATTCATAAATACCGACCGCCTTGCAGGTTGGCTTCGTTTTGCAATAAATGCACTTGGAAGCTAATATCCACTTGTCAAAGTTCAATTTCAGGCTCAGGACTTCGATAACATTTCTCCAACTGATCACATGCGAATATCTATATTTATCCGATGAAAAAAATAATCCACACGGACTTAGCACCACAAGCGTTAGGACCATACAATCAAGCAACCGTAGCCAATGGTATGGTTTTCACGGCAGGACAAATCGCTATTGACCCTGCAACGGGCGATTTAGTTCAAGGAAGCATAGAGGATGAAACACGGCAAGTATTGGAAAATCTGACCGCCGTATTGGAAGCCGCTCACAGCAATTTAGAGGAGGTTGTTAGTGTCACGGTATATGTGACGGATATGCATGATTATGCACGCATAAATGCCATTTATGCAACATTCTTTCCGGACGAAACCGCTCCAGCACGTGCCTTGGTAGAAGTCCGAAATCTTCCGCGGTTTGTCCGAGTCGAGATTTCTGCCATAGCAGTGCTTTCCATCTGACTAAAATTAAAAGTATACGTATGAAAGAACGAATAATGTCAGGCGTTCAGCCCACAGGAAATTTGCATTTAGGTCGGTATTTTGGTGCCATTCAAAATTGGGTGAAGCTTCAGGAAGAATATGAATGTTACTTCTGTGTAGTGAACTATCACGCTATTACAATGCCATATAAACCCGATAAACTGCGCCAAGGATCCTGGGATGTTATTTTTAATTTACTCGCTTGTGGCGTCAAGCCGGAATACTTATTTATTCAATCAATGGTTCCCGAGCATACAGAGTTGGGATGGATATTAGGTGCATTCACGTCGTATGGTTATCTAAGTCGTATGACACAGTTTAAAGATAAGTCCAAGCAGGCAGAAGCCACATCCAAAGACGCCTATATATCTAGCGCCCTGTTTACCTACCCCGTCTTGCAAGCCGCGGATATCCTATTGTACAACGCGCACAAAGTTCCTGTTGGAAAAGACCAGGAACAACACCTTGAGTTGACTCGAAATGTAGCACAGCGTTTCAATCAACAAACTAAATCAGATTATTTTAACGCGCCGGAAGCGCTGTACACACCTTTCGCTAAAATATTGAGCACGGCTGATCCTACAATAAAAATGAGTGCCAGCAAAGGAGACAAACATAATATTGATGTTTTTGCCGAACCAGCTAAAATGAAAAAACAGATCATGTCGGCCGTCACGGATAGTGGTAACCATGATGGTGAATCCATGTCTCCTGGTGTTGAAAATCTATTTGCCTTATTACGTGCCACGGAAGCTCACGATGTCCATGATTCGCTTCTATCCGATTATAAAAATAAGTCGTTACAATATGGGCACTTAAAGCAAGAAGTAGCCTCCGCAGTAATTAATTTCACTCAACCTTTGCGTGAGCGTCGAGAAACACTTCTGTCTAACCGTAAAGAAGTTAAAAATCGCATAAGAACTTCAGGCCATGACATTCGACAAAAAGCAATCGCCCGGTTAAAAGAAGTTAAAGAACTAGCTGGTCTTTAATATGGAACCCATGGAATACGTTTCATAATTGGAACCTTTATGGGCCCAATTCGTCATTGTCAAGGAACGATCAATTTCGCTTTTACCCTAATCCTTGTACTACACCACTATTTAATATTGCAAAAAAACAACTCTTCACCCCCTATCCTACCAACTAATTGATCGCCCACTTCAACAGGACCCACACCTTCCGGTGTACCTGTAAAAATGTAGTCACCTATTTGCAATTTAAAAAAGGTCGACACGTACGAAATTAAATAGTCGATTGAAAAGATCAAATTATTAGTATCACCCAATTGAACAACTTCTCCATTTTTCAATAAAGAGAATTGAATGCCACTTTTTCGTTGTTTTTCGTCTAGTTGAACAAACTTCCCAAGCACAGCAGACCCATCAAATCCCTTAGCGATTTCCCAAGGATGTCCTTTTGCCTTCAATTGATTCTGAAGGTCTCGGGCTGTAAAATCAATTCCGACACTAACTTCAGTATAATATCGATGGGCGAATTTTTCATCGATATGCTTGCCGTTTTTACAAATTTTAATTACCAATTCACATTCGAAATGTAAGGCTGAAGTAAAATCGGGGTAATACAAAGGCTTGTTTCCAACAAGTAGTGCAGAAGGAGGTTTCATAAAAATTAATGGCCGCTCCGGAATCTTATTGCCAAGCTCCTCAGCATGTGCTCTATAATTGCGACCAATGCAGATGATTTTCATATCAACAGATTAAGTAATCAAAAGTACAAAAGGTGACGTGACCATTTGAATTTGCGTTGATGCGCCCTTAGCCTTTGGCTCAGCGGAAGCATGTCATCCCATTTCAGGGTATGGTCCGATTACGTTTTAATCACTATACATTCCGATATGCTTTAAAACAAACTGGGTACTATCAATGGACCAATGCTAAGTTGAATATAAATCATCATGAGACTAAATGAACAATGTGCTGTCTTGACCCGTCTATTACAGTGATAAGTGATGACAAATATCTAAATTTGCAGACTTTTTAAAATCAATAATTTTACATGGGCTATTACTTCACCTCAGAGTCAGTTTCCGAAGGTCATCCTGATAAGGTAGCGGATCAAATTTCGGATGCTGTACTTGATCATTTTCTGGCATTCGACCCTGATTCCAAAGTGGCATGCGAAACACTGGTTACAACCGGACAGGTCGTCCTTGCTGGTGAAATTAAGTCTTCGACATACATTGATGTTCAAAAGGTTGCACGCGATGTAATCAATAGAATAGGATATACAAAGAGTGAGTACATGTTTGATGGCAATTCCTGTGGTGTTTTCTCCGCCATTCACGAACAAAGCCAGGATATCAACCAAGGAGTCGATCGTGCAAATCGTGAGGAGCAAGGAGCCGGTGATCAGGGTATGATGTTTGGATATGCCACCAACGAAACAGCAAATTATATGCCTCTGGCGCTCGATCTATCGCATAGCATATTAGAAGAACTAGCGGATATGCGGAGGGATGGGAAGGAAATACCTTACTTGAGACCGGATGCAAAATCTCAGGTTACCATTAAGTACGGTGATGACGGCAAACCTGTGGCGATAGACACAATCGTTATTTCCACACAACATGATGACTTTGCAAGTGATGCCGAAATGGCCGAGCGCATAAAATCTGATCTCATTA
This sequence comes from Saprospiraceae bacterium, assembly GCA_028279185.1. GTDB lineage: Bacteria > Bacteroidota > Bacteroidia > Chitinophagales > Saprospiraceae > JANQSS01. The sequence goes on along the minus strand of JANQSS010000056.1, from coordinate 366 downwards.
CGCTATTGATTCCTAAAGTGAAAGCGAAATGCGATCCTGGGATTCAGGCTTTGTTTCATGACGACATAAAGTATTTCATCAATCCAACGGGCAAATTTGTCATCGGAGGCCCACATGGTGATACTGGATTAACAGGGCGAAAAATTATAGTGGATACGTACGGTGGCAAAGGTGCCCATGGAGGTGGAGCTTTCAGCGGAAAAGACCCGAGTAAGGTAGACCGATCTGCAGCCTACGCGTCACGTCACATTGCCAAGAATATGGGTGCCGCGGGTGTAGCGGATGAAATGCTCGTCCAGGTTTCTTATGCCATTGGTGTAGCACATCCGATGGGCATTTTTGTTGATACATATGGTTCGGCTAAAA
>JANQSS010000173.1 GCA_028279185.1 Saprospiraceae bacterium | reverse complement strand
TGGCGAGTACCTTTACGTGTATTTTTTTGGAATTGAAAAGAAGTATTTCGAATACGATAATAGAATTCACACTCTCGGAAGTTATATGTGCAAATATGTTATTCATAAAACTGATGGGTTTATAACAAGGATTGTAGCTGATCAAGGGATATTAAGAGATAGGCAATGGATGTGTGAGGGATTCATTGGATTTTGACTTTGAAATACAATCTGCTGATTAGACTAAAGCTCTGTTCTGTATCCATAATATTGTGTTGGACGACAATACATTCAGGCCTATAATCGCTACACATACGCTCTAAACAATCCGCTAAAATATATCGATCTGAGTGGTGAGACAGTGGCGGGAGGAGGTGGAATTGGAGGAGGAATTTCTTCTATACTTGCAGGTGGAGAGTTTTCGGATGGATTACAGCAGGGGTTAATTACTAGTATGGCGAATCATGCGGTGCATGGCGCATTTCAAGGCGGGCCGGGAGATCTACCTTGGGACCTTGATGGAGATGGAAGATTAAGTTTAAAGGAAGGAAATTGGTGGTTCCGAAATGGGGATGGTCAGGCGATTACGGTTGACGCGCAGACTGTTGATCTTGATTTTTTAAATCCTGAAGATTGGTTCGTGGGTCAATACGAAAGAGTACAAACATTAGTGAAATCCCGCACCGGAAGAATATATGGTAACATTGATCTAACATATCAGGGGAATAATCAATTTGTAATAAGTCCTGATCCGTATCATTTTCCACATGCACCGGGATCTGGGGCATTTAGAAATTTTGCAAATTGGATAGGAAAAATAAACGCAGGAAAAGGTACAAAGTATATAATAAATTTTAAGGGCATTAATACTGTGAACTATTCACCATTCAAACCTAATTTTCCCACAGGTTATAAAGGGTTCTAACCGCAACATGAGAAATGACTTTCAACAAGGAAAAAAATAAATTATTATGTTAAAATCACTCCTTCTATCAACATGTACTCTGATAATTTATGTTCTTTGCTCCTCATGCAATTTTGATGATCATAATGCTAATTTGGGTAATGATTACATTTTTATGCACGAAGGTGGAGGCCTTAACAAAATTGGAAAAAAGAATGACGGCAAAATTAAATATGCAGTAAATTATGATTTGATAATTCCGCATGCCGTTGTTGATTTGGCCTACAATGAAGAATTCATTTTGGCTGTGCAAGTTCCCGATTCTGTTAAATTTACGAATAGCGTTGAAGAATATAGGCATCTTCGTGATACTTCGAATCATAAATATTGGATAATTGAATCCGAGAAAGATATTATTCATGGCCCTATGACCAAAAATGAGTATCGCCAACAGAGGACGAAACTAAGTGTTCCGCTCAAGTTACAAGTAGGGGAGGGAGAATTGGAGTTGCTTAGGGAATGGTGAGCTGGGCAATCCTTAGTCTAGTAGGATTGACTCCTGGGATGCATCGGGCAAGTTTCAAAATACACTTAAAGATATCTCTACGATTGCCGGGGGCACATTATCCGGCGGTATTGCCGCAGAAATTGCAGGAGGAGAGTTTATGGATGGGGCATTGCAGGGAGCTGTTACGTCTGGGTTGATGAATCATTTAATGCATAGACTTATAACGTAAATCGAGATAGCGAGACTGATCATTGCGCTTATCTTGACAGTAAGAAATAGTTCACCGTACAGGACATAAATTCTTTGTAAATGGTGACATCATCACCGATTGTTATAGTGGTAGTAAGCTAAGAGGAGAACCAACTGCTTATTCCGAATTCACGTACTTTATTATTTATACCAATTAAAGTGTATAATGGCGTATAAAATTATCTAGAGGTTTGTTCAAGGTCCAGGCATGACGGAGCGATCCCACAGGGTCGAACATGACAGTGTAAGAAGCGCACGAACCGCGAAAGCGGATGGGAGGGAAGGAGCGTAGCTGGAGCTACAGCAAGGCTTTGTAACGCTGAAATTGAGGAAACCTCTCTTAATATATGCGTCAATTATGCCTTTAATTGGTATTACAAGTGAATCACCTCGTCGTAAGCGGCTGCCGCGGCTTCCATTACAGCTTCACTCATAGTCGGGTGGGGGTGAATGGTCTTAATTATTTCATGACCTGTTGTTTCTAATTTTCGTGCTGCAACTACCTCGGCTATCATTTCGGTTACATTTGCTCCAATAAAATGTGCACCTAAAAACTCACCATACTTTGCATCAAAAATTACCTTGACAAATCCCGATTTTTCCCCTGAAGCGCTGGCCTTACCCGAAGCGGAAAAAGGAAATTTACCCACCTTAACCTCATGTCCTGCTTCTTTTGCTTCAGCCTCTGTGTAGCCAACGGATGCGACTTCAGGGTGGCAATATGTGCATGACGGAATGTTGTTGTAATCGATTGCTTCTGGATTCAATCCTTTTATTGCTTCAACGCAAGTAATGCCTTCGGCACTGGCAACGTGGGCAAGGGCCGCACCAGGAACGATATCACCGATAGCATAGATTCCTGGAATATTGGTCTCGTAGTATTCATTAACCTGAACAAGTCCCCGATCTGTTTTAATTCCGAGGCTTTCCAAACCTAAATTTTCGGTGTTTGGTGAGATGCCAACAGCCGATAATACGACGTCACATTCTATCGTAGATTCCTTACCAGTTTTTCTATTTTTAATATGAACAATACACTTTTCACCGTCCGTATCAACACGTTCCACGGAGGTATTGCCATGAACACCAATTCCCGATTTTTTGAATATTTTACCTAGTTCTTTCGAGACATCAGCATCTTCTCGGGGAACCATCCCTTGTTCAAGAAATTCAACAACGGCCACCTCCGTACCTATTGAATTATAGAAGTAGGCAAATTCTACACCAATAGCGCCTGCTCCAACGACAACCATTGATGCTGGTTGACTGGCCAATGACATAGCCTCACGGTAGCCGATTATTTTTTTACCGTCAATTGGTAAGTTTGGTAATTCACGTGCTCGTGCTCCAGTCGCTAAGATTATATGCGCAGCACTGTATGTTTTTATTTGTCCATCTACGTCGGTAACGTCAACTTTTTTACCTCTTGCCAGTTTTCCGACACCTGCTATAACCGTAATTTTATTTTTTTTCATCAAAAATTGCACGCCCTTACTCATACCTTCGGCAACACCTCGACTACGTGATACGATGGCATTAAAATCCGCTTTTGCATCGCTGATTTCTATTCCATAGTCAGCGGCATGGTTGATATAGTTGAATACTTGTGCGCTTTTGAGCAGAGCTTTTGTTGGAATGCACCCCCAGTTTAGGCAGATGCCACCCAATGATTCACGTTCAACGACCGCTACCTTAAACCCAAGCTGTGACGCTCGAATTGCCGCTACATAACCACCTGGTCCACTGCCAATTATAATGATGTCAAAATCCATGCTTAATCTATTTTATTTTTGAATTTGCAAAGATAACAAAGAGGCCGAATTGCCTCATTCAATTCTAGAACTCGTATAGTATGTTTTTGTTTATTGGAATATGTTTGTGCAGATGATATCCTATCGACAATTAAAGATTATGTATCAATATTTGCCAAGATACTTTCGCATAAACCATTCACCGGAAAGAAGGAATAATAATAGGGCCAACAACCATTTAAAATTTAAAATACTGCTCCGGTCGTAATTGGATATATAAAGTGGTTTTATCGAGTTAGAATTTGACAAATCTTCTTGCAATTGACTTACCGCTTCCATACCATACAATTTTCCATTGCTTGCTTGCACTAGATTTCGAAGTAATTGATGGTCTGCCCGGATGTGCTGAATTTCAACCAACAATTCTTGGACTGTAAATTTTCCGGCTGCCGAATAACCTTGACCACCATCTTGAATCGTACCTCGATATCGGTATTCACCAGGGGCTAGCTTTCCGAGATCAAGTGTGTAAGCATTTTCAGTCTTGGAAAAAGCAAATGTTGACGTTTCACCGGCAGCGTTCGTCAGCTCAAGCTCGACATCAGAATTATTATTTAACTCATAACTGGCATTATAAAACTCAGCTGTTAAATATATCCGATCATTTTCATCATATAATGATTTGTCTTTTGAAATCTTAAATCTTCTTCTGTCACTTGTAATTGATATGTATTGAAATAATTTTGACAGTAACTCATCACTTCTTTCAAAAGATTGATTCTGTACAAAATCGTACAGTCTCCATTTCCAAATTCCTTCGCCTGTTATGACGCCCTTTTTATGGCCATCGGTTTCTCCCATAATGATCAATGGGTAGTTAGTTTCGACATTTTTTATTTCTTGGTTATAAAGCACCTCGTAGCCTGCATGAGGGCTAAAGCTGCCAAATGGAACTCTAAGAGGGGGTACATTTTTTGAAAACTGTCGCAATTCATCATTTAATGAAAACAAGTTAAATCTCGTATTCAAATAAGGTTCTGCATCTGTAAACTGACGCTGTGATTGTTGTATTTCAACAACATCCTGTGCGCCATTCAATCCGCGGATTGAGGTCTTGGAACCTACTATAAAAAGCACAGATTGTTTTTCGCGATCAATCGTTTTTAATATTTCCGAAACTGCATATTTATCTGAGGGTAAATTATGCAATACGACTAGGTTGTAGTCCTTCAGTCGGCCTGTAATTTGTCTGGCATATTGAATATCAACGTCATAATTTTTCAGTTCGGTCAAGGCTAACTTTATGGCATTTAAATCCGGGTGCGGACTATTTGCTAGGAGTAATACCTTCTGCCGCGATTCAATTACCTCAACATAAAAATCGACGTAGTTATTAGAAATGTTTGACTCTCCCTTCAATTTTGGAACATTGACACGATAGCGAATTACACCAGCCTGACTTGCTTTTACTTTAAACTTAACCGTGCGGAAAAAGTCAGTTTTGTCAACCCGTATGGGTGTTGTAGAAATTGTTTCGGACTTACCAGATGCTATTTTGGAAAGTTTTACCTGTCCCGATGCATTCTTTAAGCCAATGGCACTTATATCTGCTTCAACTTCAAATTCATCGCCTTTGTAGACCACTCTGTTGTAGAATAATCGCTGTACTTCGACATCTAACCCCGCAGTAGTATCACCTAGTGCAATGACATATAAAGGGTTACGCTCTATTCCAGCTAAATAATTTGGATTTTGACCTTCATTATAAATTCCATCTGTTGCCAATACGATTGCGGCTAACCGATCACTGGCATATTGTTCTTTAACTTGTTCGATAGCATCTGCAACATTTGTCGTTTTACCGGCGTAATTTCCATCTTGGGACTTGCGTAAAACCTCGTCGAAGTGGTAAAAATCGGTATTAACCTGGTCTCCTAGTGATGAAATGGCATTTGCGAGTTGGGATTTGAATTGTGACAGTGCCAATGAATCGTGAACTTGACGCAAGGACGAAGAATTGTCCATAAGCACAACTATACTTTTTTGCTCAGCGTGACTTTTTAGTATTTTGACAATTGGGGTTAGCAACAAGGCCAGCAGCAATGCCACAGTCAAAGCCCTGAGAAAAGCCATGAGCCATCGTTGCCATGATCTTGCTTCCTCAAAAAAGGACTGTTTGCCATATAAATGAAGGGCAGCCACAATGCCTGCGACTAGACATACTAGAAGGTAATTGGGTGAATGTACCCATTCCATTTCTATCAAAGCTATGCTCATGAGATTTGTCAAAGCGACGCAAATATCATAAAAATACCCGGTCAAAATTTCCAATGATGTGTAGCTCGCAACCCACTTTATAGCTCAGCTTCATTAATTCGCTATTTCAAGTGAATGCCAATTATCACAATTAATCCACTTGCGCCTCGTTCAGTGAATGAACGGCTGACTCGGGTATTTGTTATAATGTCGTAATGGTGATGTAAGTTTGCCGACAATAAATAAAGTAGAATGCATAAATCTTTTTTTCTCACAACTCTATTTGTCATTTGTTTTGTTTGCGCACATGCCGCATATATTTTGCTTCCTATGGATGAAAAACAAAGCGACCATTTGAAAGCATATGGCATAACGTATTATGTGCTAGAGCAAAATGTCGAAGCCTTCTGGCTTTTGAACTATCGCGGAGGCAGCTTTGCATTTTTGCATACACCATCCTTTGAAAAGGAATGCCTTACCCGAGGTGTATCGTATGACGTCATCCCGGATGCAAAATTTGCCGCCATTCGCAATGAAATTCTCAATCCGGAAGTCAATCAGGAAGTTGTAAAATTGGAAGTTGCGCCTAAAATAGCCGTGTATACACCAGATTTCAACGCACGAGGACAAAAAATTCAACCCTGGGACGATGCAGTTACATTAGTCCTTACCTACGCCGAGATTCCATATGAAACGGTCTATGATCGGGAAGTGCTTGATGACCGATTAGCGGAATACGATTGGTTGCATCTACACCACGAAGATTTCACAGGGCAATATGGAAAGTTTTATAGAGCCTATTCTTCTCATACCTGGTATCGGGAAAATCAGCGACGAATGGAAGAATTAGCAACCAGTCTAGGCTTTAATAAGGTGTCTCAACTCAAACTTGCCGTCGTACGAAAAATTCGGGACTACGTGGGAGGAGGTGGTTTCATGTTTGCCATGTGTTCGGCAACAGATACATACGACATTGCCCTTTCGGCAGAAGGTCATGACATCTGTGCAGATATGTTTGATGGTGATCCGGCAGACCCGCATGCACATGAACACCTGGACTTTTCCAGGACTTTCGCATTCAAGGATTTTTCACTGGTCCGAAACCCAATGGAATATGAATATTCATCAATTGATAATAGAAAAAGGCGTGTAAAACCGGAACAAGACTACTTCACACTCTTCGAGTTCTCGGCGAAATGGGATCCAATTCCATCCATGTTAACACAAAATCATACTACAACCGTCAAGGGCTTCATGGGGCAAACAACAGCATTTATGAAGTCTCAAGTCAAACCAAATGTCCTGGTGCTTGGTGAGAATAATGTGGCCGATGAGGCGCGCTACATACATGGCGTGCATGGCGAAGGGTTTTGGAGTTTTTACGGCGGTCATGATCCGGAAGATTATTATCACCGTGTAAATGACCCGGAAACCGATTTGAGCCTACATCCAAACTCACCCGGATACAGGCTCATACTAAACAATATTCTGTTTCCAGCTGCACGAAAGAAAAAGAGAAAAACCTAAATATTTTACGACTTTCAGCCATGTTTACTTAATGATTTACAAGAGGTCGAGAAGTAGACTCAAATACGAGTTAGCCAAACTGTGATTTGATTTCTCGAGGCCTACTTTCATTATTTCGTCTCTTGTATAGAATAGTTATCTTTCGACCAGTCTAACAAATTTCTCTCATGTCAATAAGAACAAAGATTGCCGGCATTGGGCATTTTGTGCCTGATCAAGTTATAACGAATCATGATCTCGAAAAACTTATGGACACTTCCCATGAGTGGATCGTGGAACGGACTGGTATTGAACAACGACGGTTTGCTGATCGAAAAACAGAGACGACATCGACTATGGGCACAGAAGCTGCCAAGAAAGCAGCAGCGGATGCAGGAATCGATGTTTCCGATATTGACTTTATCATATTTGCCACCCTGAGTTCTGACTACTTTTTTCCGGGATCAGGTGTTCTGACCCAACGACAGTTGGGACTGGCAGAAAGTGGAGTTGGTGCCCTGGACGTGCGTAATCAGTGCAGCGGATTTGTTTATGCCCTGACAGTCGGTGATACATTCGTTCGGTCCGGTCTATACAAAAACGTATTGGTGGTGGGTGCCGAAACGCATTCAATGGGATTGGATTTCACAACACGCGGACGGGACATCAGTGTCATATTTGGGGATGGCGCGGGTGCCGTAATACTTCAGCCAACAACAGAAGAAAATCAAGGCATTCTCACAAATAGTCTGCACGCTGATGGAAGAGAAGCGGAAGAACTATCATTTATTTGCCCTGGAAGTCACAGTGGCATTCACGATAATGAGACCGACTTTGGCTTTTCAGGAGGCAAATTCGATTCTATTTTCATGACACAAAAAATGCTCGATGAAGCAAAAGTTTTCCCTTACATGAACGGAAAACATGTATTTAAATATGCCGTGAAAAAGTTTCCTGAAGTAATAATGAAAGTTATTCATGCCGCAGGTTACCAGCCTACTGATATTGATCTACTCATTCCGCATCAAGCCAACCTTCGTATAAGCCAGTTTGTCCAAAAGACATTACGACTTCGCGATGATCAGGTATTTAATAACATCCAAAAATACGGCAATACAACCGCAGCTAGCATTCCAATAGCCTTAAGCGAGGCTAAGGAAAGCGGCAGAGTTAAACGTGGCGACTTAATATGCCTGGCCGCATTTGGAAGTGGTTTTACCTGGGGTGCTTCATTATTGAGGTGGTAAGCCCCACAAAAGAGGACATAGTCTTTATTACAACTTTTTATCCTGAACAATAGCGAGAAGTTCGTCCCGATAATTTTTCCCCACCGGTAAATGCTTTACTTGGCCTTTTTCTTTAATTTCTACGACATTACCCATAATAGCCTCTATTTTGCCCAAGTTCACAATATAAGAGCGATGAATGCGAAGAAATATAGAAGAAGGAAGTTTTGCCTCCAGACTTTTCATTGTTTGTAGGGTGATAACTCGTTTTTCATCTCGTTTTATAATGACATAGTCTTTCAATCCCTCGATGTACAGTACGTCGCTGTAATTTATTTTAACCAATTTCTTGTCGGCTTTTACAAAAATGAAATCATCCTCGGCAGCATCCAATTCTGTAGCTTGACTGCGATGCTGTTTTTCTATACTCTCTATAGCCTTGTTCGTAGCCTTGAGGAATCGTTCAAGTGATATGGGTTTTAATAAATAATCGACTGCATTCAATTCAAAACCCTCAACCGCGTAGTTATCAAATGCTGTTGTGAATATAATAGCCGGCGGGTTTGTCAGCGTTTTTACGAATTCTATTCCAGACAACTGCGGCATTTGAATGTCTAGGTAAACGAGATCAATTTCGTTGGCATTTAATATTTCCCTAGCTTCGATAGCATTGTCACATTTTGCAATCAAATTGACTTCAGGAATTTTGCCCAAGTGCTGTTCGAGTACATCTTGTGCCAATGGTTCATCATCTACAATAATAGCGTTAATCATATTTTAAGAATTTAATTCTAAAGTTAGTTGAATGTTGAATTTATGTGGTGCATCAGTAATCTCAAGTTCGTGCAATTCGGGGTATATCAGTTTTAAACGACGCTTTACGTTTACAAGCCCTATTCCTCCACTGATTTTTCGTTCCGGGTTCGGTAAAACCGGTGCTTTCGAATTCTCCACTTGTAAAGCAATTTCATCGTGGCCGATACGTAAGTCTACATGAACAAAACCATCATCAATTTTTTTACTTATTCCATGTTTAAAACTGTTTTCAATAAATGGAATAAAGAGTAGGGGGGCAATTCGTTGTTGGGTAACTTCTCCTGTAATATTTAATTTAATATCAATATGACTACCGTGCCGAAGGCGTTCTAATTCAATGTAGTTTTTTAAATAGTTAATTTCTTTTTGCAGTGGGACATATGCTTCGTTGCATTCGTACAACATATAGCGCATCATTTCTGAAAGCTTTATAACAATTTCAGGCGCCTGATCAGATTTCTTCAATGTAAGCGCATACAGACTATTTAATGTGTTGAACAAAAAATGTGGGTTTACTTGGGAGCGAAGAAATTTTAGCTCAGATTGCATATTTTGCTTGTCCATCTCCGATTTGTCTCTCGTATAGGTAAGCCAATCCGAAAATATTTTAAGTCCGGCGCTAACTAAGCTGACGATAATCAACGTTAGGAAAACACCGGCCACTCCTTCACCAAAATCATAATGAGCCGAAGAATCAAATATTTCTGTAATTATCACGAACAACGCAGATCGCAAAGGAGCCAAAATACCCGCAACGATGATCAAAAGAAGTCCGTAAAAAGCTAACTTCTTCTTGTTTAAAAACCGTGGAATCAAATATTGATAATTGATGTTGACGACCAGCCAATAGAAAAATAAGAGAATAGCTGCATTCAATATTTTACCGAAGCTGAAAGTCGTGGTGTCATCGATGACTAAGACAAAACCCATCAACATCCCCCAAAACAGGATAGAACGCAACAATCTATTGGAGAAAAGACGCTGAACGCTGTCCATCAAACTCCCCGAATTGTTGTTTTTAACGACTTCCACGTAATTGGTTTGTGCAAAGGTGGCAATCTACCATTTTCTGCTTGAATTAATTCGATAAATTGATGTTTGAGGCTGATGAAAAGGTAGATTCTACTCAAAGACATGATTGACTCCAAAAATTAGATCCACAGGCATATCTGACCGCCTGAACGATACTAAGTCAAGGCCATCCGTATACTGGAGTAGCACCCTTAGATGAGAATGCATATTTGTTTGACCTCCTGTAAGAAGATGCTATGGATGAGCCTCAGAATGGTTTTCAGCGATAGTCTCCCAGTAGGTCATTGCGCCGTATATTTGTGCCTCACAAAATGTGCTCATTGTTGCTCTATCTTACACGCATAGAAAAGTTTAATGCCGCCCACAAGATGTGGGTTTCGGAATGGTCCGAAGAAAAGAACCTAGAAGTCTTTGGGAAATGTGCAAATGTCAATTGGCACGGTCACAATTACAAGCTTCACGTTACAATTAAAGGGAAACCCGATCCGATGACAGGTTTCATTATGAACGCGAAGGAGTTGTCCCGTATCATTAATCGCGCCGTCATTGACAAGCTTGATCACAAAAACCTCAATCTGGATGTGGATTTTATTCCAAAATCTATTCAACCAACGACTGAAAACTTGGTTTATCTAATTTGGAACGAACTTGAGCCTCATCTTCCCGAAAAGGCCTTACATCGTATCCAGCTTTGGGAAACCGATACTATCTATGCGGAATATTTTGGATCAAATTAAAAAAGCAAAGCAGTGAGCTATAAGAAACAAGAGCTATATGACGGAGATCTTACAGATAAGATTGCATCGGATTACAAGGAAATCCTACATTTGATAAATGAGGATCCATCTCGGGATGGATTACTAAAGACGCCGGAAAGAGCTTCAAAAGCCATTCAATTTTTAACAAAAGGATATAACGAAGATCCTGTTGAGATCTTGAAAGCAGCGATGTTTCGAGAAGATTACAGTGAAATGGTTTTGGTTAAGGACATTGAAGTTTATTCGTTGTGTGAACATCACATTTTACCGTTTTTTGGAAAAGCGCATGTAGCCTATATCCCAAATGGATATATTGTAGGTCTGAGCAAAATTCCGCGAATTGTTGATACGTTTGCACGTAGACTGCAGGTTCAAGAACGCCTGACAGACCAGATACTGCAATGTATCAATTCCACCATTAAACCGCTTGGTGTAGCGGTTGTAATCGAAGCTCATCATATGTGCATGATGATGCGAGGTGTACAAAAACAAAATTCAAGAACGACGACTTCCGCTTTTACAGGACAGTTCGAACATGTTCAAACCCGGAACGAATTTATAAATCTAATTGGTGCAAACTTGAGTTGATAATTTAAATGTTAGCGATGAAAAAGGCGTATCTATTTCCAGGACAAGCTTCACAATTTCCAGGTATGGGCAAGGAAGCTTATGCGAGCTCAGAACTGGCGCGTGACCTCTTTGAATTGGCCAATGAAATTCTTGGATACCGTATCTCGGACATTATGTTTGATGGAACGGAGGAGGAATTGAAAAAAACAGAGGTAACTCAACCAGCCGTCTTCATTTATTCGTTGCTAAAAGCAAGGTTGTTAGGGGATCAGTTTAAGCCGGAAGCAGTGGCCGGCCATTCGCTGGGTGAATTCACCGCGTTGACAGCCGCGGGGGCGTTACGGTTTGAAGATGGCTTGTTGCTTGTAAAAGAACGTGCTTTGGCCATGCAAATGGCCTGTGAAGCAAGTCCTTCGACAATGGCTGCCATAGTTGGGCTCGATGATGATGTCATCGAAAAAATATGCGATGCGATAGATGGTATCGTCGTTCCGGTCAATTATAATTGTCCAGGTCAGCTTGTAATAGCGGGTGAAGTTGATCCGATTAACCAGGCGGTAGAACAATTAACCGCGGCTGGCGCACGCAGGGCGATCGTTCTGCCGGTTGGAGGAGCCTTTCACTCACCTCTGATGGCAGTGGCGCAGGAGCGTCTGGATGCCGCTATTGGACGTACGGCCATGAAATCACCGATTTGCCCCATATATCAAAATGTTAACGGACTACCGGCGCAGGATGTCGATACTATTAAGATTAATCTTGCCAATCAACTTACTAGCCCTGTTCGATGGACGGATACAATGAAAAATTTGATCGATGATGGGTTTGATCATTTTACAGAATGCGGTGCGCGCGTTTTATCAGGATTTCTTAAACGAATTGATAGGAAAATACCAACAGAAAGCGTTTAATATTTATGAGGACAAACAGATCTCAAAATATTGATATAAAAGTGGGCTCTTTACTGATGTCAGATCCATTTATGCTTGATTCAAATTTTAAGCGATCCGCAATTTTACTTTGTGATCACCGAAAGGAAAGTACCGTTGGTTTTATTTTAAACCGCCCGCTGGATATGCAAATAAATCAACTAGTGGCAGATTTTCCAGAATTCGAAGCGGAAGTATTTTTTGGCGGCCCCGTGGCAACTGATACCATTCATTATGTGCATAATGTTGGTGACATGTTGGACAACAGTATAAAAGTCATGTCTGGTATTTATTGGGGAGGAGATTTTGATAAATTAAAATTTTTAATTCAGTCGAAACTTATTAAACCGCAAAATATTCGATTCTTCGTAGGATATTCAGGGTGGTCAGAAGGACAATTGGCCGATGAAGTTGAAGTTGGGAGTTGGTATACAACAAATATGCACGCAAATTACTTGTTCAAATCCAAACCCAAATCCTTGTGGAAGCAAATTACGCATAACATGGGTAACAACTATACAGTTATTGCTCAAATGCCTGACCCCGTATGCTTGAATTAAAAAATCTTCATTTGGCATTTGGAGGTGACCGCCTTTTCGAAAACATTAATGCTTTTATTGGAATTCGAGAGCGGATCGGTTTGATTGGTGCAAATGGTGCTGGCAAAACGACCCTATTTAAATTGATTACAGCTGACATGCGTCCGGATCAAGGGCAGTTGGATTGGCAACGTGGAAAGTCTATCGGTATCCTGAAACAGGAACTTGAATTTCCAGAATCAATGCCATTGCTTGATTTCATAAAGACGGCACAAGGAGACTTAAACGAAATTGACCGAAATATCAAACGCCTGGAACGTGAATTGGAAAATACGCCTGTTGAAAACTGGGAGAAACAGACAAAATTAGCAGAGGATTTACACATATGGCAAGAGCGTAAAAGACTTCTTGGCGCGGGAAAATTTGAGGCAAAAGCTGAAAAAATTGCACAAGGGTTAGGGTACCGGCGGGACGAATTTCAAAAACCCCTCGAAGCATTTTCGGGAGGTTGGAAAATGAGAGCCGAATTAGGCCGTCTATTATTGATGCAACCTGATCTTTTACTCCTTGACGAACCAACGAATCATTTGGATATATATTCGATCATTTGGTTGGAAAAATGGTTGTCTCAATATGAAGGCTCTGTAATATTTATTTCACATGATGCGCAATTTCTAGATAATGTCGCCAAAAGAATATGGGAGTTGGAGCACCGAAAGTTGTCTGATTTTACTGGAACGTACAATAAATATTTATTGTACAAATCTGACAGTGATATTAAAAAGCGTGCTGCGGCAGAGAATCAAGATAAGCGCTTAAAGGAATTGCAGCGCACAGTTGATCGTTTTCGGGCTAAGGCGTCCAAGGCCAAAATGGCCCAAAGCCTGGAGAAAATGATCCAAAAAGAAGAGCGAATTGAGGTGGACCCTGTCCTTCATCGAAAAATGAGTATGAGGTGGCCTTCTTTTCATCCAGGTGGACGTGAGACGGTAACCATGAAGAACATAGGTCATACCTACGATGGTAGCAACTTAGTTTTTAATCATGCCAATGTTGCCATAGAACGAAATGAAAAAATTGCATTTGTTGGAAAAAATGGAACAGGAAAGTCTACCATGGCGAAAATCATGGTAGGACGATTAAATCCTTCGGAAGGTGATGTAAAATTGGGTTACAAAGTAGAACCCTATTATTTTGATCAATATGCATCCGATAAGCTTGATCCAAAAATGACAGTATTAGAATCAGTGGAGATGGCAGGATCCGGACTAACAACGGGCGAACTTCGATCCTTGCTAGGTTCGTTTATGTTTTCCGGAGAGCATGTGCATAAAAAAACCAAGGTATTATCAGGAGGTGAAAAAAATAGACTTGCTTTGGCACTAATGATGCTTGCAGGAAGCAACTTTTTAGTATTAGATGAACCCACAAATCATCTCGATATGTTTTCAAGAGGGGTTTTGAAAGATGCCTTGGAAAATTATCCTGGGACACTTGTTGTCGTGAGCCATGATCGAACTTTTTTATCGGGCTTAACCGACCGGACATATTTCTTTGATTATGGTCGCGTGACGAATTATCTGGGCGATATCAATTATGTTTTGGAAAAGGAAGAGGCTGAAAATATCCGGGAGTTGGAAGTTTCGGAGAAAAGGAATGAGGTTGGTGAGCCGCCAAAAGAGGTGGACAAGTCGGCTAAACAGGAACAATTCGCTTTGCGAAAAAAATTGAAATCCGTAGAACAAAGATTGGTTCGATTGGAGGAAAAGAAATCAGCAATAGAAATCGATATGTCGTTCCCTGACTTTTATGAGCAGGATAATGCGGAGGTAACTATGAGTGAATATGCTAAAATTAAAAAAGACATCCTGGAATTAAACGAAGCTTGGGAAAGTTTGGCCGAGAAGATTACTTGAATACGCCGCAGTTTTGCATTTTATCAAGTACGGTTAGAGCATATATTAATACGCATTAACCGTATTTTCTGAGTTGATTCAACGTTGCCCGAAAATCTTTTGGAATGTCGCAGGCAACTTCAATCCTTTCATCATTTAGTTCGAATGAAAGAAAACTGGCGTGCAGAGCCGTGCGCATCATCAACGGTCGTTCGATTTGCCCTTTTCGCAACTTATAATTACGTTTTATCGAAGAAAGCAAGAGAGGTTTCCCGTTGCCGTATAATGGATCACATATGATTGGGTGTCCAAGATGGGCCATGTGTACCCGAATTTGATGCGTGCGACCGGTTTTTGGATGCAATTTGAGGTATTCATAATGTTTAAACCGCTCTATACACGCGTAACTCGTTTCAGAACTTTTTCCAGCTTTAGAGATCTTCATTATTCCTTTGGAAGATTCTTTTTTTGTGATCCCGGCTAGTACAATTCCTGATTTCTGCTTCAACGTTCCGTGGATGATTGCTATGTAATTTTTCTCAATCCTGCGCTGTTCAAATTGGGTCTGCAAGTATTTATGGCTTTCAGCGTTTTTGGCCAGCAACAAGGCGCCGCTCGTATCTTTATCAAGTCTATGAACCATCAATGCCCCCTTGAGCACGGACTTTGCGTAATGTTTAATATTGGGTATTGTAGCGTCATATCGATCAGGCACGGATAACATGCCGGCAGGCTTATCGACTACCAAGCAATTATTATTTTCAAACAAAATATGTAGACGGTTTGTCATTTTTTGAGATCAGTAAATTTTCGCCTTCCTTCAACGAAGTATTGCCAAATAATTGAAATATTTTTGATCCCACTGGAATTTGGTTTTCCAATTTTGACCTTTTCAATCATTTCACATTCAGATAGTTTGCGTTTCTTGAGTCGCCCTATAGAATTATAAAAGGACAGGTGCGCACGGAATACAGCTAAAAAACTTTGAGGATTTCCTTTCAATAAAAACATTGCCGCTGCCAGGCCATCCAGGCACATTCGCGAAAAAATAATGCGGAAAGCACTCCATCCAACTAGATTTTTAAACAACGTAAACAAACTATTGCGAAAGTTTAAATATAGTTTTCGGTTTGAAGCGTATGACATTGTTCCTCCACCAAGGTGAAAGACCGTTGCCGAGCTGATAAAATCAATCGAATACCCGGCTCTTCGAATTCGCCACGCCAAATCGATTTCTTCAAAATGCGCAAAGTAACTCGTGTCAAAACCGCCCAGCGCATGAAACAGGTCAGATCGCAGGGCCAGTGCACAACCTGAGCCCCAGGCTACAGATTTGTTCGTGTCGTATTGTCCCTCATCCGTTTCAACGTCTTCAAAAAGCCTTCCTCTACAAAATGCGTATCCATGCTTGTCGAGGAATCCACCAGCTCCTCCGGCGTATTCGAATTGATCCTTGTTCTTATAGCTTTTTATCTTGGGGACAACGGCCCCGGTAGAAATGGATTCAGTAAGTCGGTTAATCAAGGGAATGCACCAATTTGACGTAACTTCAATGTCGGAATTTAATAATATTATAATTTCGGTATCAACCTGTTTGAGGCCTTCATTGTATCCGCCGGCAAATCCAAAATTTTGAGTGAGGGCAATTATTTTTACCCTATCTGATATTGATTTAGCCGTGTTTATGGAATTGTCCGTGGAGGCATTGTCGATCAAATAAACAGCCACTTCTTTTGGAGTATGCAGAATTACCGAAGGAAGAAATATGGGCAATAATTTTGCCCCATTGTAATTGAGTATGACGACGGCAGCTTTCAGGAATTACTATCTTTTTCGGCTTCTAATATGGATATGATTTGCTGTTCATCTTCCTGAATCTTCAATCGTAAATCGTCAAGCGTTGTAAATTTTTCATCATCACGAATGAAATCGACAAGCTCAATTTGCAAGTGTTCACCGTAAAGATATCCTTTGAAGTTTCGCAGATTCACCTCGATAAAAAGATCTGGTCCAGATTGAATAGAGGGCTTATGACCGATGTAAAGTAGCCCGTCATAGCGATCACCACGAACATGCACGAACGCCGCATAGATTCCGGGTTTTGGAATCAATTTTTTTGGGTGTTGAACATTTAGATTTGCGGTTGGGTATCCCAATGTTGTGCCTATGCTTTCACCTTTTATAACGGTGCCTGTTATTAAATAACGATATCCAAGTAGTCGATTTGCATCGCGGATATTACCGGCGATTAATGCCCGACGAATGGCCGAAGATGAAATTTTTATTTCATTGGAAACTTTCTTTGAAATTTCGACCAGGGTTATATCATTTTCTGCGGTTTGATTTTTCAATAGTTCAAAATTACCGGATCTATTTATGCCAAACCGATGATCAAATCCAATTATTATTCCCTTTGGATTAAACTTACCCAAAAGGAAATTATGGACATATTCTTCAGGTTGTTGCTGACTAAATTCCGCCGTAAAAGGAAAGACGACAACATGGTCAAGTGCTGTTTGCTGTAGCAAAGCAAGTTTTTCTTCCAGACTTGTTAGCAAACGTAATTCGTCGTTCTTTGGATAGACAACACTTCGGGGATGGGGTTCAAAAGTTATAAGGATAGATTCGCACTTCTTAGCATGTGCTAAATCTACGATGGCGTTGATGATCGATTGATGCGCCCGATGAACACCATCGAATGTTCCTATCGTTACTACATTACCCTTGAGATGGGCAACATCGTCTTGTTCTCTATGTACTTTCAAGCTCGTGGGATTTGAATTAGTAAAGATAGTCCTTCAACTTATAACTGACCCTATTGTTTACCTTTGGCAATTCTAATTGACTACTATTATGCTCGACAATAACAAGGTTTTGAGTGCCTTATACGAAGTTCCAGATCCGAAATCAGGAAGTAACATCATTGACACCGATCGCGTACGAAATTTAAGGGTAAAGGACAATACGGTATACTTTGAACTCATCGTTTCAAATTTGGATACCGGTGTTCGTGCCGAACTCAATTTTGCCTGTCAAAATGCCGTTAAGACGATCTATCCAGATGCTGATGTTCACATTCACATGACGGTAGACAAAACCGAGGCGACTACCTTGAGACCGATTCCGCATATTAAAAACATAGTTGCGGTAGCATCAGGAAAAGGTGGAGTTGGTAAATCAACAATAACTGCGAATCTGGCTCGTGCCTTCAAGTCTATGGGCTTACGTGTGGGTATATTGGATGCCGATTTATATGGCCCCTCGATGCCCATCATGTTTGGGATGGAGGGGCAGCGACCTGAAATTCAAAAAGTGATGGGCAAGCCCAAAATTGTGCCTTTGGAAACAGATGAGGGAATACACCTGATGTCAATAGGTTTCGTCGTTGAACCAGACCAGGCGGTAGTTCTTAGAGGTCCCAGACTGAGTGGTGTGATCAAACAATTTGTAAATGAAACACTTTGGCCAGAGCTTGACATTTTAGTAGTTGACCTTCCTCCGGGGACAGGTGACATTCAATTGACACTGGTACAGACAGTACCTGTAACCGGGGCATTGTTGGTGACAACTCCTCAGCAAGTTGCGATCGCCGATGCATTAAAAGCTGCAAACATGTTTCGGCTTAAAAATATCAATGTACCCATGCTAGGTGTGATCGAAAATATGTCGTGGTTTTCGCCTGCTGAGACACCCGATCGACGGTATTATATCTTTGGACAAGGCGGTGGGCAAAAATTGGCCGAGTCAGTAGAAACAGAAGTTTTGGGCCAGGTACCCCTAGTTATCGAAATCAGAGAGTCTGGAGACCAAGTTGTGAAAATTGATGCGAATTGGTACACAGAAGATGGCTACTTTGGAGTTTTAGCGAAAAATACCTTAAAAACATTGGAACGTCGAAATCAGGAGCTTCGACCAACGCAAATCGTACAAGTGAACAATTAAAGATTACCTTTGTAGCACTATTATGTCGAATGAAGAAAAACAAGATTGGATTGAAAAAATCAACTTAGCCCTAGATGATGTAAGACCTCATTTGGCGGTTGATGGGGGTAATGTCCATGCTGTCGATATTAGTTCAGATTTCGAAGTTCATGTTAAATGGACTGGCAATTGTGAGTTTTGCGATATGAGTGCCATGACACTTCGAGCCGGTATCGAACAAACGCTCAAAAATAGATTTCCTGAAATCCAGGGAGTTGTTGCTGTTAATGGGCTTACTGTATGAGTGTTATCAAGCTTTCCAACTTAATAGCCGAAAACGAAAATTTTTTATGTGTCGGACTCGATCCGGATGTGGAGAAAATTCCCGATTACTTTACAAAGGATGCCATTGGTGTTCTGGGATTTTTAGAAGAAATAATTCAATCCACGAAAGCACATTGTATAGCGTACAAAATCAATTTTGCTTTCTTTGAGGCGTTGGGTTCAAATGGCTGGAAAACATTGGAAGCCGTTCGGAAGCTATTACCTGCATCTCATTTTTTAATTGCTGATGCAAAAAGAGGCGATATAGGTAATACAGCTCAAAAATATGCAGAAGCTATTTTCGGAATACTGGATTTTGATGCCGTGACATTGAGCCCTTACATGGGACGGGACGTTGTAATGCCGTTTTTGGAATTTGAAAATAAAACATCAATTCTATTAGGTCTGACTTCTAATACAGGAAGTGAAGATTTT
Source organism: Saprospiraceae bacterium (assembly GCA_028279185.1). GTDB lineage: Bacteria > Bacteroidota > Bacteroidia > Chitinophagales > Saprospiraceae > JANQSS01. Next base: position 69,830 of record JANQSS010000173.1, on the reverse strand, counting down.
CAACTACTCACACTTCAAAATGAAGAATATGTATTTGAATATGTACTCAGAATATCCGCCGCATGGGGAAGCCCTGAGAATTTGATGTTTGTCATTGGAGCAACAAAACCAAAATATTTTTATCAGGTACGAAAGCATATCCCTGATCATTATTTGCTTGTACCCGGAATTGGAGCACAAGGCGGAAACCTTCAAGATGTGTATGAGGCGGGAGCTACTGAGGATGTCGGTTTACTGGTGAATAGTTCAAGAGGAATATTATATGCTGGTAGCGATCGAAATTTTAATTCAGCAGCTGAAAGCAAAGCGAAACAATTATCTTCTGAAATGAAGAGACTGATACATCAAAATAAAATGAAATAACTGCAACTAGGCGTTAGTTTTTTTCAAAGGACTTTGGAAGCAATTGAGTTAAAGCTTACTTTTTTTAATATTTTCCCTTCATAAAAGTGTCGATAGACAATTCGATCTATTTCAGGCAATGGTTGAATAGGGTTCAATTTTTTGGCTACGACGTTCTTGCTCTGAATCGGTTGACTCCGGTCTAAATATCCTATATGGGAGACAACATTGTTAGAAATTAGAAATCCAGCGTATTCATCTTCATGTCGCCCACGGTCGAGAATAAGCATGTCTTGTTGATATAGTTTTTTAGCAGACAGTTTGGCGAGAGCAAAACGGTCGTTGTATGCAGATGCCTCTTCTTTGGCAAGATGTGCTCCGCCACAATTGCCGATTTTGTAGGTTATACAATCTTTGGTAGCGCGTTGCATACCGCAAAGGCAGCCGCATAAATCAAATTCTTGAACAATACTCGAGACATATGCTTTTGCCGCATTTTTTGATGAAAACCACTGCAGCACATTGTCTAATTTTTTGACTTTGGATTTATGTGAAATCTTAAATGTGTCGTATACGTTGGACTGATCATAAAGCAGAGCAGTATCGAATTTATTCTTTCGTTTTGCTTTATTCAGTAATGGTTTATGCTTTCTGATTTCCAAACTTTCAAACACTTCTGCCATTAATTCACTACCCGTGTTTTCGTATGAAATGCTATGCACAAGTTTGCGCATTTTATCTGTCTTCCGAGTAGATTCTATAAAATGCGAACGAATACGTGTTCGGATTTTAATGCTTTTTCCTATGTATATCGGTGCGCCATCTTCATCACGCATATAATAGACACCACAAATATTGGGAAGATCAAGAATCTCTTCTTCCTGAATGTGATTTGGAAGCTTGGATTTGCGCTTATAAATACTCATGTTTTTAAGCGGTTGACCTTCTTTCTGGCTAATTTTTAATATTTTTTGCAATAGATGTGCAGTCGCCATGGCGTCATCAGCTGCTCTATGCCGATCCTTTAGCTGTAAATTAAACTCAACAGTAAGGCTCTTTAAATTGTATTTCTCTAAATCCGGAAAATAATGACGTGTCAGGCGTGCAGTGCATAGGGTGTCTCTTTTAAATTCATATCCCAATCTGTTGAATTCTTCACGAAGAATGCGATAATCAAAACTAACGTTGTGTGCAACTAAAGATCGGCCTGCCGTCAATTCGACAATTTTTTTTGCCACTTCATGAAAATATGGAGATTGAGCAACCATTTTTTGACTTATCCCCGTTAATTTGGTAATGAAAGGAGGTATTGAAATACCAGGATTAATTAATGTACTAAATTCGTCGATAATCTCGTCTCCGTCGACGAGCACAATCCCGATTTCAATGATTCGATCTACCTTTTGCGTGCCGCCAGTCGCTTCAATGTCGATCACCGCGTATTTTTGCTTCATATTAGCACAATATGACATATATTGGAGGCATGAAGATAAAGAGTATTTTTTTCATATTTTACATTTCGTTGATGAGCTTTGTTTGCTCGTGCCAAGCGGACAAAGAAATTGCGGGAAACGCTGTCGTCGGTGATTACAAGACGGATGTAGGACTTAAAGTTTTAACCGATGTGGATGTTGCTCAAGGAGCAGAACGTACTGAATTATATGTCCCCTTGCTCGCAGATAATCGAATTGCCGTAGTCGTTAATCAAACTTCATTCATTGGAAAAACACACCTCGTTGATAGTTTACTTTCATTAGGTGTAAACATTGTAAAAATTTTCGCACCTGAGCATGGATTTCGCGGAGAAGACGATGCCGGTAAAATTGTGGAGAATGGCAAGGACTTAAAAACGGGCTTACCAATTATTTCATTGTATGGAAAAATGAAAAAACCAACCAGTGAGATGCTTAAAGGTATTGATGTGGTTATTTTTGATATTCAGGACGTAGGTGCTCGATTTTATACATATTTGTCAACTATGCATTATGTTATTGAGTCCTGTTTCGAAAATGATAAAACGTGTATAATACTTGACCGGCCGAATCCGAATGGTTACTACGTCGATGGGCCTGTCTTAAATAGCGACTATAAATCTTTTGTAGGAATGCATACTATTCCAGTCGTACATGGAATGACTTTCGGTGAATTAGCAAAAATGATAGTCGGAGAAGGGTGGGTAGGTACCGGAAATCTAGTTGTCGTAGAATGTGAGGGTTTTAACCACAATTGCACATTTGATTTACCAATTAAACCATCGCCAAACTTGCCCAATTTACAATCGATTTTATTATATCCGTCATTATGTTTTTTTGAACCAACTGAATACAGTATAGGCCGCGGAACAAATATGCAATTTCAAGTGCTCGGAATTCCTGATAGCGCGGCAGGTAAATTCACATTTATACCGCAATCTATGCCCGGTGCCAGCTCTCCAAAACACAAAGGTGTGAAGTGCTATGGCGAAAATTTACAAAAAATTAGTATTGATGATATTTTGAAAAACAAGGAGATTGACCTATCATATATTATTGCGCATTTAGGAAAGGAAAATATATCGAAAATTACAAGTGTGTCTTTTTTTGATAAGTTGGCTGGAAGCTCGGAGTTAAGGACGGCACTTGAACATGGACTGAGCGAACAGGAAATTCGGAATCAATGGCAACCTCAATTGCAGCAATTTAATTCTATACGTCAAAAGTACTTGCTATACGATTGAAATGAATACAGATGCTTTAATTAATCACATATCGGATTTGAAAGGCAACTTGACGACTCGTATTTCCTTCAATCAACTGTGTACCATTACTTATGCCTGTAATATCTGTTCCGGTAAAGATTACCTGATCATATCTTAGTTCCAAGGTTAATGGTTTGTTTGGACGAAATCGTAAGTTGATGTAATATCGATGACCAGTGTTTGCAAAACTTGGTAGGCGAAAATTGTTCAGTAAGTGGTTTTCATATGTATATATCCGACTGTCTGAATCGTCCGTATTGAAGAACGAATAGCGCGCTGAAAAAGAGAGTTTTGATTGAAGCGGCTTATATATAAAGTCTTGATACAATAAATAGCCTTCAGAATGGCGATTGGGAAAATCGATTCGGTTATATTCAATACGTGAGCGCCATTCCAAAGATTTATTGACTTTGTAATTCAAATGACATCGTAATTGATTTCGTTTGCGATTCTGAATTCCGGTGAAAGGTGTTTCAATGTCACTGGCTGTTGCCTTTTCTTCAAACCGATATTGAGCATATGCCTCAAGTTTTCTTTTTTTATAATATCGAAACTTGAGAAGGTATTCGCGTCCGGTGGTTAACGCATCTACGTTAAAACGAAGCCAGGGATTAGACCAAATATCAATATACCCGCTCAATTGAAATTTACGCGAAATCATATATTCTAGTGCGTTATAAAAACCTATTTCATTATTGGCGTCGCGACTTTCTCCGAATGCATTTGGTTGTATACTCATGTAATCCCTCGGATAATGCCTATAGGCACCTATCCATTTGACTCTTTTGCTAAGCCCGGCTTTCATACCTATCAAATGAGCAGAAGCACCATTGTCACTATAAGCCGATTCACCAAAAACATGAAATTGACCCAAGGAAAGACTGTAGTCAAGACTCACATTTGTCAATGAACTTCCACTAAATCGAAACTGGTTATCAGGGCGTATATTCCGTGCAAATGGTCGGTCAAATGAACTATGAAGGGTATTTAAATGAACAGTGTACTTCCGCTTTTCAATTCCGACACGTCCGCCTATCGCATTATATTTTATTTGTTTTTCATCTTGAATTTCGCCCGTAGTTCGATGTAAGCCTGATGTCTGTAGGGAGGTAAATTGTGTTATAGCTACATCTTCATCGGTAGAGTCAATCATAATATTTGCGTCGCGTTTTACCGACGAATAGAACGCAGCAACTTTTAAAGTGTGTGAAATATTTAGCTCCACGCCTCCACCTCGAAAATAATTTATTTCTGAAGTAGAAGCGTGAGGACGAAATATCTTACCACCTTTTTTAATTCGGGAGACATAAGCACTTTTATTTCCTCCAAATCCATTGTGAAGAACCAAACCTTGTCCAAGATTAACCTTGTAATCGCCCAATGCCAAAACGCGTATGTACTTGTTAACGGACTGTCCATAGACATGAAATGAAGTGTAGTCGTACGAGTCATTACTTTTACTAAAAAAAGCTTCTCCCTCATCTTTTTCTGTGGTTATGCCCGCAGACAATCGATATTGGTATTGTGCTCTAATCCGTACGTAGTGCCTATAGTGATCACCTTCGTAGGCGGGCGGTATAGTGTCATTCGTTTGCCTAAATCCTCTGGCTTCAGGAAATCGCCTCGAAACAAACGTTTGTAAGGTGAGCGAAGACGCATTAATCACATCCTTCAACGTAAGATTCAAATCATCAAGATTTCGATTTACAGCTACAAGCGGAAAAACTCGACGAATAGTTTGTAAGTCCCAGGATGGAATGGCCTGCAACTCATAAATGGCAAGAAGTAACCCATGTTCGGCCTTGTGGTTTTCAAGATCGTGCAGTTGATCATTAGTTATAAGACCGGCGTCCGCCAACGGCGACAGATCATCACGATTTAAATTGAGGGGCCGTTTGCTGAGTTCTTCCAATAATAAAATGACGAACTCAATATTATCCGAACTTTCTTCTTCAAGACTTGAAACGACTTCTTCAACATACTCCCGAATGGCTTCGTCATCGCGATCCACTTGAGCCGAGTTTGTTGTGGCAACCGAAAGGAGAAGTAGAAAAATAATTAATCGCAACACTCCTTAAATGTAGCTATATAATAATAAAAGCTAGACGAAGGGCTTGTCCAATGCCAGTATTACTGGTTTTTTATTGTCTATTAAAAATTCGTCTCCATTGGCAAGGATATGCACACGTAGGTTGCCAATCGACATAGGGGTACCTTGCTCCAATACGGCTGCATTGTTATGAGACAAATCACTACCGTCGAAGACAATGACCATGCCCGAACCGATTACCTGAAATCTGTTACCTTCGGTTATGACTACACCCGTATCTTCACCTAGGCCAATGCCTAATTTATCTGGGTGAAGGGCAACGGCTTCCGCTAGGCGACCAAATCGTCCTCTCACAATAAAATGCGAATCAAAAATTACTTCTTCCACAAAGCCAAGACCCGGCATCAATTTGACTGCACCTTTTAATAGGGCATAAGCTGCGCTGCCTCCAAATACCATGGTACCTGACATGCCAACCGCACCGGCACTCGTGCCCGCGATGATGAGATTTTCGTGTGTGTACCGATGTTGCATAAGTTGAAGCGCTTCTGAATCGTGAAATACCTTGCTCAAACGACGTTGATCTCCGCCTGAAAACATCAATATGTCGGCTTGTCGAATGCGCTCTAGAATTTCGGATTTATTGGCTTTTTTTCGACTTCGGACAGTCAGGACACCCACATTGGTACAACCTAGTTTAGTGAAGGCCTTAATATAGTTTTGTGCTACATCTTCCGGAATCGAAGAAGCGGTAGGAATAATTTCTATCCTTGCATGCAATCCACCGCCTTGCTCAACAACATGACTAAGAATTCCATCTTCTATAAAATCCAGTGTATAACTTTCCTCCGTTCCAAATCCTTTGTCCTCATTACCGCCAATAGCAATTAGCTTTCCTTTAGGTCTCATCTGTTAATATTTAGCGGGCAAAAATACGTATGTTTATTATTTGGTGGCATGAATCATTGCTATGCTACTGCTTAATTAAAACCATCAAACTAATTTATTAACCATGGAAATACGCGAAATACGAGCCATGCGAGGGCCTAATTATTGGTCTATTCGTCGACATAAACTCATTGTTATGCTGCTGGATCTGGAGGAGATGGAACAGCGTCCCACGAATACCATAGATGGATTTTTAGATCGACTGAGGGAAATGTTTCCTACGATGTATGAGCATCGTTGTTCTGTCGGTAGCCCAGGTGGTTTTTTCCAACGCGTAAAGGAAGGAACGTGGATGGGACACGTCATCGAACACATTGCACTCGAAATTCAAACTTTAGCCGGAATGGACTGTGGCTTTGGCAGAACCCGTGGTGCAGGTGAAGAAGGTGTTTACCATGTTGTGTTTAATTATATGGAGGAAAAAGTTGGTCGCTATGCAGCCAAGGCCTCTGTACGCATAGCTGAAGCGCTTATAGAAGGCGAAGAATACGATCTTGAAGATGATATTCAACGCATGCGTGAAATTCGTGAAGATGAACGCCTTGGCCCAAGTACCGGCTCCATTGTCGAAGAAGCAATCAGTCGAGGTATTCCATATATTCGATTGAATCGCTACTCGCTGTGCCAGTTAGGATATGGCGCAAATCAAAAGCGCATCCAAGCGACGGTTACAAGCGACACGAGCAGTATCGGTGTTGAATTGGCCTGTGATAAAGAAGACAGCAAATACCTACTTGAGCAAGCTGAGGTTCCCGTTCCAAAAGGAGATGTTATTCGCACCGAAAGAGGGTTACGTGACGCCATTCGCTATGTTGGCTATCCTCTTGTGATCAAGCCTATTGGTGGAAACCATGGCCGGGGTATAACGACGGATATACAATCCGAAGAAGCGGCTGTAGAAGCATTTCATAAAGCAAAAGAAATATCTAGAAGTGTCATTGTAGAAAGATTCATCACCGGTGATGATTATCGACTTCTCGTCATTAATTATAAATTGGTTGCAGCAGCTAAGCGGACGCCAGCCCACATCATAGGTAATGGAGAAAACACAATTTTAGAATTGATTGATCATGTTAACTCAGATCCGCGTCGGGGCTATGGACATGAAAAAGTGCTGACACGTATCAAGGTTGATACCATGGCTGAAAATTTAATCAATCGAGCAGGATATTCACCTCAGGATGTGTTGCCTAAAGGTGAAATTTTGTATTTAAAGGACACGGCAAACTTGAGTACTGGTGGCACCGCAACCGATGTGTATGATCGTGTTCATCCACATAATGTATTTATGGCGGAACGAATTGCTAAAATCATTGGCTTGGACATTTGTGGTATTGATGTGATGACGAATGATATCAGTAAACCCGTGGAAGAAACCGGTGGTGCTGTCCTCGAGGTCAATGCAGGTCCGGGATTCAGAATGCATCTTGCGCCGACAGAAGGGCTGGCTCGCAATGTCGCCGCTCATGTGGTCGACATGATGTTTCCTCCCGGAAGATCGTCCAGAATACCAATAATCGCTGTTACCGGCACAAACGGCAAGACGACAACGACTCGCCTTATTTCTCACATAATGAAAATGGTTGGATATAAGGTTGGGTACACAACTTCAGATGGCGTCTACATTCAAAATCGACTTTTGATGAAGGGCGATTGCACAGGACCCGCCAGTGCCGAATTTGTTTTGAAGGACCCAACCGTGACGATGGCAGTTCTCGAATCTGCTCGAGGAGGTTTATTACGGGCAGGACTCGGATTTCATAATTGCGATGTGGGTATTGTTACGAACGTGGCAGCGGACCATCTTGGCCTAAAAGGAATACACACAATTGAGCAGATGGCACGTGTCAAAGGGGTAATTCCCGAAACAGTGCTTCCTGATGGATATGCAATACTTAATGCAGATGATGACTTAGTTTATGAAATGCGTAAAAATGTGGATTGTAATGTAGCGCTGTTTTCAATGGATGAAACGAATGATCGCATAATTCGGCATATGGAAAGGGGCGGATTATCAGCTATTTATGAAAATGGATTTGTTACGATTTGTCGAGGCAAATGGAAGTTACGCGTTGCAAAGGCCGTAAATATTCCATTGACTTTTGGAGGAAAAGCGCATTTTATGATTCAGAACGTACTTCCGGCCGTATTGACAGCGTATGTAAGGCAAGTAAAAATTGAAGATATTAAAATGGCACTCACAACATTTATTCCTTCACCAGGGCAAACCCCTGGACGAATGAATATGTTTAATTTCAAAGATTTTGATGTTTTGGTGGATTATGCGCATAATCCGGCAGGTTTGCGCGCATTGCAAAAGTTTATTGAAAATGTTGATGCTGAATATAAAGTTGGAATTATTGCCGGAGTCGGGGATCGACGCGATCAAGATACACAAGAAATTGGAAGTATTGCTGCCGCAACATTTGATGAAGTCATTATTAGGCAAGATAAAAATCTACGCGGGCGAACGGAAGAAGAATTAATTGACCTTATGAAAGACGGAATTCTTCAAGCTAACCCGGAAATGAAAATTACTATTATTCCGAATGAAGCCGAAGCGATATCATTTGCCATTCGCAACGCGAAAAAAGGATCCTTGATTACGATGTGCAGCGATGTAGTGCCTGATGCCCTTGATTTGGTCATGAAGTTCAAGGAAGAAGAAGCGAATGAATTGTATGAATTCACAGCGGATGATATTCCAAACCAAGAGAGTTAAGGAGGAGCGATTAGAGGCTTCACCCGAATTCTATTAGAAATTGGATAGCATAGATTGAATCTGTTCACTTCTTTGGACGGCAATTCACCGGATAAGAATTTCTGAACTGTGACGCGATGCAACCCTTTACAGCTATTATGTTTAGTTTGAATAAATTCGACCTGCTATTTATTCAACAATCATACGCTGGTTTTTAGGTGATTTAACTGTATACTGTATACCGAAGTCACGCTTTTTTTCGGTTTTGGATGGGATCGCCCATCTCCAAATTATTTTCCCATCTACTTCATTTAAACGAATATCGCATTGAGGTTTAAAGCCCGCATCGGATACGTTATAGTACAGGGTCATGGAAGTTAATGTTGGCCTTTGAGTATATAATTGTAATATTAACGATACTATTCGTACGCGGTAAATCAGTCTTTTTAGTTAATAAGCTGCTCGGTTATTTGAACACTCGAATATTGTTCAATAAAAGGCTATAGAATATTCAATTTTTTTTGAATTATTTTACCTTCGAACGAAAAAATTGCGACGTATATACCGGCAGATATTGTATCGAGTTGAATGCGAATTAAATCCTTGTTATGAATTGTGGCTTCGTGAACTTTCTGCCCTTTTATATTATACAGTTCAAATTTTATCTCCGATTGCAAAGTGGGAAACTGAGCTATCCATTCTTTTGTATCGATTTTGTTCCAAAGGAGTAGCTCTTCTGGGATCATACTTCCTCCACAATTGCTTATGGCATCCGATGACAGAAGTGATGCACGATAGCCGTTTAGTACATTCAAGATGCGATTGACCTGTCCTTGCGTAAAATATTGCAGGCAGGCGTCGTCTGTATAACCCATAAAGTTCTTAGTCATATCAGCGCTGCCACAGGAGCTTGAGGTGGATTCCACGGGACAGTCGTAGTAGATTTCGGACTGATTTGGAGTATCGTCCACTCCGTCATCTTGATTACATGTACCATTTCCACTGCCCCAAGGATGGTTTAAACCAAAATAGTGGCCGATTTCATGGACGAGTGTACGTCCAAGATGGTAAGGTTGACGACTGGCGGCTAGTCCCGCAAAACCAAAATTTCTACTGGCTATGACAACTCCATCTTGATTTGGGTCGGGTAGGTCTATGGGTATAGAAGATCGACCAAGTAAGGTTTCGCTCATTTCGGCCACCCAGATGTTGATATACCTATCTGTTGGCCAAGGGTCGGCTCCGCCATATTGACTATGGTGAACGGCATAAACACCAGAAGGGGCAAAATGAAAACCAATTTCTGGAGTACTCGTCTTTGTGCGTGTAATACCGGTGGTTGGATTTCCATGCGGGTCGCGACATGCTAGGGCAAATCGAATACCTGGCATGCCAATAACCGCCCGATGGTCCGCTAGGATGTCGTTGGCCAATTTAATTTCATTAGAAAATGCTTGGTTTAATGCATCAAGCTGAGATAGAATTTGGAAGTCAGAGATATTAAAGGCCTCGTCAGAATAAACGACATGCACTACGATAGGCAATACAATTTCGTTGCGAGGAAATGCAATTGGCGCATCTGAAATCTCCATGAATGCCTTCGCCTCCAACTCGCCTACATCGCGTAAAATTTTTTCAATTCCGCAGTGTCTTTCTTGGTTAAAACATATGGTTGTGAAAAAACAAAGAATCGTTGTTAAAAGAGATCTCATATTCAAATAAACGAATTTGTAAAGGTTTCGTTTTGAAAGCTAATCAAATAACCGGCCGGATCTGGATATAAAATTGCCATTGGCCTGTTGCGCACCGAAAAGTACGACGTCCTGTATATTGACGTGATGAGGCCTTGTAGCAATGTAATAGATTGTGTCCGCTACATCTCGAGCGGTTAAGGGGTTAAAGTCCGTATAGATAGCGGCTTTCTCCTCATCACCATCGAATCGTACGCTGGCAAACTCCGTTTCCTCCACATGTCCGGGTGAAACTTGCGAAACTTTTATGCCATGCTCATACAGATCAAGGCGTGTAGCCCGCGTCAATGCATCCACGGCGTGCTTCGTAGCGCAGTAGACGTTTCCCTTTGGATAAACCTCTTTACCGGCTATTGAACATACATTGATGATATGTCCAGAGCCTCGATTGACCATGCCTTCACTAACCAAACGAGTCATATATAACAGGCCCTTGATGTTTGTGTCGATCATTTGATTCCAGTCTTCCCATTTTCCCTCATGAATGGCGTCGTAGCCTTTAGCCAGCCCAGCATTATTAATCAAAATATCAACATGAAAATTTTTATCCTTTAATAGCCCTAGTGCCTCTTCACATGCATGCGAATCGCGAACGTCAAACCGCAAAATTCCAATGTCTACCTGTTCCCCTACATCAAGTTGGTCACGAATCTTTTCCAGTCGATCCTGGCGCCTTCCTGTCAAGACCAGATTGTGACCGTGCTGTGCAAAAATGCGGGCGGTTGCCAGCCCAATTCCCGCTGTGGCTCCTGTGATTAACACGTTTTTTTCCATTTTGCTAAACTACAGGAAGTTGGAGGGATTCGCAAATCTGGATTACTTGCCGTGATGCGTACATTTTGGAAATTCAGTCTTGGTATAGACAATATCCTTGCATGTGTTGGTGCAATTTCATTTACCAGCGGTGCTAATTCTTGGGTAATCAAGTACTTATGAAACTAGTGGGTCAGATAGATAGCAAATGCAAGTTTGCAGGTAGGACCCCATTTCCTATCAGATAAAATAATTCAACCACGCGGGGCATCGCGGACCAATTTAACTTGTTATTCTCTTCCAACATGCCCTCTTAAATATGTATGTATTTTGTGCCCTGCATGGTCGCCAAGACATCTATACCGGTTATCATTCTAAATTGGAATGGGATTGATGATACAGAAAAATGTGTTGAGCATTTACTCAACCAAACGGAATCAGATGTCAAAATATATCTCGTTGACAATGGTTCCGACGAAGACAATGTTTCTCGATTAAGATCACTGGCAGCTTCTCATGAAAACATTTTTTTAAGACTAAACGATAAAAATCTTGGGTTTACCCGTGCTCATAACATTGTATTGGCTGAAATAATAAGTAGGGCTGTTCCCCCAGAATTTATAATTCTTTTAAATAATGATGCCTTTGCAAAAAAGGACTGGGTAGAAAAATTAGTTGCAGCCGCGAATACGTACAATGCTGACATGGTTGGTGGAAAGATGGTGAACTATTTCAAAAAAAATATGCTGGACAACATCGGCCATCGATTATTAAATACAGCAGAAATTATTCCAAAAGGAAGTGGAGAAAAGAATGAGGTATATAATGACGTTCATGAAAATGTAGGACCATGTGCCGGTGCAGCATTGTATCGCACAGCTATGCTCAGAGAAATAGGATTGTTTGATGAGTTTTTTGAAACGGGCTATGAAGATGCAGAATTGGGTGTACGCGGTACAATCTTAGGTTATAAATCAATTTTCACTCCAGAGGCAATTGTATTCCATAAGATATCCCAAAGTGTTTCTCGCGTCAGGGATTATAATTACGTCCTAAAAACACAAATAAATATTTTTTATTCGTACATAAAATTAATGCCTTGGCCGGTGTTACTAATAAATACACCATTTATTATTTTTAAATATGGATTAGTATTATTGCTAAACTTAATTTTTGGTAGGTGGTTTTTCTTTAGAGTGATGAGAACGGCAATATGGCAAACATTGACCAGCAAGCGAAAGATGATTTTAGAATCGAGGACTGCTTTTTTTAAAAATCACCGGCCTATATCAAGTTTGAGCATACTTCGTAAGATGGAGTTTTTTTTATTGTTCGATGTTAAACGATTTACCAAACACATGTTGAAACGCAAACCCACGCAATTTGAAAAAGTAGTTTCAAATGAGTAAGGCAATCAATATGCAGTTTTGCCCGTGTAATTTAAGCCAAATGGTCGACTCAACTTTTACCTACTCAATCGATCCAACCCACTGTAAATCAGCGCTAAGAAAATAGAAAGGCACGCACCTTCTAACGGTCTGACAATATGGTAGCGATGTACTTTCCGTACTTTTTGCCAAAATCCTTCTATATCCTGATGCATAACCTGAATCGGAGCTAAGGGTTCACCTTCTGTCGGCCATATTCGTAATGTACCGGAAAGGTAAAGTCCAACGCAAATAATAAATAAGAGAAGGTAGGCGCTGACAAGTGTTCGTGTAATATTCTTTCGACGTGGATATGTTTCTGCCTTTAGGCAAAAGAGTGTAGACAAGCCAAAGCCTGCACCGATTTGATCCAACAAAATGTCATTAAAATCCAAATACTGAAAAGTATTTGGTGTTAGAAAAAAGTGTTGATAACTTTCATCAAGTAGCGCCATAAATAATATTATCCATGCGGTATATTCATATCGACGAACCAGGAAGAATACTAAGATAGAAAGAATGCCATATTGAATAAAATGCACAAATTCTACATTAATAACAACCAGTAATTTCATCGCAACTATGGCCAAGCCTATGGTTATAGTGAGATATAGTATGCCCAGCTTCAATCGGTCGTGGTTCTTTAAAAGTGAGCGCAAAACAAAAATGGCGAACAGCATAATGCCTACCGATAGGAAAACGAACATTGTCTGGTCATAGACTTCGCGACTTACATTAGCAAAAAAAGAACCGATGAATGCTCCTACCGTTTCATGCGGTAATACGGTCGCTATGTAAAATAGAACTGTTCCAATAAACAAAGGAATAGTACGATTACTATTTATTTCTTGGGTCGAATTCATACATACTGGAAATTAACGAATCAAACTTTTGGGCTGACTTTTTCCAATCAAACTCGGCGGATCTTTTTTTGCCACGCGCTATTAGCTGTTCGCGTAAAGCTTGATTTTCATCAACCGCCAAAAAGGCATCAGCCCAGTCCGGGGCACTATAGTCGTCCAGATAAACGACTGCATTTCGACAAACTTCTTTCTGTGCAGAATTATTCGATGTTATGATGGGGCATCCGCTTTCCATGGCTTCCAACAGGGGAATGCCGAATCCTTCATAATGGCTCGTAAATAACATGCATGAAGCATGTTTGTACAGCGAAAATATTTGATCTTTTTCAAGATAGCCCGTAATTAATATGTCATCTTTATTGACGTGATGAGACATCGCCTCAAAAAATGGTTTATTTTTCCATCCTTTTTTACCCGATATGACAAGTTTGAGGTCTGGTCTACGTAGTTTTATTTTTTCGAAACAAGTGAGTAAAAAAGACAGGTTTTTTCTGGGTTCAATCGTACCTACATGCAAGATATATGCCTCCTTTTTTATATCCAATCCTTCGACCGGAGCGAATGACATTTGAGATAGATCATTGGGGCCGGGGTAGACGACTTCAGTTTTGCCCTTCGCATAGACATATTGTTTAATAACGTCCTCTTTCGTTCGTTGCGAATTGGTAATAATTAAATTGGCTCTTTTTAAGATTCCGGGTAATAACAGTTTGTGCAACAACACACTGTTGGTCGCATGAAATTGCGGATGTGAAACCGGTGTTATGTCGTGAATAAATGTAACTTTTTTCACCTTATTTGATATCCGAAATGGACCGAAATGACAGGGTTCTACTACGACATCAGGATTGATCTGTTTAATAGCCTTCGGAATTTCGACCAATAACCTCGATTTGGGATGTAAAAAGCGGCTTACATGGCTTTTTACATAAACTTGTCCTGCGTAATCGCGAAAATCCTCATCTGCACGCAACAAAATATATGAATGGTTTAAGGTTTCATCTTGAAGGGCATGGACGAGCCCCTCTAAATACACCTTAATTCCGGCATATTGAAAATCAAGCGCATCGGCTATTATGACAACCTTTTTCTTATTCATTCAATTGATATTTCCGAAATTCTTTCCGGATATGCTTTCATACATCTGAATGTACTTTTCAACGGTATCCTCAAGTTGAAAGTTGGTGGGTTCCAGGTACTCCCACTTATCGAACAATGCCAAAGTCATCGCATGGTGGAGCCCATTTGTATCCTGACTCTTCATTTGTATAAAGTTTCCGCACACAATTTCTTTTAACGATCCTTGCCCTGAACTAATTATGGGTGTTCCAACAGCCATTGATTCAACCGCTGTATATCCAAAACCCTCACTATATGATGGGATAATGACGCAATTACTTGACTTAATTTCATGGAGCAGTTGTGTATGCGGAATTTCATGCACTACCTGAGGGGCTTGATCTGATTTGAACTTTTTTATTTCCTTGAAGATCACATTCAGCAGACTGACAGGCTTCTTAGGAAGTACAAGCTTCAACTCGACATCGTCGCGCTCATTACAGAGTTTTAAAAATGCTGGTAGTAATAAATTAAGACCTTTTGATATTCCAAGCCGTCCAAAATAGAGGAACTTAAAAGGTTTCTTGTGGGATGTGTGGCTGGGCTTCGATTGGTGTACATTCTTATTTGTCCATTTTTCATAATCTATTCCATTATAAATCATCGTAATTTTATCATCCCTAATTTTATGCTTGCGCAAGCGATTGGCTGTAAATTCGCTCACTGCGATGAATCGATGAAATGGAAGTCGCAATAACATTTGCTCAAACGTGTAATGAAGCGTTTGAGATAGTCGGGAAAAGAAGGGGAGCTTAAACCACAGCTTTCCCCACACTTCATGAAATGTTATAACTACCTTCTTACGAAGAATCAAGCCAGCAATGCTTGCAGGCATTCCGGCGTTGTAGGAAGTTGTATGAATGAAGTCCGCGGTGCGACCATGACGAAGTGCAGGAAATAGGGCCAATATTGTGAAAAGGTATCGGCTTATAAACCGATATCTGTAAATTGTACAGTGCCCAATTGTCTCTTTTTTAGGTAGTTGATGATGGTTCGTGGTAAGTACGACGGTTTCAATGCGCTTTTTGTTTAATTCGTCAATCAATGTTTTGAAAAGCGTTTCTACACCACCAATAGCGGGATAATAATTTTCAAGGATGAATAATATTCTCATCCGAACTATGGGTTAACCTTTTTCATGTCCGGGTTTTCGTTGAAGTCATCTTCGTCTTCTATGTCGACATCCATAAGGGCGAGTTTACGTACAAGTGAGGTGAGCTGTGACTCCAATTTATCAATGACGCTGGACAAATAAAAAATAATCAAGAAAGCAAGCCCCAAGCCGATAAATAGTACGGCGTGAACGTTATCCGCAAAGCCAAGGACATCTGCCAGTATAGTCGAAAGAATATGGGGAGCAAAGGCTAAAACAGCAATGACGCCCCAGAAAATAGTCCAGACCACTGTGCTGAAAATGCTCCTTTTTTGCTTGACATATTGAATCCCAATTCTAATCAAAAAAAGGGCACTTATGGCGGGTACGATATACTGATATGCTTCGAAATTCATGTGTGAAGAATGATGCCGCTCTTTGAGACAAAGATAGCCTTTCAAAGATTAATATAACATGTTTTTATAATATGAAAAATTTTGTGCAAGTTTGTAGTTCTAAAGATGATAACCATTCAACCATTGCCCTTAAATGAACAGTGATAAACCCACAGCAATTTGGCTCAAAGTGCTGGCTGTGGTATGGATGGTCTGGGTATTTCTCGACTATTGGTTTAAGCATCCGTTGTATGCAGCCTCATTCGGAAATACGTTCATCGCGATAGCCATCATTCATGGTATGATATTAACGATAGCCGGTGTCATTTGGGTCAAACTCGCTCGTGGGCAGGTTAGCTGGTTCAGTTTGATAGTGCTCTTTTTTGCCTTGCTCTGGGGAGGAACACTCGTTAATCTTGTCATGTACTCAAAAGTGGAGTATACTGGGCTGAGTGTTTTGTTCTATATGCTGCGAACCTTATGCTTCATTGGTTTGCTAACAGGATTAACAGTATCAGCGTATAATGTTGGAAGTTATTTGGTGGAATCCATTCTTATACCTTCTGAGAAGTTAGCTTCTTCCGTGTATATAGCTCTTGGTCTGTGTGTTTTTATGATTTTGATCTTCATAGTCCTACTGCTGAATATATTTACCTGGTATGTCATCTTATTGACTATAGCCTGGCCTTTACTCGTCTTTTACAGGCGTACATGGCGCTCGCTTAAAGCACTTAGTCAGCCAATTCCATTCAGCAATAAGGTCTGCGGAGTTGGAATAGTCTGTTTACTTTTCATAGTATTAATCAATGCACTGACTTTTGGCCATACCCTGAGTCCTTATCCGGTTGGATTCGATGCACAAAACTATTATATAAATTTACCTAAGCTTATCACTGAAGCGGCTGCTCTACAGACTGGTTATCAACCTTACAATTGGAGTTTGCTGCAAGCTGCAGGTTATGGATTGACCGGCCGTGTGGAGATGTTGTTAATATTATCCTGGTATGGGCTTGTTTTAGTCCAATGGGCAACATACGAAATTGGCTGCCGGGTAATGAAACTTAGACCTGAAATAGCACTAATGGCGGTAACATTGTTTTCATACATGCCGTCAGTAACTACTCAAGCGTCGCAAGAGCTGAAAGTGGATTTAGGACTGACATTCATGTTGTTAGCTATGGTGATTAGCGGATTTTCTCTGATACAGAACTTGCTTTCCAAGCCTACGCGGCAAAGCATGGTAGCCTTGGCTGTAATAGTTGGGGTGCTTGGAGGTATTGCGTTGGGTATAAAGCTAACGGCCATAATTGCGATACTTGCTGTCATCGCCATACTGTGGTACCACGGCCTTGGTCGAATGGCTTTTGTCGGTGTTTTTTTCATTTGTTTGGCACTCGTATTTTTTGTGCAACTGGACACTCGCGCAGGGTTGCGTGTCTACCATGACAGCGTTGCCTGGTTGCAAATAGTGTCTTTGTTTGTTGGCATCGGCTGCTTGTTTTTTGCAGTGAAAGAACATGTTCGCAAAGGTCTCAAGCTGATTTATTTATCCGCGGTTATTGTGATGTCGTCTTCACTGGTATTTACTCCCTGGATGCTGAAAAACTATTCAGAAATTCAGAACCCTTCATTTATTCAATTGCTCAATGGAACCGCACACGGCCCGGTTTTTAATATGAAATCAATTGATCGAAATCTTAAGAAAAAAGATCGATGATGAAGCAGATTGCATATGTATTGCTTTTGAGCCTCATGTTTGGTGGATTTTCGGGATTAAGCCAGCCAAAGGACAAACAGCAGGGATATGAAGAAGAAATCATTCGTTATCTGGGATATGAAGAAATTCCCGTTCGGTATATTTCTTTGCCATACGACGCAACCATGAGCCACAATGTAGAAGGTAATTTCATGGATATTGGATTTATCCTACTCATGTTTATTCCGCTGATTTTTCTATGGAGAACAAAAAGTAATAAACTGAAAATTCTTCTTTTTTCTCTTTTAGGGATTATGGGGATTTTGGCCATTGGATCGTCTCACGTATTATCGAAATCCGGGCTCAAACTGGCGGCCGACAGCGAACAACTTAGGGAATACATTGGAAGCGACGTCGATGGCCCATTAAGGTCTTTTGTTTCTCAGGTTTATCAGTTTTTTGGGTCTGTCTATCGCCCAATAGGTGATTTTGTAGGCAATCTAACAGGAGAGGGCGATCAAATTACGTATATTGTACTGTTGGCAATTTTATATGTCTTGTACTTCGTTTATTCGCGATTTACAAGACAAAAGGAGATTTCATTTTTACTTGGCGCCTTACTGCTTTTCTATAGTTTTTTTATGCTCATCTTGTCTGCGGGCATTATTTGGTATGGGTTCTTGATGTTTCCTTTACTCTACCTGGAAGTGTCCAAGTATGTCGACGAGTCAAAAACCTATCGGTTGACATTTATAGTTGCTGGTTCGCTCTTTATAATATTATCGTACTTTTTGAAAGTCTCGAACACAAATAGGCGCTCGGATATTGCTTTAGGCCCAATTCAGCCTCCCGTTTTGGCCTATAATTTTTCGAATGCTGAAGGTAATGATGTTTATGAAGGGTATTTCCGCAACATAGGTCCGGCTCTCGACCAAATTAATGCAGAAGATGAATCGCTAATATATATGGCTGGTACTTTTTTGACCTATCTGATTCGTAACAATAATCAGCGCGTCTTTAAAGATGGTATATTGAATATTCACAGCCAAATGGTTGACAAGTATAAACGTAAGTCGATCGTAAACCGAGCATTGAAGGCAAGCGGATTTAAATATATCGTCGTCAGTCCAAATTTGCACATAATGGATCAAACGCCTGAAAAGAGTCTGACGGCCAAATTTCAAAAGATGGTTTCTTATCTGCATGAAAACCCTGGATTGAAGTTACTTGCGACGGATCGTCTTGTTCGCACAATAGATGAAAACGGGGTGCCAGCGAATGCGTACAAATTTTTATTTGGTAATGACGTAGAAGTATTGCAAAATGGACAGTATGCCATTTTTGAGATTCTTTGAAAATACATATTTTTGAAGTTGAATCGGTATGAATAACCTTGACTACATAGTAATTCCTGCATACAATGAAGCAAATCGACTGCCTGGGGTTCTAAAACGCATTGCTCATTTGGGCTATGAACACATTGTTGTAGTGGATGACGGAAGCAGCGATGGCACGGCTGATGTTGCACGTGAGCATCATGTCAAGGTTGTTAGGCATCCGATAAACATGGGTGTGGGTGCTGCAACCCAAACTGGTATTCAGTATGCTCTGGATCAGGGAGCTGAATACATCGTTACCATTGACGGTGACCACCAGCATTTGCCGGAAGACATTGAACATCTGCTTGAAGCTATACGCCGGTCAGGTCATGATATGGTGATCGGTAGTCGATTTATGAATAAGGAAAACAAGGTTCCAAATTCACGGGTGCTTTATAACAAGATTGCAAACATTCTGACATTTGTTATAACCGGAATTCGAGTAACAGATAGTCAGTCCGGTATGAAGGTGTTGTCACGCAAATTCGCACAATCCAGCGAACTAAACTGCAATGGTTTTGAATTTTGTGTTGAGATGATCAGAAATGCAAGCCTCACCAATCATAAAGTTTCTGAAATTCCTATTAGCGTTCGGTATTCAAAAGAAACGATGGAAAAAGGCCAAAGCCTATACACCGGATTCAAAATGATAGGTCGGTTGATCCGATTGAACTTCTACCGCTAGCTTTCAGCTAGAATTCCTCATTGCAATTCCTAGCTAAATAATTGAAAGTCAGCTTATTGCTGTACTAATTTACCTGTGATAATGAATTTTTCTTGTAAATGATCAAAATTTAATATATATTTGATTGTAAATTAATCAAACGTATTATTATGAAAGGTCGTGGAGCTCAGGTGCAGGTAGCAAACCGCTTTGAGAAGTTTGTCAAAGTAAATCTGCCCATCATTACGGACTTTGAACCTGAAGAGTCCATTAAAACCAAATATCAGCGAGTTGAGGCGAAGACCATTATTAACAAAGTAGATAGTCCAGATCTGAATTTTAGCTACTCACTTAATCCCTATCAAGGTTGTGAGCATGGATGCAGTTATTGTTATGCTCGTCCAACACATGCTTATTGGGGGTATAATGCAGGCTTGGATTTCGAAAGCAAAATTTTGGTCAAAGAAAATGCGCCCGAATTGTTGCGCCTAAAGCTAAAAAGTAAAAGTTGGAAGGGGGAGACTATAATGTTTTCGGGCAATACCGATTGTTATCAGCCAATAGAAAAAGAATTAGCGATTACGCGTCAGTTGTTAAAAATATGCCTGGAGCACAAGCAATCTGTTGGTATAATAACGAAGAATGACCTTATCCTTCGTGATCTTGACATCTTAGAGGCTATGGGCCGAGAGCGACTGGTTCAAGTTGCCGTTTCCATTACAACGCTGAATGAGCGGCTGCGGAGGAAAATGGAGCCGAGGACGTCAACGGCATTCAATAGATTACGAATTGTTCAGAAATTAAGCGCGCATAACATTCCAGTTTCGATAATGATGGCTCCGGTCATACCAGGTCTAAACGATCATGAAATGTTACAAATAGCGGGTAATGCCTCAAAGTTAGGTGCCCGTGGGTTTTATTATACGCTGATTAGACTTAATGATGAAGTCGAAGAAGTGTTTTCGACATGGCTGGAATCCGCTTTTCCAAAACGAAGAGACAAAGTTCTCAATTTAATACGCTCCTGTCGAAAGGGTGCGCTTGGAGAAAAAAGGTTTTTCGATAGAATGAAAGGTTTAGGGTCTTATGCGCAAATGATTCATAATCAGTATGTATTGGCCAACAAAAAATACTATTTAGGAAAGCGAAAAATGGCGGCTTTAGATACGAATCGATTCGAACAAAATCGTCGACGCCAGCTGACATTATTTGATTAGGGGTGTGGTGAACTCTATATTAAATTGTAAAGCACTATCCCAGCGCATGGAATGCATTTAATAGATGCTGTAAGCTTTGAAGTCCTGAATCAATTGGTAAAATCGGTCGAAAAATTAAATCGTCTACTCTTCCTCGTCCACAACGATGGCGTCGTCTGTAATCTCATCTCCATCTCCATCTCGATCGATAAAACCTGCAACGGGCGCGTCATCGTCTTTTTCGTCTGGTGGGAGTTCCACTCGTTCGATGGTCATTTTGCCTTCTGAGGCCTTTTCATAGTTCCCATCTGCGAAAGCTTCTGCTTTGGAGAAAAAGTCATCCGTACCGTCTAAAAGAGAACCTTCGAGTTTTTCATTATGACTTGGACCTTCGTAGATGCCTGTGGGATGTTTGGCGTCTTCAATCGCCTCTTCTTGCTTGAGTTTTTCGGCTTTTTCGAGCATGTCGTCCATCTTATCACCTATTTTGTCCCCTATAATCTCGGCTTTTTCTTTTGCCTTATCATATAAATTCGATGAGGTTTCAGCGATCTTTTCCCAAGCTTTATCAGATGCGTCGACTATCTTGTCAGTGGCTTCTTCGATTTTTTCGCCGGCATTGGCTGCAAATTCACTACCATCTTCAAGAATCTTCCTTCCGGTGTCTTTCATCCGATCCAGCCCCAGGCTTTCACTAGTGTCTGAAGCCTTTTCCTTAACAGTCGAAAGGCCTTCAGAGGCTTTGTCTCCGACTTTGTCGAATAAATCGTCAAACTTGTCTTTGGCGGCATCAACAGACTCGCTAAGCTCTTCTTTGATGTCAGCTAACTTTTCACGGCTTACATCAAAAGCCTTTTCACTAGCTTCTTTACCTTTTTCAACTCCTGACTTGGCCAGTGATTCTGCGCCAAAAAGCGCTCTTTTCAACCATCCGAAAGCTCCCATATTATTTCAATTACTATTTGAATGAGTAAGGGTATAAAGATGGGTATTATTAAGGATTATACAAAACAAAAAGCGCGTCTCAATACAATTGAGACGCGCAGGATGTTTCTGTGGAGTTATCTTTATTTCTTGCTCGTGATCGGAAGGTTTAAAGCTCCAACTAACCAGTTTCTTTTCATTCTTCGCTTTAACATAATAAGTTCTCTTTTAATGAAAGTCAAAGATAAGACAGATTTTTATGAAACAAAGAATATTTTGAAATATTTAACATTACAGAATATATGATCAAAATATAATAGTAAAACATCAATAATCGGAAGATTATAAATATGGTTCTTTAATTCCTTCCAAATATTGTAATTGCCTTTAATATGATGCAAAATTAAATTTGGAACATGCGATTTTAGTCCTAATACCATAGCTATCAGACAAGATGACTTTGGGTTAGGGTGAGTTGAGAGGGCAATACACGATTGCAGAGGTTTATGGCGCTGTGCTTATTACATTGCTAGTTGTAAGCAATAGAAAATGATCTACTCAGAGAATGAACCTTTCTTTTTGCATACCACCATTGCTTCGTTCTGAGAACTCAATCCAGGTATGGAAATACTTGTAAACCAAATTGAATGAAAGGGACCAGTGGTTTTTAATCGATATCAATACATAGCGATGAAAAACAAATGGCTAATTGCGTCAACGGATTCCGAACCCTCATGCGTTTATCTTTGTTTCTACTTACTTTTGGTCGTCAAGCACGAATTATGGACTTATTAAAGGAAATCCAGGACGAGTTGGATAAATACCGCTCACTCGACAAGGCGCATAGACATTTGAAATCCATCCAACATGAATTAGATAAGTCTTATGCCGAACTTCACGCCTTGGAGAAACAGCTTGAAAAGGAGTACAAAGAGTATGAAAAGCTTGAGGGCAAAAGTATTAAAGGGTTTTTCTACAAAGTGCTTGGGAGCAAAGAGGATCAACTAGAGAAAGAGCGTCAGGAGTATTTGCAACTTTCACTCAAATACGATGAGCTTAAAGAGTCCATTAAGTTAATGGAATTCGAGGTTGACGTACTCAAAAAGAAGGACAAGGAACACGCAAAATCACTGAAGCGTGTTGAAAAATTAAAAAAACAACGGGAGGATTACCTGCTGAGGACCAATTCTAAGGAGAGCTACAGACTTAGAGATCTGGTCTCTCAAATTGAAAGTACGACAAGGTTGCGTAAGGATATCGAAGAAGCCGATTTAGTCGGAGAAAATCTACTCAATCATTTGAATAAAATGATTCACCTCCTTCGACGTGCCAGAAATTGGGGAAGGTGGGATATGCATGGCGGAAATAGAGGGCGGATGTACAAACATCAGAAATACACGAACATTGATCATGCCAAACAAATAGCATACAAAATTCAAAACTTACTAAAGTCTTTTGAACGAGAGGTGCGCGATGTCTACAGTGATTTTGATCGTATAAATGTCAAATTTGACCTCGATCGTTTCAGCGGATTTGCAAATATTTTCTTTGACAATTTGATTTCGGATTGGATCGTTCAACAAAAGATTGTGAACTCTTTAAACAATGTGAAGAGCGTTCATGATCGTGTAACGCGCATCCTACAGTCCATGCAGGTCGACAATGCGAAAATTGAAGATAAAATTGAGCGATTGACGCTGGAAAAAGAGCGTCTGCTTGAAGGACAGTGATGGATCTTTGGGAATTTCCTTTGCGCTATCAATCCAGAAATGCGGCCTTTTCCTCTTCGAGTTTCACTCTAATATTGTCTTGTATGGTAGTGGAAAGACTAAGTCCCACGTAGTCGACCTTAATCGGAAAGAATTTATGCTTTCGATCCACTAAAACGGCAACTTCCACAAGTCGAGGTAGCACGTGCATTAAGGGTTTGCATGCATAGAACAAGGTCCGACCTGTATTGGCTACGTCATCAACAATCAGAATCCGCTCTCCACTTAACCGATCCACTTCTAGGCCGTAAGAAGTTGGGCTTTCTAACGGATTTGCAGGTGATAGATTAATTTGAAAAGTAATGACTTCGAAGTGGTTTAGCGATTCTAACTCTTTAATCAACATTTGAGCGAATCGCTGACCATTGGTATTGATACCTCCGACGAAAAGACGTTTCGCGTCAAGATTGTGTTCAGCGATCTGTAACGCTAGTCGCTTGGTTTTTCGAATGATTTGGGCCTCATCTAATATTTGCATATGCCTGAAATATATATATCTTGGCAAAGTTAACACGGAATCCATTCGATGCTTCAACAAATTGCGTTCATTTTAGTACTGGCTGCGACTTTTTATTTTTCTTTCGGACGCTACCGGGCTATATATCAAAATATACAATTGGGCAAGGGCGACTTGTCAAACAACAATCCGTCGCACCGATGGCGAAATGTGCTCCTGGTGGCATTTGGGCAGCGTAAAATGTTTAAACGATTAGTTCCAGCTATTTTTCACTTTTTTATCTATGCAGCCTTTTTGCTTACACAAGTGGAGCTCATTGAGATAATAATTGATGGTTTGAGTGGTAATCATCGTGTATTTGCATCCTTGCTTGGTACATTTTATACGTTCATAATAAATTTCATCGAAGCCCTTTCGCTATTGGCTTTCGTAGCTACTATCATTTTTCTATGGAGACGAAATATTTTAAAAGTCCCTCGTTTCCATAGAAGTGAAATGGGGGGGTGGCCAAAATTAGATGGCAATTTGATACTAATTGGGGAGCTTTTGCTTTTGATAGGAATTTTTTCCATGAATGGAGCAGATGGTATTTTGCAACAAGCTGATCCGACACATTATCCTGCCACGGGTAAACTTTTTATTAGTTCGGCTATTGGCAGCACCTTGTTTGGTGGATTGTCCGTTGGTCAACTCATTGCGGTCGAACGTTTTGGTTGGTGGCTACATCTGATTGTTGTCTTTGGTTTTATCACGTATTTACCGTTTTCGAAACATCTACACATATTTTTGGCATTTTTCAATACATATTTCGCTCCTTTGAAACCCAGAGGGGAGATGGAAAATATGCCTGATATTGCGCAAGAAGTGCGTATTATGATGGGACTTGAAGAGGAGACAGGTGATGTAAGTGCAGAGCTACCTGCTTTTGGATCAAACGATGTATTTACATTGAATAAGCACACCTTAATGGGGGCATATGCGTGCACTGAATGCGGAAGATGTACGAGTGAATGTCCCGCGAATATTACTGGTAAAAAACTATCGCCTCGGAAAATAATGATGGACA
Organism: Saprospiraceae bacterium; assembly: GCA_028279185.1. GTDB lineage: Bacteria > Bacteroidota > Bacteroidia > Chitinophagales > Saprospiraceae > JANQSS01. The sequence goes on along the minus strand of JANQSS010000173.1, from coordinate 44,500 downwards.
TTCGTGATCGAATGGAAGATATTCGGAAGAATATTAAATCTGGAAATCCTGAGTTTATTAAACCCGATTTACGAGAAACGCAAAAAAAGATTACACCGGAAAATTACGGAGATGGAAAATCATTATTTGACTATATAACACGTGAAGAAATTCATGCTTGCACTACGTGCCAAGCTTGTGTGGAAGCGTGTCCCGTACTTATCAACCCACTTGAGCCCATTTTAGCTTTGCGGAGGTACGAGATTTTAACCGAGTCGGCAGGCCCACCGGATTGGTTGCCCATGTTTAATAGTCTTGAAAGCAGCCAAAGCCCATGGCAAATTCCCGAGCCTCGAAACAAATGGGCTGTCGATGCTCGTTCTTCATCATAATAACTACGTATGGATAATATGTCTATTCCAGAATTAGCCGAATTACTTGCTTCAGGTGAGGCACCTGAATATATTTTTTGGGTGGGATGTGCCGGCAGCTATGATGCTCGAGCCCAGAAGGTATCAATAGCTATGACACAAATTCTTGAACGCGCCAAAGTCAATTATGCTATCCTTGGCAATGAGGAGGGATGTTGTGGAGACCCGGCTCGTCGTGCCGGAAATGAATTTTTATTTCAAATGCTGGCTCAGATGAACATTGAAACACTGAACGGATATGAAATAAAAAAAATAATTACGACTTGTCCACATTGTTTAAACACGCTCAAAAATGAATATCCAAAACTCGGTGGTACGTACGAAGTTGTTCATCATACGCAATTCATAAAGAAGCTATTGGCTGAAGGTAAAATCCAACTTGAAAATAGTACGAAGAATGGTAAGACAGTCACTTATCACGATTCCTGTTATCTAGGTCGCGTTAATGGTGTATATGAAGTACCCCGAGACGTGCTCAAACAATTAAATATTGACATTGTTGAAATGAAGCGAAACCGAACAACAGGTCTTTGTTGTGGAGCAGGTGGAGCGCAGATGTTCAAGGAAGATGAGAAAGGGGAGAAAAGGATAAATCAAGAACGTGTAACCGAAGCATTGGACACAGGTGCAGATGTCATTGCGGTAAATTGCCCTTTTTGTTTGACAATGATGACCGACGGGGTTAAAGAAGCGGAAAAACATGAGGACGTTATGGTGTATGATCTGGCAGAATTGATTATTCAAAACATAGACAAACCGTAAGGAAAAAATGAAATCGTTTTTTGATAATATCGTTGATGGCCCATTGTGGATTTTTGTGGCAGACAGAACGCTTGGGTCCGATGAAAAAAATAATGTTGAATCGGATTTAAATAGGTTTTTCGAAACATGGAATGCTCATGGACGTTCAGTTAAAGCTCAACAGATCTGGATGAATGATAGAATTGTCCTTATTTCTGCAGATAGCACAAAATCGGATGTTACCGGCTGTAGCAAAGATAAACTGTCTCATTTTTTTCAGCGTATTGGGCGGACAATGAATGTGAATTTTTTTGATCGACTCACAGTTCCTGTATTAAGCGGAAGCGAAATAAAGTTTGTTCACTGGAACGATATTAATGAACAGGTCGATAAAGGGTTGATTTCAGCATCCGACAAGTTTGTTGATCTTTCAATTGGGTCGCTTCAAGTTCTACGGACAATGGGGTTTCCGGAGGTTAAGGACTTACTGGTCTCTAATTAAATTACTTACATCCGAAAAAAGATATCTCTCGTAGAATGATTGAAAACAGTTTGAATAAAAAGCTGTTCTTGTAGCAATAAGTTAATAGAATGTTTGGCACGATAAAGAATTGGCTTGGGATTGAAGGGGTTAAGATTGAAATTGAAGTAAATGACAAACTCGACCCCAAAAAAGATACGGTTGACGGTAGCCTATTGTTTTATAGCAAACGTGAACAATTAGTAGAACATGTTGATATAAAACTTATTGAAAAATATACACGAGGGCGACGTAAGAATAAGCTTATCAATGAGTACATACTCGGTGAAATGGAGTATGATAAACAAATTGAAGTGCCGGCTGAACAATTTATTCAATTGGAATTTTCATTACCATTCAGAGTGATTAAATCCGACATGGATCGATACGCGGATTGGAGTTTTATCACAAGGGGGCTCGTAGAAGTTGCCAAAAAGGTTAAAAATGCTAGATCTGAATATCGAATTGAAGTATCAGCACGCGTTAAAAATACCGCAATGCACCCCTTCGTAAAAAAAATGGTGTACTTCGACTAATAGTACACATTAGTCAATCGCAGGCGCTCGGATCTGCTATAAATTCACTATTTCCGAGTGTTTCAAATCCATTTGAGAGTAGAACTTCCACCCCAAAGAGATATTCTACGAACAATCCCGAATTTACAATCGCAGATGATTGGATATTGTCTGCCACTGCTACTGTATCCGAAACATGGGCCGGAGCCGCAAACGCAATAAGAGGTTCAAGCAGTCGAACAGAAAACTCACATGCGGAGCCATAGGCGTAACAGATTTCGTCTCCACCTCCGCAAGAAGCTGGCACGATTGGGTCAGCAAGTTGCATATTGACTGAATCTACACCATCAATAAAATCTTGAACGGATAAAAGCACATTGGTGTCTGCATTAAACAAGGCAAACGCCTGGGCAAGGCTGTCTAGATCGCTTCCACAATTTATACCGGCCCCCATGAGCTGATCACAAATATCACTGGCAAAATCGCAACAAGGTAAATTGAGGGGTGGCAAAAAGGTACCTTTTAGTAAATCATCCATTGTCTCTTGGATCGCTGCTAAGTCATATGCAATTGGAAATATTTGCAAAGAGGTGATACTGTCTATGCCAATGTCAATTGGCCTGAACCTGCTGCTACGGCTGACATGAATGATAGCCGGCCCCGATCCATTTGTGGCCATTTGTCCCAGATCGACTACAGCAAATTCCATGTTTGGCAGGTTCGAACTATCTGAAACTATCACGGGATCAGACAATTCATAAATACAGAGAACTGTGTCAGTAGGACAAATAGGAACAGGTTCGGTGTTTCCACAATTATTTCCTTGACTGAACACAAAAGAGGAAAAAGCAAAGATTATGACAATGGAAATCAGGACGCGATTCATAAAAAGTCTATTTTTTACCAAATATGCAGAAATTAACTTAGTGGAGTTGATCGCAGACCACTTTTCATGTGACTTTGAACTGACATACTAAATTTCACACCATTAAATTGACAATGATAGGCGGTATGCGGCTGTGCAAAGCAAGTTGCGTAAAGCCTAGAAAAGCGACAGCCAACAAAGTTTCAAATAGTCAGGGTTGCTGTGTAGTCGTTGAGAGTGGATAATATGACGCAAGTAATTCGCTCGCCCGGAAAATCAAAGACAGCACGTTTAATTTCTTAAGAAAATGTTAAAATTTTAAAAAATACCACATCGCGTGGGGATATTTTGACGGTTCGAGACACTTACCTAAGCAAGGACATTAAAGCTCGGTTACAAAGATCAAATTCAATTGACTTTACCGAGTAAAGGTAAGAGGCCATTCTCTTCTAAATAATAGGCAATACTTCTTCGATAGCGCCTCTTACCTTTTACGTATTTAAGCAGTCTGTAGCAGACGTCAATCATATCGTTATAATTTTGGTGCCACCTGATGAAAATTGGGTGGTTTTTTATTTAACTAAGGGCCGTTAAATGTTAAATTCTAAAAAAATATTCAAAGAGGTGGGTATATTTTTCACATTCGAGACACTTCTATATGCAAGGACTTTACATTGAGTGGCAAAAGACAATTGTACTAAATTGTCTTTTGTCCTCATTTAACTGGGGTAGACCCTTGAAATAAATTTCGTACGGTTTTACCCGCTATTTTATTTTGTGGAGTGTAATCGCGCTCAGGATAACCTTCGTGTCCTTTTCCGTTTGGAAACCACTTCCACAAAAATCCTCCTAGCCAAAAATCATAAGTGGAGCAGGTTGTCCAAAGCGCAGTCAGGGCATTGCTTTGCCCTAGCTCATTGATTTGTCGAGATGAAATATTTTTTTCAAGTTCCCAATTTTTTCCCGCGCAGCCATCGACAGATAAATAACCAAATTCGGTGAAGGCAATCTTTTTATTGTGTTTTTTCGAGAAGCTCTTTAATTCAGTCATGATTTCATCCCAAACTCGTGATAACGATTCAATCGCCGGAGTTTTCGATTCGTTGAGCGGAAAGTATGCGTCTATGCCGATAAAATCGAGTAATGACCAAAAAGGCACGTTTTCATAGTCGTCCCAATTTGCTGCATATGTCAGTTTACCGGAATATAGATTGCGAATTTCATGGATTAAATTGTTCCAGAAAAAAGGACGGCTATTTACTGAAATTCTGAATTCCGTTCCCACACAAAAAGATGCAACGTGCATTTCTTCGGCAATTTTTGCAAGGGACAGTATATATGCAGCATAACTCTTTTCCCACTTTTCCCAATCATCGTCAGTACCAAAAGTCAAAGCGCCAGGCCAACTTCCTGGTATATATACCTGAGGCTTCACCATCACGTTTAAGCCTTGTTCATGCGCTAAACGTATTGACTCCCTGATCCCGGCGGGTCGTTCACCCCACCACTGATAGCCGGACTCATTGTAGTTTACATAAGGTACTCCCAAGCGCGTATATGCAAATGGAATTACTGCGATGTAGTTTGCATGGATATCGACTATCGCGGGCATTGGATTGCTTTCGAAAGCTTGTGGAGGTGCGACGAAGCTTAAACCACGGATTTCTGGTTGAGCACTTGTACTTTCATAAGTACTGATGAAAAACAAAAAGCACAGGACGCTAAGAAGACATTTCATGAATATGAATAAAGACGCACTTTATGAGTCCAAAATTGTGCAAAAGAAAGAGATGGCAGAGTATTACGACGGAATAATCTATTGTAATACATTAAATGCGCTTAACTATTTTTACACCATTGGCCATGAACTTATATTCCTCTTTTGGTTCAGTTATAGCGTCGATTTCTTCCTGTGACGCACCTTCATCCTCGGCATAATGCTTCAATTCATCAACGGTCGTAAGCTCTTTGTATGCTTTGCCTTCAACGACAACTTTACTTCCAGATAAGTCCTTTGGGACAAAAAATTCATAATCCTTGAATTTTACAAAGAAAGATTTGCTTTCATCATTATCAGAAACCAAATTCATCCAACACCCTTTTACCTGGCAAACCGAAAGAACCGTACCAACAACTTTAGTTTCGATTTCCTCTCCTTCCGAAAGTTGGGCTAGGGCTGCATCAACAGATATCGCATCCGTTTCGTCGATTTTTTCGCCAAAATGGATGGCATCGGTTGTTTTTTGAGCTGTGGACTGACATGACATGATAGTAAATAGAACCATGCCGGCCAGAATTGAAGAAAAGTATTTCATAAATAACGGTTTTTTAAATCAGTTAATCGATGTCAAAGATAAACATAAGCCCAGTTTAGTTGAATTTTTCAAGCTTTAATATTCCCAACTGCATTTTCCAATAGGGCAATATTTTATTGCTTTGAAAAGTTTCTATACAAATTTGAGCCTATAGTATAACCGTACACTCTGTTTATAAAATACCACTGTCATGTCTAGATTATGCGTATTCGGTGTGCTGTCTTTTACAATACTACTTATTACCCCGTTTAAAAGTTTGACGCAATGTGTGTCCGGCAACTGTCAAAATGGTGAGGGAGAGTATCGGTATCCAAGCGGAGCAAGATATATCGGGTCGTTTGCCAATTATTTGGCCCATGGCTTTGGAACACTGCATTTCGCTAATGGGGATATTTACAAAGGAGAGTGGAAAAAACATAAACGCGATGGTGAAGGTACATTTGTTTCAGAAGACAATTTGCTCTATAAGGGTGAGTTCAAAAACAACCAATTCCATGGTAATGGAGAGCTGATATATGCGAGTAAGTCTTCTTATAAAGGCCAATTTCAAAATGGAAAATTTCATGGACATGGAACTTTCAAATCTAGTGATGGGCAAGTAACAGACGGCGAATGGGTGGCTGGTTTACCCAAAAATGAATGCCAACCCGAACCCGTCACCTTAGGAAGGACAATGGAACATCCGACAGGTGACCTGCTCGATTGCAATAAACTGCGTTGTCATGATGAAGTCGGGCGATTTGTGTACAGAGACGGAACCGTGTACACAGGTAGTTTTTTTAATGGTCAGCCAGAGGGTAGCGGCAAAGTGGAGTACGTGAATGGAGATGTCTACACAGGAGGTTGGAAAAACCATGCGCCCAGTGGCGAAGGTGTGGTCCGATATATGAATGGAAGAACGTATGGCGCAATTTGGGATAACGGCAGACCCGTAAAAGAGCTGGAAGCAGATCATCCACTAACTATGGAAACCGTCGAAGTACAAAATGATGAAGAAACCAAAATCTGGGCTGTTATTATCGGTGTGAGCAGGTATAATCATATGCCGACCCTAAAGTATACCGATGATGACGCCTTCCACTTATATGCTTTTCTGAAAAGCCCTGAAGGAGGGGCAATTCCAGACGAGCAAATTACATTGTTGATCGATGAGCAAGCCAATCGCAAAGAGATAATTAGCAAACTTCAACAAACATTCTACAAAGCGGATGAAAACGATGTCGTTCTGTTATATTACTCTGGTCACGGTTTGGAGGGCAAAATGATCCCTTCGGATTTTGATGGATACAACAACGCCGTGAAATATGGTGATATCAAGAATATAGTTAATCAAAGCAGGGCACAACATAAAATTGTTATTACAGATGCCTGTCACTCAGGAAGTATGCTCGCCTCTCGCAACCTGGGAATGTCACAATTGAAAGATTTTTATAAAACACTCTCCGAAACTCCAAATGGAATTGCGTTCATGACTTCAAGTAGGGGAGAGGAAGTATCGCTTGAAAGCAGCGGACTTCGTCATGGAATATTTAGCCATTTCTTAATCTTAGGCCTTAGAGGTAAAGCCGATGTCGACCGAAATAATATAGTTTCGTTGCAAGAATTGTTTACATATGTTCAACTTGAAGTTCGATCGTATACAAATCATGCTCAGAACCCATTGATTTTCGGCAATTTTGATCCCAATATACCTTTAGCTATCGTCAGAAATTGATTTTCGGGATAGCGAAAGCACAATGCCTATCGTGTAAACAGCACTGGGAAGAACGTTAAGCGCAATAAGCTTTGTAGCAATCCTTTGAATGTCGTAAATTTGTCGTGCTCGAATATATATTATATTTTTTATTAATATATTTGTGTCACATAACTAGTATTTACATGAGGGGGTTTCTATTTTTCATTTTAATGAGCCTAATTTGGGCTTGCGAATCTGAACACGCAGTTGAGACAAGTGTGGATACAGATTTAATTCGAGCCATCCGAAATGCATCAAATGATGGTACGCTTGAGCATTTTGTACTTCCTTCTGCCGAGGATTTTCACGCCATCCCGCAAGAGTCAAGAAACCCACTAAATGCCGCAAAAGTTCGTCTTGGTAACATGCTGTTCTTTGAAACAGGAATTGGGAGAGATGCGCGATATGAGTCCGGCACTCAGACATATTCTTGTGGAAGTTGTCATTTACCTTCAGCTGGATTTAAACCAGGCAGTATGCAAGGAATTGCGGATGGAGGGGTTGGCATCGGAATTAATGGTGAAGGTCGACTCCAAAATCCGGAGTATCATGAATCTGAATTGGATGTTCAAGGCATACGCCCGCTTTCGGTATTGAACGTAGCCTTTGTTCCAAATACACTTTGGAATGGTCAGTTTGGAGGCACCCATGAAAATGAAGAACTTGAACATGTGTTTGGACAAACAATTCCTGAAACAGAGCTGAATCATATGGGTATGATGGGATTGGAGACACAGAATATCGAAGGCCTTCGGTTACATCGAATGATAATTAACGAAGATGTAGTCTCTGAGTTAGGATATAAAGAGTTGTTCGACGAAGCATTTCCTGATTTCGAGGCCAATGAGCGTTATTCAGATGTCACGGGGAGTTTTGCTATATCAGCCTATCTAAGAACATTAGTTGCGGACAAAGCTCCCTTCCAGGAATGGTTAAAAGGGGATTACAGCGCCATGTCGGAATCAGAAAAACGCGGTGCGCTCGTCTTTTTTGAGCAAGGAAACTGTGCGGCTTGCCATTCAGAAAAGAACTTAGGGTCAAATCGCTTTTTTGCACTTGGCGTTAACGATATGGACATGCAGCCTTCCTACAATCGAAATCCAAATGATAAAAAGAATTTTGGGCGTGGAGGCTTCACTGGGAATGCTGAAGATTTCTATAAGTTTAAAGTGCCGCAGCTGTATAATGTCGGCGACAATCCGTTCTTCTTTCATGGAAGTAGCAAACAATCATTGGAAGATGTAATCGATTACTTCAACGATGCACTACCAGAAAATCCGCGTGTACCAGAACGTCAGATCGCTTCACAGTTCAAGCCGCTTCAGCTTTCCGATCGGCAAAAGGCAGACCTGAAGGCTTTTTTGGATAATGGATTGCGTGATCCAAACCTGGATCGATATTTACCAACTGAAATTTTGAGCGGAAATTGCTTCCCCAATAACGATTTCAGGTCAAGGCAGGAAATCGGCTGTAAGTAACCTGCATTCGTGATTCTTAGTGTGTATTTAGACCCAATTATTTAATCTTATTCCCTGGATTAATTTTTTGGTACGAAAACCGGCTACTATCACAAAGTATCCGCGAATTGTATTGACGCCTTCTGACATATGTGATGAGCAAACAATTTATCTAATCATTTGTCCTACATAAAAACCAAAAATTATGAAACGATTATTTACTATTTTGTTATTCGTGTTTACTTGCTTCACTGTCACGAGTTTGATGGCGCAAGTAAAAACACCTGCACCAAGTCCCGGCAGTAAATTCACACAAAAGGTTGGCCTATCGGAGATTTCTGTGGATTACTCACGTCCCGGCGTAAAAGGCCGAAAAATTTTCGGTGGGCTGGTCCCATATGGTGAAATGTGGCGCACGGGAGCTAATGCTTCAACTGATGTCATGTTTAGTGACGATGCAACAGTCGGAGGCAACGAAATTAAAGCAGGCACATACGCACTGTATACAATACCTGGTGAAAGCCTTTGGACGATTATATTTTATGAAAAGGCTGACCATTGGGGTACACCAGGAGATGACTTTAAAGATGATTTGGTGGCCGTTAAATTTGACGTTGAGCCTCAACCAATGCCTTTTGACATAGAAACGTTTACAATCGCAACAAATAATATTACATCCAATTCAGCTGAACTAATGATGTATTGGGAACGAACATATGTAGGATTTCCGGTGACATTTAGTACGGATAAAATGGTCATGTCGTCAATCGAAAAAACAATGAATGGTCCATCGGCAAATGACTATTATCGCTCGGCACGATATTATATGGATACAGAGAAAGATTTAGCTACTGCACATAAGTGGATTACCAAAGCAACCGAAATGCGCGACGATGCATTTTGGATGTTTCGCACCAAATCACAGATTGAAGCGCAGCTGGGTAAATACGCAGAAGCAATAGAAACTGCCAAACAATCGCGCGCGCTAGCTGAAAAAGCTGGTAATAAGCAATATGTCAAGTTTAATGATGAGGCAATCGCAAAATGGTCTAAAATGTAATACCGATTTAAAATATCGAAGAAAAGGCGAATGATTATTCATTCGCCTTTTGTTATTTTGGATTATTGTGTCGAACCTTTTAATCCGTCAACACGGGTTGGATAACAGCTCAAGAAACCAACTTAAATTAATTCGACTTTTCAAACTCAATCTTTGCAGACGCCTTGCAATAAAGCGCTGAGCAACATTACGCCCAGGCAGCCAAGTGCATTCAACCATAGGTACGCTATTTCGACAGTACCGATATGATCCAAATAAAAGACGACGATAACCATGAGTTGAATCAATAGTGCAGAAATAAAAACGGCCCTGCCTTTTACAAATTTCATAAAGAAGGCTACAACAAAAATTCCCAGAACTGTTCCATAAAAAATGGACCCTAAAATATTTACGGCCTGGATAAGATTTTCAAAAAGTGAAGCAGAAATTGCAAATAATATGGCCAAGATTCCCCATGCCAAGGTAAATAATTTCGAGGCTAATAGATATTGTCGGTCATCCATATCAGACGCAAATGATCTTTTATATATATCGACGACAGAGATTGTAGCAAGAGCATTTAATTCAGCAGATGTAGATGACATGGATGCGGAGAAGATAACGGCAATAAGAAGGCCGATTAATCCGACTGGAAGAAAATTCAATATATAATATATAAAAACGTAGTCTTTGTCATTCACTTCGATCTGCTCCGATTTCTGAACAGTCGTATTATACTCGGCAATTTGATTTTTGACTTCCACTCTAATTTCTTTTTCCTTTCTGTGTAACGTGGTGATCTCGTCCGAATACTTTTGCGCTTGCGCTTCATTTTTTGAGTTATGCGCATCCGACCAAGCTGTTATGGCTTGGCGTTTTAGCTGGAATATATCGTTATACCTGGTCTGCGCGTCGGCCAGTTTGTTTGCTGACCCCGTCGATTGCTCTAATGCAGTTTTAAAGGCAGGGTTGAAATGAATCGGACTTTTGTGAAATTGAAAAAACACAAAGACCATGATTCCTGTGAGGAGTATAAAAAATTGCATGGGGACTTTGAACAATCCATTGAACATAAGTCCCATGCGACTTTCTTTGAGTGACTTTGCGGACAAGTAACGCTGTACTTGACTTTGATCGGTTCCAAAGTATGCTAAAAATAGGAAAGTACCACCCAACATGGCGGACCAAATGTTGTATCGGTCCGAAAGATCAAAATCAAAAGTCACCAAGTTTAACTTCCCTAGACTCCCGGAGAGGTGAAGTGCATCGACAAATCCTATATTGGACGGAAAGCCATTAACGATGGAGTAAAAAGCAATGATCATTCCAGCCATGATTACAATCATCTGCTGTTTTTGGGTTTGGGAAACCGCCTGTGTACCTCCGAGTAGTGTATAGACGATGACCAAGGCACCAATTAAAATATTGGTAAATCGCAAATTAATATCGAGAACAGAGGAGAGAATAATGGCGGGTGCATAAATTGTTATCCCAGCCGCCAAACCGCGTTGAATTAAAAAAATGATAGCTGCAAGTGTTCTTGTTTTTAAATCAAATCGGTTTTCTAGGAATTCATATGCCGTATAGACTTTTAATCTAAAAAATAAGGGTAGGACAAATACGCATAAGAGCACCATGGCAAGCGGCAACCCAAAATAAAATTGTACAAAGCGCATACCGTCATCATAGGCCTGACCTGGAGTTGACAAAAAGGTTATCGCGCTTGCCTGAGTTGCCATCACCGATATACCAACGAGCCACCAGGGTGTTTGTCGACCACCAACCAAATAACCTTCCGCCGTTTTAATATGTCGTGTTTTATAAACACCGTATAAAACGATAGTGATTAAAACGGTGAATAAAACTATCCAGTCGACAATATGCATTTAGGCAAAGTAATTTCTGATTAATAGAAATATTATAACAAGCAAAAGATTGAATAGCAAAACAAACAGGTAGATGTACTTCCATTGCCCAAGTACTGGTGGCTTATCTTCATTCATGGCCTATTATTTTGCAAGGCGAGAAGGTTGATAAATAGACGATACGCGCCTGGTACACCTGCCGGTAATTGTCGAAAAAATGAAAGCCCTGTATAAGCATAATGTCCTTTTCCATACTTCGCTACTAGTAGCATCCCTTCTTTTTCTTCTTCTCCTGTATCATGACCCGAAAGTAGCGGTGTAAACGAATCATCCCATTCAGAAGCAAAATAGATTCCACGCTCTTGTACCCAATCATTGAAATCTGCTTCGGATATTTTATTCGGAAAGTTAAATATTGGGTGAGTATTTGCAAGGATAGTCAATGGGGCATCTTCTTCGGCAATTCGATCACGACTCAATTCTATAGCCAGAGGTGATATAGGGGCTTTAAGTCGTCTAGTGGTATTGTACTGCACGATTACATTACCACCTTCGGCTGCATATCGCCATAAATCGTCTGCGAAATAGACCATTTCATCTCTGGTGTTAAAAGCTCGAATGCCGACAACAATAGATTTATAAGATTTTAGATCTTCAAAGTGAGTATTGTCAATGTCTATTTCTTCAACTACTAATCCCAATTGTCGAAGCGATTCCGGAACCAAATCACCTGCTCCGGATATATATCCGATCCGCATTGCCGGTGCATTTATATTAATATTTTCTATTGGGACTTCTGTTGGTAAGAATGCCGTTTGCTTGTCAATATGATCATAGTCAACTACTTGATAGGATGTTTTGATTCGATTATTGTCAATGTCTGCGTATGCTGACAACATTATTTTTTCTTCAGTATTAGGGGGAAATATTTCGAATGTGAGTACTTGTCGACCCCCTTTATGAGTAATTGCAAATGCAGCCGATGCAGGTTCAACACGCCAACCTTCTTGTACATTTAGGCCAGCTACTCCTTCTACATTGGCGCGATGTGCAAAGATTTCGAGCGTTACGTCAATTGATTCGGCATTCGTTGTTAAATAAATAGGTTGCGGAAATGTAGTTGTTACTGGGGGAGCAATAATAAATGGTCTATAGATTTCACCAATTGCCGGATCAGTTATTTTATACGTAATTGGTTCTTCATATGCCAGACTATGACCATCGATAAGTAGCTCGAAACGGATCACTTGATCATTTGGCGATTCCGGTATACCTCGAAGGTTTTGATCGCGGACAACGTACATACCAATGCTGTCTTGTGGCTCATTGAGCCAATAGGGGGTTGTGAAACTTGCATTTTCCGAAATTTCTATTTGTGCTCTTCGCGACACGTCCATATTGTCGATTAATTCAATATCTTCAAACAGTACTTGATCTGTCGATTTGTATATAATGGACCGAATTTTTACATTAGAATTCGAACGGTTAATTGCTTCAATAGTTAAATAAACGGAATCCAATCTTGAAACAGTTTCTATTGACGAACTGGCTTCTAAATATATTCCGGCACACCATTTTATAATGTCGTATAGTGCTTGTAGTTTTCTGTTGCGCAGTTGAGAGTTTGTTACAATTAATTCCATTTTTTTTCTCAATTCCAACAACTTTGGTAATGAGGCAGAAGGATTTTCAAAATTGAATGCAGAAGTGATTTCGTCAATCAAGTCATCTATAATATTCCCATTAGGATATCTTTTCCATGTTAAATCAATTCCGTCAAAAATATCGGTCATTTGACCATCGATTTTTCTAGGCGCATTGCCTTTTAAAAACTCCATATATTCTATCTGCCTTCCACGACGCGCCGTTGATCCAAAACCCTGGCATTTATGCATACTACGACTTTGAGCGGCAATTTCATTATTTGATCTACCTTGCATAGGGTAGTAGGCACCGACATCGACTGCAATCATGTTGGATTTGTCGGCCTTTTCAAAATTTTCTTTACTTCCATAAAACCACCATGCGGTGTTGAAGAAAACGCGAGCTGGTTGCCATGCGTCAACAAACTTCAACTGATCCGAAAATATGGATGGGTCACCAGAAAGATCAAAAGCTTCGAGTGAGGCGATGGCTGAGAATGTATGATGTCCGTGCGTTCGTCCGTTCGACTTATGATCAAATCGGTTAATCAGTATATCAGGTTGAAATTTTCGAATTGCCCAAACGACATCACTCATGATTTCATCCTCTTCCCAGATGGTACGTGTTTCAGTTGCTGTTTTGGAATAACCAAAATCGTTTGCCCTTGAAAAAAATTGATGCCCCCCATCTATATTTCTTGCTTCTAATAGCTCTTGAGTGCGTAAAAGACCCAATAATGGCCCCTTCTCTTTTCCAATTAAATTTTGACCGCCATCTCCTCGGGTCAATGACAAGTAAATAGTGTTTACGCGCTTGTCATTACTCAGCCATGAAATTAATCTGGTATTTTCATCATCAGGATGGGCCGCCACATACATCACGGTTGCTGTATTTTTAAGACGCAAAAGTTGCTCATAAATTTGAACTGAATTTGGCTGACGGTCAACCTGGGCAACAACAACTTGGGAAAGGAGCAGCAAGAGAATTAAATAGATCAAATTTTTCATACAAACAAAATATGATCCAAAATATGGAACTTCTTGTATAAAGTCAGATTTAGCCCAAATTTGATTTGATTACTTCAAGGTGTATTCGTCCGCTAATTCCAATTACGAGTAAAAGTTGGGCCAGACAATAGGAAGTCATGACTATCAGATGACGAATGGCTGTGGTCAGGTTGAGAGCTCCAAATTTCGAAAGGGCTAACACAGAATCTGAGATAACAAATAAAAATGCTCCAAACGCGATAAGGATGTAATAATTCAAATACTTAGCCCGCTGAGAATGGAGAGCAATCGTCATCATAGTACCAATGACAAAGGCATAAACTGTAATCGGTAAACACATTAGGGCTTCTATATACGCGTATAAAATACCGATCATAAGGAAGACAAAAAGGAGAATAAGTGAAATTGAACTATAGCTACCCAAATTATGATCAAAAGTGAACCATTTTTTTAGTTGTAAAATGTAGACTAGGTGTGCACAAAGGAATGCTAACAATCCACCGATGAAATACCACTCAGACAGATTTGAATATAATAACAAAATATCTCCAATACCCGAAAATACTAATGCCGTTAATAAAAGAGTTGAACGCGCTATTGGTAACGATAGAGTAGTGTAAAAGATTAGTATGGGCATTAGCAATACTTTCGTAACCTTTTCATAGAAATCAAAATCGTACATACCAAAATAAATATGTAAGCCACTGATCGCTAGGAACAGGGCCAACGGGAGATGTAAAAGTGTATTGTTACCCATGAAAAATTGTATAAAAAAGGCGCGAAACCAAGTTCGCGCCTCTCAAAATAAGACTGAATATTATACTATTTTACAAATTAATTAAGGTTTAAAACCCGTAAGTTAGGCCAAGTAACCAGTACGTTTGTAAATTATTGTCAATATTGTCGAAGGTTGGTTCATTTCCTGTTCCATCCCACCGCGTAAGAGCATTTTCCAATGATTCTTGTTTATTGGATCGTAAACCTAATTCTGCACCTATACCTATTCCTTTCCAGATGTTAAACCCTATGCCATTTACCCAGGTCCAGTTGGTTAAGTTCTCCGCTTCTTCATAGGATATAAATGCTGATAAGTTTGACTTCCAACTAATTCCTTTTGGCAGTTGACGCGTATAGTCAGCTACAACTTTACATCCTAAGCTCGAAGTATAGACTGCATCATTATCCGCAAAAACAAAGTTGTAATTTAATGGATGAAAAACTACTACGAGGTTTTGAATAGGGGTCCAAGTAGCGCCTACACCTAGGTCCAAGTAACCGGGGTCATTAAAATCACTGAGCAATGTTGTGCGATATTCACCCAATGCGGAAATGGCGAATTTCTCCGTTAACTTTCTGCCGTATAGCGAGCTGAGATTGAACACGTCACTTCCTTTTCTGAAATCGTCATCATCCTCTTCGCCTGGTTCATTGTCGTCTACATTTTTGTCATCAAATTTGATCCATCCAAGATTGATATTTCCCCCGTTACGCCAAAAAAACTTTTCCTGGATCAAGTTTGCAAAACTATTTACGGTGATTCCAATATTTGCTGAAGATAGATCATAGGCTTCTTGTGAGTACCAGTCATTGAAGCCGGAAAAGTTAACTCCTATGACGCCGAATGCACCTGTTTTCCAACCTGGAAGTGCCGCAATCTTTGCATTAATGGCATCTGCCTCCGCTTGAAGTGCTCCGATCGCCTTTGTTTTCTCATCTAATTCGGCTTTGAGCTCTGCTTCAGTCTGAGCTGAAATTGTGGCGGCAAAGCCAAAAATAAATAGTCCAAGTACTACTAAAATTCTCATTGTATTAATTTTTTAATCGCTTGTAAATCTTAATTAAATGTCAGGGCGTTTTGTTTCAAATCATTATCGTTCTCGGATACACCCATTCAGACGCGCGATCGCTTAAAAGACACACCCCGATGTTAAATTTCTTCCTATCCTACTCATTTTCTGACCGTAACACCATGTTTGTCAGCAAATTGTGGATTGTATTTTACCATCAAATGAATCCACAATGACCTTGAAAACCGCATGAGTTTAAAGTAGAACAGTCCGGCTATCACTATTCCTATGAATAAGGAATATAGGACACTGAATTTTAGGCCGAACATGCAATAGAGGACAATACCCATAAGCGGGAATGCCGATAATATATAGGATAGAAACATTGCTCCCCAATAGTAGCCGGGTTCCGGCGTAAAGTTCAATTCACAATGAGAACATTGCTTGTGCATGTTCAGTGGATTACTAAACTGAAAAGGTTTAACGAACAAGTTTCCCTGTCTACATTGCGGGCATGTATACCGAAACAAACTTGACAAGAATGAAGGTTGTTTTTTGCTCATATCATTTATGAAGACTGAAGCACAAATGTAAGCAACTTGACGGCAATGATCGTCGGTTCAGCAAGGCTTTAAAAGTCGTTCTTCCTATCCTTAAATGCCTGATTTAATTCTTTAAAATCGATTTGACCTTTACAAGACTTTAAGTAGTCAATAATAATAATGCTCTTTTTTAATCTTGTATGAGATGTTTTGGGCTTCGTGGCAAGATAGATTAGATTTCGTTGTTTGCCCGGTGTGAGTTTTTCGAAAATGGAATGGCCGTCTATATCTGTATTAAGGACTTCTTGAAATTCAGGAGAAATTTCCATTCCGTATTTACTTTCATCGGGTAGTAGTTGTATTTCCCGATATTGGCCGACCTCCCATTTGGACTTTTTTCGTACATCTTTATTTATGTTTATAAAGTAGTCACCATCTCCCATGGGCATCAAGGCACAGTGAATTTGAATATCATCATTTAATTTACAAATCAGTCTTTTGATATTCTTGCTTCTATAGTAAGCTGATATCTCTTTTGGAACAGGAATATGATAGTGCCAAAGATCTGTATCAAACTTTTCGAGACGAGCCTGGAAGTGTTTTATCGACATTTTTTATTGAGTAAAATAAAATCGAATCACTCGTCAGTAAAGCCAATACTTTTGTGATTACCATCACAATAAGGTTTATTCTTCGAAGAACCACATCGGCAAAAGGCCGTCATTTTGGTTTTTTTGACTGTCGTGCCGTCAGTGTCCGTCACTTGAACGTCTCCGTGAATCAGAAGAGGGCCACAAGAAACAACATCGACTTTCAGTGCGTTTTCAATAACAGGTTCAACAGCTTCGTCCTTGGATGTTGGATGTCCTTCAATACTCAAGGCACCTGACGGGCACAAGTTTACCTGCGAAACGAGATCTTCCGAAGTTGCAGCAGTCATGTTAATCCATGGTCGCTCTTTTGGTTTAAAAACATCCGGTAATCCTCGAACACATTTACCTGAATGCGTGCAAAGGGAAGCGTTCCACAATATTGTAATATCGTCGTTACTGTATTTCTTAATTTTTTCTCCTGACATAATTATTTCTTAATTCAATT
Source organism: Saprospiraceae bacterium (assembly GCA_028279185.1). Classification (GTDB taxonomy): domain Bacteria; phylum Bacteroidota; class Bacteroidia; order Chitinophagales; family Saprospiraceae; genus JANQSS01. Next base: position 26,960 of record JANQSS010000173.1, on the reverse strand, counting down.
GTTTACATGAAAAATCTGACGTTGGCATGCTTTCATCTTTCATTGCTAAAAAGCCTCCAGCAACGTCAATCACATTGTGATAACCATGCATTTTCAAAATTGAAGCCGCGATAACAGAACGGTATCCACTTCGACAATGCACATAAAATGTATTTTCCTTAGGAAATTCGGCAATATGTTGATCGATAAAATCGAGCGGAGTAGTTCTTGCATGTGTAACATGCTCGGCTTCAAATTCACTGGGTTTGCGAACATCAAAAATGGGGATGGCATTGTTTTTCATATACCTATCGAATAATTCTTTAGAAGAAATGCTTTCTAATTTGTCCAATTCTTTTCCAGCGGATTTCCAAGCCCCAACGCCTCCTTTCAGATATCCTAAAGTGTTATCAAATCCGACCCTGGACAATCGTAATATGGCCTCTTCTACTTCATCTTCTTCCGCCACAAGCAGAATGGGTGTTTGAACGTCTTTTATCAGCGCACCTACCCACGGCGCAAAACTCCCATTAAGCCCAATCGAAATGGATCTTGGAATATGTCCTTGAATATAGGTGCGATGATGTCTTACGTCTAGGATTACAGCATCCGTTTCATTTGCTAATAGTTCAAAAGACTTTGGACTTAGTCCGTTATTCCCGGTTTTAAGGATTTGTCCGACAGGTGCATATCCAGTACGGTTTAATTTAACATTCAAGGGAAAATATGCTGGCGGAGGTAGAAGACCTTCTGTCACTTCAGAAATAAATTCCTCCCTGGTCATATCCTCACGCAAAGCATAATTTATTCGCTTTTGATTTCCTAGCGTGTCTATTGTTTCCTTCATCATGTTCTTGCCACAGGCAGACCCCGCACCGTGTGCGGGGTAGACCGTAATTGAATCTTCCAACGGCATTATTTTTTTACGAAGGCTATCGTATAATTGACCTGCCAACTCCTCCTGTGTCATGTGCGCCGCTTTCTGGGCCAAATCGGGTCGACCAACATCTCCTAAAAAAAGCGTATCGCCAGAGAATAGTGCATGATTTCGTCCTTTTTCGTCCATGAGTAGATAGCAGGAGCTTTCGATGGTATGACCAGGTGTATGCAATACCTTGATGGATACTTTTCCCACGTGAAAAATTTCACCATCACTTGCTACTTTGCTCTCGAACGTTGTTTCTGCCGTCGGTCCATAAACGATCGTTGCGCCGGTCTTTTCAGATAAGGTGACATGACCGCTGACGAAATCTGCGTGAAAATGTGTTTCAAAAATGTACTTGATCTTGGCGCCATCACGATTCGCTCGTTCTATGTAAGGATCCACCTCCCGCAACGGGTCGATAATAGCTGCTTCTCCTGCACTTTCTATATAATATGCGCCTTGGGCCAAGCAACCTGTATAGATTTGTTCGATTATCATAAACTTAAATTTTCCTTTCCAAATATAATGATTGTAGCGCTTAAAGGTTGCGGCCCGACCGTAAGTACAAAAAGGGATTTTTATTGAACAAAATCATCGCTAAACAATTTAGTAAAACATCATTAGTTAAGTAGGCGGGCAAGTTTTACCTTTGCAGCCTCAAATCCATCTAATAAAAATAGAGTTTAGTATGAGTGAAAATGGTCATATCCACAACTGTGTAATTATTGGTTCGGGTCCGGCAGGATATACAGCAGCCGTCTATGCCGCACGTGCAAACCTTAACCCAATCATGTATACAGGAAAAGACCCGGGGGGACAATTAATGATTACCACGGATGTTGAGAATTATCCTGGCTATCCAAAAGGTGTTCGTGGGCCGGAAATGATGGATGATTTTAGAGAGCAGGCTGAGCGATTTGGAACGAAAGTCAATTATGATTTTATTTCGAAAGTTGATTTTAATGGCCCTGTTCATAAGCTTTGGACCGAAGGAGGTGAGGAAATAAAGGCGCACACGGTCGTTATTTCTACCGGAGCTTCAGCTAAGTGGTTGGGTATTCCTAGTGAGCAGAAATTCATGAATCAAGGGGTTTCGGCGTGCGCGGTATGTGACGGTTTTTTCTATAAAGGTTTAAATGTGGCCGTCGTCGGTGGAGGTGATACAGCAGCGGAAGAAGCGCTGTATTTATCAAAATTATGCCCTGAAGTCCATTTGTTGGTTAGACGAGATGAAATGCGTGCTAGTAAAATCATGCAGGCAAGAGTTGAAAAAGCGGAAAACATTATTATTCACTGGCACACAGAGACAAAAGAAATTATAGGAGATGAGAGCGGAGTTACTGGTGTCCGTGTTTTCAATAATCAAACACAAGAAGAGAAAGATCTGGATGTTAAAGGATTTTTTGTTGCTATAGGACATACGCCAAATACTGAAATTTTCAAAGATTGGCTTGATATGGATGAGGCAGGCTATTTGGTAACCACTCCCGGGCGATCAACAACAAATCGCCCCGGCGTTTTCGCGTCGGGAGATGCTCAGGATAAAATATATCGGCAAGCCGTAACGGCCGCTGGAACAGGATGTATGGCGGCATTGGATGCAGAGCGATATTTAACTGATAAGGAAATAATTTAAATAAAGAAAATTGAAATCAATGAGCCAAGGAAAATTCAAAGCTGGCGTGCTGCATGGGGATGAAGTGACAGAATTGCTTAATTATGCAAACGAACAAAATTTTGCCCTTCCTGCCGTAAACGTCATTGGCACGAATTCTATAAATGCTGTATTAGAAACAGCGAGAGAGGTGAATAGCCCGGTTATGATTCAATTTTCGAATGGCGGGGCCTCTTTCTTTGCAGGGAAGGGCTTGTCAAATGAGAATCAAGAAGCAGCTGTGTTAGGAGGTATTTCCGGAGCCATGCACGTTCATGCCATGGCATCAGCATATGGAGTTCCTGTCGTTTTGCATACCGATCATTGCGCAAAAAAACTATTGCCTTGGGTAGATGGATTGTTGACTGCTGGCGAACGTTTTTTTGCAGAACGAGGATATCCTTTATACAGCTCACATATGTTGGACCTGTCCGAGGAACCTATCGAGGAAAACATTGAAATCTGCTGCAACTATTTGAAGCGGATGAAGCCTTTGGGGATGACACTCGAAATCGAGCTAGGCGTTACGGGGGGTGAAGAAGATGGGGTGGATAATACGGATGTAGACAGTTCTCGCCTGTATACGCAGCCGGAAGAAGTGGCCTATGCCTATGAAAAATTAGCGGCGATCAGCGATCAATTTACCGTGGCAGCAGCTTTTGGCAATGTACACGGTGTGTACAAACCCGGAAATGTGGAGCTGAAGCCAATTATCTTGAAAAATTCGCAGTCCTATGTTAAAGAAAAATTTAATACGGGAGAGCAACCGATCAATTTTGTCTTTCATGGTGGATCTGGGTCTTCACGAGAAGAAATCCGTGAGGCGATCGAGTATGGTGCCATTAAAATGAATATTGATACGGATATGCAATGGGCCTTTTGGTCTGGGGTGAAAGATTATTACGAATCCAAAAAAGATTATTTACAGGGTCAAATTGGAAATCCGGATGGTGATGATGTACCAAATAAAAAGAACTATGACCCACGAAAATGGTTGCGAGAAGGTGAACAAGCATTTGTATCAAGATTGAAACAGGCCTTCGAAGACTTGAATTGCGTTAATCGGAACAAATAAAAATTGAAGCCGGGTTAGGTCAAAACGATTGCACGCAATTGCTCCGCAAGTTCTTGCATCATTTGAGACAGTCTATGCTGAATTTCCAGATGTTTGTTTATTTCTTCTTCTGTGGTTAACGTTCCCAGTATTTCAATATTTTCTTTAGAGATAAGCTGAACGCGATCAAGCTTCAATCTCAAGGTTGCTTGCAAACTATCCAGGTAATAATTTTCTTCGGGTTGCGCTTGTGTTTGGAGATGAATGTCCCATTTCTTTTCCCAGTTTTCACTTATTTCTATTGATTCCGTCATCAGCGATATCGCCAGTTTTCGAATTGTCTCATCCTCATGGTTTCGGAGTAAGCCGGGCTCCCATGGTTCATCAGTAGATTGCAGAACTACTTGAAAGAACTTATTATACAATGGATCTAAAAATTCGGGCACATCTTTTAATTGTTCCAGAATAAAATCGCGAACCGAGATGCCCGCTAATTTTGGCAGTTCTTTGTCCCCACCATGCATTAAAATGCGTAAGACATCGCGCTCCTTTACATGTAGATCATCATATTTGGGTACGACGTTTTGACTGACATGTGCGGCTTCTTCATCGTTTTTGCGAGTAGCTGATTGTTTTCGTTTTTCCCATTGTCTTTTTTTTACCTCTTTTACCAATTCTGTCATTATGACTTGTTCACTCATTTGACTGAGTAGAGATAATTCTTGTACATATGCAGATCGCTTGACCGCATCTTCAATAAAGGCGATGGTTTTAATCATGGATGTTACAAAGCCAGCTTTTTTTATCGGATCTGAATGCACTTCTTTTAATTGAAGATCGGCCTGAAAAAGAATAAAATCTTTTTCATTTTCATCAATGAATTTTTTGAATGCACTATGTCCAACTTCACGAACATAGGAATCTGGATCCTTTCCTTCTGGGAATAAAACAATGTAAACATTTAAATCAGCCTCAAGCATCAATTCAATTCCACGTTGGGCTGCTTTAATCCCCGCAGCATCGCCATCATAAAGGAGGGTGACATTTTGGGAAAATCGTTTCATTAATGAAACTTGCCTTGGGGTTAGCGAAGTGCCGGATGACGCAACAACATTTTTTATTTCATTTTGGTGCAAAGAAATGACATCGGTATAGCCTTCAACCAGATAACACTTGTCCAGTTTGCGGATGTGGCTTTTGGCCAAATGCATCCCGTAGAGCACCTTGTTCTTAATGTAAATAGCTGATTCTGGAGAATTCAAATATTTTGGCCCGCCCTGTTGCCCTAATATTCGACCAGCTAATGCGATTGCCTTTCCTGACAAATTATGAATTGGAAAAATTACACGATTTCGAAAAAAGTCACGGCCATTTTTATTAATTAATCCAGCCTCACGTAGCAAGTCTTCATCATAGCCCATTTGACGAAGTTGTCCCGCTAAATTTTCATCCGCACCAGAATACCCGAGTTGAAAGGCTTCGACCACATGATCGAGCAAACCTCTTTCCTTAAAATATGATAGCCCAATTGCTCTACCTTCCTGACTCTTTAAAAGAGCACGTTGATAATAATTCGAAGCAAAATGAAGCATGGCATGCAGCGAGTCGGCACGATCCATTTCTTCAATTTCGTTAGGTGTTAATTTTCGCTCTTGAATTGTTATGTTGTACTTATCAGCCAAATAGCGCAAAGCTTCAACGAATGACAATTGCTCGTGTTCCATCACAAAACCGACAGAATCCCCGGCACGGCCACAACCAAAACATTTAAAGATATTTTTCGATGGCGAGACTGAAAAAGAAGGGGTCTTCTCATCGTGAAAAGGGCATAAGCCTTGCAAACTGGATCCAGCACGTTTTAATGAGACAAAATCCGCCACGACTTCCTCCACACGGGCAGTTTCCATTATTTCTCTGACTGTATCTTTAGGTATCAATTGATTAAGATTAGCTTACTGATTTTTTCAATTTTTTTTACGAATGTACTTGGAAGTTTAAAAAGACTGTTATACATTTGGCAAAGAAAGTAACAAACACGTTATTTTCTCATAAAGTTGAATTAAGATTTAGGGTGTTCTCATAGTGTGTTCGGCCTCGTTGACTTTCAGTCAACGGGGTTTTTTCTTTTTATGCACAGCCGGACGGATTGAAAATGAACCACAGCTTAGCCACTATGCGATGCCTCGCGCGTTCATTTCTTTGGTTATTTTTCAAATATACATTTTGAGAATATATAATTGAATGATTATCATATACATGCTTTTGTGATATTTAATTATAATTAGCCCGGCTTAAACTTTATTTCTATATTTGGGCCACCCATGAACATCCAATTTTGGAATCTTAAAAAGCCAATATGGGATGGTTCAAACGACTTAAGGACGGGATTCAGACCGCCACAAAATTCAAAAAAGAGACCCCGGATGGGCTCTGGTATAAGTGTATCCGCTGTAATGAGCTCTGTACGCGAAAGGAGTTGGCGGAAAACTTTTATAAATGCACGCATTGTGATTATCACACGCGGCTGGACTCGCATACCTACTTTAATTTATTGTTTGACAGTGACTTTGAGCTGCTATTCGAGGAGCTTAAATCAAAGGATTTTCTGGAATTCAAAGACTTGAAGTCGTATGATGAGCGACTCAAAGCCGCCCGAGAAAAAAATGATACGACTGATGCAATCACTGTTGCGCACGGCGCTATAAATAAGCGAGAAATTGTCATTGCAGCCATGAATTTTGGCTTTATTGGAGGTTCTATGGGCTCGGTTGTGGGAGAGCGAATATCACAAGCAATTGACTACTGCCTTGAACATCGAATCCCATTGATGATCATAAGTAAATCTGGTGGTGCACGTATGATGGAAAGTGCCTTTTCTTTAATGCAAATGGCAAAAACATCCGCTAAATTGAGCAAAATGTCGAAGGCCGGGATCCCTTATCTCTCGTTCTTAACGGATCCAACAACAGGAGGAGTAACGGCATCCTACGCCATGCTCGGCGACTTAAATTTCGCCGAACCAGAAGCCTTGATAGGATTCGCTGGCCCCAGAGTAATTAAAGAGACGATAAAGAAAGACTTACCTGAAGGGTTCCAGACATCAGAATTCCTATTGGAAAAAGGGTTTCTTGATTTTATCGTTAATAGAAAAGATCTTAAAGATAAACTCGGCGTCATTCTCGAAGTGTTAGCCCCGGCTACAGCCGAGGTTTCCTGAAGAAATTAATCACCTGGTAATTCAAAAAAGTGCATACCTGTTTCGAATGAATCAAAGTTTTGAATTAGCCCATCGATGAATGCAGGACCTGCTTCGGCATATATCGGTAGAAAATTGTCCTTTCGTTCTTGCAATCCACCATCTGGAAATAACTCCTCCCATAATTTGTCAAGACGATTTAAATGCACTTCATGTTTCTGTTTAATGACTCGTTTTAATTTTTGTTCAAGTTTTTGTGCGAAATTAATTTGTTGTTGTTGGGCTCCGCTTATCATTTTATCCATTCCTGAATCGATCTGGTGGACATGATCGCGTAATTCTTTAAAAAGGGCATTTGTTTTTTGGATGAATGGAGCTAATTGCCAGTTTTCGTCTTCAATGTGGCCTAAAAAGGCATCTTGTATAGCACGTTTAGAAGTAAATAATTCTGACTGAGATATTTCTGTTAAGGTCATCAGCTTACGGATGCGGCTGGTAATCACCATGGCGCTATCACGTCTGAGAAGCATGGGAAATGAGAGGTTTATCGCATTGAATGCTGATGATAATTCCATCCAGTAAGCGACCTCAGAGCCGCCACCTATATAGACAATCCCGGGCAGAACGGTTTGCTGGTAAAGTGGTCGTAAAATAACATTAGGGGACAACTTCTGGGCTAATTGCTCGTCAATAAAATCACTTGCAGTTTCGGCAATTAGCGTATTTCCGGCATATAATTTTTTATCCTTCGATTCTAATCGTATACGATCGTTTTGATCTAGGAAGAATAAATTTATAGGTCTTCCATAAACTTGAGGTTTGAATCCCTTTTGTTCGAATTTCTCTTGATTTAGACGGACAAGAGGCAGCGAAAATTGTTCTTCGAGTTCTTTTTGAAAGAGTTCTCGAGCAGACATTTTTAATTCCGAATCATCCAAATCAATTATCAGAAGTTCCTCCCTACTAAAAATATGATGCACTAAATGATGTGTTGCCTGAGCAAGCGTTCTTTCTGATGTATAGGCATTTTTCAGAATTTGAACAATGTCTGAACCGTACGCTGTATTGGATATCATGCCATCCACAAGGCTCAGGCTAGAATTAATTTCATCAAGTTTCATTCTTCCCACTGCACCTTTCTGATCTGTATTCCAGGTGATTTTTTTTCTGTACAACCATGTATGATTTATCTCTTCTAGGTCGTGATCTTCACTGCCAAGAACATACAAAGGCAGGAATGTATAAGCCGGAAATTTATCGTTTAACTTATTCGCAAGAGCAATGGTTGAAGCAATTTTATAAATAAAATATAGGGGGCCTGTGAAAAGACATGGTTGGTGGGCTGTAATAATGCAAAAAGTGTTTTGATTTTTTATTTTATCAATGACGTCTCTATGCTTCAAGCCAAGTGTATCATATTGCTGGGTGAGTTTTTTGTGCAATAGGTTTCGTCTAGTAGCCGAGAATTGCGAATGTTTTTGTTCAATTACATGTTCAATATTTTGAATTGAAGGAGTCACAGATAAGAAATTGGCGAAGTCATCGGGATTTTCCATGTAGGCGCGATCTCGCTGTCCAAACAGAGCAAGACTCTCGCTCTCATATCGTCGGTGGTTAATTCTATTCATCAATCCAGTTTAAAATGTGACATTTTGCTCAAAAAATCAGCGCTGACCGTTGGACAGAATCAATCGCAGTCCAATCTGCCAAAACTTATCTGTTGATAATTCGTCTATCGAAAAATAGGAGCTTGCTGAAGCGAAATCCGATTCTTGCAACGGGTAAGTTACAAATGGCTGCAAAATGAGATTTGTGCTATTACGCTCGTCCAAAGAAGGTAATATATTAACATAGAGATTGACCATCGTCACGTCATCATCTAGTATATCATCGTCAATTTTTCTAACTCCACCTTCTTCCGTATGACGGAGTATAAATCGTTGTCGACCAATCCCGATTCCAAGCCCAAATGATTCTTTCTCCCACTCTATTCCAATACCCACAGATCGATAATTGGTTCTAAGCTTTCCTTTTGATTCTGAATTCTCGTTTGGTCTGATTCCGGAGTAGGAGTTGCCATTGAGTTGATAGTTAATCTCGATGAAAGGTGCAACTTCCCTAAAACGATGACGCAAACGCAAGTGAATACCATGTAGCCAATGAAATGGTTTCAACTCCCGATTCAACCAAGGGTTTGACGAGTTAAATTTTTGCTCAATTTGCTCAAAGGAATTCATCGAGTAGTAGGAAGGATTGTATCCAGCATCTATCAGCAATTGTGCTTGAGCTGTGAGGCCGACGCATAATAGCATTCCCAGGAGAAGAAGGCGGAACATATGGTCGCCAAAATACATATTTTTGTCCGCCTTAACCAGACGGTTTGTTAAATTTGAATAGTTCAATTATCATGACAAAGGATGTATCAAAATACCTATTCACTTCGGCGAGATTGGGATTTAGACCCTATGAAGAATCAGACATAGAATATTTGGCAAAAATCAATGCTGACGAGCGTGTGATGGAGTTCTTCCCTTCAGTCCAGAGCGTCGAAAGAACATCTGAATTCGTAAGTCGCATGATGGATGCGCAGGACAAATATGGATTTTGCTATTTTGCCGTTGAGACATTGGTGGATGCACGGCTTATCGGCTTTATTGGACTATGCAAGCAAACTTATGAGGCGGAGTTTACACCATGTGTTGATATTGGCTGGCGCCTTGCATACGACACCTGGGGTAGGGGTTTTGCTACCGAAGGAGCAAAGCGGTGTTTGGCATATGGTTTTGAAGAATTGGGGTTGAACGAAATATTTTCTGTCGCATCTGTTGGCAACATACGTTCGATAAAAGTCATGGAAAAAATAGGAATGCAATCAAAGGGCCGGTTTGAACACATAAATCTGGTAAAGTACCCTAAGTTGAGGGATTGCTCGCTGTACAGCATTACAAAGAACGTGTGGACTAAAATCAAAAGCTAAATGGCTAAGAAATTAAAAGGCGGTAAGAAACGAAAACCTGCATCGGCAAAGCAAGTTCGAATAAAAAAGTCCAAATCACCATCTCGCCCTATAGGAAGTCAATCGTTTCCGCGTATGTTCGGCGAACCAATTATCGGTGGTGGATTAATCATGTTTGCGCTTGCTCTTTACTTCATGACATTTAATTATGGCTTTATTCTTGACGATCAAGTCTTTTATAGTAAAAATAAATATGTTACGGAGGGTTTTTCAGGCATCGGTAAGTTGATGACGCAAGAAGCTATGGCTGGGTATTTTGGTGAGCAAAAAGACCTGGTTACAGGAGGTCGATATCGCCCGTTGTCCATGATTTCATTCGCCATCGAGTATGCATTATTTGAATTAAAGCCCGGCTTGAGCCACGCAATTAATGCTTTTCTATATGGAATATCAGCATTTTTCTTATTTTATATTTGTAAATTATTCTGGCCCAATGATGAGGAGCGACGGTGGTATTTGAAAATAGGTTTTTGGGCAGCGCTTCTATTTATTGCGCACCCAATTCATACAGAAGTTGTCGCCAACATCAAAGGGCGTGACGAAATCATGGCATTGCTTTTTGCGCTATGGACACTTATTGTCGCATTTAAAGCCAAAAAAACACTCGATTATATTTTAGTAGGAATATTATTTTATCTTGCTTTATTATCTAAGGAGAATGCACTAACTTTTATGGCCGTTATTCCTTTGTCTATCTACGTATTTCGGAAATACAAAATTGAAAATCGGGAATGGGTCCAACTCTTTACCGCTCTGATTTTGGCTGCCATGTTGTATCTAATACAGCGGTACATGGCTATTAATTATTTCCTCAGTAGCGGAAAGGAAATCACGGAATTACTGAATAATCCGTTTGTCGATATGAATGGGTCACAAAAGTTTGCGACAATATTTTATACCTTATTAAAATATATCCAACTCTTGATTTGGCCACATCCATTAAGCCATGATTATTATCCCTATGCTATAGCAACTCGTGATTGGTCTAGCGTTACGAGTATTTTGTCCCTACTACTATATTTAGCTGCAGGTTTGTTTGCAGTAACAAAAATATTTAAGCGAAATGTATTTGCCTATTTTGTTCTAGTTTTTCTTGCAACCATTTCGATTGTATCCAATATTCCGTTTACGGTCGGAACGACAATGAATGAGCGATTTATTTACATGTCTTCGATTGCATTTGTACTTTTCATCCCATATGTATTGACAAGAAAAATTAGACTTACTAATAGTAATTCGAACGTACTAGCTATAGCGTTAATGACCATAATGGTTGGAGCATTTTCTTTTTTAACGTTACGACGAATTCCTGTATGGAGTAATTCGCTAGCGCTTAATCGTTCGGCTGTCGAAGCATATCCGAATAGCGCGCGGTCTAATCTATTTTTGGGTACGGCACTTTTCAACGAGGCAGAGGCCGCTACCGATTTTGAAGAAAGGAAGAAGCTTTATAAGGAAAGTGCATCTTATATTTCAAAATCACTTGACATTCATCCGATTTATGGAAATGCATTGAAGATGAAAGCTGGTGTGGCCGCCAAGCTTTACTCTATGGATCGCAATGCAGACAGAATGTTTGATGTGTTTACAGAGGTGCTTTTGGTAAAACCAGGAACGAGATATGTACACGATTACATCGAATACATGATTAATCGAGGGGGTGATCAACGTGAGTTGGTCAATTATATGTATCAGTTGGGTTTTGAAGAATTTGGACAACGACAGGGCCAGTATAGGTGGGCTGAGAAATTTCTGCAATATGGATATCGCGCTGATCCGACGAATAAAACTATTCTTCGTGCCCTTGCCATGACATATGATAACTTAGGTATGACAAGCCAGGCGGACGACTTTCGGTCTCAACTAAATCGATAATTGAAAGACAAAATTTACCAAATAGCACTTTCTTTTTTGACCGACATTGGAGCCGTAACTGCTCGAAAATTGGTTGCTTATTGTGGAGGAGCAGATGAGGTTTTTAAAAAGTCAAACACGCAATTACTTAAAATTCCCGGTATCGGAAAGCATCGAGCCTCATTTAAAAATCGAGACCAAGCATTGCACCAGGCTGAAAAAGAACTTGAGATTATTGATCAAAACAAATTAAATGTTCATTTTTTCTTGGATGAAAATTATCCACAGCGATTAAAACCTCATTTAGATAGCCCAATAATATTTTATTCTCGTGGCTCTGCCAATCTTGATGATGATCGCATGCTAGCTGTCGTCGGCACACGTAAACCAAGTTCCTATGGAAAGGCGAAATGTCGACAACTTATTGAAGATCTGGCGAATCAGAATGTCACGATAGTTTCCGGTTTGGCTTATGGTATCGATGCAATTGCACATAAATCAGCTGTTGAAAATAATATTAAGACGATCGCAGTATTAGGGAATGGTTTTCCTGGTATTTATCCCACCGCACACAATCGACTCGCCGATGAAATTGTTGAAAAGGGCGGAACCGTAATTAGCCAGTTTCCATGTTTTTCCGGCCCGGATCGTGAACATTTTCCAATGCGAAATAGGACTGTAGCGTACATGACCGATGGCACGCTAGTCATTGAGTCGAAAGCGTCTGGCGGGTCAATGATTACCGCTAATTTTGCATTTCACAATCACAAAGAACTGTTTGCCTTGCCGGGGCGAACCATTGATAAAAGCTCCGAAGGTTGCAATAAACTAATAAAAGCAAATATGGCGCAGCTTATCACATCAGGCTCCGACATTATAAGGGCTATGTTTTGGGATGTTGACAAAAAAAACACGACACAATCTCGGTTGCCATTGGGTTTGACAGAAATAGAAGAGCTATTAATTAAAAGGATAATGGAAAGGCCGGAAATACATATTGATGACCTGGCTTCCTCCACTCAATTGAACAATTCTGAATTGGCCACCGCACTTTTACAACTCGAGTTAAATGGTGTAATTAAACAAGCCGCTGGCAAACGGTATATACTAATTCGCTAAATCCGTATAATATTCCCACGGTCAATTTTATTTTTCTGTAACTTAGGAAGATAATCCAATCTATTAAGACAAAAATTCGTCATTATGAAACCTCAATTTCTTTTAATCGCCTTAATTTTATTTTTTATAACGTCTATTTCGCTATTCGCTCAACCTTGTCAAATCGCTGGTGCAGGATTTTATACCGATCAAGACATTGATGTCGCCGGTTGCAACGGTCAATCCATAAATGCACCTTATCAGGCTTGGGCAGGTGAAATGTACTTTACTGTCGTACAAGCTGGCGGGAACTATACCTTTGAATTAGTAGGATGTAGCCAATCTGCCTGGGGTGCGCCTGTATCTATTACAGTTTGGGAAGGATCAACATCTGATGGGCCGGGAGGTACCATACTCACGGGCGGCACCGCGATTGCCACAGCCAGTGGCGTATGTGATGTTACATTTACGGCTTCAGCATCCGACACCGTTTTTTTCGTCGTGACCACGACAACCGGCTGTGGCAATCCTGTTCAACAAATTGATAATGGGGTAGCAACCGTCACCACTAATTCCGGTGTTTCCTGTGGTACATGTGGCGATGCGGTATGTGATTCCCCTGGTGAAGACTATTGCAATTGCGTCGAAGACTGTGATTGCATGGGAGGAGCTTCAGTTTTTGCCGATATGTTTCCCACTATCAGTATTTCGCCAGATCCGGTAGTGTACTGTCCGTCAACACTGGGAGACACGAGCACGACTGGGCCTTTTCAAGTGTTTATACCCATTGCACCGTTCAGTTCTGCATCATTGCCTTCCTGTGTAACCGGGTGGCACATCAGTACGACTGAGGGATCGTTATTTAGGAGCACAGCAATTCCAACGCCGCTCATGCCTGGCGACACGGTAAATGAGCTGATCGTATTTTACCTGGCAGTTTCGGATGCCGATATTGCCGCTGCTGCAGGAGGAATCACCACGGTTACTTTTACCGATGCAACCGGTCCTGGAACTTGTGAATTTACCTTGGATATAGATTGGAATGACACTATCGTGGACGATGATGGTAACCCATGGGCAGGCTCGGCAACGGATCAATGTGGTTGTAGACCGCCGATGGCCACACTCGTGGATTATGACTGCAATACTAACACGCTTACATTTAATGTAAACGATGTTGGCCTTCCCTCATCGGGTTCGATGGGTTTCACCTGGCTGGTGGAAGATGGCTCTGCTTCGCCAATCGTTATTTCTGATACGGGTAACTATTCATTCGTCCTTGATGACAATACGAGAAGTTGGGATATCATTGCATCCGATAGTGTTAATGACGCTTGCGACGTGGGATTCTTTCGAGTGTATCCGGATTGCAGAGTCGTTTGTAACGGAGGTACCGACCTTATAGTGGAAGGAGATTTTGAAACGGTCCCAACCGTTGCCTGGTCTGAAGTTTCAGAGAGCCAATCGGGACCGACAGGAAATTCGGTGGTTAACTTAATAAATCCCGTTTTTGGTGCATTGGATGGAAGTGGAGCCGCCATTATGGGAGCGTTAGGGCTAACAGCCGGAGCGGACACATTGTATCACACAGAAATTTCTCAAGTAGTTTCTATCCCTGACAACGCATCATCTGCATTGCATTTTTGGGCATGGATGATCGCATGTGATTCTTCCGCTGACATGCTGACCGTAAGTGTGAATTCGAATGTAGAATTAGTTATCGATGGGGGAGACGTTCGATGTGGTGATGGAAATTGGTATGAATATTCAATTGACCTCACCGCATACGCTGGAGGTGCGGATGATACCTTGAAATTTGAGGTGAATGAATTTGAATTAAATGGTGGCAGTACGGTCATTTTTATCGATGAAGTTGTATTAGAGGAATGTGTGGATTGTCCGCCCGTGCTGAATTTGGCGGGAGCAACCTCGGGTGACATCACGTATAGGGCAGACACCATTAACACGAGACAGTCGGTAACTGATCCGGATAGCGTTAATTATTTAGCTGGGGAGGAAGTGAATCTTCAATCTGATTTTGAGACGCAACTTGGGTCCATCGTAATTGCCGAAATAGAAGATTGTGCAATAGCACCACCGATTATTCCATCTCCATCCAGCCAGTCCTTACAGTTGCCAGAAGGCATAGACAAAACTAATTTGCCTCTTACATTTGAAAAGGAAAATCACAGACGTTCAATAAATCATAATTTATCATCCAATAATTTGGAAAAAGAAATAATAGATGAATACAGGAAATTGAATAAAAAGTAGAGTAGGGTATCATTGGAAAAATCAAACACTCGAAAGTAATTGACATATTATTTCGTGTCCGTTATAGAAAGATAAAAGGGCAGCCAAGAAAACTTGGTTGCCCCATTGCTGAATGTTGAATTAATATTAATTATTTCGAACCCGACGACTTTGTTCTCTTTTTCTTGCTTCTAATTTTTCACCAAATTTATTTCCAGACTTGCGTGCACTGCCGTCTTCGTGCAATGGTGGAGGACATGGTTCGATGATGGCATCAAATTCATTGCCGAGTTGGACTTCAAAATCCGGGTCTAAATTAATTTCATTGCCTGCCTTAAATTCGACTCCAGATGTTGTAACGGTAGCATCCGAATTCAAGACATCCATGGCATGATACAATCCCATCGGACTTGTCGGCTTTAATACATTGACTATATTTTCGGTACACGGTCCAGGCGATGTTGGGCAATCAACTGTCACTTCGTAAGCTCCGAATGATGGGTCGGTACCGGGAGCTCCACCATCATATCCATCTACTATTAAATAATACGTACCGGCATTGACCGTGACGATCAACGTTGCTCCTGCATCAAAGTCGATGCACGAATCCGGATCACATGCACTTAATAGTAAAATGTCGACGTCTTGGTTGCCTCCTGTTGACATATCATTCAATGTTATGGTAATGTCGCCAGCGACTGGCACATCAATTTCATGAACGATATCGGGGCCTGATTCACCATCGGTTGTACAACTATATCCATCAAAGAAATCACCACCTTGAGCAGTCGTTCCGCTATATAAGACACCGCATTCAAGGACAATTGGCAAAGAACATTGGCCTGTATCGCACGGAGCGCCACCGTATTCATAAGCACCTCGATCGACGGTCCATGAGACGAACCGGTTATTTCCATCGAGGTCTGTGGCGGGTAAAAATCCATCATCAAAGCCGGTATTGACTCCTGGCGAGCATGCAGTCAAGCTATAGTCCGCATTGGCGGTGTCAGCGAATTGAGCATAGGCCTCAATATTGCCATCGGTTCCTAGTGGAATATCTCCTAAATTATTAATTAAGTTGTTTTGGTTCGTTTCAAATATTACATTATTGGTTCCGGCGGTGGCATGTGTATGGATGACATTATTAAGTAAGTTTAAACTATCTACATTATCAATCATTGTCGCCTCATGAATCATTGTGGATTGATATATGTTTAATACCGAAAGAGGGCTATTCGTATTTTGAATCAAAAATGGACTGTTGTTACTATAAAACAAGCATTGATCAATAGTAATTGCTCCGTTTGCAAATTGATACCTCAAAATAGATGTGGTATTTTCATTGTCATAGATAATGCAATTGGTTAGTGTTAACATTCCTGCAACTACGAACAAGTTGGCCTGGTCAACGCCCATGAACGTACCGCCATGAATTTCGCAGTTATTCACTGAAACTCTTGAAGTCGTATTATTTAATAATATAAATGTTCCATCTTGATCCTGAAGTGTCAGGTTATTTAAAGTTAAATTACCTGAGAATTGCGAAGCGAACAAAGTTGTATTGACGTTCATAGAGCCATCGACAATGGTTTGATGCACACCATTTCCTTGTATGACTATTGTCTTATTAAAGACAGCATAAAAATCGAAGACCTTTATCGTATCGCCATTTATGCTCGAATCAAAGCGTATCGTATCGCCACTGAAAGCACAAGCAATCGCATCTCGCAAAGAACCCGCTCCGTTGTCATTCGTATTTCTCACCAATAAACTTCGACCACTGTTGCTATTTTCGTAGGCGCCTATATCGACGCGGCAGCCGAAGACGCGTGCATCGCCATTGAGGTCGATGTCGACTTGCTCAGTCGCATTTCCGTCTCCATCGATGTCACATGAATCTACTGGCAAGAAGCTATTGTCACCCGCATCAATTGCTGGAGAATTATTCAAAATAGAATAATCTCCATTGCCCATGTCCGCAAACAGTGGATCTGCAATTACATTGCCATCGCTGCCCACAACAATTAGCCCGGGTATATCGACAATATTATTTTCTGCATTTACTATTGTCCCACCTTGGAGAATTGCCGCTGCTCCATTATTGCGATAAAAAATATTGTTGTATAAATTTGTTGTGGCACCCGCCTGTTGATAAATTACCGAATGATCGGTACCGGATTCATTTTGAACGAACGTGCAGTTAGTAATATCATAACGATTTTCGCTTTGCCCAGCTAATAAACAAGCACCCAAATTTGCTGCATAATTGTTTATAAAAAGGCATTGCGTTAATTCAACCTGCGTATTGCCTTGTATATAAATTGTGCCGGCACGCCCGGCGTTAGATCTGTTCCCAGCAAAAACACAATTAATCGCTTTACCCGTTCCACTAAGGAATAAAATAGCACCACCGCCTGAGCCATTATCTGTTTGATTTCCAGAAATTGCACAGTTGACTAAATTAAGATTGCTTGAGCCCGTCATCAATATTGCGCCACCAAAATCAGATAAAGTTGGCCCGCCACCATTCTGAATCGTCAAATTGCGGAAGGTGACGTCTGCACCTGATTGTATGTTAAACAAGCGATTCAACGAATCTAAAGAGCCATCAATTTTGGTATCATCCTGCCCATTTCCTAAAAATGTCAATGTTTTACCTGAAATCGGAATCTGCCCCGACGTCAATTTTATCGAATCTCCGTCTATCCCAGCATCAAATCGAATAGTATCTCCACTCATCGCACAAGCCACATTATCCCGTAGCGATCCATATCCACTGTCATTTGTATTGATGACTAATCCAGAGCATTCACAACTAATATTCAGTGTAAATGAACCTGTCTGACCATCAAATCCTTGTACATAAATTAAGTACGTTTTTCCTAGTTCGGAAGCAAATGTGACATGGGGGTCGTTTCCACCACAATTTGTGAAGTCATCATCCTCACCAAAAATGCATGTCAATCCAGATCCGGTGTCCTCATACACATTAATCTTCGAATCAAATGGAGCACTGCATAAATCAAGTGTAATGTCGGTATCGATTCCATCGATTGAATACCATATGCCCGGAGCAGAAATGGTAATCACACAAGTAGCCGGTTCTCCCATGTTCGTGGCGGAAATCGTCTGCCCATCAATAGATCCTGTATTGCAGTCGATTTGGATAGCGTTGGCCTGTAAGTCATTGGATGGCGCTTTGCATTCCAGGCTCAAGGCATAGTTGCCTGTGGCCGTACTTCCATGCCCGTCGACGTAGACGTGGTATGTTGAATCAAGCTCCGATAAAAAAGTCATTTCTGAAGACAACGTGCCACCTCCGCCAGTGCTTCCGCCGTCATCATCACCTCCTATGCAAGTGAGTGCCCCACATTCACCGCGCCAAAGTTGGAGCTCGGTATCAAAGTCGGTACCGGGATTATCCGTACTGATGGTCATGGAATCGCCAGAACCAATGAATGTATACCATACACCCACATTAAACGCTATGTCACCACTTCCCGGACCACCGCTGCACGGAAGTTCTTCCTCCGCATCTGTGGCCCCGGTTGTGCTCCCTGTTAACGTATCACCACATGATATGGTAAGTGCAATCTCGCATGTGTCTCCGTTAATGTTGATGACGTCAAAGGCATTGTATTTCTTTGTAAAGATTCGGTTATGTTCATCAGCTTTTTCACTTTTATCTTTGGGTGAAAAGAATTCTTTAGCTAGAATCCCTGTCGAAAGAAATAAAAATACAAGCATGATGGCCAGGGCCTTCTCCGAAATTCGATAAATACGATTCATGGCAACATTTTTTAATTGTGATCAATCAGATAGATCAAATTTCGAAGGTTGAGCCAGATGCACCAAAAAATCTGCATCACATGATGATGTGGTTTTTGAAGGAAAGGTAATCGGTCATGGGACCCAACATGGGTCCAAAATTCACATTGAGCGTAAATTCCAAATGATCATGCAAGATGTGCACAAATCACCATGTATTTCATTTTTAGGATCAATAAAAAGCCATTTCGATGGACAACATGTTAATTGTAGTGGTAAATATTGGCGGCTCCTTTTGTTATCCAGCTTGACACTGGATGTTGGATACCATTTTATCCTGGCTGAATTATGATAAACCGGATGAAAATTGACCTGACGGTTAATGGAAATAATAAAATGTTTAATGGATGGTCTGAGCTATAAAATTGGTAACCAATGAATAAAACAAAAAATGTCTGGCACAATTTAAACCATAATGCGAGGCCATAGTGCCGCCATTGCCTTTTAATCTATTTCTAAATAAGTAGACTTAAACTCGTCTATTGATCGCCTATCTTTCTTCGTTGGACGTCCTTCTCCTTTTTCACGAAATTCTGGTCGAGCCTTACCAATAAACCAGTCTTCATATTTGCGCAATTCGGATTCCGGCGTAATGTCTTTATAACAAGTTACGGCAATTGGTGCACCTACTCGTTTTTGAATTACTTTCACGACATTAAAGATGAGATTGAAGCCATTCTTTTTGACTTCAATGACGTCCCCAACTTTTATTTCAGCAGATGCTTTTGCTCGTTTGCCATTTAATTTTGCCTTTCCTGTTTTACATATTTCTCCAGCGAGAGTTCGCGATTTAAATATGCGCACGGACCATAACCATTTATCAATTCGAGCTGACATGACGCTTTATTCTTCAGTTGCTAGAGGAGGATAGGTCATATTTAAATCGAGCAAGGTTTGTCTGACTTTTTTTGCGACGACATAGTTTCTGTACCATCGCTGGTTAGCTGGAACAATATTCCAGGGAATTTTACTGTTATTGAAGACATATTCGTACGCTTCCATATACTTATCCCAATGTTCACGTTCTTTCCAATCACCGGGATTATATTTCCAAAACTTGCGCTCCACCTGCATGCGTTCCTCTAGTTTTTCTTTTTGCTTTTCTTTTGAAATATGCAAATAAAATTTTAGAACTATTGTATTTGAATCAAAAGATAATAACTCTTCAAATTCATTTATTGCCTTCATACGTTTTTCGCGCTTTACATCATCGATCCAATCATGAACACGTTGTATTAAAATATCCTCATAATGCGATCGATTAAATACATGTATTTTGCCTTTTGGAGGTGTTACCTTATGGACTCGCCATAAAAAATCATGAGCGAATTCCAAATCAGTTGGCTTTTTAAATGAAAATGCATGCACACCATTTGGCGTACAATATCGAAATACCTTTTCCGTCGTTCCATCCTTTCCACTAGTATCCATTCCTTGAAATACGACTAAAAGACCATGTTTCCCATTCGCATATAATAGCTCTTGTAAATCAGAAATATCACGGCCAAATTCGCGCACGACATTTTTAATTTCATCTTTATTTATGTCAGCAGGAGCATCAGGGCTGATTTCAGCTAATTGAATCATTATTACTTGAAATTAAAAGTTTTAATATTGAAGTGCTATATTAAGACATTTTTGATCTTTTTACTAAAAATGATCGAAGAATTGGGTAGAAACCTTCGGCAATATCAGCAAAATTATAGTCAATTTTAAATTGTAAACAGGTTACTTGAATTTGATTCAAAAAATCAGTAATGAGTGTTTGATACTGTTCTCTAACTTGATTAGGTTGCAGTTTTATTTTTTGATTATTTTCTAGATCTATAAATTCATACGGTCGATTTTCAAAGTTGAATTCGAGTTCGCTTGATTTATCCATTACATGAAATAAAACGACTTCATGTTTGTTGAATTTTAGATGTTGCATGGCGCTGAAGAGTTCTTCCACTTTGGTATTTGTATCGTGTAAATCGCTAAAAATGACAACTAATGATCGTTTATGGATCCGATCAGCTATTTCGTGCAAAGTGTCGGCTGCTGAAGTTGTTTTTTGAAGGGGTTCGTGGGTAATATATTGATCAAGATAAGAGAGTAGAAGTTTGTATTGTGTATTACTACTTTTAGGTCTAATGTGCTGAATAACTTTTTCATTGAATAGGCTTAATCCAAAAGCGTCGCGTTGGCGCTTTAACAAATTCATTAATGCTGCAGCTGCCAAAGCTGAAAATTGAAACTTATTTATGGCTGTATCATCGTTTAGCTGATACTTAGGGTAAAACATGGAAGATGATGTATCGATCACAAGTTGACAACGCAGATTTGTTTCTTCTTCATATTTTTTTGTGTACAATCGGTCTGTTCGACCATAAACCTTCCAGTCTATATTTTTAGTGGACTCGCCTGGGTTATAGTGACGGTGTTCAGCGAACTCCACAGAAAAGCCGTGAAAAGGACTTTTATGAAGTCCTATAATGAATCCTTCCACGACCTGACGTGCAAGAAGGTCTAAATTTTCTAGTGACTTTAAATCTACTCGATCAAAATAACTCATGAATGGTTGATACGTGAAATGGCAATCAAATATTGTAAATCTTTTTTCGAATAGCCAAGAATATATCGAAAAGTACATCTTAACTGAATATTCAATTTTATCGAATAAATGAATATTCTGAAGCCTGAAACGAAAAACGCCTCTATTACAAACAAGAATAGAGGCGTTGCTTATTTTTATCTTGCCTAACGCTACTGATGCGCTTCAATTTTTTGTTTCAAGTAATCCTTGCTCGCCGTGCCCACATGCTTCTCAACAACTTCGCCCCCTTTAATGAATAGGATAGTGGGTATCGAACGCACACCATATTTGAAGGAAACTTCTTGATTGTGATCAACATTTAGTTTACCAATCTTGACGTTGCCATCATACTCTGTGGCCAATTCCTCTATTATTGGTGTGATTGCGCGACAAGGACCGCACCATTCTGCCCAAAAATCTACGACCGAAAGGCCTCCATTATCCAAAACTTCTTCCTTAAAATTACTATCCGTGAATTCAAATGCCATGTTGTACCTGTTTAATGATTAAATTTCGTTTAAAATGATAAACGCCGTAAAGGTAAAAGAGTTTCGCAATAGAGGCTGTGACAAGTTAATGTTTTATTAAGATGAGAGTACGAAAACGCAACTCTATTTTCTGTCAATTAATCACGATAGTTCTCATCCTAACATTGGGATTGCAAATGACATTGAACAATCATGCTCATTTGGCAGAGAAATATTACGGAATGATGGTCTTTCCTAAAGTTAGGTTGCTTTTGGACAAACTGATGTTGCCGATCTCGGGTATTCAGGTAAGCTTGGTCATAATTCTTTTCCTGATCCTGGGCTTCATTGCCAGATTCATTGTCGACCGTCGGCCAATCAGGAAAAAAGCGTTCTCATTAACTCTTAGGATGTATAGTTTGATTGCCGTGCTTGTCATTATCTTTTACTGGTTTTGGGGTTTCAATTATAGTCGACCAGTGATTACCGAACGAATGAAATGGGCTGAAAATGAGCCAAACAAGGCCTGGATCAAGTACGAACTGGATCAAACGGTATCACTACTCAATGCATTACGGTCCAAGAAAAATCTGGAGAACATGGACGCCGACAGCTTGACAAATGTTGCCGTGGATCACACCATTCAAAGTGAAATAGTGCAGAGAGTATTACAAATAATCGAACTGTTTAATTACCGGATAGAGGGCAGACCGGGCATACGGTTTATCCGGCCTCCTGGTTTTCTATTGCATTGGTCCACAGCTGGAATTTATTGGCCCTTCACAGGTGAGTCAAATATAGATGATGGCGTGCACTATTTGAGGAAACCTGTTACGATGGCGCACGAACTGGCACATGCTTTTGGTGTGACATCAGAGGGAGATTGCAATTTTATTGCATACCTCGTTTGCAGCTCAAGTCGTCACGATATCCTCAAATATGGGGCAGCGCTTTCATACTTAAATTACTTGCTTAAGGACGCTTCCCAACTCTTAAGTGATGAGGAATACAATGATTCTGTTAGTCGTATTTTACCCAAGGTACATTCCGATCGTCTTTCCATAGCGAAACAACATAGTCAGTTCGAAGACTACTTACCCCTGTTTCGAAATCTAATTTATGATTCGTACCTCAAGAGCCAGGGGATTCAAGATGGACTCGCAAACTATAATTATTTCGTAAATCTGATGTACAATTTAAAGAAGAGTGATGCCAGTGTTTACTCAAAAATGATGGAATAAGTCCATTAAAGTGCCATATTTCATTGGACGTTTAGTGTTTATTTACTTTCTTTGTTTATTAATTCGGCCTCATCGCATTACAGATGGCAGAAATGATTATATGATCGTTTGTCGTCTTCTGATTGAGATCTGATACTCAGCCGTTTGAGACGTTTGATGCGAAAGTCAAGCGTTTCAGGACGAAACAGCATGATGGGTTCTCCAATCAGAGTGAGATCGAATTTGAACCAATAAATTGATTTTTCAGCATTGCATTTGATGAAATTGCAATCCTGGCATAAAATTTGTTGGATTATTGTTTTGTAATCAATCTCTAACCATGAATAGACGTATACTTAAAGGTATTATGGGAGTATTTATGTTCGTACTTATCATATCGAACGTTAATGCTCAAAAGGGCTCTCAACCCGCCGATTTCTACCAAGAACAGAGTCATGAACGACCTGATCTAAACTATCTTGAGACATTGCTTCATAATGAAGCAGACTACTCGGATGTTGCTCGGGCAAAAGTGCAAGCCATCCAGGATGGCCTTCCTCTCGTGATTTTCATTCCAAATGAATTTATCATTGAAGTGGCAGGTATTGAAGACGGTAAAGTCTTCTACACTGTAGTCCGCAGTATGACGGATTATTTTGATGGATACTTGGCTTTCTATGATGAGATAGACGCCACATTTGATACGGATCGTGCGTATCGCAATATGGGAAATGGCCTCGTCTATAATCAGGATATTTTCGACTCTCAGTTCCTCGTTCAAAACTCAACTCGAGTTGTGCCTCAAGGTGGTATGGGTGTCGTTATCATTCCCGAAAGCTCTAACGACCGAGTCATGTCATTCGACCGTATGACCGGTGATTTGGTCAATATGGATTTTATTCCTGCTGACCCTGCAAATTTATCCACTCCAATTGCGGCACGCCCAGATTATGGACTCGATGGTTCGGTTTACATTTCGGATCAACTCGACGATATTGTGAATGAATATGATGGGACTTCTGGTGTGTTTATCGGTGGTTTTGCCCCTGCAGGTGGTGTTAATACAGCAATCCTTGATAACATACGTGGAATTGCTTTCCATAATGACAACGGAAACCTCTTGGTTACCGTTGGCGGTGGAGCAAATGCCGATGCAATCGCCGCATTTGATGCTGGAGGAAATTCCGTCGGAAACTTCATAGCGAATGGCGCTGGAGGAATGGATAGCCCATTTGATGTCATTTACTATGAATTCGATAACACATATTTGACTGTTAACATAACCAGTGATGACATATTGAAGTATGATGCCACAGGTGCTTTTGTCAGCACATTTAATTCAACGGATGTTTCATTTCCGGAACAATGCCTTGAAATAGCCAATGGTGGTTTACTTGTAGCTGACTTTACATTAAGTGACATTTTGGAATTTGACAATACTGGTACTTTATTAAATACGAGTAATCCACCCGGATTAACTGGCTTACGTGGTGTTTATCCGCTTGGAAACGGAAATTACCTCATTACCAATGGAACAGGCGTTCATGAAATCATGCCTGATGGTACCGTGGTAAGAACTGTGGTTGCGGGTGTTTCTGCTCGCTTTATCCACGAATATGGTAACACGGGTAACCCGTCAACTTGTACTTTGGATTGTCCTGCAGATATTACAGTATTGGCAGATGCTTCAACTTGTGTCGCTACGATTTCCTTGGCCACACCCGCTTTGTTGGACGGTGTTAATCCTTGCCCAGGTGCTTCCGCGACGACAAATGACTACAATGGTGGTACCGATTTAATTAACGAAGATTTTCCTATTGGAACAACCGTTGTAACGTTCATGGCAACAGACGGCAGTGGAAACCTGGCAACATGTCAAACCACAGTAATAGTGGAAGACCCGGGACCTGAAATTATCTGCCCAGCAGACATCACCGTGACACTTGATCCGGGAGCATGTGATTTACATTATAACTACACCGTTGACTTCAACATGTGTTCGGTTCCCGTTCCTCCTTCGCCTACGCTTCAAATGAGTACACAAGCACCAGGGGGTACGGGTCAAGTTGGCTACAATTTTGATTTAGAGAATACCACTGATGAAGATCAAATAATTGAAGGATGGGATCTTTTCATCGATGCTGGAACATGGAATATTTCTCTTTACTATACGACGGGTTCTACATATAACGGAGTCTTTAACATGGGTACAGCAGGTGCAAGCAGCGCCAATTGGAATTATGTTGGGTCTGTTATGGTTACAAGTGGTGGTACTGGAACGGCTACTAATGTACCGTTAGGATTTACCCTCCCGGCAAACGAATGTAAAGGTGTTTACATCGTTTCTGATGTAGGTCAGGCCGGTGGCCCAATGAAATATGCGATCAACGCCGGTAATAATACCTCTACCAATGGAGCTGTTGTCTTCAACGCAGGTATCGGCCGTAGTTTCACAGCTGGTTTGGACCACTTCGCACACGGTATTTTCGGCGCTCCTTCAGGTGCTGATTGTACGCCAGCAGCAAATTTCAGATCACCTATAGGATCTATCTTGTTAGCAGCTCCTCCGGTTGACGTACTCACACAGATTGCAGGAATAGCCTCAGGTGATCCATTCCCAATAGGTACAACCACAAATACGTGGGTAGTGACTGATGCAAACGGGTTGTCTGATACCTGTTCTTTTGATGTAACCATTGTTGAATTCCCGGATCCTATCACGGATTTGGCATGCAATGATGAAATTAATGTTTCGCCGGACGAAGATTGTGAAGTGCTAATTACGGCAGACATGATCCTTGAAGGAGGACCATATGCTTGTTATGATAATTACATTGTTCAATTGTACACGGATCAGACTTTAACCACCCCAGTTCCTAACCCAGTTACCGGGGACTATGCAGGTCAAACAATTGTAGGTGTTGTTACAAACCCGAGTGGAGTCGGGTCTTGCTGGGGCTATATCAACATCGAAGACAAGTTGATTCCTGATTTAGCGTGTGATACATATGAAGTAGATTGTGATGATGATATCAGCCCAGGAATTACACCTGCAGGTTCTGTATCAGGTGGAGGAAACTTGACACCAGGAACATTTGTTACAGCTGGTGCTCCAGCTGACATTGAGATTCCTGTATCGTTACAAGGAACATTCTCGTCAGTAACAGATGTAAATATTTCTTTCGACATATCACATACTTGGATTGGTGATCTTCAGGTAGAAGTGACATCGCCAAGTGGAACTAGTGTTACTGTAATCAATAATATTGGCGGACCTGGATTTGGTTGTGCTAATGATGACATAGTTGTGACTTTGGATGATCAAGCCGCAGCACCTTACGCTGATTTGGATGCTATGTGTAATCCAACATCACCTGCTGCATCAGGTACGTTCCAACCTCAAAACCCGTTATCAGTTTTCAACGGAGAAGATGCAAATGGAACATGGGTTGTTACCGTAACTGACTTAGTTGGTGGTGACGATGGAACGGTTAATGTATTGAACTTAGAAATCACAGCTGATATCGTATCTGGTATTCCATTACCACTACCTGAAGCAGCAGTGGCAGTTCCTTCAGGACCGAATTCCTATGTTGTATCAGGATTTGATCCATGTGGACCAGTTGATCTAGTATACGAAGATGAAGAAATCGATATAGATTGTACATTGGGTTCAGGCTTTACTACAATGGTATTGCGTCACTGGACAGCAACAGATGGATCAGGAAATGTAGCTGAGTGTACGGATACAATCCGTTTGAAAGCAGCGACATTGGGTAACTTGACATTACCATTAGACCGGGACAACGTAGATGCACCAGCATTGGAGTGTCACGGTGAC
>JANQSS010000118.1 GCA_028279185.1 Saprospiraceae bacterium | reverse complement strand
AAACAAATCTTACATTTCTTTCTTGATGTTAAAGTCACCAAAAGCCAAAAATGGAGGTCACATGGCTATTTCTCTCTATTTAATGGTTCCCATTTGTTAGCTCAGTTTATGGTATGATGCAAAGGGATTAACAAAGTCATTTGTGAACAGCCTCTTAGAAAACATTATCAGGAATTTATCCTGATCAAATGTATACAGCTATAATATTATAACACTTTAGCTAGCCATACTGTTACCATGCACCTATCGTGATCTCATTTTACCAAATAATATGCCCCAGATTAGGGCCCAGGCATTTGACCAATATTTACACGTAATAGGGCAAAATGCACAGTCCTAATGGGGGCATTTGAACACACTGTTCGCTCCAGGGGGAAGAGGCAATTGTTTTCACAATGATCAAATCCCCACCGGTGGCAATACGTGGATAATACACACACCTTGACTGACCTTCTCCCTCAAGAAAGCTGCATACAGCCTAGTTAATCTAGCCTTTGCCAAAAGAGCAGCCAATTTATCTTGCTGCTCCTTATTCAAACCTTGTGAAGCAGAGTCCATCTGGTGGTCGGCAACACAGAAAAAAAAAAAAATCACGTGGGGATCCGGGAGTTCACATCTACGCACGCGCAATATGACTGAGACAAGCACGTGGGCAGTCCATCTACGTACGTACGCGCACTATATGACCTCTAGCGTGTATCGAGCGCCCAGAACTGCGCAACAAATTTTAGCTCCCAGAAAATTGCTTTAACGCCCAGATGCTCTTTCTTATGGAAATAAGTTTTAGCGCCCAGCAAAATATTTTAGCGCCCAGAAAAAGAATTTGAGCGCCCAGAAAAATGTTTTAGCGTCCAGATTCACGCCCTTAGAATTTACTTTTATCGCGCAACGTTTCTGTTAACGATTTTTGAAACAATAGTATTCCATACTGCTTTTCACAATAACGTCGCTCAGGCTTGCTTAGGATTCGGCCAGCGTATGCGATCACCTCATCATCTTGGATCTAAGAACAGCACCGATTCCCGTATCACTTGCATCGGTGTCGAGGATGAACGGCTTCGAGGGCCGAAACTAGCTTTTGTCGTAGCTGTTCGAATGCTTCTTGGCATTGCTCTGTCCATCCCTGTTTTTCTCCACAAGTTAGTGCAGTGGTTTGCTACCGATGCGAAATCCTTAACAATAAGCCAGCGGACAACGGCAAACCCATCGGGCAAGCAAAAAGTCAGTCTTTTCACGATCTTCTTCCTTCACTGATCAGATCGAGTGTACTGAACCGGCAAGATTGTCGAGAATGTCAGGGCAGTGGGTACGCATCTTTCCTGGTGACTTTCGGGTAGGACAAGCCATGGGCTGGTGGATTGCGTGATCACTTTAGCATGCCTTGTATGAGGTC
>JANQSS010000097.1 GCA_028279185.1 Saprospiraceae bacterium | reverse complement strand
GCGACTCAAGGGTGAGCCGCAACCCAAACTTCGCCATCTTCAAATATTTCTTTCTTCCAAATAGGCACATTTTTTTTAAGTGTGTCAATGGCATATGAGCAAGCCTGTATTGCCGCATCGCGATGCGCACTTGAAACACCGATGATGACGGCCGCCTCACCTATGGATACAAGTCCTGTGCGATGATGAATTGCCATCTTTTTTATGGGCCATGCAGTAAGAGCAAAGGCACAAATTTTTTCCATCTCCTTTAATGCCATGGCCTCATAGGCCTCAAATTCTAATCGAAGTACTTTTTTATTTTTAGTCTGATCGCGAACACTACCAATAAAGATTGATTTTCCACCACATGATGGGTCAGAAATAAATCCTTCTATCATGCCAATGGAAAGCACTTCACCAGAAATTACCAGGTCTATTTTATTCAATGTATTCACGTACTTAATGCACAAAGTTTATTTCTATGAGCCCAATTTTATCCTCCTGAAACCGGAGGTATAATCACAATTTCGCATTCGTCCGAGAGTTGAAAAGTTTCTAATTGATACGTTTCATTGACAGCAAATGACAATGAAGCGAGTCGTTCAAAATCGGGAAACTTATTCACTAAGTGGCTTTTTAAATCAGCTATTGTTGCGCCATTATCCAATTGCACGCTGCGTTGTCGCTTGCCAATGATGTCCTTTGCAATTCCAAATGCTACTAAATGTACTACCATAAAAGAAGATATTTAATCAAAATTCGAATGCCCACTATACAAACCAAAACAGCTGTCAGACGCCTTAGTTTTAGCGCATCAAATTTAAATATTCCAATGCGTACACCCAACTGCCCCCCTATAAATACAGCCATCACCAGCGAAAGTACAAGTCCACCATTGAAGTCATCCCAGTTGATTCGACTTATTTGACCGAGTA
Organism: Saprospiraceae bacterium; assembly: GCA_028279185.1. Classification (GTDB taxonomy): domain Bacteria; phylum Bacteroidota; class Bacteroidia; order Chitinophagales; family Saprospiraceae; genus JANQSS01. The sequence goes on along the minus strand of JANQSS010000097.1, from coordinate 32,390 downwards.
AACCAGCGATAGAATTAGCCAATATATAGGCGCTTGCAGTGGATGCTATAATGACTGATTTATCCCACCGCATTAAATGTAAAACAGGAGAGAGAAAAATTCCACCACCTATTCCAACTAAACCTGATAAAAACCCAATTCCTCCCCCAATGCTGGAATTAATTAAGGGGCTTTTCGTTCTCGCTGAAGGAGTTTCCATATGGCGACGATAAAAAAACATTGTAACAGACGCTAGAATTAATGTCGTTCCAAGTAATACGAAAAAAGATCGTTCGCCGATGCGCAAATAACCGCCTACAAACGCAGCGGGCACTGAAAATAAAAGAATGGGCCAAATTTTTTTCCATCGTAATAGCCCATGCTTCCAGAATATTAGGACAGACCCAGTAACAACAGTAATATTGCATAAAAGGGCTATAACTCGAAGCATTAAATAATTAATATCAAACAAGGACAAGATCGCCAAATAGCTGCTCCCTCCTCCAAAGCCAACAGAAGAATAGACAAATGCTATAATGAAAAAGAGCAGTACCAATTCAATGTGCATGGTCAAATGTAGGAATTTGCGTTCAGCCTTACGATTCAAACAGCCCTGTTAATACGATCCCAGTATAGCGATAAACAAGAATGGATAGCGTAGGTGACTCAGTGGGTTGGTTGAAATGAAATGAACCTGTGTAAGTATGTATCAGTTCGTTAAGCAACGTATATTTACCCTCAATGCTATACGACAATCATGGAAGAGTGATCAACTACCTGCGTCTTGCAGTAACCGATAGGTGTAACTTGCGATGTATGTATTGCATGCCTGCTTGCGGTATCAATTTTTCTAACAGAAGTGAGTTACTAACATATGAAGAGATGTTGCGTCTGGTCAGGCTTGTGGCTGATTTAGGAGTTTCTAAAATTCGACTTACGGGTGGGGAGCCGTTTGTACGAAAGGATTTTATTCATTTCCTTAACGAGTTAACGAACATAAACGGAATCGATAAAATTCATCTCACAACAAACGGAACACTTTTGGAAGACCATATAGATACATTGGTCCGGCTGGGTATTAAATCAATAAATTTAAGTTTAGACAGCCTGGACAGAAATCGCTTTCATTCCATAACGCGTCGCGATGACCTGCCTAAGGTATTGAATACCTTACAGCATTTACTGGATAAGGAGTTTGAGGTAAAAATCAATATGGTCGTAATGGCAAATGAAAATATTGATGATATCGTTCCAATGCTTGAGCTGACAAAAAATAATAATATAGCCGTACGGTTTTTAGAAGAGATGCCTTTCAACGGTGTTGGAAAGAATGTAAATACTGAGGTTTGGAATTATAATGATATTTTAAATTACATTCAAAAGGAATATCGGAGCATTAATAAATTGCCAGATCCAAAATATGCTACATCTGTAAACTATTCCGTCGTAGGTTATAAGGGAACATTTGGAATAATTGCGGCTTATTCACGTACATTCTGTGGATCTTGTAATCGGATCAGATTGACACCTCAAGGCATGTTGAAAACATGCCTGTACGACAATGGTGTATTTAATATTAGAGATTTAATGCGTGCTGGAGCATCTGATTCTGAACTGGTCAATGCTTTTTGTTCGGTTCTTCAACATCGAGCAAAGGACGGACACGAAGCCGAAGCCCGCAGAAAACAAAACCCAATTTCTGAATCAATGGCTAGTATCGGCGGATGATTTCATTCGAATCTGCATATACTCAGGTGATGCAAAATACACGGGACTTTGGACACGAACGTGTTGATTTACTAAAAGCCTTAGGGCGTGTTTCACGGAGTGATTGGTATGCTGATCGGGACATGCCTCCATATGATCGTGTAACCATGGACGGAATAGCGATCAATTTTGACGAGTGCCAAGAGCTAATAAAACTCCCGATAAGTGGGATAGTGGCGGCTGGAGATGCTAAGACAACATTACAATCGCATACTGCAGTTGAGATAATGACAGGTGCGGTCTTGCCGAATCATGCCGACACCGTTATTCGATACGAAGACTTAAAAGTACAAGATAAAACTGCCGAATTATTAACCGATTTCAAGAAAGGGCAAAACATTCATAAAAAGGGTGAGGATCGAAAAAAAGGAGATCTTTTATTATCCAAAGGATCGGTAATCGGAAGTCCGGAAATTGGCGTCGCAGCTTCGATCGGGCTTCACCAAATTGATGTCGCCCGATACCCTAGAATTATAATCATTTCAACTGGAGATGAACTGGTTGAGATTAATGAAAACCCCGAGCCTCATCAAATTCGAAAATCGAATGTTTATCGAATTTTGACGACACTCGAAAAATTTGGATTCGATGTTCAGCAAGCACATTTAGAAGATAATTTAAGTCGAATTAAACAAAAACTTAGCGAATTTATATATTCTTTTGACGTAATTGTATTAAGCGGAGGTGTATCCAAGGGGAAATTCGATTTTGTACCTGAAGCATTGGATCAGTTGGGGGTCGAAAAACACTTTCACGGCGTAGCACAGCGTCCTGGAAAGCCATTTTGGTTCGGTACGCATAAAAAGAATTGTACCATATTCGCCTTGCCAGGAAACCCTGTTTCATCCTTTATGTGTACACATCTATACGTATTAAATTGGTTGCAAAAAAGCCTTGGCATAAAATTGAATACCCACCATGCCATTTTACAAGAAGATGTTGAATTTGCCAAACCACTTGAATACTTTTTAGAAGCCGAAATTAGCTATGATGAGTGTGGCAGTATAAAGGCAATGCCAAAAAAAGGACATGGGTCCGGGGATTTGGCCAATTTAATGCACGGGAGTGCATTCATACAGTTGGCAGCGAGCAAATCGATATTTAAAAAAGGAACTGCAGTACCTGTTCACTTTTATCGATAATTAATGTAATAAAGTCTTATTGCTTATCTTGGATTTGGCAATTTCCCGTTCTTCAGGGGTATTTGCGTTAAATAGTTTTTCATGTTGCTGTGTATGGACCACCTCAACATCAGAATTAATAAGCACTTTTCTTGGGCAGGAATATCCCATTGCTAAAAATTGCATTAATATTGGGTAAGCACGTGGCTCCCAAATTGTAATAAGCGGTTCTGGAAATTTCGTTTCAGGGTTATAGAAACAAGTCGCAACTTTATGAGGATTACGATTTGCAATTAATTCAGCCAACAACTCGTCGTCCACCAAAGGTGCGTCACAGGGTAGCGTGAGAAAGGCTGTATCTGGATAGGTCATAAATGCTGATAATAACCCTCCATAAGGACCCAACTTCACAAAGTGATCGGCAATTTGGGTGGGATTGTTTTCTTCCGTATAGGCGACGGAGTTAAAAACAAATGGAACAAATTTTTTTAACAAGTCAAAAACGTGCGCTTGCTGGGGCTTGTCATAATAGACAATCTTATTTTTATTTGTACCCATGCGTTGACTCTGCCCGCCTGAAAAAAGGAGGCCAGACAATGCCGGAGTGGCTGCGTCGATAGTGTTTGAGATATGACCTGCTATTTGATCAATATTCGAAATGGATAAAACAGGGGGAGCAGTATTGGCATCCATACGGTCAAGAATAAAATCATAGACATCCTGGTTGTTTTCTGTCAAGATGACTAGTTCAATATTGTCAAGACGATGAAGTTTTCGTTCCAAAGAATCCCGCTTTTTATCGTGAATCAAAACAATCTGACGATCCGATTTAAAATGGTTTCCATTGACGATAACAGCATCGGTGAACCCCAAGTTTTGTCTTAATTGAAAATAGGTTTTCGCCTTGGTATCGATACGATGATAGTTAATTTTATCGGTATAAACGATGTCAAACGAATTTACGAGGTCGTCCATTGCCTGATGTTCGGCATCAATGAAACCAAGTGAATACGCAGGTGAGAGGTAGCTGCGAATATCATCACAAAGTGATTTTATAATCGAACATGGAGCGCCCACAAATCCGAATTCGAGTCGATGAAAGAGCCCACCTTTAGGCCTGGGAAGCTTGCTATGTTTTTGATGCATTATTGTTCAAATTAAATCTTAATCAGCGCAATAGTAAATGATTACTTCACGTGGTTGACTGTTCAGATAGTATGTTGTTCTTTTAATTTAAAGTCAGATTTTCCTCCTGTTTTTGACACGAGTCGAACATCTTTAATCACGATATCATGTGAAAAACCTTTACACATATCATATATTGTAAGTGCAGCAACTGATGCACCAGTCAATGCTTCCATCTCTACACCTGTCTTGGATGATATGGACGCTGTGCAATTTATGACGACTTCACGTTTAGCATTGATGGAGATATTGATATCGCATTTGTTCAAACCAAGAGGATGACAAAGCGGAATCAAGTCACTCGTTTTTTTTGCAGCCATTATGCCTGCAAGTATGGCGGTTTGATATACGGGACCTTTCTTGGTGTGAATATCGTCCGCTTGCATGGTGTTGACAATTTCCAGCGGCAATACCACGATTGCTCTCGCCGTCGCACTGCGATTCGTCACCGGTTTATCAGATATGTCAACCATCTTAGGATTACCAGTTTTATCTAAATGGGTAAACTTCTTTTTCATCACTGAACATAAAAGTAATATTTTACGTCCATGTTGACTGCTAAGGACCAAAACAGATATAGCCGACAACTCATTCTTCCAGAGGTTGGCAAGACTGGACAACAAAGTCTGAGTAAGGCTTCTGTACTCGTTGTAGGCGCGGGTGGACTGGGCAGCCCGGTGTTGACCTACCTGAATGCCGCAGGAGTGGGGCGCATAGGTATAGTCGATGACGATGTCGTTTCGTTGAGCAATTTACACCGACAAACGCTATTTAGCGAAAAAGATATAGGAGTTAAAAAGGTGTTGGTGGCCAGTCAAAGAATGACTGATCAAAATCAAAATACGCGAATAGACATTTTTGACGAAAGGCTCACAGCAAAGAATGCTTTCGACATATTTAGATCGTATGAAATTGTCGTGGATGCCTCGGATAATTTTCCGACAAGGTATCTGATAAATGATGCATGCGTATTATTTAATAAAACACTTGTATATGCAGCGATCCATCAGTTTAGCGGACAGGTTTGTGTATTCAATAATGAAGGATTTAATAATAGGGGCCCAAATTATCGTGACCTTTTTCCTGATCCTCCTCCTCCTGGTCAAGTCCCAAACTGTGCCGAGGCAGGTGTACTCGGTACGCTAGCGGGAATTATTGGAAGTATACAAGCGAACGAAGTGTTGAAATTAATATTAAAGCTTGAAGATGTACTCGATGGAAAGATGTTGACGTACGATGCACTTTCCAATTCCATTGTAACGCTAAAAATAAATAAGCGGGATGACAATCCGATTAGTGGTAAAAACCCAACTATCACTGAATTATTAGATTATGATGCTTTCTGTGGAGTACGTACCTCAGAAGTTCAACACATTTCTAAGGAGAAACTAGGCTTCATGATGCAAACTGAAAAGGATGTTACAATAATAGATGTAAGAGAATCTGATGAAATCACAGAGCAACATTATGGTGCCTTGAATCTTCCACTGTCTAAAATTGATGAGCAGTATGATAAAATACCACTGGCTGGAAAAGTTGTTTTCATCTGCCGCAGCGGTCAACGAAGTGCCAACGTTGTCCGACGACTTGAAAAAATGGGAGTAAAAGGAGAGTTTTATAGCTTATCTGGTGGGATTATCAGTGATGAATAGGAACGTTAGTCCATTCTATTTCTGAATGTATTCGGATAAAAATTGGTTTTTAGAATACCATATTTTTATTATTCGGATTCCTTTACGTCCGTTCAATTAGTTCGTATTTATCTGCATATTTTTTCAACAGGAACAACTCGTCTTTATTGTTAAGATGAACTTCCAATGGTAGGACGCCGCGTTGTTTTCGGATGTTCTTCATCCAAAATTTAGACATTGAAACATTGCTATGGCCATCCTTAAGCCCGGCAACCACTCGGGCAAATATTTTATAGACGACGATCGGCGATAAATCTGTAAGAAGCGCTTTTTCAGCCCAACCTAATTCCAATTGAAGACTTTCCTTTGACATGTGTATATAGCGTTCAGGTTGTGCTTCTAAGATTGACTTGAATTCCTTAAAGACCTTACGTAAATGTTGAGATAAAATAACATCCTTACGTTGTGAGTGTACAATTGATGCTAGGAGAAGTAGCAATAGGATTATAGCCGATCGCATGCGTGTTCATCTGGCCAAATGTGATGAAAGTCCAAGTTTGTTCCATAAAATTGTAGTAATTGTTTATATGTTGTGCACTTCAAACATTTGAAAGTACTTCTGTTATTACTATATAAGCAGGCATGGTTGATAAAGAGCTAAATAGAAAAATCATTCACATTGATATGGATGCGTTCTATGCTTCGGTCGAACAACGTGATAACCCGTCACTGCGTGGTAAGCCCATTGCTGTAGGTGGTGGGGAAAATCGGGGTGTCACAACGACCGCCAGTTATGAGGCTCGAAAATTTGGTGTTCGCTCAGCGATGTCTGGTTACCAGGCACGAAAACTGTGTCCCGATCTGATATTTGTTAAACCACGTTTCGATGTTTACTATGAAATATCGAAGCAAATTCGATCAATTTTTTCAGAATATACCGACTTAATTGAACCGTTATCCTTAGATGAGGCATTTTTAGACGTAACTGAAAACAAAAAGAGAATTGAACATGGAATGCATGTAGCTTCGGACATTATGGCTCGTGTTGAACAGGAAACGCGTTTAACCTGTTCGGCCGGCGTATCATATTGTAAATTTCTGGCTAAAGTCGCTTCTGGGTATAAAAAACCGAATGGACTGACAGTTATTACACCGAAAAGGGCAACGCTATTTCTTGAACAACTTCCTATAGACGATTTCTTCGGAGTGGGGAAGGTGACCGCAAAGAAGATGAGATCTATGGGCATTAATAATGGAAGAGATTTAAAACAGTTCGATAAGATTCAACTTACTCAGGCTTTTGGAAAGCGAGGTAAGTATTATTATGACATTGTACGTGGGATTGACGAGCGACCAGTTAACCCGAGCCGTGTTCGAAAATCGCTAGCCGTAGAACGAACATTGGACGTCGATTTGGAGAATTATGATGAAATCGTACCAGTACTTGATAATATTATAGATAAGTTTTTTGAAAGACTATCTAAAGCAAATAATTTTGGTAGAACGCTTACACTAAAATTAAAGACATCTGATTTTCAAATTCTAACAAGATCTGTCTCAAAAGATTACTTTATTAAATCGAAGTCTGAAATCGATATCCTGGCAAAGCAATTACTCAAAGACAATATGCTTGCTTTCGATAAAATTAGATTGGTGGGATTGACAGCTTCAAATCTCGAGAAAGAACAAGCGGCGCGATCTAATGAGCAACTTGAGTTTGATTGGGGCGGTTAAAGCGTTGAGCAGCACATCAACGGATTAATACGTTTAATAACGTATAAATACGTTAAAAACATATCATATGCGTGCTACATTCAACTCTCTACTTTGTATACTTGCTCTTAATCCTGTGCTTGCACAACTCGATTATGAATGGCTCGGACAGCTCTCTGATGACGATGGGACACAAATGATTCGTTTACAGGACCGAGATGCTCAGGTTAGATTGACCATTTATGATTTTATAGCTTCTCACTATGAAGTAGAGTTAATTCGATCTGGACAGTCTATGGCATTTAATGTTGAGGATCCTGTATTCAACATTTCATGCGAATTAAGTCCGGACGAAAAAGGTCGTCTTGTTGGTACTTGTCATTCAATAAATAAAAACTATGAGATTGAACTTGAAAAACGCGTTCCATTGGATGCGGAGGGGTTTGATCCATATTTAGGCCATTACCGAACGGATAATGGAGCTGTTTTTCTTGTGACAAAAAATCAGCAAACACTCCATTTGCACTCGCCAATTTCAGGGGAATATGTAGTGCTTAAATATTTGGGTTCAAATAGATTTCATAGCCGCACAGGAGAGTATTATGCATTTGATGAAAACCCGCTTCGGAAAGAATCGCTGGAATGGATAGGAAAAAACAATAGGCGCATTAGGGCGCAACGATTTGATCCATTTACAATTGAAGAAATAAAATTTATTACACGCCTAGACACGCTCTATGGATCATTGTATTTACCAAAAAATAAAAGCGAATTACCGGCTATAATGCTTGCCCTGGGTGCAGGCCGGTTTGATCGACACGCGTACGCACTCGAAGCTGAAATTATGGCAGGGTATGGAATCGCTTCATTGGTTGTTGACTTTCCGGGTACAGGTAAGTCTACGGGCAACCTGCATGACAATACATTTCGAATGAAATGTGACATGACGAAGGATGTATTTAGACAGTTACAACAACATAGCCGCATTGATGCGAAGCGAGTGGGTATTCGTGGAGGGAGTCAGTCAGGTCGAATAGCACTGATGGCTGCCGCTGAGTTATCAGATATCGCTGCAGTAATTTCCGTAAATGTACCTGTGCAAACTCAAATGGAAACTCAATTGTATGCCATTCAACAATTTTTGCGCTCCCGAGGATATGATGAAAATACAAATATCGAAACAGTCGGACTATGGCAAGAATATTTCGAACAAATTGTGCAAGGTAAAATTGACACTACATTATTAGCGAAGTTTCAAAACCACTTGAATACGCATGAAGGGATATATCTTCCAAATCCGCCTAACACTGAAATACCTCGATCACCGCATGCTGAGGATTTGATTTCTGATCCCACCCTGGTATTAAACCAGATCGCCTGCCCTGTTTTGTTTCAACTTGCTAAATTGGATGAACGTGTTCCATACGAATCAACATTCAACAATATTCAGTCGTGTATTCTCCAGGATAATAAAAATAATATGGACATTATTTCATATGAATTTACGAGTCATAACTTAATGTTGCCGGGCTACCAAATCGTTCCTGGGCTCTTTATGCAAAAAATTAACTGGCTCAAAAAACACTTGTAATCTTACGATTAATGGCTTTTTTTCATATTGGGCGCAACATTGGGTGACTAGCCCAGCAATTTTGGCACAGCGCTTATGGACTCGTTGTTTTGCACAAAGACAGTCACTTTGAGTTTTTCTGAGATTTGATCAATCGATCGAATTTTGTCGGCTTCATTTTCTTTTGATGAAGAAGGAAGGCCTACAAAAACAATGTCCGCCTCTTGGCTCTTTTCGCGGATAAAATTGGTGAACGGAACGCCACCAATTTCAATCTTAACTGCGGCCTTAATTCTAGTTTTTGGTAATATGGCTTGAATTCGATTTTCTAAGCTAGTTTTCTCGCTTTCGTTTCTAACCATCGATCGAATATTTATTCGCGCTTTATTCCATTCTTTATTTAGTTTTAATAAATGCGCAAGAAGTAGCATTAAGTCCCCATTGTGCTGCTGACCACTCCACCAAATGTCAATATTCTTAGCTTCGAGCGGAAGTACGGAACGAAATCGTATGAGTAAAACATTTTTCGCATTTTGTTTTATGGCTTCGATGATTTGAAGTTGCTTTCGTTTACCGTCGTTGCTTTCCGACCATCCGAAAATAATTGTATTTGTTCGCATGTCAGCAATCCCATGCGCCTTCGAAACTTGTTGAATACCAGATTCAATTTCGTCGACGATATGCACTTCGGAAAAAGCCTCGAGTCCGTTTCGTTCAAGGGCTTTTGTCATATTTAATTCAATCAGACGTCGATCTTCAATTTCCACCTTTGCATCTTTTTTGAACAACAATTTGGCTACCGTCACAATGCCGTGATGTTGGCCCAGCGCGGTTGCTAAGCGAACAAGTTCTATTCTATTTTCAACATCATTAACAAATAGCAACATAAGCGGACGCCAATTTCGCGCATGTATTTTTCGCTTGTCAAGTTGGATTAAACCGTACCGCGATAAGTTCATCCAAAACCCAGCGGTAACATCACCCCATCGCTGCTCGAGGGAGCGAGAGCGCAACCATATGTATAGGAGTAATTCAAGTCCAAGCGCGAGTAAACAGGCCAGCGGACTGATTAAATACATAACGCCTATGGCGCCGGCAGCACCCAACATCGACACATACCAGGGAACTTTAATCTTTGGTCGGTAAGAAGGTTCGGCTACCAGCGTTTCTAATGCTGCACTTAAGTTGACCGCAACATATAGGGTTAAAAATAATACGGAAACGAATTGAGCAACTGTATTCAATCCACCGAGCAAGACAGCTAGAAGAGCAATTGCACCGCTAACCCATGTCGCAATAGTAGGTTGTCCTGTTTTTGATAATTTCGATAAAAATTTTGGTGCAAGGCCGTCCATTGACAGAGCCTGCAACACACGTGGACCACCCAAAATACTGCCGAAAGCAGAAGATAAAATGGCTCCCCAGACTGCCGGATAAATAAGAATTCCACCAAATAGTGCAACTTTTGTCCACGTTTCTAAACCCGCATCAGGATTTGTTAAATCACCCAACGTTAATAATGCTGTTACAGATAATAGAAGTGGAATGATTATATAAATAATCACACCCGTGATAACCGCGCCCATCGTACCTGTAGGAATGGATTTTCGTGGGTTTTTCAAATCTCCACTCATCCCGATTCCTGCAGTGAATCCGGTTACCGCTGGGAAAAATACGGCAAATACATACCAATAACCTTCCGGGGCGGTTGAGAAAGTTGCCTCCGTAATAGGCGCTTGCATGTCGTTAGTCAATACGCCTATGGCCAGGGCCAATATGGAAAGCCCTACGAGTACCATGATAGGTATTTGCGCCTTTAAAGCAAGAGCGGCACTCTTGCCAGATAATAATGTAACAAGCACGATCAGTATGGCTGCAAACAACTGTACGCCATAGGATGGGATTTCGCCCCAATCGGCCGGCCATAATATTAACAGTGCTTCCGCCAACCCAAAACAATAAAATGTTACGCTAAGTGTTCGGCACAGATAGAGTGGAATTCCGATCGCACCACCAGGTTCTAATCCTAGGCTTCTGGATACCAGATAGTATTCACCGCCTACACCCACTTGTATATTTGTAGCTATTGCCGAAGCACTGAGGCCCGTGATAAAAGTTATTGAACTTGCAAGCAATACCGTGACGATGGTCATCGTCAGACCAATATTTCCAACTACCCAACCAAACCGCAGGTACATGATAAGACCAAGTATTGTCAAAATACTTGGGGTATATACGCCTAAGAATGTTCCGAACTTTTTTGAGGATACGTTTTCTGACATGCTTTGCGATTGAATGATGGATAGGCAAAATAAGGAAAATGCAGTAGATTGAAATCAATGCTTCATGGAGCCAGGAGTGTGAAAAAATGAAATTGCTATGAATTGAAAAATGTTCAGAATGCTTGTTCGATGATCGAATTATGCTAGTGAAAATATATTTTGTTGGTTAGCCTTATAGCACCGGATTGAAATCAGGATAAAAAGACGAATTTTCTATTTTCGCATGAATAGTCAAGCACGTGTATCAGTCAGATCTATTTAATAAGAGATGCCATGGACCTATTCTAAATATCAGCATTGGTTTATGAAAGCCCACATGCGTTGCCATCCAAAAACAGGCAAGAAGCACCATCTTTAGCCCCATCATGGCAGATGCGTTCTCTGTTTTTATAAAGCAAAATTTTACTGAAACCATCACTAAAGAACATGAAAGCATCAAAACTGCATTAAAATATATGAATTTCATTGCCTGAGTTGGCTGAATAGATACTGATGACATATTATTCTATAACGTCCCTCTCAATTTATTCAGCAATTCATAGACTTATTTAACGAGGTTGGATGATTTATTGCTAAGCAAACATAATTACAGAATGTTCGCTTTAAATATTTTAATGGCAATAGCTAGTAGAATTATTCCAAATATTTTTCGCAAAACATCTTCACCACTTTTTCCTATTTTTCGCTGTATCCAGGAGGATGATTTAAGTACTAAATAAACGAAAAGTAGATTAACGACAATGCCAACCAGTATGCTGTTAGTATCATATTGAGACTTCAAGGTCAATATGGTTGTCAATGTTCCCGCCCCTGCTATAAGGGGAAATGCCAAAGGAACAATCGATGAGGAGCTGGACTCCGGATTATCCTTAAATAGTCGTATGCCTAGGATCATCTCTAGACCAATTATGAAAAGCACAACTGATCCGGCCAAAGCGAATGAAGCTACGTCAACACCAAATAATTTGAGGATTGACTCACCGGCAAATAAAAACGCAATCATAAGCCCTCCGGCAGCCAGTGTGGCCTTTCCAGACTGAATTTTTTTACCCTGTTCCTTTAGACTGATCACAATCGGAATATTTCCAACTATATCTATAACAGAGAAAAGGATGAGCGTAACTGACAAAATATCTTGTACCGTCATGATGCACTTTTAATTAAACATACGTGACAAATAGAATTATCTATCCAGCCATCTTGGCTGCATTTTCTGCGACTTGCAGGGCCTCAATGATCTGCTCGATTTGTCCATCCATTATTTTGTCCAAACTATATAGAGTTAAATTTATACGATGATCGGTGACTCGATTTTGAGGATAATTATATGTTCGAATTTTATCGGATCGATCTCCACTTCCAACTAAAGATCGTCTATGGGCCGTCACCGTATTGTCATGCGCTTCTTGTTGCGCATCTTTAATTTTTTGATAAAGTCGTTGGATCGCGATATCCCTATTTTTGTGCTGAGAACGCCCATCTGTACTTTCGGCTACAATGCCAGTAGGAATGTGCGTAAACCGTACACCGGATTCTGTTTTATTCACATGTTGCCCGCCTGCACCACTCGATCGAAAAGTATCAACTTTTAAATCGTCCTTTTTTATATCGATGTCTTCCATTTCAAATTTTGGCATGACAACAACAGTCGCAGCTGACGTATGAACCCTTCCCTGGCTTTCCGTCTTTGGGACACGTTGTACCCGATGAGCGCCGGATTCAAATTTCAATTTTCCAAAAACATCTTCACCTAAAACTTCAATTACAATTTTACTATATCCACCGGCCGTACCTTCATTTTCATAGATGATTTCATGCTTCCATCCTTTTGTATCGAAATATTTGGAATACATGCGGTAAAGATCTCCAGCAAAAATACTCGCTTCATCACCACCCGTACCGGAGCGAATTTCAAATAGTACATCTTTACTGTCTTCTGGATCTTTTGGAATTAGAAGAATTTTGATTTCTTCTTCAATAACTGTTAGTGCTGGTTGTAAACTATTTAATTCTTCCTGCGCCATTTCTTTCATCTCAGCGTCATCACTTGCAAGCATTTCCTGCGCAGTAGAAATATTACCAAGCAAATCCTGATACTCCCTTTTTTTACTCATTACATTATTCAAATCCTTGTACTCCTTGTGATACTTTTTGTACTTATTCATATCACTAATTACATCGGGATCTGAAAGCTGTTCTTCCAGGTAGTAAAATCGTTCTGCTATGGCTTCTAATTTATCGAGCATGGAATTTAATGATGAAAAAAATTAAAATTCAGGCGTACTATAGTCTACTGTTGAGCGTTCTACCTGACCTGGTAAAGGAGGGTGAAGTTTAGACAATTTAACGCGGACGGCATGAGCGCTATCATATTTTTTCAGGAGACCGTGAGCCATCTTGTAGGCAAGCGTTTCTAACAAATTATGTCGGGTGCTGAATATTTCTATACAGTAATTATAGACGGCCTCGTAGTCGATGGTATGTTTTAAATCGTCCGTCTCCGCAGCTTCACGAACATCAGTCTTTACATAGATATTCATTTCATAATGCCCTCCCAACATGGCTTCCGCATCGTAGCAGCCGTGTTTTCCGTACAAGTGAATATTCTCCAGGGCTATAATGGCCATTGCATCTGTTTTATTTGCGGCAAAAGTACAAAACGGATACATGCAAATTGAAGAATGCGTCGAAGTTCTTTAAAATGAGGTTTTAACCTTCGAATTGATGTTAAATAGACGAAAGATGACGTGGACACTCGCATTAGTTGCTCTTTCGGGCGAATTGAAAAGCACATTACCAGGACGAAATAGAACAGTTCTTTGGATTCAAGATGCTGTTAGGACTGCTATCTTCGCTGTTGAAGCGCGATTAAACAGTCCTATATCTTATCTTCAATTACCTCCAGAGTCGGAAGTACTAAAAGAGGAATTTAGAGATCAACTATTGGGAAATTTATTCGGCTATTTTGGAGGAGGAGTAAGTATATCAACTCAGGGTTGTCCTGGTGTTCCTACAATTGCTGCCGATATGACTTGTTTATAAATTAGAAAATATGGTAAATAGTATAGTCATCGTCATCGTCTTGACAACATTCAATGGAATGTTTCACGGAAAATACTATGTATTTGATGAATATATTATTCATTAATTGCAAAGAAACTCTAAATTTATTGGGCAAAACGATATAGAACCAAAAGTCGAAAATATTATTTCAATTTTAAAGCTAAAGAGTGGTAAAGTCTATAGTATAGGCAAAAAATATACAAAAGAAATTCACCAGCTCATTAAGCGCATAAAACGTCAAAAGTCGTTCGGCAAGGCGTTTCAGAATACTATAAAAAGCCCCCTAGAGCTACAAAGAGAGTGGCGTGATAATTGGAGTGAATGGAGCTAGAAAATTACTTGCTCAACTGGTATTCTTGAACCAGTATAGAAGCTGGGATATTGAATGTCTTACTAATAGTTCTAATCATACTGAGAGATAAGCCTCTTTTACGATTCAAGACTGCCGATACTTTAGATTTGTCACCAATAATTCATACAAGGTCTTTTTGCTTCGGGCCACTTTCTTCCATCTCATATTTTATCAATTCAATAGGATCTGGGTCTTCGACAGGGTAGCCTTTTCATTTACTCGGCCTCTCATTTTGTCTCATCAACGTTATTCTTGATTGAACAATAGGGCAAACAAAAATTTATCATATAGTACGAGTCAGAGCGGGACCATCTCAAAAGTTAACCAACCTCACTTATAAAAAAGCAGTATTTGACCTACGTTTAGATCAGATACTGCACTTATTGGAACGTCTTATAGTCCTCAGACGTCATTGAATAACATGCCATGGGGATTATACCTGTGCGCTCTTTTTAATGCCATATATCGTAAGTGTATTTACGATCGAAAATTGTAACCGGATCGTATCAATTTTTTTGATTTTCCGCGTGAATTGCATTCAATCCAATTATTTTTCAAGAAAGTGGTTACGTTTTGTTGACCCTGATTTATTCATATCAAAATCGCCGCAGTAAAGTATCTAATCGTACGGAAGGTGATATTACTTCATTACTAACTAAAAAAATTCAATTCGATGAAACAGGTATTCATTTTAAACAGCCTAAGTATTCTTTTTATATTTTTCATCCATCTCATGTCAATTGATGCACAAACCATTGTTGAATTTGAGACTGACTCTGCTTACATAGATGGTACAATTGTGGTGAACCGCGAATATAGTTTGCCAACAGTGGACGGAGCGGATGGTCAGGTGTTAACATCCAATGGATCAGGTCAAAGCAGCTGGATGAGCCCTTCAAGCAGCGGTTCGGATGACGGAACGTACGTTTATCTGGCACCTTTTGTTTGCGGATATCAGGACCATGGCATTTTACCGACCCATTATAACCGTAATAAGGGTCAATATCAAACGTCCATTTCAATCCTCAACCCGGCGCATGAGGACATGATTCTCAGCAGAACCTTGAGCCTCACACACAATCGCTCAGATACATTAATTCCACCTGATGCAATCCAGGCTCCTGCCGACACTATTTTTACTGATACGCTCTCTAGGTTTTATACATTTGCGATGACGTGCGATGAGATATATGACGTTTTGATCTCAGAAGATTTAATTTCGCCTTTAACTACGACTTTCGAAGGACATGTAATAATTGAATCCGATGAAAAAATTGCGGTATCGGCGGCGTACACGTATTTCGACTCCGACTTTCTTCTCGACTTTATCCCTATCCAACAAGGAGGAGGGGGTGCAGGAGGAATAGGCCTGGGCGTTTCCATAGATGTTGAGACAATAGACCCAATATTTATTCCTACACCTGCGCCTTAATGACAGTATATTAAATGACGCATCTTGATCATGTATGTTCGATGATGTCATTGCACTATTATAAAGAGTAGACTACAATGCTTGGATTTTGATCTATGGCATTGTAGTTTTACTCGAGATGCCGAAGTCTAATACAAGTCAACTGTTCACCGATATAAAATCCGGGGGGAAACGATGCGAACTCGCATTGATGGACTTATATGATTATATGAAGCCTCAAATACTAAAGTTTATCAGTCAAAATAATGGCACGAAAGAAGAGGCAAAAGATATTTTACAAGATGCCATTGTCACGGTGTATACCATAGTCCGACGCGGTGACTTTCAGGAGAAAAGTACCCTAACAACATTTACATACGCCGTAGCAAAAAACTTGTGGATGAATAAACTCAAGCGAAAAAAAGTCGAATCCAAATATGCACAGGCACAAATTGACCAGCCAATATCGATTGATGAGGTGCCCGCGTATTATGATTTTGAGCGCCGATCCATTGTCGAGCAATTATTCGGGCAATTAGGGGCTGACTGTAAAAAAATATTAACACTTGTCTATTATCAAAATTATTCAATGAAAGAATTAGTGAACATACTTCACTTCGATAATGAACAGGTTGTTCGCAATAAAAAGTATAAGTGTATGAAGAGGTTAAAAGCGATGATCGGCGACAGCGAGGAATTTAAAAAGTTATTAAAGGAATAATGGAATCACGCGAAGAATATATCGATGATTATCTAAATGATCGCCTCAATAATGCTCAACGTGAGATGTTTAAGGAACAACTGGACGCAGATCCGGCATTTAAGCAAAATGTTCATCTGCAAATTTTGGCTCAATCGTTAATAGAAAGCCAGGGTGAAATAAATTTAAAGAAAAAGCTTGTTCAGCACGAATCCAGCGGTGTACGTCGTAGGCGTATCATGAAAATTCTTATTATTCTCGTTGTGACTGGCCTGTTGACTTTAGGATTTTATTTATTTCATGCGAATGAACCCGTACAACCAAGAAATCTGATGGCCGAGTATTTTGAACCGTACAAAAATCCGATTGCCAAGAGAAATACAGACGACATCTCTTCGTATTGGAATAAAGGTAGCTCCCTGTACGCAACAAAAAACTATACAGAAGCGGCGGTAGCATTCGATCGTGCAATGATAGAAGGTGAAGAACCCGCTTATTTGATTTCGTTCTATCGCGCAATGGCCCTTTTATCAAGTGAAACCGATGGTGACTTGAGTCAAACAATTTCGTTACTCGAATCGGTCAGAAATGGTGAACATGATTATATTCAACAGGCTGAATGGTATTTGGCACTCGCCTATTTAAAAAATAATGATGGAGACAAGGCCATTAAGCTGCTGCAAAGAATCGTTGCGAAGGACGGTTTTCGGGCTAACAAAGCAAAAGAGTTGTTGATAAAATTGGAGTGATTTTCATCATAATTTAGATTTCGTTCGGAATATTCGATGGAAAATGAATAATAGCGCGATCACAATTCCAGAAAATAACACTGTATTGTTTGATTGAGCCGAAAGTTGAACGACCCTCGCATCGCCCATCAAAATATACCCGGCCCAAAAATATGGATGGGCAGAAGCGGGATCTGCATTTGCAATGTATTGTCTTTTTGCTTCGCTCAAAGCACTGTTTTTTGTCAACTTAAGCTTAATGTTTGCAAAAAACCCTTCAACTAATTCCGCCGAACTTTGATCATCAACTGACCATAAGGTGAATAGTGTACTAGGGCAACCTGAATATTGAAAAGCGCGCGCTAAGCTCATTACACCTTCACCTGCTCGCAAGGTGCCTGAACCGCTGTTGCAAGCGCTGAGTACAGCTAATTCCGCTGTTAGGGGCATATTGTATATTTCATAGACCGACAATCTTGACGATGTGTCTTCATCTGAATTAAATAAAATGTGTGATAGCAATGGGCGCTCGTCGTCCACCGATGCGTGTGCAGCCAAATGAACGATCGAAGCATTTGGTGCAAGCTTCTGAAAGTTACGTTTATTGGCACGCGGGCCAAATAAAGCTTGAGCATTATTGAATTTTTTGGCCACTCGCTTTACCTCTATGTCATTGAGATGCAATTGTCCTACGGTATTTCGTTGGGTGACTTCGGATAATCCACCGTAAGATGGTGCCATACCTAAATATTTATATTTACTTTTAGGTTGGTCAGTTGTCATCCCCTGTAATAGAACCGTGGCCGATGGAGCATAGGATATGTCGTAAGTGTTCACCAAGAAGTCCATGGTATTATAGCTTTCAATTCCCTCTAGCGATAGCAATAAAGCCTCAAAAGGAATTAGATTTAATATGCCATCAGGACTAATCAAGAGTGATTTAGCATGCACATGTCCCACTAATAATCGATCAAAAATTTTCTTGTACAAATAATGAGCTAAGCGACAGTAGTGTTTTTTACTCACCGCTGGATAGTGCAATAAGGAGTTGACATCCTTTATTATTTTAGGAAATGAATCAAGCGCTTTTATTAAGTCTTGATCAATTTTGATCTTATGAAAGTCAAATTTTTCTTTCGAAATTGTGACGGCATAAATGGACTCGGTTCCAATGAATGTGGAAATAAATAGATCATGATTACCTATTAATTTTTGCCTTACGTCGGTGATATTCTTTACCTCTGAGGCAAACTTCAGGTCGTAGTACTTTGGATATTCATCTCGGATTTGCTGAACTAACTCCCCATGCCTGGAACGCAGACGCAATGCCTCTTGCTTCCAGGCATTGATATATTGTTGGTTGGCTGCTTCGCACCTCTTCTCCTCATTATCAATTTTGGCTGAATATGTAATAATATCACTGCGTAAATTCGCTTCTTGCTCAATCAATTGGGCCGGTATATCTAGAATTTCAAAAGCTTTTGCACCTAGAAGAGCGCTTCTTAACAGAAAGCCTTTAGAAGACTCCATGAGATTGAATGCTCGTTCCACTGCTGCTATTGAGTCAACTGACAGCTGCTTTTCGCATATTGCTAATCTCGTTTCGAATAATGGATGCGCAATCTGAGACCAAAATAATTGAGAACCATCGCTACGTTTTGAAACACGGGCAAATGATAGTAGATCTAACGCCAAGTCACAATGAAGTTTAGCCGATTTTAAATATTTTATATTGTCATTTAACCTATATATACTGAATAAATTCCGCGCCTTTCCGACTAAAGACTCAAATAAAAACGCATCAGTCATGTTTTCATAAACTTCGGATGGCACTGAAATTATTGCAGTATCTTTTAATGCTGGAAAATATATTTGTAGCGCCCTGTGATATGCTTTTGCCGCTAAAAAATAATTATTTGATTTGTCATGGGCCCTGGCTATGTAAGCTTCGCATTCCGCGGTCAACGGATGAGTGTGTCCATATTGTTTTTTCCTGAAGTTGAGCGCATCATCAAAAATGTGTAATGCTGCGGCTATGTTATTTTGATTCACGAGCGAATCGGAGATATACTTGGTGATATCGAATAGGTCGGTACTTTTTGCAGTGGTTAATGCATTGGCCTCGCCCCAATAAAAAGCAGCTTTATCGTGGTTGTTTAATTCAAAATGCATGTCACCTAGGCCTTCATATAAATGACGCATATGTGTAGCAGAAAGGTCGTATTTTTTAAAAATAGGCAAGGCGCGTAAAAAATGATCAGCAGATTTTTGGTAATTGAGTTGTGAATAGTGAATACTCGCAATATTGTATTCGCAAACACCAACACCAAGGTGTGTGCTGTCATAGTAAGACAAATAATTTTGTTTTTCCTGAGTGAAATAGTTAATTGCTTGTTCAAAATCACTATACACCCGTGCCAGATTTCCAAGCGTTCGTAATTCAAGTGTAACTTCTGGGTGATTTTCTAATCCACTCTGCAACATAATATTTATTGCGGCTTCTCGGTATTTTTTTTCGGCGGCGATGTCATTATTCACCTTTGCTTTCACAGCCTTAGCTTTTAGCACGATAAATTGTTCATAGACAGATGGGTTTTCTTTAATGGCGTAATGTGTTAAGAGTTCTTCGTAACGAAGAGATATGTAGGCATTTAAATATGTGAACGAATAGATACTTTGCAATTTGTCATGAAAAGCTTCTTTCCATGGGTCGGATGATTGTGGTAGAAGTGATCGAGCCCTTTTCCCTTTATTTTTGGCGCGATAGTCATAATATTTCAGTATCGCAAGTTTAAGTTTTACGGTTTTATCAGCAAGCATTATTGAATCCGGAAAGTCTACGGCCATCTTCAAAGCATCCGGGTAGTTTTCGGTCTCGAATAAGGTGTACGCCTTATTAATCTGGTCGGCTATTAATTGTGCAAGACAAATACTACTACAAAAGCAAAAAACACTAATTGATAATATGGTGCGATACCAGGGCATAGTCAAATATACAAAGGGCGAGTGTATGATTTTTTGTGCATTCTCATTGTTGTATGCGATTTAGGAGCGATATGTTCCTCGTATTTATTATACATAAATCACAAATTGATCAGCGGATAAATTGACTAAGTCCATGAAAAGAATGAACTGATTGCTGTTACGTACCTGTTGGTCGATGTTTTGAAGCCATTGATCAGACACCCATTATATTTGGTAATCAATCTATCCATTATTTAGTTATGCAAAAAAGTACGTACACGTCGTCCAGAAGAAAATTTATACAAAATAGTGCACTAGCCACTGCTTCCATTCCTTTCTTGATTCAATCACCTAATGCTATGGCACAAATGATCGGTGAACAAAAATCGAAATCCGGACCGTTACAGATTCTCATATTGGGAGGTACGAGTTTTTTGGGTCCTCACCAAATTGCCTATGCGCTGGAAAGGGGCCACAAGGTGACTACCTTCACGCGCGGTAAGACAAAACCTACGGTACACACTGAGTTGTTCGATCAAGTGGAACAATTAATTGGTGATAGAGAAGACAATTTAGAGGCATTAAAAGGTAGATCTTGGGATGCTGTAATCGATAATTCTGGAAGACGTGTTCATTGGACAAAGGCGACCTCCGAGTTGTTAAAGGACAATGTCGGCATATACGCTTACACATCTACAGTTAGTGTTTTTTATCCTTATTACAAATCCGGCGCCACTGAAGCCAAAGACGTTGTCAGAAGCATGCCGGATCAAATTGAAGATGAGTCCGAACGTCGAAATTATGAGTATGGAATAATGAAAGCTAATTCCGAATCCGAAGCTATTAAATCCTTTGGGGCGGAAAGAACAATTGTTGTTCGTCCCACATTTATGACGGGACCGGCTGACCGCACCGACCGATTTGTATATTGGTCTACACAATTATCGAAAGGTGGTGATATCGTAATACCTGGTAGAGAAATGGATCCCGTTCAGTTTATCGATGTACGGGATATAGCTGAATTCATGGTCAGATTAATCGAGGAAAAGACATCAGGAATATTTAATGGGGTAGGACCTGCCTCACCAATGACCATTCGGGCTTTTGTTCACGGTGCCCATGCAGCGTTTAATTCACCCGTAAATTACATTTACATGGACGACTATGATTTTTTGGATAAGAATGAATTTTCATTTCAAGCACCCTGGGTTATGGATAGGCCAAAGTACCACGGAATTTCACGTGTAGACAATAGTAAGGCTATTGAGGCTGGACTTACCTTTCGTCCTTTAGCTCAAACTATTAATGATACGCATGAGTGGTGGTATTCGGATGCAGTATCAAATGAGCGTCGTCAGGCTTATATCGAAAATGCCCAAGCATTGCACAACCGCCAAGAAAGGTTAATTAATGCCTGGCGAAAAAAATGAGTAGAGCTTGACCCGCTGATATATGACCACTACCACGTATATTTTATTCTTTCTGTGCAGCTATTGAGTTGTTCAAAACTGATGGAAGAATACACCAATCGTTTAAACGCGAGTTTAAAAAGCCTCTTTCCAATATGTTCGTTGATCCGGGTGCTTGTGACACAATAGCCATAAATATGGGCATGTTAAATGCACAATTGGTGCTAAGCCACTTGCTCTCCCTCCAGAGTTATTTGAAGGAAAAGCAATCGATAAGGTATATTTTCAACACAAGACCACGATAGTTAATTTTTAGTTTCAAACCTGTCCCCTTATGTCATAGGAATTCCGGGCCTTAATTATTTGGCAAATAAATATTTATGGTGAACCTATTAATTTTTTTGGCGAGAGGAATTGACGGTGGAAATCACATTGTCGAGTTTATTGAACAATATGCCTTTCGTGCTGATTTAGTGACAGATGGAATCGAAATTAATGAATACGTATTTAATTCTCAATGGAGTTTTTCATTAACGCTGATTGCGAATAAAGACTTTGTAATTGTAGATACGCTCCACCGTTGTCGATCCGATAGCACTGCGTTAGCTGATGTTGTTGATCGAATAGAGCCGGCTATTATTGCCCAATTGAAGGTCGGGTTAAAAGTGGATTATGAAAATGTTTACATCTGATGAATGTTGTGAATCACTCTATCAACTTCCGCCAATCTTTTTCATCATCCTGAGACAGTAGAATGGTCGTTTCGTAATCAGACTTACTAATTTCTAAAACACTTATAGGCGCTCCAATAAACCCTTGAATTTCTTCAAACAGTACGCGTTCCCCAGCTGAACAAAAACTTATAGCTAATCCACGTTTCTTGCCTCTGCCCGTTCGTCCTATTCGATGCACATAGTTCTCGGGCTTATCGGGTAAGTCGTAATTAATTACATATTGTACATTGGGGATATCGATTCCACGAGCACTTACATCCGTAGCAATGAGCAGTTTGGAAATTCCCGATTTGAAGGATTTCATTATATGTGTCCGCTGTGCTTGATCAATATCACCATGAATCGATAGTGCCTCAATATCTACCCGTTTCATTGCCTTTCGTACGCGTTCTGCTCTAACCTTAGTCCGAACAAAAATCAACATTTTAGCCTCCGGGTGATCGCGAATGAACCGTTCTAGAAAAAACCGTTTGTCATCCATATTGATAAAAGCTATAGCATGATCTATATTTTTTGAAACTGGATTTTTCGGAGATACTTGTATGCGAATAGCATGCTGATTTATAATATTATAGGCCAGTTTCTTAATTTTTTTATTGATCGTTGCTGAAAAGAATAAGGTCTGTCTTCGACGGGGTAGTTTTTTCCTTAAGGCATATATGTCATCAATGAAGCCAAGATCAAGCATGTGATCGGCTTCGTCTAATATTAATATTTCGACGCGATTAATTCGCAAATGACCTTGACTTATTAAATCAAATAGCCTACCCGGAGTTGCAATTACTATGTCATGTCGCTTTTGCAATGAACGAATTTGCGGGTCTTGATCGACGCCTCCAAAAATTCCTAAAGCGCGTACTTTGGTGTGAGCGGCGATTGAATTAAACACATCCGTAATCTGTTCTGCTAGTTCATGTGTGGGAACAAGAACTATACACTTTATTCCATCTGTCCTGCGTTCTCGCTTTCGATTTTCTTGTAATAACTGAATAATCGGTATGGCAAAAGCCGCTGTCTTGCCAGTGCCGGTTTGCGCAACGGCAAGCACATCCTCTCCACGCAATATATGCGGAATGACTTTGTACTGAATATCCGTCGGCCGACGAAAGTTGAGCTTGCTCAACTGACGCAAAATTCCTTCATCCAGGCCGTAGTCTGCGAATTTCATGTGCACAAGATAGGCAGGTTAAAATAGCCAGTGTGGGACTGCTGCATTCGATACCACTTTACTTACATTTGCGGTCATAAATTAAAATTATGGCGGGAACAGATAGATATCAACACCACGATTATTACTTAATGGATGAATTGCTTTCTGAAGAACATTTACTTGCACGAGAAGCGGTTCGAACATGGGTAAAGCAGGAAGTTTCACCGATAATTGAAGATTTTGCCGAGCGAGCAGAATGCCCGCATCATTTATTCAAAGGCCTGGCAGATATAGGTGCTTTCGGCCCTTCTTTGCCAGTGGAATATGGAGGCGGAGGGCTGGACGAAGTGGCTTATGGCGTCATCATGCAGGAACTCGAACGAGGCGATTCTGGAATTAGATCCATGGCCTCCGTGCAAGGAAGCCTCGTAATGTATCCGATTTTTAGGTTCGGCTCTGAGGAACAACGACAAAAATACCTGCCAAAACTGGGGAGTGGTGAATATATAGGTTGCTTTGGGCTGACAGAACCGGATCATGGCTCTAATCCAGGTGGAATGATCTCTACAATTAAAGATGCCGGCGATCACTTTATATTGAACGGGGCCAAGATGTGGATTACAAATTCTCCAGTAGCAGACATTGCTGTAGTCTGGGCAAAGGACGACGAAGGCAAGATTAGAGGAATGATTGTTGAAAAAGGCTGGGAAGGATTTACAGCACCTGAAATTCACGGAAAATGGAGTTTACGAGCTTCCATTACAGGTGAACTCGTTTTCGACAATGTCAAAGTTCCCAAGGAAAATGTTTTTCCAGAAATTCGAGGATTAAAAGGTCCACTAAGTTGCTTGTCTAAAGCGAGATATGGAATTGCTTGGGGTGCTATTGGCGCAGCATTGGATTGCTACGATTCGGCACTCCGATATTCACAGGAACGCGAACAATTCGGTAAACCGATCGGTCAGTTTCAATTGACCCAAAAGAAATTAGCTGAAATGATCACGGAAATCACAAAGGCGCAATTACTGACATGGCGCCTTGGAAATTTAGCAAATGAAGGTCGAGCAACACCCGCACAAATTTCAATGGCCAAACGAAATAATGTAAACATGGCTTTGGAAATAGCACGCGAAGCCAGACAAATTCACGGCGGAATGGGCATAACGAATGAGTATCCAATAATGCGGCATATGATGAATTTGGAAACTGTATTAACTTATGAGGGAACGCACGACATTCACTTGCTCATCACAGGCATGGATGTTACAGGGCTCAATGCCTTTAAATAAATTACATGAACCGTAATTAAATTCTTGGAACACAACGCGGCTAATTCATGGAAAATCAAATTTTTCCTGTAAAAGGTATGCATTGAAATGCAATCCTCGTTGGGGAAAACAAATTTTGGCTTGGCCAGAAAAAATTGAATTAAATCGAACCGGGAAAATGGGGGATCAAGTTAAGCCACTTTTAATTAATGGCTTGTTTGCTCGCATTTTCAATTGGTGTAACGCGTTTCCTGGGTTCAACGGAAGACAACGGTCAAATGATCGAAAATGCAGCGTCGGCGAGAACGCGTGGGAATGTAGCCATTTTGAAGATGACCGTTGATACCGTCGGTCAAACTGGAGTGATAATAATTGGATCGATAATATCGCCTTTTATCCTATACAACTTGTACACACGCTTTAAAAACCCAGCAAAAATGTTTTATATCTGCAATAAGGAAGTTAAATCAATAACATTGAGATTTAATGTCCATCCTTCTATTTTTTGAAAACTAAACTCATAAGTTCCATGCCTCGCTCTATTTCTCGCTCATTTAATGATGCATACCCGAGTCGTGTATTTTTCCTGACCTGATAATAGGAAGGTAAATTAAAATTCAGGCCGATTTTTTTAGCCTTTTTTTTCAATTCGTCAATGACTATATCATCGTTAAATGCAATCCATACAGCCATGCCACCTTCCGGCTTCTTAAATGAAATATACTCTGAAAATTGTGTATCCAATATGTCACATAATAAATCTCGACGAAATTTGTAAAGCCTTAGGGCTTTATTCAAATGCCGTTGGATTTCTCCAAACTTCAATAAATGTGCGGTGGCCCTTTCTAGTACTGGGTCTCCGGTGCGGTCTATATACCTTCGCGTCTCTGCCATTTGATTGATTCGATCAGCACTGGACACGATAAAGCCAAGACGTAAGGAAGGTGCTATAGTCTTGCTAAAGGAACCAACATACATAACGTGGTTTTCATGATGTAAACTAGCTAATGGCAGGACCGGACTACTTTCGTAGTGAAAGTCGTAATCATAATCATCTTCAATTATTTTAAATTCATGCTCTTTTGCAAGTGATACGAGTCGTAACCTTCGTTCAGCTGAGAGTGTTACCGTAGTAGGATGGTGATGATGGGAGATGACATACAAGAATGAAACTTTTTGCTTTTTACAAATTTGTTCAACGGCATCTACATTTATGCCTTCCTCATCCACAGGAACAGTAGATACCTGGCCTCCATTATTTCGGACGATTTGATTGAATGTTTGATAACCGGGTTTACCAACGATGACATGAGCTTGAGGCGACAGAAATGTATTTATCGCTAAATAAAAAGACATTATGCTTCCTCGACTTACCAATATGTTCTCAGGTTGAACATATATACCCCTGGTGTCGCGCAAATAATTACAAACTTCCTGACGAAGTTGGATATCTCCACGAAATTCCCAAGTATAATTTAAGGAACGAATAAAATTCTTATTTTTTATCAAGGAAGAATACTCGCGTGCGAGCAATGGTCCGGGTGCTAGTCGTACATCGGGATACCCATCATCAAACGAAATCTCAAAAGTTTCTTGAGGCTCCGGAAGGATGGAACATTTAGATTCATAGCTGTCAATGATCCGTCTGGGTGGGACCTGTGGAAGTTTGTCATGAATGAATGTGCCCCTGCGACCACGCGTTTCAATCCATCCTTGTGCCAGTAATTCATCATAAGCGGCAACAACAGTTTTGCGATGAACATTCAGTAATTCAGCCATCTTTCGGCTACTGGGCAGTCGGCTACCGGATTGCAATCGACCGTCGGAAATTTCGTTTATGATGGCATTGGCAATTTTATTGTACAAGGCTAACTTGCTTGCATCATCGATTTTGAGCATGGTCTTAAATGGCAACATTGGACTACTTATATTGTGTAAATTGGTCTATTTTAATAGTCCAAAGGTACGATATCTTTGATGTATTGAAAATGGTTCCTGTCCTTAATATAGCGCCAACAAAAAAGGATGACTTATCCGAAATTCTTAGATTGGAAAGAAGTCCGCAAAATGAAAAATGGATATTTCCGTACACACGTCGACGGCACGAGGAAGTGTTGCGACGCGAAGATGAATTTCATTTTACATTGAAGTCTGAGGAAAACATCATTATTGGGTTTATCATTTTAGCCAAAGCCGAAAAAGAACACAACAGTATTGAGTTTCGCCGTATTGTCATTCGACAAAAAGGAAAAGGGCTTGGGCGAAAATGTCTGCGCTGGATAAAACACTATTGTTTCGAAGAATTAAATGCATACAGAGTATGGCTGGATGTATTTACTAATAATGACAGAGCACTGGCACTTTATTTATCGGAAGGATTCGTTAGAGAAGGTGTTAAAAGATCATGTATAGCCTCGGACGATAGTCGACGTAACTTACTCTTGCTTTCAATGCTTCGACCGGAATACTATACATACTTGGAGCGGCACAAGATATATTGGAATTAATTTAGGTAAAATGGGAAACAGGCTACAGAATTTAAAACAAACACTATTACTATTCGATATTGATGGAACCCTCACGGATTCAACGAATGTGGATGACGACTGCTTCTGCAAAACATTTAATGAAATATATGGCATTGATTTAAGTAATGAAGATTGGGCGACGTTCACACACGTCACGGATACTGGATTGAGTAAAGAAATAATAAAGAAGTATCGAAATGAAAACCTATCAAATGATGATTTACATGTAATACAAAAAGTATTTTTTTATCACTTAAAAGAAGCCTTAGATGCCGATAGTAGTTGTGTTCGAGAAATACCAGGAGCGATTGGGTTTGTTGACAAACTGCGAATGTCAAATGTTCCTGTGGCAATAGCTACTGGCGGGTGGCGACAATCAGCAGATATGAAATTGCAGCATGCGAGTATTCCGTATGAACCTTTTACATTGGCATCTTCCTCAGATGATCATAAGCGGCGTACAATTATGAACATAGCCATCGCTCGAGCGCAGTTCGAATATCAACAGCAGTTCAAGCATATTATTTATTTCGGCGATGGCATATGGGATGCCATGACATGCGCATCGATGGATATTCCGATGATCGGAATTGGTAAATCTCATGAAAGTAAATTTGAGTCGTATAAAATTATTGTCGACTCGTTTGAAGATTTTCAATGCCCGGATGAAATAATAAGTCGATGTTTAGAGGTTTTTGATAAAGAGGAATTGTCAATTCATTAGTGTGATTTAGATTCAATCGTAAATATGGAAAAAGTGGTTTTTCGTAGTGCCAGAGAAAATGACTTTGAACAATCATTCGAGTTGGGACGAATTGCATTCGCACAATATGAACGTCATCTTGATGAGGAAGATTGGAAAAAATTTAATAATGGATTAAACGATAAGATAAGAATTTATAATACGTTTAAGAGGGCTGAAGTTATCGTGGCGGAAGCAAGGGAAAAAGTTGTAGGAATCGTATACATCGTACCAAGTGGAAATAAAACAGAGCATTTTGACAATTCATGGGCTTATGTTCGAATGCTCGCTGTCCACCCCGAGTATAGAAACCAGGGAATAGCTAAACAATTGATGCAATTGGGTATTCAATGTGCAACATCAAATGGTGAGAAAATTCTTGCACTTCATACAGGATCATTTATGAAAGAAGCACGAGGAATGTATCCAAAAATGGGGTTTGATAAAATTAAAAACTACATGTTATTTGGAAGAACATACACCATTTACCTAAAACAGTTACTTCAAAAAACATAGCAAATTGAAAGTATCCGTCAGAAAAGCCAAAGTAGATGATATTTATTCAATTGTCCAATTGATACACGATGATGTATTAAGAAAATTGGATAGCTCGACTATTTTATTGGATAAAAAAGAATATCAGGATTTTTTTAAACGTATAGATCGGGATGAGAATCAATTCTTAATGGTTGTTGAGAATGAGCATGGTGACGTCATAGGAACAAGTCATCTAACCCTTCTGCATTATATTCCATTTTGTGATAGAAGGGTGATGGTTGAATTTGTTCGGGTGAGGAAGGATGTGCAAGGAAAGGGAATAGGGCGAATGATGTTTGAATGGATCAAAGAAAAAGCTGTAGAGTGGGAGGCGAGTCGAATTCAATTAACAACTGACAAGCGACGCCTACGGGCAAAACTGTTTTACGAATCGCTGGGATACCAGGCGACCCATGAAGGAATGAAGTTATTTTTATAAAATTAAATTGATCATGGAATTTAGAAAATACCACGTTGATGCATTTTCAAGTAGGTTGTTTGAAGGTAATCCGGCGGCTGTTTGCATACTGGAAGAATATCCTTCGGATGATATTTTGATTTCTATTGCTGCGGAGCATAATTTGGCTGAGACGGCATTTGTCGTTTCTCAAGAGGATTCATTTTTTATACGTTGGTTTACACCTTCAGTGGAAGTTGCCTTATGCGGACACGCCACGTTGGCCGCAGCTTTTGTGTTGTTTAATTTCGAAGGTTATAACGAGAAAATACTAAAGTTTCAGTCAAAGTATTCTGGTGATCTATTTGTGCGACGCCAGGGCGAATTGTATGAATTAGATTTTCCGGCTGATTTTGTTTCGTTAGTGGATAAAAAGGAATCGATCAATTTTGGATTATCAATCCCGGTGCAGGAAATTTACAAGGGAAAATCAAAATACCTGGTTATACTTGAAAATGAAAATCAAATAAATGAGCTAAAACCAGATTTAAGTGAAATCATGAAATTGGACAAGGAAGGGGTCATATTTTCGGCTCCAGGTGAATCTTCTGATTTCGTTTCACGGTTTTTCTGCCCGAAAATAGGAATAAATGAAGACCCTGTGACCGGATCAGCACACACTTTATTGATACCGTATTGGTCCAAAAGATTACGTAAAAGTCAAATGATTGGTAAACAACTTTCAAAGAGAGGAGGTACCTTATACTGCCAGCTAGAGGGAGAAAGAACGTACATTGCCGGAAATGCTGTGCTGTATTCTGTTGCAGATGTTGACATCAAGCATCAAGCGTTGATTCAAGTTTAAATTATACCTATTTTGGATTTACAAAAAAACGCGGACAGATTTTCGGGAAAGGATAACGTACGTCTCTATGATACATACCGACCCCAGCCACCAGCAGCATTGGTTGATTTGGCACTGTCGTATATGAAGGAACAAAGTATACACCTGGTGGATTTAGGTTGCGGTAGTGGGTTGAGTTCAATGGTTTGGATAAATTTAGTAGATCAGCTAACGTGTGTTGATCCCGGTACAGATATGCTCAGTTCAGCGCGCGAGAAATTTAAAAATGTTAAGCAAAAAGTCAATTTTATTCAGGCGTTTGCCCATGAAATTCCGCTTGAGGATTTATCTGTTGACATCGTTACTATTTCACAAGCATTTCATTGGATGGATCCAAAGTCTTCGCTTGATGAGATAAATAGAATATTAAAACCAGGAGGGATGTTACTTATTTATGATTGTTACTGGCCTCCTTCAATAAATATGAAGTGGGAAAAGGCGTTTATTAAACTTTTTGATCATGTTAAGTCAATTTCAGATGCCCAAACTGAACCATTAATGCGATTTTGGAATAAAGCGAAGCACAAATCGAATATTGAAAAATCAGGACACTTTTCGTTTGTGAAACAAATAGGATTTCATAAATGTGTTCTTGCGAATTACTTGTATTTTATAGGAATCGCGGAGAGCCAAGGTGGAATTCAGGCGTTGCGTAAAATTGGTTTAACTGATGATGAAATCGGTTGGAGTGAATTTGTACAATGTATCACGAAAACTACTACCGACGAAAATTTAAAATTCTCTTTACATTATTCAGCAATTTTTGCGCATAAGGTTTAGAAATTAATAATAACTTTTTGAAATGAAGACCAAGGTAAAGCGTGTCCCGAAAAGAGGGCATTACGATAAAGAAACAATTTACCGTATTCTGGATAATTCATACTATTGCCATGTGGGGTTTATACATGAAAATTATCCAGTTGTAATTCCTACCGCCTACGGTCGGCTAAACGACTATATATTTATACATGGGTCCTCAGCTAGCCGCATGATGAAAAATCTTCAAACGGGTTTGGAGGTTTGTGTGACCATCACGAAAATGACGGGATTTGTTATGGCGAAGTCCATGTTCCACCATTCTATGAATTATGAATCGGTAGTTCTTTTTGGTCGAGCTGAATGGGTTCAAGGTAAGGATGAAAAACTGCTGGCGCTTAAAGCCTTTTCTGATGGAATAGTGCCCGGTCGATGGAATGAAGCAAGGCCACCGAATGACAAAGAGCTGAAAGGTACCATGGTCCTGAAGCTAAAAATCGAAGAGGCTTCGGCAAAAATTAGAGATGAAGGTGTCAAAGATGACGCTATCGATGCTGCCTTGGACATTTGGACCGGTGTCATTCCTATACACGAGCAATTTGGAGAGCCTATCCTGGCCAATGACCTCAAAATTTCGGATTCAGTTATGCAGTTAATGAAGGCTTAAGTAAGCTTGTTTCGAACAGGAATAAATTACTATTGCCTAACGTTTTCGGTTTTGTTCATATTGGGAACTGTTAAAAAGGAGATTTTGCTAATCAATTTGACAGTTGATCTTGTTTTGAAGCTGGCTTCGCCTTTCTTGAAGTCAGGAACTTACATATACTATTATTTTTAATATATTTGCCTTAATGTTGAAGGTTTTACCGTAGGGCGGCAAAGAAATTTGGCATGGTAATTGAGTTTATCTACCTTTAAACATTAACCGAATACTGATCGTAAGTTGCTGAGTATTAAATATTTACAATAACAAATGTGTAAGTTATTGTGAATAAGCTTGTTATTGTCCGATGAGACGATATGTGAAGTGGTATGCCAGTGATTTGTGTCTTGTATTTGTTAATAAAATTGGTGATTAGGCTTTTAGGACGTTCAAGCCTGGTTCCAATTAACCCATGAACCTGTTAATTATGAATTACGGATTACAAAACGTGTGTTCAGAATTTCACATTCGATCACCATTTATACATACAAATAGTCCTGCTGCTACCAGGAATGATTTCGTTGACAACGCTACCTTGAAACGAAAGGATCGGTGTTTTGGCGCTGCCGGAATGCTTTCAGATCTATTTTTCAGATATTTTTCAATGACACTTAAAATGAAAAGAACTTTACGCTTTGTTGTTTCCCTTACTGCTATTGCTGGTTTATTAACGGTCTGCACCAGTTTGGAATTGACCGCCCAGATATACGAACAAACCTTTACGACAATTGATGAGGGATTTGATGGTTGTAATCCATGTAATACGGATTTTGAGTCGCCGGGATGGCCGACCGGT
>JANQSS010000092.1 GCA_028279185.1 Saprospiraceae bacterium | reverse complement strand
CGCAAGTGAGGTCGCAAGTGAGGTCGCAAGAAATGGAATATTTTCCTGTTTGGGAAAGTAATATTAATGCGGATAATTATTGGGTAGCTTTTTACGATTATTTTACCGACAAAATAAAATATAGTCAAGAACAATTAAAATTATTTGAATTATATAAAAATATTTTAAGTAAATTTGGATATTTTACATGTTGGTTTAATAATGCCATTATAACTTGTGATTATCCTGAAGAAATTTATACAAATAATTCTGGGCAAATACATTCTGAGAATTCTCCAGCTTATAAATGGAAAAATGGGGAAAGTTATTATGTATTAAATGGGGTTAGTGTTCCAAAATGGCTAGTAGAAACCCATAGCGATAAATTAAATATTAATAAAATATTAAATTTCAAAAACGCAGATCAACGTGCTGAAGGTATTAGAAAATTAGGTATTGAACGATTAAAAAGAAAAGGAAAAATAATTGATTCATATAAAAAATATAAAAATAATGAATGGATACAAAAATCTAAATATGAATTGGTTGACATGTCTCCAATATTTCGATCATTAAATTATGCCCCTTATTTAAGTATGGCTAATCAGTCAGTACCTGGAGTGTGGCATATGGAAGCAGTAAGTAAAGATTGTAAAACAATACAAGACGCAATTAATTTTAGAACCAAATCAAAAAATCCACAAATACAAAATATTAAATAGGAGAATGTTATGGAAAAAATATGGTTACATGGAGAAGTTTGTATACGAAAATCACAGGGTATTATTCCAAAGGACGCTAAATTAATTAAGGCCGTTGATGGTAGTTATAAGATAGCAGACTCAGAAACAACAGGAAATCACCATTTATTAGAAGATGTAAAAGGGTTACAAGTGTTTGAGAAAGATGGAGTATTTTATGTAAGGCCCGAAACCCCGGTTACAATGCGATGTGTTGATCAGAAACGACACGATAATGTGACGATAGAACCTTGTAAAGAGAATGAGATACTTATCTTTGATAAACAGCAAGAAGTAGATCATTTAACCGATGAAGTATTTAATGTGAGGGACTAATTATGGAACGTGAACTTTTGGTCGAAAATATTTCATATAAAAATCGATCGATAAAAGTGGATGGTCGTTGGATACCTGTTGCGGAACGATTCGATTTAAATCTTGCACGAAAGCATGAAATTCAGAGGTTTACATTAAGTCAAGATATAGATGGAAACTATATAATTCAAGCTAAAATATAGGAGGTTGTTATGCCTGCAGAAATTGAAGATAGAAAAACAGCTATCAAAGCACTCAATCAACTTCATGCTCAGTTCCATAAATTAAATAGCTCTGACTATGTAACGAGAGTGATGAAACGTCGCGATATTGTTAATAAAATTGCAAAACTTCTGGAAAAACTTGATTTTCAATTAGATCCAAGGGAGTCAATATGACTATAACCCAATTAATGAATCATTATGCCCATCGAGGCATACAACTTACAAAACGAATGGATTATTTAGACGATATACAAGACCCTATTCACTTTTCTCATTTGTTTGATCAATTGGATGCTGAACTCGAAAGATGTGAGACCCTTAATGATTTGTTTGCCGATCTTAGGAGGACTCAAGGATATGCTCAAGATTAATGAGTTAACTCCTGAAATCCTTCATTTTCAGTTTGATGAGAGTGAAGATATGTTTAAGCATTTTTTAAGATTTTCAGAGTGGTATGAAAGTGCGAATAAGAAATTATTTCGTAAAGATTTTACATTACCTCAAGCATTAACTGAGTATCGAAAAACTAAAGGGATGGACTATACCTCTCAAGTCGGGGCTTATAATTTACCTGTAAAAGAATTGAAAGAGGCTAGTACGATTCTTACTAATTTATCAGCTGAAGAAGAGTATATATTGGATACAATTAAATTTGTTGACAGAAAGAATCCAGGAAATTTGAAATATTTAATTGCTACAGAAGATCGAAGTGATATGGCTCATGAAATAGCTCATTCTTTATATTTAGTAGATGAGTTCTACAGGGACCAAATGAATTATCTTATTGATGATTTACCAATTAAAGTAAGAGATGCTATGATTAATTTTTTGAAAGCAGAACTATATAATGAAATTGTTTATAAAGATGAATTTCAAGCTTATATGGCAACTGGTTTAGCAGAAATGCCCCATATTAATACCCTTCATAGATATAGAGCACCATTTATTGATGTATTTTTAGAAAGAGCGAGAGAACATGACTTACAATTATGGACAAAGGATGAATAGATGAGAGAAGATTATCAAGAGAATTTAGCCAAAATGTTTCCAAAAGGGTTTATCATTGTATATGTAAATAGAGACGAGACTATAAATTATCATATGAATAATCCGGATCTTGTAGAGCAAATATTTATAGTGGAAAACGGATTATTAGAATGGATCAAGAAGGAAAAAAATGACTAAATTGATTGTAACATGGATTTTAATTGGTGGAATGAATATCACTGCCTATCAGCCGCTAGAAGTACAAACTGATAATTTGCCTTGTGAACCAGCTAATGGAAAATTTGTCCATATGGATGGAGTGGCAGTAAGTCGGGATCTCCATAAAAGATGGGGTGGCCCATTAAATTTTGGAGATACACTTTACATTGAAGGTATCGGTGTAAAGATTGTTAATGATGTAATGGGTAAAACTAAATGCGCCGGATGGGAAGCTGGAGAATGTGTTAGGCGTATACCTATTATGAGGTCAATTGATGTATTTGTATGGACTCAAAAAGAAGAGGCATACTATTGGAAGAAATTTGGAAAGAAAAAGGTTAAAACATGGAAGGTAAGATTCGAAGAATCACACAAAAGCAAATAAATTTAGAAGAGGTAGATTCAGAAAATATTTTATATGTTAAACATGGAAAAAAGTGGGTGAATGAACCGGCCGCATTGATTAGCGCAGATTATTTAGAATATCGAAAAGGAATCGATGATACTAAAAAAATGCAGCTTTTTGTAGCAAAGAGTGTAATCGATAATGATTTCCCGGGTTTGACAAAAAGGGAGTGTGAGGTTATACTTTTATATATACAGGGTTATACTCAACAACAAATTGCAGACATTTTTCATTTAGCTAAAGGAACAGTGCAGCAATATTTAAAAAGAGCAAGAAAGAAACTTAAAAAATTAATTCCAGAGTTTAAGGAGGATATATGACAGTGCCGACATTAAAAACAGTAGAAGTGAGATTGAAAGTAGAAGGGGTGAATCCTAAAAGTAATGAGAAGTTTAAAACTGCAGGTGGGTTATTTTTAGGGAAGATTAATGGTAAAGACACTTGGGTAAATGTTGCAACGGGTGTTGATATGTCACAATTCAAAGTTGGACAAGTGAATATTGTGAAGCAATTAGTACGAGAAAATGGCGAGAAAGGCAATATTGTTGAGTTTATCGGTTTGGGTGATGGTGGTAATATTAGTTCAACAAGTTCTGCTCGTTCTCATCGTTATGTTGATAATTCAAAAG
Source organism: Saprospiraceae bacterium (assembly GCA_028279185.1). Lineage (GTDB taxonomy): Bacteria > Bacteroidota > Bacteroidia > Chitinophagales > Saprospiraceae > JANQSS01. The sequence goes on along the minus strand of JANQSS010000092.1, from coordinate 38,680 downwards.
GTCAACGTCTCGGTGGATTAGGACATGATATTGCGGAAGTGGCATCAGCACTTATTGTTGCAAATGGATTTACATTTGAACAGTTTATTGAACTTTATCCTAAAGTACGGGATTTTCTAACTAAACAACGTAATCAAATGGAAGCTGCAGATAAATAATGCCTAAAAAATCAAAGTCTCGTTATGAAAATAGGGATCCATCAGTCACAGAAATCTTAGATATATTAGAAAAAGATTGGATGTATTGGTGGATTAAATCTAAAGGCTTTGATGAATGTGAAGAAGTAACAAAAGAGTCAAAAACTATCGGCCATAAGATACACAAAGGAATCGAAAGATTCTTGAAAGGTAAGCCATTCAGTGAAGCTTCAGAGGGTCTTAATAACCAGCAGATATTAATGCTCTCTAAGCTCACTGAGTGGTGTAATGAACAAAAGATAAAGCCTATTTGTATTGAAGAACGTATGCATAGTAAGAAGTATAAGTTTAACGGGACAGCTGATGTAATATGTACGTTTAATGGTGGCAAGACTCTTGCAATAGTGGATTGGAAAACTGATAGCACCCCAAAGGATAAAGCAGCACTTAGAGCACGATTAACGAAGTATCGATATCAAGCTGCCGGATATGTACTTCTCTATAAAGAAAAGTATGGAGTTGATATAACAAAGGCTATATTTGTACGAATTACGAAAGATAAAGAACCAATTTTGCATACAGAAACTTTTACTAATATTCGATCTGCCAGGTCAAAATTTTTAACATTGCGGAGAATATATTGTGATTTCCGAGGAAGATAAAATGATTCTTTTAAACCGAATAAGAAATAATGTGCCGGCTGAACTTAAACAACTTAATCAATGGGTCATACACAAAAATAAAGTTCCCTATAACGCTAAAAACTCTCAACCAGCTAAGTCTAATGATGAGTCTACTTGGAGTGATTTTAATATGGCTTTGAAGGCGGCACGTTCTCCACAATTCGACGGTGTGGGATTCATGTTTAAACCTCCCTATGTTGGTATAGATATCGATAAGAGTCTGGATTTAACTATTCCTTCTAAATTACAATCTTATACAGAATACTCTCCCAGTGGTAAAGGTATCCATATTATTTGTAAAGGTAACATACCTCGAGCCCTTAAGAAATCAGGATTGGAGATCTATAACGGATTTCGCTATTTTACAATGACCGGCCATAGAATTACTCAATTTCCCAAAAGTATAATAAACTGTACAGACCGGTTAAAAGAGTTCTTTGAAGTTAAAGAGAAGGCCCATAAAGCCCAAAATTGGCTCTCACAGGCTTTAAATGAGCTCCAAGAAGGTAATATTCATAATACAACCCTGGCGATCTTAGGGAAACTCCATAGAGCTCGATGTTCTCGTAATGATATGGAAGCTTTAGTATGGCCTTATTTGGAGAAGATTGGAGGAGATAGAGATGCTTTTGAAGCACGTTTAGACAGTATCTTTAAGTATACAAACGGCCCTATTGAATCCCCGTTATTTTCACTTGCCCAAAATGTTAGCACATTTCTAGACCAAGAAGAGACTGTAGAGTGGATATGTGAAGGACTAGTGCCTCGCCGATCTTTAGGATTCGTAGCAGGACTCCCAGAAACAATGAAAACTTGGTTTCTTATGGATCTCGCTTTAGAGTGTGCTAGAGGTGGTGGAGACTGGCTAGGACGGTTCTCTGTATCCAATGCGAGAGTATTGTTTATTGACCAGGAAAGATTTAAAGGGGAAACACAAAGACGATTTAAAGCACTTATTGCTGCTAAAGGGTTAACTGCACAAGATTTAGGTAATCAGTTATTTATTCAATGTGGTACTACCACACGTATAAATCTCCAACACTCTTTTGATGCATTTAGAAAGCAATTGGCCGAAATTAGACCCGATATTGTATTGGTTGATAGTTTTGCCACGTTTCACACGGCAGAGGAGAATAATCGAAAAGACGTACAAATTGTTTTAGAACGAATTAAAGAGCTCCGTAATGAGTTTGGGTGTACATTTATTATGATTCATCATGAGAATAAAAATGCTTTTAGAACAGCCGAGAATGAGGATGAGGAGCCTAGTATTGCTCAAATGGCCGGTAATGTGGCGATCCCAGCTGCTGCAGAGTTTGTATTCACTGTTCGCCGTAAAGATATTAACTCATCTTTTATTTACCATACAAAATCTACTACCGGACCAAAAGAAGCACCATTTTATATATCTGTAAGAGATTTAGACGAAAAGAAAACTAAAATTAAGGTGGAAGCAGAATGAAAAAACTTATTGAAATTCATGCATTTGAGAATGATTATTTAGTAAAATTTTATAGAGACAAAGAGGATCCTAAAGAAAAGGCTTATCATACTTTTGCTACATGTGACGAACGAATCAGAATGTTTGATGAGATTATTTCTCATCTAGAAGGTAAATCGAAGTATAAAACTGTAACGGCACAAGACTCAGCGAAGTTAAAAGTGCATACAGGAGGATATAATGAAGATTCTAGAGTGGATATTAGCGAAAATACCCCGTGAGCATATTTATATTAGTGGACCAATGACAGGAATGATTGACCATAATAGACCTGCATTTAATCGTGCGAAACGTCAATTGTCCCATTTAGGACATAAAGTAGTGAGTCCTGCTGACTTCTCAGATATTAAATGGGAGCTATGTTTGACTCGAGATTTGATTGTCATGCTTCTTTTATGTGATCGTATTGTGGTATTACCTGGATGGAAGAAATCTAAAGGAGCATCTCTTGAGGTTCATGTTGGGAAACAGGTGGGGATGAAAGTAAGCACTCTAGACTCTGCCTTAAAGAAAGTTAAATTGGAGGTTGTATGAAGTTTTTAATTATTGTGCAAGGTACTATTGTTAAAACTGTTCAAGGTCGAGATGAAGCTATTAAAGAGTTTGAAAGTATAAAGAAAATGATCCATGAGAAAAATGATAAGCTTTCGGTTCATTTAGCTCAAATAATTCAATCATAAGGGCCAATAGAGATTTTCTGAGGCTGCTATAGCGATTTGGGGGGAAAATATGCCTTATATTACTAAAGATATTCGTATGGCGTTACGACATGGAGCTGTTTCACCATCTACACCGGGTGAATTAAACTTTGTATTCACTGAGTTGATTAAGCGGTATTTAGATAAAGTCGGAGAATCATATCAGACATATAATGATATTATAGGAGCTTTAGAGGGAGCTAAGTTAGAATTATATAGGCGTAAAATTGCACCGTATGAAGATAAAAAAATTCAGGAGAACAGTGATGTATACTAAGGAGGTTTGTATGGATGGACAGACATTAAAGTCTGGAACAAAAAAAGATGAAGGGAAAGTAAGATTAGATTTGATTTCTAGTATTGCAATTTTTGAATTAGGAAAGGTTTTAACGTTCGGCGCGACAAAATATGATGCAAATAATTGGCGTAACGGTATTGCTTGGAGTCGGGTTATAGGAGCTACTTTGCGCCATATATTTTTATGGGTACGAGGACAAGACAAAGACGAAGAAACAGGGCTTTCTCATTTAGCTCATGCATTCTGCAATCTTATGTTCTTGTTAGAGTATGAAGTTACAAAAAAGGATTTCGATGATCGATACATTACAGAAAATATACATTGACTTTGAAACATATTTCAATACTAAAGATGGATATACTTTGAAGAAAACTAAGAAGAGTAATCTGTCAATGGTAGAATATGTGAGAGATTCTAGGTTTAAAGTACATGGATTAGGAGTCGCTATAGATGATTTGCCAACGCAGTGGTTATCGTATAAGGATATAGATAAGTGGAAAGAAGAAATTGATTGGTCTAGTGCAGTAGTAATTGCGCATAATGTAAAGTTTGATGGATTTATTGCGAGTGAGATTTATGGTATCGATCCAGCTTTATGGGTTGATACCAAGGGTATGAGTCGTGCTGTGCATGGTCGCCGTATTAAGAATCATTCTCTTGCTAATTTAGCACTTCATTATGGACTGCAACCAAAAGGAGAAATGAAGACAGATGGTATAAAAGATCTTACAGATGAACAAGAGAAAGAACTATCAGAATATTGTTTACATGATGTTGAGTTATGTCGATCTATTTATGAGAAGCTAGCAAAAGAGTTTCCTGAAAATCAATATGAATTTTTGGATTGGTCAATTCGTACCTTTGTAAAACCACGTCTTTATTTAGATGTTGACCTACTTAAAAAGACTCATGAGAAAGAAGTAAAACAGAAAGACGAAACATTTAAACAACTTGATATGAATCCGGCTAAGTTTAGATCGAATCCACAATTCGCTGAAGTTCTTCAGACTGCAGGGTTTTCAGTTCCCACAAAGAAGTCCCCTAGAACTGGCGAGGAGATTCCGGCTCTAGCAGTAGGAGATGAAGCTTTTCAAAGTCTTTTAAAGAGTGCTAATCCGCGCCTTAGAACACTCTGTGAGGCCCGTGTTATCGCCAAGTCAAACATTATGGAGACTCGAAGTGCTAAGCTAGCCGCTATTGGAGCTACTGGTAAATGGCCATTCGATATTGAGTATTCAGGCGCTATGAATACTCATCGTTACTCAGGTGGTAATGGAGCTGGTGGGAACCCACAGAATTTTGTGCAGGATAGTCCTCTTCGCGAAGCGGTAATACCGCCGAAAGGATATGACTTTATAGCGGGAGACTTGGATAAAATTGAGTGTAGGTTTGTGGCCTATCTTGCGAAAGACGAGCAACTTATTGAAGATCTAAAAGAAGACCCATATTGTAATTTCGCCACAGAGTTCTATGGCCGAGAGATTATTAAGGGAAGAGATATACTTGAGAGAAAGTTCGGTAAGGCTTGTATCTTGGGATTGGGTTATGGTATGGGGTGGAAGAAATTTCAACATGTAGCAACCCTAGAGCTCGGTAAACCTTTGGAAGAGTCTGCTGCAAAGAAAGCCGTGTATCTATATCGATCTCGGTATCGTGGAGTACCTCAACTATGGACATTCTTGCAACAATTTATTCCGTACATGACAGGTCACAATTCAGGTAGGGTATTAAACACACCGCTCTCATTTGAACATGAAGCTATTATATTGCCTGATGGTTTAAAACTTCAATATCCAGATCTTCATCAAGAAGATAAAGAGTGGATATATAATGGATATATACGTGGGAAACAAGAGTTCCGCAAACTCTATGGGGCAAAGCTTCTTGAGAATATTTGTCAGTCTTTGGCAGGTGTATTATGTAAGCAAGCTGCCGCTAAATTCGGTACTGATTGTACAGGACTTGTCCATGATGAGGTACATTTGATTTCTCCACAAGATCAAACATCTTCGAAAGTCGCTGAGCTTCAGCGCATTATGGAAACTTCCCCTGAATGGATGTTGAATCTTCAATTAAAAGCCGAAGTGAAATCTGGTCCAAACTGGCGAAAATGTAAGTGACGGGGTAAACTATACGTATGGATAAAGAAAAGAATTGTAATCCTCCACAAGACCATGAAAGCGAGCATAATCGTAATGAAAATGGTATGGAAGTTATGCGATGTAAGAAATGTGGGGAAGAAGAAGTTGAATATGAGGATTCTACTCCATAGTGGCCAGACGAAAGAAGAGAATTACTGGAGTCGATAGAGCGATTATGAAGTTATGGCAAGATGCGCGACGTAGATCAATGCAATATTGTCCTAATATGAAATTACCTAAAGATTCTATTTGTATAAAATGTAGTCAGTCGGCCCAACAAATGGATCATATTAAAGGAATTGGAGCGAGACCGAGAACTGAAGAAGAGTTTGGTATAAAATTAAAAAGAATGTTACGCGGAAAAACACAGCCTCTGTGTAAATTATGTAATCGTCATAAGGCTAATTTAGCTAGAAAGAGGAGAAAGAGTGGTAAAACAAAATAAAGTATTATCTCTTGATATTGAAACATCAGATATGTTAGTATCAGTTTTCCGATTAGGTAAACAAGTAGTTAGATCTGAACAAATTGTTGATGATTGGCGACTTCTTTGCTATACAGCTAAATGGTTAGGGAATAAAAAGATTATTTATGATGAAGCTCGTACAGAGAAAACCGAAAAATTTATATTAAAGAAATTATGGAAATTACTTGATGAAGCAGATATCATCATCACTCAAAACGGTACAATATTTGATGCCAAACGAATTAATGCTCGTTTAATTTATTACGGCTTTACTCCTCCTTCTCCTTATAAACATTATGATTTATTAACATTAACTAGAAGAGTGGCGGATTTTACTTCCCATAGTCAAGCTTATTTAACACATAAACTTAAAGTAAAACATAGAAAATTATTGCATGAGAAATTTGCTGGCCGTAGACTATGGATGGAAATACGAAAAGGAAATAAGAACGCTTGGAGGGAAATGAAAGCTTATAATATTGATGATGTATTAGGTATGGAAGAATTATATTATATATTTAGATCTTGGGCTCCTAATTATTTCCCGAAAGTATACGATATGACAGATGAAGAGTATGAATGTGGAACATGTGGGTATGAAGGTAAAATGAGAGAAGGCGAACCACGTAAAGCAAAGAAGTTTAAATATAGACAACATACATGTCCTGCATGTGGATCTTGGCAACCTGGGAGGAAAGTAAAATGAATTATCCAAAAAATTTACCGGGCGATAACGTTATACTCCATGCACCTGAGAGTAGTGCGGATAAAAGTTTCATTATTGTTATTGAACGGATGATACAGCAGAGATTACTTAAGATTAAGACAGCTGATATTAGTAAATCGGTGAGAGGTTTGAAAGAAGATGTAGCAGCTTATGAAGCACTCTTAGAAGTTAGGGAGGCATATATATCTTATGGACAAAAAAACATTTGAGAACCTAGTGGTAGGGTTTTGGGTAGGTATGCTGAGTATGACTCTTATTTGGATAGTGAGTACATTATGACAGAAGAAGCGGCGCGGTGTATTCTTGCAGATAAAATAATAGATCCGATTCTTACACCTTTAGTACATGAAGCTGAAGGTTATCTTGAAGCAATAGAAAAAGCAAAAGTGCTAGAAGATTCTATTAAAAACATGAATCAAAATATTCAAGCAATTCATGGCGTTATGTCAATAAAGCATAAAGACATTGTTAAATTATTAGAAGCCCTCGCCCAATGGGAGAAAGAAAAATAATGGCAAAGATACCAGGCCGTACAGTATGGGAATCTGATCAAGTAGTTACTCCTCTCGATTTAAAACGCTGGTATGAGTCTATGCAAGAAGCCGAACAAGAGTTTCTTTTTACTGGTAATGCAAAAATGGCTGAAGTATTTCATTTAAATCATATTATGTGTAAAGTTTTATTACAATGGCTTGCAGACGGTAAACCAGACTCTATGCATGTAGATGCAGATAATAACTATAAATTTGGAGATTAATCATGAATCGCATTAAGAATTTTGTGGCGCTGCTCAGCGGTTTTCGTAAGCTTTTTCTCACATTTGCTGGGCTTCTTTTAGTTGCATTTTCTGTATTTGTTATGGTCGGTTTATTTGTAGCCAGTTGGTATTATAACGCTAATCTAATTACAGGAGATCATTTAGCCACAGTATTAGAAGCGGCTATGAAATATGCTTCAGCTATTGTGGGAGTATATGCAGGGGCCAACATCTGCGTCAAGGGTATAAGAGAATGGTTAGCGAAAGGACGGAAACGATAATGGCTACTGGATTTATATTTAAAGATCATGATGCAGCAATAGAATATTATGAACGTAAAGAGGCCATGGATCTTAAGACTGAGAAAGAATGTCATGAATTACTATTACAGATGGCACGAGAAGGGAAGATGAAGAGTATCTTTAGTAATAATCGTACCCCAGATGAGTGGTTAGCTGATCAAAGAAAAGCAGGGTTTAAAATAGATGACTGGAGGACCCTAGATGATACCGAATCCGAAAATCATAATGGGTGAAATTTGGTTGGATTTTAAAGAGAACTGGAGAAATTGGTTTAGGTTCTTTTTTTATGAGGTACCTCGAGATGTTATCAGAGATATATTCAGACGACAATAATACTCTAGTTTGTATTGTGTGTCATGAAGTAATTTATCAAAATGCTGTGGTGTTCTCTACTGGTGAAGGTCCTGTATGTGATCTTTGCTGTGAGAGTTGGCAGATTGCAGACTATGAGGAGAATAAAAATGATTGAATTATTTGGCTATATAAGCGCTATTTGTTTCATTTTCTGTTTTATCCCTCAGATTATTCGCACATGGAGGCTTAAAAGTGTTGACGATATTAGCGTATGGGTTTACGTTTTGCTCACTATTGGTTATAGTGCTAGTCTTATTTATGGAATGAGCTTAGGAGAATGGCCATTAATTAGTAAGGATATATTAGGAGTAAGTCTTTCATTATTAATGCTTTTAATGGTGTATGCCTATAGGGATTCACGTAAGGATGATGTCAGAAAAATAGTATCAGATTTCTTACATGATGCTAAGAGGAAATTCAGATGAATTTAAATAGTTACCCAAAGATATATAATTTAGGGCATAAAGCTATATCAGATTTACTTAAAGATTCAGTGGTTGTAGAAGAGAAAATAGATGGATCACAATTTTCTTTTGGTGTAATCGACGGGGAGTTAGAGATGAGATCTAAAGGGGCTCAGCTATTTCCTCCAGTTAAAGATAATTTATTTAAAGCAGCTACAGAGTATGTACAAGATATCAAGGATTCCTTGACACCTGGATGGACATATCGAGGTGAGGTATTATATAGGGAGAAACATAATGCACTTTTGTATGGTAGAGTTCCTAGGAATAATATTGCTATATTCGATATTGACACCGGCGATCAAAATTTTCTGGGACCTAAAGATAAAGAGAAAGAAGCCAAACGATTGAAATTAGATATCGCTACAGTCTTCCATACTGGTCTTATGATAACTGATTTAAACCAGGTTAAAGGACTACTAGATCAATACTCTGGTCTCTCCACACAGGTTCATAAAGTTAAACTCGAAGGTATTGTTATTAAGAATTATAATCGATTTGGTAGAGACGGTAAAGTCTTAATGGGTAAGTGGGTTCGAGAAGAATTTAAAGAAGTGCAGCGGAAAGACTGGAAGAAAGGTAATCTACAGGGTAAAGATATTATTCAGAACCTTATTGCCATGTATAGAACTGAAGCCAGATGGGATAAAGCCTTGCAACATTTACGGGAATCTGGTAAACTAGAGGGGAGTCCCAGAGATATCGGGATACTATTGGCTGAGATTCAGCGTGATACAAAGCATGAATGTGAGGATGAGATCAAAGACTACCTCATGAAATGGGCATGGAAAAAGATAGGTCGAGGGATTACAGCAGGATTTCCTGAGTACTATAAAGACAAATTAGCGGAGGCTCAATTTGAGACGACGAAAGAAGACCAAGAGAAACCACAAAGCGTGGTTGACTAAACGAGGTATACAAGCCATATTCTGGTTGGTGAAAAGGACTGGTGTTCATCTACTTGGGTACGCTCTTATCGCCGCTCTTATTTTTGGGGCATATAAGTACATCGAGACTCGATCTCTTTTATCTCTTTTCAACGGACAAAAACAACAGATTTTATCTCTTCAGAAAGGACAAAAGAGGATGGTAAAAATAGATTTTAGACGTAAAGAGATGACAACTGTGGTACGTAAAGATGATGGATCAGAAGATACTATTACAAGACATTTCTCAGGACTTAGGCGTGCCACTATCATTGAGAATGATGATGGGTCTGTAGAGTTATCTGCTCCTACGTTAGGATTGACATTAGAGCCAGGTTTCTCTTCTTTCTTATCTAGGGGTAGACCACATTTAGGTCTTGATTTAGAGTGGTTTTATTGGAGACGATTTGGATTAAGCAGCGGTGCTGGTATTGGTAGTCGTGTGGAGGATCGTAATGATAAGTCGTTATCGTTTGGTGCTTATCCATTGGCTATCAATTATAATGCACCTTTAAAATGGACTCCCAATACTAATTTATTTATTGGGATAGATGATCAAATGAATCCTACGGGAGGCCTTAGCGTAAAATGGTAAAATATTTTGTTTTTGTAATAGGTTTAGTTGTTAGTTTGGCGACAATAAGTATTGCTCAGGACTCTAAGAAGTCCCAATATAGAGCCCCTACACCTAAAGAGATAAGACAGAATTATGCTAATCAAGCTATGAAACATATGATGAGGGCGCTAGAATCTGCGAAGATTGTAGGTGCCATTAATGAATCTTTAAATTGTCCTTGTTATGAAATATCAGTATCGACTAAAGATCATTCCACATTATTAAGAATTGATAGAGAGAAATGTAAGGAGACAAAATGAGTTATCCAGTTAAGGAATTAAAAGTAACGCTTGATGATTTTTTTGGACCTTTTGTGCAAAATAAACTTCAAAAGATATCAGCGAAAATTGCAGATGAATTGATTTTAGAGTTCCGTAATAGACTTAAAGATCATATTTTAAAAGAAGTGACGAAGATACATTTAAGTCAAGAAGAGTCTGATAAGAATCTTAAAATCATTATAGAAGACCGCAAGGTATAAAAAATAGATGGAAGATAAAATACTTAAACTACTACAAGACAACGGCATTAATACGCAAGAAGCACAGATGGATGTATTAGTTAAATTGTTATGGAAGTTAGACAAAGAACACGGAATAAAATATTCAAAGGAGTAGACGTATGCAAACAATATTGAGTGAAGAAGAACTATTATTTTTAATTCGAACAAGATATAACGAATATCAGAATGGCGATATTGAATTAGAAACACTTCTTAGTACAATAAGAGATTTTATGGACTGTTTACAAAAGGGAGAAATTTCGTAGTGCCACGGTCAGCTTTTCCCAAGAATTATAAACTAGGTAAGGATAATCAAAATTGGTTAATGCGATTAAAGTTTAAATACTTTCAAGTGCCCCTAACAGGTGGACCCCGTGTACCAAAAGGATTTTGGAAATGGCGGAAGATACCTAATACATTGTTTTTATTTGCCCCAAAACATGGAGTGATTCGGACTGAAAATACTAATGGACAGAAGATTGATCACTATCTTCATGATCCTCCAGACTCTCGTCCTACTAAGGGGCAATATATTTCACGTATACAGCCCTGGATTCGGTACCATTTTGCACTTATGCGGCCGTTGGGTATTCATTGGCATGTAATTTGGCGAGAGAAAGATGTGGTAAAGTATCCGAAGTATCAGTCAAAGTTTGGATGGAGGAAAGGGATGATGGGATATCTCGGGTGGATACGCGATAGTGATAGGGTATACAAGCCAAAGGCATACTGGGGAGGAAATTTTGAATAATTATGAACTATTATTAGTTTTTCTTTTTACATTTATTTTTCTTTTAGGAATTTGGGTGGGGAGAAAGTAAAATGGCCGACGAAAATAGAGATGAAGTTTCGGAAATTGAAGCCTTAAGAAAAAACAACAAAGAATTATTAGACCAACGATATGAATTAATGGAACAAATTCGCCAGTTGAGGCCTGTGGTGGAGAAGATGAAAGAAGCATTAACTTCTATTAGTTTAATGGGTCTTGATCCTGAGATGGGGCAAATTGTTGGATCAGAACATTATGAAAAGGCGTGGCTTGATTGCATGACAATTGCCAGAGAAGCTCTCGCCGAAGCGGAGAAGGTGTTGAAATGAGAGAGCCAAACTTCTATGAACTGTTGGAGATAGAGGCATATAATAATTATCTCAATACTCCTACTGTATGGACGTTAATGCAGGCATTAGGACCAAGGCCGTATTTGGTCATTGAATATCCAGATGGGTATGAAATTATTGAAAAATCAAGAGAGAATGGAAAATGACCAACCATAGAGAAAAAGCACGCGGTATTATTAATGATTGGTGTTGTGAATATGGAAATCCATATACAATTACAGATGTTGAGTGTCGTTTGATAGATAAAATTGAAAAAGCTTTCGAAGACACCGAAAGAGAAGTAAAGCAGGAAGTTTTGGGTGATATAAAGGAACGAATTGGAGATATGGTGAGGCATAGAGTAGATTCAGAAGAAATCATCCAATATATTTATGATTCTATTGAGGAGACCCTTACAGATTTCGACAAATTCAAAGAGGAGCAATTAAACGATGGGAATTAAATGTTGTGGGGATGGGCATCCTATGCCTTGCAAGGATTAAAAATGAATAAAAAAGAATTACAATATATAGACAGACCAATAATTACAAAAGTTGCAAATGGATATTTTATTAGACCAGATAGACCAAGCGAATATCAAATAAGAGATGATGAGATTTATGTTTTTGAGTCGTTTGAACATATGATTATGTATCTAAAAAAATTATATGAAAAAAATAATTAAAAAATTACTACAATTCTTAAAAGATTGCTTTACAATGCACGAAGGTGATCCTATGGAAGCTTTTAAAAAACCTAAAAAATCTAAGCCACATAAAACAATAAAGAAGCATTACTTACAGATTGATGTAAAAAGAAAGTGGTTTACTAAGAAAAGTACTATAGGTAAGTTATATTTAGATGGGGAATATCAATGTTATACATTGGAGGATAGAATAAGAAATGAAAAAGTTTATGGAGAAACAGCGATATCTGCAGGATCTTATAGAGTCAAACTCAATTACAGCCCCAGATTTAAAACCGTATTACCATTACTTATCAATGTTCCAGAATTTAAAGGAATTAGAATACACCCTGGAAACACATCAAAAGACACTGACGGATGTATATTGGTTGGAGAAACGCGGAGTAAAAACTTTATTGGGCGAAGTAGAACAGCGTTTAAAAAGTTGTTTAAAAAAATTGAACAAGCTCAAAAAGACAAGAAAGAAATAATCATTAATATTGATTAACGACCGCAGTGTCCACACCCACAACCAGAGGACTTGTTATGAGATTTGGGAACACTTTTACTGGGACGTTTAAATTCACCGGGATAAAAATAATGAGTGGCCTTACAGTCTGGGCATTCAAAAGATCCTAACTCTGTCTTTTTCTTCTGACCAATTCTTATCTTACAAACTGGACAACGAACATCAACCCATTCGAGTGGTTTTTTATGTTTAAAGAGCATACCACACTCTCCATCACGACAAAACCTTAATAGCTAATGTAATAATAATGGCTAGCCCGCCGCCCAAAGCGCCATATAAAGCGGACATAACTTTATTTCTTTCTTCTAACTTACCTACCTGAATTAAAGCTTTTTCAAGCTTATCATCAATACTATCGATCTTGGTAATAAGGTGTTTGAAGAGTTCTCTATATTCTGACCATCCATTATTTTCCACAGTATATCTCCTTACGGTTGTGGCTCACCTTTATTTAATTTATCTCTTACTAAATTTTGTATTACCCCAGCAATTGCAGTTTGTGCTTGAGGACTAGAGTTTATTAGGCTATTTAGTGCTTTTGCTGTAGCTCCTGCACCTGCAATACTAGTACCTAATGCTTGGGGTAATCCTGGTATAGCTCTAGCGAGTCCTTTGGGAGTAAAGAAATTAATATTACCTGGTAAAGTAAGACTTCTAAAAGGCGCTACATTTAGTTGTTGAGCTGCTAATTTATCTGCTTCACGTAGTTTAGGAGCAATTTTATCTAATGCTTCATTAAATGTACGCCTAAGAGCAAATTTAGACTCCATGGCTTCTTGTAATGCGCCTCTACCGGTTTTAGCAGTCGCGATCTGACTCTCCAATGTAGCAATTTGTTTGTCTAAAGCTTTACGGCCTTTAAGAATATCTTTTGCATTTGCTTGACCTTTTAAAATCTGTTTACCCGCTCGTCTAATTAAAGCTCCTGATGTAGCAGTACCTTCTTGAATAATCTCGTTTAATGTTTTAATGCCTTGTGCTGTTTCAGCTTTTGAAAAAGCTTGGGTTACTTGACGTTTAGTAGGTGCAGTTAAAACAGATAAGGGCCGCGCGAAAAGATTACGAACTTTATCGGCCCCTACACCCAACACTTTTTCAACCCCACCAGCTATAGTACGTCCTGCTTCTCGTGCTAATGGAGCAGCGGCTTTAGCAACTGGTCTAATCGCTGCGCCGGCACCAGCAGTTAATAGAGCAGCTTGATCTATAAATTGCGGGGCAGTTTCCACCAATGTTTCAGCAGCTATACGTGGAGTTCCTTTAGCGATATCTAAAGGAAGATTTCCTGTTGGTTGTGGTTGTGGCACGGCTTCGGCAATTTGAGTTAAACCCGCCCGAGAGAGTCTAGCAGGTTCCCCTAAAGCTTCAAAAGCTACAGATCTTAGAGATTGTGGTTGTTCAAATTCTGTCCGTTGTGGCGAACGTTGCGGAGTTTGTGTTTGAGTCTCTCGTCGTCTTTTCTCTTGTTCGAGTAAAAGTAATCTTAATCGATTATTGGCCACGTAGTCTCCTTATTTCGGCTTCCAAATCAGCATCGCTTAAAGATTCTGGAGCTGCACCTTTATTTCGTTCTTTTCGGCGATTTTCTGCACGATTAATTGCTGGTAGAAATCCACGTCCTAGAGTCTTACGGAGTGCTTTGCGATCCGCATTCTCTAAATCAAACTCTAATCCATCAATTCTACTATCTAAAATCTCACTCAACTCATTACCGGCAGCTTTTTCAGCAATATCTAACATGATAAGATAATCTGTTCGATCTTCTTCTGTTAAATTACCTCGTTTCCATTCTTGTAATTTACGTGTTAATCTGTCTGCAATAGCCGGTGAACCGGAAAATCGTTCGATATCTTGATCTGTAATTCGTTGCTCTCCAGCCGCTTTTGCAAGTTGAGTTCTAATAAATCCGATACTCCCTTTTCTATTCCGTTGGATAAGTTTACGAGTTACGTTAGATTTTTGTAACGCAATACGAGCTTCCCGAATAACTGGATCAGTTTTCATTTCTCCCCGAACTTCTGATATAGCCTTTCGTTCTGCAGGAGTAAATTCACGACGAGTAGCTTTAGGACCAGTAGTTTGTCTTACACCCGTAACATCTGTTTCTTCTCCACTAAACTCATTTATTAGTTTTTGATTACCCTCTGCATCTGTTAAAAGTCTTGTTTTAGGTTCGGCTTTTCGAATTTCAGATATAGCTTCTTTAATGCTGATTTCTCCACGAGCGGCTTGCTGTACAAAAAAACTTTCGATTGATCTAGGTAATGATCCAGTTTTTCCAGGTCTAACACCTGCTAATTCTTGCGCTTCTTTAGTTTTTCCTAATTCTGCTAAACCGCCAACAGATTCAATCACACTCTGAATACGATCAGGATCCAATTGAGCCCTACGTTGTCTTTGACGAACTTGAGGGGTCGTACCTCTAGCTGGAACTGTAGGACCCGCTATATCCTGTAAAGGTCCTGGAGTTGGTTGAGCCCCTATTTGCTGCACTTCTTGTTGAGCAGCCTGTAATTCAGGTTGTAGCTGTTGCTGAAGAGATTGACTAAGTTCACTTAATTGTCTTTGCTGCTGACGTCTCTGAGCTTGCTGAGTAGCCATAGAAGCCAGATTAAGACCTTGAGTGGCTGCATCTAAGACAGATCTCACTCTCTGCTGTTCTCTTTGTTCTTGAGAACTACGGAGTTGCTCTTCTAAAACAGGACGTTGCCGCAAAGCATCTACAATACTCGCGAACGGAACTTGACCTTGAAACCTTAAATTTGGTTGATTACCATTAGCCATATTATCTCCCTAAATTACGATAAAAATCCACCTATGCCACCTGCAATACCCCCTAAAGCTGCGCCTAATCCCCCACCGGCCGCTCCAGCGGAAGCACCTCCAACAGCACCAGTTAATCCCGCTCCTAAACGACTTCCTTTCCCACCACCCACTTGAGGCGTAGCCTGAGACCCTATCTGACGTGCTAAAGAAGCCTGACGTTCAAAATCTTGAATACTGAATCTACGTTCTAGACCGGCCTGTTGAAGTCCCTGACGTGCTCTCAGAATCTCATCTATACGGCCTATTTCTTCGTCTGTGGCCCCTAAACGGGCTTGGGCGAGTATATCACTGGTTTGACCAGTTAAACGCGCCTGTTCGCGTCCTAGGACGTTCTCGAGCTCTGAGGTCTGTAGGAGTCCTCTTGTTTGCAGGATGTCTGCTGCTTGGGGCACAAACTCTCCAAATTGGCGCTGTTGTTGTTCTATTAAAGAGGTTTCAAGAGCTCCTAATTGCTGCTCTCTGAGAGCTCTGGCAGCTTCAAATGCTCGTCTTTGTTGCTCTTCCTGTCTACGGGCTTCAGCCTCAATAATGGACTGATCTCGAGTCTGTGGTACAGTTACTTGAGATACATCTCCAACTACAGGGATTGGAATAAATTGGCCTGGATTCTGAGGATCAGGAATAAGACGAGAACCGGGTTCTGGTAAACCTTGAGTATCAGTTGGAACTCGCTGATCTGCTAACCGAGTTTCCTCTTCTCTTTGTACTCTCTCGAAAGCACCTGGAGGAAGGATATCAACAGGAATAATACCTTGATTAATCTCAGTTAAAGTCGGTAATACGTTGGCAGGTAGAGTGGTAAACTCTCGTTGAGTAAAAGGAATTTTAATGTCTTGGAAATTAGCGGTTCCAATACCCCCGCCTTGAACATCAAAATTAACAAATTGAGAGAGTCTCTGATTAAAGCCTTTGGCGAAGTTAGCTGGCCCACCACCTTGAGTGGTTAATTGATTAGCGAGTTCAGTAAGGCCTTGAGCAAGATCTGCAGCTTGATTAGTAAATTCACTGATAGTTAAGTCCCCACGTTGAATAGCTTGTTTCCCAGCCTCCAGACTCTTTAGACCAGTATCAAACAAGAAAGGTAAACCGCGGCCAACTGATTGTTGACTGAGTTCATCAAAACTTAATAGATTAGTTTGAATAGGTGTAGCGGTAGGTGACTGTAGGGCTCTAACCTGTGTAGGCGGAGGAGTGGTAGTTTGAGGATTAGTAATAAATGAAGGAAGCTGAATGGCACCAGCACCTGGTAAGTTTCTTTGAAACTCTTCAGTATCGATAGAACCAGTTGCAATCTGTCGTTGTAGAGTTCCTTTTTGAGATAAAGGAATCCGAGCAAATTGAACGGTCTGTGCGAGTTCTGCTTGTTGTTCCGGCGTTAGATTTATTTGCGCCATAAGTCCTCCATTAATTTAAATCTTTCTTTAAAATCGTTGAATAAGTATGCCACTCTGGCCCTAAGAATCTTAAATAAGCTCTAGGATTACGATCAGTAATATTGACGAGATGATGACAAAGATTAGCCCTAGCATATTTTTCTATTTCTCCCCATCCTCTTTTAAGATTACCATGTCTAATACTAGGATGTATCCAGCCTTGAGTTACCCAGTATGTAAGACGGTTATCTATATCTATTACAATCTTACCTAATGCATAGGCATAGATTTCACCATCATCTCCAATAGAAGCCCAGAAGTCTCCACCAGTACCATCATGTCTTAATACACAAGCATTTGCTACTGCCTGCATGGTAGAGTTAAAAAGTCCTATTTTATTAATGCCTTGGCCGTACTTTTCTGTATCTTCTACAAATGATTGAACGGCACGATCAACTGCTCCATTATTTAGATGCTGAGGCAGTGACCGGATCAGCTTCCACGGTGGCAGATTCTTTTCCACTATTTTCTCCCTTAGCTTGGCTAGTCAATATAGTTTCTAAAGCAGCTTGATATCCAGCATTAAAACCAGCTTGATAACCTTTAGAGTATAGATCTGCCTGTCCTAAGAGTTTCTGTGCATCGTCTTTTGTTAGTTTCATTAATTATCTCCCCTTAATTCAATGATTGCTGCTACTAATAAATCAAATATCCAGATTATTATCCCCATAGTGCATCTGAGAAGCTAATAACCCTCCATCTTGCGGTAGTAGAATCATAATATAAAAATGATACATCATCCGCTTCCATTGTGAGACTCGCTCCGGTTCCTGTGATAATGCGATTAGCTGCAGTGGAACTAGCAGATTGATTAGCAAGAACAATATCATTAGACCCCACGTTAATGAGGTATAGAAAGCGGTTCGCTTCGCCATTAGCCAGGCCCGTAATCGTTCTAGACGCATCTGATGATAATCGTAATACCCCTGCATTCTTTCCATCAGAATCAACTGTACTATAGTTATTTTGATCTGATGTAATTTCTGCTGGAGTAAACTCTGTTCCCCCTAGTATTGCTAAACAATTAACAATATTTAAAAAATTGACATTCAGCTCTTGTGTAGGAGCTGTAGTATTAGGATTCCAGACAAACGGAACCTGATTTACCGCCATTTAAATCTCCTTAGAGTGATGGTAATAGAGCTTCGTATGCTGCTTGTGTAATTGTTTCGTAACTCGTATACCCTAAATCGTCTAAAAGAGAATCAATTTCACTTTGTGTTAAACCTTCAAACCTAAAAGGAATGGTTGCAGGAGCTGTTGATTTCATATAAATAGTAGCCATTATCTTATCCTCACTGCTTGAATTCTTGCACCTTGAAACGTAGGTGCTGTACTTGTATAGGTACCGCTAAATTTTAAATAGACTGTAGTAGTCCCTGATAATGAAAAACGTTTAGGTACAATATAACCAGTTCCACGAACAGATCCAGTTGATGCGGGAGTTGGGCCAATACGAACGAAAGTATCACCAGTCGTAAGTCCAGTACCATCATTTCCTGCAGTTGTTGAAACCCCTAAGTTAACGTCTGTAACAGTATCAGTAGTAGAAGCAGCTTGTCCAATAACACTCACGAGCCAATCTCCTGCGGTTAAACTAATTGAAGTGGCATCTCCGAATTGTCCTGATGTTGGAAAGCTTGTTGTACCTACTGTTGAGGAAACTGTTTCTCCTATTTGACCGGTAGAAGCATTATCATTTGTAGCCGTGCCGTCACCTTGCAGTTGACCAGTAAAAGTTCCTGCTACAGCTGCTACGTTACCGGAAAATGTACCTGTAACCGCAAAGACTGTTCCCCATTCAGCTGAAGCTGAGCCCAGATTTCTGCTTTGAGTGAGTGCTGTTGTAGTACTAAATTGAGAAGCGTTCCAGAGATATGTATCAGTATCAGCAATTGATAAATGCAGATTAGAAGCAGATAAAAGAAAGAATCCGGTACTTTCGCTATCAACGCCTATTGCCGGATCTGCAGCCGTACCATCCGGAGTACCTATACCTGTCGTTTTAAGATTAAAAGCTAAAGTTCCATTTAGAGCTATACCAATATTATTAGTACCAATTCTATAAACTCCATCTGTAGTACCGGAAGTAAAGAATAATGCAGGACCCGCAGCAGTCCCGTCATTTAATGAAATATCATCTTTGGCTGTAATAAGTCCAGATGAAGAAACAAAATCCCAATCTGTACTGCCAGAGTTACGGGGATTTATATATCCACTAATGTCTGTAAAATTCGTATTTACTTCAGCACTAAGTATCTTAGTCCCGGAGGTAAAGGAATTTGTAATTGTAAGATTGGCCATTTTGTCTCCTTATTTAACTCCAAATATTTTTTGACCGGATTCTTTACCAGATACTGTAAATCCGTTCACTTGAAAATGTTCCCCAGCTGTAGCATTTGAAAATTTTACTTGAAAGGCATTCCCTCTGCCTTTTAAAATAACATTTTTGATGTCATCAGTCTGTCCAGCCCAAACCCCTTCATCCCAGTTATCGGTATCCCAAACACCGCCGGGTACAACTAGACTCACATCTTTTGTAATGCGATCTGGAGCAAAATCAAATCCATATTGCACTCTTAGATTACCAACAGTTTCACCTAAAACTGATACGTTAAGACGTTGGGGATGTAGAGAAATTTGAAACGAACGGTTAGTTTGCCATCCCCACCGCCAAAACCCACTGACACCTGCGCTAGATTCACTTGCATCAGTATAAGTAGCACTAACGTTTTTCTTATAAGCTTTACCATCATAATGCCCCGCATAAACAATATTATCTGTAGTGTCAGTTGTTTGGGCATTAACATCATGACCAGTAGAGTATTGCCACCATGACTTATTATCTAAATCCCAAATAATAGCTAAGCTGTTTGTAGTACCACCACTAGCCGTAACTACCCATTTAATATGTCTAAAATTCTTACCCTGCTCTACATAACCTTGGATAAACGGGAGTCTATTTTTTGGTATAGCGTCCCATACATCATCCATATCTGCAGGAAAATCTATAATTTCTGCGCCATTTGTAGCTTTCATTCTGGCTTGTGGAGTGATAAAATAAGCAAGACCTTCGTTTACCACTATTGCATGTTTACCAACTGCTCCTGTTCCACCGTCACGCCTTTTAGGAAATAAAGGAAATCTAGAAAAAGGAAACTGAGCTGTTAAAAGCTGATGAATAGAGTTTTGTTTAAAGAGCAATACAACGTCCGTATTAAGAGGAGCCGCTCCAATAAGGTCATCACCGTCTTGAGCATCAACTGTTGTATTCTGTGATCCATCTCCAGTAAAATCTTCAATATCTGTGAGCGTAGAATTTGTTAAAACTGAGGTACTAGCAACTCCAATAAAGATACGATTATTATGGAAGAAACCAAAGTCACCACTCGGAGTTCCAGTACCAAATGTGGCAGCATTTCCAGTACCAGTCCATTTAAACGGTACATTGGGAGCCCCGCCTACAAAATAAACGTCATCTCCAGCTACAAATGAAGTCCAGGTATTATCTTGGCCAGTTGTAACAGTAACAGATCCAGTAATAGTATCCCATGTACCATCAGGTTCACCGGCTGAGTAATCCATCTTCCCAATAGCGGTACCAGCTACCCCAACAAGAAACTCATCATCGTCAGATTGCCGGTAATACTGGAGTCCTGTAAAGGCTGTACCTCCACCAAATGCACTAGAATTAACTTCTGTATCTCCTTGACGAAGTTCAACTCCACCACCTGGAATAGCATGCACATTATCAACTTCTAAGGCTTGATTAAGCTGTAATGCTGTGACAGGTCTATTAGAAGCCTGTCCGCCAGAGAGGTCAAATACTGGTATTTCTCTGCCTCGATATGCCATTTATTAAACCTCAGTAACTGGTAATTGTACTCGACGTAAGAAAGACTCATTAACGATACGAACCACTTTATCCCATTGCATTTTAGAAACAAGCTTATCAGGAATAGGATTACGGTTCTTAATCATTTGATCTAATAGTTCATTCTTAACTGTTCGAACTTCATTCTTACGATCATCATCTAAAAATGTATATCCGTATCGATCTAAGACATCAAAGATAATGACAGAGTGCCATTGAGGGGGAAAGATAGGCACATCTGTATCAGCTGATAAATCAGTTATCTGTTTATAGAACCTCATATCAACATTCATCTCTACATTGGGTGTAGGAAAGAATACTAATCGATACTGAGGTTGAGAACTAGCAGAAGCTGCTGGATCTTGACCAATCACCTCATAAAACCTAGGTTCTCCTGTTTCTGTAGGGTCAGGTAAAATCTTATCTTTGAGTCTAAAGTCAATAGGTTCTACTTTAATATCTGTTCGAGCTTGTCGAACGGTTGTCATCCTATCGAAGTTAGATGGAAGAGTATAATAGACTTTCCTGAGAGTATAACTTGCTGTACCGTCAGTAGTCCCTAAAAATGGATCTGCTAGAGTTGCGTTTACTGATGAAGCAGTATGAGATGATATATCATACCAGTCATCAGAATCATCAAATTGAATACGATAATCATTAGCAACACTCACTGTTGGAGCTGAAGAGAAAACAATAGCAGCTGAGTCTTGTGTAATTGAAACAGTACCTGTAGTAATATCAGGTACAGTCTGTATTACATCGTTTGTAACTAACCAAGGCCATCTCTGTATACCAGATATTAACCTATAACTATCATTAACCCACTCTTGAAGTGAGGTATCGATTTCTGTATCAGTTTGATCTAACGCAAGCATTTCTGCAATACGCTGTCTTAACTCCAGAAAAGTCATAGTAACTCCTTATGGATTTATTTTACTTTAGCGGGACGTCCGCGTCGTTTCTTTGGAGCCTCTTTTAAAGTGGAGGGTGAGGCCTGTACCATCGAAGATGACTCTTCAACAGGGGGAGAAGATACAGGTAACTCGACCCTCGGAAGTTGGTGTAAAGGTCTGGGCGGAGAAGTGTAATTTCCCGGCTCAGAACAATAAAATTCTCTTGGAGCAGGACGAACACTAGCGGGTAACATACTTGATATGTAACGATCTACCACTTCCAATTCTGCACGACCCGCATTGGTTGAACAATCAAAAACATAACCGTTATCTCCTGCTTGACTTAAGGTTATACCTTCTTTCAATACTTCTTGTTTATTCTTTAGATCAGGAACCATATCCCCTGTTGGATATCCATCTCTATCTATTTTCGGTATCATTTTTGGTGCAGTTGTATAAAACAAACTACGAGGGAGTTCATTCACAATAAATACTTTATCATGCATATTCCCTCCTACTTCTTTGACTAACACGTCTTTTAATACGCCTTCAATTTCATGACTCATGATTATAATCTCCCCTTTATTTGTAAGTTACGCTATATAAGCTGTAAGCGTAGCAGTTGCTGTAGCTTGAGTGGTTGCAGCTCCATCAACAGTTAAATTCAACAATGTGTTGGCTGTTAATGGATAACCTCTCGGTTCAAAATTAATTATATAGTGCCCAACAGCATCGGCATCTGCTTCAAAAATACGAGTTCCACCAACACCATCTTCCAAAGCGACCTTTCCTCCGCCGCCTGCAGCAGCCACATGTACCGTAACATGGCCACTAAGGACTCTTAATACACGATCAGATCCGGGTGCAGCAATGATAGTAACATCTGCACCACCATCAGCAGCTTCATCTGATCCGTTTGTTACTTGATATGTAAGTGCCGCCATAATATTCTCCTTATCGTCTAAATATAAAAACTAAAATCTTGTCAAGGACTGTAGGCCTGCAAGGCAAACTAATACGTCTACCTCCACAGGCTCTACAGCCCCCAGCTTTGATAGATTTCCATGTAATTACTCTAGCGCATGAACCGCATCTAAAGTACTTTGGGTTTATTTTTCGATAATCTATGTAATTATGTTCCATAATCTCCCCTTTGTTATAACAACATACTAACGAAATTTCTTAAAATATTCCCATTTTGCGAATGAAACCTTGACCAACAGTGCCCACATCAGCAGACACATTCCACGCAAAGACATCAGTCAAAGAACTGATATCAGCTGTAGTAATGTCAGCCTCAACTTCAGCATCTGTTTGCCCCACTGCAACACCAGCGCCAGCTGTTAACCATAAGTCGGTACCAGCGACACTGCCATCAGTAGTAATATTAGTATTATAACCATAGACTTGCACCAAGCCGTATTCATCTTGAGCAATATCACCTAATGCTACAACACCAGCAACCCGTCCACTATCTGCAGCACTCACTTCAATTGCCACCCCAAGAGGGTAAGCAGCAGAAGCAGTGTCAGACCATTGGACCACGTCGCCTTCAGTTCGAGCAGTTTCAGCTTTCGCAATTACATACATCGCATCGCCTTCATTTGAGGCGGTCGGTCGTGTAATTCCTCGATCTTGCATATTCGTAATCCTCCTTAATTTTATTCAACAACAAATAATGTCACAGTAAGTGAGTCTACACCTGGATAAAAGGTATAGGTTCCACTTGATTCTGTAACATTAATTCCGGCAGAGGTATTAGTGGTCGGATCCGCAGTGACCATAGCCCAAAAGGCTTTAGGTGAAGCTGGACCTGTGAAGGTGTCAGCGTCATCCACTGAAGAGAACTTAAACACTTTGAAGATACCTTGTGCACTAGAAGTAGAAGCGGCAGTAACAGCAGCCATAACTTATACCTCCCTTAAGCCGTCACGCCGGTGATTTTACCCAGCATTCGACGATTTGGAGTCACTAATTCCATAGCAACCAATTCCAGAGCCACCTGAACATCTTGACCTTTGATGGTCGCAGATTGGAACGGTGTAACAGTGAAGTCAGTCGCAGAATCAACGATGAGTTCTAGCGCGTCTGAATTTAAGAAGTACATCACTTGTGACGTAGCTTCGTTATCGAACACAACAGGAGCTGCACGGAACAAGAGGTTATTGAAACTCCCGTTTCCATCCTGCATGGATTGATAACGCTGTTGCGGTTGCAACGCCCCTTCATATGATTCATGAACAGTTGAAGTCGTGAGAATGAGATCAACTGGACTTGAAGGGCTGATTTTTGACAAGTCATTATAGAGAGTTCTCATATCAGCCAATCCCTGTGCGGCAAAAGAACCGCCGGTATTAACGTCCGCTTGCCAAAATGAATTGGAAGTAGAGTTAATATCTTGAACAGTAGATGTAGCATCGATGAGGCTCACCAGGCTTCTGATTTTCTTTGAGTCTTGTGTGGCAGCAAACAGATCCGCATTAATATCATTTTTGATACTGCGATCCGCTTGGTTTAATTTGGTTCGGACAATATCGAACACTTGAGATGAACCGGCGTTCTGAACGCGAGCTTCCCGACCAGAAACAGAGATGGGAGCACCATATTGTTTCCATTGAGCCTGAGAAGTGGTGTGACCTTCTTGCGGCGTAGTAGGGATAATATCAAAACCAGAATATGCCGTAACAGCAGTATTCTTGTTCGTTATCAAGTGTGTAACGATGGACCGTCCACCTCGAACCATGACTTTTGCTTTCGAGTTAAGCCAGTTAAGTAACACTAAGTCTTTGAAAAATGCGTCATGAATTTCTCCACGGCGATTCTCATGAGTCGTAGTAATTAGCGTAGTTACATTATCTGGACCATGAGTAAATAATGTATCGGCCATAATTTACACTCCTTTTATTAAGACTGTGTCTTCGCCAGTCTGGCAAAGGCGCCAGCCTTTATTTTTTTCGTTTTACTTGTTTTTTGATACCTTTAGCAGCCAATTCTATAGCACGATTCATTACATCATTTTCCCATTTAAGATGGCTAGGCTGGATGTAATCAATTTCCGACTCAGCAGGGGCCGAAGGTTTAGCTGAAGTAGCCTTTTTCTTCTTGTTAACTCGTACTTGTTCATCTTGCTTAATTGAATTAACTAGTTTTTGTTTGACTTCCATTGCTGCATTAAATGCATCTGCAATAGTACCTTTACCAGTATCAACAATTCTAGCAAGCTGTGGCTGTATTAATCCCATATCACGTAATTGCCAAAATTCAGGATGAGTGTCTGCGAAGGCTTGTAGTTCTGCCTCGCGGTCGCGATAAGCCGTTTTCTGTTCTAGTTCGGTTATCTTTTGCGCTTGTTGGTGGAGTAATCTAGCCATTTCCTGTTCTTTTGATTGGATATAGCTTCGAACATTATCAGGGTCATCTAAGTCTAAATCTGCTCTAGGAGCAGGTTGAGATATCGGAGCCGGTTGACTAATATTGCGAGATTTACGATACTCCAGAAATTCGGGTAATAAAGGATCTTTAACGATCTGATCATACTTTTCTATCTTCTCACGCTCATCAGCTATATTCTGAGTTTCACGAGTCAGATATCTACGAATTCCTTGCGCATACTTCATCATCTCTGGGTGGTCTTCACGTAACTTATCATAGTTACCATCAAACTCCCAATCAGACGACTTTTGCTCACCTTGACTTTGGTCAGGGGCCGGCGTACCTTGAGGCGTTCCTGACTCATCTTGTGCTTGGGGTTCTACAGAAGCTTGATCATCCGAGGGCTTAGACGCCGGTTCTTTTGCTTCAGCTTCTGTAGGTTTCTGCTGTTTTTCCATGTTCTTCTCCCTTGTAGGGGCCATAAGGCCGATCTACTTTAAATCTATTTATGAAACACGAGGCATGATTTGTGATGGATCAATAGGACTCTTTCCTGCATTCTGAGGACGCATAATATTATTACTAGCCTCAGCCATAGAGTTTGGTCCTTGCGATACTACCTCACTGTCACTAAAATCTTCTTCCACAACCTCAAGTGTCATTCCATTCTCATCCATTTCTTTCAAGATAAAAGTAAATTTACCTGTGTACATAGCACCAATAATCCACTCTGGAATGAGTTGTTCGGTTCGAATGATTTTCTGAAATCTTGGGGTTAAGTTTTCAATAACTTCATCAAAGCCCGGCATATTATTTCTCCTTTCGTTTAAGTAATGTTGCGACACACATGCCGAGCATGAATCCCACAACTGTTGAAATACTCATCGATATTAAATAAAATTCCATTATTTATTCTCCAAATTTTATGGTGCTTCTATAGTTCGTAAAGGCGAATCAAAATCTACTGCCAAATTATCTATTTGTGGTTGTAATGTAGATGTTCCAGTAAAAGCTATTTCAAATTGAATATATTGTCCTGTTAAATTTGATAAACCATTATTAGATAAAGCCGAACCATAACTAGCAGCTGTTAATTCAGTTGTACTATTTGCAGCTTTACCTTTAATCGTAATCGAAGTACCGGATGGCTCAGTCGTATTAAAAATTACTGAACCCCATTCTTGTCCTAATTCTGTGGAATCATATTGATTCGTTTCATATGTTCCACTTGTCTCAAAACCAGCATTAGAAGTGATCGCAATATTATCCATAGAAGGAGTTACACTATTATCCGAAGTTTGAATAAAGACACGTACATCTAATGGTTTAGTAGACGGTAGTGATGAAAAATTAGTAGCCGCATCCGTTAAACTTGTAGCATCTGTTCGAGTGGTATCTGATGTCGGAGCAACCCAGGCAGATCCACTCCATGTTAACCAACTTACACGATCGTCTACTGAAAATAAAACACGTAAATCAGTGCTACCCGGTGTAGTAGAAGTAAAAATACAAGTTAGCCAGTCCGTAAAATTTGTTGGGTTTATTTGACTCGCGTCTTTTGTTTCAACGTATAAATTATCTGTAGTAGAAAACGTATTAGGTCCAGAAACTTGTATCCGGTCTAATTCTGGAGTGTTGATCCCGTCTGTTGTTCTTAAAAGAGCTCTAAATTTAAATGTACCAGACGCAGCTAATGTACCAATATTAGTTTGTATATCTGCTGCTGTATTTGATTGTGCAAATGTATTATCAGTTGTAGCCCAAGCTGCACCTGTCCAATATTCCCACGTTACTCCATTATCAGAACTAACATGATACTGAATAGCGGTATTAGAGGGCTTAGTAGCTGTCTCAGTAAATGTATCAAGAGCTGTTGAAAAAGAAAGACCAGTATTATTCACAACCGTTGGATCTAATTGCGAATATCCCATATCTTCTGTTCCGGTTCCAGAATTATATTGGGTCGAAACTTCTCCTGATGTTAATTCTTTGTCCCATACTTTAACAGCATCTAATGTCCCTCCGTAAGTTAAATTAGCACCGCTTCGTCCTGAAAATTGAAATGGGGCTGTACTTAATGTAGAGGTAGTGAGTGTGTCATTTACAGTAGTCAAACTCTCTGAAGAGTTATCCAAATAAATTGTTATACCAGAAGCTGCGCTACTTCCGTCGTACGTTACAACAACATGATGCCAAGTATTATCATCAACAGCGGTTGTTGCTGTGACTCGAACAAGATTCGTCGTTGTACTAACCAACAAAAATTCCAAAACACCTAACGTATTGATAAAAACGCCATAACCTTCAGCATTTCCGCCCTGAATCTGTTTTGAGACAATAAATTCAGTGGCACTATTACCTGTTCTTTTCATCCAGAATTCAATCGAAAAAGCGTCCGTCCTCTCAAAATCAAGAACATCACCCATCGATACATATTCACTTCCATTAGCAAACTGAAGACCATTATTTAATTGACCCGATACCCAGTCCGAGTCGGCCATATTGTTAAGTGTCCCATCATTTCCATTGTCTGATGTATCAGGTGCATTTGTTCCAGAAGATTCGTTTAGATCCCATGCACCAACAATATTTGCATCATGTTCGAGCTTTGCTACTCCTCCTGTAACTTCTACTCCTGTTCCAAGAGTATAATTAGATGCGGTTGTAAAAGGAAAATCTGCACTATCTCCTGACTGAACCGAAAGACGAGCCAATCCTGCTGCAATTTCTAAAAGTGATCCATTCGATAACGTATAATTTCCAGCTGTAGTAAATGGAATGTTATCTGAGTTATCTGTTTTTGCTTTTGTTTGAAGAACGGCTGCATCGCCTGTTCCTGAAACTTCAAGAGTTGATGGGACAGTACCTTTATTAAAATCTGTGTCGGTCTCCCATTTTAAACGTTTTGTTGTTTGAGATACGCTTGCAGCGCCTGGACCTAAACTTGTCGACATTTATTCGCTCCACTCAAAAACTTTAACACTATGTGTACCTGCTATCACAACTCCATAAATAGCGCCTTTATATGCTTCAGGTAAACCTGCTAAAATTCCATCTCCACCAGCTCTAACAAAGACTGTGTTACTTGTGGTGATATTCTCATCATTACCCCAAAATAAAGGAGCAACTGTTGTGCTCTGTAGAATAATACCTTTACGTCGCGGATTTGCAGCCGCAATTAAAACTGGGGTAGTACTAACTGATACAGCTTTGTATAAAGCAGCCATTGTTTATCCATAACTCTTAGGATGCAAATATTTTTCATTACGAGAACCATGAGTCCGTTCGGCTGATGGGTGCTGTTTAATCTTCAACTTATCCATAATAGCTTTCTTCTCTCGTTTTGAGGAAAAAGGAATAGGTTGACCAGTCTTTGGATCACAAATATTACTATCTGTTTGTTCTCCACCTTTAGAACCTATAAAAACATCTGGAGTACCTGTAGGACGAATACCTGTACAACGGTCACAAATTTCAGTGCCGTCTAAATAGGTACGAACCATATAGGCATCATCAGCTCCACAACCACGACAATTCTTAGCCATCTTGTCGTCCGTTAGCTTGACTACGTCCTTTTAAGAGAGCTTCTAATTCTTTAATACGTAACTCTTGATCTCGCATTTGTGCTTCTAAAATCATACTTTGCTCACGAATCGCAACATCACGTTCGCGGAGCCGAGTTTCTTCTTTACGGTTGGCTTCACGTTCAGCTTGAATTTGAATTTCTGCTCCTTTCTGCGCGGCTTCAAATTCTTGTCGTTGTTGTTCTAATCTAGTTTGTTCTTGTCGTATTCCTTGTTGGGCTTCTAATTCTTCATCAATAGCCATATCTAATTCAGGCATATCAAACTCTTTAAATAAAAGCCGTGCGGCAGTACCCATAACTGGACCACCCGGTATAGCACCAGCTGCAGGACCTGCCTCTAAAGCGAAACGAAGGATCTCTGTTTTATTTTCTCGTGTTAATGGAACAGTAGAACCCGCTTTAATTTGTATATCAAAATCTGAATTATCTCCACCAAAATCTTCACGAGTAGCAGTGAATCCTTGTACTTGTCCATTACGAGTTGCTAATTGACTATCGGGCTGTTGTGCTGAAGGACGACCTGCAATAGCTTGAGTAGTTTCTGGAGACTGACGACCTGTAACTTTAATAAAAAATGTAGAATCGGCAAACTCATCTATTAATAGACTCATTTTGCGAGCAATGTCTTCCATAAAATCTTCTAATACATCAAGTTGTTCTGACCTACGGTCATTAGAACCCTCATCGATAGCAGCTAACTCTTTAAATGTGCGTGTTGATACGGGTTGAGACGCCCCGCGTTGTACGGCGGGCTGACCACTAACATTAGTGATATTCTGAATCAGAAAGTTCCTAAGAGCAAATATATCTTGCTGAACCGGTGCATATGGAACCGGTAAAATACGATCTGGATTATTGGCTTCTAAAAGAACTCCTGTTTGTCCTTCTTCGTAAGCCACACGAGACTCTTCAGTTAAATTACCTGGTTCTGTTATAAGTTGCCTATTATTCTTTTTAACATGATCGAGAACTAAGAAATCGAGTTTCATGAGTTCCAATAATTGCCGTTCAAACATAGCAATATCAGGAATGCCGTATGGCTCATCGTTAATAGGATTAAAATTCAAAAACGAGAAAGGGAAGTCTTGAAGCTTCTCATAAGGCCAATCTTTCTCATGAATGAATCCTTTTCGAACACCAGGAGATAAAATACGAACCTTTTTATCTTTCTTATCCCAGATTTCAAACAGTTGAACAAATTTTTGACGTGTGTGTTTCCCTAATTCAGGTGGGGTTGCTAATTTAATTCTACGATCTCTTTCTCTATTTAACGTAAATCGTCTAATTGTTTGAGCCTGAACATCCGCTTTATGTTTAAATTCTTTCTTCGCCATGAACTCTTCTTCCGGTACCCAGAATTCATGAGCAATCCATTGACAATCAAAAGGAGCATCTACTGAACGATGACTATCAAAAAGAACATCCGTCCAAGGAATACGATAACCAAAGAAATCATCTTGTTTAATCGTATCGAGTTGATTACCTTCAGAGTCCACCATGGTTTCAAATTCGCCATTATATCCCACTTTAAACCAACCATGGCCAACTAACTTACCATCTACAATAGCTTTCTTTACTTCTTTTTTAAATCGTTTTCTACGCCAAATATCAGCCAAGGCTAATTCTTTTAATAGAGCCTGCTCAATAGTGGTTCGTTTGAGTGGTGTTACTTCCATATGTGGATCTCTTACATAAAGAGAAGCCAACTCTGTCTTAAGCCACGAGAATACAAAGTTTAAAGGCGGTATTTCATGAGTGGGAAGATTCCAAAATCCTTTATATTGATCTACAAAAACATCCCATCGATAAATATCTCTATATTCTTTCTTAATACGTTCAGCAGCCGAGAGTTCCTCATGCCACTGTTCAACGGGACGTAATTTTGCTTCACCACCAATAGCAGAAGCTACCATGAAGATCTCCTTTTTAATAAACCTTTAAATATTTGTTCTTTGGGCGTTCGTTGACTTGCTAATTTTGATTTAAACCAATCTACACTGAACGGAGTTTTACTGGTTGTCTGTATAATCTTGCCAGGTTCAACTAATTCTTTCCAATATAAAATTTGCATTGATAGAGCATCAATAATGTCATCATGTCGAGAACGTGGAAATTGAATAAGCTCGGCTTCTAAATCTTCTAATCCACTACGATGCAATACTCGTCCATTTGCATAATATGGTATAAGACCACGAATACGTGCTGTTTTAGTTTCTCTTGTAGATGGTTTTACTTCATCAATTGTAAAATATATACGACGTTTAATCATTTCATCTTTTAAAATCTTAACGAGCCATAATTGAGCCGCTACAGTTTCAACTAATACTCTCTCAGTCTTATATGAAGTAACTAAACGGAAGATTTCATCCACTACTTTATCTACTGGCAATCGTTTCCCGAAAGCTTCCATTACAACTCGTTGTTTTGAGTCTGGTAATGGCTTTGTTACCACAATACCAGTTC
The DNA here is from genome assembly GCA_028279185.1 of Saprospiraceae bacterium. GTDB lineage: Bacteria > Bacteroidota > Bacteroidia > Chitinophagales > Saprospiraceae > JANQSS01. The sequence goes on along the minus strand of JANQSS010000092.1, from coordinate 7,349 downwards.
TATCATTAGTTTCTTTAAGACGTATAGCAGGATCAATTGATATAAGAGCAGACTCTTGTTCTAGTTGTCTCATTACATCGCCAGTAAATTGTACCGGATGTAAATATGATCTTTTAAATTCAATTGTGGACTCATCAATAGGATCGTTCATATACTGGCACATGTAGCGAAAGACGCTTCGCATTGATGCTCGTTCTGACTCTAATGATTTAACATGCTGCTTTGGAGTTTTATTCTTATTATGTTTGTCAGCTTCTATATCATTCAAAGCAAACTTTTTTGAGAATATTACTTCATCATCTTCGACTGCTCGCCGAATATAGCAATCAAAAGCCATTAATTAGACTCTGGAAAAGATAATTCTACATCTTCTTCAAATGTTTTTTCAATAAAATCTAATACGGTTTGTTTTGCTTTATTCTTCTTTATTTTTAGTAGTTTTTCTTTATCTGAACAATTAAAATCGTCTTCAGTGAAATTAATTGATACCCCTGTCGGTAATTCTGATGCAATAACCTGTACAGATATCTTTTTACCATTTTTATCTTCAGTCGTAACCCACTTCGTTTGAAACCATCTCTTTTCCATTTTACCCCCTCGGTAAGCCAGTTCTAATAGGTCTTTTTACTTTTTTTCTTTTCGACATCTAAATTAATCCCCTTACAGTCAATAATTCGAGCATTAAAAGCCGCCATTGCCCATTCATTATCGAAAATAGTCCATAACTCTTCTACTGTCTCATCTACAAAAGTATGTATGGACTCTATATTTTTAAAATTATTTATACGTCTAATGAGAGCATCTTTAGCTCTTTTTTTAGCGTGTTCCATTTATCCTTGTGCCACCGTCTTTTTAAGTATTTAAAAAAATTCTTTTTAAGCTCCGGTTTCATATCTTCTTCGATATCTGGAAAAAAGGCATCAAATTGTTCATTTGCTAATTTACGAATGGCTTTAACACGTTTATTATTCATGTTTTAACGTAATTTCTCCATTTTAAACGTTCTTCAGCAGATTGAATTTTATGATTATTAATAGAACCAGATAATTCCTTTAAAATCATCCCATAAAGGTCGTCTTCGGCCCATCTAGTGCCCACAATTATCATACGACCGCCAGGATCTAGCAAAGGCCTTGAATTTCTATAAAAATTAATTACTTTCTCTAATTGCTCTTTTGTGTTAATATTGGACTCTTCTACAAGGTCATCATGAATAATTAAATCATAATGGCCGCCTGTTAAGGCTGTTTCGAGTCCTGCTGTAGATATTGTGGCTTCTTTTACCGTCGGAGACTTTCTTTGGGCAATTGTTATTTCGTCTCTAGTCCAAGTCTTCTCAGGCACTCTAAATTCCCCATAAATATGCTTTAATGGTGAATTAAATGTTAAATAATCAGATATTTGTCTTAAAAACTGTCTACTGCGGTTCCAAACCGCATTTGTAATTAATATTCTTATGTCGGGATTAATTAATAATTGCTGTATAGCGAAGCCAACTGTCACAATTGAAGACTTTAAATGGCCTCTCGGGACCAATATCATCTTTTCGGGTCCCGATTCGGCTAAAAACCTGGCCATATCGTCGTGTAGAGTGTCCCAAGCATCCATTTTAAGCATTGTTTTACATAAAAAGCCTAAATCTCTCTCACAGCCTTTTTTTAATGCGGCAACATGGGGATCTTTACTTCTTTGAACTCCGGGAGCCATTCTTAATAGTCGCTTTGCTTCTGCAAACGATAATAAAACATCGTTTTATAGCTCGATTTAGGACGACTTTGTGGTTTTTTCTTTCGTTTCGGCATTATTTATTATTTCTCCCCATAAAATTAAAAGCCTTACTCGTCTAATGTTAAATTAGAGCTTTCAGGCTGCGTAAGGATGTCCAAAGCGCTATTTTAGAGCGCTTTGACGAGCAGAACTCGACCTTACGGGATTAAAAGCTTTGAGAGTGTGTGATTTTCGTTTAAAAATGAAGCCTAATAGAAATTTTCTGGCTACTTCTATGTGTTTTAATCACTAATCTCACCCCGTCTGGAGGAATTGATTTAAAAAGAAGGCCAAACAAGAAGGTTCAAATGAAAATAATTAAATATCAACTAGTTTCGCCCCACATTACTCTAAAAATAACCCTTGACAAACACTCCCTTATTTGGTAGCAATGTTCTTGGCAACAAAAACACCGCGATAATTAGCACTCTTTCTTATATGGGGGGCAGGGAGAGACGTTTTTATGTTCAGACATACAGAACCAAAATAAATATTGACAAATTCCATAAACTAAATTAAACTAAATATATGAACACACCAAGACTAGATAAACATTCGTTATATCTACCGGCTAAATATGCAACAGCTATAAAAACTGCAAAAGCTATTGAACCAGATTATTCAATTTACTATAATCAAAAACAACTTATCGGCTATGAATGGCTATTCTATACTAAAAATTACCGATCTCGCTTCTCTCGCCTCAAATCCATTAAGCAACTCTTTTCCTAATCCGACAGAAGTACAAAATTTTGCATCTATTGACTCTTTTTCGTTCTTCTAAGCCCCGTTTTCTTCACTTATGACCTCTGCATCTATAATCCTCTGTTTATCGCCCTTAGAACGCAAATTTGGAGGTAATTGATTGTAGAGCTCTAATAATCCCTTCTTATCTATCTTCTGTTCCAACTGTACTCTATCTTTAAATTTGTCTCTATGTGCTTTAAGCCAAGCTATTCTATCTCTAAATCCTTGATTACCAGGTAATTCAGCTGATTCACGCATGATTTGTTCTATTTTATCTGCATGACGCTCAATAGTTTCCAAATACAATTCCTTCAAATATGGGTCTTTCTCTAAATGTATGTAAAAAGTCTTACGAGCAATAGATATCGCATTTAAAGCAGATGTTAAATTACAGGACTTCTCAAAATGCTTATACCATAGTGCCTTCTTCTCTGGAGTAAACATCTCTGCTGGAGTAGTAGTACCACCACGATTAGCTAAAGGGGCATAAAATTTAGATTGATCAATATCCATTCGTCACTACGCTGGGTACTGCGTTCCTCACTTTGTATTTAGAAATAAAGGACTTTCTTTATATCTCTTGCAAGTAGTATATAAATAATACTAACAAGAACTATAAAGTTTTTAAACAAACTATGATGACTGTGTTTATATGTCTAATCTCATACAGAGCAGTCTTGCAATGATCGGAGTTGGTAGAAAGTCCAGCCTAATCAATCTTATAACCATTGACTAAGTAGGCGAAAGCCCAGTGCTCCACTACGGGTCAAGCCCTATCTCGTTTTCTTTCGCTTTGATTTGAGTGCCCAGTATTCAAGCAAAGATCCGATTGAACGAAAATACCGTGTGTAATAACTTCAGAGTGTCTAGCTAATACAAGCCCTCTTCTCTGTCTCACATAAAGGCTAAAATAAGCGGGAAACTGTCACGTTTTACGGCTTTGGAGTGTTTTGTAATACTCCCCTCATCACTTCTACATCCAACCGCTGAAAATTATAGAGGCACTACTAGTAGTCATATTATAGTACCCCTTCACTCCTTTATACATGGGAAAGGGTGTTTGAAAGACAAGAAAATGAAAATAAATTGGGGGAAATGTGAAAATCGTTGACTGTCAACGAAACTTTTTTCAAAAAAATATTGACTTGGGGCCTTGAAACTCCTACTATCGTGGTGTAGACTAAAAAAGGAGATACATCATGAAAAGAGAAAAACCAGTAGCAAAGTTCGTACATTGGATAGGAGATCAATATGAGCTATATGCCATGTTTAACCTACCAAATGGCAGTACTGTATCGATACATGGAGTGGAAGAGGCTGAGTGTGAACCAGAATCGCCACCTGGATATATTGATTGGTATATGAGAGTACGAGCTAAGAAGAACTGCAGAATGTGCTGGGCCAGGTTTGGGACCTGTGACCATACAAAAGCAGACTAGTTAGCACTAGCCAGCTCTGGGAAACTGGGGCTGGTTTTTAAATATCTATTAATTAAAGCGGTTTAATAGTATTATTAGCACTCTAAAAGCAAGAGTGATAGAAAATGTCACGAATATTTCACACGAGTATAATGGAAATGTCACAGCTTACAGTTATACTAATAATAGAAAGGAGGATAAGACAATGAGACGACTAATGAAGTTAGTTAAAAAATGCAAAACTTACAGACAATTTGAAGAGCAAGTACTTAAATGGCTTCATTACTACGAAGTTCCTCCAACATGGACAAAAGTGCATCTTGAACAATTTTATAATCAGCATAAACAGGCATAAAGGAGGATTATAATGGATGAATTCAAAGAAAGAACTGCAAGACGACTTATGAAAATGAAGACTCTTGGTATGCATGATGAATACAAAAAAACAAAGAAAGCAATAGCAGATACATTTCAAGCTAAAGATTATATGGATATTGTGATTAGAGCCGATAAACTCTTTAATGATTATGTTGAAGCGAGAGGAGAATAAAATGGGATTAATACTTGGAATTACATTAGTACTTGTTGGAATTAATTTGCTTTTAACATATTTTCTTATTCAAATGTTAACTGATTTAACAACTTTGATTGCTAAACAAAAAAGAGGATTTTGAGTATGTGGGATTTATTTTGGAATTTGATTTGTATCTTAGGAATAGTAGGGGCTTTAATAGGACTTATGTTAGGCCTACCAACATTATGGGGAATTATTTGGTTTTATATAAAACTTCTAAAAGGAGAAGATAAATGAAAATTACTAAAAAACATATTGGTAAAAAAGTCACTTATCCAAGTTGGGAAAGCGATATTTATCCGTGGGCAATTGTAAAAGAAGTTACAACAATTGGATTTGTAGGACAATATATAAATAATGATGGTAAACCAAATGTAAGATTTTTTGAGTATAATAATTTTTCTCAACCATTTAGTTTTTATAAAGAAAAGAAAAAAGAATTGTTTGATTTTAATCGGTTTGGATGTAACGCTGAGCACGTTCGTGACCTTATCAGTGTATTAGATAAACGATATAAAAGAAAATGAATTTAAGCTATTTTGCCCTCTGCCCATGCCATATCCCATGGGACCGGAATTGGGGATAAAGGTGTTAAACATCTGAAATAGAGGGCATCAAATTTAAGCCATAGCATCGAGGGCCCTTGATAGCTAAAAAGTGAGATAACATCAAAAACTGGAAAAGGACTGCGGTCTGCACACGGAGGGGAGCGACCTGGACTATGACCCAATTTAAAGCCTGTAGCGGTGTGGACGGTGACACACAGGGCGGAATGGCCCTTCGGAGAAGTAAGCTGTAGATTCTCGTGGCGCCTTTGCAATTACGGGAAACCGAAAGCCGAAACAAGATAGCCGGTTCAATTCCGGCCTACAGGCCCAATTTAAAAAGGAGAATAAAATGACTACATATGAATTAATTATAACTTTTATGTTACTTATACCATTTTTTATTTTCTTTATATTTTATTGGATACATGAATTTTATGATGCATTAAAAACTAAAAGCTATGTATATTTATTAAGTCTAATATATATCGCAGTTTTTGTAATTTTAATAATAGTTTCAACATTTTCATAAAGGAGAATTATTATGAATACTTATACATATAACGGAGATTTGATGCATGATTTAAGGGTCGCAATTAACGGAAAAAGCTTTAAACTTTTGATGACTATTGTTAAAAAATTAATTTCGGAGAATACTTATGTTGGACGTTAAAGGACCACCAATGAGTTGGTATGACCCACCAGATTTACATGAAATATGTGTTTGTAAAGGTTGTCATGAAGCATGGTGTCATGACGACTTAGAATATTGGATTGAGCAAGGCTGTGAATTATGTGAGGACGAAAAGGAGAAAAAATGAGTAATGGATTATTATATTTTATTGGATCAATTATTGGTGGGATGATTGGATTTCTTTGTTTAGAAATATTACCAGATTTATGGAGAATTCATAAAGAAAATAAAAGGAGAATCATATGAAATATCCACCTGAAGAACTAATTAGTGTGATTATAGATAGAATCAATACACTTGATACAGAATTAAAAAGAACTAAACAATTACAAATGACCCATGATAGTAAATTACGAACATTGGAGGCCTATTATGTCGATACAACAAAACAAATGGGGACAACTGGAAGGAAAAGAAATCACAGAAAAATTAAATCGAAATCCAGAGTATCTAATAGAACACGGATCAAATGAAGAAAAAATATGGGCTGCTGGAGTATTGTCAAAAGGAGCAAGACTCAAAGATACATCTTTATATGTAAGAAACTTTTATGAAGCGTCATCTGTAATTCGAAAAACAAAACAAAATGGAGAAAAAGAAATTGATTATTATTTTGAAGCTGGAAAAGAAGGTAAGCCGTTTCCAAGACGTGCATTTGAAATAAAGGAAAATTAAATGAAACCTGAATACTATGGGCCAATATTTTTGTTCAGTAGTTTATATATAGGTTGGATAATAGGCAGGTTATATCGAAATGAAGTTCTAAATACGGTTCATAATATTTTATTTTGGGCTGGTTAAAGGAGATTAATATGGATTTACTTATTATGAAATGGCCATGTAGAGATTGTGGGGAAATGCTTAAAAAGGGAGAACGGGAGCCCCATAAGCTTCAATATGACCATAAGATTGCTGATAAAGGCATTATAATTAAGCCAGAAGAGCCTAAAAACACTCTTCAGGTGGTAACTGATCTGGAGCCCACAAGATGTCGCCCTGTGATCAATTATGGGTTTTTTAAGAGTAATTGGACTGGTAATGCTAGAAAAGATTATCCAAATACTTATGCATTATTTGACAAATTAAAGAATATTTGATATAATATAAAGAGGATATTATGCTGAAAAAACTAAATGAACAACAAATTAAAGAATTAGTAGTCTATCGAGATAAATGGATTAATCTAGCGAGACGTAAATATATTGTTCCTAGAAATAATAAAGAATTAATTGATTTAGGGCATAAATTTTATCGAGATATTGTCGGGATTAAAGAAAAACCATTTTTAATTGTAGTTAATTCACCAATGGAACTCCAAATGGCGGCAAATTTGTGGTCGCAAGTGGGGTCGCAAGTGGGGTCGCAAGTGGGGTCGCAAGTGGAGTCGCAAGTGATGTCGCAAATGTGGTCGCAAGTGAGGTCGCAAGTGGAGTCGCAAGTGGGGTCGCAAGTGGGGTCGCAAGTGTGGTCGCAAGTGGGGTCGCAAGTGGAGTCGCAAGTGGAGTCGCAAGTGAGGTCGCAAGTGGAGTCGCAAGTGAGGTCGCAAGTGAGGTCGCAAGTGGGGTCGCAAGTGTGGTCGCAAGTGGGGTCGCAAGTGGAGTCGC
>JANQSS010000086.1 GCA_028279185.1 Saprospiraceae bacterium | reverse complement strand
AAATAGTTTGGCAGCTTTAGCTCCATCAAGCATAGCTGGCGAGATATTTTTGTCGCGCTGAATAGTTATGATTCTCTGGATTTAGTTAAATATAAAAATATTGCCTTAAAAATGTATATTCGATATTTGGGTAATCGCTCAAATATTGCCAGGGATATTAAAAATGAATTGGAAATAAAAAGTAAAGCGTTAAATAAACCGGTAGATATATCTGATATCACCATGCTGCCAACAGAACAAATATTGAGCACGATTGAGGTTGAAGCGGATAAGCTTGGTTTCCCATTGGATATGATCCGCATACCAAAAAATAAACCGATTGACATAGAAATTAATGAAGGCGAAGTGGTTGATATCTACATTGCAAAGTATAAATGTAATCTAATTAGTAAAAATGGAATTAAGTTTATAGATAATGACGGTTTTGAGCACATGTTAACTCTTGATGAAAATAAAATAGGCCGCGGTAAAGCATGCAATGTCAAGTTTGGTTCGGATCTGCGTGAAATATCAAGAGTGCATTTATTGATAGTGAACTATAATCACAAGAAGTTGCAAATAACCGATCTCTCTGCACAGGGCAGCTACTTGCCTAAACGATTTTATGATCAGTAAATAATCAAGTAATACTACCATCCCAGTTAATAAAATTTTTCAATAGCATTAAGCCGGTATGCTGGCTCTTCTCAGGATGAAACTGGGTTGCAAAAAGATTATCGCGTGCAGCGGCAGAAGTATAATTGCAAATGTAATCAGTACTACCTGCTATGTCTGATTCTAATTGTGGTTTGACATAATAGCTATGTACGAAATAAAAACGACTGCCGTCTTTAATATTATTCCATAATGGATGTGATTTGGTTTGGTAGACCTGATTCCATCCCATCGAGGGGATTTTGTAATTATTACCGTCTTTGTCTTTAGCATTATCAGCAAAACGGACAACATTACCGGGAAGAACACCTAAGCCTGTCACCCCGCCATCCTCGTCACTATGATCCATCAGTGATTGTAAGCCGAGGCAGATCCCAAGAAACGGTTTGTTAA
>JANQSS010000072.1 GCA_028279185.1 Saprospiraceae bacterium | reverse complement strand
CTCACGTTTTAATTGTCTCAGCAGCAGCTCCTTTTCCCGTTTAAGTTCTCTTTGAATTTTTTTAAGCTCCTTCAGTGGCCTGTCGTTAATGGGCTCACCTGCTAGCACATTCTCTATTTGGGTTTCGATGGACAGAATTTTATCCTCAATATTACCTAGCTCAAGTAGTACATTGGCCATTGGTATCTTCAATAAAAAGAAAGTAATTTGAAAGGCATTCGTATCACATTGCAGCGGAGACAGAAAAAATAGAAACGTACAATTGACGTCGTACTCCTGGCCATCTGGTGGCGAGAGCAAATATATTGTAGACGTCTTACCTGCGTGGAATATTCAGTAAAAATGACTGTTGTCATCAAATGAAGGCTTCCTATTGGGTTAGAGGGCAAGACATGGTCAAGTGAAAATAAATCAGAAGTTGGGTGCTAATTTTACATGGCGAAGAATTTTTGTTCAGCAACCATTGAGCATTGACCATGCAGTGAATGCTCGATGGTATTTTTGCTTCAATGGCAACTGGGGCGTGAGTGAGTACAGTGTGTCATTTAGCACTGGTCCACTGGTCCCAGACCAGTAAATTTTGTCTCGGACCAGTATCTTTTTGGTTTACTGGTCCGGATGGGCCAGTAAAAAAATTTGGTAGGTAATGTTTTCAGTTGTGTCTGTCTGTCTGTGTGTGTATCTGTGTGTCAGTTCAGGCTCTAACTTTTGAATGCTTTTACCTAGAAACTTCATTCTTGGTATGGAGATACATCTTCATAATATCCAGGTCAAGTTTGACTATCAAGGTCACTGGGTCAAGGTTGAGGTCACATTAGCCAAAAAAGTGTCAATTTTTACTATTTTGCACATTATGGAGAGTTGTTAACTAGGTCAAGGTCACCCCAAGGTCACGGTCAAAGTGAAAGTTTTGAATTTTGGCTTAACTTTCTTGTTGATTACAGTGACAAGTGAACTGTACAATTTACAGGTTGCTGAATGTATTTTTTCTTATGTATTTTCTTTTTT
>JANQSS010000019.1 GCA_028279185.1 Saprospiraceae bacterium | reverse complement strand
GAAGACGTCGTATACATCGCCGGAAATCAGGCTAGTCTCACAAACTGGAATTCGATTTTTCGGCTGGAGAAAATTAATGATTTTCAGCGTACATATACGATTCACGGTCATTTCCCGATGGAATTTAAATTTACAAAAGGAAATTGGGAGACGGAGGCAGTTCTCGATGCAAGTTTGACCGAACAAAAACCGATTACTATTGATGCAAATACATCTGATTTTTCCTACAAAATTCTTGGTTGGAAAAATGAATAGATCTCTATCACCGCGATTATACTTTCTTCTTGTTTGGTTATCTCAGGTTTTATTATTGCCATGTTCAGGGGGACAAAGCTTAGATAGACGATTACAAAGATTAGTGGATGACGATATCGTGAAGGGTGTTGCTGCCGCTTACGCTCAAGGTGACTCTGTGGTTTGGAGGGCATCTCATGGGCTGCGAAGTCAATCTCCCGACATACCATTTCTATACAATACGCCGTCACGAATCGCATCAATAGCCAAACTAATGACGGCTGTGGCCATTATGCAATTGGTTGAAAAAAATTTATTGGATCTTGATCAACCCTTGCATGAATATTTACCGGATTTTCCCAATGGAGACAACATTACCACACGTCATTTACTCGGTCATACAGCGGGAATCGGAGGCTATGATTCATCCGAAGAGGCTGAAACAACCCTTGAATACAACTCGCTTTTGCAAGCGTGCGACATCTTTAAAAACAGAAACCTATTATTCCACCCTGGGCAAAGTTTTTCTTACTCGACGTACGGTTATGTGGTTTTAGGATTACTGATAGAAACGATAAGTAATACGCCCTTTACAACACATATGAAGTCACATATTTGGGATATTGCACAAATGGAAAATACAGGAGTTGTGAAATACAAAAAGCCTATTCTTGAACAAAGTGAATTATTCCATCGAAATAAAAAGAAAATTAAACCAGCAAAAGAAAATAATTTAAGTAATCGTATTCTTGGTGGAGGATTTTATTCTACGGTACCTGATTTATTGAAGTTTGGTCAGGCCATTCTCAACCATAAGTTGATAAATAAACAAACTTTTATGACTATGCTGGACATTCAGTATAGCGGGAAAGAAGGTAATCCCTATGGCCTTGGGTGGTGTCTATACGGTCCGCCGCCAAATGAGCATGCTGTAATTGGTCATGCGGGCGAACAAACCGGCGTATCCGCTCAACTTATGATTGTTCCGTCTAAAAATATGACGGTCGTTGTCATTTCAAATACTAGCGGTGCCTGGGAAGAAATCGTGCAATACTCAACTCAAATCATTAGTCACGCTATAGGTTCTGACTAGAGTCCATATATAAAAATCACCCGCGTTTCGCACATGTGATAAATTCGATTCACTTTTCATTACTTTGTCCTTATGAATCGCCTTAGTATTGAGGGCATCTCGGTGCTGTTCATCATTATTATTCACTCATTGGTCACTGTTGCCCAATCTGACAGCAATCGCTGCGCACGGCTACACGATCGGTATGAACGCACTATTCGCATACATAATTATGCTCTTGCAAAAAAGCAAGTAGATACGTTGCTCAAATGGGCTCTCGCTGACAGTGAAAGTAAATATTACGAAAATGCCGCTATATCCCGCGCTAATTTCCATTTCTATGCCGGTGAATACCGTGAAGCGAACAAATTATATTTTACTGTTTTACGAACATTAAAAAATGGTGAAAATGTTAAGCAATACTGTCAAACGCTTTCCAATTTGGGTATTGCACACCAAAATATGGGCAACGTAGATTCTTCTCTGTACTACCATCGGCTTGCACAAAAGATGTTACCCCGTATTCCTATTTCATCCCTGCATACTAGCGTAACAAATAATTTGGCAATATTATTTAATCGTATGGCAATGCTTGATTCCGCTATAAAATATAATATTTTGGCTATCGAGGGAGTCGATGAATCCGACTCGGCAAGTCTCGCCACGCTAAACAGTAATTTAGCTTCTACACTAAAGGAAACAGGAGACACGAACAATGAAAAAAAATACTTATTAAAGGCCTATGGGTTCGCAAAAAGTCCTTCATTACCGCTGACCAGATCAGACATTTGCTTCAAGCTAGCCTATCACGAAAAAAACAAAAAGAACATGCCTAAGGCCATCGCTTATGCACGTGAATGCGTGGAACTCGTGGAAAAAAGCAGACAAAAAAACCGGTTATTAAATGCGTATACATGTCTTGCAAATATGCTGTATAATGATGGGCGACCCACAGAAGCTTTGGTTTACTTAAACAAAGTACCACAACCCATTGCACATCAAAGTCTCAACATTAAAATGTCCTATTATTTGAGCAAATTAGCTATTGCCAACGCCCTCCATGATAATAAAACAGTTTTGGATATTCTACCAATAGCTGAACAAACAGTTGACAATCTCGGTCACCCAATTACAAAACGAAATTTTTATGAAACAGCACTAAAATTCTTTACTAGAACTAAAGACTATAAAAACGAAGTCGCCTACTTAAAAAAACTGGTTGCCGTCAGAGACTCGCTACAAAGTCTCAAGCACCAAAATTTTACAAGTGACTTAGAAGCCAAATATCAATCTGTATTGAAAGAAAATGAAATTATCAGTCTCACCATGAGCGAAGAACAAAATTCAGCATTGATAGAACGACAACGATTTTTTATTCTTTTACTCGCTGCCGGCATTGGGGGGGTTGGATTATTTCTATTTATTACGCAGCGACAAAAACGAAAGATTGCTCAACAACACGAAGCACTTCGAATTGCAAACGCTGACAAAGACCTATTATTAAGAGAGATTCATCACCGAGTAAAAAACAATTTACAAGTCATTTCAAGCCTTTTGTCGCTACAGTCCCGGCAAATAGATGATGAGTCTATCAAGTTAGCAATTGATGAGGGCCGCAGTCGTGTTCGATCCATGGCGCTTATCCATCAAAATTTATATCAAGCGGATAACTTAACAGGTGTACATGTGCAATCCTACTTACACAAATTAATCGAGGAAATTATTACAACTTACAATGTAAAAAATAGAAACATAAACTTTCACCATCAAATAGATGACATTAATTTGGATGTTGATACAATGATCCCACTTGGACTTATCATCAACGAACTAATATCAAATTGTCTAAAGCACGCCTTTCCTGATAAGCGTCGAGGAAATATTATGGTCAAATTAAAGGAAAACGATGATTTGCTACAGTTAATAATTAAAGATGACGGAGTCGGTTACCAACACAATAGGAAAGTTGACCAAAACACATTTGGCTCACGTATGATAGAGGCCTTTTTATCCAAAATGAACGGTCAGGTGGTCTATAGTTTTGATAATGGAACAGCAGTCTCTATTCAAATTAAAGATTATAAAAAAGCTGCATGAGTTCGATACGTGTATTAATTGTCGAAGATGACCCCATCATAGCATTGGATATTCAAGACTTGTTGAACAACTTACAATTAAAAGTTGCTGGGATAGCTTATGATAGTATTATGGCTTTTGATATGTTGACCACACGTCGACCGGACATCGCACTACTCGATATTACAATAAAAGGAAATTTGAGTGGGGTTGATATTGCTAAAGTTATTCGCGAAAAGTACCATATCCCGTTTATTTTTCTTACGTCACACGCTGACAAGCTCACATTGGATCACGCGAAAAAAACACTTCCATACGGGTATGTACTAAAACCATTCAATGAAAACGATTTATTGTCGGCAATAGAGATGGCTATGTATCGATATGCGACGGAAGTAAGCTCTGTTTTCCCCGAAATTGAACGTTTGAACCAAAAAGTTTCGATATCCTTAACCAAAAAAGAATATACGTGCCTTCAACACCTCTGCGAAGGGTTAACGAATAAAGAAATGGCGGACAAGCAATTTATTTCTGTCAATACAGTAAAAACACATTTAAAGAATCTCTTTCAAAAGCTTCAGGTACCCAACCGTACGAGTGCTATTAATTTTGTACGCTCTCTTTAAGTTAAGAACCCATTCATTTTTCCGACAATTGACATACACTTGTAGTCTGTAATCTGAAACAAGTCACATCTTCTCCCGCTAAGAGTAATTTAATCTACACTGGTTTTCGATCATCCGAAAAATCACCCATTGGGGTGATTTTTTAGCACTGATCACGTTCCAATTTTGTTGTATGAAAAAAACTTCATGTCGTTCATAAAGTATCAAAAATTAACAAACCAGTAACATGGGATACTTTAAAAAGCTCATTGGTTCGTGATATTATTTGGGAAATAAATGACGACTTGGACATGCTTTTGGAAGCTATGAATAAAGAAAAAGAAATTAAATCACTAAAATAACTATACATGAAACGTCTATTTTATTACTCAACAATTTTTATATTTTTATTTCTTGGTACTTCAGTATTTGCTCAACAAACGATTATTGAGCATGACTCCGACGTTACTTCTCTGAGTCCACATTTAGTATTAATCGAAACCGGTATAAATGATTTTTCAAGATTGTGGTTTCAAGATGCCAGCGATCCGGCAGTTCGTTGGGCGTTTTTGGCCCGGCCCGGGCACCCTACGGATAAGGATATTGCCATGGCCTATAATGGGATACCAAAATGGCGCCTAAACGATCAGGGCGTAATGTCAATCAATGATGCCTATTCATTTCCCAATTCAAGTGGTGTTGCCAGCCAGACCCTAGTACTCAATGATACCGATGAATTGGAGTTTAGCTACCTTGAAATATTGTCGAATGAGGATTCGACTGCGTTTATGCGGATTACAAATGGAAGCGATCTTTTGTTTCGTGCAGATGACAGCACCGTCGTCTATATGTCCGATCAAGTCGTAACAATCAGCACAACATTGCAAATCGGAGAACCCGGTGAAGGAACAATTAACATTGGTGGCTCGAGTTTGTCTCGCAGTCCGAGTGGAGAGTTGGTCGTCAGCACAGATTTTCGGCCAGTTGGAAATGGAATCAGAGATCTGGGTACATTGTCAAACAGGTGGCAACGTGTCTTCGCGGCCAATGGTGTAATTCAGACATCCGATGTCCGCATGAAAAAAAACATACAGGACATCCCTTATGGGCTGGCTACGGTGCTATCCTTAAAACCCAAAATATATCATTGGAATGATGACAGTGCGCAAGACAAGAAACACCTGGGACTCATTGCACAGGACTTGCTCAGAGCTATGCCGGAAGTGGTCCATGAAGATGAAGAAATTGATCACTTAGGTGTTAATTATGCCGAGATCATTCCAGTCCTCATTAAGGCTATTCAGGAGCAGCAGGAGCAGATCGATGCTCAGAGCGAGCAAATAAAACAACTAAAACGCGTAGCATGTAAGTCAAAATAATTACGATTCGTGTTAACCTTTCACATCGACTATATATTAAGTAGAAAAATGGGCTTTACTATTATTTAAACAAAGGTCAGAAAAAACAACCTGGTGCATGGAAAATTACCGTGCAAACAATTCTTCATGCACCGGTGACCTTTTTATCCAAAAAAGAAAATCATGTATGCATTACTACATTCGACAACAACAGTTCGACAGGAAGCCAAAATTAAACAGCTTAACCATGTAGAACAGCGAATGCCGCGGGCTCTGGTTTTGAAAGATCAACGCGGTTGGGATATCATTCCTTTTTCGGAGATATTGCGGTGTGAAGCACAAGGAAATTATAGCAAAATTGTAAAAGTATGTGGTTCAATTTACATTTCATGCATGACATTGAAATCTCTTAATATAAAATTAAATCAGGAAGGGTTTATTCGAGTGCATCAATCTCATTTAATAGCTATTGACCACATTCGTCGTGTGGACCAAAGTGGTTATGTTGTGATGAGCAATCAAACTGAAATACCGGTGTCACGTCGGCGGCGTGGGGACTTATTAAAACAACTGGCGCTTGGGTAAGACTTGATAATTGACATCAGTTAAATAATAGTTACTACAATGCCCGGGTATCTGTTTCTCTGGTGATAACTTCACTTTAAAAGTAGTCCAGTATAGGTCATTTGAATCATTTCTGTTTTTTCCCTCCTATTAAACAGGGGCTCTTAGTCAAACAAGTTCATTTTCCGCCGCATTCATTGCCCGGTAGGACATTTTTATCAGTGGACTAGGAAGACTACTGTCTGAACGAACATTTGTTGTCTTCCACGGTTTCATGTGTAGAAAATTGAACGTGTTTTGAAGTGAATATTGTGGTGCTTCAGAAAGCAGACAAGCGCTACATTGTGACCTTTTTGGTGAGCGAAAAACACGCAAATTTTATGTACTTTAGCGCCCCCAAATCCCATAACATATTAAGCGTTTTAAAATGGATCCACTCAAACAAAAATTCTTCGAAAAATCCCAACTACTCCGAACGGAGATAAAAAGCCTTCTAAAAGAACACGGCGACAAAGTGGTCGGTGAGGTCACGCTGCGACAAGTATTTGGTGGCATGCGAGGAGTAAAAAGCATGATTTGGGAAACCTCTGAATTAGACGCAGTTGAAGGTATTCGTTTTAGAGGTTATTCCATTCCTGAGTTGCGCGAAGCTTTACCAAAAAAGGGTGGAGAACCCTTGCCCGAGGGCTTATTTTGGTTGATGCTTGTCGGCGAAATTCCCGATGAAGAACAAATTAAATGGCTTAGCGATCAATGGACTAGTCGTATTAACGTACCAGAGCATACATTCAAAGCAATCGATGCATTGCCTGAAGGGACTCATCCCATGACTCAATTCAGTGTGGCCGTGACATCAATGCAAACCACGAGTCAATTCGCCCATCGATACAGTGAAGGGCTGAGCAAAACCGAATACTGGGATCCGGTCTACGAAGATTGCCTTAACCTCATTGCACGACTACCTCGAATAGCCGCATACATATATCGCAAAAACTATCATGGCGGCATGCATATCCAACCAGATTTTACACTAGATTGGGCGGGTAATTTTGCGCACATGCTTGGAATTCCTGGAGAAGATTTCAAAAGTCTTATGCGACTTTACATGACAATTCACGCCGATCATGAAGGCGGTAATGCAAGTGCGCATACCACCCATTTAGTTGGGTCTGCCCTGTCGGACCCTTACATGTCCTTTTCGGCAGCGTTAAATGCTTTGGCGGGACCATTACACGGTCTTGCAAACCAAGAAGTTATTAAGTGGATTTTCAAAATGACTGATGCACTAGGAACAACACAACCTACGCATGAGCAAATCGCGGAATATGTCAAAAGCACCTTGGCTGCGGGTCAAGTAATACCCGGCTACGGACATGCGGTCCTACGTCGACCAGATCCCCGGTTCACAGCCCAAAAACGATTCGCAGAAGACTATATTCAAGATAGCGATATTGTGAATACGGTATGGAAAGTCTTCGACGTTGTACCAGACATTTTAAAAGGCCTTGGCAAAGTCAAAAATCCATGGCCAAATGTAGACGCTCATTCAGGAGCAATTTTAGTACATTACGGATTGAAAGAGTATTCGTTTTATACGGTCCTCTTTGGTGTTTCAAGAGCACTAGGTGTTATGGCCGCAACTTGTTGGTCACGGGCACTAGGGTTTCCGCTCGAACGACCAAAGTCAGTGACCATGAACTGGGTTCGAAATTTTTTAGAAGAAAATAATTAAGTACATCATGTCAACTATACCTGAAGGATTAAAATATTCTAAAGAACACGAGTGGGTAAAGGTATTAGAGAATAATATTGCCCTAATTGGAATAACCGATTTCGCTCAAAGTGAATTGGGCGAATTAGTTTACGTTGAAGTTGAAACGGTTGGCGAAGAAGTTGCGAAAGATGAAATATTTGGAACTGTCGAAGCCGTGAAAACAACGTCCGACTTGTTTATGCCCATTAGCGGTAAAATAATCGAATTTAATTCTGAATTGGATGAAAACGAAGGAGACAATCCCGGTATCATAAACACTGACCCATACGAATCTGGTTGGATCGTGAAAATAGAGCTGAGCAACCCAGATGAACTTGATGAATTGATGGATGCTAGTCAATATGAGGCCTTAATTGGATAATCGCTTCTCATTTCGACGCCAGAAATTCGTTTTATTTATTAGTCGTGCTCGACTTTTTGCCAGAGAACTTTCGAAATCATCCATTTATCTCCGTATTTTACAAGCAGTAAATAGTCTATTCCCCAGTAAACGGTGATTTTCACACAGGCAATTTTGTCCTGCGCATCTAAAATCTCAATTGTCTTCGGTGCGCCTTCCGGTGCTCCATATTTTGGTTCAATTAAAACATCGCGTGCGAAATTCACCGCCTTTTCGAATGTCATGTTATAGGTTTTATATGAATTGGTTTCAGCGTCGAGTAATTTGTACCCGTCTTTTGAAAGGTCCGGATGAATACTTCTGATAATTTTCGTCGTATCCCCATAATAAAAACCCTCTATGTAATCTAATGCGGCTCGTTCAATCCCCTGTTCGTCTTGCGCCGAAGAAGTGAAAACAGCTCCGATCGACAAGAAAAATAATAATATATATATCTTCATTACTTTGCTTTATGATATTGAGTTATTCAAGTTGTCCTTGTCCGGATTAAGCGCGTATCTTACGAGGTATCTCCTGTACAAGAATTACACGCACTAATTCGAACGAAACAATTTACAGTTAATTATTATTTATGTCTTTAAACTAAGTAAAATGACACCATTTATAGATTTAAGTACCATTGAACCGTTTAACCCCTTCGACGGACTTTCGGGCAAAATTATCCATTTTGATAACAAAACGTATGCTTTTTGGACTATAGAAGCCGGAACTGTCGTTCCCGAACATCATCATGAAAACACACAGATGGCAATTGTATTAAAAGGAAAGTTGTTATTAGACGTAGACGGGAAGTCGCAAACATTATCGAAAGGTCAGGTTGCTCTTATTCCATCTAACAGCCCACATTCCGCTGAAGCATTGACAGATGTCGAAATATTGGATGTATTCAATCCTATTCGAGCAGACTTTCCTTCTAATAGCACAGAATGATAAAATGCACTTTTTAATTAAACCTACTATTTTGGAAGATTTAGCGGTTGCCTGTGATCTATTCGATGCCGCAATTGTATTTCAACATAAAATGGGTTATCCCGCATATTTGTCAAACGACAAAGAAAAAGTAAGACAGGCCATCGTTGAAGGCTTTCATTTTAAAGTGGTCTGCGGTGATGAAATTGCCGCCGTATTTAATGTTGCCCTGGATGACAAAGCCATTTGGTTAGAGAAGGAAGTTGGAGACGCCGTATACCTTCATCATATCATTGTAAATAGGTCATTCTCCGGAAATAAAATGTTTGGACATATTTTAACCTGGACAGCATCCTACGCGAGCACCATAAATCGAAAAAAAATACGCCTCGATACTTGGGCTAAAAATGATAAACTAAGGACGTATTATGCTTCCTATGGGTTTGAACCTGTCCGAGAAATTACCATGCCCGATTGCGATGAAGTAAGTATTAACTGCCGAGGTGGGTATGCTGTATTGATGGAGTATGCTATTCCCTGACAACATTCCTTGTAATTCTTTCTTGTCCCAAAAATTGAACCTTTTGTTTTGGCGAGGGTAAGCTAATAAAAATATTGATCATATGAATCGTCTCATATTACTAACGCTTACTTCCTTTCTCATCTTTAGAACAGGTGACGCACAGAATGCACAGCAAATTCTAGGTATAGCAAAAGAAGTCAAATCCATCGAATACTATGAAGAACAGAGTTTAGTATGGGAGTCAATGACGCAATCTTCTCCATTTAATGAAAATGCCTGGTTGAATTATTATCGAGCAAAACGCGCTTATTATCAGAAGCACGATCCGGACTTATGGTCTGCAGACCAACAAGCAGTATTTTCCAGATTGCAACCTATCGTGAATGCCTGTGAAAAAGCAACAGGCAAGAGCTATACATACCACTATATCGCTTCGATGAATGAAAAAGGTGATGGCGCATTCCAACACTTGAAAAAGGCATTCGCTATAGACCCCAACCAATCCGACATCCACGGAGAATTGTTTGTGCATTATGTAAAGCAGTTCAATGAAGAAGAAGCCGAGCTTTTGGCTAAAAAATTATTGAATACTAACCATTATTCTAATGCGATGCTGAAATGGAATTACAATGCACTACAATCAGCAGAGAAAAACAGTGTATTCCTTACACATGGAGATATGGACACGTTGCCGCGTTGGGTGCTACAATACGGATTAAATATTAGGCGCGACATTATTGTCGCAAATAAATATTCTATGGCTTGGGATAAAAAATATCGCCAACACGTTTTTTTAAAATTAAATCTAATCGCACCACGACGGGAAAAGAACGAGTCATTGAAATCGTATAGCGATCGATTGGCCGCATACATCCTTCAAAATAGTAGTCGTCCGGCTTACATTGGTACGGGTACAAATGTCCAGTTTTTCAAGGATAATGGAATTGAAGATAATATGTATCTCGTAGGACTCGCTTTTAAATACAGTACGTCGTCATTTGACAATATGCGTACAACGATAGAAAACTTTGAAAGTAGGTATGATCTTGAATACATTTTGAACAATTTTCAACGGCACCCGAGTGATGATGTTGTAAAAAAACATATGAATATGACGTACATTCCAGCATTGATTAAATTGGTAAAGTACTTTGACAAGCACAATGCCTCTGCGAAGTCTCAATATTATGCATCACTCATAGAGCGAATCGCCCAAGAAAGCGGTCGAAAAGAAGAAATTAAATCCTGGTACTAGATAGTGTAGTGCATCATGGGTAGGGAACAAGCGGATGAACAATTACTGATTGCCTTCATTGACGAAAACAATGAGGCGGCCTTTGGTGCGCTGTACACCAAGCACTATAAACAGCTTGTGAAGTTTTTTATGTGGTTAAGTATGCCTCAGGATGAAGCGCAAGATCAAGCCCAAAACATTTTTATTAAAATATATAACAACCCTTTATTATTTGATCGAACTCTTACATTTAAGTCTTGGTTATATGCTATAGCAAAAAACCGCCATGCCAACTACATGCGTGACAATAAGGTCCGATTCAAACACACAAGTCTTTTTGCTGAAAATATTTCCGTTGTAAAGGAGCCGGCCGCTAACGTAGACCAAAGCAAAATAAAACTAATCGTACATGCCCTCGATCGACTAAGTGAAAAACACAAAGAAGTATTTATATTAAAGTATGTCAATAACCTGACTATTAATGAAATAGCTTCAGTGTGTCAATGCTCTCCGGGCACTGTAAAATCGAGACTCTTTTATAGCATTAAAAAAATAAAAAATATTATACATCCAACAAAAAAAAATGTGGTATGAATACAGATGAATTGCCAGAGTTTGTCTTTGATTTATTGGCCAAAAAAGATTTCAACGACCTGAGTGCAAATGAAAAAGAATTATGCATGGCGTATATGACAGCCGAAGATTATATGAACTATGCAGATATTATCAGAAGCGTTCGATCGTTGGATGCGTCCATCCCTGTTGATCCCCGTGCTAAAATTAAGGTCGTTAAACCGAATAGATCATCTTCTCTTCTATTTCGACCCGTGCCATTTTATCAATGTGCTGCCGCCGTTATTTTAACATGTGCATGTTGCTATTTTTTATTCTCGCAAGCGATAACTAACCGTAGCACTCCTGATGTAGAATTTATGAAAGCGGATCAAATAAAAGGTGTACCGTTAGCGGAGGATGCTTATCCGGAAGCTCTAATCGTGGAAATGTAATACATGTACAAGCTTAATCGCCTCCTTCAGATTAGAGTCAACCTCCCGAATTGTAAAACGGAAATTAACTACCTTAAGGTTATCACAAGTTAAAGGTCAAAGGTATATTGAATCAGATATGAACAGTAGGACAAACTATCAAAAAGCGATTGTTGACATTTATCATAGAATTAAAAATGAAGAAAACGTTGGAGAGGTAGCAAGTTATATACCTGAGTTGTCAAAAGTAGACCCCGATAAATTTGGTGTTTGTCTAAAAACTGTGGATGAAGAAGAGTTTGGAATTGGCGACTGGCAAACTAAGTTTTCGATTCAGAGCATATCTAAGGTGCTTTCTCTAAGCCTTGCCTATAAAAAGTTAGGTGATAAACTCTGGAAAAGAGTCGGTGTCGAACCTTCTGGCAGTTCATTCAATTCCTTGGTACAATTAGAAACAGATAACGGAATCCCTCGTAATCCATTAATCAATGCCGGAGCAATGGTAATATGTGATTTGTTGATTAGTCATTGTGATGATGCCAATAGTGATTTATTAGACTTTATACGAAAGATATGTGTGAATAACAATATTACTTATTCCAAATCCATCGCCAATTCTGAAAAGTCGGTTGGTTATCGTAATGCGGCACTTTGCCATTTTATAAAATCTTTTGAAAACCTCGAAAATGACCCCACGGACGTACTCGACTTTTACTTTAACATGTGTTCTATCGAATTGACATGTCAGGAGTTGACTCGAACATTTATGTATCTTGTTAATGATAAGTTTAGAACAGCTGACAATGAACAAATTCTGAATGTAAGCCAAGCAAAAAGGATTAATGCAATTTTGCAAACATGTGGTTTCTACGATGAGTCCGGAGAGTTTTCCTTTAGAGTTGGCTTACCAGGAAAAAGCGGTGTTGGCGGAGGAATACTGGCTATTCATCCAAATGAATATGTTATTGCTGTTTGGAGTCCTAAATTAAATAAAAAAGGAAACTCAAACAGAGGTATGAAGTTTTTAGAACTTTTTACTACAATTACTACATCATCTATTTTTTGAGCTTTTTTAACAGAAGCTCAAAAAATAGATGATGTAGTAGTTAGTAATTCCCCCAGACCACCCTCTTTCTATGAAGTATTTATCCTGCCTGTTTGAGTTTTGGGGATTTAATTGCATCTCCATATCTGGCAACAATCATTTCTTTCAATTCCTTCCGTGCAAAAAATATTCTGCTTTTTACCGTGCCTAACGGAAGGTCAAACTCATCGGCAATTTCTTGATATTTAAACCCTTCAAAGTGCATTTCAAAAGGGATACGTATGCTATCGTCCAAGGAGGCAATCATGCGATGTAATTCATCGATAAGAATATTTGATTCGGCATCATTGCCTATCATGATACTCCCTGAATTGATGAAGTACATATTGTCCGTCGAGTCAAATATAGTCGACGCCTTCATTCTTTTGCGGTAGTTATTGATGAAGATGTTCTTCATAATGGTAAACATCCAGGCTTTGAAGTTGGTCCCAGGTCTAAACTTATCTCTATTCGTCAAAGCCCGAAATGCCGTCTCTTGATATAAGTCGTTTGCATTCTCCTGATTCTTGGTCAAGTTCATCGCAAAGGAGCGCAGCACATGGGTCAATTCATCTAACTTTTCATTGAATTCAATGGCGGACATAATCAAAGATTTTTGCGAAAAGACCGTTTATGGTAAATCGTCCTTTTCAGTGAGTTAAACAAAAATACAAAACTTGTTAAACAAAACCAAGCCTTATTAAGATTTAATCTACTTTCAGACTCCTTTTTGTGACTTTATGGCCTATAAAACGGCGTTTTTCAACCACTTGTTGTTCTGAACGATCATTTTTGTTCAAAAAAAAATGAAAATTGAAAGTGGAATATAAAACGACATTTAGGATCATAAGACACCTTGAATACGCAGTAAGTGGGCCAATCGGTTGCCTGGAGGCCTGTAGAAAGTCAAAAACCCATTCCAATCGATCGTTTAGAAACGTAAATGCTTCACTGTAAGACCGTTATTTATCATCTGCTTAAGTGACTCAATGCCAATGTCAATATGGATATCAACAAAGCTGGATGTAACCAGTACGTCGCTCTTGCTTGTTTTGACGCCCTCTGGTATCATCGGCATGTCTGAGACCAGGAGTAGTGCTCCTGTGGGTATTCGATTGTAAAAGCCCGTGGAAAAAAGTGTCGCTGTCTCCATATCTACCCCTAAACAGCGAATCCGCTTGAGGTATTTCTTAAAGCCCTTGTCGTGCTCCCAGACTCGACGGTTAGTTGTATATACCGTACCCGTCCAATAATCATGGCCTTTGTCTCGAATGGTTGTTGAAATGGCCTTTTGTAATGCAAATGAAGGGAGAGCCGGAACCTCCGGTGGAAAGTAGTCATCAGAAGTACCATCACCACGGATGGCTGCAATAGGTAGAAGTAAGTCTCCCACCTTATTTTTCTTCTTCGTTCCCCCGCATTTGCCTAAAAACAAGCAGGCCTTTGGTGACACGGCCGTCAGTAAATCCATTAAGGTAGCAGCATTCGGACTTCCCATGCCAAAATTTACCATCGTTATCCCGTTTGCCGAACATGCTCCCATATTACGTCGATACACCTTAGCATCAAACTTATCCGAAAACTTATTGATGTAGTTGGTAAAATTTGTTAATAATATGTATGGCTCAAACTCTTCCAGGGGCATCCCTGTATAGCGGGGCAGCCAATCCTCTACAATTTCTTTTTTGGTTTTCATGATTTACCTTTAACGCGTAAATATAAGATAAGTGCCGGTTTGATCCATTGGTCGTATGTTATCACTAAATGAAAAGAAAAAATGTCTCTCGGAATAATTAAAATAGATCATATAGGAGTAGCAACAGAAAACTCAAGTGCTCAAAATTTATTTGAAAATTTACTTGGGCGGCCCATATTCAAGGAAGAGCATGTTCAATCGGAAAATGTTCTGACAAAATTTTTCCAAGTTGGAGAATCGAAGGTTGAATTATTAGAGGCAACCGGTGATGAAGGCCCAATTTCGTCATTTTTAACAAAAAGAGGGCCCGGTATTCATCATATAGCTTTTGAGGTACATGATATTAACATAGCATTCGAAGAAGCAAAAAAAATGGGACTTCGTTTATTAAATTCCGCTCCGAAAAAAGGGGCCGACAATAAAACTATTTTTTTTATTCATCCGAAAGATACGAGCGGTGTACTCGTCGAACTTTGCCAAAGTACTTAAGTTAATTTCAAATAAATGAAAATAGCCGAACATGCTATTAACAAACTTGTTCGGCCAAAGTCTTATGAGGAACTGTGTACTACAATTTAATCATTTTTTCTGCGGTTAATAGTTTTCCATTAATAACGGGTTGAACGATGTACGTCCCTGCCGAAACATTGTTTAGCGGGAGGACGTAGTTAGATAAATTTCCCTCTATAATTTCATCTGTCAATTCTGCCACCTGTTGACCTTTCAAGTCTACAATTTGAATATTTAATCTTCCGCTCGTCGGAGAAACAATTTCTACTTGTACTTTGCTTGATACTGGATTTGGAAAAAGTGACAATGAAAAAATTCCTGCCTCCAAGTTTGTAGTTGACGACACAATACCACGTGTCAGGAAGACGCTGCGAGGTGATGAAGCGACCTGAACAGCTCCATCAGAAGTTAGAACACGATGAAAAAGCATGGTTGTGCTATTAATAAGTATGCCGTTGTTTTCCAACAAATTATCAATCACACCATAGTCCGTTTCAAAGCTCGTCATTGTTCCTGTATTCACGCTCAACATGACATCGCTGAAGTCAGGATTACGAGACAATTGCCAGATATAGACCACTTTGTTTCCATCTAAGTCAACAGCGTTATCATACGCGGCATTAAATTGAGTCTCGGGGTCTCCCTCGATCGTAATTGTGTCTGCAGCAGGAGGAAATATAATTACTGATCTGTTCGGAAATACGTTTGTTTCGATGAGTATTTGCCCGCGGAGCTCTCCCGAGGCCACTGCTCGCGAATGAATATTTATATATCCATTTTCGTTTGACAGTGCATCGAGAATATCATTATTTGTAAGAATGAAAGTATTGTTGCTCGGCATGAATCGGCCGCCGAGACTGTCATTTTGAAGGTTTGGTAAAAGAGTCGTAAGTACACCACCATTAACCTCCGGCCCTCCCACATGAAGGTGAGACCCACCGGCAATTGTCGGATCGAACGGGCCGTTCAAATTCTGAAACGAACCGCTGGCCACCATTCGGTTATTATCGAGCTCTATTTTCATCGCACCAAACCCTCTGGACGTATCTGGTTGAATTTCATTGATTCCGCCTAATGTAGTCGTAAAATACATTTGTGATAAGCCCAGCGCATTGCCTCTAACCGAGCCAGAAGGCACATCTTCGGTATGCAGGTTGACATATACCGCTCGATTTCTCAGTGTATCGAGAAAGTCCGCCGTAATATCAATACGGTTTTGGTTGGCCCAAAATTGACCCTCCGTCAAATCAGCTCCTAAAGACGCATTTATGAAATGCAGAACAGGCCCATCCTGTCCGGCCATGCCATAATGCAAATGTGCCCCTCCTGCTATTGAAGGATCAAAAGCGGATTCCAAGTTTTCAAAAGATCCGGATGCCGTGAGGGTGCTTCTGTTTTCTTCAAGCACAATAGAGCCCCGGCCGTCATTATCTTCTGGAGATGTTTGTGAAGACCCAGATAAGGGTGCGTAGAAATAATTCGTTGCTTCTCCTAATAATTGGCCTCGTACCTCTCCCGCCGAATAATCATCACTGTGCACATTGACATATAAGGACCTTTGCCTCAGTGTATCTATGAACAAGGCAGGGACCTGGTAAATATTGTTCAAGCTTAGCAAATCACCTCGTGTTGTATCATCCTCCATTGGAGTTAGATTCAATCCAAACAAAACTGGGCCATCTGCACCTGCTAAGGCCTGATGAACATGAATTCCACCTAATATCTCGTAGTCAACGTCAGACATCAAGTCGAGTGATCCAGAAAATGTCATTAAACCATCATTAAGTTCTCCGATCACCTGCCCATTCCCGGTCGTCGCAATGTCCTGTGTTTGCTGCCCTCCGGTTAGTCGTGCGTAGAAATATTGATTGGCTTCAGGAAGAAATTGTCCGCGCAATTCGCCGCTCTGGTTATTGACCGTATGCACATTAGCATATAAGAAGCGAAATGCAAGCAATGTGTTTACTTGATTATTAATTAGAAAAGTATTGCGTGTAGCTAGGTAATTGGCTCTTGTTAATTCACCCGTTTGGAATGCTGTCTCAAGCGGTCTTAACACCTGTCCATTGCTTCCTGCCAGACCGACATGAACGTGCGTTCCTCCTAGAATAAGGGTGTCAATAGGCGATTCAAGCCCATCTAATGATCCGGATATCGATATCATTGAATCTTGATGTTCCATAATAAGCATACCCTGCGCACCTGTCATCACCGGAGGGTTTTGATTCATACCTGTCAAATGTGCCCGAAATACTGTGTGCGCCGGTCCTCTAATTTGTCCTCTTAATTCTCCGGCGGGATACCCGATGCTGTGAATGTTAATATACAACCCCCGCTCATCAAGTTGTATAAGTTGGCCTGTATCCAATGTAAACGTATTGTTGCCCGCCTCAAACCGACCGCCACGTAGATCCGGGCCTGCCGTCACTTGCAAGGGAAATGCAACGCCTCCATTGCTCCCTGCGAACCCCACGTGTATATGTGCTCCACCGAAAAGGGCTGTGTCAAGGTTTGTGGATAGTCCGGAAAACGATCCCGATATCACCAATTCATTTCCGTTGCGTTGTGCAACCACGGAACCAAAAGCATCTGTGACAACCGCTGGTGTTTGGTAGACACCCATTAAATTGGCGCCATAATAGGCATCTGATTCGGGCACGAGTTGCCCTCTGAGTTCTCCCGCCTCATAAAGCGTTGAATGAATATTAATATATAAAGAGCGTGTTCGCAGCGCCTCTTTTTGCGTTTCGTTGAGAACGAATACATTGTCATTTGCATCAAATCGCCCGCTTCGTTGGTCTGCTTCCAGCGCAGTTGTAAGCACAAACTCAACCCCACCATTACTTCCCGCTAGCGCATTATGAATGTGCGCACCACCCGCTATTGCTGCATTAAATGAGGACAACATGCTATTGAACTCTCCATTAAGCACAAGTGTATCTCCCGATAAAGTGGCAGTAACTACGCCTCGTCCTGCACTATACCGTTGAGGAGCTTCATTGGCTCCGCCAAGAAAAGCAATGAATCGTTCCTCCGTTGGCATTGGTCCACTAACCAATATGCGGCCTTTCATACTTTGTCCGGCATGGGGTTGACAAACGTAGTAAAATTCTCCTGGTATATCAAAGACTACCATACCACCACCAAAAGGTAATTCAAATCCGCCATTGGACATAGTCCCATTGGACTGCCATGTCGATTCAGAAACTTCAACCACATTATGCGTTGAGCCTACTTGCCATATGACAGTATCACCTATTTCAATTGTAATAGCATCGGGGACAAATGTTAAGCCTGCATTTGTAATGTTTATAGTCGCACCCTTCATTATGGATGCTGCTCCTAAAATAATAAATAGTAAAATAAACTGAACAGAATGTAAAATTTGCGATTTCATTTATTGGTGTTTTAACCGGGGGTATAAGCAGTGCCATTATTTGGTTTGCAAACAATCAGTGTAATAAAATTAATTGTAATTACTCGGAACCAAGAAGAATTCTACCGAGCGAGTATATTCTTATACTGATTCGGTAATGTATGACTACAAATAATTTGTAGTTTGGCAAGTTGGAATATTAAATAATTTATTCCAATACATGAGCTTACATTACGTGAATATGTAGTTGGTCATAGTTTTTTCACACCCTTAAAAGGCAGTCCGTTTTCTATCATGCGTTTTGCTCTCATAAAAGTTTCATACCGTTTTTTTGCAAAACTTTCGTCATTTGGGTTCAATGATTCGATCTTGACTCTACCCGTTGCATGAATAATTTTTCCCTCTCCTAAATAAATTGCCACGTGCGTAATTCGCTCACTGCCATCATCTCGATAATTTCCAAAAAACAGTAAGTCTCCAGGTAGTAAGTTTTTCCACGTCTTATCCGTTTCAATCAACTTTCCAACATGAACTTGCTGTGATGCATCCCGTGGCAATAAAAAATCATGTAAAGCAAATACAGTTTTTGTGAACCCACTGCAATCAAACCCTTTGGCAGATGTCCCCCCCCATAAATATGGAACGCCAAGAAACTTCTTAGCGGTTTCAACCAGTCCTTGCCCAGTTCCAGGAGATAGGCTTAATACATTCTCATTTATAATATACCCTTTCCGACCATCTGGCAAAATTATATGCGCATACGCCCCTGCTTTTTTTTCTGCGTTAATTAAGGTGGCTCCGGCGACAACATCACTTACAACTTCTGATCGATCATTTGGCTCATTATACACCCATCCATGTGGTAATAAATAGATCATTTTATCCTGGTCATTCCAGTGATTTAATTGCGTATCATTCATCCGCACTAATCCTCCATTGTCCAACCAGCCCAAATACTTGTTTGGGGTTTGTACTAAATACCATTCACCTTTTTGAGACAATATCTTTAATTTCGTTCCCATGACTTCTTGTGTTGCTAACTCCGCGCTGTGCTTAGGCTCTGATCGAATATTACAAACGGACAAATGAACGACTCCATATTTTTCATCGCCAACCGAACTATCGGGAAACGTAACGATTTGGTCATTAATGATAAGATTAGTATTACCCAGTGATTGCATTAACTGGTCACAAGCTTGGATTGATGTCGACTGACCTGTCAATATAACAATATCTCCTTTTTGCGTTGCCTGAACATCAAATCGAGCGGTCCTTCTATCCGGAGCAAATTTCAGTTTAACTGCTTCAATAGCCGTGTCAATTTTCTTCACATCCTCATTCGTTGTACAAGCTAAGAGAAGGAATACAAACATTACGTAAAGGGAATTACCTTTCATTATCGGTCAAATATTAAATTAACTGAAAACTCATTTGGTGTCAAATATACGTCAAGTAGATCGTGATCAAATCCGAAATGCAAAATGCATAGTTTTTAACGTATTGCTACTTATTTCGACGTCGCATTGACTTTATTCAATAGTTTTCTCACAAATCACAAATATTATGCGTGTGCCTCCAAAATTTTTCTGTCCTCAATGTTCAAGTATCGTTCGATTTCTTGTTCCAAGTACTTCGCTTTAGACAGTGAGTTAACAGTGAGTAACCGTTGGTGCTTCTGTCCTTCGGGTGCATTAATTATGGCATTTATTGTATAATAGCCCATACCACTACCTGCCAGCTTTACATATATTTGATCAATTTCGGATACATGGTAAGATTTGTCTTTATTAAAGTTTTTAGGTCTGGATTTAATACTTAAGAACTTGTCATTAATATCGATATAGGTCTTATTCTTAGCGTAATTCAATATTCTATAAATGAAAAAAAGAGAACCGATCGTAAAGATGCTTGGCACCATGAGGGGCATACCTTTATCTCCAATAAAATAAACTAAAAACGTCAGAATAGCAATACCAGGGAACAGTGAAATTCCAAATGCATCTATACCCTGCATATGTTGCTGTACGGTAATCTCCAAATCCTCTTTAAAATAAAACAAGTCAATCCCTTCGGGCCGTAAAACGTCTTGTTTCATTTCTTCTAAGGCTAATACGCTTTTTACTTCTCCTTCAATTGAAAACAAGGCATTGCAGTTTCCGCATTTAGCAATTTTATTTTGTAAGTTTATATTATCCGCACCAATTCCATTTTCGCATGATGGGCAGATAATATGCTTGAATTTCTTCGATTGAAAACCCTCCACATCTTTTAGTTCCAGTTTTTCGATCGATTTATATTTCTCTTCTGGTTTTAATCCCATTATTTTAGATCTATGTTAAATCTCGTATTTAATACAATTCTCCACTGACGATTACTCCCTCGTTTGTTTAACACCGGATCGTGAACATTAATTCAAGCACAAACTTGTCCTTGGACAAGCTTACACAAACTTCGCATAAAAGGCATCAGCAGCTCGAGCAAAGTTGTAATCCTTGTCGGTGACAACATCTCCGGCGTCATGTGTGCACAACTCTATCGTGACTCGATTATAGATATTGGACCAATAGGGGTGATGGTTCACCTGTTCAGCATAAAGTGCCAGTTTTGTCATAAAGGCAAATGCGGATTGAAAATCCTCGAATGTAAATGACCGTATGAGTTTATTGTCTTTTTCTTCCCACATGTTTTTATTTCATTTAAAATGTTTCTTTCTCAAATGTAAGTGAAAGATTTTGCTGTATTTGGCATATGGCGCCATATGCCAATTATACTTTGGTTTTTTTGTCTATCTGCGAAACAGCATGTGTTAAATGAGATACATATGCAAATAAATGTAATTTGTTTACATATATTCGTCCATTATTTAAATAAAACATTAAACAAATGGAATACGTACAACTCGCGGTGGCCGCTATTATCCCTATGATTACCGGTTTTATTTGGTATGGACCCATGCTTTTCCAAAATGCATGGATGAAATCGATCGGTATGACGGAGGAAAAGGCTAAGCAAGGTAATATGCCCGTGATTTTCGGATTGTCATTCGTGATGTCGTTCATATTGGCATTCTTTGTCGCTTACTTGGTCCGACATGACCCTGAATCACTGCATCCTTTTGTTCATGGTCTTATGCACGGTGCCATGATTGGTTTTTTTACAGCAATGCCTGTTCTCGTTACAAATTCACTCTTCGAACAAAAGTCAAAGGCCAACATTTTTATCAATGTTGGTTACTGGATTATAACTATAGCCTTAATGGGCGGCCTTCTTGGTGCCTGGCAGTAAGCAGTTAAGGAATTTGACCATTTTACAAAACGAAAAAGCGCCATCCGAATTTCTTCAGATGGCGCTTTAGTTTTTTAACTAATCTTTTTCTATGCGGATTGGAAATTGGCATTTCGACTCGCAGCCAAAATGCTCTCCACATTTTCCTTTTTGGGAGACAACTTGAGTGAATTGAGAAGCCTTTTTGCCTTTAAGAGGTCGCGAAAGAACATATTGTACGCTCCACTGTCCTCTAATTGATAGGCAATGCCTTCGTCTTCAACACGTGTTGTTTCGTGGTAAAGAAATCGGATTAAGTCATTTTCAGAGTAAGTTTGCATCATATAAGATTGATTTTGACTACTAAACGCTAAGGTGTGCGTTGATTATTGCATTGGCAAATGTTAATGTTTTGTATGGAGGCAGCGAATGGTATATCGAGGACGTATATCGCCCATTCCCCGATAAAATGGCTTTAATCCTTTTTCCCCTTTCCCCGTCGATATTGACATCGGCTTTGAATCAATAACACGGCTGCCCCTATTTTTGACAGGTAATCTGATTCTTTCGCCGATTTGACTCACCATGAATACACAACATAGATGCTGTGCAGGCTTGTTTTCTAGCAGCTTTGGTGTCTACAAGACACCGATAGCATTCTTGCAATCTGACAGATCCTTGTTAACCTCTGTTTAAGCGTCATCCTTTTTAAAGCTGCTGTTAGCTTCACCTTTCTTGTACGCGCTCTAATCGGTAGACTTGCCTTTTTTCAAGGACTGACTCTCCTCTTTTACTGTCACAAGTCGCTACGCAAGCTTTTACCCCTATATTTCATTTGGTATTCCTACTTTCCACACCCTATTTCATGATCAGCCAGGAAAGCTGAGATGACAATAATTGAGGGCTGTATGCATCTAAGCTGGCAAAAGGACGAAAGCGGTACATGGAAGATGACGATGGATATACCAAATTAAGTGTTTTCCCTATTAATATTAACGCGATTCCATTGGATTTGTGATGCGGATAAATCGAGGATTTTTAAATAGGTCCTTCAAGACAGGGTCTTGAGAAAAGAAATTATTCGCATAAAACTTAGCTCCTTCACTGAATGCCTCTTCCAATAAATCTAGTGCCTGCTCTTTTTGGTCCAGGTGTACGAATATTCGCGAGCGAAAGTATGGAGCGGCCCCAAATTGGAATGGTGATTTGAGTTTGAGTATTTGATTGCTATAACTAAGTGCACGTTCCGTATTTTTTTCTTTCGCCGCTAAAACACCTAGCAGACTTAAAAGCCCCATGTCTTCTTTGCGTTCTGTCAATGCATCCGTAAAAAATTTTGTCGCGCTTTTATTGTCATTCAAAAAGTAATGTGCCCACCCCCTAATAACAGCATTGGACGTTTCAGCGAACAAAACCTCTTGAGCCATTTCTTTTGCAGCATTTTTGTCACCCACGATATCACATTCTCGTGCTGCTATATAAAATAAAATAGGGCCGAAGTCCTCCCCCAATTCAATTTTCCCGCGGTCAATCAAATTTTTAATCGCCTCATGATGCCCCATATGGGCCAATAATTTAATGTAGAATGAAAAATAACGTGGTGTTTTTGCGTTCGGTGGAAAGTCTTTTAATAAAGCAAGAGCACGTTTATATTGACCGAGTCTTATATGGGCGATGACAGCATACAAGCGGCTTACCTTGCAATATGCACATGTGGACAAAGGTAATTCGTCAAGGTTTTTACTTTTATAAATAGCCAGAGCACCCTCAGCGTCATTGACATTTTCAAGCGCGTAAATCATATATTCGGTTGTTGTAAAAAAATCACGATCAAATTGACTAATATCTTGTTTTGCAATTTCATACGCGCGGATGTTTTCTCCATTTAAATTCGCCTGTTCCAAATTAAAAATATTCAATTCATACTGCGTTAGGTTGGCCTTGAATTTGTTGACCTTATTTAATGTAACCTGTGCATTTGCATACTCCTCTTCATTATAGTAGTTACTAATTAGCAAAAAGTAGGGGTCTAAAAATGACGAGTCGAGTGAAATTGATTCTTTCAATAATTGCCTGGACAAGGCATTATCTTTCAGGTGCAGATTTCTAGCTTTCATAAAGGATTTATAGGCCCCAAATGAAGGCATGGACAAAAATCCATCATCTTTAGCATTCCAATATCCTAGTATTTTAGAGGATAAATTAAAGATACCTTGCTGTGGGTTATCAATGGAGAAAGGTGTAGATCCAAATGAGTAAGCGACAGCGCCATCTTTTAACCTTTTAACAAAAGATGAAAACTCAAATGAGTCTTTTTTAAGTTGCATGTATGTCCCATCGATAATGCTTATTGCTCCGGAGCGACGTGAAAATTGCTCCGATGGTGTTTCATCAACTCGACCCGCTAGTTGCATCAACTCTTCATTGGTTTGAAAGGCAACAACATTGGCCATATTTGTTTTAATTAATTCTTTTGTGAGCCAATGGCCGGCCATATCACCTATATAATCAAGAGATGCCTGGCCCGTCAAGTTTTTAAATGGGGGTACGGCTATTTTTTCTTCTTCAGGCTCCTGTGCCGTTGTATCCACGCCTTTATTTAGTGTGCCAAAATAATAGCCGATGGCGGCGAGGCAAAAAAGGGCAATTAAAACCCACCATTTTCTTCTATGCGACACCCGCTTTCCTTTACCGCCACGAAGATCTTTAATGGTTGGAATAACTAGAATGGGATGGTCAATGGCAAAAACTTCAATAGGTTTTTTTACATTTTTAAATTGAAATTTCCCTCTTGATTTTGTATTTATTCCAGTTTGGTTTATTAACTCTGCCTGTACCTGTTCGCTAATTAAAATATTTCCCGCAACACCAATAGACTCTATCCGTGATGCGACATTAATTCCATTTCCAAACACAGACCCATCGCGCATATTTATATCACCAAGGTGTATGCCGATTCTTACCGGAATAGTTTCTTGAATACGGTAGTCTTTTTGCATTTCAATAGCGCATCGCACGGCATCAATAGCACTATCGTAAATACTTAAACTACCGTCTCCATAAAATTCGATGACTTCACCACTATAAGCTTCTGTATGTTTTGTCAGCGATGTGCGATGCTGACGGACAAAACGCAATGCCTGCTCTTCATCCTGTGACACCAGAGCAGTATAGCCCTCTATGTCAGTGAACATAACGGCGGCAAGTTTTCGCTTTGCGTTTCCTTCCATGGTCGGTTTTACGGCAGGTCTAAAGTTACTATTTTTAGTAAACGTGATTAGCTTGCACTTGTATGATTCCAACCATCACAAGTCCATCAAAATGGGGTTGTTAATTTTGTTTAACTTTAGATTCTTTACTAAAACCAATTGCTATGCCTACTAAAAAACTTGCCATTGGAACACTGATCGCCTTTCTTTTCATTTTTTTCTTAGATTACTTGTGGTACGGCGTTTTGATGTCTGACTATTTTGCCACAACCGATGCTGATCGAGATATGCCGTTATTTCCCTATCTAATTTTAGGAACACTGTGTATGTCTTATGCCTTCTGTTACATCTATTACAAAGGGCGTGAAAAGGAAAAACCAGTCGTAGCTCAAGGCGTACGTTATGGATTTATGGTCATGTTGCTCATGTTTATTCCCATGGCATTAATTCGTTATGCGGTACAAGATCATGCTCCACTTTCACAATACTTGACGGACCTTCTATTCCGGTTCATCCAAATAATAATTCTCGGTGTAATTATCGCTAAGTTCTTTGGGTTAGATGGAGCCCGACCTGGCAAATCTGGCGGAGGTGGTATTTAATTAATTTTTATTGTTACGTCATTTTTACATGTTGTACCAGGGAAAAATGGTGTGCTGGTACGGCGTCGTGGTACCGCGGCTTTATTTT
The DNA here is from genome assembly GCA_028279185.1 of Saprospiraceae bacterium. GTDB lineage: Bacteria > Bacteroidota > Bacteroidia > Chitinophagales > Saprospiraceae > JANQSS01. The sequence goes on along the minus strand of JANQSS010000019.1, from coordinate 173,853 downwards.
TCGTAAATCAAAAATCGGCCGTAGTTCTGCACTTTCTATCGACGCAAACAAGTCATGTGTGGCATCGGAAGATGTTGATCTTGTTGATTCTCCATACAGTTTTTTAACCAAGGCTGCTGCATGATTACTTTCAACATGCCGCGCGTCACCAGAAACAATTGTATATGAGATTTCCGGATCGCTCGATGTGTTCAGTTGGGTTAGAAAGTTAGAATCTGGGCTCATCTGACCAAGAGCGGGCGTTAAGTTACCGGCAAACTTGAGCACTTTTATCAACAAACCACTTCCTGGAATAATATGTGGCATGAAATTGGCCGCGAACTCAAGTGTGTTTAATGCAAATGAGCGGTATTCTTCGACTTTACCAAATAAGCTACCGCTATTGGGCGTGCCGATTAATACTAAATCATTTATAAATGTATTTCCGCCTTCCCGTTCTATTAACCAACGCGCCACTAATCCTCCGCATGAGTGAGCCACAATGTCAAGCGTTTTATTTTTATGCTGGTCCAGACTCAGGTTTGTCAATTCTTGTTTCAATAGCTTGGCCGTTTCATCAAGTGGCGTATTTAAACACTCATAATCGTATACAAGTATGCAATCATACTTTTTTATTACATCCGGGTTGTTAACTGCGAATTCTTTACAAAGTGTCAGTCCATCTCCCATAATTCCATGAAGAACCAATAAAAATGATGATGACGTCATAATTCGTTGAGCCATACCAGCACTGGTCAACTTAAATTCGTCATCCTCATAAATCACCGCCGATAGTTTATTCGGATTTTCATCATTCATGACAAGTTTAAAAAAAGCCATTTTTAAAGACGAAAAAACACCTCGTTCGCGGACTTCCTCTTTGCCTCCTTTTTGGCCAGCCATATCTATCGATGGCAGCCGGTTTATTGTAACCGCAGACCCACCTTCCTTTCCGCTCCCCTCTCCAACAACTCGAAAATATTTTCCATCAAAAGCCATAGGGACGATCATTTCATTGGTGTCACATGGCTCACTTATATTTAATCGTAGAGGGTTTTTTATCAACGCCTGTTCATCATCCAACTTTATATTGTGTAATTCCAATGATTGTGCATGTCTTGCTTTTTTATTGTCGCGTAAATCAATTAATGAAAAACCTTTATGTTGAAGTAGTGTTGCGCTATCTTCCTTATGCTGTTGTCTACCGGATGTCTCCATAGGTGAAAGCAATAGGCTAGCATTTATTTGCGCATTACCTTCCACTTTTAATTTGTTGTTTATTTCAGTTTCTTCGGTATGTAAGATTTCTTTTTCTTGGCGGCAAATCGTCACCGTCATATTAATTGCAAGCCAGTCATCCGAAACCTTATCTGGTTGCCAAAGAGACAGTGCTGATCTATGGTCTCCTAGACTACTTTGTAAAAATTGAAAATAATCCAATTTTTCAGTCGTGACTAATAACTTAAAGTGAGATGTCACTGATGCATCTTCAAACCCTGGTCCAAACCCTTGAATATTTTTCCATAAAGCCATTTCCATTTCATCAACGTCGCTGTACTCTGCTGCATAAAAGACAATTTCTCCTTCCGGACAGTCGATGGCAAAGTTGGGCTGCATATACATAAGATATAGAAAAAGGTCTTGCGTTGTCTTCTTTATATGCGCTTTTGGCATAAAGCCAAATTGGCCGTTCTTACTATTTTCAGGCCCTGCGTACAACGTAACTTCTGTGCCTCCATGTTTATTAATGTTTCCTTGTGCATCGTACACATATAAATTAAGGTCAACCCAATCCTTAATTTTGGACGCTTTATTTTCATTTTCTAACCCCAGAAAACTATACCATTTTCCGATTTTTGAGTACGATTGAAAAAGTTGTTCGTAAACTTTGTCAATATCTATATCATGCTTATTCGATATGTCGATTTCATGGACGACACTTTTACTTGCAACATCAGTAATTGAAAAAGACTCTTTGTTTGCTTTCATAATAATATCTACTTGCCCTTCGACTTCTGCAGTATATTGAATGTGCGATTCGTCCGGCCAGTATTTTTTCATCGCTGATACATGACTTGTGTCGCCTACTAAGCTTACGATTAACGGTGGCGCAGGAAATGACATTATTACTCCGCGGTAGTGGTCTTCTCCGGGTGCAATTTCCTTCATTGTTGAGCGGATGGAAAACTGCGTGCCTATGTCCAAGGCACTACGTTGTGCCCCGACCGAAGCTATGGTAGCTGTTCCAAGTTTATTATTTTTTGGAAATGAGCGAATTTCGACTTTAATGGTTTTGTCATTATTTGTTGGCAGCCCATGTATGGCTCCGCAGCGGATATACCATTTATTTTTTTCAAAAAACACTTCATAGTGCCTTGGGTCTCCTAACTCCTCAGTTGCTAGAAATCGTTGATAGGGGTTAAAGTTTTCGATGGCCGAAAAATCGGGAACTTGGTTATCTCTAATTTGACGCACACTAGCCCGAGTTCGTATGAAAAGATCCGCGTAATTAATTTGTCCTTTCGATGATTTTAACGCACGGATCATTCCACTGGTAAAAGCGCCACCATCGTTCAGGTCACCTGCCCGCTGATAGGTCTGACATGCTGAGAGCACAATGTGTGGCGCAGAGGGAACTTGCAAGTTTGCGCCCTGTTTGGCGTAATATCCGTTCACATATGAATCAATTGGACGGTCATTTCCTGTAGACCGCGCATTTCTCGTTCGAACGGTGTCAGGCTCGCCCGCATCTCGTGTTCCAGATCCGGAGTGGCAACAGTCCAGCGATACCATAATGTGAGGCGCACTCTCCTTTGTGGATCCATCTGGTCTTTTCGTGCTAACTTCATGAATTAAGACGGCTAATTCTTTGTCCGCGAGATTAAAGACCCCGTTTGAACCGCTGTCCACGCACCAGAGCGTTTGATCCTTTCCATTGGGTTCTAATGAAGCAAACTCTCGAGCACTTTTTTCCTCTGATCCATGGCCGCTAAAATGAAACCATACCATATCATCCTCTTCTGCAAGAGATAAGTGACTTCGAAATCCGTCAATGATATTGGCATAAGTGGCTTCTTCATCAATCAACTTTTTAATGTGCAAATTGAAATCATCTTCGTGGTAGTCCTTTATGTATTTTTCCACTTTATTGACATCCTTAATACAACCATAAAGCGGTGTATTTGGTGGATTGTATTTATTTATTCCAATAAGAAGTGCATATAGGTTTTTCATGGATTAAGGAGTTTCTTATTATGAAATTTAATTTAATCGTTTAATACATCGGCAAGAATAAGCGTGGTTCCAGGACGAAACGGGTGCAATATCCATTGTGTATCCTTCATCGTGCTCTTCTATTCGTAATTTTAATTTATCCTGTAACCAATAAATACCGACCGTCAGCGATGTAAAGCTTTCATGGCTGAATTTGTCGTTGTCAATGATATAATAACCTCCAAGCTGCATATTAAACCCAACTATGTCGCTTGACATAAGTTGTCGGCTCAACTTTTCCTGACCTATATATTTTTTACCGCCTTTATGGACAAGGGGTGAACCTAAGGAGTCCGCGAGTGCTTTCCAATCTGACAAAGCTGGTAGTGTCCAATTGTGTCCTGCTAATTTTGAGCATGCTTCGACGGCACCTTGATACGTATACAGCAAACCTAATCTACGTTTGCCTGCCACAGCGTCATTGTTCAAAAACGCCCAGTCCGTATCATGTTCCGAAACATAATCCATATTCAATGTGGTCCACAGTGTATTTCCGATTCTTTTATATGGATATGTCGTATCATCTATGTCTTTTACTACATTCCCTTCCCCTTTTTCCTCTCCGATAGCCCCATAAATCATGAGGCCAATGGTCGCAATTACAAGACCGCTTAGAGTTAAAATTCCTAACCGCTTCCATAGATTATTTTTGGGTAACGTTGTCCTATCATACGGCTCATGATTTATGTTTTCGTTCGTCGCATCTGTTTCAGAAGCACGTTGTATTGGTGTGCTGCCTTTTTTTCTAAATATATATTGTCCGCCGCCGTGCCCAACGCCGAACATGGGCCGGCCATCCGGTAGTTGTTCATAGTTTGAAGCGGTCTCTTCAATAACATGATTGACGATGCTTCCTATTGCGATAGAATCTTTTTTCGTACTTGATAAAATATTCAACAAACTCTGAGCGAAAGGGCTGTGTCCACCTATTTCGCCGTCATAGACTTTTTCGTCAGCCCGGCCGGAACATAACGCCCATCGAGACTTTCGACTCTCTAGTTCGTCACTTGCTTCCCCAGATCTATATTCTCCCCGCATGAAAATACTTCCTGCAAAACATGCATCTGATATGAGTAAAATATGCTTCGCATCTATTCCACCAATGTAATCTTGTATTGTTGAATTTGGAATATAGCGAGATGAGGATTCTTTTTTTGCGTCGTGCGGTAACCAATACCCTCGGTTTATCTCGTGATTTACCTTTCCATGTCCGGAGTAATAAATTATTAATTTATCATCTTTTTTTATTCGCGTTGACAGCCAATCCAATCGTTGGATAATATTTTCTTCTGTGGCCTTTTCATTAAATAAGGTAATTACATGTTCTGGCAAGACATCATATTCTTCATTGACGAGTTTTGCTATTGCTTCGACATCCCGAACCGCGTTGGATAAATCGGAAAATGCTTCATATTTGTTTATTCCTATGCCAAAGAACCAGGATATCGCTGTATTTTTCCATTGAGTTAGTTTTCCGGATGACATGTTTAAAGGCGTTTTGGCCTGCTGAATTTACGCATTATCCAAAAATTGGACTATCTTGAGTGCCCCTTATTGCCCATTTAAAAACCAATTAAAACCTTGCCTGCTGATGAATCGCACAGATACGGTCTTTTTGGCCTTTGCAAACAGCGACACGGAAACCCTTCAAACACTGAGACAAGAAGATGAAGCCGTCTACGAAGTCTTGTCTCCGTTGGCATTAAAAGGGCACATACTGATACACAGAGACTCGAAGGCTACAACTTCGAGTGTTTCACACCATTTGGCGCAATACCGTGAAAGTGTTCGTATATTCCTTTACAGTGGTCATGCTGGCCGTGACAAGCTTGTCATGGAGGACCAAGAAGCAAATGCTACGGGCATAGCCCATTTATTAGGACAATGTCCAAGGCTTCGTCTTGTATTTCTAAACGGATGCTCGACAAAGGGACAAGTCGAAGAGCTACTTGCAAAAAATGTCCCGGCCGTTCTCGCAACCAGCGCACCGATAGATGACATGAAGGCCATGGAATTTTCACGTCGCTTTTTTACTGCGCTACGAGATCAAAACTCTATTCGCGTTGCCTTTGAATTAGCCCGTGGTGAATTGCTGACCAAGTACCCGGATATTAATCCACAAATTCATGGTCAGTTGTCTTCTTGGGAAGGTGAGCCTGCGGATAGTTCCTTGTGGGGCTTATATGTTGGTAAAGACGAAAGTGTTTTAGAGTGGAAACTCCCGGCCACCAAAGCTGCCCAGGTACCAAAAAACTTCAAGCCTAATAAATTAATCTTTTCTGCACTTGTAAATGCTTTATCGCCATATAATAAGCAATTTGCTAAAATCAAAGAAAATGAGGCCTTCGGTGTAAAAACGAGTGACGGTAAAAAGTTTAATCTTCTCATGGCTTCACTGCCTCATATTATTGGTGGGCAACTTTCAAAAATACTGGCACCCCCACTTGCTGGAAGTCAACAAGTATCACGATATGGTCAACTCGGGTTTCACCGCTTAAACCAACTTGTTATTATTTATAATACATTAATGGAGTTGCTTGGTGTAACTATGCTTGCACAGTTTTGGGAATTAAAATTCGCAAATAAAGAAATTGTAATTCAACCTTCAGATCGTGATGAAGTTCAACATTTTTTACACTTGGACACTTCAGGTCGAGAAAAATATGAAATGTCAAAATTAATCGCAGCTGTGCGACATATATTAGATGAAAATGATGTCCCATACTTTATTCCAGAACTGGAAAAGTTTGCAAGTCAAATAAACAATGACTCCAAGGCAACAGAAGCATTACGTTTTTTGGAACAATTAAAAGGACGGGTAACGGACGTCAATTTGGAAGAGCGAGATGCTATCGACCTTTGTGTAACGGCGGAAGAGTCTCTCGCAGAAGTATTGAAACGAATAGGCTTTTTAGCAAATTACACGCTTGCTTCCGTAAAAGATATATCTGTATTAAAATACAGGCATATGGCAGCCCCTCGATACGAGCATCATATGGTCAAATTAGTCAAAGAGGGTGCTTCAGATCCATATGACGACACGGATGTCAATGACCAATTACTTGATAGCAAGTCCGTCTTAATTTATCGAGACACTGACGAAGGGCGAAAATTTTTAAATCTGAGTCCCTTTATCATAGATGAAAATGCGTTTGTTCCATCTGCGAGTATAAATAAGTTATTCATTTTTCAGCAATTTGATGATTCATCAGAAGAGTATAATTTCAAGCACATATACAAACCTGATGACCCTCACCTGGTCGTAGCGGACCAATTTGAATATGCTGTAGTCAAACTGCAGTTTGAGGCCTTCAGAGAATTTGTAAACGAAATAACACAAGCCTGATCATGCGAAGTCCTTTTAAATTTTTAGATGCCTATACCCGCGATGATCGGGAACATTTTTTCGGCCGAGATGAAGAAATAAATACACTTTATCAAATGGTCTTCAAGACGAATCTTGTCCTCGTCTATGGGCTTTCAGGCACAGGTAAAACCAGTCTCGTCCAATGTGGTTTGGCCAATCGTTTTGACGATACGGAGTGGTATCCTTTTTTAATCCGACGTGAAAACAATATTAACGATTCGATTTTTAAAGCCACGAAAGTGGCTCTTGGTGATGAACAAACCGATAATATTGTTGAAAATATACGAGCCATCAATGAAAATTATTATCGTCCGGTATACCTCTTGTTCGACCAATTTGAAGAAATATTTATTATCGGTTCAAAAGAAGAGCAATTGGAATGCATGGCGAATATCAAAGCCTTAATTGATGCTAACCTCCCGTGTAAAATTATATTAATTATGCGAGAGGAGTACATCGGTCGCTTGTACCCCTATGAGCAAAGTATACCAACTCTTTTTGATCACAGGTTCCGTGTAGAGGCGATGGGACCCGTCCGAATCAAAGATGTTATTGCAAGTTCTTTTGACAAATTTAATATACAAGTAGAGGCTCCGGAGGATAAGTCCATTCAACTTATGGTCGACAACCTCTCGGATGAGAATAACGATATTGCTCTACCTTATTTACAGGTTTATTTAGACATCCTGTACAGAGAAGAGTATGCACGGACAATTGGAGATCGCGAAGTCAAGGAACGATTCCCAATATTACCAATTACACGCGCAGAAATCACAGAACTAGGCAAAATCGACAACGTTCTGAACAAGTTTCTTGACGAACAGGATCTTGGACTTTTTCAACGACTCAAACCTTCTCATCCAAATATTCAACGCAACGATGTGGCTGATGTCTTGGACACTTTTGTAACAGAAGAAGGAACAAAACTTCCCATTTCGATAACGCGAAATGGAGCGGATTTTGATTTTGATGTCGACATGGTCACACATTTTCCGAATATTGACACGAAATTAATAAAGGACATTTGTGTTGGGCTCGAATCTGCTCGCCTTTTACATATTAGTAACGATAGTATCGAACTCGCTCATGACAGTCTGGCGTCATTAATTGAAGACAGGCGATCCGAAGAACAAAAGTTATTAAATCAAATTAAAAAACGATTGATTTATAGCTTTGACGAATATAATAGTTCCGGAACATTTTTATCTCGACCTCAATTAGCAAGTTTTGAAGAGTTTTTGCCTTCAATTCAACTTTCGGATGAAATATCCAATTTCATCAAATTGAGTGAGCAACATGTAATCGATCAGGAAAAGGAGCGAGTAGAATCAGAACGAAAACAGTTCGAAGCTGAGCAGGAAATTAAGAAAGCCGAACTGACAAAACAAAAACTCGCGGCGGAGAAAAAAGCCAAACGTAGGCTAGGAATTGTCGCGGCACTAATTGCTCTACTCTTGCCTATTATAGCGTACCAATGGTATGTGACTAATAACAGTAATCAACAGTTACGAGAAAAACAGGAAGAGGTCGACCGTTTGCTCGATCAGGTAAAAACAGACAACCTAGCTCTCACCAAGCTCAATAGCGAGTTAAATTTTGTCAAACAAATTTTAGATACCATCAACCAGACCGGAGTAAGTGGGGACTCTCTATACATGCTCGTCGCACAGGCTGTGTCTTCTATTGATGCATTAAAAGAGGATAAAGTCATCGAAGAAGTCGAAGATCGCTCAGAAAGCAATGTGGTGATGGCTTTTACAACAGATCGTCGAAATGGCACGACTAAAAAGCAAACCTATAATAAAGGAGAAACGGTGTATGTATATACCTATTTACATATTCCGAGAGGTGGGGATAATATAACCATGATGTGGCTAAATCCGGAAGGCAAAGTGTATTATCAAAATAGCATTCAGATGGGGTACAATTGGGAAGAAAAAGGAGGGTTGTTTTGGGATGCCAAAGGTCAGTTAAGAATAAGTGGTGAGCATACGATTGAAATATTAAATGGAAAAAGTGAAAAGATTCACGAGATAAAATTCAAGGTTCCATAAAATTGTAAAGTTTTACGTTGAAACTTTCAATAAAAAATATTTTTAATCGAGTTCTTCCACTACATGCTGGAGAAGAGCGTCCGTTTATCTTGCTTTTTATACATGCCTTTTTTAATGGCCTGGCTATTGCATTAGCCTATGCAGCCATTAATATTATCGTTATAAAAAAACAAGGTATAGAAATATTACCTTGGTTATATATTGCATCAGCCATACTCATTGTTTTAGGGAGTTTGCTCTACAATAAACTAGAGCATATGTATCCACCAAAAAGAGTGTTCATTTTTTCGTTGATTTTTTGTGTCATTTGGGCTTTCGCCATGCGCTTTTTATTAGGTCCAGACAAGTCTTTGACATTTATAGGCTTAGCGTATGGAACCTACTATCTTATTCTTGTTCTTACTAATCTAGATTTATGGGGCGCTGCAGCACTTGTATTTAATGTTCGTCAAAGTAAGCGTTTATTCGGCCCTCTTTCATTTGCCGAATCAGTGGGTGGAATCATTGGATACAGCTTATCTTCTGTTTTGGTACTAATTATCGCGGTTCAGGATATGATGATTGTGTCCGGTATATGTTTTCTGGTTTCCGTCGTCATTTTATATAATATGCGGCACCGATATCTACTTGAAGGACATGACGACCATACGCCAAAGCATATTTTGCACGAGCCTATCCAACTTGGCCATCATGGTATCTGGCATAAGCTTTTTCATGGAAACAATTATATAAAACAGTTATCCCTATTAGTTTTATTATCAACACTTGTATTCTATACCTTAACATATGGTTTTTTGAGCCGGGTGGAGGTAGAATTTACAAACCTGGTTGATATCGCATGGTTTGTTGGACTCTTTTTATCATTGGCCAAAGTTCTAAACCTGATTATAAAGTTCTTTTTTTCGGGTCATATTTTTAATCGCTACGGGGTACGAGTCGGGTTATACATTTTACCCGTTGCGCTTATTCTATTTACATTAATTGGTTTGGCTGGAATAATCGTAGGTGTTGAACATGTGCATTATTATATTTTTCTATTTTCGGCACTTTATTTTCTAGACAGATTGCTGCGATCAAGCCTCGCAAAGCCGTCATTTTTAGTGCTCTTCCAACCGATGACACCGTCTTCGCGCTTAAGTGGACATACAATTACGAAAGGGTTTTTTGAACCTTTTGCCATGGGGCTTGCAGGAGGAATAATATTATTATCGAAGTTTTTTGGCATATATAGTTTAAATAACCTTACTATTTATATTTTATTTCTCACCTTATGCTGGGTAGTTGCATCACATGCGAGTATAAAAAAATATTTAGTCGAATTACATGTTTCCATCCGCGACCGACTTTTTGGATCGAGTATGTTGACTATTAGCCCGGATGAAGTTGCCCTAATTAAGTCGACTAAGCTGACAAGTCAAAATGAAGTCGATCGTTTGTATGCATTAACACTCCTGCGAGACAAGTTATCAAAAGAGGACTTAGAACAACACTTTTCTCAACTGCTGCGTAGTAGCGACGACCGTATTTTAATTCAAAGTCTAATGCAAATAGAAAATCAAAAAATAAAAATTGGCTCCGAGCAATTATCCGAGCTCATGTATCACGACAGTCAAGCGGTAAGCACACAGGCGGCATACGCATTCGCTTCCACTCATGGTGCTGCTTCAATTTCTAATATCGTCAATATTATAGAAGAGGCTCCTCATGAGCGTAATGCATTCATCGGGGCTTTAATCAAATATACCGGTATTCAAGGTACCCTTGCTGTCGGCCATAAACTGCTCGATCTGGTAAACTCGCCTCATGTTAAAGACCGAATAATGGCTGCAAGAATAATTGACAAAACGGACAACGCAGAGTATAACCCGGTCTTGATGACCTTAATCCAAGATGCGAACGAAGCCGTCCGGGCCTATGCGATTCGAGCTTGTGGTGGTACAGCAGACAAAGAATTAATGGCCTATGTTCTCGAGCATATCGCTGACCGGAGGTTGGCATCGGAAATTAAAACGTGTGTAGAGCAAAATTCAGAATTTGCGCACCAACTCATGGTCGATAAATTCCATCACGCTCCACGCCCAATCCAATTAAAGTACATCGACTTATACGGGTATATTCCTCCATCCCAAAGTTCTGGTTTTCTTTTAAGCCTCTTTTTATCGGAAGATTATGGTAAAGTTTCGAAGACTATTCGTGCATTGTTTATGCAGCGGTACACCGTTGCAACAACCGCACATAGAACTATCGTTACAGAAATGATAGAACGCGAATTAAAAGAACTTGTCGTCCTTGATTCTCATGCCCAGCAACTGAACCAATCGAATTTTATTTTCAAAGGAATAAAGAATGAAATAAAGTTTGTGAAAATTACAAGTATTTTGCGACTACTTTCCTTTATATACCCACGCCCCACAATTGATAAAATCATTCGCTCAACGGTTACATATGAAGTCTCCTCTGACCTTGCCAACGCCACCGAGCTGTTGGAAAATCTTTTGCCAAATAAATGGTCTATATCATTAATTCCAATTTTAGAGCATGAACAAAACTTCTCTGCTTCTTATCCGTCAGATGTTAAAACAGTTTTTAAAGACATGCTCGATAAGATAGAACAAAGGGACCTTCATTGCAGCGATGTTTTGTACGCTTATTTGCTTCGTATCGTTCAACAACATAATATTCCTATTTCATTTACATTACTTGATCGATGGAAGAAGTTGGACGCCGTTATTCTGAACGATGAAATAACTCAATTTTCAAAATAATATCATGGAAAATACGATAGATCTTTTGTTTACACTAAAGGAAGTCGCACTTTTTGCTAACATCCCGGATCATATTCTTGCAGAAGTAGCCAGTATTATTGACATACAAGAAGTCCCGGCTTCTGAACGATTCATTCATCAGGGCCTGGAGGGTGATGGTCTCTATGTCGTAAAATCTGGTGTTGTTCGTGTTCATACGGATAGGGCAGACATTTGCACCTTGCGTGAAAATGATATCGTGGGTGAATTAAGTGTCTTGGCTCCGATTAAACGATCTGCTCATGTCACAGCCGAGACCGACTGTATCTTATATCACATTCACAGGATATATTTCTTACAGCTGATGAATGACATTCCCGAAATTGTCCCGCCAATTTTACAAGTTTTAACTCAAAAAATCACTAAATCAAACGAGTCCTTTATTGATATTAGAGGCTAGGTTGCCTTTCGTTTATTCTTCCTCCCCAGCATGGAAGAATGTATATATTTTTTCGCCTAGCTTTTTTCCAACCACCTCTTCAATTTGTTCTTTACTCGCTTCCTTAAGTCTCTTAACCGACTTAAATGTTTTCAATAGTTTCTTTGATGTTATCTTTCCGACACCTTGAATTTCGGTTAATGACGATTTTGTAAATGATTGGGATCGTTTGTCCCGATGAAAGGTAATTGCAAATCGATGTGCTTCGTTTCGCAATTGTTGTATGAGTTTGAGGGACTCTGATTTTTTATTAATGTACAATGGAACTGAGTCTCCAGGAAAGAATATTTCTTCCAATTTTTTTGCGATTCCGATTACCGTTATTCGATCACCCAAGTCAAGTTCATCTATTGCTTTCATCGCCGAACTCAATTGTCCTTTGCCGCCATCTATAATGATTAATTGAGGTAGCGATTGTTCTTCTTCTAGAAGACGCTTGTATCGTCGGCCAACTACTTCTGTCATCGAGGCAAAATCATCAGGTCCAACTACTGTCTTAATGTTGAACCTTCTATAGTCTTTTTTAGAGGGTTTGGCATTTTTGAATACAACGCAAGAGGCGACGGGATGGCTTCCCTGAATATTCGAATTATCAAAACACTCGATATGCAACGGCAGGTCTGTCATGTGTAGATCATTTTTCAGTGTCGAAAGAATGCGCTCAGCCGGGGTTTGTCTATTCGATTTTTCACGCCGTTGCCGTTCCTGTTGTTGTGCGTAAAAAAAAGTGTTTTGCTTTGCCAATTCTAATAACTTAAAACGACTACCTCGTTTTGGAATACTGTGTGTTAGTTCTTCGTCATTATGCTGAATAGCAAATGGGAGGATAACTGTTTTCGCAAGGCTTCCAAATCGGTCTCTTATACGAAAAACAGCATGTGTCAATAGATCCTGGATGCTATCGTTTAAGTTTTTTATTAGTTCAACAGAAAAAGCATGTACGATACTTCCCTCAACTATTTTTAAGTAACTGACATAGGCATATTTATCTCGATCCAAAATTGCAAATACATCCAGGTCTTCTTCTGATTGATTGACCACGGCGCTCCTGCTTTGATAGTCTTCTACCGCGTCAAGATTATTTTTAAGTCGTTGTGCCTTTTCAAAATCCAGTCTTGCCGAGGCTTCGGCCATATTTTTTTTCAACATTTTTTTTATGCGAGACAGTCTTCCTTTGAGCATCTCCTTTACGTGCTCTATTTTTTCGTTATAGTCTTTTTCAGTTTCCAAACCCTCACATGGCCCCAAGCAGTTTCCTATATGAAACTCTAAGCATACCTTAAATTTACCTTTTGCAATATTACTTTCAGATAAATTAAACGTACACGAACGAAGCGGAAATAATTTTTTAACTAAATCCAGTACAACACGCGCTTTATGTTTAGAGGTATACGGTCCATAGTAAATAGATCCGTCTTTAATTAATTTCCTCGTGAAAAATACACGAGGAAAGCGCTCGTTCTTCACACAGATATACGTATATGTTTTATCGTCCCGTAGGTTTACGTTATACCTCGGTTGGTGTTCTTTAATTAAATTATTTTCTAACAAAAGGGCGTCATGCTCGGAGTCCACAACGGTATATTCAACTCTGACGGAGTTTTTGACAAGAGACCTCGTTTTATACGTTCTCGATTTTCCACCCGTAAAATAGTTGGAGACACGATTCTTGAGGCTTTTTGCCTTTCCAACATATAGGATTTCACCCTCCGGTCCGATGAACCGGTAAACACCCGGGTAACGCGGTAATGTATCACTTAGCTTTATAAAATCCTCTTTTGTCACAGCTCGAATATAGGTTAACGAACACTTTTGTACCGTTCATTCCACTGGCGGGTTGAAAGTTTATTGATGGTATAATTTAATGACAAATTCGGCTGATTTTGACCTCATTTCGTTTACACAAGCCGGGTATCTTGAGAAGTACGGCTTGCAGCAATTATAACCTGTTGATAATCAACAACTTATCTTTTTTATTTCTAACTTCCGGCAAATGCAGTGTGACCTACAGATTCTGTCGTTTTCAAGATATTTTAGGCCCAATATCCGTACGTTTCATTTGCCGAAAGACAAGGAGGCCTAGAGCCAACAAAACTAACGTATAAACAATGTATACGGCAGTGTTTGACCACATAGTTCGCTGAACCAACTCCTCAACGAGATAATAAATTAAAGCGGCGGAGACCATGTAGCCAATCAAACGCGGCATGCGGTGTTTTAATGGATAGTGCTTTTTTCCAATAACGAAACTTGCAAATGTCATTGATGCATAGCAAATCAAGGTTGCCCAGGCCGAACCAATATACCCATAGTGTGGGATTAGTAAATAGTTCAATAAAATTGTTAGTCCTGCGCCTCCTATCGCTATATACATGGCAAATTTTGTTTTATCGGTTAACTTATACCACACCGACAAATTGTAGTAAATACCCAAGAATATATTCGCCATAATTAATATTGGCACCACAATTACACCTTCATGATAATCGGTATTGCGCATGAGTTTCTTCAATATTGGTAAAAAGAACATAATTGCCAAGAACCCTAGGCAGGCAACAAGGACAAAAAATTCGGAAACTCTTGCATAGATGTCGGGGGATTTCTTATCTCGGGCATGTGCGAAGAAAAAAGGTTCTGCAGCATAACGATACGCTTGTGTAAATAAGGCAATTAAAATAGAGAACTTATAGGCCGCAGAATAAATACCTGCTTCTGCCTTATTCATCTCATCATCATACGGAAGAAGTCGGTCCAACATGGCACGATCAATCATTTCATTAATAATCCCAGCTAATGCAACGATAACAAGTGGGGCCGAGTAGCTCCACATCCGTCCAATAACTTTTTTATCGAGAGTAAAGGTGATCGATTTCCACTGTGGAAATAACAAGAGAAAAGCCGTAACGCTTGCGATGAGGTTAGAAATGAAAATAAATCCAATTCCCATCTCTTCAGGGAACCAATCAAAATTCCAGTTGGTGAAGTCATTTTTAATTAAATATGGAATAAGCAGCAAGAAAATGCAATTTAGCCCAACGTTCACACCGATATTTATTAAACGTATCGAAGCAAACCTAAAAGCCCTTTTTTCAAGCCGAAGGCGGGCATATGGAATTTCTGCTAAAGCATCAAAAAATAAAATTCCTGCAAGAAGCTGAATTATATATGTAAATTTTTCGGGTATATTGAACAAATATTCCGCCAACCATTGGGCCCCCGCAAAGAGTATAAAGCTGAGAATAAGCGACGATACAGCAACTCCTGAAAAAGCTGTATGAAAACTCTTCTCGGCAAATTTATCATCAGAGGCAAATCGGAAGTATGCCGTATCAAATCGCAAAACGTAAAAGACAAATATTACAGCCGCATAGACATAAATCAGTGACTGGACTCCATAGTCGGTTGTTGATAAAACAGCTGTATAAATTGGCAACAGTAGAAAACTTACTGCTCGACCCAAAACGGAACTCAGGCCGTATATGACTGTTTCACCAGCTAATCCTTTAATTGAAGGCGTATTCGACATTGCAAGGGCAAGTTAGTCATCCATGTAGTAATGGTATGACGTTAACCTTTATTCGTCTGTCTTTAGTTAGACTTTGTCTTTGTTGGAAGCGTATTCGCTTTCTGTCGCAGATCATTTTTAGCAACGTAATGGGTTCATTCATCCGGGAAAAATGCCGCTGGGTATTGAACTACTCCGTTAATACCCTCAAGAGAATCCGCCTCCAATTCGACGACCATAACATTAATCTCTGGAACCTCAAACGGTACCCGTATTCCAAATTTGCTTGCTAGCTCATATCCAAATCTCGGATAATAATCTTCGTGACCTACGAGCACTATTGATTTATGATTATTCGCGCTGGCCATATCATGTGCATATCTGATTAATTTTGACCCTATTCCAGTGTTTTGGTGTGCCGGCAGAACAGCCACTGGGGCCAATGCCAGTGATTCATATACACCCTCTTCACCAGCAATTGTAATTGGGGTGAGTAAGATAAACCCAACCAATACTTCATCAACTTCCGCAATGATGGATAATTCAGGAATAAAATCTTCTGCTTTAAACAACCGTGCTACAAGCTCGTGCTCCGATTGATCGCTGTATGGTTCGTTCGCAAATGCCTGCCGGACAAGGTCAATTATTCGGTTTGCTTCATGTTGTTCCGATTGTCGAATATTCACTAACTGTATGGAATTGTTTGAAGGACATGTTCAATCGCTTTGATGCGTGCCGCTGTTTTGCGGTTTGCTTCGATAATTACCCAAGGTGCTCGCTTTGTATTTGTTTTCAGAAACATTTCCTTTTTATATCGCGTATAAACATCCCATAGTTCTTGTGCCTTTCTATCAACTGCACTCATTTTCCATTTTTTTAGTGGGCTCTTTTGTATTTCTGCAAACCGTTTGGCTTGTTCTTTTTTCGTAATTGAAAAGTAGAACTTAATTAAATACGTATCCGACTCAATGATCATTTTTTCAAATTCATTGACTTGCCCCATGAATATTTTATAGTCTCGTTCGGAACAAAAGCCATTGACAGGCTCAACAACAGCTCGATTATACCAACTTCGGTCAAAAAAGACTATTTCACCAGGTTGCGGAAGTTTATTGACGTAACGTTGAAAGTACCATTGTCCTTCTTCTTCCGCGGTTGGCTTTGGTAAAGCGACCGTGCGATAAAATCTTGGATTAATATAAGATGTCATTCGCCTGATGGCACCACCTTTTCCCGCAGCGTCACGGCCTTCAAAGAGAATAACAATTTTTTGGTTTGTCTCGATGATATGCGTTTGAAGCTTTATCAGCTCAGCCTGCAGGTCACGAAGTTTTAGTTCATATTTTGTTTGTCTTAAGGCTCTCTCAACATCGACCCGTTCTTCGGCAAATAAATAGCGGTGGCCTATTTTCGTATTAATAATATCTAAATCCCCTTTTGAAATATTCATGCTTTCAAGTTAGTTTTTACGTTGATCTGACTGTCTATAGTACCTTGAAATAACATTTGGGTCCGGTAAAATGGTCGTTTGTAGTCTTCGCCTTCCCACGTAATTAAACTGCGATAAAACATATCGAATGCTTTCAAGACGTGCTTTCTTCTTATTATTTGCCTGCACAATAATCCAGGGACAAAAGGGTGTATGGGATTTAGAAAACATTTGATCTTTATAGTAAGAATATTTATCCCAATATTCTTGACCTTTTCGATCGACTGGGCTAAATTTCCATTCTTTGAGCGGGTTTTGAATTCGAGCATTGAAGCGATCAAGTTGTTCTTCTTTATCGATTGAAAACCAAAATTTAATCATTGTAATCCCGTCTTCATATAACATATGTTCAAACTCCGGGACTTGTACCAAAAATCGATGATATTGGTTCTCCGAACAAAAGCCCATGACTGGTTCGACAACCGCCCGATTGTACCAGCTTCTGTCGAAAAAGACAATTTCTCCAGGATTTGGTAATTCTTTGATATAACGCCTAAAATACCATTGTCCTTTTTCAACAATGGTTGGTTTTGCTAAGGCAACGACGCGTGATGACCTGGGGTTCAAATGTTCGGCAAAACGTTTTATTGCCCCTCCTTTTCCGGCGGCATCCCTCCCTTCAAAAAGTACTGCTACCCGCATGTTTTTCTTGGCGATGTATTGCTGAAGGTTTACGAGTTCGGCTTGAAGAAGACGTAGCTCTTCTTCATATCGGACGAACTTCATGAGCTTTGATATGCTGAACCCCTCCCCAGCAGCTATTTGCTCTAAGTCCGTTCTGGTCTTGGCTTTACGGAGCATTTCTTCGGTAAATCTTACTTCCTGCATACAGTGTTTACTATAGCTAAAACCGCGCCAATTGTGTATGACTCACCAAAAAAACGATTAAACATTCGTCGATTAAAGCCATGTCCTTGTCCAAGAGCATGCCGTGAAAGTTGCACTATTCGCTAAAGAGTCTTATCATTGTAATATCAAAATGATATCACGCATGAAAAATGAAAAAATTGTAAATGCAGGAAATGGCTATATAATGCTTCTTGTGTTGTTTGTTGTTATCGGCATAACGATATGGCGAATAGTTGAAACAGAAAATCCATTATGGATGATTATGTTTATACCTATTATTTTAATTATTCGTGGATTTTTTATTGTCAATCCAAACGAATCAAAAGTTTTAGTCTTATTTGGTGCCTACAAGGGAACTATAAACAAAAATGGTTTTTTCTGGGCGAATCCTTTTTATACACGTCAGCGTATATCATTGCGTGCACGAAACTTCGACAGTGATCGTGTAAAAGTGAATGATAAAAATGGAAACCCTATTCTTATAAATGTAATTTTAGTTTGGCGTGTATTAGACACATACAAAGCCGCATTTGATGTCGACAATTACGAAGCATTTGTAAAAATTCAAACGGATGCCGCTGTCCGTAAATTAGCTGGTTCTTATTCATACGATAATTTTGATGATGAAATGCAAGAAATAACTTTGCGGTCTGGTATGGATGAGGTCAACACAGCGCTCGAGCATGAAATAACAGAGCGGTTGGCCATTGCTGGTATTGAAGTATTAGAAGCCCGGATTGGTTATTTAGCGTATGCTCCTGAAATTGCGAGTGCCATGTTGAAACGCCAGCAGGCGGAAGCCATTGTGGCAGCCAGGAAGAAAATTGTCGAAGGGGCTGTAAGTATGGTGGACGATGCTTTGACACAATTATCCAATGAGGATATCATCGAATTTGACGATGACAAAAAAGCCACTATGGTGAGTAATTTGATGGTTGTTCTTTGCAGTGATAAGGATGCAACACCTGTCATAAATACCGGTACTTTAAATTCATAGCGAAGATGAGTAAGCGAAAGTCATTTGTTCTTCGGATTGATCCGCACACATTCAAGCTAATTGAAAAGTGGGCAGATGACGAATTTCGCAGTGTAAATGGTCAACTTGAGTTTATTATTCATAAAAGCCTTAAAGATGCAAAACGGTGGAAACCTGCAAAAAAATCTATAAGCGACAGTAAAAATGACGGTAAATAAATCCGTATTACGTATACAAGTTTTTTGCCTCTACAAATAAATCAGTTAATTGATTTAAGTCATCGTCTGTTGTTTTCCATGAGCAAAGACTTATGCGAATCGCTGCCTGGTTATTCCAAGTAGTGCCGCCGAGCCAACACGTACCGGATTGTTGTATGTGTTTGATTATTTTATTTGTTATATCATCATTTTGAAATCGAACTAATACTTGGTTGAATTCGACATCATTTAATATTTCAAAATCCTGTTGGCGCAATACTTCAGCAATACTTTTTGCTTTCTCGTGGAAGGAGTAAACCATTTTATCAACTCCCTGCTTTCCAAGGTATTTTAACGCCGCCCATAATTCAAACACTCTAGATCGTTTGGACATCTCAGGCGTGTAAAAGAGGGGTTGTCGGTCTCCGTCATATTGTAAGTAGTCTCCTGTTGCCTGCAGTGCCGTTACCATTGCCTGCGGGTGTTTACAAAATGCAATACCTGAATCATATGGTGTATTAAGTGTCTTATGACCATCGACCGCCCAGGATGAAGCCAGCGATATCCCTTCTGTTAAATGCTTGAGCCGCTCACTAGCTGCAGCCCATAGCCCAAATGCGCCATCAATATGCACCCAGGCATCTACTTTATTTGCTCGTTCGCATACGTACATAAAGTTATCAAATGCCCCTGTATTTACATTTCCTGCTTGCAGCAGTATCAGGCATGTACTATCCAATTTAGGTAGTTGTTGTACATCAATTCTTCCGGCACGGTCAGCCGGAATCCGCTCGACTTGTGCCTTTCCGAATCCTAACATGGCCAGTGTTTTCTTGACACTGGCATGCACCTGGTCATGTGCAAGTACGCGTACTTTCGGAGCGCCATTCATGCCGAACTCGTTGACATTCCAGCCTTGCTTATCCAGCAAATAATATCGTGCTGCAGCTAAACCGCAAAGGTTTGCCATAGATGTACCTGTAACGAAACCAGCAACCGTTGATTCGGGGAGATTAAAAAGTTCCTTTAGCCATCGCTCAGAAACTGACTCCAATTTGGCATTTACAGGAGATGTTAAATACAGTCCACCACATTGGTCCCAAACATCTGTCAACCATTTCACCGCCAGTGTCACGGGTAAAGCACCGCCATTCACAAATCCAAAATATCGACCTCCTGTTTGACCAACTGTTCCGGTTGTTCCGATTTTTTGCAATATATTCAAAACCTCTTCTGCCGACGAAGTGCTTACTGGCATCGCTTCATCAAACAGGTCAAGTTGTTTAATACTTTTCTGAGAGGGATAGGCATTCATTGTATCGACGTTGTCAATATAAGTGTGTGCATGTTTTTGTGCTTGTTCAAATATTTTTTTTGATTCCAGCTCCTGAAACATAGTTCGTTGAAGGTCCATAAGAATTATTAGTTTTGACTCGATCTGACCATACTCAATAACAACTCGTGCACATAAAATGGTTACACAGTTTCTTTATTTATTAAAGTAAAGGTAAAATAGTTGAGCATTTCCTCGACCTCTTCAAAATTATTTATTTGAACAGAAATGTCGGTGAGACGTGGTAGGTGTTCGGCAAAAAAAATGTGATTATTCGCCATTTCAAAAATATTACTAGCCAGTGCATGTGGATAGGGAAAACTGTCATTCACCTCCAGGATAGCTTGTGCCACCTTATCAGACAGCTCTTCGTAATTCGAAAAAAAGCCTTCTTTGTTTTCTTCATCTACCGACTTAATGTGATAGGTTTTGCTGCCTTCAGCTATTATTATACGGTGCAGTATATTTTCATTTACATAGTCGATAGCGGGGTTTTCTCGAGAAGCTGAAACTATTGTTTTAATTATTTTTTTTAGGCGAATTTTTGGGTCATCGATGTTCAAGGTGTTAATATCGATAAGGTAACTTACCCATGCCCAATACCAGGACACAAGATATAATAACAGCATATGTTTATTTGTAAAGTATCGATAAACGGACGCCTCTGTGGATTGCATCTGACACGCCAGTTTTTTAAAATTGAAAGCTTCTAGTCCGATTTTGTCAATTAACAAAATGCTGTGTTCAATTATTTTTTTCCCAAGCGTCGTCTCTTGTGGGTCGCGTAAGTAAAGTCTCTTATTTAGTGTTATTTTAATTCCCACTCTCATTTGAATTCCTCCTTGTGTCGCTTATTTCTTCCAAATGTAGTAATAAATCATTTTTAATAGTAAAGCTATTATGCAATATAGTTTCTTATATTTGAGCCATAGTATTACACTTGCTATAGGTAGCAAACAACTCTACATTTATGAACAAACTCGGATTTGATTTTTCGCATTTCAGAGGAGATGTATTAGGAGGAATTACGGCTGGCATCGTTGCATTACCGTTGGCTCTTGCCTTTGGTCTTCAATCGGGCATGGGTGCTGCGGCAGGATTATACGGCGCGATATTCATTAGCTTCTTTGCCTCATTATTTGGTGGTACCAATACACAAATCTCGGGCCCAACTGCACCTATGACTGCGGTGAGTATGGTCATCATTGCCGGTATCATAGCGGCCAATGAAGGCGATATGGAGCGTGCATTACCTGCGATATTAATTGTTTTTCTCCTCGCCGGTTTGATGCAAATTGTGCTTTGTTTTCTTAAGGTCGGTATGTATATCCGATATATTCCTTATCCGGTTGTTTCCGGGTTTATGACGGGTATCGGTGTTATCATACTGATCACTCAGGTCTTGCCCATGCTCGGGTATTACCCAAAGGAGAATACCGAGTTTGTCAAGGAGTTTATACCTCAAGCGCAAGAAACCATCCTGAATCGCATACTCCATGAAGAGGCAAGTGAAGAGATTCTTGTAATTGATGATTATAGAGAAACGGTTAGACGCGCTAGTGATATTACTCAAGCTGATATTTTGAAAGAGGCTGAGGCTTTGGCTGGCAGCAATTCTTCTGGCGTCATTGGTGCTATAAAACAATTCGGAACAGCTCTTAAGAACATCAATTATACCGACTTACTCCTGGGTTTATTTACCATATTTATAATTTATGGTTTCAAGCGAATAACGAAGGCAATCCCAAGTGCGTTGGTTGCCTTGTTAGTGGTGACGGCTGTTGCTTACTTTTTTATTCCTGACTACAGGACCATCGGCGTCATCCCGAGTGGGTTTCCAGATCTTCGGCTAGACATATTTTCTGGTTTTGAATTAGGCCAGATTAGGCCCTACATTGTTACGGCGGCCTCCCTGGCCTTGTTGGGAGCTATCGACTCTTTATTGACATCAGTCGTCGCTGATAATTTGACAAAGACCAAACATAATCCGAATAAAGAGCTTTTTGGACAAGGAATTGGTAACTCGGTTGCCGCATTGTTTGGCGGGATACCGGGTGCCGGTGCAACTATAAGAACAGTAGTCAACATTGAATCAGGTGGTAAGACCAAGCTGTCCGGAATGGTTGCCGGAATATTACTTCTCGTCATTCTGCTGTCGCTTGGACCCATTGCCTCTCAAATTCCAGCGGCTGTCCTTGCCGGAATTCTTGTCACAGTGGGTATTGGAGTCATGGACTACAAAGGTCTTCGTCATGTTCGCCAAATGCCAAAGGGCGAAGTAATTGTGATGTTCCTCGTTTTGGCGCTCACTGTTTTCGTCGGTTTGATTGAGGCGGTATTTATTGGTTTGATTCTGGCGTCCATTCTATTTATGAAGAAAATATCAGACGTTGTGGAGCACAAAACGCAAAGTGTTCCATTAACTGAGTTTGCTCGTGAACTGCCTTGGGAAGATGAAGGCAATCTCATTCAACGACTTGGTGACCAGGTATATATTAAACATTTAAACGGTCCTTTGTTTTTCGGCTTTGCATCGCGTTTTCAAGCGATGATTAGTGCTTTGCCGGACCTAAAAGTTGTCATTATTCGAATGGACTTGGTTCCATATGTTGATCAGTCAGGCCTTTATGCGATGGAAGAGGCTATCGAGGACTTACAGGCTCAGGATATAAAAGTCGTATTTACGGATTTGCATGGGCAGCCACTTGAACTTTTCGAACGAATAAATCTGGTGCCTGGATTAGTTGAAGAAGAGTTTTGTTTTCCAGACTTTAAATCATGTGTCGTCTGGTTAGAAAACTATTTAATCAAACATCATACGTAAATTATTGCTTTATTATTTTGATTGATTCTTTTTTATTGTTTGCGAATAGGGTCACTGTATAAAATCCTACCGGCCAACTTTGCGTATTAACCGTAATGTCTGTTTCTCTTATTATTTTTTGAGTATAAATTACTCTTCCAATTTGGTCATAAATTTTAATGCTCGTCGGATTTCTGGCTTGAGTCCGGTTAATATAAAGTGCTGTATTCGTAGGGTTTGGATATACTCGAATATCTTCTGTTGTAACATCGTGAATTGAAGAAAATATAAAATGTTCACAAGAGGATATATTCGTGCACGTTCCATCCGAAATTCGCACTGCATATTGACCTGTTTCCTGTGGTATAAATTCTGAGCCAGTTGCTCCGGGAATATCAATAGCGCGAGTACAATCAATCCATTGATAGGAATAGTCAGAAGATGGATTGGCAACAATGATAGACGAGTCCGATTGCACGACGGTCTCGTTAATCAAATTTACAGAAACAGCTAGTTCTATGATTGAGTCACAACCATTTGGTGATGGAATGGTATCGATAAATATACCTGCATTTGTGATACTATACGCTCCAAAAATCAACGTGTCGCCTTCGCAAATCTCTGTATTTTGTTGAGCTGAAATTGAACAGGCATACTTGCTGACCAAAGCCTTTCGGGCTCCATTAAAATCTCCCAGATCTCCTGCTACAAAAGATGCATAAATTTTTCCATAGTCATCTTTGCTAATTGCCGTGACTTGAGCGTTCAACGACGAATCTACCGTGGTATAAACACTATTCAATTCTGAATCAATAATATACCAAAAAGGCCATCGCTCGTCATTGAGACCATGTTGGCCGATAATATTAATATTCCCATTAATAACCGTAGAGGTGTTTGGAAAAAAGTACGATTGAGATGTAGGTATAGAGAAATTTTTATCCAATGTTAATTGTCCTAGATTATCTAATTTTCGTACCTTAAATTCACCCACTCCTGAAAAGCATAAATAGATGTTTTTTTCATTGTCAATAGACATCGACCTTGGACTTGATTGCGATGGATTTTGACCAGCATAAATCCAATTTTGACTCCCCGATCCATCATAACTCGCTGCAACGAATGCACCTGTTCCGGAAGACCCAAATAAATATATTGTACCGTCTGAATCTACTTGAAAAGAAGCCACATCAACAATATTGCCTCCTTGGTCCACCACATCCATGTGCCACTCCAGGTTTCCGTCGGAGTCGTATTGAAATACGTGTAAGTCGTTGTCATCATCTATTCCTTTATGTGTGGCAACAATGACCAAGTTGTCATTCGTTGTAAACTGCATATCCAGAGGTTCGGAAAATGAAAAATTTGCAGGACTTTGATATGTTCGTGACCATATTTCGTTCCCTTGTGCTCCAAATCGCGTGAGGAACATTTCCCGTGTATCCTCGTTGTATCCTGAAACAAAAAAATGACCGTTCTTTCCGACCGCAAGTCCTCCTTTGTCCGACATATCTGGAATCTTGAATGAAAATATTTCTGATCCTGCCGAATTATATTTTTGAATGTAACTTGTTTGCCCCTGACTAAACCGATTGCTGTGAATTAAGCTGAAAATATTTCCATTTGGCATTACCTCAATTTTATCATATGTGGCAGACGTACCAATTATTTTTTTGCTAATTTGATTTAATATTTGTCCATTCGGTGCGAATATATTGATAACACAATTGGTACTGTCTCCATCTTTTGAGATGGATGTCAAGGCTGTAACATTATTCTGTGTTTTAATGTTTTGAGGGATTATATGGCTTATTTTTTCGCCTTGTACTTCTGTCATAAAAATATCACTAAATGTGCTGAATTGCAAACCTCGTAATACCGATTTGGCGGGCGAAAATGTACTTGTAAGTGCATACAATATTCCACCATCAAGTGAAAAATCGCCTATGAAGTCTGCCTCGTTTAAATCAAAGGTTCGATCATCTAATTGTGTTCCATTTGATGAAAACTTGACGACGCCAGAACCATCAAAGTCCCGTACGCTTAAAATAATATCTTCGTTCTCATCCACAAGAGCTCCACTTACCCTAGTGGCAAAATCAATATCATACGTCGATTCCCAAAGCTGTAGCCCTCCAGAGTTGTACGCGATAATAATAGCAAAGCTGTTAAAGTTTTCTTCTTTATTTCCTATTGACAATATTGTTCCGTCAGCTAAAATGCGAACCTCTACACCTGAGTTTTCTCCTTCAGTATTATAGTTTCTTTTCCAAAGTAGTGTCCCTGATTCTGCTATTTTTAGTGTAACAATATCCATTTCATAAAAAGCACTCGCTTCTTCTGTTCCTATGGCATAAATATTTCCGTCATTAGCAATTTCTATGTCGGATACCGACCTCAGTGCTCCATTGGAAATATTCTGTGGGTATTGCCAATCGGTTGTTCCATCGGCATTCAATTGTACGATAAAAAATGAAAATCCATTATTTGCCCTGCCTGCCGTCACAATTTTTCCATTATTATGAAACGACAGGTTAGACACTGTAGATTGCACACCTGGGTCGATCGTTTTATCCCATACCATATTTCCATTTTCATTAAACTTTGCGACCATGCTTGTTTCGTAGCCGATATCATTGTCTTCTGTACCACAAATGAAAATTGCATTGTCAAATAAGCGCATTTCATAAATGTTTGAGAGTCTATTATTTGGACCGTTATATTGCTTATGCCAAACAATTGAACCATCTGTATGCAGTTTCAGTAGATGCAACCTAATAAGATTTATACCTGTATGCTCTCTAGCTGCAGCGTAAATTTCACCTGCTGTGCTCGTTGTCATGAAACGAACGCTACTGAAATTCGGTGTTAAAAAGGACGTGTCCCACAATGTCATTCCATTCTGATCAAATGCAGACAAATACATTCCCTCTTGGCCGGAACTATTAGATGCGTAGCCTCCTACGACAACTTTATCATCCAACGCCACGCACGCATTTAAAGACGCAGAGCTTGGTCCCGTCATATTTGCCAATTCTCGCTCCCATTGAGTACCATATGCATGTTGCGCATATGAAACAGCCGTAGCATATATGTTTAGCATAAAAATGAGTATAGGTATTATCGTAGCTTTTTGAGTAATCTTGTTCGTTTTAACATTGTTGCATCTATTCATTTCAAATTGCATTTCTGTTACCGAAAGGTCTATACCGTATACATTAATAGCAGCTTGTTCAAAATTGTCATCATCGTATTTGGAAAATTTCGCGAAAAGTTTTCATCCGTAATGGAAATGTGCTTTATGCAGCGATTTGGCTGTGTTGTTTCCTCTTGATATATAGTAACGGGTAACATCCTATTTTAAACCAAAACGCTTGCCGATGTTATCACCTATTAGAATTTTTTTAGGGGGCATGGGAATCTTCTTAGGCCTTATGCAGTCCAGCGCTCAACAATACATTTCTCTACATCCGATAAAACTCGAACAGTCCGAAGGAATTTCTTCTATATGGATGAAGCCTCAATTGTATTCTATAGATGTTTCCGAACTATTTCACAGTGTTAATGAGCGATCTACTGACAACACCATTCATATTAAATTACCTGACTACGAAAAGGCATTTGACATTGTTCCGCATGAGATTCGAAGTGATAACTATCTGTTGCGCACTGCATCAGGGTTTCAACGCACTGCACCATATGTAAAAACATTCAAAGGCATTTCTTTAGATGGGGTCGATGAGTTTCGGATGACATTGGATTCGCAGTTTATCGAAGTTGTTTTTACACAAGGTGATAACTTATACTATATAGAGCAGGCACGACATTATAATTCCAGGTATGTTTCTGATGCCATAATTTTTTACAAGGACACAGAACAACCAGTAGAACTATTGAAGTGTGGGGTAAAAGAAACAGGAAATCACAATTTGCAAAGGCGGGGAACCGACAGCTGCAATATTTTTTCTTGTATTAATATTTCGTCAGCAATTGCTAACGACTATTTGACCTATGAGCGAAAGAACTCTGATGTCAATGAGGTTGAGAATTTTAATTTGTCCGTTTTAAATACGGTGCAAATGCTTTATGACGACGAATTCGATGAAGAAATTAATTTAACCATTTCTGAAATATTTATTTCTGATTGTCCAACTTGTGATATTTGGGGAGACAATACAACTTCGAGCCTTGTCCATGATTTTGCTGATGTTGTAGACAGTGTTTTCAATTCAAATTTTGATATCGCCTCTCTATGGGTGTGGAGGCTTTCCACAGCAGCGGGAGTTGCCATTGGGAGTTCATGTGATACAAGGCGTTCGACAAACATATTGAAGTCGACATATACAGGGAATGCTGCTCGGGTGGTGCAGGCACATGAGATAGGCCACAACCTCGGTGCTTTCCATGATACGGACTGTTGTCATGTAATGTATCCAACAGCAATCCCGTCTGCTACGACATGGTCGGATCGCTCGCAGGGAAGTATCAATCGAAAACTGGAACGCTGTTTCTACAATAATATCTGTGACGGATACCCCGTGCCAGAAGTGCATGTAGAAATACTGGAAGAATGTGTTCCTGGCCTGGTCTTATTTGCAGATAGTAGCAATGTTGACACAAGGTGTTGGTACTTTGAAGACGGCACCGCCATGTATCATGACTCCAACAATATCCTAGTCGACTATTTAGGGCAAACATTTAATGCCGATGTCATTTTAGAGGTTACTGACAGCTTAGGTCGAAGCTCTCGAAGGCGCACATCTGTGTCAATCGTTGGCGACCCAGATGCCACGATGTTTCCTGGAGAAGGTGGGTGGGACTATCCAAGTGTTAGTTTTTCGAGCGCCTGTTTTGGTAGTTCTTTTTGGGATTTTGGCAATGGAGATACGACTACCAGTATGTACCCATATTATACATATGATGCTCCTGGTATTTATACCGTAACGCATATCTGTGAAAATATGTGCGGCATTGACACGGCGCAAATGGTTTTAGATTTTTCTATGTCTTCTATCCAATCGAACGAATCTTCCAGTGGTTTATCTGTCATCTACCCAAACCCTGCCTCGACTTATGTGATTATTGAACATAATGTTTCTTTACCGTATATTTTTCAAATGACTGATGTTCAAGGAAGGTTTATACAGATAAACCAAACGGTACTTTCTGAAAGAGAGTATATCATTCGGTTTCCTGAACCTATTGCGGATGGGGTCTATTTTATACGAGGCACGTCTTCTGAGCTTTCTTTTTCAAAAATGCTGTTCGTAGATAGCGGATATTAAGGGTAATTTCCATCAATCCTCATAGGCCTCCCTAACCCTTTCATTTCGGAATAGGGCCATTTCTTATCCTAGCTCAAGTAAAGCAGGGTTGGTATGAGCTTGCAATTTTGGACAAAATGGAGTATATTTGTGACAAATGTCGTCATTATGGAAAAATATTCATCAAAAGACAGCACACAAGGCATTGCATCTGAACCGGAGGCTTTCTATCGCCTGGAGAATAAGTACGACCGTATATCGTCCATATTAGGTGCACCCACTTTTTTGGAGACTAAGATTCACAGTGACTTAGACTTGATTGAGATTTCACGTAAGGGACTTCCAAAGTTTGTTGTTTACCGGATTGGAGAGCTTTTGAATGTATCGATGGACAAGATGAGCTCCCTTTTACACGTTTCGCACCGCACCATTCAGCGTAAAAGTGACAAAGATTTGCTCAATACGTATAGTTCTGAGCAAATATTAGAGATTGCCGAAGTTATTTCCCGTGGGATAGAAGTTTTGGGAACGATAGAAGCCTTTACTGCATGGTGTCATGCTGAATTGCCAGGGCTTGGTTACAAAAAGCCAATTGACTTCTTAGATACAACTTTTGGAACGAATATGGTCTTAGCTACACTTGGACGCATTGAATACGGCGTCTTTGCCTAATTTCTCACTTAAGTGGAGCTTTTTCGCATTGCAAAGAAAAAATACTTGCGTGACCTGAGTGGCACGGGGGCACGGTTGTATGGCGGTCGATGGAACCACACAGGGCACAGTATGGTATACTGTGCATCCACGCTCGCACTTTGCGTCTTAGAAGTTTTAGTGCATTTGGATATTAAATTTATTGACTCTTCTTTTGGCTATATCCAATTGTCGATTTCCGAGGATAAAGTACATGACCAAACCGAAAATATTCTTTTGCTAGAAGGCTGGCGTAGTCACCCAGCTCCCGAGTTTACCAGGGATATAGGTAGTGAATGGTTGCAAACTAATACTTCTGTAGGGTTGCGTGTTCCTTCTGCCGTTTTACCTCAAGCCACAAACATTTTATTAAACCCTAACCACCCTGATTTTCGAAGTGTTTCTATCGTTAAAGTGGGTGAACTAAATATTGATCACCGCGTATTTAAATAAACAAGCTTAGCAGCTTTTATGCAGAACCCTCTTAACTGAGCTTATCGCAAAACTACAATCATACATTAATTCGCTATTGTGGGTTATCTTTTTCAGCGTCAATTATCTTGGTCACAAATTTGGATGGAGATGAGATTGTCTTGTGAACAGGGCATTTATTCGCAATTTCAAGAAGTCGTTTTTTCTGAGCTTTATCCAGGTCTCCGATAAGTTCTATCTCGCGCTCAAATAAATCAATATAGCTCTTCTTGTTTTCCACTTGCTCTTGATGTGTCGTATAATTTTGCTCCTTAGCATAATTGAGGTGCACAAGTACTTCATCAAGTGGCCATTTTTTACGGCGAGCATACATCTTTAGTGTCATGGCCGTGCATGTACCCAAACTAGATATTAAAAGATCGTAAGGAGAAGGGCCAAAGTCATTGCCCCCAACAGAAGTTGGTTCATCGGCAATATAAGCGTGTTTCCCCGCTTGTACTTCTGTTGTAAAGTCGTCACCCTCTAATTTAACCACAACTTGTTTTTCGGTTTCGAGTTTTTCATCAACAGGAAAAACGATGTATCGTTTGACCCAGCTTGCGATGACATTTCCTGCATAAAATGCGTCTTTTTTATCGGTGAGCATATGATTTGCACCATCTAGCGTAACAAAGCTCTTCGGATGTTTTGCAAGTTTGTAAATATTAGCTGCATTTTCTATTTCAACAACCCGATCCTGTGGAGAATGCATTACGAGTATAGCTTTGCCAAGGTTTTCAATCACCGGTACATGTTCTTGTCCTTGCAAATCATCTAAAAACTGTTTTTTTATAGTGAATTTTCGTCCACCAATATCAACTTGTGCGCAGCCATTTTTCTCTATTTCTTCTCGCTTGTTGCGTAATAAATGCGTAACGTGTTCTGGGTACGAGGGTGCGCCGATGGTCACTACCGCATTGATACTGGAAATGCGGGCTGCCGCGAAAATGGCCGCAGCTCCTCCAAGCGAATGCCCAACAATAACGGAAGGAGCTATATAGTGCTCTGCTAAATATTTTGCTGCTGATTCGAGGT
This sequence comes from Saprospiraceae bacterium, assembly GCA_028279185.1. Taxonomy (GTDB): domain Bacteria; phylum Bacteroidota; class Bacteroidia; order Chitinophagales; family Saprospiraceae; genus JANQSS01. The sequence continues at coordinate 143,325 of JANQSS010000019.1, read as the reverse complement.
CCTCTACATTAGATGAAAAATTGGTGTCTGCAAAGTCGCCTTCACTCTCCCCAAGGCCGGTGAAATCAAATCGTAAAACACCAAAACCATTCAACGTAAGTGCTCGACTAATATGTTTGGAAGCCACCAGGTTTTTATTCCCTGTAAATACATGAGCAAAAATAACAAAAGGAAAAGGGTTTTTCTTTAGAGGTAAGTCTATTTTGGCCGACAGATTATAACCGCGTTTATTCGTGAACGAAATCTTTTGTGTAGGCATATCATTTGCTTTAAATGCAATATAAAACTATTGGTAGCAGCCAATAGTTGTGCACGTACTTTTTTTTATATTGTGGAAATACCGTTTTGGGGTTTTATTCCTTATGCCACCGTAGCGCCTTTGTCATCGCACCAGTGTGACATCACCATATTGTACAATAGGTGTCCCGTTCGGTTGGAGCCATTCTATTATATATGTATAGACGCCTTCAGCCGCATATTCCTCATGGACTGTTCCATCCCAACCCTTCATATCTTTCACATTAATTGTTGATCGCTCGAAAACCTGGCTACCCCAACGGTTGAAAATTTTAAATGACTCTATTCTGATGTTTTCGTCGGTAAACGCCGAAAACCTATCGTTTATTCCATCATTATTCGGTGTAAAGATGTCTGGTAAGAATAGTTTAATCTGAGGCAATACCTTGATATAAATAATATCTGATGACTGGCATCCATTTTCATCAATTAATATCACTTCAATATTTGTACTATTATTTGCCGAAAAAACTATAGCCTCACATCGGTTTTCACCATCAATTTGAAAACAGTCAAAATTCATATCCACTATCCAGTCGATATTAAAACCTCCAGGAGGGTCAAACGGGCTAATATCATATGCTAGTACAACTTCATCACCGGCATAAACTACTATTGAGTCGGGGTCCCCATCAATATTATAGGTGTTTCGTTCTGCTAAAATAATGGTGTCATGCGTAATAATGCAGTTTGTGCTTAATTCATACTTCACGACATAGGAACCTGGGTTTAATTCGAAAACCTCTTGTTGATCGATTAAATAATATAACGAATCATTTAAATAAATCAGGTCGGGCGTCTCTCCTGTAAACTGTATTGACGCCGTCTGATTTTCACAATCCCAAACTCCTTCTGATACGTCAAAGTTTAAGCTCGTTACTTCACTTACTTCATAGTTTTTTACAACATAGCACCCCGTCACATCGGTGACAGTAACCGCGAAGCTTCCGTATGTCAAATTATTGAGGGTTGATGTCGTATCACCAGTATTCCATACATATTGATACGATGGTGATCCGCCACTTACCGAAAGGTCAATTCCGGCATCATTTATTGTTGGACAAGATTGTGTATTAATTAATTCCTCAACAACCAATTGGGGTGGACTTGAAATTACAATTTCACCCGATAGGTACGCTGTGCCAAGTGCATCCGTAATTGTAACTGAATAAGTACCATTGCATAAATTAATAATTTCGTTTGACGTTTCTCCAGTAGACCATTGAAATAAATATGGTTCTGTCCCTCCGGAAACACCCACGTTCAATCTGCCATTACACATTCCTAAACAATAATTTTGCATTGTATCAATATCAACACTCAATTCACCATTAGCCAACATTATTTCTAACTGCGCAACGCATCCTAAATCATCTATGGCTGTAACTGTATACGTTCCCGTTGCCAAAGAGTCTGCCAATACCGTAGTTTGCATTAAAGGGTCACTCCATGTTATATTATATGGCTCTACTCCCCCATCAACACTTATTAATATCGATCCATCATTATTAGCAGATGTCGGAATAACTGTTTGAACAATAGAAATAACAAGGCTGTCTGGTTGTGAAAGTTGTTGTTGAAGAATTCTACTACACATATTCGCATCGGTAATCGTTACCGAATACAATATGTTCGACCATGCTTGTATTTCTGCACTCTGTTCGCCGGAACTCCATTGATAAAAATAGGGTGGCGTGCCTCCAAAAACTACCGCCGTAATCGACCCAGTATCGCCAAAACAAATTGGGTTTGTGGTTTCAAGCCGGGCTATAATTGAGTCTGGTGATAAAACCTGGAATTCCTCTATTCGTTGACAACCTCCCTCGTCATTTATAGTGACTTCGTAGGTTCCATCCATTAAATTATTTATTTCTGTTTCGGTTGAACCTGTGCTCCATAGAACATCATACGGCGGTAAGCCTCCGGTTATCGCCAGTCGAATTTCACCTAGTGACTCACCGTAACAAGGCGAAGAAATAATTGTCGGTGAAATAACGATATCTCCTCCATCTCCAATCAAAAAACTATCAATATAAACGCAATTTTCGTCATCCGTAATTGTAATTGAAAAAGTCCCACTGGAAGCATTTATAATAAAAGAGTCTTGTCCTCCAGTATTCCATAAATATTGATATGGTGCTGTTCCTCCGTTCACGGTCAAGCTAATTGCACCATCTGCTCCTCCCCCACAACTGGCTGAAGTAATCGTATCATCGACTATTATCTCCTGTGGTTCTGTTACATTAAATTGAAATACTGAGGTGCATAGACGACCATCCGTAATTGTAACATCATATTGATTTGCGGTTAAGTTTCCTATAGCCCGACTTGTGTCACCCGTGGACCATTGATATTCATAGGGACTCGATCCACCACTAACGTGTAAAGAAATTTGCCCGTTAGAAAGGCCAAAGCATGAAACATTTTGAATTGTGTCAACCAAAAGCAACGGGGTATTTCCAAGAACTTCAATTTGTTCCACTTGCGAACAATTAAAAGCGTCTGTTACCGTCACGTTATAAACGCCCCCCTGAAGCATCGATATGTTCTGTGTTGTATCTCCCGTATTCCATAAAAAGCCGAAGGGCCCTTGCCCACCAATAACGTTTACGTCTATTGCTCCATTCATATTACTATCGCAATTAACATTCCTAACAGTTGCCATAACATCAAAATTGGTTGGGCTTTGAACAGTGAAAAATGTATCAATGGAACATTGTCTAGTATCCGTAATTGTAATGGAGTAATTACCTCCAAAAAGTAAATTTATATCTTCTGAGATTGCACCTGTGCTCCACAAAAAAGAATATGGTGGGAGCCCTCCACTTATATTTACATTTATTTCTCCAGTCGGCAGTACGCTACAATCATCATCCATTATGGTGCCAGAAACTACAATTGGGTCTGCCAATAATACCGTAAACTCCTCCGAAAGTGTACAATTGTTTTCATCTGTAATGGTTACCATGTATGAGCCATCTCCGACTTGTATACTTGAATCTTGGGACCCTGTTGACCATTGGTATTGATATGGACGGTCTCCCCCTTCGGCTAGTGCAAGAATAGTAGTGACGTCATTTTCATCACATAGAACATCATCATATGTGCCGCTTACCGTTAAAATATTACCAGGCCGAATTAAAATACTATCGACATATATTGTTCCGAAGTTATCAATAACGGTATAATCATAAACTCCGGGACATAAATCGGTTTGCGTTAATTCGGTGCTACCGTTACTCCAAGTAATGGAATAGTTTTCTTGACCACCCATTACAAAAGCTGTTGCGACACCGTCACATGCACCGAAGCATGTTTCATTAGAAACAAACTCTTCTACAATTAATTCTTCGAAAATTTCAAACATGACGATGGATTCACAACCCAAGTCATCTGTTATCGTAATCACATAGTTTCCTGGCACTAAATTATTATCTGAATTTGTCATATTGCCATTGCTCCAATTGTAAGAATAATCCGGAACGCCGCCTGAAACGACAACTGTTGCGCTTCCTGGTTGTCCATAGACTGGCTGTTGAATTGTTAATTGTGCAATCAACGAATCCGGATTGGTAATTGTATATGTGGCAGTCCCAAAACAACCATTATCGTCGATGACGGTGACAGTATATATTCCTCCCTGTAAGCCCATAAGATCTTCCGTGCTTTCGCCATTACTCCACTCTATTATTAAAGGTATATTGTCACTTTGCGGGTCTATGTCGATACTGGCATTATTGTCATTATAACATGTAATATCATTCACCACTCCAACTATAGGTAAGACTTCCAGATCCAACATGAGCTCAAACGGATTTGAAAGGACACATAAAACGCCATCATCTACAACAACTTGGTAAACACCATTTTGAATGGGGTCTGGGATAAAAGGGTTTGTTGTCGCCCCTACAATTGCGACACCATCTAAATACCATTGATAGGTTACACCCGGTTGATCAGGAACTTCCAGGGTAATTCCATTAATACAATCTCCTTCTGACATTATATCAATTTCATCCGGTGACGACATAAGGAAGTCTCCGGAAATATAAATCGAATCCATGTAGTGATATTGAATAGGTGCTGACGATGACCCACAATCGATGCCGATTGCAATTGCATTTGTAGATGAGGTGGCCGTGAATGTGGTTTGAACAAGCAACCATGAATTATTCATGGTGCCATTAGCCGTAACGTTCGTAATATCATACCAGGCGGGGTCTGATGTTACGCAGTCAAGGACGGTGTTGTTTGGCAAGTTGTTGCAGTCGTCCGTTCCATGCAAATAGACGTCAACATTCAGAGGTGATAATATCCCTGGTATCGTATTAAAACCAATATAAAATCCAAAGTTGTAGGTCAGGCCCGGGATCAATGGGTTCGGAAGGCAATAGCCTATTTGCTCATTGTATCCTGTCTGCGAAGCCATCCCAATACACCCATCACCGGAAGGTATGGGCATGGGCACTAAAGGTAATATACCATTGCCACCTACATAGTCACACGTGTGAAAGAAATCCGTCGTTGCAATAGTTGAACCTATTTGCCAGCCATCGTCCAGGCAATGTACGCCGCCGACTCCACCTGGAAGTGTAAATGAACTTGGGCAACAGGAGTATACTTCGAAGTCGCCTACAACACTACCGGGGAGCACATCAGCACATAGACAGTCCTCAACATCTAAAATATCTATTAGACCATCGCCGTCATCGTCTATTCCATTATCGCATATTTCTTGTGTAAATGAAACAAATGGCAGAAGAATAACCCATAATAGTACCGTGCAAAATTTGCAAACCTCTTGTGAAATATTGGTTGTCAAGATGGCCATTACACGGTCTGTTGATCAAATAGGTTAACTTGTTTCTCATCCGTATTCTACATCTCATGCGTGTTGTTATAACATACAAGTTACGCTTTTTGAACCACCGCGATACACCCAAAAAGAAAAAAGGGTGCGAAGCGGGTATTTTTTGTGACGAACGGATTGGTTTCCGCTATACTTTTTATATCAGCGCTATTGATCGTTGAAGTTTAAACACATCAAACAGCCATGTCATACGCCTTTTTTAGCCATTTTTTTAGTTCGCGATCTATCTCGCTGATTTTTGTCAGACACACTCTATGTGTACACATGGTTCCGAAAGGTCCCGAATTTTGGAGGCGGTCCGTCAATGGTTCTCCTTTTAGTTTTAGGCCTAAATCTATTCGTGACTTGGTTGCTGGTTTTATTAAGGCAAACTGTTTTTTTCTGCGTAAACTGATGCTTGTTTTTTTTGGTGCTATTTCAATATCAGTCCCGTACTTCTTAACCGTTTCAATAATTTTATCACAAATTGGTTTCAGCGATTCTTTACCTCTATATTGAGCTTCTACCAATTCTTCACCAGAATCACCTTTATCGCGATATAACGTCGTTATTGTATTTGCGTAGCCATGTGAAACACCGTGTTCTCCTTTCAAGTGCTTGACTAATTCTCCATGTTTAGTTAATGTGGTATTATTAAGAACCATAAACCACTCTTGAAGTGATTTACCTGTTTTTTCTGGCATGTTCTCGATCATTTTTTCTAATCCACTGCTCATAACTTTGGTTTAATTTGAAATGTTTTAAGGATCGAGCAAACCTAAACCGTTCTATTTTTTTACAATAGTAAAAAATTAACCACTCCTTTATTGGAAACACTAAAATTTTTTAGTTTAGGTCTTGCGGTTCGCATTAAAATAAAATCGATATTTTGACTGTTGTCGACTTTATTTATCCAATTGACGTTCTTTACGTATTTCCCCGATGTGATAGTATGCCACTATTTCTTCAATCAGGTTTTCACTTACAATGTACCATTCACTTACATCCAATGAAAAATCATTTTGAACAGCCGTATATCGCGTGCAGGCCTTTTTTTCATCTACTAGGATGTCATGAATTATAAAAGAGTATCCCAAAAATTTATCTCTATTATCACTGACTATATCAAGGTAATCCGTTTTTCCTTCGATTATGCCAAAAGGGCTGGTATGCTTAAAGTTTTCCGATATCGGTAAGTTTAAGAAATCTCCTGATTCCCATTTTGTAAACCATTCGTTTATAAGTTCATGCGTTTTCATGCTTATTTTGGATCTAGTGACATTACGTAGTCATAGCTTTCGTTCAAATATTTTGCGAGTGTTTTTAGATCAGATAGTAGGTGGTCCGGAACTTGAACGTATCCTTTCATGGTTGCCCCATGTGAAAAGTACAAGCCAGAACTCCATTTGTCTATGTACTTTTCCTGCTTTTCTTTATCAAAGCGGATTCCTAAGTCTCCATCTTTATTTAATAACGAAAACATGTATCCATTTGCGGATGTATAAGGCATGGTCTTTCCTTTTCGCTCAAACCTCGGACACAATTTCACTAAGTCATCATATATTTCTAAATTTCTTTCCCACTTCTTCATTATTCATTTATATTTTTTTCTGGTGGATAGGGTCGTGATGTGTATGACTTATGTATGATTTTCCAATGACCCTTTACTTTTAGCAACATCATATAGTCCGTGAATATTTTCTTTCCGCCTGGTGCCACAATTTCTACTTTTGCCACAGCGGCATCATTTTCGTAGTCAATTGAAATGATCCGACCTATGCGATTTGCTTTAACTCCGGGTTTAAAGTATGAAATATATTTCTGTCCATCGCGAACGCGAAGTGTGTCAGACGAAATCGTGTATAGGTTCAAGTCTTTATGAAAAGCACGTGCTATACGTTCCGGTTCACCGTTTGCTGTTCCTTCTATGTAGTCCATGAGCGTATTCGTGATCGCTTCAAACTCACTTTGCGCTGAAGATTGCCAAGTCACAAATGACAGTGCAAATATTGCGAGGGCCAATTTCCTTTTCATTTACCAAAATTTTAAAGTTAGGAATGTACTAAAAATACTTAATGTGCTTCTTTGAAAAAAGATTTGATATATTTTATGGAAAGATTAACACTTTCTCTTTATACAACTCGGGATCGAGGTCACATAATACACTATTTCACAACATACCAGTCTATGGTCTTCTTTGCAGCGAAAGGGGTTTAAATCTTTATTTTAAAATTGCACTCGTTGAGATCAATTCCTTACTACAAGTCGTTGTTCGAGACAAGGTGATATGCATCACTGGCAATTCATAAAGCCGAAGTTGAATACAACAGTCTTTGTACCAACTAGTTGATTCGATCAACGTACTCCATAATCGTTTAATTTACTATTTGATCGATTAAATATCGATTGGCCTTGCTCACTGGAATCATAGCATCACCTATGACTAACATATTTCCTTCCACTGCCTCAATCGTGTTTTTATTTACGATGTATGATCTATGTACGCGTACAAAAGTGTTATTATTTAGATGACTCAATATTTCTGTCATTGACATAAGTGTCATAATTTTTGTTTTCTTCATGTGTATTCGAATGTATTTTTCCATGGCCTCGATATACTCTATTTCTCCAGGGATTATTTTAATTTTTTTATATCCAGATTTTACGAAAAAGGGGGTGTAGGATTCAATTTGAGGGTTTTGCGCGAAATCAAGACTGCCTCCCAGGCGGTTTGATATTTTAGAAATACATTTTGTAAATCGAGGTAGCCCTATTGGCTTTAACAAATAATCAACGATATCCAATTCATAGCCCTCCAAAGCAAATTCTGAATGGGCCGTACATAATACTGTAAGTGGCATCGATTTCATCTCCCGTAATAGTTCTATACCTGATAAGTGTGGCATGTCAATGTCTAGAAACAAAACATCGACCGTCCCGCGCATCATACTCTGCGCTGCTTCAGTAGCTGACCCACATTCAGCCATAATTTCAAACTCACCAAAGAATGTCAAATATTCGCGTAAGAGGTTGCGCGCTAATGGTTCATCATCTACGATTAGACACTGTATCATTTGTCGTTTATTTTTGAAGAAAATATTCGTAACGTACACACAAATTGTTTCCCCATTTCATTCACTTCAAAGGAATAGGACTGACCATATCTATTCGTCAACTGTTGCCGAATCAAAGAAAGGCCCGACTCTCGATTTGAAATTGACCCTTCAAATGAATTCCAAATTTTCGTTTCAAAAACATCTCCAATACTAACATGCATATTTACGAAACCGTCAATCGAATTTTGAATGTTGCTATGTTTAAAAGCGTTTTCCACTAATGTCAAAAGAATGAATGGTTGAATACTTTTTCCCCTTGGGCTTCCTTCAACATAGAAGTCTAAATTTGTCGAGGCCGGTTGTTGCATTTGCATCAAGTCAAAATAGGACTTTATACAACTCAGTTCTCGGTTCAATGGTATATCTTTTCCTTCATTTTCATCCAAACTGTAGCGCAATATGTTTGAGAATGCATCAATAAATTTCGATAAATCCTTATCTTTTTTTAGTATTAAGGCATTTAAATTGTTCAAGCTGTTAAATATAAAATGTGGCCGTATGCGACTTTTAATCGCATGAATTTGAAGTTGTCTGTTTTTAGCCTTTAATTTCAAGTTGTGCTCTCTTATCTTTTGATTTCGAGAAATAAAATAAAAAAATACTCCAAGCCCAGTAAATAAAATCGCATTGAGTGTCATCGAAAATAAATTTCGGAATCCTCCATGGTCATAAAAATAATATTCCAGGCCTGTCAGTCGTAAAAATCCTACATAAGTCAATATTACCAGAACATTGACCAATACAAGGCGCCAAATTTTATTTTCCCAGCGGTTGCTGGCACACATACTAAAGTAAAAGAGTATCAAATAACCGACGACCTCCGAAATACTGAACGCCGCTGCTTCATGCCAACTGTTCTCATACCAATGATAGTCAAGCACAAACAATGTCATAAAAAGCCAAAAAACGATATGAATTTTAAATGGAGTTTGATTCATTTCCACCTGAAAGGTACTTGTTCTCTATTGATTAGGCTCAAAATATTCATGAATGACCAATTTCTATCCTTAAGTGGGTTCATGAAGAAGTTCGAACCGTTGGCATATGCTTTTTAACTATTCGTGAACTAATTTTTTTCCACACAATTGAGTACAGCATATTTGTGTCATTGTTTAATTTAATGATCTTATAAATATGAAACGTATAATCACATGTTTCGCAGTTTTATTAGCACCGGTGGTCGCTTTTATTTCTTGCGAAAGTAGTAGCCCTTATTTAAAGTCAGAAACTATGCTAGAAAACAATGTTGAAGAAGGACAAACTCGCCGTTTTAACCCAAATGCACAGGCAATTGTTTTGGTAGCACCATCCGTTCGGAATCAATATTATAAAAACGTATTCCAAGACATCGTCGACTTTCAAGTGGAATATGCCAATAAAATTAATGGTCGGGATGAAGTGATTATTTTGGTCGATCATCAGACCAAGAAGTATTATAAAGGCCTTGTCCCAAATTATATATTAGTAAGTGCAAACATTGCTGACATTTGGGTTCGTGACTTTGCTCCGGTTGTTACTAATGAACAAATAAAATTTAACTATTTGCCAGACTATCTAAATCCCGGAGATGCAAACTATATTGACAATAGTTTTGAAAAATGGTATAAGGGTGTTGGCTTACAATATGGTGGAAAATCAAACTTAATTCTGGATGGTGGCAATGTAGTCGACAACAACAAAGGCAAAGTTGTCGTTACCGATCGTGTGCTATATGACAATCCTCATTTGACAATGGCCTCTGCAAAAAAGAAACTTAAACGGCTTCTCCATGCCAGCCACGTAGCCATAATAAAGGAGTCTCCTGGAGATGCAACAGGGCATGCTGACGGAATGCTCATGTGGTCAGATGATAATACGATAATCCTCCACGATCAGCCCGCTACTGTAAAACAGGCCATTTTGCATGAGTTGCGCACTGCATTTCCTGGTGTCAACGTCGTGATAGCTCCTGATTATTATAAGTTTGACCAGTGGCAAGGGTTTACCTCAGCGTGCAATATATATGTAAACTCGTTGGTCACTAATGACTACATTTATGTACCTACATTCAATGACACACACGATGATGAGATGCTGAATTTTATACGGCGGCATACGACAAAAACTGTCATCGAAGTCCCCGCGGAAAAAGTATGTTTTATGGGTGGAAGCGTACGTTGTTTGACCTGGCAGTTAGATGGTCAGTTTGCAGGCGATATTCTCCTGAATTAGCCCAATTAAGGTTTAAAGGCCGCATGGTATTGATTTGTGCGGTCTTTGTTTTTTGAATTACTATTCATAGTTGTGGTTTTAGTCGTTTCGCCTTCTATGTTATCTCAGGATGGAGAGCGTTTGAACGATTAATTTTTGCGCTGGTGATATAATCAACAACGTCTATTAGAAAACCCTGCACTAGTTGATTTCGATGACTTTATCTTTATAGAAACAACATCAATTTCATGAAATCGGCTTTCCTTTTTTTGTTTTCGGTCTGCTTTTTTTCATTTTCCGGTTTTAGTCAATGTCCTGACGAGACAATATGGTTACTCACTCAAGCTGATGTGGACTCTATGCCAATAAAGTATCCATCTTGTTCTGAAATGCCGGTTCAGGTCAACATCCGCTCTTCGACACCTCCCATCGCTGACCTAAGTCCTTTGTCCTACATTACCCGGTATGACGGCGGGTTGAGCGTGAGTCATACTTATAACGATGGGGACACGGGGTTTGAAAATGTCACATCGGTCGACGGGTTACTCAGCATCACCGGGTCCGGTGACATAAGTGGCATTGAATTGTTTACCTCTTTAGAACGTGTAAACCGGCTTTTCATAAATACAACTGCTGCTTCTTTGGTCGGACCATCCAGTCTGGAAGAGGTCGATCACTTCACCATTCTCGGAGGTGGTTTTGAAGATATTCAAGGGTTTGACGGTTTAACATGTGTCGATTCATCCTTTAATATTTCCTCCTGCAACAACCTCATCAACATAACAGGGTTTAACAGTTTGCTTACTGTTGCCCACAACCTTCCAAGACCACCAGGGCATACGTCCCGTTTTAGCATATCATTTAATGATATCTTAAACGATATATCGGGTTTCAACGGGATGAAACAACTGAATAGCATTTATGTCACCTGGAACCCAAGGTTAATGAATATCACAGGGTTTAATGCTTTAAAGCAAGTCGATTTCGATTTTCTATTATTCAGAAATGATTCGATGCAGCTTTTAGATGGAATGTCTGTGCTCGATTCTATAGGATGGGAGTTTGGCATAATCAACAATGGGTTTACCGATTTAAACTGGCTCAATCCCGGTCTGGATGTACGCTTTAGAATGCTTATCGAAAACAATCCAGTTTTGACATCCTTATCCGGAACACAGGACTTAGGTAATGTTAGGTTCAGCATATACGATAATCCTGTTCTAGTCGATTGTGCCCCTTTGTGTCAATACATGCAAAATGCAACTAATCCGATCGTGCATGCAGGAGAAAATGGCTTGTGTTGCAGTAGCAGAGAAGAAATAGAATCGGCTTGCTACGATTTTTTTGAGAGCACGGTATACGATTTGGGGTTGGACTTGGAAACAGGTCAATTGACGCGATGGGCGACAGACGATGTTGTTGTGGATCTTTTTGATCAAGATGCTTTTCTGGAACGTGATATTCCTCAATCAAACGGTGCTATTGCATTTAATACCGAATACTACGAAGATGGGGTTTTCCATCTTGATATTTATGACCCTGCAAATCCCGATTTTAAAATTCGGTATAATGATGTTTGGGATGAAGGATGCAATTTAGGTGCCTATGATTTTCCCTTTAACCTCAAAAATCAAATCGATGAACGCATAAATGTTGGCCAAGAAAAGACAATTCTTGTTTCTTTATTAGGAGGAACATACTATAATGAGGATGAAGTGAGCGGCATCAATTATGAATTATACAAGTTATTTTTTACTGACGTATTTCCCGTAATTGATAGTGTACATGATTTGAGGTTTGAGACAATGCGACGAATGTTGCTCAATGCTGATCTCAGCCATAATTATGAAGACTTGTTTTTAAATATATACGATGCAAGAATAAATACTTTTCTAAATTCTCTGATCGCTGTAGGCTCTTTTTATCAACAATTTAATCGCGGACAGCTTGTTCGTGAAAAAATAATTGACTTAATAGATGCAGGAATTGCGAACGGTTCATTTGACCAAAACGATATACGGGTCCTTGCCATGGCGGCAGCAACAAATAATTTTAATCGCGAAAATGAAGCTTTAATTGATTATTATGCCGGCTTTGACCAAAGCCTTAGAAGCCCCTTGGCGAATGCATTCGCCCAATACTTAAGCTTTGGTAGGATAAGCTCTGGTGTCATCCGACTTGCCGAAGCCACTATAAAAAATAAAAAAAGAGAATATGCCCTGTTTCGTGATACGGTAAATCGATATTTACCTACTGTTCTTCAAAGCCCTGTTAATCACGTTCCGTTTAACCAAGTGTACAACGAAGCTTATACACGATACAGGTCTTTGTCTGTGGAAGACTCATTGCTTCGGAAAAAAAGTAATGACTTGTCGCTCGACATTCAACATTTCAACTTGATCGTAGACAGGTTTACAAGACTCCGGGAAAAACTCGCAACCCAAGACCCTAAAAACACTGAAGCTTCTATCGTACTTAATGACATCATAGACCTTTATAAAAATAGAAGTTGGTTAACGCAGGCAACTGCCTTTTCTATTTATGCCAATGTTGATCTTCACAAATATGCAGACGAATTTAAACGAGCAGCAAATACTATTGGTGAACGCAACAGACGTTCCGCTCTTTATCCAGCAGGGTACTTGCAAGCTGAAGCGATGGCGCTTGGCAACCACTTGATGAGCCAGAATAATTCGTTGACTCAATTCCGTAGCGATTTAACGTCACTAGATGTTCGAACCATTAGCGCATCTTATTACCAATACACGCAGTTATATGAAGATAGTCAGCCGCTCAGCCGGATACAGCAACTCATGGGTGCGCTTTCGCAATATGCCTTTGCTGATTCAGTGGAGAATGAGGTCTTCATTAATACGCTCGATTTGATGCGTATTTCTATTGTACAACAAATGACCATCCATGGAAAGATGTCAGCCTTTTATTTGGACACGAGTAATATTTCAGTGCTTGAAGAATTGCAGTATGAAATTGATACCCTCCAGTATATGAATACGCAGTTACTTCCTATGGTCGAAAGTTGTTTTAATCAATTTGGTGGCGAGAACTACTCCGAACTAGTTGCTGTCAGCGGTTATCAATATATTGACAGCTTGACTAACAACCGATTTCAACTAAACATAGAACTTGAAAATTTTGGCCCTCTGTCTACACTTCCTTTTGAAGTAAAGATTTCACCCACGCCCAATGTCCGAATAATTGACAATGGAAACTTTTTTGATAGTTTGACAATAGAAATTAATCCAATGTCTCTAGGTGAGCAGCAACAGATTACTCTTGATGTAAGTGTCCAGGACGAGCATGAATTTACTGCGTTCGAGGTTGTCTTTAATGGTGTATATGGTCTAGACAAAATAATACCAATCGTATTTAAAAATATCGACCTGGCCTACTCCGGCACTCTAGAAAAGAACGTTGAACGTCATTTACCTATTCGCCTCGTTCCAAACCCTGCTGCCTCCAATGCTACCATTTTATCTCACAGTCCAATATCATCCTATAAAATCTATTCTTCTAAGGGAGTACTGGTTCAATCAGCATCAGGTATTAATGTGGCGGTTGAAAGCTTACAAAATGGTGTATATTTTCTCCTGGTCATTTTACAAGATGGACGTCACGAAGTAATTAAATTCAGTAAAGTGTAACAGAAACTTATAATCTTTTTTGCGAAATACAATTTTATTCGTGAAAACTTTAGAAAAATTAATTGTTGAAACAGTACGAATGCCGACCAAGTTTACTCCTCTGGTGCTGTATATGTCACAAAATCGATTCCGATATTATTTGGATCAACAATTGCAAAGTGCCGATCTCCCCATACTTCGTCCCTGAGCTCAACTTCTATAGGCACTCCTTTTAGTTTAATATTTCTGTACACTTCGTCAACATCGTTCACTTCTATCGTTATATATACTCCTCTTCCATCAAATGCTGACTGAAAAATCGGCTTTTGAGACGGGTGATTTGGTAGTAAAAACCCTATTTCTGCCTGGTGGTTTGGTGTGTGTAACAGTAAGTAAAAATCATTTTCGAATGTGACCCCAAAGTCTAAAGTTTCAGTATAAAATTTTTTTGTTGCTTCAAGTTTGTTGGTTATTATTCCTGCGTTAAGTTTCATTTGTAGTACCTTTTAAGTTAGTAATAAAAAGAAATCGAAATGAGTAACTTGGATCCGTTTACCTAATTTTACTCAAATGTAGCAGCATCGCATTCAACAACATTGTAATTTTTGGACATTCTATCTAAAAGCCTGCGTCGGTGTAACGCCATAAAGTTTTTTGAAGTCTTTTATAAAGTGCGCTTGATCATAAAATCCAAATTCGTAAAACACTTTGTTATTACGCAGGCTTTGTGTTGAGGGTTTTAAACTTAAAATATGCTGGAATCGCACAACCTTGCTAAACGTTTTAGGAGAAATGCCGATGTAATGATTAAATATCCGTTGAAGCTGCCTTCCACTCAAGCCTGTATTTAAGTCTCGCTCTATCTCAACTATTCCTTTTTTTTCAAGGATGACTTTCAACGCATCGTAAAACCGGTGGTCATAATCAACTTTGCTCAACCGCCATCTCATTTCGATTTCTTTAGTTAATGTGGTCATTGCTTCTTCAGTGTGGTCATATTTAATATTCCTGGCTAAAAAACCGGCCATACCTGAATCAACTTTTTCCAGCCATTCATAGCGATTGCTTAACGATTTTGCCGATATATTAAATACTTGAGTGAACATCGATGGAAGAAAACGAATTCCAAAGTAGTTGAATGATTGACCTAGTTCAAACTCGGTATATTTCTTACAAAAGCCCATTACAAAACTCTCATTTGTCTTATTTACGTTCAGGAAAATATCAGTACATCCGTCGGCAACAACACGGTATTTATATGCATGTTCGAGTGGACTACTTGTTTTTAGATGCCAAAAACAGTACACAATATGATCAATCCTTGCTTCCGGCATGTACTCATTATACGTTATGATGTCATGAGGTTTTTTGACAGCAGGCTGTCTCGGTTTAAATAATCGTCGAATAAACTGGAGCGTTTCTTTTTCCACTGTTGTGATTTTACATAGCAAGACTACTCACCGAATTTCTTTGATCTGTTTTTGTTGTTTACTGTCTGAAGGTTTCTCAATTAATTCAGTATTAGGCTCTGACCTATCTTTTCTTTTCCGCAGGTTTGGAATTGGAATACCCGCATTGATACCTACACCAATAGTTGCTAAAATTAGTAGGGTGACCAGCAAAATAATTTTGGCTAATCGATATAGTTTTGTCATGTTCAGATATTAGTTTGTGAAACGAATTCATTAATTCACAAAAACTCATTCCTGAATTGACGTTTATTTTTTGAACTACTGGTAAGTGCCTTTTTAGAAAGGTGTTGTTCAAAAACAAAGTTGGTTTATACAACAAATACCTTCTTTGCCGGTGTTTATAAGCAACGGCTTCATTCTTGTCGTAGAATTTTAATAAATCTATAATCGAAATTAGTTCATCACGGAAGAAGGCGTGTTTTTCATTGTGTTTTTTATTCGATATATCAAGCTTGTACAAGCCTGAGGTAAAATTCCGCGATTGATAAACCAGTTCTGTCGTTTGGCGTATAGGAAGTTGGTTAATCATCCAAAGCCCTGTCGTGTGTTGCATCATAAATATGGTGCTCGCGCACGCGCATGCAAGCAAAATCTGCTGAACAAGCTTTAACCAATATTGTCCGCGGTACTTTTCCCTCATGCACTTACTAAAGTTATCAGCTTAGGTAAAAATATAAGTATGCCTATGATAAGGGCTCCAACTGCAGCCACAAGGACAGCCCCGGCTGCCATATCCTTTACTTTCATGATTCGGTCATCTTTTTCTATGGAAAAGGCATCAGCCAGGTTTTCAATCGCCGAGTTTATTAATTCCATGGCAAATACTCCGGTTATTGCTATTGATATGAGCGACCATTCAACTGTCGATATTTTTAATAGTACGCCTAAAAGAATGGCCATCAAGGCCGCTGCGAAGTGAATTCTGGAGTTGTGTTCTTCTTTCAACAGTGTTTGAATACCATTGACGGCATATTGAAAACTGTTTATTCGTTCTCGAATGGAAAATGGTTTGGTCTTTGTTTTCAATGCTTTTTGTTTTTATAAATCCCAAAAATGAAATCACTTTTGTGCGTGAGTAAAAAATCATCTTCCATTTTAAAGAGTTGGTTCAACAGGTCTTGAGCTTCCTTATCTTTATTATTAGTGAAGTGGTGTGCAATGTCTTTGAGCATGTTCATCAGAAGGTTTCCTCCGAAAGGCCGTTCCTCTACAATTTGAAAGTGCGTATGAAGTGTTGGAAGTATTTGTTCTGACTCGACACATTCTGTCGGGTCTGCCAACATCATACGCAGGCGTCCTGAGCCCGAGTAGGAGCGTTTTATCATCCCTGTCTTAAATCGTTTTCGAAGTCTTTCGGGAATAGACTGTAGTCCTTCATTGATTTTATTCAACTGCTCCCTATTAAATTGTAGCCTGTTAGGTCCGACATATTCATTAATTAAAATGTAACCATTGGGCTTTAACCATTTTTTTATGTACAATGTAAGATATTGCTCTATGTCTCTTAAATGGTGGAGGGATGAGTGGAATAGAATAACATCGAATGAATTTTCCGGATAGTCAAGTTTGTACACATCTTTTTCTATGAAATCCATGCCTTCTATTTCCTTTTCCCTGGCCTTTTCTTCTGCAATTTTTAATAAATTTCCTGCAATATCAACACATATTACATGATCGAAAGCTGCGTGAGTCGCAAATTTCATTTCATGGCTACATGTTCCGGATCCAATCGAGAGCATTTTTAAATTCTTTGTATCCGAAAAATATTTAGCCAATGTATATTTTTCGTAATCAACCGATGTGTCGCCTGTAATTTTATGATTCCATCGTTCTCTAATTTTTTGGATGATCCACCAGTTGGAGCTGGTAAATGCAGTATTATTAAATGCGCTTAATGTGCGTGACTTACTATTCGGGTTTAGTTTTGAGGTCACGAAACCAAGTCCTCGTTGTGCTAGTTTTTGATAAACATCGATTATATCGTCTGTTGTTATTAGAGGCATGTTGTGTTAAAATGTTCAATTTGCCGTTTTGGCCTATATGGTGGTATTAGGTTTCAAACCTTTCTATAAACTTGTTTGCTATATCCCTTATTCTTTTCAATTATAAGTGTTGCGTCTAATCCTTCTGCAAATTTTCTAGTGGTATACTATTATTTTGATTTGCTATTTCTTCTTGACTATTTCAGAAACACATCTCTCCCACTTGGCACATAGGTCATATAAGCAAGCTGATCAGTTCTCTTTCCATATAAGGTACATCCTTATTCACTTTGAATTCCATCTATCCGACTTAGAGGCACAAGGCATCTGCGCATTATTCACCTTAAACGCTTCTATCATCAAAAAAAATCCAATTCGTCCTATTTTAATAACTACTTAGTTTTCAAGCACAATAACCGTATACAAACGGATACTTCCGAATACAAACGGAAGTAAACGGATAATGTACGACTAACGGGTTTGCGTGCCTTCATATTTGTCCTGTCTTCACAAATGAGTGGGGCAATAAATGAAATTACGTGTTTTTTTAATCAATTATTTAATTAAGAATTATGAAAGATTTAATCAATCAAGTACAGCTCGTCGGGCATTTGGGACATGACCCCGAAATGATCAATTTCGCATCTGGAAGCAATCTCGTCAAATTACGTATCGCAACGAACGAATCGTACAAGGACAAAAGAGGAAACTACAATGATATTACACAGTGGCATACGGTTTCTGCATGGGGTAAACTTGCTGAACGCATGGCCAAATCCCTAGCGAAAGGACATCGTGTACTGATATCCGGTAGACTAGAAAACCGGTCTTGGGAGGACAAGGATGGTAACAAACGTCGCATGACGCAAGTAAAAGCTCGCGACTTTGCGCTTTTGACTAAAAATAGGCAAAAAGAGGAAGAAGTCCTTCCCTTCTAAGTTTTTCGAAATGCATTGAAGGTCTGGGTCTGAGGCAGACGTACGCTAGTTTAAGGGTCGAATGCACAGGGGTGCTCGTGTACATTGTTCTTGGACTAAGGCCTTCACTTTGGCTTTTAGGCTTTAAAACGTATCAATTATTAAATTTAAAATCAACATGAAAAAATATATCAACCGCGTTCAATTACTTGGCCACTTGGGTCAGGACCCGGAAGTTAAACCAACATCAAATAGCACGTTGGTAAAACTGCGAATTGCAACGAATGAGTCTTATAAAGACAAAAAAGGCGAGTACCAGGATTATACACAATGGCACACCCTTGTTGCCTGGGGTAAACTCGCTGAAAATATGGCTGACAAACTCAGGAAAGGGAGCCACCTCCTTGTAAATGGCAAACTCAGCAATTCGCAATGGGAAGGGAAGGATGGTGCTAAGCGTTATTCTACAGAGGTACTCGTGCGAGACTACATCCATCTAAACAAACCGAAAGGTGGCGCTTCAGCAGAATCCACTGAAAATTAATGCGCCGGAGGTAGCCGCTTGACGCTTCTCATACTTGCTCACATCAGGCGGCTACTTTTTCTAAAAATTTTAAGCACAACATTTTGCATATTAAACTATTTGACTATATTTGCATCATAGTTAGATTATTTTTTAATCAATTCGTCTGCTGGACAGAATCAAAAGTGCTTCATCTGGCAGTCGATAATCTTTCTAATATAGAAGCATTATGAATAATCGTATATTTACATACTTAATATATTAAAACCTGATAATAATGGATAAAGATAAACAAGCGAAGCTCAAAGCGCTCAAAATGACGGTTGACCGTCTGGAAAAACAGTACGGAAAAGGCTCGATTATGATGTTGGGTGACAAACAGGTCGTCGAAGTGGAGACGATCTCTACTGGCTCGTTAACACTAGACCTGGCGCTTGGAGTTGGTGGTTTTGCAAAAGGTCGCGTAATTGAAATTTACGGCCCGGAATCGTCAGGTAAGACGACATTGGCCATACATGCAATTGCCGAATGTCAAAAGAGTGGCGGCATTGCAGCTTTCATTGATGCTGAACACGCCTTTGATCGTACATATGCGCAGGCATTAGGGGTCGACACAGAGAACTTACTAATCTCCCAACCGGACTATGGAGAGCAGGCGTTAGAAATTGCCGAAAACCTTATTCGCTCAGGTGCAATTGACATTATCGTAATTGACTCTGTCGCTGCACTTGTCCCTCGCTCTGAAATTGAAGGCGAAATGGGTGACTCAAAAATGGGTCTTCAAGCTAGGTTGATGTCGCAAGCTATGCGAAAATTAACGGGTACAATCGGACGTACCGGATGCTGCTGTATTTTCATCAATCAACTTCGAGAAAAAATCGGTGTCATGTTCGGCAACCCAGAAACAACAACCGGTGGTAATGCCTTGAAGTTTTATGCATCACAACGCCTCGATATTCGTCGGTCAGGAAGTGCACTTAAAGATCGAGACGGCAACGTTGTTGGAAACCACGTCAAAGTTAAAGTTGTCAAGAACAAATTGGCTCCACCATTCCGTGTCGCTGAATTTGACATCATGTACGGTGCTGGAATTTCGAAATCCGGTGAACTTATTGACCTTGGCGTCGAAAAAAATATCGTGGACAAGAGCGGTTCCTGGTACAGTTACAGCGGCACCAAAATTGCTCAAGGACGCGACTCAGCAAAACAATTTTTGCTAGACAACCCGGAAGTGGCAGCCGAAATAGAAACTCGGATTAAAAATGAAATGATGGGGATTGTCGAAGAAGTCAAGCCGGCTGAAAACGGTGTTGCTGCAGAGACGACATAACATAGTTCGTTTGTAACATCTAAACTTGAAAGTTAGTTAGAATAATCATTCTCAAAGGGGGCTCTTTATATGTGCCTCCTTTTTATTTTATTCCTGTTGTAATATATAAGGCCGTACCTTTTATCATATTTCTTCGTTACATAAACATGAAATATTTGTTTGTAATACTATTGGGGTTTGTAACTACTATATCAATCGCTCAGGTGATGGATTATTCAAAAATGGATAATATTCTACATGCCGAGTGCGATTCTGTAGTCGGGGGAAATGGGGCGTGGCAGTTATTTTATCGTGGACGAATGATGATGTTAATTGCTGACGTTGGCCATAATCGCATGCGTATTATATCACCTATCATTACTCGAGAAGAATTAGGTCAAACAGAATTGGAAAATGCGTTAATTGCAAACTTTCATTCTGTATTAGATGCAAAATATGCACTTTCCGAAGGTGTTATGTGGAGTGCATTTATTCACCCCTTAAAAGAGCTATCTGAGACTCAATTGCGCGATGCGTTATCTCAAGTATTCTTATCCGCCGAAACGTTTGGAACTAATTATCGGAGCACAGAACTTGTGTTTCCATCGCAACCGAAAGAAGAAGCTCCCGTGGAAGAAAAAACGAAAAAACAAAAATTATAATTATGGCAAAGTCTGTAAAACGATGCGAGTGGCACGGAACAGATCCCCTATATGTGACGTACCACGACAAAGTATGGGGAGTCCCCGAATATGATTCCAAAGCGCTTTTTGCTAAGTTAACCTTAGACGGAGCGCAGGCTGGCCTGAGCTGGATAACCATCTTGAGAAAAGAACAAAACTACTTTGATGCATTTGACGGCCTGGACCCGTTTATAATAGCTAAATATGATGATGATAAGTTTGACGAATTAATACAAAATGCCGGAATAATTCGCAATAAGCTGAAAATTAAAAGCACTATTACGAACGCACAGCACTTCGTGCGTATGCATGAAGAGGGAATTGATTTTTCAACATTTTTATGGTCTTTTGTCGGAGGAAAACCACGCATTAATAAATACAAGTCCTTGAAAGATATTCCTGCTTATACGGAGCAGTCTGATGCGATGAGTAAAGCGCTTAAAAAAGAAGGTTTTAAGTTTGTAGGATCGACTATTTGTTATGCATTCATGCAGGCTGTTGGAATGGTGAACGATCATGTAACTTCTTGTTTTCGTTGGAAAGAAGTACAGCAGTGATTGTTTTTTTGGTTTTACTTTATTACAAAAGGGCTCCTCAGATATAATTAAACAAGTGGTTTCCGGGTGTTCAACATTGCAAGTTCTTCAATAACATATCCGAATACGAGTATTGAAGTAAGTCTGAATCTTTTATTCCCAAGTACGTTTTGAAATATTCACACTGCTTTTGAAGTTCCGTTTCTTCGCCAGGCCGGCCAATTGCTTCAATCTCGACAAACTGACCTAGGTCCGCCACCTCGTCAATATGAAACTTGACGTTGTCAATAAAGTATATTTCACGACGTTTGTCCACTACGACTTTTATTCCAATCGATGTTGCTAGCTGGCTCTTCAGTATGTCAGTTGGCTTTTCAAGTTTCTCGAATAAGACATCCGATTGCTTTATGCTCTTTCTGTCAAGGCGATTGTAATAGATAAGAGATCGTTCAATATTGCCCTCCCTGAGCTTCAACCTCCCTTTTCGAACATCGAAGTAGGTATCAATTTGACGGTCTATTCCTTTGTAAACAGCATTTTTCGTATGAAGCCTTCGGCGAACAACATCTTTATTTTCACAACGTGCTTTCAGTTCAATATTAACTACTTTCATATGTTAGCCGTAAATAAGTTTTTGACACTTTTTCTGTAATCTCCTGCAAGCACTTCTTGTGTTATCTCGATCTCGTCTTAGCGCCTCTAACAACCGATGAACGTGTGACAGGCTCAATTCAATAAATTGTTCCGTGTTATGCGTTTCTTTCTTCTTTCTCATGTCATCCAATATGGCTTCTTCAAAGCTTGCCAATAGATTTTGCCTATACCCTTTATGTTTGGCTTTTATAAATGTAAAGTGATTCAAAATATCGTTCAGTTCTCCTTGTAAGACCATGTATCGTCTATTTATTTCAATAATTAAATCATGTAATTCGCTCGTTTTTTTCAAATTGACTTGCAAAATATTCACGTGTTTGTATCTAATTTTATGCAAATATCTTTTATTCTTTTGCCAAATTTTTGCTGCTTTTTTCAGTAATTTTTCAACAACAACCGCTGCAGCTACGGCCTCTACAAGTTCTGTAAGCAACTTGTTTTTTAAATCTAATTTTTCTGTTGCAAGGGCCAAATCTTGGTGTTGCTTCAGGTTAAACATCTCAATGCGATGTTGTAGAAGTTCCTGAAGTTTTCGTTCTGTGTTTGGAAAATCAGCTATTTTCTTTTTTAAGACATCGATTTCGAAATCAATTAAATTCAATGATTTTACAAGTTCGTTGTGTCGAAGACATATTCGAAAATACTGTTCTTTTTCAATCTCTAGTGCTGATTCATCTATGGTTCCAAAAAAAGAATCGATTAACTGTGCGGGTCTTTTAGAATTTGGGAAAACACTATGAATTCTCTTTTCTAAGGCTCGCTCCAAGTCAAGCAAAAATCCATTGAGTTCTTCTTTTTCCTTCGCCAATACACCTATTCGCTCTTCCCATAGTTGAGACAGTCGGTGTTGCCTTATTAATTCGGCAATGCGATTGTCTAGTGTTTCTGCTTTCATGTTCATTTCGCCTTCGTTATATGATCTCTAACCTCTTAGTCTTCGTGTTGTACAAGAAAAGACATTATATTGGTTTCAGCAAATGAAAGATGAAGAATATTACAAGCTCTTGGATAAGATTGTGCGGTATTGCTCCTATGCCGAACGTTGTCTGTCGGACGTTAATAAAAAACTTTACAAATCTGTTGTGAACCAAGAAGTGCAACAAAAAATTATTACGTATTTAATAGAAAACGACATCGTCGATGAGCGGAGGTATGCCCTATCATATACACTCGGAAAGCTCCGTTACAATAAATGGGGTCGTGTCAAAATAAATGCGCAATTAAGAGGCAAGCGTATTTCTCCTGATGATATTGATTTTGCGTTAAGCAATATTGAACCCGAAGAATACCAAGATATTTTGGTTGCGGTTTTGACAAAAAAATCAGAAGCCTTAGGAGATGATGCCGAATTATTTTCTAAAGTTGTACGGCATGCTCAAAGCCGAGGATTCGAATTAAATAATATTTTAGCGGAAATGAAAAATCGACAATGATTTCACTTTTCTTTCCATCTTTCTAAGCTTGTTTTGGCAGTTTCGCGTATCTTTTTTTTGAAGAATGGTGTCCACCCTAATAATCGTCCTTTCCACCCAAAAGCCATGGAACTCCACCTATACAGGTTAAATGTATCCACATGCTTAATAATCTTGTTACCCTCGAAGATAAAATTTGCATGGATTTTGTTATGTACCATCCGTTTCGTCATTGAAAACGGGTAGATCGCCTCCCAGTCGGCTTTGCCTCTATTATCCGTCACTTCAATATTGTTAAATGCTATTACCAAGTCGGGTTTAGCCCTCGATATAAGCATTCGCCACATGTGCATGACATCTTGACCTTGGAGAAGTCCGAAGGCCGGATCTTCAAACTCTACATCAGCATGATAACAACTCGCCATTCCGTCCGGGTCAAACTCCCTAAATGACATATATAACTTTTCTATTGTCGCTTCGTACTTATTCATTTTATTCATCAATATAAATAGGTAGTCTTCTGGTAATCTTTGCTTTTTGGCCACCATGAATAGCGGGATACCACCTGGTTTTTAATATATACTGTGATACGGCTTTATCTAAAGAAGTTTCTACACCGCGCTTAATTGAAACATTTTTGGTCTTGCCACTAATTTCAATTTCGAATTCCACAACGAGTTTGGAGTTTCCGATGGTTGGGTTTTGTTCTTTGAATGGCGCAATAACCTCTCGCAACTCTTTAACCAACTCTTCATCTGCACATTTGCGACGCTCTTCATTAGTTGTATGGTTAGCGCATTGATCCGTTCTATATATTGGCGGAGATTCTGTTATTTCTTCTTTGTTAGGTTTAAGCTCTTTTACATGCGCTTTCTGTTTATCATTCGAACAACTGAATAGTACGGCAAAGGATAGACAAGTAATTATTTTTTTCATAGTTCTTTTTTTCATTACATCAAGGTTTCTTCGATAAAATTATTTTTGTACGTATAGTCCGTAGTAAAATGTAATCCTCGGCTTTCGGTCCGCATGGCAGCGGATCTTGAAATTAAATATGCAATGGTTATTAAATTTCGTAGTTCACACAGTTGCGGTGAAATAACGGATGATTGATATAGGCGCTCTGTTTCAGCATATAGTAAATACAACCTATCAAGAGCTCGCTTTAGCCGAACATTTGAACGAACGATTCCGACATAAGAACTCATAATTTCTTTTAATTCGCGTTGACTTTGAGTTAGCAAAACAAGTTCTTTTGGCTGAGTCGTTCCGGTTGCATCCCATTCAGGAATTTTATTATCGATTTTATAGTTTTCAATTTCTTCAAGAATATTCGCATGAATTCGATGTCCATACACCATTGCCTCCAAGAGAGAGTTTGATGCCAAGCGGTTGGCACCATGTAGCCCTGAACTCGTGCATTCACCGCATGCATACAATTGTTTAATGGAGCTGCGTCCCTTATAATCTACTTTTATTCCCCCGCATATGTAGTGGCAAGCTGGTGTAACCGGAATGTAATCTTGAAAGACATTTATACCGACATCCTTACACTTTTCGTAAATGTTTGGAAAATGCTCCATGAAGGCTTCTCTGTCTAAATGGGTGCAGTCTAAATAGACAAAATCTTCTCCGCTTTTTTTCATTTCGCTATCGATGGCACGGGCAACTATATCGCGAGGTGCTAGTGACTTTCGCGCGTCATACCCTTCCATAAACTGCTCACCATTAACTCTTCGCAAAATGGCACCAAATCCGCGAACAGCTTCTGAAATTAAAAATGAGGGGTTCTCGCCGGCGGGATTATATAATGCAGTCGGATGAAACTGTACGAATTCCATGTTTGCAATTCGACCTTTTGCCCGATACATCATCGCAATTCCGTCACCTGTCGCTATTACAGGGTTAGTTGTATTTCGATAAACTTGTCCCGATCCTCCTGTGGCAAGCACGGTGACTTTTGATAGAAATGTTTCAATGTTACCCGACTTTGTATTCAACGCATAGGCTCCATAGCAGCGAATGTCATCGCGTAGCCGTGTTATATTTTGACCAAGATGGTGCTGTGTTATAAGGTCTATTGCAAAGTAGTGTTCGTGAATTTTAATATTCTCAAGTAGAGCCACACGATCAGATAGCGTTCTTTGTATTTCCCAACCAGTAATATCTTTAAAGTGTAATATTCGATTTTCCGAGTGCCCCCCTTCTCTGCCCAAATCATATTGATTCGATTCAATAGATTTATCAAATCGTGCACCCCAATCGATAATGTCTTGAACACGTTCTGGTCCTTCTTTAACAACAAATGAAACAACTTCCGGATCGCAAAGACCATCACCTGCGTCCAAGGTGTCACCTATGTGTTTATCATAACTGTCTATTTCATGATTCCACACCGCAGCAACACCTCCCTGTGCGTATTTAGTATTGCTCTCCTGTTTTATCGTCTTGGTGAAAACCGTAATGTCAAGGTCCTTTCGCCTTTCTGCGAGTTTGATTGCCGTTGTTAGGCCGGCAATGCCTGCTCCTATAATGAGGACATCTGTTTTCTGCATCTTGAACCGAAAGAGGCGTTATCTTATCTTGCGGCAAATTACTGATTTATTCCATCCTCACTACACATAGCGGTCAATTGTCGTATGCTTGGCTTCAAATTTGAAGGTCTTGGTTGGTTCACCTATGAAATCGTGCGTTATTGGGTTGACAATGTTACCGATGTGAAATGGTCTTTGCTCTTTGACCGTCAAAGTGATTATTTTTCAGATACGAACGCCGACATAATTATTTTGACTCCAAAAACATCTCATACCCCTTCGATAACCGTTTGGAATGAATTTTCTCTTTCTCGCTGGTTATCGAAAAATGATGTTGATGCTTATTTTTCACCGGATGGTTTTATTCCACTTAGATCTGTTGTTCCATGTTTTCCTGTCGTCCACGACATAGCTCCCTTGGTGTATCCTAATTACATGAGATGGCGTGATTATATTTTTTACCGGATATTTCAGATTAAAATGATAAAACGAGCAACCCATGTTTTTACTGTTTCAGAATTTTCTAAAAATGAAATAATAAGATATGTGGGTTGTCCGCAGGAACATGTTACGGTTGCATATAATGGCTTACATTCTGGGTTTAAGAATCAGATTAGCAAAAAGTCAAGTTCCACTGATTATGCTATTTCTGGCAACTATTTTTTTTATTTAGGGGCGGTGCACCCCCGCAAAAATGTCTTTGGGCTAATACAAGCATACAATCTATATCGAGATGGTCATGGTTCCGCTCAACTTGTCATAGCCGGACGAAAAGCCTGGAAGTCAGCACGTTTAGATGCGTTATTGGACGACTCTGCCTACAAAAACGATATCATATGGTTGTCTTACCTGGATGGGGCAGATTTACAAAGGATAATGAAAAACGCTGTTGCACTGGTCTACGTTAGTCACTATGAAGGATTTGGGCTTCCAGTCCTAGAAGCCATGGCGCTTGGAGTTCCAGTTATTACCTCAAGTGACTCCGCTATGTCTGAAATTGGGGCCGAGGCGGTCTTAACAGCTGAGTCTTTGGCCCATCATGACATTGCGGAGCATATGCACAGAATAGAATCAGATTTAAGCCTTCGTAATGCATTGATCCAATTAGGCTATGAGCAATCTACGAAATTTAACTATAGTATGTCTGCTCAGAATATTTTGAAAAAAATGAAAATTGAAATTGAACGAATTAAATAGATATATTGATCATACGCTTCTCGATCCGTTTGCTAATGATATCAAACTAAATCAACTCTGTGAAGAAGCTCTAAATTTTAATTTCTTTGCCGTTTGTATCAGTCCTTATCATATTTCTTATTGCGCGGATTATTTACTCGGGTCTGAGGTTAAAATCGCAACTGTTGTAGGTTTTCCATATGGATATTCTTCTACTAAATCTAAAATTGAAGAAATACGTCAGCATAATGAAATTGTTGATGAATTTGATGTCGTAATAAACCTTCAAGCCCTGATGAGCAAAGATTGGTCTTACATTCATTCTGAACTTTCACAACTTGTTGATGCAGCGCATGCTGCTAATGCTATCATAAAGGTTATCGTTGAATCTGGTAATATTCATTTTAATGAACTACGCCACCTGTGCGAGTTGTGTAATAATGTCGGAGTTGACTATATGAAAACATCAACAGGCGTGCTTGGAAACGGTGCTTCCATTGAAGCTATTTCGTTCATGCGCAGACACTTGCATACTAATATTAAAATTAAAGCTTCAGGTGGAATTCGGAGACGAAATACAGCTATTCAAATGATCGCAGCAGGAGCCGATAGAATTGGCGCCTCAAAAAGTGTGGCCATAATTACCGAAACATAGCCACTAATTTAATTCCTCTTTTACACCCTTTATCAAGTACCACATTTCCCGACCTATTTCATCAAATCGGTCTATATAGTAATCAGTAGGATTTGGTCTGGTATCAAAAACTTTAGGGTCCTCATAAACCAGTGCGACCTTCTTTTGCGCACCATACACTACCGGACAGTTTTCATATGCGTCATCACATGTCATAATAGCAATAAAGCCCGAAGTTGGGTTTATTTTGTTGTTATATTTTTTTGAAAACAACGTAATATTTTTGTTCTTCGAAATCCCAATTTCAATTTTCGGATTTTTGGAGCCTTGCATATTAAACGGTACATCGATTCTCCGAAATACGTTTAGCACATTTTCGTGAACAGCTGTTATCTCTGTTCCCCCTGAATATATATTAAGTTCAATATTAAAATAATCCGTAAATACGGCTGCCAAAAAATGAGACATCTGGCTTCTGCGCGAATTATGCGTGCAAATAAAATTCAAACTCGCTTTCCCTTTTTCCTGTATTGAATTTACAATTTCCAAGCAGATCGCATCGAGAAGCTTTTTTCTGCTTCTCGATACATTCGATTCATTAAATCGCGAGATGAATTTTGATCTATTAAATGTCATATTTGTCTACACGCTCGCCTAACAACATCCTGATCCGGGTGCACAACATGTACCTGACGAAGTCGCAAGATCGACCAATTGTTTCTTTACCTTTTCAACTGGAATACCACAATTGCTTTTTGCGAGGCAATCCGTTTGTTTTCCTTTTAATAAAAAGTTTGTTCCATCAAAATCAAGTTTGTACGTATTAATGGATTCTTCTCCTTGATACTCAACTTCCACTTCTGTTTTAGAGTCAATGTCTAATTTATTCTCTGAAAGCTCAATAATACTAGTAAGTTTTGACGCCTTTAGTCTATGATGATAGTCTATCGAACTCCATAGCTGCAGTGTCACTTTGTTTTCTTTTCTTTCCGTTCCTCCGCAGTCGATAAAATGTTTTATTTGTTTCGCCACTTCGGTAACATGAAAGTGCTTTGGGACCAATTCTCCACTCGGCAACTTAAACACGGTGTTTTCTATGGTGGCAAGGCTATTTTTTAATTCTGCTACATTCATAGTTTATCATATTTATTTAACAACAAGATTTTAACTGATTAAATAAGTCTACTAATTCTTTTTTGGTTAAGCTCCATTTCGCTTCGTCGATACAATAGCACATACGATTTCCTTCGATGTTTCCTTTAATGAGACCAACATCTTTCAATTCGCGCAAATGTTGTGATATGGTTGCTTGTGCTAATCCAATTTCCGTTACTAAATCACCACAGATGCATGCTTTTTGTTCCAACATGTGCTCCAATATGGCTATTCTGGCGGGGTGAGCCAGGGCTTTGGCCATCTTTGCTAGCGCATTCTGTTTATCTGAGAAAATTTCCGTTTTTGTTAAACCCATAGTTTTTGTTATATCGCAATATTACGATAAAGAACTTAAAAAAAACCAAAATGTTTTCTCAAAGTGCGATAAAGTTTCGTAAAAGCTGTTTGAAAAGATGAACCGGAAGGTGAAGAACAAAGCTGCTACTATAAAGTATAGTTAATTTTTCGGTTCAAAAAAATACGGGACCATGAATTGTATTCATGGTCCCGCGTCACGATAACAGTATTAGCCTTATATATTTTTTATCGACTAGCTGTTCCCGTTGGATAGCTCGTCGATGCATTCATATTGTATGTAAAATGATCCTGTGCCGCCGATGGTATACTTGCCACAAGTGGTTTTAATAGAAACGGGTTTGGGCTATTATCCGGTACCGGCTCTATGCTGATTACAGCCATTCCGCCTGACAAGTCAGTTGGAAATGTCAAGCCCGCAGGTGCATTGTTTAAGAAGTCTTCTCCAGGATAGGAAGGTCCACCCATTGTACCACTGAAGGGTGCCGCATTGTCCACGGCTGAGACCGAAGAAAATGTTCCTGTGGTAACTGGTGTTCCATCGATTACCGCCCAACCTTCATATATCCATCCTTGCGGAAGCGTTGGTAGTGTAAGACCTGTCGATGGACTTCCGCTCGTGAGGTCCAGGAACCAAACTCCGCTATTTTCATTGTTATTCATTCCATCTGTAGGTGTTGCGAGTATATATTTTCCTGCCGCTGAACTGAAGTTATTATTAAGAGCGGAGCTGTGGCCAATTGTTAAAGTGGCTGAACTATTACTAAAGTCACCTGCTAAAATGTGAACATCACTTGGGTCTGGATCATTATCGGGGCTCGGTTCAATAGTAAGTACAAAAGATGAAGCATTGTTAAGATCATTTTGATCAACATTAAAAAAATTGCTTGAAAGATTGCCATTGTCATTGACTGTAAATACACCTGTGCTCACTGCGCTGCCATCTACGATGAGCCACCCTTCATACGCGAATTCGGATCCTAAATCTTCAAGTCCATTTATAGAAAGATTGAGCATTGAAGTTGATCCTTCGTCGTCATCACACGATACCAAAAACATCGTGCAAAGCACTAGAAATAGATATGATACTTTTTTCACTTGACTAAATTTTTTTTATTATTAATTTTTCAAGGGTAGTATGTGGTGAGTTATAAAAGGGTTGCTTTGTCCGAAAAAAAATTTTTACTTGTACCTCATTTTAACCCTCATAGCAACTATACATGCCCTATTGCTGTTAATACTTAAGGTCATCACAGCAGATTATGCCTGAAAAGATGTATTGTAAATTTCAAATAGTAGTGTTGTCACTGTTGTGTTGTTGTCTGTCATGTAGTGTTGATGACGGTTTTATTGTTTCTGATACAAGTCTAATACCCCTGTTTCCTCAAAGTGAAAATGTTGTGTTAGCTATTCTTTCGGAAAACCGATTTGACATTGAAAAAGGAACCTTTGTCGTACTAGGTGGCGCTGATGAGACATTGCACGTTCAGGTTTCGTCCGTGTTTAGACAAGACGACGAGGATCGGATGAGAGAACAAGTAAAACGTGACTTAGTCTATGCGGCTTTTAAAGCGTTTGCTCAAACATCTGTAGAAACATTTCGCATTACATCAATTCCAATTTTCCAACCGGATAACCTAGAAGAGGGAATTAAGCGGTTCGAGCATCAAAAGTCTTTTGTCGTTCATCGAAAAACCGGAACAAAAATCATTCAAAAACACTTCGATACCTCGACATACAGGACATTGTACACGTATAATGAAAAAAATGAATCCTGGGAAACGAATGATCGATTTTTAAAACTACAATATGAACTATTAGACGATGTATATAGGCTTTTAGTTAAAGAATGATCATGCTACCATTTATTTGAGATGTCGATGCCGGAGAGCATCTCGCTTTGTTTTTTTCACGAGGTTTTTTTGAATAACTTCTTCTAAATCAACATTTAATTGATTGCTAATACAGGTTAAAACAAAAAGAACATCACCAATCTCGTCTTGAATTTTCAAATCAATTTCATCATTTGACATCGGTTTCTTAAACGATTGTTCACCGTAGCGTCTTGCTATCAGACGGTTAAGTTCACCGAGTTCTTCTGACAATAAGAGAGCATTGGTTTTAATATCAAAATATCTAATACCAATCTCCTTTATCCATTTATCTACCTGAGTTTGCCATTCGTTGATTTCCATTAACCTCTGTTTTTTGAATCCATAATTATTGTTACGGGTCCATCATTGACAAGAGACACCTGCATGTCTCCTCCAAAAACACCCGTTTTCACTAGTAATTCGCTTTTTTCAAGTACCGCAATGAAATGTTTGTAGAGCGGGATAGCCTTTTCGGGCTTTGCAGCCTTAATAAATGAGGGGCGATTTCCCTTCTTTGTACTTGCATGTAGTGTAAACTGAGATATCAAAAGTAATTCTCCTGCTACATCGAGTATGGACTGATTCATTTTACCCTCAGTATCAGCAAAGATCCGCATGTTGATTATCTTATGTGCTAGCCAGTTTACGTCTGATTCATCATCTGCCTCTTCTATCCCGACGAATAGGAGCAAGCCGGTTGAAATGCTATTTTCGAAAGCCTTTCTCTCTATGACAACTGATGCCTTCTTAACTCGTTGAATGACGACACGCATTGCTTTTAAGTTTACACATTTATAAATTATTCTCGTATAAAAAACTATTAATCAATGCCTTAATATATTGACTTATTAACATACAACTATTGATAACTAGCAATTCTTCACAGTAAATAACATTGATTCAATCGATAGGTGGATAACCTTCGTATTAATCATTCTTCAATTTATGATATTAACAATATGTTCATTTCAGGCTATTATTTGCATATCAAAATTCTAAATATGTAAATATTTGTATTTGGTACTTTTAACAATATGAATTGTAAACTATGTTTGTTTTTGAGATAGTTATCCACAAATTAACAGAACTAATAATAAGGAATATTCTTTTTTAAAATTTAAAACTATAATCATTATTATAGCCTGCATATTTTCCTGCAAAAGACATTCAGAATTATTCTAAACTGGGAATTGGAATTACACCTTTCATGCCAGATAGTGTTACTTTCACAATGAAAATATACCTGATGCGATTTCGACCTGCTATAAAATATTGGTTATATATAGGTGTAATCATGGTGTTTGTGCAAATCTTGTTGGGCGGGATTACACGATTGACCGGTTCTGGCCTAAGCATAACGAAATGGGAAATCGTAACGGGCACATTACCTCCTTTGACATCACAAGCCTGGGATCAAGAGTTTGACTTGTATAAAGAAACTCCGCAATATGAGAAGATAAACGAAGGTATGTCTCTTTCAGAATTCAAATTCATATATTTTTGGGAGTATTTTCATAGGCTGTGGGCTCGATTGCTTGGATTCGTCTTTCTTTTTCCATTTCTCTTCTTTTTATCAAAAGGATTTATCGACAAGCAGTTGATGAAACATCTATTATTGGCGGTTTTATTTGGCGGTTTGGTTGGTTTTTTTGGATGGATAATGGTGGCTAGTGGTCTTGTCGATAGACCTTGGGTCAATGCTTATAAGTTGATGTTGCATTTAGGCTTAGCCGTTCTTCTATTTTGTTTCATGGTACATGTGACGGTGCAATATAAGAAGCGTCAGGTACCAATCAATGCAGGGATTACCATATCCAAGGCGAGCTTATGGCGACTTTGTGTTTTTATCTTTTTGCAGATTCTATTAGGCGCGTTAATGTCAGGAATGAAAGCCGGCTTATTTTTTCCTACTTGGCCTTCTATGAATGGAACATATTGGCCCGAAGTGCTTCGGGTTGCAGAAAATTGGTCGCTTTCGGCTTTTTTAGAGTATGACAAGAATGCCTTCATGCCAGCAATCGTTCAAATTTTACATCGTGGGATGGCATATGGACTTTTGATCGGATACGCGATTACTCTATTTAAACACCCGCAAAAATCGCTTTTCATTGGCTTTGGAATATTGTTAATTCAAGTCGTTCTTGGAGTATTAACGCTCATCAATTGCATTGGTCAAATTCCCTTAATGCTCGGAATATTACACCAACTGATTGGGATATTGCTGTTAGGACATGCAGTTAGCATGTTATCGCGAAAGTATTAGTAGGTGGGATGTGCAAATCTTCTAACAGCCGTTGACTAAGCATAAAGGTGGATTATCACTATATTTCGACTCCCATGACATACGATATAATAGAAGATGGACCATTCAAGTACATTGAAACCAAAGGTGGAGATGAAACCATTATGTTATTACATGGGTTATTCGGAGCATTGAGCAATTTTGGCGGAATCCTCGAGCATTTTGGACATAGATATAATGTGGTTGTACCGATTCTTCCCATCTACACAATGCCTCTTCGAAAAGTGTCAATAAATGGTTTATTGGGTCACGTGGAACTTTTTGTGGAACATAAAGGCTTCACCAACATCCACATATTAGGTAATTCACTAGGTGGCCATATTGCCTTGCTGTACACACTTAAAAATCAATATTTATTAGGATCACTTATTTTGACAGGGAGCAGTGGATTATTCGAAAACGCCATGGGTTCCACATTTCCAAAACGCGGCAATTACGACTTTATCAAGAAGAAGACGGCCGATACGTTTTATGATCCTGCAATAGCGACCAAAGAATTGGTAGATGAAGTCTTCGATATCGTCAATAATCGCAATAAGGCTATTCGCGTTATTGCAACAGCAAAATCAGCTATACGGCACAACGTTGGCGAGCGATTGGATGAAATTACAGTACCAACATTGCTTATTTGGGGTAAACAGGATACAATTACACCCCATTACGTTGGTGAACGCTTTCATGAATCAATTTTGAATTCAAAACTAGTATTCATTGATAAATGTGGTCATGCTCCTATGATGGAACATCCAAAATTATTCAATGAAGAAATGGAAATATTTATCAACGAATTAAGCGTATAATTTTTTACCCGCATATAATGAATTATTATTTGCGCTTTTAAAAAGTTGGTTTTACTACAATTCGCAAAAGCGTATTAGGTACATATTTGATGTGAAACAAGCGGGTTATAAGCGAAAAGAATAGGCTTTATTAAATCTAATTGTATTTTAATTGTTTGATTTTCAATAATTTATGATCTATCCTTTTTCTTGGCCTCTTGCATTGGATTCTTGGTATTTCCTTGCTTTTGTTTAAATACCTTGAATCGTGAAGGAGCTTGCTGTTGCTTTGGAAAATGATTGTTAGACATATCGACATCGGCGGTCTCCAAAAATGGATCTAAAACTATTTTTTCTACTCGTTTTAGTGTTGGAATAACTTTCGTAACCTCTTCGTGATTAAATCGCCAAATTTCTGCGGGGATGCGAATCACTTCTTGACTACCATCTACATAAAATAATTGGAGGATTATTGGCATAACTAGGCCACCATTATTTTTTAATTGAATTTCATAGAAATAATTATTATCAGTTAAAAAATTACTTTCTTTCTCGTCCAATTTTTGTTTGAACTTCTCATGCTGACGAATGTCTTCTGATGTAACCTCGTATGGATCGTATGTAGAGTAAAAATCTCGCAAAGAAGGATCTAATTCATCATATGTATTTTCTATTTCCGTTGCATTTCGTTGGTTGGATATATATCTTTCTTTCATATCCTGTACCTGTTTACCTTCTTCAAGTTTTATGTCAGGATTTCCATCATTCGCCATCTTTTCTGTGACTGTAACAATTTCTTGATCGACATGGTCAGTGGTGTAAAACCATCCTCGCCAAAACCAGTCTAGATCAACTCCTGATGCATCCTCCATGGTTCTAAAGAAGTCAGCAGGTGTAGGTTGCTTAAACATCCATCGCTGAGCATATGTCTTAAAGGCCATATCAAACAGTTCTCGCCCCATCACAGATTCGCGCAGAATATTTAACGCAGCAGCTGGTTTACCATAGGCATTATTTCCAAATTGATGAATGGATTCCGAATTCGTCATAATTGGAGAAATGAAATCTTTGTCACCTTTCATGTAGTCGGTGATGGTATAAGATGGCCCGCGGCGATGAGGAAAGTCACGTTCCCATTGGCATTGTGCCAAATACTGAACAAAAGAATTCAGCCCCTCGTCCATCCATGTCCACTGCCTTTCGTCAGAATTCACAATCATGGGAAAGTAATTGTGTCCTACTTCGTGGATGATAACGCCAATCATACCATACTTCGTTCGTTTGTCGTAAGTTCCGTCTTTTTCAGGTCTACCGAAATTGAAGCATATCATCGGATATTCCATACCGATACGGGCAGCATGAATTGACCAGGCCACTGGATAGGGATAATCAAACGTATAGTGGCTATACCATTTCAGCGTATGAGCAACAGCTTTTGTACTATACTGTTCCCATAACGGATTTCCTTCCTTTGGATACATGGACATAGCCATCACTGTGGATCCATCGGATTGCTTTACAGCCATAGCATCCCATATAAATTTTCTTGAAGATGCGAATGCAAAGTCACGGACATTTTTTGCCATAAACTTCCACGTCTTCATTTCTTTTGAACGCCCTTTTTCGGCCTTTTCAGCTTCTTTTTGATTTTGAATAATGACGGGTTGTTCGTATTCTTTTTTGGCTTGAGCAAGGCGCTGGCGTTGCTTTGCATTCAGAACATCGCTTTCGTTTTGTAATGTTCCGGTTGCGGCAACGAGATGGTCCGCAGGTACGGTTATTTCAACCTCGTAGTCACCGAATTCTAAGGTAAATTCTCCTCGTCCAAGAAATTGCTTGTTTTGCCAGCCATCGACATCATTGTAGACACACATCCGGGGAAAAAATTGGGCTATGGTATAGAGGGCATTATTGTTTTCTTTGAAGTGTTCATAACCGCTTCGACCCCCTATTTTCAATCGGTTGTTAATCAGATAACTCCAGGCAATGTTAAATGAAACCGATTTGCCAGGCGATAGTGGTTCATCCAAATCAATGCGCATCATGGTTTTATTAATCACATAATTAAGAGGTTGTTCTTTTGCATTCGTGACGGATGATATGTCAAATCCTCCATCAAACCAGGGCTCGATATTTTCGAGATGATCAATTGCTATTTTATCATCCAATTTTGACGTGCGTGTTTTGTATGTATACGAATCTTTGGCCCGTACATTTTGATCGAGCTGCAACCATAGATATGTCAGCTTATCAGGTGAATTATTGTGGTACGTAATACTTTCAGTGCCTGTAAGCCGGTGTTGATCTTCGTCTATTTTTACGGCGATTTTATAATCCGCTCGTTGTTGCCAATAGTCTACTCCGGGCGCTCCCGATGCGTTGCGATAGTTGTTGGGAGTTGGAAGCAACTGTTCAAGTTGAGCAAATTTATTTGGCTGTTCTTGCGCGAATGACGAGGCAAAGAATAATAAAGTGAGTACAATTGAAAATGCGTGTTTGACCATCATGATTGAAAAGATTTCAGAATTTTATTCGTAAACGAGTAAACGATCTTAATGTTGGGTTTATGTGCATGTTTCACGTGAAACACGAGAAAAAGCAATGTTTCTGTTCCACGTGAAACATCATAGCCCTAGTTTTGATTTCGCAGCTTCAACGGCTTTCTTACCGTTTCCAACGAAAATTTCACCATCTATAATGACAACGGGCCGGCGCAGGAAAGTATATTCTTTTGAAATAAGATCACGATAATCATTTTCATCTAAGTCTTTTTCATTGAGACCCCATTGTCGATACTTCATGGCTCTACGACTGAATAGTGTTTCATAATTACCAGCCATTCGTTTCATTTGATCCACTTCTTTTTTTGTAATAGCCTTTGATTTTATCTCTCGTTGTACCCAGCTATCATCAACCTTCAAATCTTTCATTATACGTTGACAAGTGGAGCATGTACCTAAATAGTAAATTGTTTTTTGCATGACGCAAAAGTAGAAAATGCAAGTCTCTTTATTTTGCCCTAAATGGTAAGTATTCAAGTAGAAAAGACCGTTTTATTTAATCCCAATTCCACAAATGTTGAAGATCAAATTGTATTACATTCGCCAGCGAATGAAAATATTGGGCATATCAGCATTTTACCACGACTCGGCGGCTGTGATAGTCGCGGACGGACGGGTGGTCGCGGCGGCTCAAGAGGAGCGCTTTACACGTAAAAAGCACGACTTTGATTTTCCGCGTAATGCCATTGGGTTTTGTCTGGACTACAGCGGTATTGACATCTCGGATTTAGATGCTGTAGCCTTTTATGACAAGCCTTTATTAAAGTTTGAACGATTATTAGAAACTTACTATCGTGTAGCACCAAAAGGATTGAACTCTTTTATTAAAGCCATGCCTGTATGGTTGAAAGAAAAGATGTTTCTGAAAAGATTAATCTTGCAGGAGCTTGAGAAAATTGAACCAGGAATTAAAAAGAAAATAAAAACTCTTTTTCCTGAGCATCATTTATCACATGCAGCAAGCACTTACTACCCTAGTACCTTTGATGAATCAGCCATCTTAACAATTGACGGTGTTGGCGAATGGTCCACGGCTACAATTGCGTATGGTAATAAAGAAGCAATCACGATTCTCAAAGAACTTCATTTTCCACATTCAGTCGGACTTCTTTATTCTGCATTCACCTATTTTTTAGGGTTTAAGGTTAATTCAGGTGAATATAAGCTGATGGGGTTAGCCCCGTATGGCAATAAGAGCGGGAATCGCACCAAAGAATTCGTACGTATCATCAAGGAAAAGCTAGTCACCTTGCATCCAGATGGGTCAATCTATTTACACCAACAATATTTCCATTATGCAGAAGGATTACGTATGATCGATGAAGGAAAATGGGAAAAATTATTCGGGTTTGCACGAAGAAAGCCAGAATCAGACATGGAATCTCACCATTGTGACCTTGCGCTAGCAATTCAAATTGTTACAGAAGAAATTGTTTTAGCAATGGCGGAAGAGGCAAAGAGACTCACCGGAAGTAAACACCTTTGTCTTTCCGGTGGCGTTGCGCTCAACTGTGTAGCGAATGGAAAGCTACTTGAGACCGGGATATTCAAGGAGATCTATATTCAGCCAGCAGCTGGGGACGCGGGCGGCGCATTGGGAGCTGCACTGGCGGCTCAACACCTCTACTTTAATAAAACCAGAGAAACAGGCAGTGATGACAACTTACGAGGTGCATATTTAGGCCCAGACTATTCCCGATTAGACATTCAAAAAACACTTAGAAAACACAGAGCGAAAGCACACTATTACGCATCCTTTGATGAGCTTTCGACGTACGTTTCAGAATTGATGATTAAAGGAAATGTTGTTGGTTGGTTTCAGGGGCGTATGGAGTTTGGGCCCCGAGCTCTTGGAAATAGAAGTATTATTGCCGACCCTAGAAATGAGGAAATGCAGCTAAAACTCAACGTAAAAATCAAATACAGAGAAAGTTTTAGACCATTTGCTCCTTCCGTTCTGGAAGAAGACATGAGCGATTACTTTGATATTAAGACACCGACTTCTCCATATATGTTGTTGGTTGCTCCGATAAAGGAGGAATACAGAATGCCAATTCCGGCCGATTATGAAGAACTGGGTATGAAAGAAAGACTCTATCACAAGCGATCAATACTTCCCGCAATTACTCACGTTGACTTTTCCGCACGCATTCAATCGGTCAACTCAAAGACAAACCCTCGATATTACAAGTTGATTTCGGCATTTAAGAAAAAGTCCGGAATAGGGGTTGTTGTAAATACGAGCTTTAATGTTCGCGGAGAACCAATCGTTTGTTCTCCAGAAGATGCATATCAATGCTTCATGGATACTGAAATGGATGTATTGGTTTTAGGAGATTTTGTGTTGTTGAAAAAAGAACAAGACATTGAAAAACGACGTACTTTTGAAAGGTCATTTAAGCTGGATTAAAAATTATACTATGTCAACATTCAAGGATTTATGGTCTTTCATGAAAGAACGAAAAAAATGGTGGTTAATGCCCGTCATAATTGTTCTACTGCTGATTGGAGTACTAATAGTAATTGGAGGCGGTAGTGCGCTTAGTCCCTTTATTTATACTATATTCTGATACTTTTGAAAAGATCAATAATAGATAAAGAAAAAAACATTGAAACGGCACTTGTTCTCGTGCTTGCTTGTATTGTCTTGTCCTATTTGTCGAAAAAACCGATATTTTTAATAATCGGAATGGTCCTCGGAATTATTGGTCTTTTTATTCCGGTATTGGCTACATGGATAACGTGGCTATGGTATAAATTGTCAGAAGGACTCGGGTTCGTAACATCTAAAATATTATTATCGGTCGTTTTTTTTCTTATTCTAACACCCATTGCTACATTAAAAAAACTAATGGAAAAAAAGGGTATTGCACCAAACCCAAAATCCAATTATGTAGAACGTAATCACACCTACTTGAAAAAAGATTTAGAAAACCCCTGGTAATTCGCGACTAACATTGCAGTTTGTAAGTGTATGACCATGGCAACCCAAGATATCAGTTGAAAGCAGCTGCCCAGCAGAAAACAAGAGCCCATGCCATACATGAACTAAAACTAAACTCTCCAACGAAGCATTTTCGAGATTAAGACAAGTAGCCGCTGACGACAGCGAGTCAATTATCGCGAGATCATAAAAGAATATAGACCGTGATTCCAGTATTTGACTACAAACCGACTTCAGTATATTTATATTGAATTAAATCGTATTAATACGTAATACAAATGAGAAATATTTTTTTTCATTGAAATTATAAATGGATGTCTGAATTACTGATAATCAGAGAACTGTATTTTATGAGTTAAACTATGATCCCGAAAGTATCACCTTTATAAAAAGCGTGCAAATTTAAATTACTCCCCATGAAATGAACAATAGGAATAAATGAGCCGTGCTACCTAAAAAGAGAATGAAGAACCACATAGCAGAGGTTATTCCACTGTTCAGCAAGCCTTAGAGAGTGAACCTTCCCCCGTTTATTCGACTACTGCCATAGAATGATTCCAGATGACTACTGCAAATTACGTAGTTCTACGTACGTTTTCATTTCATGGTCATCGCATTTTTGAATCAAATCTGTACCTATTATGTGTATACTACTTATAGAAAAATCTTTATACCATAACCTTTAAACCGATCAAATCCGTGGCTTGTGCCCAGAAAATAAAACCGACCATTAAAGTATTAATAAAAAAATGCATTATATGGTGTTTTGTTCTTACAAGTATTCCTATTCAAGGGCAGGATTTTTCTGATTTCGACGGCAAACCAAAGTTGAAACTATCAGGAAATATAGGCATGCGCCTGGGTGCCTATCATGCTAGTAGAATTGATAACCGACGAGATCCTTTTTCTTATTTATTTACCGGAAATGTAAACTTAAATATTCAGGGTTGGAATATCCCATTTAGTTTTAGTCTGAGTCAACAGGAAAATCGGTTTTTCCAACCTTTTCACCATTATGGAATGAGTCCAAAATACAAGTGGATTACATTACACCTGGGGTATCGGACGATGAACTTTTCTCCGTACACGTTGAATGGCCATATTTTTTTCGGTGCGGGTGCCGAACTTCGTTTACCGACAAATACCGGGCCTATCATTTCTTTAGCCGGCTTCTCAGGTCGATTGAGACGAGCTGTGGAACCTGAAGACGTTTTTTTAAATGGCGGCTCCTCTTCTTATAAACGAACAGGTTTTGGCGGAAAAATAAATATTCAAGATCGAAAAAATGCTCGAAATTACTTTCAAGTAGATATGATCAAAGCGAAGGATGATGCGAATAGCATTAAGAGCTTGTTCATAGACTTTACACTACAACCTGAAGAGAACCTGGCCCTCGGTTTAAGTGGTCAGCTGAATCCTGTTAGAAATGTCATTGTTCGTGCCGTCTATGGATACAGTGCCCATACCTCAAATACACGATTTAACGAATCAGAAACTAGTTTACCTGATGTGCTCAGGCCACTCCGTTCATTATTCACCCCAAACGTATCGACAGAATATAGTGATGCAATCGAAGGCTCCGTTTCCTATAATCGAAGGACATTTTCTGCAAGTCTGAATTATAAAAGAATCGACCCGGCATACCAGTCGTTTGGATCTTATTACTTTCAAAATGATCTTGAAAACATCACACTTCAACTCTCAAAGGCATTTCATAAATCAAGCCTCCGCTTAAGTGGTCGTGCAGGTATACAAAGAAATAATCTCGAAAAAGATAAAAACACCCAAACTCGCCGCGTGATAGGTGCGTTAAGCGTCAATCAGAGTTTATTCGACAGGCTGTCGTACAGTTTTAATTTTAATAACTACTCATCGAGTTTGAAGGTAGTAAGAGAAGAACTTAGCGATTCGTTGAACCTATATCAGATTACTCAAAACATATCCCTAAGCACCAATTATTTATTGTCTCCTAGTTCTGGCCGCACGGTCTGGTACACGAGCTTCAGTCTTCAAAATGGAAATCGACGCGATGAATATGAGATTTTGGACAGCGAAACTAAATTTTTTCACGCCACAACTGGGTTGCGGTGGAGAAATCCGGCAAAGTATTTAACCTTAAATGGTGCTTTGAATTACTCTTCACGCCAAACCGACTTTCATGAAGATATTGTATGGGGGCCTAGTCTGGCGGCAAACAGAAAATTCTTTCATCACAGACTGGATGTTGGGTACACTTTGACACTTTCGAATAATACAAAAGGTGGGGCTAATCACTATTGGTTGATCGACAATAGGGCCAACCTTGGCTATCATCTGGATAAGCTCGGAAGCGTTCGATTCACGATAAGCCACTTGAGAAAATCTGAAATCATCCAAAAGGAAAACTCATACGCTGAGTTGCGTGCAATCCTATCATACAATTATCGATTCAATGAATAAAATTAGTCGACATTTGCTTTGTGTTTTTTGCATTTTGATCCTGGGGTCTATTCAATCCTGGGGGCAAACGTATCCAGTTGATGGAATGGTGAATGCTATTCCTCCAAACTCGCCATACTTGTCAGATTACTCGACGCCGTCTCCGGATCGTCTTCAGATGATTTTAAATTTATTAGACGAAAACGAACCTTCCATAGAAGTGGCATTGCAATTAACCATTGAGGGAAACGGAATTTTGCTACAATCTGACCCTAATGTCGTCCTTCCTACGTTTACGCTCATGCCAGGTCCAAATGTATTATCAGGTCATGACGTGCGTGATTTTTTAGATCCGGCAAACATGTTGATCAGTGGTATTGAAAAAAATTCACTGCTACAAGGTGACGCCCTTCCGGAAGGGATGTACAACATTTGCATTGACGTGGTCGATAACCTCAGGAAGGATAAACATCTCATGAGGCAAGCATGTGCTATGTTGGTCGTGCACCTCAACAACCCGCCAGACATCGTCCATCCAACTTGCGATGGTATTGCTTCGTACAACGAACAGCAAAATATTCCTATACAATGGCACAGTAATCATGATCCGGCGATCCAGGCAACATATCATTTGACCATGGTGCATGTACCAAAAGGGATGGATCCAAATCAAGCCATTCTGGCATCACAGACACCACTATTAGACAAGGTGATGACATCCATGACGACCTTTCAATATGGTCCTGATTTTCCTGAGTTGGATTACGGTGAACAATATGCCATTCGAGTGGATGTCGAAGATGCAATGGGCAACACAACGTTTGAAAATGAAGGTATTGGTGTCGTATGTGCTTTCACGTATGCCAGTGATTCTCTTGGGAATATTGCGCTCAACGAACCGGAGGATGAAGGCGTATTTAATCCGGCTTCTATGCCGATCTTTTCATGGAAT
Source organism: Saprospiraceae bacterium (assembly GCA_028279185.1). Lineage (GTDB taxonomy): Bacteria > Bacteroidota > Bacteroidia > Chitinophagales > Saprospiraceae > JANQSS01. The sequence goes on along the minus strand of JANQSS010000019.1, from coordinate 100,100 downwards.
GGTCCGTCAAATGTGAAAAAAGGTGACCCTGTGCACTATAAATTAATTGTCACCCAAATTGGCAATAACCAGTCGGCTCAGGAGGCCATGGACCGTAACCTCCCAATACACACACAAGAAACAGAGATTGTTTCCCAATTGGTTAATTGGAACACTGCGCTGACTGCGGAATTGGATCGTGAAACACCGTATGCCTGGAAAGTCGAGGCCTACATTCATGATGATAAAATTGCCTCCAGTCCTGCCCGATCATTTCATACCTCGGCATTGATCGATCATTTTATTGCGGCAAATAAACGTGTAAGAATTCTATCTACTGATAATGACGATTTTTCAAAACTCAGCGGAAAAGGACAGATTCAATTGGAGAAAGAGGGGGAATGGATTCCAATTACATTTAAGGATATACATGTCGAACATTTTGAAGGTACCAATATTTTACGATCGGGTTTAATAGAATCTGAAATAACAGACGGATATGAAATTGACATAGAGCTTGGCAAAGAAGGAGAGGCAGAGTTTCGAGCGAGTCATATTGTATTGAATTCAGAAAACTTAAAATTAAGGGGGGTTGTCGAATGGACATTACCGCTTGCGAGTTTGAATAGCAATGGACCACCAAAAGTCATGTCTAAGGTTCACGAAATTATTTATGATACATATGCATTGGAGGGTCATGTAGAGCTTCAAGAGAACAATTTTCAGTTGGTAGACCCACATGGATTCGAACTGGTATTGGCAAATTCTTCTAAATTATATATTGGACTCAATAAAAATAAGTTGGAGCTTGATGGACACGTCCGTTTGCCCCAAGCTCATGTCTCGGACGACGAGCAACCCATATCGATTGCTTTTTCCGATGTTGCCTCTTCAAAATATTTTACAGTAAAAAATACAGAAGGCTTTTCTTCGATAAAAGTGGATGATGAAATGAATATTCATATCGCACCTAGCGACGTCATTTTTGATTTTGACATCGAGCAATCACCTGAAAAAAAATCAACCCATAAAGCATGGATGGGTATGTATATGAATGAATTCATTTATCGTCTGGGCACAATAGAAGATAGCACACATCAACTCAAGTTTCCGGATGATATGTCAGCCACTGTTTTGACCAACTTGAACCCCCACTTTAAAGGTTGGGTAGGAGATGAAGGGCTGGATATTTCATTTGATGTTTCAAATTTTTCTTTGCCACTCGTAAGTTTTAATACATTCATTGGAAGTCTGTCGCACGCCATGCTTAAGATCGAAAATAGTGTTGTGCAATCTGGCCATTTCAAAGGAGCAATTTATAGCCAATTTATTGGTGACAAACCTCTTCCTTTTACCGTTAATGTTCATTCAGATGGCTTAGCAACTGGCCATTTGGATGAATCATTAAACGGGATGAAAGTTGCCATTGCCAATGCTGACTCCAAAGATCCATTAACTGTCACCATTCGCAATGCGGTGTTTAAAAACAACGTGTTGCTTGATATGAGTGTGGATATGCATTGGGCCAACAACCCTGTTTTTCGAGATGGCGTCGAATCGAAAATCAACATTCCTGATTTTCATGTTTATGGCAACGGGGACATCGGAGTTGGGGGACGCAATGGATTTATGCCGCTTCAGGATATGTACACCAGCGTTATTGATGAGTCATTTACAATGCATTTTGATTCAATCGGAGCATCTCTCGTGAACGGACGGTATGTAGTCGCAACCGTCGGTGAAATGCCAATGGGAAATGACTTTTCTGCTCAGTCCGGAGACCCCGTTCGATCAACTGTATTTACAGTAGGTAATGCATATACAACTGACTACCCATCTCCTGAACAATGGCTAAAGGTAGTAACAGGGGTGACGGATTGGACTTCACAAGCTTTTACAGATGCAGGTGACTTCATCGATGATGTCTTTAAATTTGAAATTAATCAAACTAATAAGAAGGAGAATAATTTCACAAATACAAAATTCAAGGTTGTAGACGATTCGGAGTTTGAAGGCAACAATGTATATCCCGTGCCATTGTCATTAAATAGATTTGGTATTCCAATAGGACTAAAACGAGTTGGAGTTATACGAGATGAGCTATTCGGTTTTGGGTTTGTATTCGAAGCCGAATTTAATGGAGAAACTGTCATTCCCGGCTTTGACATGAAAGGGGCAATATCGGTGATCATAGGCGGAAAAACAATGCCTGATGATCCAAAACAAACATTTCAATACGCCTATGTTGACGCAATCATTGGCACGATGGATGTTGACGAAGTGCTTACAGACAAACGGCTAAGTAAATATTATGTGAAGGCCAATACCTTCACACCTCAGGTCCCAAATGTTCATAGAAGCAACTTTCCAGTACTAGGAGGGCTAAGAGCACGCTTTTTTATCAATATGAAACGAAACCAGAATGAAAAGTCCGATTATGCTGCATTGCCCAGTTTTGGTCATTATGGTGGAGGTGGGCTCTTGGGAGTGGGTCTTAATGCTTTAGGAACAGATGATCTTGTAAGCGGTATTGCAGGCGGTGACTTGATTCTATATAATGGACAGATCTCGCAAGTAGATGCTTATTTACGTGTGTCCGTACACAAGGATAATGTCATAAGCGCGAAGGGAGGCTTACAGTTTTTCCTTGACATGGAAGAATACTTTTTCAAAATCACTGGTGATGCCCAAGTTTTCTATCCGGTTTGTGGTGCTGTTGATTTTGATGTTAATTACAACTGGGAGACGGAAGCACTGGAAATTAGAATCGCTGAGGAAGACGACCCCGCTTTTTTAATTTTTTATCCGCCAGGGAACGGCTGTACAGGAGTCGGAGCCATTGTTTATTTCCATTATTTGGATCAACACATTGATGTCGGCGCTGGGGTAAGGTTTATGTTCAGAGCTACATCAGGTGCAGTAAAAGTGTTTAGTTTCGGAGAGATTCGTGCTCAAATCGATTTAAACTTTGATATCATGGCCAAGGCTTCAGTCGATTGGAAGGATAAATTCGAAATTCAAAAATTAGGCGTTAAATTAAGCGCAGGTGCAAAATTGACATTGCATTGGATATCTTTTACAGGCAAAGGAACCACAGTTCCATTAGTTTATGCATATGTTTCTGGTGAAGGGGACTTTCTTTTTTACCAAGACAGAATTGACTTTGGGGCTGAGCTCAAAGCGCATGCTGATATATTAGGTGTGGGCGTCGACATAGCTTGGTCCGCTCAATATGAGTTAGGATCAAATATTTTTAATCAATAGGCTGTATGGAACATTTGAGAAAATATTTATTAATAGGTGTGTTTTTTCATTTCTTTTGTAATGGCATTTTTTCGCAAGAAAATGATTTTTCGATAAACGTTTTTGTTAAAAACGCCATAGTCCAAGGTCAACCTGAAATTAAAATAAAATGGCTTTATGATAATTTACTAATTGAAGGTGGGTGGAATGTCTACCGCAAATCAGATAATGGATCACAGGAATGGCAAAAATTGAACAATCAACCCATAGTCCTGGGAAACATTCAATTACATGCTCAACTAAAAGATGAATTACCTCTGGCATTTGAAATGATTCCAAGAGATTTTAGCAGACCGCAAGGCGCACAGGCTGCGTATTTAGTAAAAACGGCGGTTTTTCACGACAAATTTGCTCAATACCTGGGCCTTCGTTGGAATGACAAATCCGTACAAAACGGACAGGCTTACATCTATAAAATTGAATCGGCTCGGGACAAACAGCTTACTGCTGAGTCGAAATCTATACAAGTTGGGCAAGAAGAATCACTTGAAATAAAAGATGTTGAAATTAGCTATCACAATGAAGAGGAGGTCGCATTTAGGTGGAAGCCAGAACCAGAAAAATATTTTGGGGTAAATGTTTATAGAAGTGAATTAAATAAAGACATCGAGAAACGTCTAAACGACTTGCCTGTCCTGGTATTCAAATATCTAGATGAGAATCAAATATACCGGTATCAAGATGTATTTTTTGAGGACACGACGGTTCAATTAGGACATCACTACGAATATGTTTTTCGTCCAATAGATGCCTTTGGTGAAGAAGGAAAACCTTCAGAAAAACTTTCTGTCAGAATCGGGTCAAAAACACCTCCAGCTCCTCCCACAATAGAGGAAATCGAAGTGATCGAGCATCACCCAATAATCACTTGGCAGGGATCTATTGATAAAGACATAAAGCATTATGAGATTTGGAGAAGTACTAAACCTCGCACGAAATTTATAAAGGTTTTTACAACGGATTCTGGCACACGGCGATATGAAGATGAAGCTTTGAAACATGGTCGATATTACTATCGAATTTATGCCGTGGACGAAGACAACAACCATTCTGACTTTGATGATGGAAGCATTTTAGTAGAGGATATTATACCTCCTCATGCCCCGACAAATATACAGGTTACCAGAAAAGGAAATGTCATTACAGTCAATTGGGATCCCATCGTGGATAATGATTTTTATGGGTATAGAGTTTTTTTGGGAAGGCAAGATTATTTGCATGATAGTCAATTTTCTCTATTGCATCACGAAATGTTGCAGGAGACAAATTTCACATTTGAATTAAATGATTCGATCGCCTCCAAATTTATTGTAGCTGTAGGTGCATACGACAAAGCCCATAATGCCAGCAAATTCATCCGATCGGACTTTATTGAATTTGAAGATGTCATCAAACCGGAGCCACCTCACATAATTAAAATTCACGAAGAAAATGACATCATACATCTGGACTGGCTACCAAATCACCACCATGATGTAGTCGGATATATGGTGTATCGTCGACATTTTGAACAAGAGGAAGAGTGGAAATTATTGACAGCAGTGCCATTAAATACAAATGAAACACATTGGTCTGGTGAGTCAATACATGATGGAGTCGAAATGGAATATGCTGTCGTGGCGATCGATGATGCAGGCCACCGATCCGACTTTTCTGAATCCGTTGTATTACACACCCAAGCTGATGATGAAGTCATTGTTCACGAACCCGAAAAAAACATGATCCGTGTTGATTACCAACCATTGGAAAATCGAATCCGAATATCATGGAATGATAAAAAATTAAAAGAAATAAAAGGATTTATTTTATTCAGGGCCGAAAATGAAGGATCGTTTGTGCCCATTACTTCACTAATTCAAGATGAATATTATTATGATACTGATTTTGATTTTGGAAGTACGTACCACTATGAAGTACGATTTTATACACCAGACCATCACTTTGGAAAATTTGATTCTGAAGCCATCCATATCTCAAACTCAAAAAAGGAGTAATTATGAAGACTACAAGTAAACATCTGCTGATAACTTATTTTGGTTTCGTCTTGCTATTCGGAATTACAATTAACATGAATGCTCAATCCGTTGGAATTAATACTGAGAATATTCCGACGGATGCTGTTCTTCATATATACAGTGATCCTTCAAATCCGAAAGGTTTAATCATTCCCAGGTTGACTACAGAACAGCGGAATACCATGACAGTTTCGTCTGAAGGTCTGTCAATTTACAATACGACATCTCATCGGTTTGAAATGTGGAATGGAAATGCCTGGACTGGAATGGACGGCGGCTTATGGAACCCTGGAGAAAATAATGACATATGGCAGATACCAAGAAATGTCGGTATCGGTACAGCGGCACCCTCAACTCACTTACATATTCTTTCAAAGGGTGATCGCGTTTTACACCTTCAGCGCAGCGGAAACTCTGGCAGTCAAATTACATTTCAAAACCAAAATCATATCATCAATTTTGGCCTGGACAGAGATGGAGGATTTGGGTTTGCGAAAGCCGGTGATCCGTATGGTGAGATGCTAGGGGTTGAAAAAGATAAACCCGGTGAAGTAAAGGTAAATGGTCAGGTTGGGGGCATAGTCCCCAAAGGAGGCATCATCATGTGGTCTGGTGACCCCTCGACAATACCTGACGGCTGGGCATTATGTGATGGAAGAAACGGGACACCTGATCTCAAAGGAAAGTTCGTCGTAGGATACGATCCAGCCCATGCGGATTACAATGAGGTAACAAAAACCGGAGGAGAAGATAGGGTCAAACTCAGCGTTACGGAACTTCCTCCGCATACACATTCGTTTTCGGCCACTACGAATACTGCAGGTGGCCATACGCATACGACTTCAATAGGCAAGAACTGCTGTGGCAATGATAAAGGGCATTATTTATGGGAAGGAGGGTATGCAGGAAATAAAAGCTATACATCCAGTTATAGCGGTGATCATCGACACACGGTAAGCGGAACGACGGCAACCAATACGAATGGAGGGGCGTCGCACGAAAATAGGCCCTCATATTATGTTATAGCCTATATCATAAAACGCTAGAAAAATAAGGCTTATGAAATTTCATCATTTACATAGAGCTATTTTCATTGGAGTATTTTTTATATGCGGAGTTCATATAAACGCACAAGCAGGGCTATTTATTAATGATGGAAAACTAACCTTAAAAGACGATGTCTCCATTTTAATAGAAGGGGATTTATATGCGACATCGAATTTAGCTGAATCAGGTATCTGGGCATTAAATCAATCACAACTTATTCTAAAGGGAGATTTGAGAGGCATGGGTACATCATCTATTTTTCGCAACAATGATTTCAGCCATCTCATATTTTCAGGAACGCAATCACAGAATATTTTACACACGAATCAAACTCCCTTAGAATTACACAAGATTACGCTTCAAAACCCCAATGGTGTCAGCTCCCATATCAACTTATCCATTAATGACACGCTGACTTTTTCGAAAGGCCTTTTAGATCTTAACGGCCGCGAACTTACTATGAAATTAAACTCGAATTTCAGCCCTTCCAGAGCATTTGGTGATGCACATGCGCATCCATGGATCAAAGGAGAATCTAAAGAGCAAGGCGTCATTAATGGAGATATAGTAACAGAAGGAAATATTCTAGCCTCATTGCTAGGATCAAAAGAATATAATTTTTCGAACCTGGGTTTTGCTCTTCAAGAACCTGGACTCACTCATGTCAAAATTAAACGAAGCGATATGGAACAGACTATAGAGGGTGGAGAAAGTGTAAAACGATACTTTGACATTTCAACAACTGCCCCTATAAATTCTGGGGGGCTCATTAAAATAAATTATTTGGATAGGGATTTACAAACGTATTCCAACCAACAAAATTTTGAGTTTTACCGCCATCTATTATTACCGAGCGGGGAATTAGATGGGAGTGCTACCTGGGAAAATGTAGGCATTACCTCGCTGAATGCAAACGAAAAAACTGCTACTTTGAATAATGCAGACGCCATATATCCGATGCGTTGGACATTGTATGAATGCGACAACCCGGAAATAAAACTGACACTTGAAAAGGAAAAGGCTTGTACAGGTGATAGTATTCGGTTATCTGTTGAAGAAATTCCTGGAACTAGTATATCCTGGAGCACGGGTGAAACCACCAATGAGATAATTATTACGGCAACGACAGAGGTATCGATGGATATTGGGGTAAAAGTTATGGCAGTGGATGGCTGTTTTTCGGTTGACACTGCTCACCTGGTGTTTACACAGGCCCCAAGCGTCAACTTCGTCGAAGATAAAATCGAAGCTTGTCAAGGAGAGCTTATTTCATTGTCTCCCGTCGTCGAAGGCAATCATCTCAATTATGAATGGTCAACGGGCGAATCGACTTCGAGCATCACCATTCCTATTGAAGACACCTCTACACAAATCATCGAAGTACGCGTATCCGTCGACAATGAGTGTTCTGATACAGATGACATTATCATCAAGGGACTAGATGGACCAGTTGTAAACCTGGGAAATGATACCACTGTCTGCACCCGAAGCTCCATTCTGTTGGACGCTGGTCCTGGCGCTAATTTAGATTATTTATGGTCTCCGGGAAATTCCGTCGGCCAAACGCTTAAAGCAACAAGGTCCGACTTTTATACAGTAGAGGTCACAAATTCGCTTACAGGTTGTAAAGATCGAGATTCGATTGACGTAAAACTCAGTCGATTATTTGTTACCAGAAAAGTAACGTCACCTTCTTGTTCCGGTGGCGACAACGGGTCTATTGAGTTGAATATTCAAAGCGGTACACCACCTTATCAAATCAAATGGAATACCCAAGACACCGGACGAGTCTTATCGAATCTATTAGCGGGCGACTATAGCGTAACTGTGACAGATGGAGTAGGATGTATGAAAGTTTTTTCTCGCATTAGGGTTCCAGATCCCAAGCCTTTAACGGTCTCTTATTCAAAAACGGATGACTTTTGCAGAGAAGGAAATGCTGGCATTACACTGCATCCGAAAGGTGGCACACCACCCTTTGAATTTGAATGGACTAATAGCTTCGATGACATGTCGTATCACACTAAGGATATTGACGGATTGTTACCGGGCATGTATCAGTTATTTCTTAACGATGCTAATGGATGCACATTCCTGGATTCGATTAACATTGAGGGTCCTTATGAACAAACCTCTTATAACATTCATGTCACGGATATTCAATGCTCAAATAATGAAGAAGGGCGGGTCGCAATAGAAGATCTGGTTGGCGGAAATCTACCGTATCAGTTTCTTTGGAATACAGGTGATACGGAATATGAAATTACTAATGTTGAGGCAGGAGAATACAGCGTAACAGTAACAGATGCTAAAGACTGTCTGCTTTTATCCGAAACGATAGAAGTCCGGAACCAGAACTTCCTGGATGTCAAAATTGATCGTACACATCCAACCTGCGATGGAGCTAAAGATGGATCACTTACAGTTTACGCTCCGGATGCGGTACTTCCTATAGACATCTTATGGTCGACCGGATCCGAGGAAGCCACCCTGAACCAGTTAGATGAGGACTTCTATAGCGTGACGGTTACAGATAATTCCGGTTGTACAGGAAACGCGACTATACAATTAAATGCTCCTAATCTCCTGAGCGCCAGATTAGACGCTGTCGACCATATTGACTGTGCTGGACAAAGTGAAGGCGCTTTATACATCACTCCGCTCGGCGACATAGGTCCATATAGCTACGATTGGAGCCATGATGGCCCTGATATAATAGACGATGATCCTGAAGACATAACTGGCTTGAAATCAGGGGAGTATACTGTAACTATTACAAGTCTAAATGGATGTCAAGTGCACCAAGCGTTTCATATTGATTCTCATGATTCCATTGAGATAAAACCAAATATTGTATATCCGGTTTGTGGACAAACGATATATCCGGCTTTATCCGCAGATATTGTTGGTGGCGCCGCACCATACCAATATAATTGGTCAACCGGTGACACGGAACCCATATTAACAGATATTGCATTTGGAGAATACAGGGTTACGGTTACGGATAACAATAGTTGCCAGTCGACTTCTGTTATTCAACTAGATCAAATTGAACCAATTTCTGCTACCCTTAATTCAGTTGAACCTCGTTGTGCCGGAGACTCAAGCCTGGTCTCTTTGCAGGTTGCTGGAGGCGTGGCACCCTATACGTTCGTGTGGTCTGACGGATTGTCGACTATTGGAAACTTAGCTTGGGCCGACGGAGGGTCTTATTCTGTTGATATACGCGATCAACGCGGATGCCTAGCGCAAATCGATTTTTCTTTAGCTGAACTAAACCGCATTGAAATTCAAGCAATAATTAGTCCGGAAAGTATGACAAATGCTTTGGACGGCTCTATAGAATCCACTATTTCCGGAGGTTCCCCACCTTATGATTTACTATGGAACACTGGTGAAACTTCAATGAATTTATTCAATCTGTCGAAAGGGCAATATAGTCTCTCCGTGACAGACGACGTAGGTTGTCAGCAGGTAGCTACATTCAAGGTGCAAGAGGCCCCATCTTTTAATTTAAGGATCCACACAACGTCACCCACTTGCCCAGAATCTGCGGATGGACGAATTGATGTAACCGTTTCTCACGGAGAAGGTCCATTCACTTATTTGTGGTCAACTGGTGAGACAAATCCTAATATCGAATCCATTACCACAGGAATTTATTCGCTCACGATAACGGATGCGGTAGACCGAGATACAATTGTAGACATTCCAATATCTTCAGTTCATGCCATCAGCTATGGAACGGTAATTACGCCTGAACAATGTGCTGGAGCAAATAATGGAAGTGCAGTAACGCACATAGCCGGAGAAGAGGCTTTTGACTTAATATTCGATGGACAAGTCGAACCCAACCTGACAGAAATGTGGCAACGCACAGATTTGGCGCCAGGGAACTATCCTTTCAGCATGACGAGCATATACGGCTGTCAGGTGTTTGACACATTGACTATACTGGCCGCTGAGGGATTAACCCTTGAGCAAAGCTCTTATAGTCCATTGAGTGATTTCAGCGAGCTTGGTCAAATCACCGTTGATGTTCAGGGTGGACAACCCCCCTATCGATATGAATGGTCCAGTGGTCAGCGAACCGCAATGATTGAAGATTTAAATGAAGGAGAATACATATTAACCGTTACAGATGACAACGGATGTACCCGTGTTCAATTATTCAGGTTAGAACAAGTGGCTTCTCTTAATGCGCACACAACACGTACTCATAATACATGTGGGGCGACAAACATCGGACAGATTAGCCTTAGTGTCCAGGGCGGACAACCTCCCTATTCTATTTTGTGGTCTACAGGTGATACCACAGAAAACCTGGTCGCAGTAGCGGCTGGAACCTTTACTGCTAATATTTCGGATGCAGAAGGGAGGAACATATCGGTAACAGAAGAGGTCTATCAATTCGATAGCATCAGAGTTGAAACGGAAATAGATGAAATCCAGTGCTCGGGATCTGCCTCCGGAGGTATTAAATTGTTCGCCTTCGGAGGTATACCGCCCTATCAGTTCGAGTGGTCGACAGGACATTCAGGACCTGAGGTTCACGACCTAATAGCGGGGACTTATAACGTCACTGTGTCAGATGAGTTTTCTTGCCAAGCAACTCTTACTATCGAGCTAGACGACCGCCTACCTCTATCAATCAACAAGACGGTTAAAGGACTTTCAGTTGTTGGTGGATCTGATGGAGAGATAAGTTGTGTCGTACAAGGAGGACAGGCCCCATACAGTACGGTCTGGTCAAACGGAGCCTTGTCGAACGAAATCACAAACCTATCAGAAGGGTGGTATGAAGTCATTGTTATCGATCAAGCGGGGTGCGCATTGGTTGACTCTACCTACATTCAACATAGTTTTGGAAGTGGACCTCCACTAACGATACAAATTGATAGTGGAAATGTCTCTTGTTTTGGCTTTGACGACGGCTATATTGATATTACAGTCAAAGGAGGTACGGCACCTTATGAATATGAATGGTCTACCGGGGAGAAAACCGAAGACCTGCTCGACATTATAGCGGCCACATATGCCATCACGGTAACAGATGCAGTAGACAGCACCTTAGTTACCAGCATAAACATTACTCAACCGCCGGAGCTATCAATCATATTAAATGCATTGCCCATTAGCTGTCATGGAGCCGAAGATGGATCAATCACCGCTGATATCCAAGGTGGAACGGAACCATATTTTTATGAATGGAACACAGGAGATGATGAACCTGAAATAGAAGTCTTATTCTCAGGAATATACGAATTGGAGGTAACAGATGCCAACGATTGCTTCGTCTCGGCAGATACAATGATGGAAGAGCCTTCAGAACTGTCAGTCATACTTGAGGTAGAAGGTTCGGGCTGTGACGAGCAAAGTGGTGGAACCATCCGTGCTATCACCATGGGGGGGACTGCCCCTTATTCGTATCGCTGGTCAACAGGTGACGATATAGATGAAGTCGTCGAAGGACTGGAACCAGGTAACTACCAGGTGACGATTATCGACAATCAAGGCTGTGAGGTAACGTCTGCTGCCACTGTTGAAATGGCAGCGGAAATGTTGAGGGCGAGGTTCTTGGCTGCATCGCCCGTGAAAGCGGGAGATACGGTCCAGTTTATAGATTTAAGTTACCCTATCCCAACAAGTTGGGAGTGGCATTTTGGAGACGAGCGTGGAAGAGTCAGTTCGGATCCTGACCCACAGTTCATTTATGAGAACAATCCAAATGAAGCAGAAAGTCTTTATGATGTGACCTTAATCGTAGATAATGGAAGTTGCATTGATTCGTTAACAAAAACAATCCGAATAATTAATACACGATCAGGTGCACCCGGACCAACACTCCCTTCTCCTCCTGAGGTGACTGTGATTAACGAATTCGAATTATTCCCAAACCCAACTGTTGATCAATTTTACGCTGTTATTGGATTAAATCAAAAAGATGATATTCTGGTTGAATTATTTTCCACAACAGGAAAATTAATCGAGAAAGTGCAATACGTTCAGAAGCAAATTCTTAAACACGAGTTTGCGACAACAGGGTTATCTGCAGGATCATATATTATTAGGGTCACCGCTGGTCGTGATTCGGTAAGTAAACCACTGATTAAAATCACGCAATAATTGACATTTTTGAAAAACGAATAATTGTGAAGTTAATAAGCAAAACATGTAGAAGTTTAATTGCGCAGATCGCTATAGTAATATTGGCGAGCTTCTTAGTCTTTTCCTGTGGTAATGAGAGAAATAAAATTGGTTCGTCGAAAAGGGTAGCGGAAAACTTAAATTCATTTGACGAAGAAGCGTTGAAAGAGTCGATACGTGTTGTTCTCAAGGAGACCTTAACACCCGGAGCCGTTGTACTGATACGAAAAGGTGACCAAGAGTGGATTGAAGCATTCGGTAGTCGCGATGTTGAATTTAAAGAAGCAGTCACCGTTGAGGATCATTTTCGCATCGGCTCGAATACAAAAACTTGGACAGGAACAGCAATGCTGCAGTTGGTGGATGAAGGTCGAATTTCGCTCGATGATGTTATCTCGAAATATCTTGATAGTATACCTAACGGACAGAATATTTCAATTGCTCAGATACTTAATATGCGAAGCGGCCTATTTAATTACAGTGAATTGGAAATGTTCAATGCAATTCTTGATGATCAGCCGGATAAAGCATGGAATCAGAAGGAATTGCTAGAAATTGCATTTGAAAATGAGCCTTACTTTGATCCCGAGAAAGGATATCATTATTCTAACACAAATACAATTATCGCGGGATTAATCATTGAAAAAATTATAGGAAAAAATTTGAGTGAGGTATTCAAGGAACGAATTTTTTCAAGAGCAGGGATGAATCACTCAGTTATGCCAGACGTTACTGATGCGCGTATCCCAGAACCTTATGCCCACGGCTATTTATACGGAAGTAATGTTTCAACACTCAAAGGATTCGCATTAAGTGACATCGATCAGGAAGCAGCAAGATCAAATAAATTGATGCCCAATGACGTAACACACATGAATCCATCTTGGGCATGGGCCGCCGGAGCGGGTATTTCAACAGTAGTGGATTTGGCAAACTATGTCAAAATGTTAGTTGGTGGCGGATTGTTATCAGACCAATTACAAGCCATACGTCTAGAAAGTTTACAACCCGCAAATGCCAGCAAACCTGGGGGTGTCAGCTATGGACTAGCCCTGGCAAAATTCGGCCCGTTGATCGGACATGATGGGTCACTGCCCGGGTTTCAGTCTTTTATGGGGTACGACCCTCAGCGAGATATCACAGTCGTCGTTTTGACAAACTTACAAGGAGGTATCAACGGAGAGGGACCAGCTAATGCAATTGTCAAAAAAATAACCCCAATATTATACGACTCAAATTAAAAAGACAATCAATAAAAGACATAATTTCAAACTAAGTCGCCAAAAAGAGGGCTTAAATTTTAGTGAAGACGGCCAAGAGCAGTGTTAGAAAAACAAACACACTAATCAAGAATTTTGCAATATTGAACATGGCAAAAAAGTCACTTTTACTTTATCTGTTAACCGCTCTTGTAATTGTGCAGTTCAACATAAGTTGTATACATAAAAGTAGAGTTCAAAATAACAAAGAAAAGTTTATAAAATACGTCGAAACCCAAATGGAACCGTATAGAGAATTGTACGGCGAAAATAAACCAGGAATCCAATTTGCAACATATGGCAAAGAAGGTTCAGCATATTATCAATATGGATTTGGGCCAACGGTCAATGAAAATTGGCATATTCGAGGGGCGAGTACGACGAAAACTTCAACTGCCGCCGCCATCTTGCTCTTGCACCAGCGCGGACTATTAAATATAGATGATAAGCTTACAGACAAAATGCCAGGTAAAGCCGAAGGCTATTTACCAAATAATGCTCTATTTGATATTCCATATAAATCAGCGATTACCATACGGCTTTTGTTGAATCACCGTGCCGGAGTTTTTGATGTCACCAATTCCAATATGCCAGATAGCCTGAATGCACCATATGCCGGACAGCGCTACACCGACTATCTTTCCGACCTAAAGGGTGAAACGTATGCTTTTGATGTTAGAGAGCTTATTGAACCGGTTGCAAAACACCAATTGAACTATTTTGAGCCAAATGCCTCAATGCATTATTCGAATACCGGATATCATTTGCTTTCTGTCATCGTAGAAAGGGTTTCTGGTCTTCCTTTGCACGAATTCAAAACAAAGGAATTTATAGTCCCATTCAAATTATCGGAAACGACATTTGATATGAGTGGTAAAGGATATGTGCCAGAGCCAGCCATTCCTTGTTATCTCAGAATTAATGACTCGGAGGTAATTTCTGGTGACTTCGACAACCTGTCCCTTGCACAGGCCGATGGAAACATCACGACTACTGTACATGATCTGGCCAAGTGGGCTTATTATCTCTGGGGTACAAATGAAATATTGAACGCCGACCTTCTAGCGCAAATGACAGATGGTTTAGAAACGGGTGAGTTTAACCATATTTATGGCCTTGGTTGTGGGATGCATCCACCGGATATCGGTCATGGTCATGATGGTGTGCGCAAAGCATTTATGACCATCATGCGCTATCACCCGCCGACGAATAAAAGCTATGTAGTTATGACGAACAGTTTAAATATCGAAGATATGTTCGGACAAGCAGAAATATTATCTAATATAATGAGAAAAGGAATCGAGTTGGATTTATAAAATATGCACTTTTACGACGTTTCATTAGAAAACTCATTGTCCGAGCATTATATTTTTTACCATGACCACGTCTTTAAACAGGTGAAAAAAATAAACAAAAAAAATGAGGCATGTACTTGAATTGTCGTGCATAAGAAAATTTTAAAAGAACGCGACGTTCAACTTCTCATTGTTTTATTCAAAATGCCATTTGCACGCCATATTTTAAACGTCGACTGCGATTGAAAAATATAAGAGCATGTTTATAAAACAAGGAACCTGTATTTCTCGCATTTTTATCATTGCCACCTGAAAAGTATTGAGACTTTAGTGGAGAGGTATTCGCTATAACGAAATAGGTTGGGAAGCAGAGATTTGTGAAAAAACAAGTCCTTGCCCAGAGTCGTATGAGGTTGTCCATTTTGTATCAGACCCACAAATACCTGATGACAGAAGGAGTCAATGGAGTTTTTTATATTAGCATTTTATTTAATTTGTATAATGTTATAAAACAGCGATCAATACATGTCTGAACGGATTAGGTCAGTACCTAAAGGTTGGATAGTTTTTATAATGGCGTTTGTATTGTATGCCAATACGTTAAGCCATGATTTTACGCTTGACGATGCCATAGTGATCAAGGACAACATGTATACGACGCAAGGACTGTCGGGTTGGAAAGGGCTGCTAACAAAAGATACGTTTCACGGGTTTTTCAAGGATGACTCAAAATCACAGCTTGTTGCCGGAGGACGATATAGACCACTGAGTCCGATGCTCTTCGCGTTGCTATATCAAGTTGTTGGAAACAGCCCATTTATTTTTCACCTTGTGAACATCATTTTGTACGCTACGTGCTGTTTGCTACTCTTCCAGCTCTTGAATCTATTTTTTAAGCGAGTAAGCCTGAAAGAGCATAATTTTATTGCGTTTGCTGCCACCCTATTATTCACCGCACATGCTGTGCACACTGAAGTCGTAGCAAATGTGAAGGGTGCCGATGAAATATTATCATCTATTGGAGCAATTCTCTGCCTTATTTACCTGATTAAATGGCAGTCGACGCAGCGTGTAAAGTTTGGCATCTTCGCCTGCATGGCTTTCTTTTTGTCCCTCCTGGCTAAAGAAAATACGATCACGTTATTGGCCATTGCGCCCATGACACTTTGGATGACAAGCAAAAATGAAAAAATTACATTTTCCTGGAAACACCCCGTGGCATTGTTAGCTGTATTTATGCTGTATTTTGGTTTACGTTATGCTGTGCTAGGATCATCAATTGGTGTCGAAGCACCAAAAGAATTACTCAACAATCCTTTTTTGAAGTACGACGGAAATGCGCTTGTACCGTTTTCTTTTTCAGAACGCCTTGGTACAATACTCTTCTGTCTATTTAATTACATTAAACTTCTCGTATTTCCTCATCCACTTATTCATGATTATTATCCAAGGCATATTCCGGTTATCAACATGGAAAGCCTTATTCCATGGATATCCCTGGTGACACATGTTGCTGTGGGGTTGTGGGCATTATGGAAGCTTCGAGAGCGAAATGTGGTTGCCTATGCAGTCTTATTTTATTTAATTGCAATATCAATCACATCTAATATTGCATTCCCGGTAGGTACGACGATGTCAGAACGATTTTTATTTTTTCCATCGATAGGGTTTTGCATAGGAGCGGCATTCGGCTTGAGTTTATTGAAGCGAAAAAATAAAAATATAGCAGTCATATTATTGGCTCTTTTAGTCATTTTAAATTCTATTAAGTCCATAAGTAGAAATACTGTATGGAAAAATAATTATTTGTTGTTCCAAACCGATGTAAAGGCAGCACCGAATAGTGCAAAATTGCAAAATGCAGCAGCCGGCAGTTTAATTGCTCAATACGAGACTTTGCAAAACGTAGATCAAAAGAAAGCTAAAATGGAAGAAGCAATCCAGCATGCGGCCAACGCCATACGAATACATCCCCGATATAAAAATGCACATTTATTGAAAGGAAACGGTCATTTGTATAAAGAAGAATTCAAAGAGGCATTGACTTCCTATGAAAATGCCCTGCGACTCGACCCTGCATATAAAGAAGCCAAGAACAATAAACAGATTGCACTTCGTGCTGCCGGACGTTATTTTGGTGAAAAAAAAGGAGATATAGATACCGCGTTGAACTATCTTAAACAAGCGCATGCAATGGATAAAAAAAACCCGGAAACCCTGAGGCTTTTGGGTGTGGCTTATGGCCTAAAAGGTACGCATAGCAAGTCAATTGAATATTTTAGCAAGCTGATCGATGAACGTCCAAATAACCCAGAATATTGGAAACTCTTGGGTACAGCGTTTCATCATAATGGCCAATTAGAGGAAAGAGACAAAGTATTGGCCAAAGCAGAAGAATTAGAAAACCCAAATTAACGCATCTATTCATACGTTATCCTTAGAGATGTCATTAATTGCAAGAACGATACTCACGTTTATACTCGTATGTGCTCTTAGGGTAGATACGAAAACGGATGTACAATCAGAAGACAATGTGCAGAACCTGGGCCGTGCTCAAGCAAGAACCTGGGCTGACTCTATCTATCAAACATTGACTATCGATGAGCGAATTGGGCAACTCATAATGATTAGAGCTCACTCCGACCTTGGCCTTGAGCATGAAGAAAAAGTCAGGAATTTAATCGAGAAGTATAAAGTTGGTTCTCTTTGTTTTTTTCAAGGGACACCAAGACGGCAATTGGAATTAACGAATGACTATCAATCTCGTTCAAAAATACCTTTGATAGTTTCTATGGATGCTGAGTGGGGGTTAGGAATGCGGCACAAAGAAGATGCCATGAGTTTTCCAAAGCAAATGGCATTAGGAGCAGTACAGGATAATGAACTTATATACAATATGGGTCGTGAAATTGGCAGACAATTGCGCCGTATAGGAACACACCTCAATTTTGCCCCGGTAATCGACGTAAATAATAATAAGAACAATCCTGTAATCAATGATCGATCGTTTGGAGAACGCCAACGTGATGTAACCGAAAAGGGCACCATGTATATGCTTGGACTTCAGCAGGAGGGCGTAATGGCATGTGCAAAACATTTTCCCGGGCATGGAGATACAGATGTGGATTCGCATTATGACTTACCTGTTATAAATCATGATATGAATCGACTGGATAGCGTTGAACTAAGGCCGTTTCAACGTTTGATTGCTCGCGGTGTTCAAAGCATCATGGTTGCGCACATGAATGTACCGGCCATCGACAATGAGCAAAATAAACCCACTACGCTATCAAAAAAAACAATCACTGATCTGTTGAAAAACCAAATGGGTTTTGATGGTTTGATTATTACAGATGCAATGGAAATGAAAGGAGTAACGAAGCATTATAAAGCGGGAGAAGCAGAAGCAATCGCTATCGCTGCTGGAAACGATATTCTTTGTCTTCCTGTCGACGTACCCAAAGCGATAGAGGCAATTAAAGCCTATTTAACTGATGGAAAAATTTCTGAAAATCGACTGGCGGAAAGTGTAAAAAAAATACTCGCCGCAAAGTACCGGCTTGGTTTAACAAACTATATTCCAATAACGACCAACAACCTCGAGGATGAATTGTTTTCTGCCTACGCACAGAAACTAAACAGAGAACTACTTGAAAAATCACTCACCTTGGCAAGAGATGAAAGAGGGTTCATCCCAATAAAAAATACGGAAGGCATTGCATTATTAGATATAGGAATAAATCAACGAACAAGCTTTCAGCGGCGCATGCAGCACTATGGACTTCAATCTATGTATCGTATATCCAAAGGCGGTGGAACGGAAAAGCTCATGCAAAAACTAGGGAATAAAAAACATGTAATAGTCGCCTTTCACGACATGTCTTCTTCACCGAAGAAGGGTTTTGGAATTTATCATGAAGATGTTACATGGGTAAAACAATTGGCCGATAAAACGAACGTCACGATCGTTCTTTTTGGCAACCCATATGCGTTACAATATTTTGATGAGATAGGATCTGCGGTAGTTGCATACAACGATGACCATGAAACGCAAAACCTCCTGGCTCAGGCTTTGATGGGGGCACGCGAATTTTCGGGTAAATTGCCAGTAACTGCATCTCTTCAAAGTCGCGGAAACCAGGGACGAGCCACATCGTCATTGTTCAGACTTGGGTTTGCACAACCTGAAGACGTTGGGATGAGTAGTAACCGGCTAGAAGCACTCGACACACTCATGGCAGAAATCATAGAAAGGAAGGCTGCTCCCGGAGGGCAGATACTGGTAATTAAGGATGGAAAAGTGGTCGTACAACGGGCTTATGGGTACCACACTTACGAGAAAAAAAATAAAGTTGAAAATCACCATGTGTATGACTTGGCTTCAATCACCAAAATTCTTGCAAGTACATATAGCTTGATGGATCTTTTTGATAAAGGGAAAATTAGCGTTTTTAAACCCGTTAGCAACTATATTCCGGAAATAAAAAAAACAGATAAAAAGGAAATCGTTATAGAAGATATGCTGATTCACTCAGCACGATTAAAACCATGGATTCCTTTTTATAAAAACACGCTGAACGCTAAAAATAAACCCAGTTTAAAATGGTACAATAAAGAAAAAGAAACACCATTTACACTTGAAGTAGCGAATGACTTATATATGCATAAAAGTTATTTAGACTCTATTTGGCACCATATTTTTGAATCTGAATTACGACATACGCCGGGTTATCGATATAGCGATTTGGGGTTTTATTTGGCAGATAGAATTGTTAAGGAAGTAAGTGGAAAACCAATAGATAAATTTACAGCAGAAGAATTTTACCTGCCTCTTGGGTTAAATCGAACGATGTACAACCCGCTTCAAAAACTGCCGCAAAGCGAAATCGTTCCGACAGAAGAAGACACCTATTTCCGGCATCAAAGGCTACAAGGTCATGTGCATGATATGGGTGCCGCAATGCGAGGCGGGGTAAGTGGTCATGCTGGTCTATTCAGTAATGCATATGAAGTTGGTATACTCATGCAAAACCTACTGAACGGTGGCTATTATGGTGGAACACGTTACTTTCACCCGGTGACTGTTTCGTTATTTACAGCCCGACCCGAAGGAGAAACACGCCGGGGACTAGGCTTTGACATGAAACAACTGGACCCTTCAAAAAAAGGGAACATGGCTTCAGAAGCATCCTATAAGACGTTCGGACATCTGGGTTTTACAGGAACATGTGCTTGGGCCGATCCGTTGAATAACCTGGTTTTTGTTTTTTTATCTAATCGAACATACCCCAGCATGGAAAACAATCTATTAGGAAAAGATGATTATCGGCCCCGCCTCCAAAGTATTGTTTATGGAGCAATAGTTGAGGAATGAATAATGGCCTAAATTTATCCTGTGAATAAATTTATCGCAGAGGGAATCGGAACGTTTGGTCTTGTTTTTTTTGGAACGGGTTCGATCATACTGCACGAAACATCAATGATGTACGTTGGACATATAGGCATATCATTGGTATTCGGATTGGCAGTACTTTTCATGATTTTTCTATTCAAGCCATATTCAGG
Source organism: Saprospiraceae bacterium (assembly GCA_028279185.1). Taxonomy (GTDB): domain Bacteria; phylum Bacteroidota; class Bacteroidia; order Chitinophagales; family Saprospiraceae; genus JANQSS01. The sequence goes on along the minus strand of JANQSS010000019.1, from coordinate 79,490 downwards.
GGCACACATTAATCCTGCCGTTACGATTGCATTTGCAGCAACGCACGCGTTCGAAAAAAAGAATACAATATATTATCTGATCAGCCAATTTATGGGTGCATTAACGGCCTCGATGCTATTGAATAAATTGATCCCTGTTTCCACAAATCTAGGAGGAACAATACCATTCGCAAGTGCGTACATCGTTTTTATAATTGAAGTTGGCCTAACCTTCATTTTAATGATGACGATTTTAATCGTGAGCCAAAACCACCGCATCGAAAAATACACGGCACTAGCCGTAGGTTTTTGTGTCATGCTTGAGTCACTTGTGGCGGGAAAAATTACCGGTGCATCAATGAATCCGGCAAGGAGTCTTGCGCCGGCAGTTGTCTCCGGCAATTGGGAGCAACTTTGGGTATATATTGTAGCACCAATTTTGGGTGCATTAGCGGCTTCGAAACTGTGGATGGCAGTGCAAAAATAAGGGTATAGAGCTTGCCATGTGTTGTAATGACGACAGGGGTGAATATGAGTATGTTATAATAAATGAAGTTATGGAAATCAAACCACCACTTCCACCGTTTACGGAGGAAACAGCAAAGAAAAAAATAAAAATGGCAGAAGATGCCTGGAACCAAAAAACCCGGAAACTGTCAGCAAAGCGTATACTGTGGATAGCGAATGGCGCAATCGAAGTACTTTTATAAATGGAAGAGATGAGATAATTTCCTTTTTGGAAGAAAAATGGCAGATAGAACAGAACTATCGCCTGAAAAAAGAATATTGGGCTCATACAAAAAATCGAATAGCCGTTCGGTTTGAATACGAGTACAGCGATTTATCGGGAAACTGGTTTCGTGCCTATGGAAATGAAAACTGGGAATTTGAAGATAACGGTTTGATGAAAAAACGGTTTGCAAGCATCAATGACATTCCTATATCGGAAACAGATCGAAAAATTAAATAACGAAATTGAACCTCTCCTGGAAAATAGCATGGCGATATCTGGTGGGTAAAAAATCTACCAACGCAATACAAATCATCACGGGAATATCTGTTTTTGGACTGGGATTTGGAACGGCAGCGATAATATTAATTCTTTCCGTTTTTAATGGATTCGAAACGCTGCTTCTCGGCATGTACGATGCGTTTAATCCGGATATAAAAGTTGAAGCGAAAAAGGGAAAAAATTTTTTGCTCGACAATACACTCCTTACCGATATAAAGTCATTAGATGGAATCGACTCTGTTAGCATATCACTGGAGGAGTTAGCGCTTTTTCAATACGATAACAGGCAAGAAGTTGGTACGTTAAAAGGAGTTGATAATGCGTTCAATTACGTAACCGGAATGGACACCGCTATTACGAGGGGTGCGTATCTCGTACAAGGTGAAGGAATACAATATGGACTGTTTGGACTGGGGATGGCCTACAAGCTTGGAATCAATGTACACGATAGGCTTACGCCAGTTTCTGTTTATCTACCAAACACAAAAAAATCTTCACCGCTTGATAAGCAGTTCAGTTCAACGGAAATATACCCCGGCGGGACATTTGCGATTCAACAGGATGTTGACTATGAATATGTCATCGCGCCCTTAAATTTAGTTCAGAAGCTGACTAAAAAGAAGGAGTTTATTAGTGCTATTGAAATAGTACTAAAAAAAGGAATAGATGACGAAACGATAATTTCAAAACTGAGAGCAATAACGGGAGACAAATTTGTCGTAAAGAGTCGAGTGGAACAGCAAGCAGCTACTGTTAAAGTCATGCGCATTGAAAAATGGTTGGCTTTTGTGATTCTGATACTAGCATTGATACTCGTTGCATTTAATTTAATAGGCGCCATATGGATGATCGTATTGGACAAACGAAAAGACCTTTCGGTTTTACAGGCAATGGGAGCAAGACAAAGTATGATGCGAGCTTTAATATTTAAGCTAGGTAGTTTAATTTGTTTATTGGGAATTTCATTCGGATTTCTATTTGCTTTGGTATTTTATTATTTCCATAAAAAATTTGGAATAATAAAAATGGGCGAACAATCCATGGTTGATGCCTATCCTATGGAATTATTTTATTCTGACCTACCCATTGTAGCCATAATGGTATTGGTAATAGGGTTTTTAGCAGTTGTTTTACCAGCTTACAAGGCAAGTAGTCATGTTAGTGTAAGCCTAAGTTAATACGTAGATGATAAAAAACATTATTGTAGTAAATATGATTAAGGCACTTTTGAGCCTATTTTTAATCATCGCTTTATTGACGAATGCACCCATATTTTGTTATAGCCAAGACACCATTAAGTTTGAATGGATAGGTGAGCATGAGTTTCCATCACAGGGCTTTTTTATACCCTCGTCCATATCCAATGTTATTGATAATACAGGACGGAATTATGTTTATACGGCCAACTTGCACGCCGGGATGATTGTATTCAATATTGATGATGTTACTAATCCCGTGCCTATCGATACATTGTCTGTCAATGCCTTCGAAGGCTTACGACCTTCGCACGTTACGCAACAAGGGAGTCTACTATACGTTGCACTCGGTGGCTTTGAAGGGCTTGGTACGCAGCCGGCCGGACTAGCAATCGTTGATATTTCGATTCCAGAAGAACCGCTTATTTTGTCTCAATGGGACTCCGTCGCCTATGACAAAGGGTGCCCGTATGCCCATATTGCAGAAGATTACGCCTACCTGGCAGCAATGGAAAAAGGAATCATTATTCTTGATGTTTCAAACGAAGAAGAGATTAAATTCGTTTCTCAACTCACGTTAGAGCGGCTCTTTCCGCAAAAACCTGGCCTTACATCTGAACCACATGCACGAGGCCTGGACCTTCATGGTGATCAGTTACTGGTAGCCCATGACGCTGGCGGATTCCGCATTGTAGATGTGTCGGACAAGCACAATCCGTATGAAAGAGCCATGTATGTTAATGATAGCATGTTTAATACGACTCAGGTAGCGTACAACAAAGTGGCCATGTCAAATGGCCGCGCACATATTTCAACGGATTATTGTGGGTTGGAAGTAATAGATATTAGCCAATTGCCAATTCTTGAGCAAGGCGACTGGTACAATCCATTTGAATGTATGCCGAATACATGGCAGGGGAGCCCCGGGCATACAAACGGAATCAAAATTTTGGAAGATGAAGAATTACTCTTTATGTCGGCTGGCGACACAGAGGTGATCGTCTATGATATGAGCAATGAGCCTAACCTCCGGGAAATCGGCCGATATGCGAATTTATTGGATAGTACTGTTGCATGGAGTTTAGACGTACGCGGAGACTTAGTTGTGCTGAGTTGCATTGATAATCATATTTTTCCTCTTCAACCTTATTACGGAGACTTTGGTGGAATAATATTATTAAAATGGCGCCGGGAAAACTCTTCGGTTAATAACTCAGCCAATACAAACGGAATCAAGATCTACCCAAACCCAGTACAAAGGCAGTTGAACATTAATATAAATAATGATGAACCACTCGTGAAGAAGATCTCTATTATTAATTTCGCGGGGATAACGATGGATGAAATTAATCAAAATGAACTAAGCGTAGCGTGTAAAATAGAAACCTCATCATGGCCTCAGGGAACTTATTTCATAGTGGTTCAATATGAAGAAAGACAAGTTGTTCATCGATTTGTCAAAACATATTGAGTTTGTTCAAAAATCGATGACGTAGGCGCATTCACCCTTTCCATAAAAATGTACCGAGTAACTTGTCTATGTCTTCCCGCAAAAAGTCAGTTGCAGGAGCCATAGAATCGGGCCGAACGCGATCATTATAATACAAAGCTCCCTTGACAAAGTGTTGTGTTGTATCGCTTAAATAGAAATGAATAGGTGATGCAGCAGCGCCTTCAAAAATAAATTTCATACCCCCTACCCCTTGCGTGTTTCGTATGCGGACTTCTTCCATAAAGTCACTGCGTTTATTAATTTGTGTATTTACCTTATATGTGTCTGCCACAAGTTTTTCATACTCTTTTTTAGATTTAATCTTGTGATAACTAAAATAGAGCGATGCATTGAGCGACGGGATGTGCAAATCGAACCAACAATCATGTGGCGGTTTTTCTTTAAAAAAACTCGTGCTTTTATTCACTTGTGCGTAATCGGGAAATTTGAACTCAAAAGGACATGTTGGAATGTCGAAAGAAACTGGATTGCGCTCAGGTAACGTTAACCTGGGAAATGTACGCGGCTTAGGTACAGGAACGTCAGCAGTACAACTCAGAAGTAGGAAGAATATTAAAGCAGGGCAAAAAATTACTGTACGCAAAACAACTCTATTTAATTCCATCTAAACGGTTTTCACTTTCACCTGTTGGATTCGACGTTTATTTACACGTTCTACTCGTAATATATATTGTCCCAAACGTATTTCTTGATATGCTCGAGGAATCTGTCCAACGACCTCTAACATGAGGCCGGCAATCGAATCTGCCTCCCCTTTATGCTCATTAAAAACGTCCGTTTCGACATTCATAATGCGACAAACGTCATTGATTAAAGTTTTACCTTCAAACAAATAAGTCGAGTCATCTATTTTCACAAATTCCACGTCATTTCCTTCGTCAAATTCATCAGTGATTTCGCCAATGACTTCCTCCATGACGTCTTCCAGGGTTACCAACCCAGACACACCGCCAAACTCATCAACGACAATAGCCATGTGCAAGCGTTTTTGCTGAAACTCTTTCAGTAGTTCATTAATACGTTTTGACTCTGGGACGTAATGAATTTCTTTGCGAACGAGTTTTTGCCAATCCATCGAATCGTCGACCCCAATTAAATCTTTGGCATATAGCAGCCCATCTACCTGGTCCAGAGATTCGGAGTATATTGGAATGCGAGAATACCCAGATTCGGCTATTGTCGAAAGTACATCCTGCGTTGTACTTTCGGTGCTTTCTGCAATTACATCAACACGACTTCGCATTATTTGCTTAACCGTAACTTCGTTGAACTTAATAATTCGTTTCAAAATATTAACTTCCTTTTCTGCATGTACATCACCACTGACGGTTAATTCTATTGCCTCCTCAATATCTTCTTTGTGATCTTGCGAGTCAGCAACAGCCCCAAGTGTTTTTTCAATTCGTTTGCTATAAGCGACAAATAGATTACTCAAAGGGGCAAATAGTGTATTTAAGGCTTGCAATGGACGAGACATTAAACGGGCAAAAGCAAGATTATTAAATCGGGCATAAATTTTCGGCACCACCTCTCCAAAAAGAACGAGCAAGAACGTAACACCTACGACGGTAATTAAAAAACTGAGAAAACGAGCGTAATCGGCCGCTACATAATTTAGAAAAGTAAGTTTTTCGGCTAACCAGTTTCCAGCGCCTAAAAACCCTTGTGTTCCAAAAGTGGAAATGATTAAGTAGTCTGATAAAAGGACTATGCCAATGTTGATAAAATTATTGGTAATTAATATTGTGGCTAATAGTCGTCGCGGGTGACGCTTTAAACTTAACACACGTTTTGCTCGCTTATCTCCTTGATCTTTTAACGCTTGAATGTCGTCGGGAGATAACGAAAAATAGGAGACTTCCGATCCTGAGACCAATGCTGAACAAAATAAAAGGAGAACAAGGAATAGAATGCCAAAGAAAATCCCTGACATGGAAATTAATGGAAATGCTAAAAGCACAAGGCTAGAATAATACGGGGAGGGAGGTTCGAGATCCAAAGCAATGGTTTTGGTGAACAATTCGCCCGAATGCCGGCTTCAGGCGATTTTTATTTTACAGATTTAGAATGGCAAGTCGTCCTCATCAAAATCTTCCAGTTTCTTAATAGGCGAACTTGGCCCGGAGCCGGTAGACGAATTACCCATCGGCTCTTGAGATGGAGGTGGCACATCGAAAGAAGAACCTGACCCTTCACGCCGTTCGAGGGAACGCAGTGTATTTGCCACAACTTCTGAGATGTATCGATCATTTCCATCTTTGTCCTGATATTTTCTATTTGTGATTTTTCCTTCGACATAGCACAAGCTTCCTTTTTTTAAATTACGTTCGGCAGATTCAGCCGCATATCGCCAAGCGACGATGTTGTGCCATTGTGTGACCGTTTGCCATTCGCCATTTTTATCCCGATAGTTTTCGTTTGTTGCCATGGTGAATGTTGCTACCTTGGCTCCACTTTCCAAATGCCTCACCTCTGGGTCTCTACCCAGGTTACCTACAAGTATTGCTTTATTGATCATGTCTGGTCTTGTTTAATATACCAAGAAACTGTTCTCGGGAATGCAAAGTTCTCTAAGTTTTCTCGAATTACCAAAGTTATCTTTTCGTCAATTGGCCGAGGCTTTTGTCTAGTCGTAATTTGGTAAAACCGGGCATGAATGTTTTGGTGGCTTAACACCTGTTTTCGAGGTCGTGTTACTGCTTCTAATTTAAACGATGTCAGTCCAAAAAGGGCCTGTAGTTGTTGATGAAGAGCACGCGCATTCATTTGCCGGTTTGATGATCGTTCGATTAACGGAAACTGGTATAGACCGGCCCAGATGTCTTTGGTGTCGCGCTTTTCAATTAAGACCGAATTGCGATAGTCGATTTCGAAATAGTGAAAGAATCGATCTCTATTAGGGCTTTTCTTCTTTTTCACGGGAAACTCTGACTGCATCCGATTTACCAAAGCTTGACACGTACTCTGTACAGGGCAATCATGACAAACGGGATTTTTTGGTGTACAGACATGAGCACCTAAGTTCATTATGGCTTGGTTAAAGCGACCTGGGTCTTGTTGGCGAAGAAGTTTCATAGCCAAATCTGTAAACTCTTTACGGGCCTTCGGCGAATTTACAGGTGTTGATATGGCGTGGTGACGGGCAAGAACACGGAATACGTTTCCATCGACAACGGCACGGCGTTCACCAAATGCAAAAGACGATATAGCCGCTGCCGAATAAGGGCCTATACCAGGAAGCTCCAGCAATGATGAGTATGAATCGGGCACGGCGCCGTCATAGGTTTGAACAATGGCCTTGGCTGTTTTATGCAAGTTTCGCGCTCGGCTATAGTAGCCGAGGCCCTGCCATGTTTTCATCAACAAGTCTTCGGGGGCGTTTGCCAAATGATGAACCGTAGGAAAAGTTGCTAACATGAGCTGATAATAGGGTAAAGCTTGGGCGGATCGCGTTTGTTGGAGCAAAAACTCAGAAAGCAAAATTCGATATGGGTCTGTTTCCCCTATCCAAGGGTACCTGACGGGCTGTGTTGCATTCCACTTGATCAACTTTTCTGCAAAGCGCATTATCCGAATTATAATTTAGAAAAGAAGTTTCTTACCAGGATATCAGCTTGCGGTCTCTAAAAAACCTCCCTGAAGGCCCATCATTATGGAGGTTGGTCAAAAATATCGCTGTATCGGCGCCTTCGGATGGCGAACGACTGGCGTCCTGTCCGCCCATGTCCGTGCGTACCCAGCCGGGGCACATGGCATTGATTTTTATAGTGTCTGGAACCTGACGTGCCAGGGTGTGCGTCAGCGCATTCAAGGTCGCTTTTGAAACAGAGTACGAAAAGGGGCCTCCCAACCCTTCAGCAAATGAGCCCCACCCCGATGACATATTGACAATCCGCCCATAATTATTTTCAATCATACCCGGTAAGCATGCACGCATCAATTCGTATGCTGCCATTGCATTGATCTGCATGGTTTGATAAAAAAGAGACTCATCAAGTTTTAGCGCGTCACCTTCGTAAAGAACACCTGCGTTGTTAATTAAAACATCTATTCGTCCATGTTTTTTCATTATGGAAGAAATGTGGTGATGCAAAACGTCATTTTTTGATAAGTCCAATTCGACGGCATGAACATTATGACCAATAGACGTAGCGCGCTCTTGCCCTTCTTTTATATTGCGACAACCTAATAATAGAATATCATCAAGTTGTGCAGCAAGACTTTCGACAATAGCCAAACCTATTCCTCTATTTCCGCCAGAAACGAGTACAGTTCTTTTCATGTCAACAAATATAACAGGAATGCGAGGCCCTGTGTCAAATAGACATTAAAAAGTACACGAAAAATTAAGCGCTCAATAAATCCTTAAAACTAGATTTATTTGCATAAACCAAAATAAGGCCAAGAACAAGACCTAACAAGGCCCCCATAATATTAGCCTGGTCGTGTAATAGATGAAAGACAGCAGCGTTGAACATGATGGCTAACATAATGGTAAGAGCAAGGGGAACAAATTTATTTAAAATTAAAGCCAGTCCACCTAAAACTTCTAGTACGCCAATTAATTTGAGAAAACCAGACGTAGCGTAAATGCCCATTAATGTTCCTCCGTCTCCCGGAATTTCAGGAAAAGCTAGAAAGTGTAAAAATTTGTTTAATCCAAATACGAGACAGAATATTCCGAATAATATGCGGATACCCATGACAACTTTAGCATTCATAATTAAGTAAGTTTAAGCGTTGTGAATTCATGTAACAAAATCGGCTTTTCATAGTGGAAGCGCAAGCCATTGGTTCTACAAGTTAATGTATTTATTTGTTACAAACAACAAAACAGCCAAAGGAAGTTTTCCATAGGCGTTGATTCACTGCAATAAGTATATTTTTGTTGCATGAAAGACCATTTTATATCGTCTGAGCGCCTTTATCTAACCCCCTTGACGGAAGAAAATGCAAAAGAGGTATTTAGTTATCGATCTGATAAAGCCACAAATGCTTATCAAAGCTGGATACCGGAACAGTTGGTTGAGGTTAAAAAGTGGATTTCGAAACTTGATCAACATAAATTTAACACACATGGCACGTGGTCCCAGTTCGGGATTTTAGAATTACGTACAAATAAACTAGTTGGTGACTTGGGAATACATTTTATAGGATCAGAAAATCGTCAAATTGAACTAGGGTGTACGCTTAATAAATTGTACCATGGAAAGGGGTATGCCACAGAAATTATGTACGCCGTAATTTCTTATTTATTTTCGGAATTAAATAAACATAGAATAATGGCGTCTATCGACCCAGCGAATAAAGCGTCAATTGCACTTGTTGAGCGACTGGGGTTTCGAAAAGAAGGACGTTTTATAAAAAGTTATTTTTTTAAAGGTGAATACGTTGATGATATTATTTATGCGATTTTGTCTGAAGAATGGATACAGAACAGAAATCAAAACCCCTGAACCATTACATTTGGAGGAAAGGAGTTGACAGCGGAATGAATATTGTTAAACGCCACAAGAATTAATGACACATTCGCATCTATATCAATGAAGTTTGAAAAGGATCCATTTGGAGAGTTTGCTTGTTCGTTGTTCGTAATTGTGATTCGTGCGCTGCTTGTCAGGTCGTTGCGAAGATTAATCGCCCTGCTATTAGTACTATTATTTCGTCCTGTCCCCGTAAAGTAACAACCATCTACAATAGCGTTGCGAATCTGCGCTCCCCCAATCCAAATATCGGGGTGAGAGCCATTGGAACGATTATTCCCTTCAAAAAAACAGTCACGAATGGCCAGAGAGGAGACGCCAAGTATACGGATGGCCACTCGCTCGGAACGCTGAACTTCGCACCGTTGAATCAAGATATTGCGCGCATTGTCACTATCAATTAATATGCTTTCGCCTGTTGACGTATTCCGCTGCCCATCGATTCTACACCCGAAGATCATCATAGAATTGCCTTGTGGACCGACTCGAAGGTTGGACGTATATCCTCGTGTGATAAAACAATGACGGACATCAATTCCAAAAGCGTTTATGTCTACATTGACTCCAAAACCATGTACGTGTACGTTGTACAGCTCGCACCGACGTAAAGTATTGTCAAAAGCTACGCCTGTTTCCGTGCCGGTTGACGCCAACGATTCATGGATAATGCTAATATTTTTTATTATGTCAAAAGCGGACTCCAGGCTTTTATCAATTTGACGGTCGCCCGGGTCTCCTACCTGAATGCATGTGCCACTGGTCAGGTTAAATCGCAGAATAGATTTACCTGGTCCCGCTCCATCCACTCCGATGCCTTGACCTACAAAAATTGTCCCGCCGACAAAATCATGAATACCAGGATCAACATAAATACTATTTCGAACAGCATGAACTTTTCCGTCCTCAAGCAACATCATTAGTTCGGTACAGTAGTTTGACAAATTATTCCACCGAAGTCGATTATTTGTACCAAACCCATCTTGATTAAATAATGTATCGACTGCCGCTTTTATTCCGGCCCATCTTGTGTGAATTGGTCCCTCCATGACACGATGCCAGGATCCTGAAAAATTGCTATTCATTGCAATTCCGTCAAGTGTATTAGAAGTAGATAGAACCGATGGTGACCAATAAAATGAACCGCCGCAATTGTCTCCAGGTGCATCGAATCCTTCGGCGTAGGCAAGTTTTCCAGCTAAAAGCCCAACTGTATTGACATTTTTTAATTCGGCAATGTTAGCCACTTGTATAACGGCATTACCTGACTGTTCGGCATAGTTGGCATAAGGAACGCTGAGCAACTGATTTGAATAATCCAGGTTAAAAATACCGCCACCAGATTCGTCGATAAAAACATTCAAAAAATAAACAAGACCGTCAGACCAATTTATCGCATCAAATAGACCTATCGATGGCGTTCCGCTTCCTATTTGCAATATATATTCACCAATTTCACCAGTTGTTGCAATATGACTTTCCATGTATATTACAGGGCCGGCGGAAGACCCAGTTGTGATAGAAACCAAAGCATCGATTTGCTGGTTGGCAATGGGCAACGTAAATTCATTCTGCGCATTTCCCTTGAAAATGAAGGTATTCGGAACTTGTGCGCTAATGGCGAAGGCAAAAAGAAAGAGAAATAAAAGTGGAGCAAACGTGATATTGCGATTTTTCATAAAATTGAAATTTGTCATTTCAAATATAGTCTAATTCCATCTTGATGAATTGAATAAACCTGACACTATCTTTTAACATACTCTTTGTAATCGATGTCCACAATTAATTACCGGTTCTTAACAAACGACGACGCTAAGCAATATCACTTAGCTCGGCTTTTGAGTTTTAAAGAATCACCATTGGCTTTTAGTGAAAGCTTTGAAGATGAAAACAAAAAAGACTACTTGTCTTTCTTAAATGAAATTCAAATAATTGGCGACCCACCTGAGCATTTTATTTTAGGTGCATTTGATCAAAACAAATTAATAGGATTTGTGAAGTTTCGAAGAGATCAACGGTCAAAAGCACGACATAAGGCGATGATACACGCAATGTACGTACACCCTGATTTTAGAAAAAAAAATATCGGGAAACAATTAATTCATGAATTGCTGGTCTATGCAAAAAAATTACAAGGATTAGAGGCTATTCACTTATGGGTTTTACACGCCAATGGAAAATCCGCGGCTGATTTTTATCGGTCCTGCGGATTTATGGGACAAGGCCCGCTTGTAAAACAAGATCTGAAAATAAATGATGTTTACATAGATGCTGAATACATGACAATGCAATTGTACTGAGCCGTGTGCGGAATTAAAACGAATATTTTAGACCAAGGGACAACCTTAAACTTCGCAAATATGCAGAAGCATCATCGTCGGGTGTTGACGGGCGAATCGATGAAATACCATGATCATACTCTCCTAATAAATTAAGCGAAAAGTGCTTACTTATAGCATAGTTCAATCCTGCATTGACATAAACCGAAGCAAGCGTACGATTAATGTTAGATGGAGAAGAAGAGTCCATGTTTTGATCTAACATCATAGAACCTTGGTGATATAACTTCATGTTCAGATGTTCAACATAACTCGTGACATATTGGGCATGAAGGCCTCCTCCCAGGGTTGCATTCAAGTTTCCAAAACGCGCTACCGTGTATTCCAACCCTAACGAAGCACCCAAAGCACTAAACCACTGGTCGATATCAGTTTTGTTATCCATAATATCATTGTGTTGCAAAACTTGATCGTCAACACGAAATTTTGCTTGGTGTTCCATACTGTGAACAGGCGACTCAATTTTTATTGAAGAGACATAATCAACGGAACCATCCGTATTTATTTGCTCATTATTTTTATCATAAAGGAATTGACCTTGATAATAACTTTTATTCGCAAATCGCATAAAATCCAGCGTTACCCGACCGACCAGTTTTGGAGCTATTTTGCGCTCCACTCCTATACCAAGTTGGTAGCTCCACTGTGATTTATCATAGCCTGTAAGCGAAAACGGTTCCTCTTTTGAGTTAGTCATGTGCAGAGCAGTAGCATGCGCCCCAGCAAAAACAAATATGTTGGTTTTATTATTACTTTTTGATTGAATACGGGGAGGCGAAACAGGAGCCAATTGGTTTAAAATGCCAGGCTCAACGGCCAACGGTACAATTTCCAACAATGCCATTTCGTCTACTGCCATTTCTTGGCGATTCATACCTGACGTATTGTGCCCTTCGGATGTTTTTTCCATGAAAGAAATTGCACTTTCTGCAAGTGCTTGTGAAGAAGAGACAGGAGAAACAACAGTTGCTGTTGCGGCATTAGTCGGAGTTCGACGTATTTCCACATCGGAACCGATTAGCTCAGGTTTTTTTATTGTTGCCTGCGCCTGCGCAGAGAATGAAGCCTTGTCGTGAACGAGGGCTGGAGTTGATGCAACGTTCCCGGTTGAAGGCTTTGATGATATATTAGTCGATGTGCCGGCAACCGGTTCATACCTACCTGTAATGGTTTTAGCAGTGATAGCAGGAGGTGCACCACCATTTATTGAGGAATTATTATTTGTAACAGTTTTGTTTTCAATTTTTTCTTCTGAAGGAAGCGCCGAAAGTACATTTTGTTCTTTTTCGTTTTTTAATCGGACGATTTCTGCTTCTAAATTGTCAATTTTGTTGTACGTGTTTAATGCAAAGTATGTAGCAATACTCAGGAAGAGGAAGAGTGGAATAAATAATAAAAAGCGTCTGTCTTTTTTAGGCTTTTCCGGAATAGCGGCGATGGCCTTTTCGAATACATCATCAGGCGGCACATTCCATTGATTGTCGGCCGGGCTGTCGTCCAGCAACCGCGATCGCATCAACTTATCTAATTCATCATGTTTCATTTCTTCCATGTCTACGTCGTATACAGGACTTCCAATTCCTCACGCAACATCTTTTTAGCTTTAAACAATTGCGATTTAGAAGTACCTTCATTTATGTGCAATAATGTGGCAATTTCTTTGTGGCTATATCCTTCCAGTACATATAAATTGAAAACAGCACGATAACCATCAGGTAGCTTTTGAACTAATTTCATCAATTCTTGTGCCGACAGCATGTCGATGGCCGAATCGTGATACGTTTCCACGTCTAAAGAGGTCTCCTCGTCATCCAGCGAATAACTTAGTTTTCGCTTTCTCAAAAACATCAAGTTTTGATTGATAATGATTCGCCCGGACCATGATTTGAAGTTTCCTCGAGATGCGTCAAACTGGTCGATTTTGGTAAAAATTTGAATCATTGCATCTTGCAAAACGTCTAAAGCATCGTGCTCGTTGCGATTATAGCGTAGGCAAAGCATATACCAATAGGTCTTGTACAAGGCATACAGCTTGCTCTGTGCAGCCCTTTCTCGTTTTTTAGCACGTGATATGAGTTGACTTTCGGTCACGACAGCGTATTACGCATGTTTACAGGTATTATGTACAAAGGCCTCAAATGGTTGCCTCAGCGATACAAGTCTAAGATACGAGCATCGACCCAGTAGATGTCCTCTTTGCTGGAGTAAAAAAGATATTTACCGTCTCGCGTTACAAACGGGCATAGTTCATGACCTTCAGAATTAACTTTCAGACCCATATTGATGGCTTCCGTAGACGTCCCGTCAGGGTTTTTAAAGCTGACGTACAAATCGCCGCGCCCATAGCCTCCTCGTCGCACCGAACTAAAAATGATGTAGGACTCATCAGGCGCGATAAAAACGTCAGCTTCGTAGGCCTTCGAATTCACGGCGCCGCCCAGTCGAAAAGCCTTATCATATGTTTCATCGACTAGAGAGGCGGAATAAACATCAAAATCATGCTTGCGATTACTATCGGCGGCAATGTTCGACGAAAAGTACATTTTATTATTTTTTGTTAATGAGATATAATATTCGTCAGCTGCTGTATTTACTGCTCCTGGAACACGAACAACATCTTGCCAGGAATCATTTACCCGATTTGAGTAATAGATATCGTAGTCTTTTTTCGCAGCTTCATTTTCTGGATTACGATCGGAAATAAAATATAATTTTGACTCATCAAAAGATAAAACAGGATCATTAAAACTAAATAAAGCGTGAGCAAAAAGGGTTTTAGTTTTAGACCAGGAACCATTTTCTAATTTGCAGCTATGGATTTCTGCGCGACCATCGATGTCTACACCAAAATAAAACTCATCATTATCAAAATTAAATATTGATCCAAATTCAACTCTGTCGGGTAGTGATATTATTCCCGGGGCAAATACGACCGGATCATTACCAGGAGGTGATTGGCTCAGATAGTGCAGTGCTTTGTCGTTCGTTTGACAAGAGGTAAATAAACATACTGTCATTGGGATTAACCCGAGCAGTATAATGCAATCGGCAAAGAAGCGCAAGGAGAATGGAATTGTCATGTGACAAAAGTACAAATAAGTCAACCGAGGTTGGTTCGCATTAACTCTTAACAGAAATGCTATCTCCTACAGAGACAATCGCATGACCAGCGTTTTCCAATTTAAAATAGACCCCAAATTTTATTTTATTATTCTCTTTTCGATAGGATGAAAGCGTTTTTAGTGGTTCTACTCCGCCTTCACCGGTAACAGGATCAATGGTGGTTATTTTACATCGCGAACATTTCTTTATTTGATTGAATAAGCCTTCGCCTATTTCTATACTCTTCCATAAATCTTCATCATGTGGCTGTCCATTTAAGAAAACGATATTTGGCCGAAACCGCAAAACGGAAAAGTCCTGATTTATTTTTTCATTTAGGTGATTAAGCGCTGGCTGCCCGATAATTAATACAGGGCTACTATCCGCAAAAACTACGGTAGCATCATCATGATTTTTAACATGCCGCATGTGGTTTTTTGCCTGCCTAACGACGCGCACAGATTGTCCAAGAACTTCACTAAACCAGGTGTTTATGTCGCTGTGTAAGGCCCTCACGGGTATGAATTCTTGATGAAGTTTTGAATTGATCATTTCGCCTTGTGCGGGCGCATTAAATGGAATGTCGATTTGACTTCCGTTCCGTTCAACTCGAATGCCTTCATTTTTCAATGTGGTTTTAAATAATGCTAAGTCAGGTTGCCTTCGCTGACACAAGAACGTATTATTATCGTCGATAAGCATGAAATGCCGATCATATCTCGGACCGCTGTGCGTCATTACTAAACTATTAACTGAAATACCGGGAAGAGATTTTATTGGATACGTATATAGAGAAGAAACGCGGTACGACATAAATCAAGTTATTAACTGTTTAAATAATAGGTTGTAGTATCTTATTTATTTCAGTGCTTACATCTCCAGCCCTATCCACGATCATAAAAAGCCCACCATCTTTTATTTTAACTACACGAGCCTTCTTTTTGAATGGAATTATACGATCCTTATCACCGTGAATCTGAATGACATTAGATGAAATGCTGGTGAACTTCCAATGTACGGATTGACGTAGTGCCCAATGCAGAAAGTTGGGGTCTGTGTCATCATGTAAAAATGATTGCTGCTAAATATAAAACACCATTCGACTAAACTAGAAGAGTTACGGTTTTATCAAATCCTCGTCGATTGGCTTCCTCGGCAATTTTTCATCCCGCTGAGACGTCTCCCAGACAAAATAGGCAATTATTGTAGCCGCCTGTTTTAAGTCATCCGAAACAAGGTGGTCGTAATTATCCATGTTTGAATGGTGTGTCCGCTTAAAATACGCCATTGGTTCCTGGATGAATTGAAAGGCAGGTATACCAACCCCATCAAAAGGCAGGTGGTCCGTACCGCCTGTATTTCGAAGTGTGAGCGTTGATGCGTCCATTTCGGAGAACGGCTTTAGCCATGTTCTAAATATTGAACCAACCTGTTCATTTCCCTGAAGGAATACACCGCGTATCTTACCTGTACCATTGTCAAGGTTGTAGTAAGCAGAGATGTCTTGTTGCCCTGAGCGTAGCGCCTGAGGCGTCCACCCACTGTCATCAAACTCGGCAAAATGGTCTCCGACATAGGCGCGAGACCCAAAAAGACCCTGTTCTTCGCCCGTCCACAGGGCGAGACGAAGTGTTCGACGAGGCTGAATGCCGGTTTCTTTTATTGTTTCGAGAAGGATGCGTGCGACCTCCATCATCACGGCAGAACCAGCGCCATTATCTGTGGCTCCAGTGCCGGTATGCCAGGAATCGAAATGTGCACCGAACATCACGACTTCATTTTTTAAATCAGTACCGGGAATTTCGGCAATGATGTTGTGTTCCATCTCATCCGGGTTTGTATACTTTGTTTTCATTTTGAGGTCAAGCTCTATTTCTACGCCTTTAAGCATGAGTCGAAAAAGCCTGTTGTAATGCTCAACTGAAAGTGTCAATTGCGGAACGACATATTTGCCCTTATCGCGTGCACGACCTTCTCCGGTGCGTGCCCCGGACACGAAGACTGTTCCCAAATCACCCTTATAACTGCGATCGAGCACTGCTATGGGGCGTTCGGCTTCCAGCATTTCCCAGATAGCTTTGTTAAGTGAAAAGCCACCTGCTCGATTTCCACGCCTGGGTCGAGGCGTAGGAGGTCCAGCATTTGCAAGTTTCAACAAGTCTTTGTCTTCAAGGCGTTTCGCCAATGGGTCAAAGGCCTCGTCCACATCGCGTATCGTATCCATTAATACGAACTTACCTTTGAGTCTACCGCGATAGGCATCAAGATCTGCTTCATCCTGAACGTTGAGGTAAATAACGGACCCTTTTCCTGATACGGAGGGAGACCAAGCCTTTGGGTAGGCAATAATTTGCCAATAGCCCGGACTATTGGCATGAAATTCAAAATGGTTCAGTTCCCAGCCTCGACCGAATGGTCCCCATTCATGTAGGTGAACATTCTTCATGCCCCATGCCTTAAGTGTTTTCTCTGCCCAGGCTGTTGCGCGATCAAGACCGGGAGACCCGGTCATACGAGGCCCATAAACATCCGTTATATCACTGACTATATCCATGACGTGGCTTTTTTCCAAACCATTTTTTTTGATAATATCAATGATGTCTTCAGACTCTGTGCCCTCTTGGGCCAGTGACATTTGGCTAGACATGAGTAGAACGGTAAGGAGGGAGAAAAGTACCTGTTTCATTATTCGGGTATTTGGATGATTGGACAAGATAGGGCCTGGAGCGTATACCTTATAAATGAAAGTCGTGACAAAACAAAAAATGTATTTTTGCATTCTTTTTAGATAATGCTGTAAAATGGGAAAAGAAAAGACACGGTATTCGGATAAGGATCTCGCCGAATTCGAAATAATCATAGATGAGAAACTTGACACGGCCCTTGAGCAACTTGCCTTTTATGAAAAGCAACTATCGGAGTTGGCCGATAACTCTGACAATAAAATGAAGGCACTGGATGATGCAACAGGTACGATGGAGGCCGAACGAGTAAGTGAATTGGCGGTACGGTTGAAAAAATATATTACACACCTTCAAAATGCCAAACTTCGCATCAAAAACAAAGTCTATGGCATCTGTCGAGAAACCGGCAAATTGATTTCGAAAGAAAGGTTGAAGGCGGTTCCGCACGCCACCCTTAGCATTGAGGCAAAGGAAGCACGTTAATCAGCAATTCTATTTTTTAACTAAAACACTGTTCTTCCTTGTCCAATAAGACCAAACTTATCCTCCTCATACTGTTTGTCCTTGTAGCTGACCAAATGTTGAAAATTTGGGTTAAGACAAGTATGGCATACGGTGAAGAATTTGGAATCATGGGACTGTCATGGGCACGCATGCATTTCATTGAAAACAAGGGTATGGCTTTTGGCCTGTCCTTCGGAGGAGAACTTGGTAAACTCATTCTCAGTTTATTTCGCCTGTTCGCTATAGGCCTCTTGATTTATTTAATTCGACAACTGTATAAAGCTAAAGAACCATTCGGTTTATTAGTTTGCTTCTCCCTTATTCTGGCGGGGGCCATTGGAAATACGATCGACAGCGCTTTCTATGGACTTGTTTTCGAAGCATCTTCCCCTCATGCAGGGAACCTCGCGCGGTTTGTCCCATTTGATGGTTATGGAACATTTCTGCACGGAAAAGTAGTGGATATGCTTTATTTTCCGCTGATCGACACTGTTTGGCCGGATTGGGTTCCCGGAATAGGTGGCCAGCGATTTGAATTTTTCAAGCCCGTCTTCAACTTAGCTGATACCGCCATATCAACAGGGGTAATTGCAATATTGCTTTTTTATCGGAAGTTTTTTACGCATTCCAAAAAAGAGCAAAGCGAACAGCCAGATACGGTTCCACATGAGGACTTGGCCGTGTAGTTTTTAACAAGATTTAAAGAAAAAAGCTGGGGATGGGAATAGGTGAATAGAGTAGGGATTCGACTTATACGGCAATACGTGTTTGTTCAAATGCGATGAAATTATCAATAGCCTTTTCCGTGCGTTCCAGAACCACATAGTCTAAGCGATACAGAATATACTTTCCATCTCTACGCGCATGAACGATGCCCGCAAGCCGCAATACTTTGAGGTGTTGTGATGTGATCGATTGCTCAAGTCCCAATGCTCGGTATATCCTGTTCACATTGATCTCACCATGTTTGTCGATATACTCCAGTATTTTTAATCGAAGTGGGTGCGCTAATGCATACAACACATCCACCGAATACTGAAGCCTTTCAACGTTGAAAGTAACCTTCGTTTTTCCCATTCGTTTTCTTATTTATTTGAACTAAACTTAATGACCTTGAGACAAATATCATCAGAAAACTATATATGACAAATTTTTTTAATAAAAATTTATCTTTTACTTCAGGCTACTTGGTTTATTTAATTGTAAATCAATAACTTATATTGTTAAAAAATTTTGGTTCTAAATGAGATTATCCAGCCAGTTCCTCTACTAATCGCGAAATTTGAGCGAGTCTATCTTTGTCTAGCGAATAGTAGATGAACTTTCCTTCGCGTTCCGTTGTGACAACACCAGCTCGCCTCAATATGGCTAAATGCTGTGATGCAACACTTTGCTCAAGCCGCAGCTTAATATAGATGTCCGTTACTGTTAACGAATCACTTTCTTCCAACAAGTCAATGATTCGCTGACGCAACTTATGATTCACTGCGCGCAACACCAGGACTGCCTTGCGGAGATTAGCATAGTCCAGGTGTATGTCCTTTCCGCCTTTTCTAAAGGTTACGTTTTCATTGTTTTCATTTCTCATCTTGACAGGTATATTTTATTATTCATGGAATTTGTTTGACTTAATGCTAAAACCGTACCAAACTGATCAGATGATGAAATAAAAAAGGTGTATGCTCCGTGAATATCAATCATATATAAAATTTAATAATACATAAACGCCTAAATATGTGAAATAGTTTACCTGTTTCTTATAAAAGAACATAGGTGAAGAATGAAAGACAGACATCTAAAAATTTATCGAGACGCGTTCACATCACATTTACTTCAAAGTAGCTTCTTCGGCTTGGTGATGTTCGGAGGTTTGAGATAAAAGGGTTTGCAGTAAGCCGTGTCTAGAAAGGTATTTGATTGATAATAGTACCAGGCCAAGTCGATAAGGTGTCGAGCATTGCATTCTAACTTATTGATTATTATTGATTTATGGCTTTCTGATTCATGTAATACCTTTTCCATTTTGAAAGCCCCATTTCCAGCAAAACATAGCCTTTTATTCGACTGCAACAGTTTCTTGCAATAATTGTCATCCAAAATCGCTGCATGAACGGGTTCAATGCTATTAAGGTCTTGATCATACTGTGCCGTATAAACTTCCATCCTACGTGCATCTAACATTGGAACATACATGTCTACCTCACCCTGATGGCGGCGCATTGCATATGCCAGCGAGAGAAGAGTCGATACGCCGATGATAGGTATGTTAAGACCTACAGCTAATCCTTTAGCCGTCGCAAAAGCAACGCGTAATCCTGTATATGAACCCGGTCCTTCGCTTACAGCTATGGCATTAAGTGCGTGATAAGACGAACCGGCCTGGTGTAGTACCTGGTCGCAAAGCGATGATAATTGTGAAATATGTTGACGTCCTTCTAAAAGACTCTTGCCTGCTACATATTCACCACTAACTCCGAGAGCGACAGAGCAAACATCAGTGGCGGTTTCAAGATGGAGAATATGAGCCATGTGAAGGGCCAAGATAATGGATGCCTAAAAAACACATTCCTTTCATAATGAGGAAATAGGTAGAACTATCCCAAATTTATAATGCAGGAAAATTGAAAGGGCCATTTATATACTTTTGTTGCTTCAACAAGCGAGAGATTGCTAAGTTAGGGCAAGGTAAATTCTCTATAGGAAGGGTATCTTGTGACGCGAAGGATTCTCTTTTTTTAAATTTTAAATAGTATAATTCGCCAGTCGACTAATGGTCTGTGATTAATAAATGAAGAAGGAACACATATACAGAATCATATCAATTCTCATTGGTATTTTGCTAGCACTATTTATTGGAGAAATATGTGCTCGCATATACTATTTTGGAAAACACGCATTGTCTTACACGGTTATAAAAAACTTTTGTCCGCTGGGTGAAACGGATTTTATCGAAATGGATCCGGATTTTAAACGCATGTATACGTTAAAACCAAATATTGATAGCTACTTCAAAGGAGTGCGCTTCAAAACAAATAGCGCAGGACAACGAGATAAAGAATACGTGAAAAGAAAACCGAAAAACACAATTCGGGGAATAGTTCTTGGAGACTCTTTTACGATGGGAAGCGGGGTGGAAGAGGAGGATGTTTATCACAGTGTCATTGAGCGTCAACTTAATGAGGAGGATGAGGAAGTGAATGTCGAATTGATCAATTTTGGAGTAGGTGGATATAACCTAATGAATTACCTCGGTCTTATGAAAACGAGCACGCTGGAATATAGGCCGGACTTCATTCTCATTGGTTTTTGCGCGTTCAATGACTTCGATAAACCTAAGCGCAATCAGAATTTGAGTAAAATTCCCATTAAGCGTAAAAAGTCAGAGAATAGGTTCTGGAAATCCTATCTGCGCGTAATGTTCAAAAAGTCGAACTTATGGAAAGAGCAAGAATCCACTCGTTGGACACGAGAATTAAATACAAAGGATCGTCTGTATTTGAGTAAAACATTCAAATCGTACGCTGCTTTTCAAAAAACGCATAAAATAAAAATTTTTATAAATTACCTCTCGTACCTAAATGATATTGATAATTTAAATATTCTAAAACAAATTGCTAAAAAACACAACTTAACGGTGGTCGATTCATATGGAAAATTTGATTATCAAAACATTCGAAAATATCAAATTTCAGAAATGGATGCCCATCCAAACCATAAGGCGAATGAACTCTTTGCCCGCGCCCTACTAGACTCAGAGGTGTTTAAATCTCATATCCAACGACTCAAACAGAATATTTAGGCAATAAAAAAGCCGGCGCGAACACGCATCACGCCGACTACGATGTAATTAGGTAATTAACTACTCTTTCGATTTAGTGCAGGCTTTTGATTTTGCACATTTCTTTTTAGGTGAGTCTTCTGCTTTTGTCATGACAGCCGACGCTACAGCAGTGGACTTGCAATTACTCGGTTTGCAAAGTTTGCGGCACTCTTCAACGGAAATACCCAGAGCACGAGCACACTCCTCTATATTACAAGCGGGCTTCTCCGCAACTTGACCTTCCGTACTAACCAATGTAGCTGTTGTGCTTTTCGCTTTTGTCGCTTCGACAGTTGCCGAATTGGCGCAAGCTTTTTTACAACGTGCTTTGTACTCTTCCACGGAGATACCTAAAGCGCGAGCGCATTCCTCAATATTACAAGTGGGCTTCTCCGCAACTTGACCTTCTGTACTTACCAATGTAGCTGGAGCGCTTTCTGCTTTTGTCGCTTCGACAGTTGCAGATTTGGCGCAAGCTTTTTTACAAAGTGCCTTACACTCTTCCAGCGTCATGCCCATTTTTTTGGCACAGGCTTCGGTAGGTGTGCATTTTTTTGAACAATCGGTTTGTGCAAAACTCATGTTTCCTACAGCGAAGGTGGCAAACAATAAAATCAATACTTGTTTCATAATTCTCTTTTAATTTAAATGAGTTAAAAGTTTTGACCAATTAGGTACAAGACAAAGGTATTTGCCGAGCAAACCCAGGGCTGTGTACAACTTGCCAAATCGCTGTTAAAAACTTGTTAAACGCTAGGCAGGTATTTGAAAATAGTCGTCTCTTTATGGAATAATGTTAAGAAAAATCAACCAAAATATTGGTAGGTACAAGATTCCCATTCTGTTCGCTGTCGTCATTGCCACCTTGTTAACGTTGGTAAGTTTTCAGCTTAGTTGGTTAAGGTCTTCTAGTGAATTGATCGAAGAGCAGTTTGATCAAAAGGTAAACCTGGCGATGGGAAGCGCCCTCTTTGACTTCAACTGGAAGTACGACAGAAACTTGGATATAGATGATATGCAAGACTGCGGGGATTCGGAAGACTTTATGGTTATACCACTTGACCAAGATAAATTGACCGCGGAAGAGCAAGCCTCTTTGAAGGAAAGCTTACGAAATTATATGACGTGTTATGGAATTGATGAGAAGTATAAAGCTGAAGTTTATTATACCGTTTGCCCTATTGATGAAAAAGGATATTGTTGTTCCCTGAAAACCAGCAATAAGTGCGCCCAAACCTTTAGTCTTGGTGTTTCATTTTTATCAAAGAAGGACTACCTATTTGATAAGCTGAAGTTTATGGTCGGGTCGTCGATCCTGGTATTTTTATTACTATCAACGGTTTCATTTATTATTCTTCGCGCACTAATTAATCAAAAAAGATTAACTGAAAATAATATTGACTTTTTCAACAACACCGCACATGAATTAAAAACACCATTGACAAATATTTCTTTAGCCCTCAACCTTTTAACAAAAAAGACGAGTGGTTTGTCCGAAAACAAATATGCACACATAATAAAATCTGAAAGTGTAAAACTCAAAGACCAAATTGATCGCGTATTATTTCTTTCACGAATGGAAAATGGGGATCATCGAATTAAAAAAGAAAAATTAGATATGGAGTCGCTTATACGACAAGTTGTGGAGGCAATGCAAATGCGCATAGAGGAAGCAAATGCACGTATCCGTATCCACCCGCCTAGTAAAAACGTATATGCCTTTGGAGACCCCTATCATATGAGGAATGTTTGCCAAAACCTGATAGATAATTCGCTAAAATATTGCGACAAAACACCTGAAATTGATATAAGCCTTCGGGTAGATGATCAGCAGGTCTTTTTATGTTTTAAAGACAATGGTATCGGAATCAGCGCAAAGGATCAGGTACATATATTTGAGAAGTTTCAACGGGTGAATACGGGAGATATACGGGAGGCAAAAGGATTTGGTATTGGTTTGGCTTATGTCAAAAAAGTAATGGACTTACATAAAGGATTAATACGCGTTACAAGTGAATTGAAAAAAGGAAGCCTTTTTGAACTTGGGTTACCGCGGGCGTAAATCATGGATCAAAAGAAGATACTGGTTGTGGAGGATGACTTGAACCTTGGGTTCTTGCTCGTGGATTTTCTTCAAACAGAAAATTTTTATGTTAAACTGTGCAGGGATGGGATCGGAGGATTACGTGCGATGGAAAAAGCGCAATACGACCTCTGCATTCTCGACGTGATGATGCCTAAACTGGATGGCTTTAGTCTGGCCAGGACAGCGCGAAAAAAAGGATGTGCAACCCCCTTCATCTTTCTAACTGCAAAGTCAATGAAGCAGGATCGGCTTAAAGGCTATGCAATTGGGGCAGAAGACTATATCACAAAGCCTTTTGATGAAGAAGAGTTACTTTGTAAAATTCGCGTAATCCTAAGACGGCAACAGGAGCCAACCACTGATGAATCTGAGTTTACGATTGGCCATTACACGTTTGATTCAAACCGACTGGAATTGTCAATATGTGACAAAAAACATCGCTTGACGGTTAAGGAAAACGAAATTCTGAAGTTACTTTGTCAGCATAAAAACAATGTACTAAAGCGTGACGAAGCAGTGCAAAAATTATACGGTAGAGAGGATTATTTTCTAGGGCGCAGTTTTGATGTGTATATATCGAGGCTCCGTAAGTTATTAAAAGAAGATCCGGCCGTTGAAATTGAAAATGTTTTCAAAGTGGGATTCATGCTGAAGGATGGATCAGATAATTAAAAAAGGACAGCATCGATTAATCGATGCTGTCCAAGCATTCATTTTGATGGTTTTATTTTAACGTAAAGCTAATTCGAGCAAAAAGATGTCGACCGCCAAAACTGAACTGAGGAGAACGTCTTGAGTACACAAATCGACCGCTTGATCGGAAGCCTGAATCCACCTCGTCCGGGTATACATCCAGTAAATTATTGGCACCAACCGTAAAAGAAAGTGCATCTGAAACCGTATACCCAAAACTTAAGTCCGTAACAATTTTCGGAGAATTGTATGGATCGTCCACATTTTCCGGTGCACTATCCAGTAAATTAAGGTCAGCATCAAAAATATCCGCATTTGTGGCCTCCGTCGTTTCACCGAAATAAGTATTACGTAGATAAATCGACAATTTATTTAATGCCAGGACATTGCTCAATGTAACTTTCACACGAGGCACAGCCTGTTCCAAATACAGCCTACTTTCTTGATTAAAATATGTTCCTACTAAACCTTTTTGCTCCAGTAAAGGAGATGCGTGAATACCGGCATCTTGATCCCATTCCGTTCGAGAAAATGTTCCGGCAAGATCACTTGTGATGGATTTTCCTTCACCAAATACTTTTCGGTGTGATAAGACAACATCTATTCCCTGGGACCGCGTGTCAATCGCATTTGTGAAGAATCGGGCTTCGGTGGCGCCAGCATCATCAAATATTTGTTGCAGCTCCGCATCTTCACCTGCGCTGAAAGCTCCTGTTAGAATAACACGGTCGTCAATATTCACTTGATAGGCATCAAGTGTCAACTTTAAATTAGCTTCAGGGAATTTTGCTGTAAAGCCCAAACTGAAGTTTTGCGAAGTTTCTTCTTGTAATTCAGGAATGCCCAGAAGTTTGGCGGCGCGCGAGGTGTTTGCAAATACACCGGACTCTTGGGCGATGGATACTCCATTCACAAGCGCAAACAATGTTGACGTTTTACTATATGAAATTTGATGCAACGACGGAGCTCTAAAACCCGTACTGTGCGCACCGCGCAAAACAAAATTATCATTAATCGTATAGCGAGACGCTACCTTATAATTGAACGTCGATCCAAAGTCCGAATAATTTTCACCACGAATAGCTGCACTGATTAAAAAAGCTTCCGAAATGTCAAACTCTGTATCAATATAACCAGCAACACTGGAGCGATTTGCATCGACAACATTTTCTGGAATAAAACCCGCAAAACACTGTGATCCAGCAGGGCGAGAACGGCCTAAGATATCATGAGTGGCAACGTCGGATTTAATGTAAGAAAGCTCCGATCCAGGTTCAATGCTGTAATTTTCATATCGATATTCAGCGCCAAAGGCAACGTTGATGCCCGCGAGTGATCCAACATTATCAAAATATTGTGACAGGTCAAAGTTTGTCGTATTCTGTGTAAACGAATGACCTCCGACGTTAAATTCGGTTGGAGAAGAGGCGCCCAATGTCGCATTGTGCGTTTCGGTCATGTAGTATAGAAACTCATTGTAGCCATACGTATTACTGAAATCGATGGCCCAATCTTTTACACTTCCTTTTATTCCGGCCGAAATTGAACGGTCCTTAATATTGGAATTGATGCGAGGCACGGTGCCATTTTCCCAAACAGATGTACTCGTTCGACTTTGATTCGGCAATCGATAAAAACATCCGGACTCCCCATTTCTATAACCGATGCCACCAAAGCTATAGAGTTCCATTTGGTTTCCGAGCGGAATAGAAATATTGGCAAAGAATTGCCCGCCTTGCGTTTCGGACTGTCCGACACGCATATTGAAGTCACTGCGCTGCTGACCACGTGCCGCCAGTTCCTCGTCGGTCACGTTTGTGCCCAATGCATCGCTGAGATCATCCAGAGAAGAAGCGCCACTGATAGCGGTTAGAACTTCACTTGGTAGATAGCCGACTTGTGGAGCATATTGTTGTACATCTTCTAATGTGAGCGCCGCCACGTTTGCGCCGTCTGCACGTGCTACTCGCTCGATGCCATTATATGCACTATAGATGCTTCCCTCCCATTCGAGCATGCGATTGGTTGACCCACGGTAACCATATTCTCCTGTCACATTGATGAAACCACCATTGTTACCCAAGGGAAGTCCATAGTTTACACCAACAGAAACGTTTTCGCCATCGACACTCTTCTCTTCGCCCCCAAATGGCCCTATTTCACTGGTAAAGTTACCCCCAGTGGTGACGTTAAATGACAGTTGATTGACCTTTCGTTTAAGTCGAAGGTTAATAACACCTGCTATGGCATCTGACCCATATTGAGCCGCCGCACCGTCGCGCAAGACCTCTATGGCTTCAACAGCACTAGCCGGTATAGCATTCAAGTCTGTACCAACGCTACCACGACCAAAAGTTCCGTTCACATTGACCAAAGAAGATGTATGTCGCCTCTTGCTATTGACAAGAACTAAGACTTGATCGGGCCCGAGCCCTCTCAGAGAAGCAGGGTCGATATGGTCTGTTCCATCCGAAATGGTCTGCGTGTTCGATGAAAAAGAGGGAACGGATTGATGCAAAAGCTGGTTTAAGTTGGTTTGCGGTGCCGATGTTGTAAGCTTGCTAATATCGATGACGTCAACAGGAACTGGGGTCTCCAGCTTTGTTCGTCCTGCCGAACGCGAGCCTATGACGACAACTTCGTCAACCAATAGCCCTTCCGCCATGGTGAAGTCTATCAACGTAGTTTGATCGCCCGTAACAGTTACATCAACGACAGAAGTAGCATACCCGATATAACTCACTTCAACAGTATGTGTACCAGGTTCAACACTTAGGCTGTACATTCCATCTAAATCTGTAATGGTTCCATTAGTCGTTCCAACAATAAGTACAGTCGCACCGTACAATGGACCATCTTCATCAACAACGACCCCTTCAATTTGCCCTTTTTGAGCATTCAGTGCCAACGTGAAACAGAGCAGGAAACAAATAATGTAATGTGGTGTAAGCGAGTTGAGCTGTTTCATATATAAGGAATTTAGTGAATAAACATCTTAATCAGATGTTCTCCAACCATGTGTGCAAATGCAGCAACCCCTTTATAATTTGCGGGCAATGTTTTTCTACGAGTTCATCACCAGCATTTAACTCTTCTTCTTTTAGCTCTAGCAATTTATTTCCATCAAAAGCTACATAAGCTAACCGGGCACTCAATTCATATGCAGGACGACCAAAGGCGGTCCCAGGTAACAACGCAACACCGGTATCCGAAAGGAGGTTTTTGCAAAGAGCTGTGCTCGTCAATATCCCCTTTCTAAACAAAGCGTCTTTGTAATCACTAAATATAGGAAAAAAATAAAAACCTCCTTCTGATGGTTGAACACAGCACCCCATCGAATTTAATTTTTTGTAGGTATAATTCGCAATACTTTGAAGAATTTTATTGGATTTTAATAAATAGGAAGAAACTTCGTGTTTGTTTTCATAAGCGGTAATTGCGGCGTACTGAATGGGCGACGAAACACAGGAAAAAGTTTCGCTAGCCATAACAAGTACACGATCGCGTAATGGGTGCAGGGGTTTTGGGAAAACACCAAAGCCAAGCCGCCAACCACCAGCTCCACACCACTTGCTCAAGCCAGAAGTCAAAATTGTATTTTCAGGAAACAATGAAGAAAATGAAATGTCCGACTTAGAGTGATCGAGTCTTCCATATATATTATCATGCAAAATTATCACGTCATATTTCTTGGCTATGGAGACAAGTGCTTCTGCTTGCTTGATGGAAGGAATAGATCCGGTTGGGTTGTTCGGATAATTTAATATTATCAGTTTTTTATTAGACGTTTTTTTACAAGCACGTTCAAATGCATCTGCAGTTATTATCCAATTTGTTGTCGCATCACATGGAATAGTAATTACATTTTTTTTTGCCATTTTTACCTGAGGGGCGTAAGTCACCCAACTGGGACTGGGAATAAGTATATCTCCTGAAAACTGATAAATAATGGACCAAATAATTTCTTTTGAACCTGGCCCAATTATGACATCAGCCTCGGTGAAATTTACCTGTAATCGGTTATTTTGGAATGCAGCAATATGCTGACGCAGAGGGGCGAGCCCTTGAACGGGCAAGTAATTCTTTTTATGTGCATGTTGCTTCAAAGCTTGTACGACGGGCTCAGGAATAGGGAATGGGGATTGACCAAAACCATAAGAAAAAACTGTTTTTCCTTGTGATCGCAAGCGTGCCATGGCTTCATTCATGGCGAGCGTTGGTGATTTACGAAATGTTGAATCAACCATGAGGGTGGGTATGGTTTATTAAATGTAGGTCTATTTAATGAAAAAGAGGACTAAAACTTGGTTTTGGTTGGCTAATATGGGCTTTAAAGGATGGACATGCACTACGAGGCCTTTAGGAATTATAGAAGTCGATGTTTATAATATATAGCCCAAATTAGGTTTTTCTCCAAAACCTGCAGTTTAAGTTTTTTTGTTTAGAGCCCCGATAACAATTCGTTCCACAATTTTTTTGGCGGTTGTTAACGTAGATAGATCTTTGTATAGTTCTCCCGTCTGTCCCGAACGATGCCCATGACCGATTAAGTCCATTAAATAGTAATCTTTATGATCATTCATATCTATTTGAGCATTAAATATAATAGACGGTTGCCCTAATTGCCCTGTGCCATTATGGAAGATTTCATCATCGGGGAAATCAAATTCAGAATAATGTTCATTGTCATCAAAAGCAACGTTAATTTCAATTCTAAGGTTAAACTTACTCGTACTGTCTATAGAAGAAAGAAGTTTAAAATTATCTTTGAACGTAGCTCCTGTAATACCATCAGGCAATGGATTATCATTGGTTGGCACATACAATCCATCTTTGTATTGCACACCTCTTTTGTGTGACCAAACAGGTAACGCATTTACCCTTCTGAAGTCGCCCTCTGCATCTTTTTTCTCATCAAATTCTTTGAAATTGTCTTTGCTACGCCCTCCAAAAAACAAACCCTGTGCGGTGGCTTTGGATACAAAAATAGTTTCTACATAATTGCCAAGCGTATCTTCTACCCAGACGGCCATTTGGGGGTGCCAATAATGTTCGGAGCGAAGCAAATCTATTGTCAATTGAATATCCTTATTCATTTCCATTTCAAAAACTTCATACTCCGACAGATTAAGTTCCTTTTCTGAACTCGCTTTTAGCTTTGTTCCGAAGTTCATAAGAGAGTCGAACGGTTCTATTTGATAATAAGCACCAGAGAAAAACACTGCAACCATAATTAAAACTGCAAAGATCATTTTTCCTCTTGCATAGGTTTTTATTGGTTTGAAATTATTAGATAAGTGAAACAACGCGCCCACAGAAAACAACAGCCCAAATACTGTGTGAAGTGTAGCGATAATACGAGAGTAGTCCTTATAAAAGGATAAAATTCCAGTTGCTAATAAAACAATAAAGCTTAGCGCTATCGAAAGACTAATAAATTTTCTAAAAGTCACAAGTTAAAAAGTTGATCCAAAGTGGTTTGGATTATAAGAAATGAACCCTCAACACACTACGGTCAAGGGTTCTTTTTTATCATTAAGGAAATTGCCAAAACTTGAAATAGGAAAACTAAAGTAATTGTTTTAATCCTTCGATTCTGGCGTTTAAATATTGAACTTGTCTGGCTTTATTTTCGGGTAAATCGAACTTTAAAGGTTTGTGCTTCAATTTTGTAGCGAAAGCAGCTTCCACCAATCGCACTTCATTAGCAATAATTTTTAAACTTTCGTCATCAGACTCTCCAACAATACCATGAATATCATACGATCTTGCTTCAAATTTGGGATTAGTAGATTTTTCCATTTCCGCCTTTAATTCAATAAGGCTCAACCTCAAATTACTGATTACTTTGGCTTCTCCAAACTTGGTTTTTGCACCGCGACAGGCAGAAGGGGAGCAACCGGATGTAGCACCTTCAACAGAAGATGATGAGCAGCAAACAGTCTTGGCAGAAGCTTCTTTACCTTTTGTACAACAAGATGATGATTGGCCTACTACGTTCGTGCTAAAGAGGATACCGATAAGAAGGGGAGCGCCTACAAGAATTCCTTTTAAACTTAAATTCATTTTCTTCAAAATTTACTGATTAACTAAATACTGGCCGTCATAGACAACCATAGGAAAGCTGAATGATGATAGAGATTCTTAGCCATGGAGCTATAACTCATTTATAATCAGCTATTCATAATCTGCCAAGACGACACATTGTTTTGTATCACCTATAAAGACGAAGTGGATAGAAAATGATGCAAGAACAGTGATACTTTTTGGACCCGTACAGACAAGCTTTGAAATTTTTTCTTTCAGTTATTTTCATCAAGCACGATTTGTAGTCGTTTGAAAGCCGTCTGAAGTTTGGCCAAAGGTGAGGCAATATTCATTCTCATGAACAAAGCACAGTCTCTATCAAACCAATTACCTGGTGTTAGTGCTAATTTGGCTTTCAAAACAATTAATTGACTTAACTCTTCTTTGCTGAAATTCAGTTCTCTGAAATCTAACCACGCCTGATAAGTCCCTTCGACCGGATACATTTTCACAAAGGGCAACTCTTTTTGAAGAAAACCTTGAATCCAATTAATATTAGATTCTAAATATTGTAATAGGCCATCTAACCATCTTCCTCCATCTTTAAAAGCAGCTATCGTAGCAAAAGTTGTCAACGCATTTCCATGATTCAAATACATTGCTTCGATCGTATTTTTTACTTGTTTTCTTGTTACCTCATTCGGAATATAAATATAACCATTGGAAATACTCTGCATGCCAAAAGTCTTAGCAGGCGAACCTAATAAGGCAATATGATTTTCTTGTTCTAGCGAGAGTATGCTATTAAAACGATGTCCAGAATAAACAATGTCTGAGTGAATTTCGTCGCTTATGATTATTACACCATATTTATTTGCTAATGCAGCTACTTTCTGCAATTCTTCCTTTTTCCAAACTCGCCCAACTGGGTTATGAGGATTACACAGCAAGATAATTTTTACACTTTCAATTTGGAGTTTTTTTTCCAAGTCTACATAATCTATCTTATACTTTCCTTCCACAATTTGAAGTGGGTTTCTGACAATTTTTCTATTCGCTGTTTTAATGATTTGAGCAAATTGATGGTAAACGGGAGTTTGAATTAAAATGCCGTCATTGGGTGCTGTCAGTTCTCGAATTAATAATGAGATGCCGGTCAAAACCCCCGATATTTGTAAGAAATACTTTGCATCTAGAGATAGTTGATATCTTTTACGACTCCAACCCGCTATGGCATCGTAAATATCTTGAGTAGCAAATTCGTAGGCAAAAACCCCTCTCGTTACAAGTCTGTTTAACTCATCAGTTATAGGTTGTGCAACTTTAAATTCCATGTCAGCAATCCAAAAAGGTGTTAGGTCTCCTGACCCAAACATATTTTTTAACATCTTGGAGTTTTGCCTTACAAATTGATGCGCGTAATCTTCGTTTACTATGTCAAAAGAGCTCATTTTAATTTTATTTGTTATTGATTATTTAGTTTCACCAATTCAGCGACATTTTGCCTAGAGCCGCCGTTGATTGAAGTAACACCATGACCGTCCAATAAACTAGTGACTTCACCGATGTATAACAACTTATACAAACCGTGACAACAGGTTTGCCACACCTTTTTATTTCTTCAAAGTAATTTCGAGTTTGTTTTGATCTTACATCTAGCAAGATCGTTCCCTTCTCTAAGAAGGGTTGAATTCACTCTCTCTGGTATATGTAATTATATGGCTTTTTATTATTTTCCTTAGTTCTCGTTTAATACTGCCTTGATAAATTTTGTCACTAATTTATGAGGACTTTCAGGCATGGAATTATCTTGTGGAACAAATAAGGTGGCTATAAAGAAGGGGTGGTTGTCTAGCTCTAAAATTCTGGCTTCTTTATACTTATCACTTGCGACAATTTTAAACCCATTTTTATGAAAAAGGTCTTGAAACGCTGGGTTAAGCCCAAAGTTGCAATAATACTTCTCTGTTGTTTTCTCCTTCCCGTAAATGGCAAACGTCTTTGAATCAATATCAGTAATATGAATATCTAAAAGTTCGCCTTTTAAATCACAAGAAAGAGGATTGACCACCAGCCTGGAGGCATAGGGGTTGTATTCCGCATGTTCCGCATCTTGAATATTTAGCACATTACGAGCGAACTCAATTACCATATGCTGAAATCCTCCGCAAGTGCCAAATGTTGGGATTTTATTTTCTCTTGTATGGTGAATGAGTTTGAGCGCACCATTCATACTTTTATATGGACTACCAGGTGCAATCCAAAAACCAACAAATTGCTCCACTATGTCCTCAAAATTCTTTTCAACTTCTTCCGTTGAAATCCATATGGATTCAAACTCACTTCTGATCAATGAACTTGAATGTATGATTGCCTCATTTGTGGCAACATGCGGTCTAAAATTTTCGTCAAACTCTCCAATAATACCAAATTTCATTTAGGTCAGTTTTAATCACAACAATCCATATCCTTTTTAACGTCACCCTTTATTTTATAATCTAAAATACTTCCTTTACCTCCTTGTGATACATTGCAACAGTCTGAAAAAAGGTCTTTTAATTTTTTCCGACCTCTTTGTATTTTGGAACGCACTGTCACATAATTCATGTTTAAGCGCTCCGCTATTTCTTTTTGTGGTATTTCCTCCAGTTCAGAAAGCAACATAATAGAGCGGTAGTCTTCAGGTAGTTCGTTAACAAATTGAGTGACACATTTACTAAGTTCGTCAGCGGCATTTTCATCGTTCAATTCATAAGAATAGCCTACTTCTTCAACTTCATTAGTAGTCGGTATTTTTTTCTTCCTGTAATAGTCGGTTATGGTGTTTTTAGCAATCATATAGACCCAGCTTTTAACACTTTCGACCTTGCTGGTTTCGGACTTTGAAAGTTTATAAAAAACCTCCTGTGTCAAATCCTCCGCATCTTCCTGATTGTTGACTCTTTTTTTGACATACAAAAAAAGCGGTTTATAAAGTTGTTCTATTTGTCCTTCCATTTTGGATACTATATTTAGTAAATAAAACTATTATAAAAATCGACAGTATGAGAAACAAGTTTTGAGTACCTAACTTTTCTATTAAAAAAATACCGAGGAATGCTCCTGTTGCTGCCCCTAAATCCCACCATGTGCTGACACTTGAGATGGCCTGTAGTGAATTTTGTTTTCCCGACTGGAGTTGTATTGCAACTAAAGGAGAAAAGGTAATTACTACAGTATTGAATAAGAAGGCCAAAATTACCCCTGTCACAGTATAGTTAAAAGCTAGTAACAACATTGCTATTAAACAAATAGTTACGGAAAAATTAAATAATTTAAAGGGCTGAACCTTCAATGACAAAATGCCACTCAAAAAAGAAAACCCAAAAGTAAACAGGCGTTTTAACAATAGATAAAATGCTACAATTCCCAAAAGCTGGCTGACTTCAGGATATTCAGCTATCAATAAATTGGACAAGGCTACCACCAAAACCCCATCTATGGAAACGGAAAGAATAAAGACCAATAGATTCATTGAACTTGGATAAAAGGTCTTCTTAGTTATTACCTTTTCTAAATTTTCGTTTGAACGAAACTTTGGAAGCAAGAGTGCCATAATAACACCTATCATACTTATCATTGCGATAGCAAAAAAACCGCGTTCAACTCCAACAGAGGCTATTAATAGGGGGCAAAACCAAAGCGCAAATAAACCTCCCAAGGACTTGATACCTTTGGAAAGACCAAAGGCAAGCCCTGATGTTTTCCTAACCTGAGCTGCATAATTCAGCGTGACTATCTTTAACCCCGAATAACTTAGTCCCCATATAATTCGGGCAATGAAGAATGTAATGACGCCTAATTTAAGTCCGTAAACTATTGTTGTACTTACTGCCAAGCCGGAACAAATAATCAAGACTTTTCTCATCCCTAACCTGTCTATTACATTGGCTATGGGAGTGTTAGCAATAATTCGTATAAATCGGTTTATCGATAATAAAAGTCCGATAACGAAAACGGAAAACCCCATTTCTTTTCCGTAAACAGGTAAAATTGGATAGAGTATGGCATCTCCTAATCCTGCAAATGCCATTACTCCGGAAGAAGTTAAAGCCCCTCTGAATGAGGAGCTTTTTAATTTAGATAATCTTGCACTTTTGTTTAACAACACCCACCTGATTTTGGCTTCA
Source organism: Saprospiraceae bacterium (assembly GCA_028279185.1). Taxonomy (GTDB): domain Bacteria; phylum Bacteroidota; class Bacteroidia; order Chitinophagales; family Saprospiraceae; genus JANQSS01. The sequence goes on along the minus strand of JANQSS010000019.1, from coordinate 44,886 downwards.
CTTCTATTGTTTTTGTATTGTTACTTGTTCCACAACATGAAGTTTGAACAGTTTCTACTTTTGCAGTATTTATTGCTGGTTTTGTCCCACAGCATCCACCACGTGTTTGACGGACTTCAGTATTTGAATTTCTTTTTTTCATATTTTATAGATTAAGTTATGATGAATTTTGTTTCACTAACTAAGACGGATTATGCTAAAAATGATGCAGATGCATTAATTTAACAGCATCCGCCGCCTGAATCAGCACTTTCAGTAACTACTTCTTCCGTTCCACAACAAGCTGTGCCATTAACACTACCTAAGTTTGAACTGCAAACCCCCGTTTGGGGTAGGTTCAACTCAACGCTCTCGGCTGCCTTAAAATCACTAGCCATATAGGCAACAATTGAGCGAACTTGTTCATATCCTGTAGCCATCAAAAATGTTGGTGCTCTGCCATAACTTTTTGAACCCACGATATAAAAGTCTTTTTCGGGATGGCGCAGCTCTTTTTCTCCGTGTGGTCTTACTGTTCCACAGCTATGAATATTTGGGTCAATGAGTTCTGCCAAATCAAATACGGACTCTAACGAGGAATCTAAATCAACCCTAACTTCTCGTATCATTTCCAAGTCAGGTCTTGAACCTGTATTACTAATGATTTCGTCAACGTTAGGAATCGTTTCAGCCTTGCCATTAAAGTCACCTTCAATCTGAATTCCACTATCGTTTTTGGTCAAATTTAAAATGTGAAATGGCGTATAAACAGCTAACTTTCCGCTCTTGACCAATTTTTCAATCCGAATACCCAATGCACCCCTTGCTTCCAGCGCATCGTCTTCTTTTCCACCATATACGGCTGAAACATCTTTTTTTCTCAACACCCAAATGAGTTGTGTCGCTGGAAAATCATTTTGAACATCGGCCAAATCTAAAAGTACATTAATGGCGGAGTGCCCACCACCCACGACAACGATATTTTTGTTTTTATATCGGCCTAAAGCTTCTTTTTTGACATTTGGAATACCATAAAAAATATTGTTATATAATTCCAATTCTCCTTCGGCGAGAACACCTCCAGACCCGATTGGGTTTGGTTGATTCCAGGTACCTGAGGCATCGATAACTGCCTTGGCTTCATAATATTGGACTGTTCCATTCTCATTCACTTTGATGGAAAATGGTTTATTCTCTCTTCCTGCTGTTTTCATTTTGTCCAAACCTTTTCGACCAATGGTGAGCACCTTAGAATTTAGGTGAACATTTGGCAAAATGGCTGGATGATTAGCGAGTGGGACAAAGTAATCTTCAACTAATTCTTTACCTGTGGGTAAACCTTCCTTGTCAGGAACGACCCAATCCGTTTGAGATAGTAATTTTTCCGCAGCCCTATCAATATTATATTTCCAGGGGGAGAAGACGCGAACATGCCGCCAGGACAAAAAATTTGCCCCTACAGAACTTCCTGCTTCAAATAAGACGAATGGCATTTTTCTTTGTGCTAGATGAGCTGCAGCTGCGAGACCTACTGCTCCGCCACCGATTATTGCTACTGGTAAGTTGTTATTTTGCATTTTGGTTTGACTAATCAATTTTATTTGCTATTGTAGACGACAGAAATAAAAAATGATGCTTTGACGATTAGTAGAACCCCTTGAGAGCAATGAATTTCGGTTTTCTTACCGCATGTAAGTGAGCTGAGTTGTACCTTTCACTCATGATTATGATCAACAATATAATGGTCGAAGCCGATGTATATGAAAACTACTTTGTGTGCAATATCGACAGATGCAAGGGTATTTGCTGTATCGAGGGAGACTATGGTGCTCCGGTGGAGAAGCATGAAGAAGAAACATTAAAGACGATCTATAATAAGATAGATGACTATTTAGAACCCGATAGTGTTACATTCTTAAAAACTACTGGCCCAACAGCATACTATGAAGAAAATAAATCCGTGGGAACACCAATACACGAAGACGGTCGTTGTGCTTATGCCGTCTACAATAAAGATGGGAGTATTGGATGCGGTATAGAGCACGCCTGGCGCGACGGGAAAATTGACTTTCGAAAACCGGTATCATGTCACCTTTACCCAATTCGCATAAAGAAGAATCCGGCAAATGGAATGGAATTGATGACGTACGAGAAATGGAGTATTTGTAATCCGGCATGTGGAAATGGTGAAAAACTGGATGTGACCTTACACGAGTTTGCGAAAGAGGCTATTGAACGAAAATACGGAGAACAATTCTATGAACAATTACAAGCAGCTGTGGAAAAATTACAAGAGTAAAACACGACACGAAAGATTGTAGAACAGCCTCTCTACTCAATCAAGTTTTTCTTAAATGTGCTACCCATGACATTGCCAGCATAGATCACCAGTCGGGGCGCAAGAGAAGAAGATAAGTAAGTGGGCAGATGGCCCAGCCCCTTTGACCGTCTCCAGAAAAGGGTGGTTTTTCGATAAATACCACCCGGACCCGTGAAATGAAAAAATATCGACACAAGTTAATGTTGGGCCTAAGGCAACCCTTTCAACCTTTTTAAGGGTATGATAGTCAAAAGTGGGTATGAATGCCGGTTTATGCACACAGACGACCAAGTAATTTCTCGCATACGAAAAGGCAACTCAGATGCTAAGCGCGTCCTGTATGACAGGCATGAGGCGTATTGGTTTAAACTATGCCTGCGATATGCACGAAACAGACCAGAGGCGCAGGATATGTTCCAGGAAGGTGTAATAAAAGTATTTGCTGTTTTGGATACCTACCGCGTGAAGTCAAATACGTTCAAAGCGTGGTCCAACCGAGTGGTTATTAATGCAGCATTGAAGTACCTTAAAAAGCATCATTGGAAGCAGACCTTTGATGATATTACAGTAGTAGAAAACTTAACCGAATGGAATGATACCATATTGAACGAGTTAACCGCCAAAGAAATCGTAAGTCTCATCCAAGAGCTTCCGGCTGGCTACCGAACCGTTTTTAATATGCACGATATAGATGGCTATACGCATAGGGAGATTGCTGAGCGATTGGATATTTCCGTTGGAACATCAAAGTCGCAATTAGCCAAAGCAAAAAAGCTATTACGGTCAAAATTTGAATTGCTCTTTAAGTGAATAAGTATATGGATGAAGAGAATACGAGATTAGGAGACTTTATAAAAAAACAATTAGAGACAAAGCCCTTCGAGGATGATGTGTGGCTCCGACCGGACAAGGAGGTTCGAAACCACTTGTTGAACCAAATTATAACACCAAAAGCGACCTCGAATTCAAGGCGGACAAGTTCAATTTGGAAAATTACTGCTGTAGCCGCACTCTTACTGTTAGTTGCCGGTAGTGTTTATCTATATCTAAAAAACCAGAAATTATATCGAGCATTACAAGAGCGAGAGAAAATGACCGAAGGATTTAATCGTGCAAATCGTCTACTTCATGAAAATGTCATCGCACTTCAAGATGATAACAATAAACGAACTCAGGAACAAAATAGAATAAATCACGAATTAAACCTTTTGACTCAAAAATTGTCAAAGACACATTCTGAAAATAATTACTACACCAATAAATTAACCCAATCAAGTCAACTAAACGAAGTGCTTGCTAAAGAAAATGAAGAGCTGCGCATAAACAACAGTAGCTATAAAAAGGAGAATGAGCAGTTAAAAATTATGATAGCGTTGGTAGAAGCAAGCAAAAGAGAAAAAAACACTTCTGGTATAAACTTTATGACAATTGAGCAGCTAAATAAATTACCACAAGTAACACTGGCACTGCTACCCGAAGCAGAAATAAATAAAGTGAAAACGCCTTATATCAAAAAAAGAGAAAAAAATAATAGCAATAGAAAAATTGAAGTTGGATATACGTATTTTCGAAAACCATTTCAACTATCGTCGAGGCATGAGTTTGCACTGCAGCGAAAAACGTCAGATAACTTGTATCACCGGACACATAGTTCATCCGTGTATGGAATACAACTTGGGTATTCACTTACAAATAAATTGTCGTTGAATGCAGGGCTGGGAGTGTCGACCTTGTCGGCCGATCAGAATAGGCGTATTGCTTTGAAATATAATAAGTCGCGTGAAGTGCGCGAAATGGATGGAAAGTTCCGAAACACATTTTCACTTACCAGCCGATCGACATTCGGCTCAGCACAAAGTGATGTTGTAATCCGAATGAATTCGACAGATGAAATTCAAGAAGGTGAGTTGGTTGAAGGCGCTGTCATGGAGAAATTCAAATACAGTTACTTTCAGGTACCAATATCTGCGACATATTTTCTCGGTGACTCAAAATTAAAATATGTAATTCAAGGCGGCTTGACCTACAATCACGTAAAATTGAAATCCTACACGTTGAATGCAACGTTCACCCGCCGTGATAGCCCAGTGCAAGTTGCCGTTTCCGATCGAGCAAACCGGTTATCCGCATCAAGGGCATTTATCGGTTTGACTGGAGGGCTTGGACTCGACTATGAAATAGTGCGAGGATGGCATGGGCGATTCCAGCTTTCATACCAATACGATATGCATAAAAATAACGTGTTAAACGAACGTAATCGCGGAACAACTTCGATGAATATCGGCCTACATTACCACATAAAAATTTAATTATATTAATCATTAATAAAACACCAATAAAGATGAAGTATTTAATTTATGGCTTCTGCCTTTTTATGACACTTGCCTATATGTCATGTGACAGTGAAGAGTCATTTGATGAATTGAGAATTAACGATGAGGTAGAAACACGCAATGGAGCTGAGTCGGATTTTACCCATCGAAAGCGCTGTTTCAGATTTGTATATCCGGTAACGTACACGATGCCCGATGGGTCAACCATCACCGGTGACAATGCGAAAGAAGTAAAAGCGGGTATTCGAGCATGGTATGCCGCGAACCCTGATGAAGACACAAGACCAGAACTTGAATACCCCGTAAATGTAGTTTTAAGGAATGGTGAGGAATTGACACTAAATAATGTAGCAGAGTTGATGCGATTAAAAGAGCGTTGCCGTGACGACCGACCTGATGACAGACCAAGGAAGTGCTTCGAACTGGTGTACCCAGTGACGTATATCATGCCCGATGGATCGCTTGTAACTGGCGCTGATGCGGCAGAGGTCAGGGCTAACATTGCTTCATGGTATGATGCCAACCCGGATGCCGAAGGTCGCCCTCAACTTCAATTTCCTGTTGACGTGATATTACGAAATGGCGAAGAAGTGACAATCAACAGTGCCGAAGAAATGAGAAGATTAAAGAACCGGTGTAAGCACCAAGGACAAACAGACCGTCCAAAAAGGTGTTTTAAACTCGTATATCCGGTAACGTATATTATGCCCGATGGAAGTACAATTACCGGGGCTAACGCCGAAGAATCACGACAAGCGATTCGAGCTTGGTATGAAAATAACCCAGACGTACGCGAAAAACCAGCATTACAGTATCCGGTCGATATCATCTATATAGAAGATGATCGCATTTTAACCATAAACAATGCTGACGAATGGGAAGATGCCAAAGAGGACTGCCGAGACTGAGGTAGAAGGTAGCTTTCGCAAGCCATCTGTAAAGAATAGTAAAAAAGGGGTGACGACAATTGTTTGTCCACCCCTTTTTTGGCACCGATAACTAATGGTACAATGAATACATCAAGGTCCAATCGCACCACCAGCAGACGTGCTGTTGTATATGCCACCAGCAAGGCCACCAGGAGCAATATTGTCGTAGATATTCGTACTTATTATCGGAAATGGCCCTATAACAGTGTATTGAATATCTAATATAAAATTGTTGACGATACTGTTTTGATAAATAAATGGTGTTGTTTGTCCCACATTAACTCCAATTTGATGATAGCTAATTTGATTGTGAGACACGACCGGGTCTCCGGGGTTTTTAACTTCAATACCAAAAACCCCATTACTGTGAATATGGTTTGATTGAATAACTACTTTCTTGACTCCAGCTCCGGGAGAGGTGCAGTAAATACCAATGCTATCATTGTAATTAATATTATTTGAAAGAATTGAAGGCTGAGAAACACTTAGCACACTAATTCCTATTTTATTTCCATAAATATCATTAAGCATAATCCTGGGCTCGGCGAGATTGGAAAGACGAATTCCGACTCCTGGCGTTCCCCCGACGTCAATAGTGTGTGCAATTACATTATCCGTTATAGTTGGTTCCGATGGAAATGTACTTCCCATAAGGACTATACCGGATAAAAAATTATGGGTTATTTCATTGTTGCTAATCGTGGGCCAGGCATTTTCGGTACATATTATACCGCCGGTTAAGTTGCTATCGATTCGGTTTTGAATTATCCAGGGATTTGCTGCGGAACTCACATTATTTCCTCCAGAACATCGAATACCGTAGTCCACACAATTATTAATACGATTATTTTCGATCCAGGGTCTCGAAGACTGTGTAACGCCGTTAACAACAATACCGGCGCCAGACATATTTTGAATATGATTTGACGTAATTTTTGGTGACGTTCCCATACATACAATTCCATCTGAAATAAAAAATCCCTCGATTAAGCAGCTATCCGCAGGAAGAATCTGACCAATAACGAATGTTGTATACCTTCCCGAGCCAACGAGATGAACATTATTGGGCACAGTTATTACAGGTTCCAGGTATGAACCGGGCATTACCCTAACCAGGCAGGGGTTTGATGGGCTGGTTGTAGTGCAACCGGATATACCGGACTGAATGGTTGTAAAATCACCGCCACTTTGAGCAACCGTTACTACATTAGCATAGTTTACGCCTAAATCCACGAAACTTTTCCAAGCTGAACCATCATATCCTTGAAAATCTCCTGATGTAAATTGAATCATTCCGGCTTGATTCGTGTCGACGCTAAGTTTAGCGCCAATTTTTATTTCATTGGTAAAACCACCTGTTCCCTTTTGTCCGAAGGCAGTGAAACCAAATAGAAGTAGAATAATTGATAGTAAGTTTTTCATGTTTTTTATTTTTTGAGGTTGCCGTAGTTTCACGACCATTTAAACAAGAAGAATAATTAGGAAATACACATGTTCCGCGATAGAATAAGACAGACGAGAACTAAAGAGTTGTAAAAGCTGAATACACTTACAACGTGAGCATAGTCAATCAAGGGCTTTTAAAAATACACTATTTAAAGGAAAGATTCAAGTCTTAGATATTGGAACCAGTATAATATATTGCACTTTTCATGCTGTGGAAAGAAATCCTTTTTGATATCTTTCCAGAAGTGATGTTGTTTCGTATGACTAATGTAGGGAATATCCCTTCATGACGAATGACACATTCCTTGATATCACAGCTATGCTATAATTTGATTTTTATAACCAATAAATCGGCTAACCTTTTTATCCACGAATACACACAGTACCCACTAAAGTAAAAGCGCGAGAATACGCTTTTCTACATTTCGCTATGCGTAAATAACGCAACAAGTCAATTTCTCACTGTCTATAGAAACGATGGACTTCAAAAAGAAGGTGAAATATTCGCGACCAAATGAATACGTTTTACTTCGCCCACGCGCACGGAAAAAGATACTGATTCGGCGTGCAGGGGTTCATCTTTTCCCGTATGAATACGGCCTTCTAAACGTAGATCTTCGTCAGCTGGTACGATGTATTCAATCATACCGTATCCACCTATTGTTTTTCCTTTATTTTTTGAATAGAGCTCCAAATCTGCATCTGCATCTGTATTATCTGCATTTGGCCCAATGGACCCTATTAATACGCCAGCGTCGAGATAGACTACTTTGTTGATATGCTCATCCGTTACCTGCACCCTAAACGCGTTAGCAAACAAACCCGAAGAATAAACAATTTCATAAGCGCCTGCAGCTAATGAAACGTCTAGCAGAGACCCTAACGTACTGATTACTGGCATTTCAGCAGGTTGAGTATCTACTACTTTAAATACTTCCCAGCGCATCAGATATAGGTCATAGTTGTTGTTCTCTCGTGCTAAAAAAGCTTGTAGACGTAGCGATGCCATGAATTGTAACTTGATTTAACTTGGTGGTAATGTTGGCCTATACTTTCGTTGCATGCCTTGTAAAAAATTGCGTAAAAATTGGTCTTGACATGGTCGATATTGCGGCTTATCTGGGTGCCGAAAAAACGCACTTAACTCATGTCGACTCAACCGTACATCAGCTAAATCGTAAAACTCTAATATGGCGTCTTCACGAATGTTCAGAGCAATTTTTAGCTTCCTAAGAATAATATTGTTGGTCAACGTTGCTTCATTAACAAACTCTACACCGTCTTTTTTTCCACGACGAGACACAATAAATCCATTCAAAAACGCGGCCAACATTTTATCGGGCATAATTTTAAACTCCTTGTCTTTCTCTCGTTTCATGTAACGTAAAAAAGTGCTTCGCGGCACATTTACACCAGCGTATTTGAAGAGGCTTTCAACAGTATCGTCATTCATGTCAAAAGTATAGCGCACACGTCGTAGAACATCATTATTATTCATACTCCCTTTCGTCTTAATTAATAAAAGCACGAAACGCGCTGATTAAAATTGGAAGCGTAAAAAACAAAACAAAGATTGAAAGCAACAAGACATATGATTTACGTTTGATTTTAATGATTTTATCCAAAATAAAGTGAAAAAAAAGTAGTATTGACACTACCAATAATTGTCCCAATTCGAGGCCTAGGTTAAAACCTAATAGCGGAACAACAATTGATTCTTCCTGGCCAAGTAATGCATTAAGGTAGTTTGAAAAACCGAGTCCATGAATTAAACCAAATAACAAGGCCACCATATATCGGTAAGTCAATGCTCGTTTGGTAACACTGTTTTTATGGGTAACTAGGTTGTACAGAACTGTCAACAAAATGGTAAGGGGAATTAAAAATTCGACAAGCGAAGTCGGCACACGGATAACGCCTAACGCCGAAAAGGCTAGCGTAAGCGAATGCCCGATTGTAAATGCCGTAACTAAAATGGCAACCTTTTTTATTTCATCCCACCGGTATACGGCGGCTAACGCAATGATAAATAGTACGTGGTCATAACCTTCGGCGGAAGTGATGTTGGTCAATAGCCGTTCGTCAAGGATGTGGCGAAAACCGATTTCTGTATAGACGGAAAAAAGGCCCATTAGATGCGTATTTTATTCTGTCCAGGCATAAAAGACCAAAAGTAACGATTGCAAGCATTTTATTGGTGTATGTACCGACCAAATACAACGGGTTGGACAGCATTATACGGCATAAATTGACTACCTTCATTATAGGAATTACTATCGCATGTCGAGCTTGAAAAACGTTGTTGAAAATCGGGATAACCGCGCAGGGCGATTATTTGACTACTTTATTCAAGTAGTCATTCTATTTGCTCTTGTTGTTTTTTCATTGGAGACATTGCCAGATTTGACACCGAATGCAAGACGTTGGTTACACATAGCCGAAATCGGCATCGTCATTGTGTTTACAGCCGAATATATTCTCCGCATTATCGTAGCATCGGATCGCTGGAAGTTTGTCAAAAGCTTCTATGGAGTAATTGACTTGCTTGCAATACTTCCTTTCTATCTCGCCCTCGGTATTGATTTAAAGCTGCTGCGGACCTTGAGGTTTTTTAAACTACTACGAGCTTTGAAAATGTTTCGATACATTCGAGCGGCATCTCGTTTAAAACAAGCTGTGTTATTGGCTAAAGAAGAAATTGTGTTGTTTTTTATTATGACATTATTGATGCTATTTTTTTCAGCAGCGGGCATCTATCATTTTGAGCACGAAGCGCAACCAGATAAATTTTCTTCTGTTTTTCATAGCTTGTGGTGGGCCGTAGCCACACTGACAACCGTCGGTTATGGAGACATGTTTCCGATAACAACTGGTGGGCGAATATTTACATTTTTTATTCTAATTATTGGTCTAAGTGTTTTAGCGGTACCAACAGGGCTTTTGGCATCCGCGATGGGAGAAGTACGTCTAAAGAATGAAAAAGAAATTGAAAAGCTACGGGAAGAAAACGAAAAAATGGATGAATTAGAGATTTAATGCTTTGAAAAAGCAGCAATTTCTTTCAGATATCGCTTGGTTTTGGCTGGGTGGTACTGAATCATATTATCGGTGCAATAGGGATCATAATTTAACTCAAATATGGCTTTGTTTTTTTTGTCGATGCTGCACGTAAAGAAAAAATTGTCGTTGCGAATATAGTGGCCGTCCAACGTCTCACCCAGCACGCTGATTCGTACTAAAGGTTTACTTCCGGAAATAATTTTTGTCAGATCCAGGCCATCAACTTTAGAGGACGCCATTATATTCATCATTGCAAGTGTAGTGGGTAGTATATCACAAAAATGAGCAATGGCGTCTGAACGAAAAGCGACGTCGTTTTTTTTATAAAAGACTATGGGACTACGATATCCGATGTCCGTATTTTTATTATCAAAAATATCGCCACCACCATCTTGAACATAAATAATTATTAAATCTTTATCACCCCTAGTCTGCTTGAAGGATTGAATAAACGCTCCAAAAACTTGATCTGACCACTCGAGGTGTGCAAAGTATTTTAAATCAGAGAGCGTGTCGTTTGGATAATTTTCTTTAAATGCAGCAGTTTCCGAATGGGACATGCTGGGTAATGAAAAATAAGAGAAGACCGGCTGTGAATTGCCTGCAATTTGATCGAGGAACGTTTGCTTCTGCCTACTGAATGCATCTCCTGTAGTATTAAAGTTGTAGTTTTCCTTCAGGTAGTTATGGTGAAAGCCAGCCGCTTTAACATCAAACGCCATACCATTTCCTAAATAATGACTCACATATCCGTGTGACGCCAATACTTTAGGTAGTGTTTCTACAGACCCGATTGCCTGATGCAAAAACTTTCTTTTCCATGTATACAAATTTTTCTCATTTACAAAAGACTGGCGGGACAGTTGATCTGCCATTAGCGAGTCTATCTCGTTTCGGTATGTTTTTGGTAGTAGTCCGGTGAGTATTGCTCGGTGGTTGTAATCGCGGTCTGCAGTCGGAGCATAGGCAGAAGTGAATATCACTCCGGCGTTTGCTAGTTTGTCCAAATGAGGGGTTTGCCCCCGCGATGGTGACATAAAACCGTAGTCGGTTACGCGTAGAGAAGAACCTACTACGAGAATGATATCGGGGTACCGAGTCGTCGCTTCATTGACAGTACACCCTTGTAGTAAAACAAAAAAAACTACCAGTTTCGCAATTAATATTACTTCGAAAATGCACTGGACTTCGTCAGACAATCCAGAATTGATTTTAATCGGACAATTCATCGAAGTGAATATAGCACTTCCTGATCGGCATCAACCGTTAAACGATAGTGAGAACCCTGGTAAGGATGTTAAACAACCTTAGACTTGACATCGCGTGTATTCCACCCCATAATAGTATATACGGGGGAATATCCAACGATACAGGTGATCAAGAGTAAAAGCGACAGTATAAAAATAACGGTCGCTATATGCTGTGGGAGTTCGACACCGGTCAAATTGGCGCCTAAGCATAAGTCAAATAAGACAAACCGGATTATTCGATCTGAAATACCCAAGTTGCGGAGAACAATATATTTCATCAGTCAGCTACATCAGGATTAAAAAATTCTATCGGTTGTCCTCATGATTGGCATAAAAGTATGATCACTATAGGAGCTTCATCATGATTACGATCAAGTACCGCCCTGATTACGATCAACACACAATGGAAACAACATCTTGATCTTCACGATATGGAACAGGCGACTCAAGTAGCGACAAAAACCGACGTAGGTCGGATCAGCTGCTATCATTGTGGTGATAGTTGCCCAACGCAAAATATCGAACTGGATAATAAATACTTCTGCTGCAATGGCTGTAAAATCGTCTATTCTTTATTAACAGATAACGGGTTAGAAAACTATTACTTACTCAATGATGACCCAGGTATTTCGCTGCGTAAAAAGAAAAGACAGCACTATGCATTTCTTGATGATCCTGAAACCATCGAGCGACTCATTTCCTATGCGGATGAAAACCGTCAGATAATTCAGTTCTACGTTCCACAGATTCACTGTTCATCCTGTTTGTTTCTATTAGAAAATTTACACAAGATTGACGACCGAATCCTTTATGCACGTGTAAACTTTCTAACTAAAAATGTCAAAATAACAATAGGACCTGAAATATCAATCCGGGAGTTAGTTGAGGTAATGGATAAAATAGGATATGCACCTCAAATTTTACTTCAGGACTTAGATGACCAGCGTCAGCAGCCACTTAACAGGAGCTTGCTATATAAACTAGGTCTTGCTGGGTTTGTGTTTGGGAATATTATGCTGTTTAGCTTTCCGGAATACTTAGGGCTAGTGGAGGCTCATGATTATTTTTTAAAGCGAGTATTTTCTTTATTAAATATCCTGTTGGCGATACCCTTGTTACTGTACTGTGCCAAGGATTATTTTAGATCAGCAATAGAAGGATTGAAACAGCGACTAATTACGATTGATATTCCTATTTCGCTCGGAATTTTAGTCCTGTTTAGCCGCAGTATTTATGAAATAATTACTGCGTCCGGGGCCGGATATTTGGACTCTTTGGCCGGCCTGCTTTTTTTCTTATTAGTAGGGCGGTATTTTCAGGAAGTATCGTATGCACGCATATCATTTGATAAAAACTTCAAATCATATTTTCCCATTGTTTGTTCCACTCTTGAAGGATCATCTGAACAACAAATCACGCTGGATAAATTAAAACCCGGCCACCTTGTCGTTATTCGACATGGCGAATTGATTCCTGCAGACGCTGTGTTGGTAGATGGGGAAGGACGTATTGACTACCGGTTTGTGACGGGAGAGTCACGTACTGTACGCAGGTATAAGGGTGATCAACTTTATGCCGGCGGTCGACAAATAGGAGGCCGTCTTACGATTCGGTTGGATAAAACCGTGTCGAACAGCTATCTGACTCAGTTGTGGAACGAACACAATATGGCAGAGTCAGGTGAAAGCCATGTTAGTGGACTGGCCAATAAAGTCGCTCGAACATTTACATGGCTCATACTAGCTATTGGTTTTTTAACCCTTCTTTATTGGCTACCACGTAGTATTCCAACTGCGGTTAATGCATTTTCTGCCGTGCTCATCATCGCCTGTCCATGTGCCATTGCCCTTTCAATCCCATTCACACTAGGAACCATTGTTAGATTGCTTGCCCAAAAGGGCATTTATATCAAGAATACCCAAGTCATTGAACGGTTGTCTCAAGTAAACAGTATTGTCTTTGATAAAACGGGAACGATTACAACATCATCACCGGATAAAACGGATTATGTTGGCAAAAAACTCTCACCCAAAAGCAAAGTTCAAATATTTTCACTGGCAAGCCAATCTAATCACCCAGTTAGCAAAGAAATAGCAAAGTTTTTTTCACAGAACAAGTATGTAGACGTCGATAGTTTTCAGGAAAAAAAAGGACTAGGAATTGAGGGAAATGTCGGTGGTCGAAAAATCCGTATCGGATCAACCACTTTTATTAATAATACTGAAAATAATAAAGAAGGTACGCGTATTGAAATAGACGGAAAAGTAGTTGGCGTTTTTTATCGAGAAAATGTATATCGCAAAAACCTTGATCAGGTCATTCGTCAAATAGGACAAAAGAAGAAACTTGCCGTGCTAAGCGGAGATCATGCTAATGCAAAAAAAGAACTGCGACACATATTTCCCGAAGGAAGTGATTTGTTATTTAATCAAGGGCCTGATAATAAACAAGCTTACATAGCCGCGCTACAAAAAAAAGGTGAACATGTAGCAATGATTGGCGACGGATTAAATGATGCGGGAGCCTTGGCTCAAAGCCATGTAGGAATCATCTTAACCGATGACACATCCAACTTTACACCTGCAAGCGATATCATTGTACATGCGGATCATTTTTCGATGCTTGACCGGATATTTAAGCTGTCTCGAAAAGCCATTTACCTCATTTACGCCGCCTACATGCTGGCGTTGTTGTACAACATTATTGGAATCTCAATTGCCGTTCAAGGTAAACTATCGCCTATGATCGCCGCTATACTCATGCCGGCCAGCTCGATCACCATTGTTCTTTTCGGCTTGGTAATGGGGTCTGCTCTGGTATATAGGACAGCCCTTGTTAAACCTGATACCGAGACAAAATCAATCAAACAATCAGCTTAGAACGAATGGTCTTCAAAACGTGATGACGATCATTTTTAATGTTGACGGCCGTCGTCTTTTGCGGCTTAATGCTGCCATAACTTCAACCGAGAAAAGCGGCGAAGATGCGAATCATTATTGTGTTAATCCTCATCAGTTTACTGGTTGCACTGGGCTTTTTATTGGCTTTTTTTTGGGCCATGAATTCAGGACAATTCGATGATAGCTATACGCCATCAATTAGAATGTTGATAGAGGATGAATATGCCCTGGAAGAGGAAAATGATACGGTCAGTAAACCGTAATCAATCCATTAAATAATTCGAAACGTAAATCATAGAATATGTCAACCATAGAGCATTTTGAATACGATAATAATATTGTCAAAAAATTTGCCTTAGCCACTGTTGTGTTCGGCGTGATCGGTATGTTAGTCGGTCTGTTGATTGCCTTACAACTTGTCTTTCCTTCATTAAATTTTACTGAGACTTTTTTTGGTGAGTACACGAGTTTTGGCAGACTACGCCCTTTACACACGAATGCAGTAATTTTTGCCTTTGTAGGCAACGGAATATTCATGGGCGTGTATTATTCCCTTCAGCGACTGCTAAAAACACCCATGTACAGCAAAGCACTCAGCAATTTTCATTTTTGGGGTTGGCAGTTAATCATTCTATGTGCTGCAATCACTTTGCCACTTGGAATTACGAGTAGCCATGAATACGCTGAGCTGGAATGGCCCATTGATATTGCAATTGCTGTCGTATGGTTAGCATTTGGAATTAATATGATCGGGACTATAATTAAACGCCGTGAAAAACACATGTATGTGGCTATTTGGTTTTATATCGCGACGTTTGTTACGGTCACTGTCTTGCATATATTTAATAATCTGGAAATCCCGATCTCCTTAACAAAAAGTATACCCGTTTTTGCAGGCGTTCAAGATGCATTGGTTCAATGGTGGTACGGACATAATGCTGTGGCTTTCTTTTTGACCACACCATACTTGGGACTGATGTATTACTTCCTTCCAAAGGCGGCTAATCGACCCATTTTTTCTTACCGCCTTTCAATTATTCACTTTTGGGCCTTGATATTTATCTATATATGGGCCGGACCGCACCACCTTCTGTACACATCATTGCCGGATTGGGCGCAGTCCTTGGGTATGGTATTTTCTTTGATGTTAATTGCGCCCTCTTGGGGCGGTATGTTAAATGGACTATTAACATTGCGCGGGGCGTGGGACAAAGTTGCTCAGGATCCAGTGTTGAAATTTATGGTAGTGGCCGTGACGGCATACGGAATGTCAACATTTGAGGGCCCGATGATGTCTATAAAATCATTCAATGCAATTACGCATTACACCGATTGGACCATTGCACACGTGCATGTTGGTGCATTGGGTTGGAATGGTATGATGACTTTTGGAGTATTATATTGGTTGATACCTAAAATCTATGGAACCAAACTACATTCGATAAAACTGGCCAACACACATTTTTGGCTTGGAACTTTAGGTATCGTTTTTTATGCAATTCCTTTGTATTGGGGAGGAGTTACACAACAATTAATGTGGAAACAGTTTACGCCAGATGGATTTTTACAATATCCTAATTTTTTGGAGACTGTGACACAAATAATTCCAATGTATGCTATTCGAGCTTTTGGTGGGTTAATGTTTTTCGCAGGGTTATTTGTAATGATTTATAACCTCGTAAAAACAATGTCGGCAGGTAAATTAATTAAGTCCGAACCAGCTTCTGCTCCGGCATTGGAATCAACCTATGTTGCGAAAAAAGGCGAACACTGGCACCGAATCTTGGAGCGAAAGTCAGTATTGTTTACAGTTTTAACGATCATCGCTATCGCCATAGGCGGAATGGTCGAAATATTCCCCATGATGTGGGTTGATGACAATGTACCAAAAATAGCAACCGTGGAACCCTATACGCCACTGGAGTTGCATGGGCGCGATATCTATATCAGAGAGGGCTGCGTTGGGTGCCATTCGCAGATGATACGACCGTTCCGAGCAGAAACAGAACGTTATGGTGAATTCTCCAAATCGGGTGAATTTATTTATGATCGACCGTTCTTATGGGGCTCAAAGCGAACCGGCCCGGACCTACATCGGATTGGTGGTAAGTACTCAGACTCATGGCATTACAACCACATGCTCGACCCTGAGAGTATGTCCCCAGGATCCATTATGCCACCATATCCCTGGTTGTTGACAGCGGATATGGACGTAAGTACAATGAAGCGTCAAATCGAAGTTTTACAGATGTTGAATACACCCTACCCTGAAGGTTACGAGGACATAGCAGTTGATGATTTGAATAAACAAGCGGTAATCGTTGCGGATAACTTAAAGAAAGACGGTGTAAAGCAGGCGGACTTAGAGAAAAAAGAGATTGTTGCGCTTATTGCCTATTTACAGCGGCTAGGTACAGATATTAAGAAAGAACAAATCACGGAAAATAAATAGTCATGTATAAATATATTTTGGAACGGGCAGGAGAAATAAATTGGCTGGGGACGGCCCCTTTACTACTATTCGTTATTTTTTTTATGGCAATATCGATACGCGCTATTAAACGCGACAAGAAATATATCAAAAAAATGTCAGCGCTTCCGCTGGAAGAAGAATAACTCAATGCAATAAATTTTTAATTTATAATGTCAAGAAAATGCACAGTAATATAAAATCGTGGCCCATACTAGTTTTATTCATTCTTCCTACACTTGTGTGTGCACAGCAACAAGAAATTATTGTTGAGCCATTACCGCTAAATAATATTTTCGCATACATTACAACTATTGTAGTCGCCTTCGTAGCGCTGGCAGCCATCTATGTTATATATAAAGCAATGGATGTGATGGTGCGGCAGAAAGAACTTGAGCTGTACAAGGAAAATGGGCTCGAAGACTATATTTTAGCGCATGAACGAAATCTTCAAAGTACATGGTGGCAGCGTGTAAGCCGTCAAATGACGGGAGCGGTTGCTATAGAAAAGGAAGACGAAATATTAATGAACCACGACTATGATGGCATTCGAGAACTCGACAATGACTTACCGCCTTGGTGGTTGTATGGCTTTTATTTAACCATAATTATTTCAATAATTTACATTTTCGTACAGCACTTTACAGACTATGGAAAGTCTTCAGCAGAAGAATATGAAATTGAAATAGCAACGGCGAAAATTGAAGTGGAGAAATACTTGTCCACTCAAGCAAACTTAGTTGATGAGTCCAATGTCACATTACTCGAAGATGAAGTTAGTTTAGCGGAGGGAAAAACAATTTTTAACGACAACTGCTCAGTATGCCATTTGGAATCCGGCGGCGGAAGCCCAAACAGCGTTGGACCTAACCTGACGGACAAGTATTGGTTGCATGGAGGAAGCATAGTAGATGTTTTTAAAACAATTAAATACGGCGTTCCTGAAAAGGGTATGATTTCCTGGAAGACGCAATTACGCCCGGCCGACATGCATAAAGTGGCGAGCTACATACTTTCATTGCAAGGAACAAATCCAGAGAATGCAAGAGCTCCTCAAGGGGAGTTGTACATAGCGGATGTGACAGAAAAAGCGGATTCATCTGCACTAGAAGTTGAACAAGAAGGTCATAATGAGTAAGGATGATCCAACTCCTGATTCGTTTCGGGATCATATCGCGACGGTTAATCGCGATGGAAGTCGAAAATGGATCTACCCCAAAAAACCAGCTGGAAGGTTCTACAGATGGAGAACGATCGTTAGCCTTGTATTTCTCATTATTTTAGTGACCTTGCCTTTTATTAAAGTAGGAGGTGACCCGCTTTTTCTTTTTAATGTAACCAATGGCCGTTTCATTCTATTTGGGGTTGTCTTCACTCCTCAAGACATGCATTTGTTTGCCCTTGCGATGATTACCATGATGGTTTTTATCGTCTTGTTTACCGTTGTTTTCGGGCGGGTTTTTTGCGGCTGGGTTTGTCCACAAACCATTTTTATGGAAATGGTTTTTAGAAAAATCGAATTTTGGATCGAAGGTGATGCAAATCAACAAAAGAAATTAAATAAAGCGCCCTGGACAACAAAAAAAATTGCAAAAAAGACAACGAAACATTTCATTTTTGCTTTAATTGCCATAATCATTGGCAATATTTTTCTGACCTATATTGTCGGAGTAGATGAAGTAACACGACTGATTGTAGAACCGATTTCCGACCATATTGGTGGTTTTTTGGCAATGGTCATTTTTAGTGGACTGTTTTACGGTGTATTTGCTTTTTTTAGGGAACAAGTATGTGTTGCTGTATGCCCTTATGGGCGATTGCAAGGTGTACTCTTGGTCAAGAATTCCATTGTCGTCATATACGATTGGGTGCGTGGCGAACCTCGTGGAAAAATAAAAAAGAACAGAAAAACAAAAGATAGTTTTCAAGCTCTTCCGATCGCTGATAAACTTGGAGACTGCATAGATTGCAAACTTTGTGTACAGGTTTGCCCTACAGGGATTGATATTCGCCACGGAACACAAATGGAATGCGTAAACTGTACGGCTTGTATAGACGCCTGTGATGAAGTCATGGAAAAAATCGACCGCCCCAAAGGGCTTATTCGGTATGATGCTTATGATAAAATAGAAAAAGGAGAAGGCACGATTTTAACGCCAAGAGTTAAAGCGTACGCGGGCGTATTAATAGCCCTTTTAGTTTTTCAGGGTTTCCTTTTTCAGTCACGCTCCGACGTAGAAGCACTGCTACTTCGAACTCCGGGTATGTTGTTTCAGGAAGCAGATGATGGTCGCATAAGCAACTTATATAACTATCAGTTGACAAATAAAACAACGGGTATTTTATCCGATATACGGTTTGAATTAGTATCGCCGTTGGGGGATGTCGAAGTCGTTGGAAATATACCAAATATTGATAAGGCAAGCGAAGTCAAAGGATCCCTTTTTATTCGAATTGATCCAGACGATTTGGATGGACGAAAAACGAAATTGAAGATAAATGTCTATTCCGGTGGAGTCTTACTCGATGAAATAAGAACAAATTTTTTAGGACCAATTAAATAGAAAATTATGAATTGGGGAAAAGGAATTACTATATTTTACATATGCTTTATGGCTGCAATGATATTCATGGTCATCAAGTCGGCTCACAACCCATCGGATCTCGTGCAAGAAAATTATTATCAAAAAGACTTGACATACGAAGATTTTAGACAGAAAAGAGAAAAAGGAAAACAGGCAGCGGATCATGTTGACATTAATTATGATTCAAGAAAACGTTCGCTGGCCATACAATTTAATTCTTCAATTGTATCACCAAAAGGAAAAGTTATGCTCTTTCGTCCATCGAATAAGGCATATGACCAGTCTTACCCATTGAAGGTGGAAGCCGATGGCTATATGGGAATCGACTTACCGAGAAATTTACCCGGAGGACTGTGGCGTGTTTTTCTTGATTGGGAATCCAATGGAGAAGCATTTTATCTGGAACAGCAAGTGATTTTATAATAATGTTGATTAGTGCACTACTCTTGGGTTTATTCGGTAGTTTGCATTGCGCAGGTATGTGTGGTCCTATTGTCATGGCTCTACCTTTGCAAACGACCGAGAAATGGATGGTAGCACTACAGGCAGGCATATACCATATTGGCCGCATTTTTACCTATAGTCTGATGGGCGCTATCGTTGGTACAATGGGGTGGGGTATTAGTTTGATTGGCTACCAAAAGATATTGTCAATTACGTTGGGAGCGCTATTGATCTTGTCGGCATGTTTCACAATTAAAAGCCCAACTCAATTATTCAACTGGTCTTTTTTTAACCGATTTATTACATCTGTTCAAAAACGGTTAGGGAAGTCATTGCGGATAGCGGGCCCGTTATCCGCATTCAAAATCGGAATGTTAAATGGCGTTTTACCATGCGGACTCGTTTATGTCGCTTTGGCGGGAACAGTGACGTATACAAGCCCACAGGCAGGAGCATTGCACATGCTAGCTTTTGGAACAGGGACGCTTCCTATGATGTTTGGACTCATGTTTTTTGGAGGATTATACAGGAATAAAATAATGCGCTGGAAAAGATTTATTCCTATCGGATTAGCCCTTTTTGGTTTGTTTTTAATTTATCGCGGTTTTATCGTGCACGTGCCTTCTGATGTAAGTGTTTGGCAACAAAATGGTTTTAATATGTCCTGTCATTGAAGTACGTCTCCTATGTTTCATCATTTTTGATAACCTTATGCGCCGACAATTTTATCAAAGAGCTTCATTTCATCAACTTCTTCAACCATCTGAAGAGCCAATTTTTTTGCAACGGATTTATAGGAAGAATTCGTCATGAGATCTAAAATAAGTGGACGTAATGAGGGGACATCAAGCTTAGCGATAGAAGGACCTAATGGTCCAAGTCCGAGTTGAGCGACGCGTCTGTTCCAAAAGAATTGGTCAACTAAATGCGGAATTATTAATGTAGGACAGCCGTATTTTATCCCCATGTGCGTCGTCCCTGATCCGCCATGGTGCATAATGGCGGCCACCTTTGGTAAAATGTAGTCGTATGGAATATCAGAAGTGAAATATATGTTCTGGTTATCAATATTTATTTTAGTGAGCCCGCCCCATGAAGTGTTAATTATAGCCGGAATATTTTGCTCACTTAGCACGTCAATAATAACTTTCGTTATTTCTAATGGACGGCCGTTAGACATACTTCCGAAAGAAATAAAAAGAATGTTTTCGTGACGGCTTAAAAATTTACGTAACTCTTCGGTTGGATTAAATGTTAATTTTTTATTTCGCTCGTAGTGCCCAACAACGTGAGCTGATGAAGGCCATGAGTTGGGTTGCGGGAACAACGAGGGTGATATTGTATAAAATACTTTTTGTCGACGCAGCATGGAACGATATATTGTCCAGGGATAAACACGTTTGCCAATAAGTTCGCGGTGATAGCGCCTTGTGGAGTAGGCAAAAACAACTGAACGAATGACATTGATAATAACAAAACTCATTTTATTCAAAAATGAACCATAGTCTCCGCCCCCCCTTAAACCAATTGCCGAGTGAAAGGGTGTGCTGTGTAGCACGCAAGGCAAGGGTGATACAGTAATATTATGTTGTGGATCGACAATGCCTTTCACGGAAGCAATGAGGCATTTTGGGTGAGCGAGTATGTAATCCGGATTTTCGAACGTAATCACCGATACTTGCTTGGCAATAATATCGCTATTAATTTTTTTTGATTTTTTAATCAACTGCCACACTGCTCTCCAACGTTCAAATCTCGTTCCCGTGTCTGACATGAGTAGAAAGCCCTCGACACTGCGAAGCAGAGTTTCTATGAATTCTTTACTAAAGCCATAGAATTTATAGTTTAGTTCGGTGACAACGCTGCGAAATTGTTCCGGAAAAACGCAAATAACCTCATGTTTGCGTGCACTTAGGATTTCAGCGAGAGCAAGAAATGGTTCAATGTCACCACGTGATCCTAAAGAACACAGCAAAAATTTCATATACCAAACATACACATTGACAAAGGCAACTTCTGTAGCAGGCGGGTAAAGTTTATGTCGGCGAATGAGGCTGATACTTTATCTACGTCTTATCAATGTACTAAAATGCCGTGCAACAATGTAAATCAATAACGTGAACGGAATGGCGGTTATGGCAATGAATCCGCTAACGGTATACCGGAAAATAGGATAAGTAAGATCTTGGTCAATAGGATAATCCAACGATGTAAGTGCTACAGCGAGTAATAGAAGGATGAGAACAATTTTTTGTCACCTCAGGAACAAATTACTTCACTATAAATACGTCCAGTCTATCGGAAGGTGCTGGAGGTGCATGTCAATTAATACGTTCCAAAGTAGCACGTTCCAGCGTGCCTGCTCGATTCATTTCGATCAAACAATTATTTTCGGAAAGCGATAATAAACGGACCTTCTTTTCGATGGCCCCATCTTCGACAGTATGCAAATATTGACCATACACCCAATATTTTCCTTCTTCTTTTTCGCTACCATAGTCAACCAAATAGCGACCGTTGGCATTAAATGTAAAATCCATCTGCTGACTTCGTGTTTCATTTGTCGGCAGAATGGTCCATTCGACCGTTTTCCATTTACCGTGAAGCATGGTTACATCATATTCGCCTTTGCAACCTAAAGCGCTGAACAATATCGAGAGGAAGAAGGCGTATTTCATAAACGATGATACTGAATTCTGCTATAAAGCTATTCTTTTTTTATTGCTGACTCAATAGAACCCCAAGTATCCCAGATGGCTTTTAGACGCAAATTAAATTCCATTGCATGTTCGCCTTCTTTTATTTTGTCAAATAGGTCATGCATTTCACCTCGTAAATTTGGGTAGTGATCGGTGACCGCAACCATGTCTTCCCATGCTGAAGTATGCGCGTCAAATCCATCTGTAAAATCTGATGGACACGCATTAAAATCCAAAGCCTTTAGCTCAGCTACGTAGTTTTTTATTGTTTGGCTCAAGGATATTTTCTCACAGGCATGATTGCGTATATCGCCAAGTGTCTCATCCGCTGCTATAATACGCTCAACACAGGACTTCGGCGACTCACCTTCGTAGTGCTGTACTGTCGAGGTTTTCTTCGTACAAGAGAAAAGAAACAAAAAACTTAATGTTGAATAGAGAGTCAATTTATTTATCATGCTCAATGTTGTTTCATAGTTAAAAATAATATTATTGTATGAATAGCAATTGAATGGTTAGTCATAGAACTTTCCAATTTGTCCTCATTAAATTCATAGCTATACAGGAATGTATTGGTAAAATATAAATGATATCACCAATGTTAAACAGGTTCATCTTTGCAGGGTCAACAGAAATGACACCATGTTCTTGAGAGAGTGATTTTACATATGTATTTACCAATGGACATGTCCACTTTCCATTTTCTGCAAGAGATACCTTCCCGAAACTCTTTGCTCCATCGGCTTGGATCAAATGATCTTTAGACAAGTGGACTCCGCCACCAAATATGACTACTTCATTCCGATCTTCGTGCTTGGCTACTACTGGGCAGGCAACAGCTACAGCTATATCATCAAATGTGCAGGTTGAAATCTCCTTTTGCATGATATCATTGAAAATAAAATTGCCCGGACGCATTTCGTCAACAGCAAAGAAATCTTCGGCCCGGGTACATGTCGGTGTGTCTCCGACCGAAATAATAATGTCATCGTAAACGGATAAGTATTCTACTTTTAATTCATCCATGATATCGACACTTGATGTATGAACCGCCTTTATTTCATCATGAGATTTACACGCATAACTATGACCGGCATGTGTTAAAAAGCCCTTAAAAGTTAAATTGGCATTAGACTTTGTCAGGTTTAATATTGCATCAATTTTATCATACTGATTCGGAGCTATCCCCGAACGACAGGCGCCAGTATCAATTTCAATGAAAAACCCAACAGGATAAATCAGTTTATCTTTTATTATTTGAACAGATTCGAAGTTTTCAAACAGGATATTTAGTCGATTCGTCTGTGTTAGGAGATTTATTTTATCAACTTCCAGACTGTTTACAGGAAAGGCGACGGTGATATCTGACCAATTTTTTGAAAAATACAGGGCCATGTCGAGCGACGAAACAGTAATACTAGTAACACCAAAAGGTCTAAACCATTCTCCAATTTCTAGGGATTGATGCGTCTTAAAATGAGGACGAAACAGCGTATTATTTTGCGAAGCCTTCCTGGCCATGCGCTCTATGTTGCGTAGGCACTTTTGCTTATCAATCACGAGTGTCGGACGGTCTATTTGCATGATGCCGTATATGTCAGTATGACAAAGGTACAGGATGAAATACTGTTTAAATGCTTTAGTGAGATAAGTCAAGAGAGTTTTGGGTTAAAAGGACTAATTGATGATGTAAAAGGCAATATAGACCCGGCTTTTGACGACGTCATCCACCCTTTTCGACTTACATTGCATCATGTATACAACCAAATGGCATGAAACGTAGATTTACAACCGCTTTTGCGATTTGGACGTTCTTTGTTTTTGTTGCGTCATTAATTCCCGGAGGTGCATTACCACCGGTAAATTGGCTAGGCATGCTGCAGTTCGATAAGATTGTACACCTATGTTTATATTTCGCGATGTGTATACTCATGTACTTGAGCCTCATATACGAACTAAAAACAAGACTGTCAGGTAATCAAGCGCTTATGGCCAGTGCGGTCTTTGCAATCCTTTTTGGCTTGTTGATGGAAATATTGCAATCGAATTTGAATACAGGCAGATATTTTGATATTTTTGACGTTGTGGCAAATACAATTGGCGTATTTATTGCGGTATTGATTGTATATTTTAAAACTAAAAGATAACGTGTATGGATTTATCATTTGGAGGAAGTACAGTAGGCCTTATATTTCTAGGTCTCATCTTACTCATACTCGGAATCATCTTCTTTCTCAGGTCTCGATACAGAGGTCAGGATCCTGAAGTTGTAGCTGGCGCTCATAGTGACTCTTCATGGTCATTAGCATCCCGTAATAAGTATCCAGAAGTCAACCCATTTCGGTTGAGCAAGTCAATATTACTCTTCGGAGTGGCTGCCTCACTATTATTAACGCTTTTAGCTTTTAGCTGGACGCGATTTGAAAAGGAAGTTTATATACCCGAGGGCGCGCTTGAGCTTGATGAAGAGATCGAAATTGAACCACCTCGTACAGCGGAACCGCCACCACCGCCACCACCACCACCACCGCCGGTAATTGAAGAGGTACCTGAAGAAGAAATCGAAGAAGAAGAACAACCTGTATTTGAAGATCAGACGATCGAAGAAGACACGGAGATAGTAGAAGAACCACCGGAAATAGAGGAAGAAGCACCACCACCACCACCACCACCGCCACCGCCTCCAAAGCCGGAGGTTGAGGAAATATTTAAAATCGTTGAACAACGTCCGCGGTTTCCTGGCTGTGAAAACGAAGCTGGTGACAACGCAGCAAAAGAAAAGTGCGCACAACAAAAGATGCTGGAGTTTCTTTACAAGAACATTAAGTATCCGGCAATTGCCAAAGAGAATGGAATCGAAGGGTCTGCCGTAATTTCTTTTGTCGTGGAAAAAGATGGAAGTATTACAGATACAAGGATCGTTAGAGATGTATCTGGAGGCTGCGGAAAAGAAGCGCTACGGGTTGTCAATATGATGAACAATATGCCTCAAAAATGGACACCTGGTAAGCAACGCGGACGCGCTGTTCGTGTGCAATACAACTTACCAGTCAAGTTTAAATTAGAGTAACGAAATATTAAATTAGATAAAAAAGGAGCTCAGTAAATATTTACTAAGCTCCTTTTTGTTTAAATAAATCAAATCATTACTCTAGTCCGAATAATTTTCCTTTTCGCAGTAAGTCTCGCCAAAGCATAGGTTGTTTTTTCAATTGCTCTACATGGTCTTGAATGGCTTGGTTGGCCATTTCTTTTTCGGCTTCAATAGCTAAACCAGTTTTATGCGCATTCGTTTCGATTTGAAAATCCATCTCATTTTTTGTGAGATGATAAAGTGAAGACGTGTGGCGTTTGTGTTGTATTTCAAACCCATACTCGTGTTTGTCAAGGACGTAGTCATATGGGCTTCTTGATGAAATGAGCTTTACAAAAATAGGAGCGGTTTCGATAGCGATGAATAGGAGCATAATAAAAATGCTGGCAATATAGATTGCCTCGCTTCGCTGGCCCACTCGTTCTAGTGCCTCAAGGCGCGCTGCGAAACCGTCGAGTTTTACTTTATCCATTTCGTTTAACTCCGATTCTAATGTTGATTCCAGGCCGGCTAATTGCGCTTGCTTTTCCGCTATAAGCACTTGGGCTTCATTAGTAAAAACAGCCAATTCAGCTTCGGCCCTGTCAGCTTCGGCCTTCTTGGCGCGATATATTGGCCCCATGTTACGCAACTGAGACCCACCTGTGCCATCTGCTTCTACCAGTGCTGCGGCAATGAGCGCATCGCGATGATTTTGTCTGACAACAACTTCGGCTTTCAGTGCAGTAATTTCATTTTTGGCTTTATCTATTTTTTCATCGAAGCGTAAATGAACAGCTTCTTCTTGCTCTTTAAATTTTTCTTGTTGCATTAACGCCAACTCCGAGCGAATCTCGCTATCAAATATTTTTAATTCAAGCGGTTTAGCTATAACGATGGCGATTAAAATAGCCAGAGCTATTCGTGGTGTTGCATGAAAAAAATCTCGAAAAAAATTACCTTTCTTTTTTATGGTCGAGACAATATATCGGTCCAGATTAAATATCATTAATCCCCAGAGCAAGCCAAATACAATGGCCAGAATATAAGATGAAAAAACAGTGTAAATCGCATATGCACAAGCAACGGCTGCAAAAAGCCCTGTAAAAAATATCGTCGCTCCGATACCAACATATTTATTGACTTCTGTTGGTGTTCGTTTTAATATTGAAAAATTAGATCCAGAGCAGAATAAAAAGAAACGCTGAAGGTCTTCCATGATTAGCCAATTTTATTGATCAATAAATTGCATAGGACATTCATTCAGGAGAAGCTGTTGAAGGCTCAGCTGAAATGTAAAATGTTCGTAAGTGTCGTAAAGTAAATGTGTGGATGAAAATGTCAAACGATTATCGACCAATGGAAATTGTTTCTATACAAGAAAACAACATTTGACAGCACTCTCCTGAATACGTTTATACACCACCTGCCTTCATGCCAGCAAAAACAGAAATAATGCAGACAATGACACTGGCTGATATATACAATCCTAGCTCCAGCCATTTACCTTCCTGCATCAATTGGATATTTTCTAATGAAAAAGTAGAAAATGTGCTGAACCCACCACAGTACCCTGTAATAAGCAGGAGCCGCATCGAATCATTCGCATGTCGCATAAAATAGGCCACAAAAAACCCAATTAGAAAAGAACTGATAACATTTGCTACTAAAGTTCCAAAAGGGACTGCATGCGCTGGTTTGTGAATTAAAATATTGATGCCGTAACGACAAATAGAGCCGAGCCCACCACCAATGAAAACCAGCAAAAGCTTAGTCCAAACCATAGTTTTGCCTAATTAAGAGTCAAAATTGAAGTCAACTCACATGGTGCGCGCACGTGACTTGGCTTGTGCTAGAAAATATAAAATTACGGATAAAGTAGTAGCCAAGACAGCTATAAGAACGAGTAAATTGACGGTGCCGACATAGTCAAATTTAAAAACGATAAACATGAAGGCTAGATTCACCAGCACAAGGATACCCGTGGCTTGCATGTGAGAAAGACCAGAGTCGATGAGCTGGTGATGTATATGCAACCTGTCCGGACTAAGCGGAGAACGGCGTTTAAATAACCGGATGGTAAAAACCCGTAGCGTGTCAAATAAGGGGAGGATTAGTATACCCATAGCTACTGCCGGAACGGCTGTCAAACTATAGGGAGAGTTGACCAATATATTTTGATATCCGATGAATTTAATCGTCATGATAGCTACTACCAAACCACAAAACAAAGAACCTGCATCGCCCATGAATATGCGGGCGGGGGTGATATTGTATCGCAAAAAGGCTAATACCGCCCCACTCAACGTAAAGGCTAGTATAGACAATTCAATCTTATTGACAGCGAAAAACCATACTCCCATCGTAACCGCCGCCAGTATTGTGATACTTGCTCCAAGCCCATTAATTCCATCGATCAGATTAAATGAATTAATAATGACTACGATTGTAAATATGCTCAAGCAGATAGCTACAATGGGGCTTAACTCATACAAACCAAATACACCATGCATTGAGGTGATCACGACATCCGACTTTAAAACGAGAATAGACGCTGCTGCTATTTCAGCCAATAATTTTATAGTCGGAGAAACAGGGTCAATATCATCTTTAAGTCCGACAAAAAAGATGATAATGAAAGCACTTAAAATATACTGTAGCTCACCAAATACAGTAAATGGGGTCCAAAAACTCAATGAAAAAAGAACTCCTGCGAAAATGGCAATTCCACCTAATGCTGGAATTTTTACTTTATGCGTCTTCCGCTCATTTGGTTCATCATACAGCCGTTTTCGACGTGCTAAGCGAATGATCGGCGGAATCATTATATAGGTGAATAAGAAGGCCGTAATGGCGGCTAATAAAATGTCATACATCAGTCCTAACCCATTGTTTATCAACGTTCAATATACATCTACTCGCTGATTTTCAAAAGAATATCAGATATCTACAAAGAGAATCTTATGCACAGGAATTTTGGAGGAAGACAAAGGTAGTAAAAATGGGAGTCTTCGAACAATTTGTATTTTTAATCGTGTACAACTTACAAATTGGGAAGAGGACATTTGTGTACAAATATTGATCAATGGAGAAAAAAATTCCACAACATATTTCTGTTATCATGGATGGCAATGGTCGGTGGGCCAAAGAAAAAGGAAAGGCACGTGTATTTGGCCATCGTAACGGAGTTAAGGCAGTCAGAGAAATCACGGAGGCCTGTGCAGAGGTTGGTGTAAAGTACCTCACATTGTACGCCTTTTCGACTGAGAATTGGGGTAGGCCAAGCTTTGAAGTGAATGCCTTAATGGGCTTGCTGGTTGAAACATTGAAAGCTGAAATAGCCACGCTCAACAAGAACAATATAAGGCTAAAAGCCATCGGCGACCTGACAGGTCTGCCGCCTAAGACGTACAAAGCATTGTTACAAGGCATGGAGGACACAGCTGCAAACAATCACATGACGCTCGTACTAGCCCTCAACTACAGTTCTCGGTGGGATATAACAAATGCGGTAAGGCGAATTGCTGAGGAATGCAATTCGGGAGCATTGGATTACAGTGAAATTACGGCCGATACTATTTCACAATACTTGAGCACCGCAGATATTCCAGACCCCGAACTGGTCATTCGCTCATCTGGCGAACAACGTTTGAGCAACTTTTTACTTTGGGAAAGTGCCTATTCGGAATTTTACTTCACACCAGTGTATTGGCCGGACTTTACCAAAGCCCATTTGCACGAAGCTATAGCTAGTTTTCAAAATCGCGATCGGCGATTTGGAAAGGTCTGATTTTGCAGTGAAATAACAGCAAAGTCGCCAGGCATCTATAGGTGCCTGGCGACTATGTGCTTAAACAGAGTGACAATCAGTTGTTTAAACCAGAGTTTAAATCTTGCAATATCAAGCTGGTGAATCATCCCAATTTGGCAAGAAGTTAAATTCACCTGCAAAAGCCTTCTTCTGAAACGAGAACAGGTGTTTTATCGCAGCACGTTCTTCTTCCGTGGCTCTAAATGGTTCGGCTGCCTTAGCGCTTGATTTATACACGTCAATTAGTGATTGAACAGCCCGCCACTTCTCATCAGAAGGAAGGTTTAACCTGTTTAACGTACGTAATTCGGTTATGGCATTAGCCGGGAGACGAACATTCAACCTTGGGGGTGTATAATATGGTGCTGGTAAGCGCAACTGTCCACATACCTGGTCAATAGTACTTCCTGCATTGTGGTCAAAGACTCGAACTTTAATATTTTTATGTAAGCACTGCCAATCAAGTATGAAACCTAGATAATCAAGATGTCTTACGAACCAAGGATCGTTCAATGACGCCATAAGAGAAATATCTTTTCCATAAACGGGATATTGAGGAACCGTATGATTCTTCAAATTTTGGATGTAGAAACTTTCCATGTAAGCAATGGGATTTCTGTAAAATACCCAAACCTCAAGTTCAAAAAATTCAGGTAAAACTTGAAGCAGAGACCTTGCAATAGGATCAAAATCCCAATGGTGATTAAACAACCCTTCTGTTGAAAAAAAAATTGTGTCTACGTTTTTTGGTGTTGACAAGACCACTTCACTGATTTTTGTCGCCAACCTAAGCGCTTTGCCATTTAATAGTAAGTTAACGATCCATTGGTGCTTAGGAGCGCGCGACTTAGATACTTCTTTAGGATATAAAACTCCATGTCGAATAAGGTAGTTTCTGTTTTTGTCAAAATAAAATTGAAGAGATGTCGTACCTGTTTTTGGCGTTCCAGCGTGTAAAATCAATCGTTTACGCGGGGATGATTCAGGTAGTAGCTCTCTTAATTTGCTTCGAAACCGAGATGCTTTTTTGGTTGATAAAACGGGTTTTACCTGGGCTCTTCGCCAGGAACTATAGA
Source organism: Saprospiraceae bacterium (assembly GCA_028279185.1). Taxonomy (GTDB): domain Bacteria; phylum Bacteroidota; class Bacteroidia; order Chitinophagales; family Saprospiraceae; genus JANQSS01. The sequence goes on along the minus strand of JANQSS010000019.1, from coordinate 14,511 downwards.
AATGACTTTTTTTAAGCGTACAAATAGTTTCATTGGCCTGAATTATCTCTGCTTTTATTTTCTTATTTGCACTACTGACATTCAAATTGCCAAAGCGTGTTAAGGTTCCATGGTAATGAAACATGGACACGGGCTGGTCTTTGGAATAAGATCGGCATTTGTCAGGCCGATGGGTTGGAAAATTGTTATTTGCTGGAAGCGCGACATATGGTATGCTTAAGTCACGCAGAGCCAAACCCATTGATACCTGGTCAACATGAATAAAAAACTGTGGGTTTTCAAATAATTCAGGACGAAAATATAACCATTTTGCCCAAACCTTCCAAGATGTGTTCAGCTGATTAATGTATTTCGCTGGAATATAGTAAAAACCACCATTAAAGTTATTGTCAATTGTTTTGTGCCCATAAAAAAACCAATCCGGATCAACAATACTGGGCAAAGATATTTCAGCAGCCTTATAAATGTTTTTTAGAGTAGACAATAGCGGAAAGGGTCCATCGACTATCTTACCAGCAACATACGCTCGATTACTTATTCTAGGTAGCGAAAGAAAATAAACATCAGTATCAATTAAAATAACATCGTCCTGAGGGTCACCATGCTTCACAAAATATTCAAGTTGATGTATTTTGTTACAATACTTACCGTCTAAATAAGGCTTGATGATTGTATGTTGAATATTATTATTATTTAGGAAGCTAATAAAATCATTATCTACACCTAAGACGCATTGAACGATGATTTGGCTTTTATTTACTCCGCAATTTTCAATGAGAGCGTGTAGTAATAATTCGGATTGAAAATAAAATGATGGATGTTGATCGACAACAAATGAAAAATTTAATTTACGACGTGCTTTTTCGTCATGCATAATGCGCAGTAAAGGAGATAAACCTACTGTGTTTCCATCCAGGAGCTCAGTCCCTGGACATCTCCGAAGGCTACAAAATGCGGATTAAGTAAATTTTGCTTATTGTAACGCAAAGGTTGTCGATTGTCGTGTCGTATGACCAATCCTCCTGCTTCCTCCAAAATGATGTGGGCAGCAGCCGTATCCCATTCCATTGTTGGCGCTAGACGTGGATACAGGTCTGCCTCTTTTTCTGCAATAATTAGGAACTTTAGTGCACTTCCTCGGGAGACGAATTGCACATCATCAAACTGATTGGCAAAGGCCTGGGTTGCCTCGTTGAGATGTGACCTTGAAGCCACCAAGCGAAGCCCAGACTGTTTGAGCGTAAACGACGAGGCGCGCAATTGTTCTCTTCGGCCATCAACTACTTTGTAAGCGCCTTCACCTTTACAGGCAAAACAGGCGAAATTTTGCGCCGGGACACCCATTACGCCGAGAACGGGTACACCATTTTTTATTAAAGCGATATTTACTGTAAACTCGCCGTTCTTTTTAATAAATTCTTTTGTTCCATCAAGTGGGTCCACGCACCAGACATATTCCAAATCCTTGCGATCATTGTAGTCGAGGTTTTTGTGTTCTTCTGATATTACTTGAATATCAGGTGTCAACTTCTTTAAGCCCTCCATAATAATGGCGTGTGATTTTTGGTCGGCTTGTGTGAGTGGAGAATCGTCGGACTTTAATATTTCATCACCTGCATTGAAATTGGCATATACTTCCATTATTGCCTTAGACGCACGTTCATTCGTTTCGAGAAGACCGGGGATAAGTGATTTTAAGTTCATTTTTACTTATTATTATTTTCTAACTTCCATTCTTTCTCTGAACGCAGAACGATCTTCGTCAGAAGATTAGGAAAAAAACGTTTGATCAAAAGTCCGAATTTTTCGCGCCCTCCAAAAGCAATTTCTTGTTTGTTTTTAATAATGCCTTTAATTATTCGGTTTGCAGCTTCATTGGCCGTCATACCGTTGGCCGTTGTGGCGTCAAGTTTACCCTGTGGCTTCCCGCTTCCGGTAAGTGAGTTTTTGGTCACATTTGTTTGAACAAACCCAGGGCAGACTAGTAATACACGGATATTATCTTTATAATGTTCCATGCGTAAAGTGTCAAAAAAACCATGCAAGGCGTGTTTAGAGGAAGAATAGGCCCCGCGTCCGGGCGAAGCAAATTTTCCGCTTAAACTTGAAATGACTACAAACTTGCCTGCTCTTTTTTTTATCAAGTGTGGCAGTAACGCTTTGGATAGAGCGACATTTCCGAAAAAATTGACATCCATGATACGATCAAATACATCATATTGTGTATCCACGATATAGGAGCGATTGCTAATACCAGCATTCAAGATGACAATATCTGGAACACCAACTTGATTAATCACAGTCTGACATATATCAGCCATTACCGTCTTTTCTCGCATGTCCATCACCTGAATGAAAATATTAGCGGGATCAGAATTGCAGGATGCCTTGACACGACGTAATTCATCTTCGCGTCTGGCAGACAAGATGAGGCGATTGCCGTTTTGACTAAGTGCCTTTGCCATTGCTTCTCCTAATCCGGAAGAAGCCCCGGTAATCCAAATGGTCTTATTTTCTATCATTCCGCCTCTTTTTCTTTTTTTCGGCCGGGGCAAAGATATTCGTAAATTTTTGATGAAGAAATCGCTCAACTACTTCATAGATGACGACATCAGGCTCAAACTGCTCCGCTATTTTCTTGTCCCACCGGCCATTCAAATGGTGCATCATCAAGACTTCCGAAAAAGAACAGAGATAAAACCGATAATTAAACTCAGTAAACGAATCACCTATGAGAAGTAACCGAGGTCCGGAGGAATGTGTTTTAATAAGCCGTGTATCCCACATCGGAGTCGGACCATTTCGCTTGACAAGTATCGAATCGGTTGCTGGAGGACAAGGTAATTCGGAATTATGAACCGAATGCTTTCTCCGTTCTTTTCTTGGCGCAACCATATCTTCAAACGAATCATCCATTAGCTTTCCTTTTTTTTGACTTTCCAAACTCAGTTCGAGTTTAGGTATGAAGTGATTGCTTTCGCGTACTTTGTCTATGGCGTGCTGGGCAGCAATGTAACCGCCCCTCCAATTCCAATGTGTGCCGGACCGATGATATATGATGTCGCCACGTTTATTAGCAGCACGTTTTAAAACTGGAAATAAATTGACGAATGAAATGTTAGGGTCTATATGACTTATGTAATCTGGTGTGTTCTGAAACTGAAAATAGTTTTCTAAATAAGGAGGTAGTCGGTTGGGGTATATCCTGTGTTTATTGGGAGCAATTAAAAAGTAAAAGTCCGCGCCAAGAGTAGAAAAAAATGATTGAGTTTCACTAATTAATTTATTCCAAAAAGGTATGTCATACGTTCGCTGACCGATAGCGTAGTCGACTACATGTGCACCAGATGTGAATTTCCATGAATTCCGGCCATGAATTACTTTAGGAGTCGAATAAGCACCCAACCAAATACGTGATTTAAAACCTACTTGCATCAACTCCGGCCTTCCAGGAAATTCTTTCAGGAGTTTAGTATCAATTTTTTCCGAACCTTTAAATACATCTTTTAAATTACGTATTTCGACCTGTCCTATCTTCTTTTCGCGAGTAACTTGATTATCATTCCGAATACCTATTACATACAGTAGGCTGGGTAGTATTATAAAGGCAGAAAAGAGATATGTTATAAGTTTATCTTGCATGGCTAGAATCGGAAATAAATGAAAGGAGAATACGAAGCGCTCAGTATGGTGCTGACAGCATAAATAAACCCTACGATGCTGAAGCCATAAAGTAAGGAACGATATTGAATTTTATTAAATATAATGGTATCACAAAGCACGGCTTTCGAATCTCGAATACCAAATAAAAATACCACTAGAGGTGTACTTAAAACAAAAGCTATAATAAAAATCAAACAACTATAAAAAGATAAATGTTTACCCAAGAAGTATTCATCCAAATGGGCTGAGTGATATGAAAACAGAGTTGAAAAATAAGAGGTAGCCTGATTCAAATTTTCGGATCGAAATAAGACCCAGCCTAAAGTCACCATGAGAAATGTCGAAACCATGCCAACAATGGTAGGGATATTGGTTTTTTGGTTTGTCAGCCAGCGGTCGACAATTAGCAAGAAACCATGATATATTCCCCAAAAGACAAAAGTCCATGCGGCCCCATGCCAAAGGCCGCACAATAAGAAGACAATCCATAAGTTTCTATACGTAATATAAACTCCCCTGCGATTACCTCCTAATGGAATGTAGAGGTAATCCTTGAACCAAGTTGAAAGTGTAATATGCCATCTTCGCCAAAACTCTGTAATGGATGATGAAATATACGGATACCTGAAATTCACTGGGAGCGTAAACCCCATAAGTAATCCAAGGCCAACAGCCATCACGGAGTATCCGCAAAAATCAAAGTAAATTTGAAAGCTATACCCAATAAGTCCAAGCCAGGCGGAAAATGTTCCAATTTTTGATCCGATTAATTCAAATGCTTCATGCGCAATTTTCCCCAAGTTGTCCGCTAATACCACTTTATAAAACACACCAGTCATGAGTAAAAATGCACCGTGTGCAAAAGATGTATACGTTACGGATCTGTCGTGAAGCTGGGTTTGAATATTTTTGAATCGAACTATTGGTCCGGCAATTAACTGAGGAAACAAAGCGATGTATGTACCCAGGGTGATGATATTTTTTTCAACCTTTGCTTGATTGCGATATATATCTACAATATAAGAAATGCCCTGGAAGGTAAAGAATGAAATACCCAATGGAAGATGTATGTGGTTGATATTGGAAAACCCAAGTTGTGTTAATATAAAAAAGGCATATTTGTAGTAAACTAGAAGTAATAGATTGATACCTACTCCGGTAAGTAATAAATATTGATTTTTATTATTACTTAGTAGACGCCCTACAACATAGTTTATAAAGATGCTCAAAATAAGTATTACCACATACCCAAATTCACCCCATGCATAAAAAAATAAACTTCCAATTAAAATCCAACAGTTTTTCCAAACCATGGTCTTTCGTGGAAGAAGAAAGTATACCAACAGAAAAATTGGTAAAAAATAAAATAAAAATGTAACGGAAGTAAAAACCACTGTGTACGGTGCTTAAGCCCCCAATATACAACTTCTACGCTATGTATTAGTTCTTGGCAACCAGCGAATTAATGAGTTAACCAGGAATGAAAACTATTGACGTTCACGTAGAAATTTGGCCGTATGGGATTTCTTATGTTTCAACAATTGCTGAACTGTTCCCTGGAAAACTAGGTTTCCTCCATCGACTCCACCATTTGGCCCCAAATCTATAACGTAGTCGGCATTTGCAATGACATCTAAATTATGTTCGATTACAATAACAGTATTCCCTCGGGCGATCAACATATCCAATGCCGAGAGTAATTTATTTACGTCATGGAAATGAAGCCCTGTTGTCGGCTCATCAAATAAAAACAATATGTGGTCATGATGCCGCTCTTTTGATAAAAAGTAGGCTAATTTTAAACGTTGTGCTTCTCCACCGGAAAGTGTGGAAGAAGGTTGTCCAAGGTGGATATAGTCAAGCCCCACGTCCATCAAAGGCTGCAGGGTTGATAAAATTTCAGGGTGTGGCTCAAAAAACTCCATTGCTTCAGCAACGCTGAGCTCTAATATGTCGTAAATGTTTTTTCCTTGGACCCGTACTTCCAATATTTCGTCCTTGAACCGTTTGCCTTTACATACTTCACAAGTCAAGTGAATATCGGCCAGAAACTGCATTTCAACCGTTGTGCTGCCCTCTCCCTTGCAATTATCACAACGGCCTCCATCGACATTAAATGAAAAATGCTTTGGCTTATAGGCACGAACCTTTGATAAATGTTGTTTGATAAATAATTGCCTTATAGCGTCATATGCTTTTATATACGTGATGGGGTTAGAACGTGATGAGCGACCTATTGGCTTTTGACTTACGTATTCAACATCGGACAACAGTGAGTAGTCGCCTTCTAAAGATTCAAATTGCCCAGGTTGATTTTTTATGGATAACCCAAGTTTTTTTCTTATTTCCGGATACAACACACCATGTAATAATGTTGATTTTCCGCTACCCGACACACCCGTTATCACCGTAAGCATGTTCAAAGGAAAAGTTACATTAATATTTTTTAGATTATACTGCGAAACACCTTTCAATACAAGCTTATTTGAAATGCTACGCGCGGATAGTTCTCGGTTCACAACCAACCGACCACTTAAATAATTCGCTGTAAGTGTATTTGCCGAGGTTGGAAATTTGTTGTACGCTCCGCCGTATAAAATTTCTCCCCCAAATGTCCCAGCCCCTGGGCCCATGTCAAGAATATAATCCGATTTCTTAATAACCTCTTCTTCGTGTTCAACCACGATTACTGTATTTCCAAGGTCACGCAATTCATGCAACACTTCGACAAGTGCTTCGATGTCTTTTGGGTGAAGCCCTATGCTTGGCTCGTCCAAAATGTACATGCTATCTGACAAATTACTACCAAGTAAGCGAGTGAGATTTATTCGCTGAGTTTCACCTCCGCTAAGTGTATTCGCTGTTCGATTTAAGGTTAAATATCCTAATCCAATTCGGTTTAATGTGTGTAGACGTGTATTGATTTCGTACAACAGACGCTTAGTCACGTCTTTTTCATATTTACTAAGCTTTAATTTTTTAAAGTGAGCTTGTAATTGGTCTATGGGTAAATTAATTAATTCGCCAATGTGTTTACCACCGACGGTCACATATGTAGTTTCCACACGAAGCCGTTGACCATTACAAGTTCGACAAATTGTTCTTCCGCGATAACGGGCTAGTAAAACCCGATTTTGAATTTTGTATGCTTGAGACTCAAGTTCTTCGAAGTACTCATAAATTCCTTTAAAATCCTTTGTTCCATTCCAGATTTTATCGATTTGAGAGGGCGTAAGTTTTTTATATGGTTGATGTATCGAAATTTTGTTTTTGGAAGCGTGTAATAAAAGTCGTTTCAAATAAGCCTTTGACTTTTCGCCATTCCAACAAGCTATGGCACCATCAATAATGCTTTTATTCTCATTCGGAATGACCTTTTTAGCATCGATACCAATCATCATGCCATAGCCTTCACAATTTGGACAAGCGCCATATGGATTGTTGTAGTTAAACAATTGAGGATTAGGTTCGGGAAAGACTAATCCATCTAATTCAAGTCGTGTACTAAAAGATCTCGGCTTTCCTTTTAGAGGCTGAACCACGCACCCACCGTCACTTTCGGCCATGGCCGTTTGAATAGAATCGGCTATACGCTTGTTGTTCTCCTCGTCCTGATTATTCGTTATCACACGGTCGATGAGAACAAAGAGACGATCCTGCCAACTTGCTATCTTTTTATTTAAATCCCGTTTTGAAAGTGTCGAAATCAATTCATCTATGTATGATATTTCATCATCCAAATAAACCCGAGCATAACCTTTTTGAATTAAAATATCGAGTTGTTGCTTAAGACTTCGGTCAGAATAATGCAAATTAAGTGGGGCCAAAATCAGAAGTTTTGTTCCACTTTTCTTCTTGCTGACAAAATCAACAACATCACTGACCGAGTCACGCTTCACTTCTGCACCGGAAATTGGAGAGTAAATTTTTCCAATTCGTGCGTAGAGCACGCGAAACAGATCAAATATTTCTGTCATCGAACCGACAGTACTACGTGCATTTCCGCTAACAACTTTTTGTTCAATGGCGATGGCAGGGCATAAACCTTTTATAAAGTCAACGTCTGGTTTTTTCATTCGCGCCAAGAATTGCCGAGCATAAGCCGACAAACTTTCTACATACCGACGTTGTCCCTCGGCATACAGGGTATCAACAATAAGCGAAGACTTACCACTTCCTGAAAGACCGGTGACGACGATCATATTATATTTTGGAAGCACAACCTCCAGGTTTTTAAGATTGTGCATATTGGCACCTTTGATCCAGATCGCCTCTTTCTCTTTATATGTATCTTTTCTTTTGCGAGTCAAAACTGAAATAATTCAATAGAACCGTTAAAGATGAGGAGAAACCACGAGTGAGGCAAATTTCCGTAATCTACATTAATGCATATCACTGGCGTAACTGAATATCTATTTGGCGCAACTATGTACAAAAAGAAGATCATCAGAAAACCGATTTTCTAAAACCGCATCTTTTTATATTGTATATTTGATAAAGCCTAACCCTTTTAAACCTTGGAATGGATGAAGCGAATAACCCCACGCCTTACCTATTTTACCGGAAATACTAAGTTTTATTTCATTGATTCAAAATTATTAATGTGTGTGCTTTATCATAAATGGCTCATGATTGGGCCAAACCGTATAAAAGGGACAATCTTAAGGGAGTAACTTGAATTCGCCCAGTAGTATTGAAAACTTTATCGGAAATATGAAAAAGCATAAACGTATTTTAAATGCCCTGCATACAGCTATTGTATTCCTAATCCCAAGCGTAGTAGCCCATTCAAATGCTTCTTCAAACATGGAACGGCGACCTGCAGTAGTAAGCCCGGCACCTTGCACCAACAGTACAACTGGATCGCCGGATTGCGATGGAACATGGGGTGATGGAGACTGTTGGACAAATGGCTCTCCTGGATCAACCATCGGGTCAACCGAGGTAGTCTGCATTAATCATGACATTGTATATAATCTATCTGATGATTTAGTCGTGGATGGGGAGGTCAACATTAATAATGCTTCTCTAACGACTCCAATTGGGTCGAACCGATCAATTTTCATTGCGGATAATTCGATTTGGACGATGTGTAATTCGGAGTTGATATTGCCAATTTTCGATGGGAATTCAAATCTTTCAGGAAACTTCATTAACCAGGGGGGGGACATCGTGATTTTTAAATCAAATGTTCAAATTGCTCAGAACTGGGAGGATACAGGAGGTGGCGGTGTACGCGAAATGACGGAGAGTTGTTTACGGCTGGGAGAAAACTTCATAAACAAAGATGCCGCAGATTTTTATGATGGAGTTTGCATCGAATTGGGCTTGCACGGTAGTGGCAACTTTGAAAATGAAGGAACGATTAATATCATAAATGGCTCGAGTATATTGTTTAGGGGCACCAGCGGGAATTTGGTAAACGTTAATAGCGTAACCGGTGGCCCAAGCGGAATAGAAGCACTCGATGTTCAAGATAATGTGACCAATGATGGTTCCTGGGATGTCGGTATTGTTGAGCATTGTATAGGTAGCTCGGTATCAGGCAACACGAGTGATTTTACAGAAGACCTTGAAAATCCGGAAAATTGTCCGGCGGTCGACAATTTAGATTGTCAAGGAGATTGCGTCGGAGGCAGCTGTACACTAAGCGCATCATGCATGCAATTAGATACAGTTTGTTCAGGGGATCCTATGGGAGGAGAAATACAGGTAATCGCAACCGGCGCGACGACTGCGTGTAATGGAGCTTCGGGAGTGACATATACATTAACTTGCCTCGGTTGCCCGGGAGCTTCGTGTCAAATCCCAAACCCAATTATAATTGGTCCAACTAATGATGCTTCCATCGTTTTTGAAGATTTACCACCTTGTGATTATTCCATTTTAATTGAAGATGCCTCGGGGTGTACGGACACATGCAGCATTACAGTAGTCGAGTTCGATACGCCGGTCGTCAGTTGTCCCGTTGATATCACCGTCGACATTGGGGCAACTGCCTTTACATTAACTGGTGGGTCGCCTTCTGGAGGTACGTATTCTGGCCCAGGGGTTACGGCGGGTCAATTTGACCCTTTGATGGCAGGACAAGGTGTTCACGTCATAACATACATCTATACGGACAATAATGGTTGTTCCGGTTCTTGCAGTTTTACAGTTACGGTAACGTCTTGCGTAGAACCACCAGATATTACCTGTCCAACGTTGAATCCTGTTGCCTGTAGCGTAGCATTAAATCTTACCACCGCTGATTATCCAAATCTTGTTTCGAGTAATGGGCAGAGTGGTGCCTGTAACTTTACCAAAATCGCCGTGGCGTCAAATGTTGATGTCAGTCAAGTAAGTTGTGATGGAACGGGTAATGTTGTCGTAACATATACTGTCACAGATAATCAAGGAGGTTCTTATCCAAACCTAGTCTGCAACCAACCGGTGAATGCTGCACCTACACCACCTTTTCCACAATGTCCTAACTATCCCGCGATCGAATGCGAGGAAGCTTTTGAAGCACTGTTATCGGATTATCCTGACATCGTCTCAAGTAATGGATTAACGGGGACCTGTAACGTAACAATAACGGCTACAGCGGTTGATATCGAAATAGTTGGTATGGTCTGCGATGGTTCTCGGGCTGTAATTGTGACTTACACGGTCACGGACAATTGCGGTGGAACATATCAGGACTTGATCTGCACGCAACTAGTGAATGGACCACCTCTGCCTTCTCCCCTAACATGCAGAAACCTCCAACCGATAGATTGTGACGTCGCGCAAGGACGAACCGCTACTGACTATCCATTTCTTATATCAAGCAATGGCTTTGAAGGGCAATGTGGGTTACAATATTTAGGAACCCCCGTCAGTGTCGACCTCAGCCAAATAGGCTGTGCGGGAATGGTATTGATTACCTACGCCGTTACGGATAATTGCGGTGGTACGTATCAAGATTTAATTTGCACGCAACCTGTTAATATGTCTGAAGTTCCTACGCCTCCGATCTGCCCTCTTTTCGATACTGTGGCGTGTAACCTTGTCCAAGGGTTGATACTTTCTGATTATCCCGATATAATCTCCAATAATAGCGCTACAGGAGCTTGTAATATTATAATAACCGCCGTTGCATCAGATATTGATATCAGCGGAGCTGTTTGCGATGGAACCGGTGTTGTGGTGATAACATATGCGGTCTCAGACAATTGTGGTGGGACATATGCCGATTTAGTCTGTACACAGCGTGTGAAAGGAAGTGAGTGCCAAGATGACCTCGTACTTACATTAGCAGATAGTCCGTTGAATGGACTTTATGAAGCCAGGCAAACGATTACAATTAATGGCAATGTGTTTATTCTTGATGCGACAGATGTCATTCTAAATGCTCCTGAGGTGTTGATTAATGAACTGGATGTTGAATTAGGAGCTGAATTAGATGTCCTGCAAGGCGGATGCGATTAGAGGCACCGTTTTAGTCATGGCTCTGTGGATAACTTTCATTATGATTTGACCAAAAACAAAATGTCGCTCAAACATTTGTTTAAAACAAGTATGCGTTAGAAGTCCATCGGTTAGGCTAAGACTGTTCATGAGCCACCATGCATAATCATTGTAATGTTTTCTATCACTGAAATTTCACAACGTGTTGATTCTTAGTTGGAAGTTCAAGAAGAATTTGTAAATTTGCGATTGCCTTGTTGTGTTTAATCTACGTTGTCTGACCCCACAATGTCTGTTTTCTCCTACAAGGGTTTGCTTTATTCCCATTAGTCTAACCCCTTTTATACCTAATACTTTATTGTATTCAGGTTAGGTTGCAGTGCCCTGCACTAATCTGTTTGGAACCAATTTTTTTTCATTGTTAATGAGAGAAGGTCTCATTGGCGCTAAAACAGATATAATGAAAAGAGAGACTACACCTCTTGTCCGTAGATCGCACGAATTCAAGAAGACGCTGATACTTGGATTCATCCTTTTGGCTACACCGTTAATTCAATCGCATACACCTAACAAGGCGCCAAACGCCGTTGAAACAGAGGAACAATGCCGGCTTGGAGCGAATGAACCCTATTCAAAAAACACAATCGTCTTGGCAAATCAAGATGAATGTCCGTATTCGTCTTATGCTTCCTCTCCTCTACTTGTGCCGATTCAAGAGGTATACGACCAACCTGGCACATATAATTTTACGGTTCCTTGCGATGTAACGAGCATCACCGTTAGAGCATGGGGAGCTGGTGGCGGTGGTGGCGGTGAAGATGGTAATGACGGCGGCGGCGGCGGTGGCGGCGGTGGCTTTCGCGGTGGTGTCTTGAATGTTAACCCGGGAGACGTACTTACCATCACAGTTGGCCTAAGAGGAAACCACGGTGACCGAGCGGATGTAGATGAAGACGGGACTGACGGAGGTTTTTCTCGTGTTGTCCATACATCGGGAACCGTAACTGCCAATGGAGGTCAAGGCGGTCAGTCTGCTGACAATCCAGCACCAGGTGGCTCAGGTGGCGGTGGTTCGTTTTCAGGATCTGTATTGAATCAAATAAGCTTCAACGGCGGAAATGGCGGAAATGGAGATAACAACGAAGGCGGCGGCGGCGGCGGTGGGGCCGGTGATAGCGCAAATGGTCAAAATGGGGAGAATGCCAATCAGTCGACCCCAATTGAAGGCGGAGCTGGAGGTAGTAGCCTCGGCGGAAATGGTGGAAATGGTGGAAATGATGGAGATGGTTCGAATGGTTCGTCCTACGGCGGTGGCGGTGGCGGTAGTGGTGATAGTGGTGGTACCAATGGAGGAGCCTTTGGCGCCCATGGAGCTGTCATTATCAACTATGATTTTGCTCCAACTTCCGCTCCTTCTTGTGCGACACTTGTTGCGCCAGCAAACAATGCGACCAATGTCAGCCGAACACCTTTGCTTCAATGGAACCACGCATCTTGTGCGGATAACTACAAACTTTATTTAGGAACTGATAACCCACCTTCCAATGTCGAAAACGGCACATTAGTCGGTTTTACCGACGATTATACTCCTAATACACTCGCACCTAATACGGTCTACTATTGGCAGATTGTTCCAACCAATTCCAATGGCGATGCGACAAATTGCACAATTCGTTCTTTTACCACTGATAACTCTTGTAACATAGCCTGCGATGGGCAGACAACTGACTTTAGTAATCCGGCTGCGGACCCGGGAAACAACTCCAACATTTCAACAGTAGGAAATAAATGGTTGTATGACAACGTCGCGACTATTAACGGACAATGCTATGATGCCGTTGTAACCATTTCCGACATTGACAATGCCACTTTAACGGATAACGATAATCCAGGTAACGGTGGTACTCCAGAACGGTTCCAGCCTTTCGTTCAAGTTGGATCTGATGGAAATGTAAACGCCAATCCAAATAACCCTCCAATTCAGGGATGCGTTGAGTTTGAAATAGAATTCTTCTTTTGTGGCACAAATACAACGGCACAATTCCCATTTATCACAGCTTGCGCAGCCGATATTGATGGGTGGAATGAGAGTGGTCCGGACATCGGATTCGAAAGCGTGCAATATGAGAACATCGGTAATGTAACGTTTACAACAGAAAACCCAACAAACTTAACGGAGAATCCGCTTGGAGCATTCACCGAATTTCAGGGAATAACAAGCACGTATAGTGGAATTGTTCTAACACAAACTGATGTCATTGTATGTGGAGAATATGAAAACATTCCAAAATTCAAAATGAAAGCTTGTGTCAATGTCATTGATGGAGATAATGACACAGGTCCTAGAATGTTCTCTTGGGTATTTGACCCCTGTGCAGTTAGCTTCAACGATCCAGTTATAGATTTAGGATGTATAGAACCAAGCGAAGTTCCAACGGCAAACGACGCCATAGTTGAATGTGGAGAAGGTAATGGGGCCACGTTATCGCAAACGGTTGACCCAAATGGGTTCGATTATACAGATGTATGGACAGTAACATGTAATGGTGTTGCAACAGGGTGCGTAGTCACATATACATATTCGTTAGGCGGTCCTTCTTGCTGTACACCATCTGCCGATTGTGTTGGTAACTTAGACAGCAACTTGCCAGGGTGCTCCCTGCCGGGGCCGTTAAATCAAAATCAAGTTTTTACCAATATCGAATTATGTGGTGGGTCAGCGAGTTTTGGTTTCACAGAAATAATTGATAACGATTGTACAGATGGTAATGGCTATTTTGAAGTAAATCGAACCTATTATTTGTATTTCGAAGATGGGAGCAATGCTGGTTATCAGGCCGGAGAAGATGACTTAATTCAAAGTTGTACGCAACAAGTCATTCGAAGACCTCCTGTCATCGCCGTATCGTGCCCAAGCAATGTGAATATAGGTACGTGTCAGACCCAAACGTCAATAGATGCGGCCTTTGCTACATGGATAAGCCAGTTTAGTGCTTCAGGTGGATGTAGTCTCACAAGTACTGACCTGTCCGGCTTTACAGCGCCGGATTCGTGTGGCGGTGTAGTGACGATAAACTATGTAGCGAGCGATGCATGTGGGCAGAGTATGAACTGCAGTTCAACCTTTACGGTAGCGAATCGTCCGAACCTGACGGTCAACTGCCCCCAACCGGTAAACATCGGCACATGTCAGACACAGGCATCAATCGATGCGGCGTTTACAACGTGGATCGGTGGCTTTAGTGCGATTGGTGGCTGTCATACGACAAGCACAGATCTATCGGGCTTTACAGCACCGGATTCGTGTGGCGGTGTAGTGACGATAAACTATGTAGCGAGCGATGCATGCGGGCAAAGCGCGAACTGCAGCTCGACCTTTACGGTAGCGAACCGTCCGAACCTGACGGTCAACTGCCC
>JANQSS010000310.1 GCA_028279185.1 Saprospiraceae bacterium | reverse complement strand
CCAAAATTGTCAAATTCCAGTTTTGGCGATAGTTATGACAAAAAAACCTTTCTGCTAACCTTTGCCGTTGCCTACGGAGAGTAAGCGTAAGTTTCGATGGCAAAATAAGCCGTCATTTCGACCTACCTTGTCTATACAGCTGCGGAGGCTGTTGCTCATTAGAATTCGCGCGTGCGGGCTATCTAGATACAGCTAGATTCTTCAACCTCTCTTAGGCTCCGTTGGTATCGAAGAAGAAGCAGTTCTCGTTTTCGGCGACAAATTTTGACTCTAGCTCGATCCTCTCGTTCGTTTCGAACGGCTACGCCCAAGTCATTTAATTGACTTCCGGTTCACGCGTAGTATACGGAACTGCTACAGGCGTGCATAGCAACGCCTTCAATTTGTCGTTTCTCGTGAGTGTGGTGCGATCGCTCGCTATAGCTCCTAAGCGTCAAACTTGCTGGTGGGTTAGCTCTAGGGTAGAAAACACAGCTAACATTTCATATAATAATCAATATGACGGGTTTTCCCAAATCCGGTGCCCGATCGCGCGCTTGGTTGTGGATGCCGTAGAAATCGAGAAATTACGACCTACAAGCGTTGCTACGTACGCGTGTGGCGTTTCCGTATACTGAATTATAGGGGGAAACGAACACAATATCGTGCGAGTCTGCAACTATGAAACACGAATCTAGTCAATCGAGGAATTCAGCTGTAGATAGCTCGCTAGTGAGAATTCTAATTAATGCCCATAGCAACGGGCTCCGTGCACATTCTGACTAGGTGGGTCGAGTCAGTTACTTCGCAGAAACAAAAACTGAAGTTTGATGACTTAATGTACTAAAGACGGGCATTGCGCTAATCGCGCGTCGGTCACAGACAACATTATTTTTACATTATAAGGAAATCAGACAAATTACTACTTTTATAATGATACCTCAAAAAAATTATGAGTCTGACGAACCTACTGTATTTGCAATTCTCTGCTCTGAGAGCATTCACCCATAGGAGGCATTTCTGCAACTACAAAAAAGTTCAATAAAATCGGTCGATTTTACGGTTGCGTGGGGTTCTCTGCGGAACGTACTCAATGCACAAACGTGTACAGATGCTTTCTCATTGCTAAATTTCAGCCTTTCAGGTTGCACGCCATTAGCTAGAGCAGTAGCAAATTCTACAACAAAAAGCCACATTCGCAAGTTCCTTTCTGGCGTTGCACATCCATCATATGGATATTGATCTGCTTTTCGTTGCAAGCCAATATAGAAGCAGCGTTGGAGCCAATACTCGGTAACCGGCTGTCGTAGACATTGATAACATTTTCCGGTATCTCTGTGTTCATGTTTCTTCAAAAAAAAAAAACAAAAAAAACAAAAAAAAAAAGCGATTTCCGACAGTTTTGTCTGACATCTTAAGCGAAATCAGCAGTCAACTTAATTAATATCACTTGATTGGTATATATCACACTAGCTGCTAAGTAGCTATTATGAGTGTCTCTACCAACTCCATTGTGATAACACATGTTTCCTCCGGTTCTGAACCCCTTCTTCGACCTTGAAGTTGTTGCGGCACTTGCGACGGATAATAGCTTGTCTTTTGTGTATTCAGGTGCTGGCAGCAGTTACTTATCTACGATTCTCCCATACTCTTCTCATGATACGACACCAGCTCTATAAGCAGCCACTAGGTATCGCTCGCATGTATTGCGCGGGCTGCGAGTCATTAATGCCTGGGCT
>JANQSS010000269.1 GCA_028279185.1 Saprospiraceae bacterium | reverse complement strand
ACGAAAAGAGAAATTCAGATCTCAAACCTTACAAGTCACCTGATGATCCTCGACTCAAGGTTAGACCTTACTATAATTATCATGGAGTCGATGACTATAAAATAGACAACCCTTCTTTCCAACAGTCTTTGCAGAACGAGAGGAATTGCCGGCGTAAGAGGCGCCTCTTGGATGCTGCAAGTCCTGAAATTGACAGCACCCGGCTCCCAAAACGCAAAAGGTCGAAAAAGTAACTACCGTATGGCCGGGAATATTGGCGGTGAATTAAATTTGGCGATTTGGCGGTTGGGAAAGCGACCGTCAAATTAAAATTCGTCAAATTTAAATGCAATCTCCGTGAATAAAAGGACGCGTAATTAATGCTTTGTAAACCGCGCCCCAACATTACGTCATCTGGCTGAGCAGACAGCTGGCTGAGATATATCAACACTTGTTTTAGAAGAAAGCAGATGGCTCTACTCAGATACCTGACGAAAGGAAAGAGCGCACTTCCTGACAAGTCTACATGCCCCTCACTCATTAGTAAAGAGATCGACTCATCAAACGAGAGCGTCTCGAACCAACTGCAAGAGAGAGCACTCATCAGAAAATAAGCTGCGGAAAATGGGCCCACCAGAGCTGCTAGACATTGTCCATGATATTTGAGCCCTCATAACAGTAGCTAGCTACACACGAGACTGCTGTTAAGCGTTTTTGCACTGTACTTAACGTGCAGCTCAGGCACTAGCTAGTCACATGATATGCACGTGCTCTGTACGTACGCGAGCACGTATACGACATTGACATGACATTAAAATTAATTTATGTGCACGTGCATATTATATGTACGTTAGGCGGGAATAACCGCCAAATTAAAAACCGCCAATATTTTTTTTTTCGCCACTCAGGACCAAACCGCCAAATTTAAAGACCGCCAATATTTCCGGCTATACGGTATGAATTTAATTTGGTTGTTGATAATGTTTTGTATTGTTCTATTATTAGTAAACATAATGTTTATGATTACTGGTCACTATATATATGACTAAGTTGTTTCCTAAGTCCTCTTTTCTTTGTGGTTTTCTTTTTTTCCTGTTTGAATATTTCCATCCATGTTGCCATGATAATCCTCTCA
>JANQSS010000265.1 GCA_028279185.1 Saprospiraceae bacterium | reverse complement strand
ACCGCGCCTGCTTGGAGATGGCAGTCGGACAAGACTTAGCACAGCAGCCACCTTTTTCACGTCGACAGTTGCCGGCGAAGCTTTTGAGCTTGCGGGTAGCATAGTCATCGATACTGTCAAAAAGAAGTGAAGGAAAATCACACTTGAATAATTGAAATTACATACATCCATGCTTTTCTCTTTTTTTTGCCAACCACGAGGTAAAGATCAACACAGTAACAAAAATCGTACCGCCGCGCAACCACGATCGTTGACATTTACGCATGCGCACACAGGGACGCGATCGCTTCGAAAATGATACTCCTGCCTTCCTGGCATCATTCAAATAACGTAGACTGTCCTGCTATTTTTTTTCACCAACTATTAAACAATAGTTTGACACTTGGATGTAAAGCTAACAAGCCAAATCACCTGCAAGATGAAGACTACGATATATTCTCCCCTTTACCAAAGTATTGAAATCCAGTTTTTATACCTCCTAAAAGGGTATTTTTGTCCGTGTTATCGACCCATTAGCTATAATATTATACGTTCGAAAATTCAATGTTTTTCTACAGGGAAAAGCTGTCTGTGATTCCACCAAAATGTAAGATAGGCCTAAAAGCTATTTTTTTGTCCACCAACTATTAAACAACAGTTTGACACTTGGATTTAAAATTACAAGACAAATTACCTGTAAGACGAAGACTTTGGTATAATTATCTCCTCCCCCCTCCCTTACCAAAGTATTGAAATTCAGTTTTTATACCTCGTAAAGGGGGTTTTTGTCCGTGCTCAATGTTTTCTACTGGGAAAAACTGCCTGTGATTCCACCAAAATGTAGGATAGGCCTACATTTTGGTGGAATCACATTCCCGTGAAAGTATGAAATTAAAGCTTACTTTTACAGGAATGCTGAATTAGCAAAATTAGAGTTAGAAATACTTACCGATTGCTTTCCATCATGACCTTGACAAGGTTACTTCAATTTTTTTTTACAATCGGATTCTGTTTGTAGGTGAGATTTGCCAAACGGTGCTACGAATCGTTTCTTGAAACAGAAGATAAGATCAATTTCCCACGATGGCAGTAAAAAAAGTAGGGGTTCTTCTTCCACTGCGAACGTTCGTAGAATGAAGTTTTCAGCGTCAGCAAGCAAGCGTTTAATAACGGTACCTGGTAACCTCGCGGCAACATCGCAACCAAGCAATCGCGTCCGTGACGTCACTACGCACGCATGCGCATCACGCTATACGGTAGCAATATCGCGAACATTACTTTTTCGCGTGGATAAAAAAACGCGTCATATTTCGCGTCATACCTGGAAGACACAAAAGTGACTTTGCTGTCCCACAATTTGTGAAGCCTTTCAATTAGCAGGTGGCAGTGCAAGCGGAGGTCAACTTTGAGGAATAATAATGATAAGTTGCTAGGCTCTC
>JANQSS010000257.1 GCA_028279185.1 Saprospiraceae bacterium | reverse complement strand
CGAATGCTGATTCGTGATTTCCTTTGTGGTATTCGAATCGGCATGTGCAAACATGCCCCAAGGACGTTATTTCTTTAATAACCCGGCACTGAATATCCTTGCCGTGGCCAGGCAAATGTTAAAGGGTGAGCTCGAATATCACAAAGGAAATCACGAATCAGCATTCGAATTTCTGCGTGAAGCAGTAATGCTTGACGATAATCTTCATTACAGTGAACCCTGGCCCTGGATGCATCCGCCACGACACGCGCTAGGTGCATTATTGATGGAACAAGGTCAAGTTGAAGAAGCCGAGCAGGTTTATCGGGCTGACCTGGGTCTGGATGATACGGTCATCCGCGCTGCCCAGCATCCTGACAACGTCTGGAGTTTGCATGGGTTCTATGAATGCCTGAGTAAATCGGGCGAATCGACCAAGTCAGCTTTAGTCAAACAACGGCTGGATTTAGCTTTAGCTCGATCCGACGTAAAAATATCCTCTTCTTGCTGTTGTCGAGGAAAGACGTCCTGTTGTTGAATTCCGAGCGTAAATAGTATGCATTTGGAATCAGGAAATTTAAGCGAATTAGATACTGAAGATACAGGCTGGTTCATCGGATATAGTGACTGGACACGATCAGCCGAGTTAAATTTGCGGCACATGCCCTTTAATGTCACATCAAAGGGTTTATGCGTAAAATGGTACTCCCATGTTCCAGGCTACCCAAATGGGGAACTCAAACCGATAAGCACGGGCCGCACAATTTCTATACTGGTTGATAATACCGGCGAATTTAAAATCGAATTTTCTAACTCCCCACAATTCGAGCAAGAATTAACCAAGTCAGTGATTTTAAAAAGCTTGGGAGACTATGTAATCTGGGGTGAAAAATTATTTCATCGTGCATACTGTTTGGCACCTAGCACGATTTTAACTGTTCGATGGGAACCGGAAGATACAGAGAATTAGTACACACTGTTTATGATCCATTAATTTCGACAAGGTTGACCAAAAATCATTTCAGGATTTGAGGATAATTATCGTCTTTCAGGGAAATTATTTACAGGTGATAAAACCTCTTGCCGTAATTATCAATTTTTCGTCACCGGCTGCTTGAGTCGTTCCAAACAACGATTCATAAGTTATCCCCTTTGATATTTCGTTGTTATGTGAAAACTCATAAGACCCTTCATAGCCATTTTGTCCACAAACTTTATCAGCTTCTTTCTTCCAAAGCTCAGCGACTTGTGCTTCTTGTTCTGGTTTTGGTTTTTTCTTCACCCCGAGTATATTTTCAACATAATAATAAGTGTATTGTGCGGTTACTTTGTGCTGGTATCCAGAATCTTCAGGAGCTTTATCTGTAAATGATTTTTTGCTCGGAGTTGTCGTCTCACAACCGGCAAGAATAAGAGCAATGACAAAAAGAAATACATGAGTGATGTGCATTTGATTTATCTCGTTTTAATTAAAAATCCTCATGTAAATTTGAGGGTCGGGAAATTTTACATCAATTCTTAAAATTGTTTCAGATTCTATTTTTGTTTTTGCCAACAGTCTTTCATTAAAACAACCTACTCTGTCAGTAAATAGCTGTTCGTAGTCCACTTTATGTAATGAAATATACGCTATAAAAAGCACCGGGTCACAGATTCAACTTATGATGATTTAAACTTAAGATATTGAAACGAGATGCTATTTACGATAAGAATTGGTGAGAGAGATGCCAATAGATACCGATCTGCTTGTATGATGATAGTATAGTTAATGGGGTGTTAACACTGTTAGAGTATGTTAGTCCATGATTGCAAGAGTATCGCTATAATTAACTAATGGAATATATC
>JANQSS010000237.1 GCA_028279185.1 Saprospiraceae bacterium | reverse complement strand
TTTTCTACAATGGCCGATTTAGTCTCCGTTTTCCCTGTGTAGAATTATCTAATTCCACCCAAGTTTGTCTGGTTATGGCTTTTCAATTGAAAAATGTTTTCTACAGCAACTCTCTTGCGATCCGGGCAAAATTAAGGCAAATGCACAGGACACTGTTTGGTCTTGGGTGATTTATTGAACTACTTGCTTCGGTGTACTTTGCTCTGCCAAACATTCTATTATCTTCTCCTTCATTTTATAATTAGGAAATTCTGAGTATAATATGGCGACTTGGACTTGATAGCTTTTCAGAAGAGGTTGAAAGAAGAGGCTCTAACCTTGTCTTCTTATGACGGTACCCTTCTTCAGTCAAATCACCTTTAACAAATGAATCCTGAGACTGAAGTGATATTCATCCACATGACCTTGTCAAATCATAAAGTATAATATAACAGTTCGAATCTCTTAACTGTGTGCCAGTCTAGATGAAAATAAGTGATATTTATATGTTTGGTGTATATACTTGTACATGCACAGCAAGAGTAATAAAATTGACGTTTTCTTTTGAATAATATTTGTACCATCACCTTTACTATTCAATTCGTTTTGCACATGTGTGTGCAAGAATGTAGCAATTGAGTGTGTTTTATAAATAAAAGCCAGCTTCTGCACTGCTATGGTCTTGCTGAGACAGAAACTGCAACTGCTCTCAACTGATAGCTTCTATGTCATGCACCCCAATGCAATTTTAGCTAATTAGCACTTGAGAACCACTGCCTAATTATTCTTTTAATTAACTTAGAATTATTTGCTTATTAGAATTTTATCAGAAGATTCTGTACTATCGGTTGAAAATCAAGTTGTAATAACTTATTTTTGATTGTGTATGATTGAATAAAAATCCTATCACATGAATTTGATTATCTGATAAATGGGGAATTAGATCTTAAATGATTATGTAGTACTGAGTGTACTCTGGAGTGTACTTGTGCAAGGTTCGAAAAGGCTCGCCCCATTGAGGTTCAAACGTCTTTAGTAATGATACGCTTTATGTTTAAGGAGTCAAGCATGCACGTACGATGTAGCGCTTTTGCACGCGTGCGCGAAAATGCATAATAGTACATATACATACGTCACAAAATTGCCTGTACGTGCATGCTTTACCTGATGCGCATGCGTGCCGCCAATTGAAAATTTCCAGGTCATTTGGGCGCGCAAAACTTGTAAGGTTTCAGCTGCTCTCCCTTTCTCCATACTC
>JANQSS010000234.1 GCA_028279185.1 Saprospiraceae bacterium | reverse complement strand
AGAAGAGTATAAGAATCCTTAAGTTTCATTTGTAGTTTTATAAATTTCTGCATATATTTACCATTTAGTTCTTTACTTGTAATTGAACTTGATATTCTTAATGATAATTTTAATGATAATTTTAATTTCAGTAACACCCGAAATAATACACATTGGGACCAAGGCAGATTATCCACCAACTAACGCTGTGGTAGATCATGATCGAAGTGCGATTAAGGGACAATATCCACCACACTTACATCCACAAATGCAATCAAGACGTAAGTAATATACTGGCTTCATGTACACCTTCACTGAAAATACTCCAAATGTAATTTTTTGCTGATTGTGTATCGAATTCCTATACTCTTTGATCCAGCCCGTGAAAAACGGACAAAAACTGTGCTTAATCATCACCATGACAACAACGTCGTATTACGTCCAATTCCATGAGATACACAATACGCGGCCTTTTAAAGGCTGTCTTGTTCTAGAGGGAAATCAAGGCAATAAGAAATTTTTAAAGGTGAACAGATTTAAAGATAGGCTCAATAAAGTAACATAACGGCTATATTAAAGTTACTTTTCATTGCAGAGAGAACATTAACTAACCTGCAACAGTACAATAGAGGACAAGATGATTTCGGACGGGGCGCTATGGGAGGAATGGTGACTGCAGGGCGTCAGTTCGAATTACCACCCTCAAATTATAGGAGGCCGAGGGGGTACCCCAAGCAAATTCCATCAGAGAGGGAAGCAGAAGAGCAGAGAAGAAGGTGGAAAAAGGAGAAGTAAGTATAATTGGTGTACATGTATGTATACGAATTGAGCACAATCACACGCTGGTTTTTCAGTATATTGGCGGGTGGCTAGAACTCAAAATGGGCGTCAGAAACAGATTGTTTATTTTCCATTGCTTAAATAGGAGTCAGAGTGAAGCATTGCATGGCTAAATGTCCGGACAAATCATTAATTATAGTATCTATTGCAAACTTCGTTTGCTTGAAAGTAAATTAATTTGACTTGTTGCAATTCTACAACCCAAGTTGCATGCTAGATTCTTCAGCTGAGGAGACCCGTAATACCAGATATATAGATGTGAAACGGAACATTTGGAATGATGTCACGTGTATGAGTATAGGTAGTATCCTTTTGAAATTTTGTAACTGCATGTTTTAATGGTTTTAGAGACAGCCAAAGGGACAGACGCCACAGCCAAAGCGAGAAAAAGAAGAAAAAGCACCAAGACAGGGACAAAGACAGGGACGACAGGTACAAGAAGGGCAAGAAGTAAGAAGTCTCCTGGAAGAATGCAGACCGAAGATAAAGACATTAACTAGACGAAATGTTAATAAAACACGTCTTTACGAGGAAGAAAGTATATTCAAGAAAATGATAAATTGCCGTGTAACAAATTTGGAAAAGAAGGTTACGTTTAAGCCCAAAGTTTATGTTACATATGTAGAAACTAACCAAGAAGCAGAGAAAGGGAATTTTAAGGTACTACATGATAATTATAAGAATGCATTTCCAGGCAAGAGGTTAACAACGAAAGGTATTTTAAAACGCTTTGATGATATTCATTGTTGTCCTCGCTGCCGCGAAAAAATAGCCAGTGATGATTACTGGTATTCCAACTGGAAAGATGATGTTCAAAGATCTAGAGAGAAAACAAATATTTGGTTTTGGTACCGTACAGCACGAAGGTACAGAGACATAGAGATATTTAAAAAGGGTTTAAACCTGTAATAAGTCTTACTTCTACTTATAAAAGGGAATGGGACAAAAAGAAGGTGAAGAACTTAAAATTGCGGAGGAAGAAAGTTCATTATTTGTAATACCTAATGCAGATAGTGCAATAGCGAAAGGTTTTTTTTTCTAATCTTTCTCTTCGATCAATGTGAATTATATAGCGAAATGTGGCGAAAGCGCACGTGATGTCGCTTTGGATCTATGTGCATAAGGCAGAATATATATAGTGTAAGGTAGTGTATTTATTGTAGTGAAATATTTTCTTGAAAAACATTGGCTATAGTATTTTGCCATTTATTAACCAGTCGAAATAGTGTTACTGCATGCAAAATGTGTGTTTGATGTTTATTTTATCTGCCTTCAGTTAGAGTGTTCTTGTTATTGTGTATACATATTGATGTATTTCGATGTCCATGTATACAGTGTCAACTGTCAGTTTCAAGATAAAAGTAAATATGCGACTAAAAGTTCGTCTGAAGTTCTGTCCAGTTTAAAAAAAAGACAGGTCTAGCCATGAAACGTGAAAAGAAACATTACATTGTAATGGACAGGTTGCACTGTATATATGCACAGTATAGATTTAAGTTGTATAGACCGTATATGTCGCAAACAAGGCGCACTGCGCGAAGACCGATTTTTAGAAGTGCGCTTTATTTACAATAGCCTGTTATACCCAGTCATCGACAACGTTTTAGTATGCTTTGTATATTGTGCTGCATTGTTGACATTTATTTTGATGTGAATTTAATTCTATACTTGGATACCCCTTCTAGAGCTCAAACTTGAGCTAAGTATCAGTTACAGAACTGGATCAAAACAAGGAAGCTTTCCAGCAGATCACTGACAAAAAGTTCGTAAGTTATGATGGCAAAACTTTCCGTACATCTCAGCAAAAACTTCCGTAAATCAGCTGAAAAAAGGGGTGTGCTATAAAAAGAGCATGCGCCTTGTTTGCGACATATACGGTATGCATGATATTGATGGTGAATGTATGTTAAAATGTGTTGATATGAACAGATTTTGCCTAATGTTTAATGGTTTGTTATAATACAGACCTTTTGCGATATGTTTTTCCAAATGTGCATCAAACATGTGGTATTCAGGGTACCAGGCCAGGTTAAGGCCTCAAGAGTCAAGACAATCTGGTCTTTTAGGGTGCATTCACACAAAGCGAAGGAGGGAATTTCTCTTTTGAGATAAAAATCAGCTGTGTATATATTTGAAGAAGTGCATATCCAATTTTATAGCCATGCAATATATGCCACTTGGTATGTACATAATTTGTTGTGAACACCACTTTAGATGTAAAGTGACCGTTAGGAGTTTAGGATATGTAGGGGATGAAGTGATTTAGAGGAACGAGACGCAAAGGAAAATGATAAAGGGAGGCCAAGGGTTTGCGTTTCCAACTGGTAGCCGGTAGAAATGACACGTATATATATGATATGATTATATAGTTTTTGGACACTTCTGCTGCTCCTGTTTTTTGTTACATTTAGGTATATATTTAATTCACATGAACACACGCGTTCTACTTATTTTATGGAACTTTTTATTTTAATATGTAAACTTTTCTGACCGAATGAACATCAATAAAGTGAACTGTAATGGTTTTCAATTTAAGGTTTTTATTCAAATAACAATTAAAATACATATCACGGTTATAATGCAGTATACGTGCAAGCCTGCAGCAAAAGATGTCATTATAAATATATCCATGCATGCATGTGCAGTTTGCTGCACAATTAATGTAATTATTTTGCGTTACTGGAAACGGATATAGATGCACATCGTACATACACAATTGTTTTGCGTGACATGGAAACGGATAAAATGTACAAAATAGAAGGTTTGCGTTAAAGTAACGTCTTGGACACTTTTTTTGCGTTAACTATAAACGGCTCCTTTTTAGAGTGTAATGTTTTCAGTCATGTCTGTCTGTGTGTC
>JANQSS010000232.1 GCA_028279185.1 Saprospiraceae bacterium | reverse complement strand
AGAGATATCCATGCCAGGGCCAGTGTTTATTTTTGCGACCAGCTTGTGCCGCCCTGGAAACTGGAAATGCGCGATCTGGACTATTCAAGTTTTCATCAGGTCAGGCGCGGACAATGTTTAATCGATTGTGAAGGGCAACAGCACATTGCAGGTCCGGGTGATATTATTTTTATTCCCAAGGGGTCAGATCACGATTTAACCAGCGTTGATGGTTATCAGACCGGTCAGAGTAAATCATTCAAAACCATGTTGCTATGTGGCTATTTTCAGTTTGATCAGGCCTTGGAGCATCCATTGCTGGCAACTTTACCCCCATTGGTGATTATTCGTAGTGAAATGCTGGAAAAAAATGCTGGCTTGAAATATACACTGGACTTTTTAACAGAGGAATTCACCAACGATCAGCCCGGATCGAAGTTACTATTAGATAAGCTGACTGAAGTGATGTTGATTCAATTAATACGTACCGAATTTTCTGCTGAGAACAAATCGAATTTCTCTAAAGCTTTATTTGATAATAAAATTAGCCACGCTTTAAAACTGATTCACAGTAAACCGGAAAAAAGTTGGACATTGGACAGTTTATCGGAACAAATCGGCATGTCGAGAACGTCACTGGCCAACCGATTTAAACAATTAGTCGGTACAACCATGTTCGATTATTTGACCCGAATACGTTTGCAAAAGGCCTGTAATTTACTGCGAACAACCGACCTGCCTGTTTATAGTATTGCCGAGAAATCGGGTTATCAGTCGGAAATTTCATTTAATAAAACTTTCAAGCAACATTTGTCGGTGACACCCGGACAATTTCGAAAACGATCAAGGCAAAAGAATTATGGTAATTCCCGTAAATAAATCCTGTCATTACTGTTATTGTGTTTTTGTCATGCTACCCCTGCTTAACCTCCCCTGATAGGGGAGAAATGGGTCCTCCCCCTTTCAGGGAGAGTTAGAGGGGGTTAAAACACATACAGCAATGATCATGTTTTTCATCTGATTATTCACACGAACATGTATGACTTTAGCTCCCTCGTTTAAAAATCAAAAATTGATTATTAGCCGGCATGGCATAATCATGCAGTAATGATAAATTTTGTTGATACGCTAATTCATCAATCGCTTCAAAATCGCGAATTCCACTAACTGGGTTCTGCGCCTTTAACCATCCATCAAAGCGTGCATTACTGGGTGTAGTAAATTCACCGTTATATTTAAACGGCCCGTAAATACAAAGCAGACCCTGATTTTTCAGCACAC
>JANQSS010000221.1 GCA_028279185.1 Saprospiraceae bacterium | reverse complement strand
ATCAGATGATGAGCGGGTATTTAAATTACTGAAAAATTTGTATACATCGGAAGGTACTCCTTTTCTTTTCTGTGTGTTAGCTTGGCCGGCTTTATGCCGGCCTTGCTTTTTCCATATCACAAGCAGCGCTAGTTAAACTAATAATCTAGTTTCTTGGCTGACGAATCCATAGCTAATGAACCTCTGCGTACCTTATTTATTTTCGCTAGATTATCATCCAATTTTTTACACGGGTCAGGTTATGTAGACTGTTGACGTTGTGTCGTTGGTGAAACACCATAAATATTTCGATAACATTGACTAAAATGGGATTGTGATATAAACCCAGTTGCTTGCGCTATCTTCGTGATTGATTTACTTGTATTGACGAGCAAATTTCTGGCTATTTGAAGTCTCAAATCCATGTAATATTTAGTCGGTGTAGAGTCTAAATTTTCTCGAAACAATCGTTCAAGTTGTCGAGTGGATATCCCAACATAATGAGACAGTTCTTTAAGGCTGATCGGCTCTTCAATGTTTGACTCCATTAAAGTAACTGCCTCAATTAATTTTGGATGATTAGTGCCTATAATATGTTTTAGGGGAATTCGTTGTTTATCTTCAGTGCTTCGAATTCTTTCTAACATCAGTGTTTCAGAAATATCTGCCGCAAGCTCAGTACCATGCCGATGCTTGATTAATGTGACTATCAAGTGCACTGCTGATGCGCCACCCGGACAGCTAAATCGATTTATATCTATTTCATATAGACATTTAGTAAAAATTACATCAGGGAATGCATGTTGCATGAAATTAAAATGGTGCCAATGAACACTACATCGATATCTGTCAAACAATCCCAACTTGGCTAAAACATATATTCCTGAGGAAATTGCACCAAGAGGAATATTTTTCTTGGGTAAATTTATTAGCATGGCTTTTGTCTTGTCATTAACCTCATCTATTGGGTTATCACTACCGCAGACAAAAAAGCAATCCATCTTCATGGCTTCGTCAATTGTATTATCAGGATGAGTCAAAGAACCAATTGTAGATTTAACCGAATCATTGTCTTGAGTAAATACCACACAATTGTAGAGCTCTTTTCCAGCCAGTTTATTCGCCAGCAAAAAAGTTTCGACCGTCGAAGCATAAGAAATCATAGAAAATTGTGGTAACAGAAGAAGACCGACTTTTGTGGTGATTGAATTTTCCATTAATGTTTAAGTTGCCGATTAATACAAATTAACCATGATCCTGGTTAAACGAAGTTTCAATATGAATATTAAATTATATCTCCTGGTAATCATTTAGCCTACCTTCTGCCGGCCTATCTTTTTCAGTGGTAGGTGATTAATCGTTCCGAGATTATAAGAGATTATATTTATTATTTGAGCCTATCTCTATATTCCTATGCCTGTTGACACATCATTAAACACTCACTCAAAATGCTCAGTTACGAGTATATAAACTGTACTTTTGGGTTCGTTTTTGTCTCGTCTGAATATTGCCTGATATTTCAGATGGGTTCTAAGAAATACCAGGTTTTGTGAAATATTTCATATAATTAAATTCTATTACAGTTTATGATGTAAACATATCAATAAAAAAATAATAAAAAATGAAAATAATAAATATTACCCTTGCTGATACGTATTTTACGATTCTGACTGCATTTTGCAATGCTAGATCAGCCATTTATATTACTGCCAGATGCATCTGTGCTTTTTTATTCACGACGACCATATTCGCGGATGAGTTGCGTTTTCAAGCTGTATGGCATTCAGGGTCCGGAACTAACATTTTTACCGCACCCGAGTCCCGCAACGATTTTATAGACCGTGGCTCTGATATGATTGATCAGGGACTACGATTGATCGATGTCGAAACAACTGTGATAGAAAATCAACGTTTGTACTCTGGAGTTTGGGTCGGTGGAAGCGGTGGTAATATATTTGCCGGGCCGCTTTCTCCCGTCCAGCTTCGTGAGGAACGAGAAGCACGTAACGCACAAGGGCTTCGTCTTATTGATATAGAAATCTTCCGCACCTCCAATGGTGGTCGACGCTATGTGGGTGTTTGGCGGCCCGGTACAGGTCAAGACTTGGTTACTCGTCCTATGTCAGAGGCGGCTTTTCTCTCACGTGGCAACACTCTGACACAGCAGGGATTGCGCCTGATTGATGT
>JANQSS010000218.1 GCA_028279185.1 Saprospiraceae bacterium | reverse complement strand
TTTTTACATCAGCACGCAGAATGGGCCGAAACTAGAAATTTGACTTGAAAGAATTTTGATTCACGCCTTAGAATTAAAGTTATGGCACTTTGAAGTTTTTCCATAATCTTATGCATTAATTTTGCAACGTTTTTACGCCCACGCACTATGTGATGGGCGTGGCGCACACACGTACGTGACGACCTTTACCCGATTTGCACCAAATTTGCATTATGGGCAGCCTGATTGTACTGTATGTGCTCTGCTATGCATGTTGCACTGTATAGGGAATGAATCTAGCTGGTCATTTCCGGACAATTTGTTTTTCATCCATAATTTTGACATAGAAATACAGTGAAACCTCAACAACGGACTCGCAGAGATACAGACAACAATGGACTAACCATACCACAGAACTAATACATTTTCAACCTCCGAGAAAGGAACAACCTCCCAACAAAGGACACCCAATTTGTCCCCTATTCGGAGGTCTCACTGTAACAGTGTTAGATGTTGTCATATGAAGGTAATATGGAATGGAATGGAGCATTCAGTCAAACTCCTGTAATTGTAGAGGTTGGGTCTATAGATGAAGATTTATTAGGAGGTTCTCTTTTGCCACCGACTGGGTAAAAGAGAACCTAGTGTCTCGTAGCTAGCTATCTAACCCCATGGATCACTAGAGAATCTAGTCGAAATTTGGGCAAGATAAGTTATTACAATCCTCAAGCTGGACAAAGGAAAAAAAACAACCTCTCCTATATATTATTATCAAGTTATTGATATTTTACACCATAAAAATGGTACACCTTAAGGCTACTATTATTTGCAGGTACTAATTAAGCTACTTTGTGTTTGGCAGGTATTAATTTTAGTGATTTTTTTGTTGTCTAGCTAAATCCATAGTTAGTGCAATGGGGAAATTTTTTTGCAGGTTACAATTTTTAGCGATCTTTGCCCAATTCGTTAATTTCGCTAAATCAAATAAAAGTAGGCTTTTAAGGTATTGAGAATGTTAGGTCACTAACTGAGAGATATCAATGTCGGTGCAAACTCACAGGCTCAACTGTCTTCCCATCTCCACCATGGCTATCTCC
>JANQSS010000213.1 GCA_028279185.1 Saprospiraceae bacterium | reverse complement strand
GTGGGATACTCTTTCCCTCCCTCTTACATACTACTCCTGGCTGTAAACCAATGCCAGGACACAAGTACAGTGGTGGTTACGTGCACATACAGGAAATTTGATCACAAAATGTCACACATCTTAATACAAAGTCCTAGTGTTGATTTGGTTAACTAAAATTAGTTTGCCAATTTTTGCCCAAATTTAATCACTAAAACTAAAAACAAAATTGAAAAAATATAAGATAAATAACTAGAACGAAAACTAAAAATTTTGGTAGAACTTTACATAAAATACTAACCTAGAAAATATTAAGTAAAAGTTGCCTGTTTATAAAACTCTTTGGCTAGTTAACTAAAACTAAAATAGTTTTAGTAGGCCTTCAGACATTTATTCTTAATTACTAAAACTAAAACTAATGTTGAAAATTTTATCTGAAAAAAACTATAACCAAAACCAAATTGGCAGACTAATCCTAAAATTACTAAAACAAAAACTATGCTTAACTAAAACAACACTACTACAGACAATGTGGACATAGTTAATATAATTCGTCACATACCTCACTTCTCC
Organism: Saprospiraceae bacterium; assembly: GCA_028279185.1. GTDB lineage: Bacteria > Bacteroidota > Bacteroidia > Chitinophagales > Saprospiraceae > JANQSS01. The sequence continues at coordinate 1,780 of JANQSS010000213.1, read as the reverse complement.
ATCGTGCTCCTTTTTACTTTAGCAAAGTATCCGGTGTGTACGCCAGCATTTACTATTGATGTCAGTCTCATTGAAAAGTCGTTTAACACATGATGGACGCCATGTTTCCCCACGGACCCAGACACTCCTCGTTCCCAGTCGTTGAAAAAATCAATCTTTGTCTGACAAAATTTAATATTATTTTAGTCAAACAAAGTATATTACACTACAAACTACTTTGTTACCTTTTCTTCGTAAGTACAGCTACTTGAATCAAAAGAGGCGTCACTCGGAGTTCCCAGTGTGTCGCTTTCCTGGTCCATGGTGTTGAACAATGAAACAATGAACGCTTGACTCGAAAGAAGATCTAAGTCGAAGATCAAAAACACGTGCACGATGCTAAACTGACGCATGCGCATTGAGTGATATATCTAATAATTTTTATTAAATTATTTATTATCAGCTTTGCGCCAGCGCTAGCGCTAGCGCTGGGCCGGCGCGCGCAGTTATGTGATTGCGCGCGGCATGCAGCCCTCTAGATTAAAAAGTTCAAGCAAGATTATGCAGTTTTACTGTCAAAAGTTTAATACTAGCGACTCGCAACTAGGAAAATACTCACGAGTCGATGGCAGCAGTGACAAAGTCAAAGTTTGTATGTCCAGTGTGCTCCAGTAGCTATTCCTTCACGTTGGAAGACTTCAGAAGAAAAAACAACCCAGACATCATTTGTGCAATAATGTGGGACAAAGAAGAGAAAAAATGAAGAATGCACCCACTACTGCAATAGGCATGGTCAATATCAGCCAAAAGGGAATGGTAAACGCAATCTCAAGGTACTTGTAAAATAGATGATGAACGTACAGCATACATGAAAGTGACGAAATGCTTGGCCAACGGTACAATGTCAGTTGAATACTGCACCAACCACACCCACAAAGTTGAAATTGCCCATTTATGTATTCCTATAGATACAAGGGTATTTATAGCTTCAAAAATTGCAAGAGGGTGTGAGTATAGACAAAGTATTAGACGACATACGTGATGCTACTCTGGGACGAGAACATCTTGTAAACAAGACGTCCGTAACATTCAAAGGCAATTTAATGTAGATGGGATACAAAAGCACACTTGTGATTCACAAAGTGTGCATGCTTGGGTGCAGGAACTACAATGTGAAGAGTTGATCCAGTACTTCTATACAAAGTTCAAGGTGCAAAAGAGTTAACTGTTGGAGCAAGTGATGCGTTTGAAGAGGATGACTTTGCTCTGTGCATCCAAACTCAGTTTCAGCGTGACATGCTCAAGAAATTTGGAAACAATGCAGTGTGCATTGATTCAACACACTGTACAAATCAGTATGATTTCCCCCTGACCACCCTCATGGTTATAGACGAGTACGGAGAAGGGATACCAGTAGCATTCATGTTGAGCAATCGAGAAACAGAGGCAGTCATTACGGCTTTCTTTGAATCGATTAAGTCCAAGGTGGGTACTGTTGAACCAGAAGTTTTTATGACAGATGATGCTCCACAGTATTATGGTGCCTGGCAGACAACTTTTGGAACAAGTTCAAAGACCAAAAAGTTATTGTGCAGATGGCACTTGGATACGTCTTGGAGAGCAGCAATAAAAAAAAAACAGTTAAAAATAAAAAACTTCAAGCAGAGGTGTATCATCATTTAATGGTTTTACTTAATGAAAGCACCTTAGTAGAATTCAATAAGAAAGTACAGCAATTCCTTACATATTTATCAGATAGTGGAATGTACGAATTCCTACAATACTTTAGGGAAAACTACTG
>JANQSS010000194.1 GCA_028279185.1 Saprospiraceae bacterium | reverse complement strand
AACACAGCGACATTAGTCTTTACTTTTCCTGATGAAAAAGCATTCCAGCCAGTGCGCTAATTTTTCAATTTACTCTGAACGATAATTATATTAATTACTGTAATTAAAAATTACTTGTTTTAATTGAATTTATACATTACTGAATTTAATAATTACAACTGGCGACCAAATATTAGTTTTGTTTTTTAGGATTAATATTTTTATAATACAATCCTTTATTATCGCTCAACGCATTGACGCTTACGTAGATAACTTTGAGCTGTACTTAATCAGCGCCCACTTTTTATTTAAGGTGAGTACAGCCTCAATGTAAAATTCCTACAAACATGACAAATAGCTACAATCCAGTTTTGCCACGGAGCAAGCTTCAAGAGAAGATATCATCGACTTATCGTTGCATGGGTTGAACGCGGAAGTTTTTTCTTGGATTTTCATTTGTCTGCAAGAATTTCAATTCGAATCACCGTAATAGATCATAGTCGATCAAATTTGTTTGACCATAAGACAATCTCGGAACATATTGTTCCATAATTTGGGATATGGTGGTGGGCATGGATTTATTAATTTCCATGAAAGTCCTTAATCGAGTTTGGCAACTTAATGGGTTTTCAGCAGCCGCACGTGATTTGAGCATGTCAAAGTCAACCGTGAGCCGACATGTTTCGGACCTCGAGAGTAAACTAGGAGTCCGTCTCATAAACAGAAACACACGCCGCATTAGTTTGACCGAGGCTGGAGAGGTATATGCGCGCCGAAGCTCAGATATTCTTGAGGATATCCGTAGTTTACAAGACGAGACCCAAGGACTCCATAACAAACCAAGCGGCAAGCTTAGAATCTCGTCTGTCGTCACTTTCGGACAACGCAAGGTGGTCCCAATTATACCGGAGTATCTAGCAAAGTACCCAAAAGTATCATTAGAGCTTTATTTGGATAATCGCGTTGCCGATGTAATTGAAGAAGGTTTTGATCTCGCAATTCGAGCTGCAGGGTCAACTGATTTGCGCGATTCCAGTCTAATAAGTCGAAAACTCGCCATGGTCGAAATGAGCATTTATGCGAGTACATCTTATCTGGATCGTTTCGGACAACCGACAAC
>JANQSS010000150.1 GCA_028279185.1 Saprospiraceae bacterium | reverse complement strand
CTGGTTTATTATTTGCGATCGGCATAGGCAGCTTTTTATGGCATACCATAGCAACACCGTGGGCACAAAACGCCGATGTTTATCCCATTTTGTTATTTATTAACTTGTTTCTATTAAGCTTTCTATACAGAATTGTCTGCTTACCTATTATTGAGGGCTTACTTTGGTTTGCACTGTTCCAAGCCGTGAATTTTGCTACCCAAACACTGTTACCTGCAGATACGCTGAACGGTTCTATTTTTTATCTGCCGACTTGTTGTGCATTATTGTTAATGACTATTTACCTGTTCATAATCAACAATAACCATGCAAGACTATACGCAACAGCCGCGGGCGTATTTTTACTATCACTGTTTTTCCGAACCATAGATAATACCATTTGCCACATTTTCCCCATTGGCAGCCACTTTGTTTGGCATTTACTCAACGGCGTATTGCTGGGTACATTAATGAGTGCTTTACTGTTAAATGTTAAAGCATTGGCTGTTATGAACAAATGATCGCTTGCCATATTTTTGACCACCAACAAAAAAGCATGGAACAGAGCCTTATAATAATGTTATATAGAATACTCTCCACACAATAAGCTGCCATGTAAAAAACAATATTTAGGAGGAATAGTTTAATGAGCAATATTTCCAACGAAGGACTTCGTGAAGGATGTTTTTTATCTCTTCCTCATGGTTTTAATACTGTTAGGGAAGGACTAAAGGATATTGTAAACGGCATAGGAGGGGATTCATACTTTGTAATCGTCTCGCAAGGAGATACATTGCGTAATGAGATAAAAAACGGTATTGGTAATAGCACAACCTTAATAGCAGATTTGTCTTCACCAAGTAACGATACATGTGGTCCTCGTCCAACAATCCTATGGGAGCTTGGCTTTGCAGAAGCAAACAATATTGCCAATATAGTAATTTGCCAGGAAAAAGATAAAGATAACATACCCAGTATATTAAAAGAATCTCATGCAATCCTTTATGACATAAACAACATATCGCCAATGTTGGAAGAAGTTGAAGGTGCTCTACTAAGCATCATTGCCAGAAAGAAAACGGCTGGGCAAAGTGTATATACGTCAAAGTGCTATGTAGACCGGACCAGCAGTGATTTAGAATTAAGGTATCTTAAGGCGGATACACACATAAAAATATTAGAATTAAATCTCGAATCCATTACTGATCAACTAGATATGATTATACGCGCCTTGAAGAAAAAGCCTGACCTGTCCGTTCAAATTCTTACGCTTAATCCCTTCAGTAAATTTTCCGAGGATCGAGCTAACCAACTAGCCGTCTTGCCACTACACTATCGACGACAATTATACAATAAGATAAAAGAAACTTACGACCGGCTTGAGGATATAAACATAGAAAAATGGGGGTTAAGAATTTACGATACGTTTCCAACCCAAATAATGTTTCAGGTCGATCATGCTCTAATACATTCTGTTATTTCATTAGGCAAGAAATCCCGAGATATGCTGCATTTCGAAGTACAAAATTCGCAGCCAAATGCGTATGATACTTTCGAAGCACATTTTGCTCAGCTATGGGGACTGAGTATGGACTATGAGGAATGGTATAAACAAAATAAAGCAGC
>JANQSS010000149.1 GCA_028279185.1 Saprospiraceae bacterium | reverse complement strand
TGCCCATTTCCGCCGGGTGGCGCTTATTGTGGAAGCGGATAAAGCGCAAAATCCAGCTAACGTAGCTCTTTTTAACCGGCTCGGCTAATTCCAGCGTATCGGCCAAAGCGTCAAGTTGGTCGACCAGGCGGAGTGAATCCGTTGAATTTTCCTGCTCTGTGGACTGCTTTAAAGGCTGCGTTAGGGCTTCCATAGCGACTAGCTCTCTAGGTGCTGTTTAAGTAAATGGTATTTGTATAAGTAGTATAAGTCAACGGGATCTATGAAATTTTCCTGATATTTTTTCTAACTCGTTGTATTTTAAAGGGATAATAGCTTTTTCGGATGCTTGCCGTTGTCTTTACGGTATCTGTGGCTGCTTTTGCTATAGTTAAGTCATCGTATTCATGCGTGTCATTAACGCGGCTGTATGCGTTTCGCCTCAACTGAATGGAATTCAGATGAAATCATTGATTAGCGAACTAAGTCGCCGCAATGTCTTTCGAGTGGCCATTACCTATGTAGCTTTTAGTTGGTTGCTGATTCAAATAACTGAAACACTTTTACCTCTCTTGGGTTTATCCCATTTTATTTTGCAAATTCTGATGATTTTATTAGCGGCTGGTTTTTTACCTGCGTTGGTTTTTTCCTGGGTGTATGAATTGACGCCGGAAGGAATTAAAAAGGAAAAAGATATTGAGCGGGAAAAATCGATTACGCATATTACGGCGCGGAAGTTGGATATTGCCGTGGTTGTTTTGTTGGTTGTTAGTATGAGTATTTATTTTTTTAGTGATGGGGGGTAGGTGAATCTTATTATGTGATTTCGGTTAAAACTTAATCTAAGTTTCTTGTATGTAAAATTCAGACATTTTTTAATTCTATATTGTATTCACGTTTACTTTGTTTCTTTTGACTGTTAGGTTTCGCTGATTGGTCTGCAACTATCCTTAAGCGGACGATTAAAAATACTCATTGAAAGTTGGTGTTTAGGAGCTTGAATATGGCGTCAATATTTGCAGGTCAATTTACAGGGGTGGTCAGTGAAGGCACTAATCAAGGCGCGTACATGGTGGTTAACTTCGATATTGGAGTAATGG
>JANQSS010000112.1 GCA_028279185.1 Saprospiraceae bacterium | reverse complement strand
GAATCTGGGTACGGGGTATACGGTGAGTGTATCGTCGGGCACGATAATACCGACGAGCGGGACGTATGGTTCGGGGACGATTTTTCAGCTACAAAACGGAAGTGCGGGCTCGGGTAATGTAACGGTGACGATAACGGATGATGCTGATGGGAGTTGTACGTTTGATGTAGTGATCACGGATCCGGGTACATGTTCGAATACATGTAATCTAGTTGATGCAGGGCTCACAATGTTAACTTGCAATGACAACGGTACGACTTCTGATGATTCTGACGACTTTATTTCCTTTTCTTTAAACCCGGGTGGAGTTAATCTGGGTACGGGCTATACGGTTGCTATTTCTGCAGGTACGGTTATTCCTGCAGCGGGAATCTATGGCCAGAATACTGCATTTCAATTGCAAAATGGCAGTGCCGGTGCTGGAAATGTGGTTATTACCATAACTGATAATTCTGATGGTTCTTGTGAGTTGATTATCAACATTACGGATCCAGGCCCTTGTTCCAATACATGTAACATAGATGGAGGTGGGTTGAATGGATTAACTTGTATGGATAATGGTACGCCATCTGACGATACAGATGACTATTTAACGTTTAGTTTAAACCCCACAGGATCCAATCTAGGTGCGAATTACTCCGTTAGCGTATCCTCTGGCACAATCCTTCCGACCATCGGTGCATATGGTTCAGCAACAGTATTCCAATTGCAAAATGGAAGCGCTGGTGCCGGAAATGTAGTAATAACAGTAACGGACGCAGTTGATGGCAGTTGCTTCTTTGATGTGGTGATCAGCGATCCAGGGCCATGCTCAAGCGTTTGTAACATTACGGATGCTGGGTTATCGAATGTCCAGTGCAACGACAATGGTACGCCATCAGATCCCAGCGATGATTATATCGAATTTGACTTGAACCCTTTAGGTTCAAATCTAGGGACTGCATATTTCATTCAAGCATCAACGGGTGCCATAATACCAGGATCCGGCACATACGGCCAGGCAACGACTTTTCAATTGGGTCCAGGCACGGCAGGAGGCGGTACGGTTTCAATAGGCATAATCGACAATACGGATGCTACCTGTGTATTTGAATTTGACATTCCTGATCCCGGATCTTGCTCGGACGATTGCGAATTGGTTGATGGAGGCATTGCTAGTCTGACATGCAACGACAATGGAACGAATACGGATGTGACAGATGACTTTATTACGTTTACACTGAACCCAACAGGACTTAATCTGGGACTTGATTACAGCGTATCTGTTTCATCGGGAAGTATCTCACCGACCTCAGGAATATATGGTGGAGCAAATTCATTCAGTTTGCAAGCTGGTAGCGCAGGTGCGGGTAATATCACCCTTACAATCACTGACAATGATGATCCATCGTGTACGATTGATATTGAAATTATAGACCCAGGCCCTTGCTCGAATTCGTGCAACATTACGTCTGACGGTTTGTCCCTACTCACATGCAATGACAATCAAACACCTTCAGACCCATCCGATGATTATATTCAATTTGATCTCAATCCATCAGGCGGAAACCTAGGTTCAAATTATTTTGTCAGTGTATCTACAGGGTCAATTGTACCGGGAAGTGGAACCTACGGGGTTAATTCAAGCTTTCAACTTCAGTCGGGAAGTGCTGGTAGTGGAAATGTCGTTGTCACCATAACGGATAGTGACGATGCCACATGCACTTGGGATGTGATAATCATGGATCCGAGCGAGTGTTCGGATGATTGTTTGATTGAAGATGTTGTACTGACAGATATACTGTGCAACCAAAATGGAACGACAGCTGATGATAGCGACGACTTTATCACTTTAACGATTAATCCGATTGGCCAGAATGTAGGAGGACAATACTTACTTTCAGTTTCACAAGGGAGTATAATTCCAGCTATTGCTAACTATGGAAGTGGAACAAATTTTTCACTTCAACCCGGAAGTGCGGGTTCCGGTAATGTCATTCTTACGGTTACGGATGTCGATGATCCGCTATGTTCGTTCGATGTTGTAATCGATGACCCAGGCCCATGCTCCGTTTCGTGCAATTTAACCGATGAAGGTTTGATTGATCTGCAATGCAATTCAAATGGTACATTGGCCGACACTTCTGATGACTACCTCCAGTTTTTCCTTGACCCACAAGGCAATAATTTAGGTTCGGATTATTTCGTGTCCGTATCTTCCGGCTCAATAATTCCGGGGATGGCCTTGTATGGCAGTCCTACATTCTTTCAGCTGCAAAACGGCAGCGCCGGGGCGGGCCCCGTTGTGGTTACAATAACTGACGTAAATGATATTAATTGCACGCTTGAATTTGTTTTGATGGACCCAGGCCCTTGCTCGAACAACTGCGAAATAGACAATGTGGAGTTGATAGATGTGGTCTGTAACTCAAATGGTACAAATGATGATTCGGACGATTTCATCACATTCTCATTGAATCCCATAGGTAGTAATTTGTCAACTTCATATTCAGTAGTACCAAATGTTGGTTTAATTTCACCAACACAGGGAAACTATGGCATGTCCACCCAATTTTCGCTACAAAATGGAAGTGCTGGATCCGGTAATGTGATAATAACGATTGTTGATAATGATGATGTAACATGCAACTTTGATATTATAGTCATAGATCCAGGGACGTGCTCCAGTACCTGCAATATCGATGATCCCGGACTGACAAATATTATCTGTAACAACAGTGGAACAGAAAATGACGCAACCGACGACATCATTGAATTGATGCTTAATCCTACAGGAGTCAACTTGGGTGCTCAATACTTCGTTTCGGTATCGGCGGGTGTTATTGTACCGGGGTCCGCAAATTATGGTGTGTCAACATCATTTTCACTTCAACCAGGGAGTGCAGGGTCCGGTAATGTCACTGTCACCATCACGGATTCTGGTGATAATAGCTGCATGCTTGATATTCTGGTCAATGATCCAGGCATTTGCTCAACAAACTGTTCGGATGATTCCATTTTGATAGTTGACTTAACATGTGACCCTACAATGGTTGGTGTTGTGCGTGACACTTTAATGGGGTCAGGTGGATGCGACTCTATAATTGTAACAACAACAAACCTTGCAAATTCATACCGCGATACGGTGCAAGTACTGACATGCGACATAACACAAGTTGGCATTTCTTCCGACACATTTCTTTCAATTGACTTATGTGATTCGATAATTGTAACAGAGATCTCGTTTAATGCCAATGCCGTTGATTCCACGATTTTGGTAGAAACGACATGTGATCCAACTCAAGTGGGCGAAACCAGAGATACACTTCTGGGCACCGATGGTTGTGATTCCGTATTGATTACCGTGGTTTCACTGGTTCCATCTTATCGCGACACGGTTGATGTGTTGACATGTGATGTGACCCAAGTAGGATTTTTCGCGGATACATTGTCCTCGATAGATATGTGTGATTCCATAATAGTCACTCAAATCTTATTTGACCCAGATGCCACTGATACGATGTTGCTAACCACATCAACATGTGATCCAACCCAAGTAGGTGAGACACGGGATACGCTGGTAGGATCAGATGGCTGTGATTCTATTTTAATTATGCGGACCACATTGTCTCCATCCTATAGAGATACCGTGGAAGCCTTGACTTGTGATATAACGCAAGTTGGATATTTGTCCGATACGCTGAGCACAGTAGATATGTGTGATTCGATAATAGTAACGCGCGTTTCTTTTGATGCTAATGCAACAGACTCAACACTTATTGCCTCTGTAACCTGTGATCCAATGATGGTTGGCATAGAGCGCGATACGCTCATTGGCTCAGATGGGTGCGATTCAATACTCGTTACAACAACGACTCTTGCACCGATATATCGGGATACTATTGATCAATTTACCTGCGATATGATGCAAGTCGGATTATATGCAGATACATTTGCTTCGGTACATATGTGCGATTCGATCATCTTTCGTGATGTTCAGTTTAATGCTGATGCCATAGATTCGGTCCACATTAATATTAGTACATGTGATTCGACATTGGTTGGGATTACAAGAGATACACTACTTGGTGTTGCGGGTTGTGATTCAATTGTCATCACCACTTCCGTTCTCGCGCAAAGCTTCATGGATACACGGGTCGTCTACACATGTGACACGATGCTTGTGGGTACCACAAGTGATACGTTTTTGACGATAGATTTATGCGATTCAATCATCATTACGAATACGATTTTTAATTCAAATGCAGTAGACTCAACGGTCCTTATAGACTTTACGTGCAATCCGACAGATACAGGGACGACGAGCATGGTCCTTGTAAACAGTGCAGGATGTGATTCAATTGTTATCCGACGCAGGATTCTTCAAGGCCTTCCTTCTATTCCAACAACTATCCAAAATGCAACATGTTTCATTAGTGAGGTAGGTCTTGATACGGCTGTATTAGTAAATGCCACGGGCTGTGACTCGCTCGTTATTACAGAGACAACTTTAGAATCCTTTTCGTTACAAATCGATCCAACTACATCTTATATACTACCTGGTGATTCCGTTATGTTGACACTTTCAAGCGCGGATATTGACCTGGCCCTGACGGACATCATATGGAATCCGTCAACATCACTTTCTTGTGATACATGTGAAATGGCAATTGCATCACCTCTTGTATCAACTACCTATGTAGTCACAGCCACGGATAGTCAAGGATGTCAGTCGACGGTGACGGCTGTCATTCAAATCGGTCAGACGTCAATATTCATACCTGACGTATTTTCTCCGAACAATGATAACATCAACGATGTATTTACGATATATTCAAATCGCCCTGTTGCCATTGATTTATTCGAGATTTTTAATCGCTGGGGAGATAAGGTGTTTTCCAGACAAAAAATAGATTTGGACCGATTTGATGGATGGGATGGAACCTTTCTGGATAAGTTGGCTTCAGAAGATGTTTATGTTTACCAAATCAAGGTGCGTGTTGACGGCAACGTTGAGAGACTTCTCAAAGGTCAAATTCACTTGGTTCGATAAACTTTTCGCGGATATGGGTATTTGATAGGCCTGATTCATTGTCATTTTTTTTAATTTTCTTCGTGTGATGCCGCTTTATGCTGATATCATATTGCCATTGGCAATTGACCAAATGTATACGTACAAAGTACCTGACGAATTGCAGACAGAAGTTTGCGAGGGTTGTCGTGTTGAGGTACAATTTGGGTCAAAAAAAATTTATGCCGGAGTTGTCAATCGTGTAACGAATATTGAAAAATCAACGCATCAAAATTTCAAGCCGATAATTTCTGTTCTTGATGATGGACCCATTATAAGCAAGCGTCAATTGGCTCTTTGGACATGGATGGCCGACTATTACATGTGCTCTTTGGGTGAAATAATGCTTGCCGGCTTACCCGCGGGGTTAAAATTGGCCAGTGAAACCATTGTTGTTCGCAACATGGATATGGAAGCTAATACGGTATTGCATTCGGATGATGAATTCCTGGTTTTGGAAGCTCTTGAATTTCAAGATGAGTTGACAATTAGTCAAGTCCAAAAAATACTTAATAGAAAAACTGTTTTTCCATTAATAAATAAAATGTTGAACAAGAATTTAATTCTTACAAAAGAGGAATTAAATAAAAAGTACAAACCTAAAGTTGTTACGACAGTAGAGCTTCATGAAAACTATAAAGACAATATAAGTGAGGCAATCAAATTAATAGAAAAATATGAAAAACAAATTGATTGTTTACTTGCTTATATTCCATTAAACAAGAATTTGGAATATGTAACCAAGGCCACATTACAAAAGAAAGCGGAGGTTGGTTATAGTACGATTAAATCCTTGTTAAAAAAGGAAATATTTGTAGAAAAGGATCGTGTTGTCAGCCGACTTGGAGATTTGAATATTGAAACAGACATTGAGGATTTGCCGAAATTAAATGATGAGCAGGTACGTGCGTTGTCTGAAGTTAGGAGCGCGTTTAACGGTCTAACGACCGTACTCTTACATGGCGTAACTGGCAGTGGGAAGACACGGATTTATATGGAGTTGATTCAGGATGCTATTAACGAGGGGAAGCAAGTACTTTATTTGCTACCTGAAATTGGATTGACTACGCACTTCATTCAACGGTTGAAAGCGGTGTTTGGAGAAGCCGTTACGACCTATCACTCCAGACTTAATCAAAATCAACGTGCTGAAGTATTTAAAAAAGCACGCACCGACATACGTATTGTAGTAGGGCCTCGTTCTGCAGTTTTTTTACCGTTTGAAAACCTTGGACTTATAGTCGTGGATGAAAGTCATGATTATTCGTATAAGCAACAAGATCCGGCACCGCGATACAATGGCCGCGATGTAGCCATTATTTTAGGTCATACACATAATGCAAAGGTAATATTGGGAACGGCAACTCCGTCATCGGAATCATACTTTAATGCTAAGTCCGGAAAATATGGTTACGTAACATTAAAAAACCGAATAAAGGATTTAAATCTACCTGAATTAATTATTTATCCATTGAATAAACTACCTACAAGTGAAGTAGTCGAATCCTTTTCAAAGTTCTTATTAAATGAAATTAAAATAACGGTTGAATCTGGGCGGCAATGTCTCATTTTTAGGAATCGAAGAGGATATGCCCCAGTGCTTAAGTGTGGAGTATGTGGGTGGACACTCGACTGTATTCATTGTGATGTTTCACTTACGTATCACAAGACAAGAGACGCGATGCGATGCCATTATTGTGGATATACAACCAGGACATCAAAGTCTTGCCCAGATTGTGGTAATACAAAATTGGAATTACGTGGTACAGGCACAGAGAAATTAGAAGAAGCGTTGCGTCTTATTTTGCCGCAGGTCACCATTGATCGACTGGATGCTGATACGGCTGGCGGAAAAACCAGGTTGAGCAGAATACTTCGAAAATTCGAAGCGGGAGAAACGGATGTTTTAATCGGAACCCAAATGATTACGAAAGGTCTGGACTTTGAAAACGTGGGATTAGTAGGTGTAATTTTGGCCGACGCTTTGATGTACTATCCAGACTTCCGATCTGAAGAACGGGCCCATCAAATATTGTGTCAGGTGGCCGGTCGAGCAGGTCGCGCATATGATAAAAGTAAGGTTATCATTCAAACTTATCAGAAAGAACATGCTATCTTTAAATCAATGAATTGGGACGGTCAGCAAATATTTATGAAGCGCATATTAAATGAAAGAAGACGATTTTCATATCCTCCATACATTCGGTTTGTGCAATTTCAGTTTTATCATAAAGACTACACCACTGCGTTCAACTATAGTAAGTTGTTTGCACAAAAATTTAGAGACTTGTCCAAATTAACAATATTGGGACCGGTTCCTAATCCAATAAAAAGAATACGATCAAAGTACATCATGAATTGCATCGTGAAAACGAATAAAGGTGTCGCACACCGAAGCTTGCTTAAAAGCACATTTGAAAAAGTATATATGAGTCTTGCTCAAGAAAAGTGGTGTCGTGGCATTCGCGTGAGCATCAATGTGGACCCGAGTTGAAAAATAATCGCATTTCCATACAAGTTCAGTCCTATGTCGCAGCTTATTCTGTTGTCGCCACATTTGCCGACCATTGCAGGATATTAGTGTGCGTATTATTTATTTCTATTATTTATCATGCATCATTTGGGCAGCCATTTTCAGATATTTATAGTGTATATCTTCTCAGTAATTTCGATGATATTTCTCCAAATGATACGCGAGTTATTGATTTTGTAAATCATGTAGATAGAGAAGAGTCGCCTTTCGCTGTTGTGGTCAATGGAGACTTCGCCGACGACCCTAATTTGACACATATTAAAACATTGGCAGATGCAATAAGCAAAAAACCGTATTGCAGGCTACTCCTTACGCAAGGTGATCGTGACTGGAGTGATAGCGGTCCTGATGGGTGGGAGAGCATTAAAAAAATCGAAAAATTGATAGACAATCTTGGTTATCCTAACGTGCTCTGGATCAATGGCAAAGCTTGCCCCGGACCTGAAATAATTACGTTGGACAACCACGTTCAATTGATCGGAATTAATACACAGTGGTTTAATCACCCGCACGCACGGCCTGAAGCAGAGAGTGGAGGGTGCAAAATTGCAGAAGAGCAAGAATTCTATGAGGAAATCGAAGATTTAATTGATGATCATTCCGATCAAAATGTCTTGATTGTCGGTCATTACCCATTTCGTTCAAACGGACCATACGGAGGACGTTTTCCCGTTAAGGACTGGTTATTGCCCATGCCAATCGTGTCGGGCTTCATTACTTCCTTTAAGAAAAATGTGGGAGGCAGTAAAGAAATAAATAATGAAAATTTTCAGCCAATGGCTGAGAATATGTTGGATATTTTATTAGCCAGAAACTCTGTCATTTATGCAAGCGGCCATGAAAAACATTTCGAAATATTGAAACATGGAGACGGTTATTTATTAAATGCAGGAAATTTTGGTAAAACTAATCGGGTTAAAGATTCAAGGTTTACGGTTTATAAAAACGATAAGCCCGGATTTACTAAATTAATCTATGTACCTGATGGTGAAGTGCGGTCAGAATTGTATACATATCAATCTGATAAAAGTTTCGCTCTTGTCGATAATCGAATTTTATTTCAGGCACCCTGCGAAAATCCGATTCTTAATGTTCCTGTGAATGATCGGTTTATTCCCTGTGCGGTTGAACTTCCGGTACTTGATCAGATGCTATTTGATATTCCGGATTCACTAACCGTTACACCCAATGAGGCCTATATCGCTGGTAAGTTCAGTAAGTTTTTCCTGGGTGAACATTATCGCTCCGCATGGACATCTCCTCTTAATGTTCCACTATTGAATCTAGACACTGTTCATGGTGGGTTGATTCCATTTGCAAAAGGTGGGGGACGTCAGACAAAATCACTCAATTTTACTTCAGGAGATGGACGCGAATTTGTCTTTCGATCGGTCGACAAGGATCCTTCCAATAGTTTGGAATATGATTTACGAAATACGGTGATTGATATTTTGCTGCAAGACCAAACAACCACTCAGCATCCATTTGGTGCTTTAGCAGTTCCACAATTTCTCAAGCCGCTCGGAGTGCTTCACGCAAAACCCAAACTTTTTCTTCTGCCGGATGACCCTAAGCTTGGACCCTGGCGTCGGGAGTATGGGAATATGCTGGGTATGCTGGAAGAACGACCGACTGATAAGGCTGAAGATGTTTTTGGTGGATCCGACGATATCAAACGAACGGTAAAGATGATTCGTCAGCTTTACAAAGATCGAGATAATAAAATTGCAACAAATGAATTTTTAAGAGCACGTTTGGTTGATATCGTGTTAGGAGACTGGGGACGTCACGAGGATAATTGGAAATGGGCTGGGTACAAGCAAAAAAAGGGGTATTGGTTCAGACCTATTCCCCGGGATCGCGATCATGTCTTCAGCAAGTGGGATGGATTCCTACCTTGGTTGGCAGACCGAGAATGGGCAAAGCCTTCCGGAGAAAATTTCGATGACGATATTCACGATATCAGAAGTTTGACCTGGCAAAACCGACATATGGATCGGTTTTTATTAAGTGAAGCCGATTGGACAAGCTGGAAAAATGGAGCAGATGATGTTGCGAAGGTTTTTTCAAAGAAGAATATCGATCAAGCTTTTGATGCAATACCTTATCAACAGGGAAAAAGTGACAGGTTGGAAGTGAAAGAAAAGATTGAAAGTAGATCGACTAAAATTCATGACTTTGCCAGAAGATATTATAACCTATTGGCTAAGGAAGTTGATGTTGTTGGTTCGAATAAACACGAATATTTTGATGTTGAGCGATTGCCGGACGGAAGCGTTGACGTCTCGGTTTTTAAGTTGAAGGACCGCCAAAAAACTGAGAAATATTATCATCGCCATTTTCTACCGGACGAAACGAAAGAAATCAGGCTATTCGGACTTTCGGGTAAAGACGTATTTAATATTCATGGGGATAGTAAAAATAGTATTTTATTATGTGTAATTCCTGGAGGCCAAAAAGACACCATCACAGACGTATCAACCGTAGCGTGTGGTAAAAAGGCAACACGACTTTATATTGACGAGCATGAAAGTGACTATGTACAGGCCGGAAAGGAAATCAAACAAATTAAGCACGCCCCTTCAAATGCCTATGACTATGACCGTTTATCATTTCGATACAATACGTATTTTCCACTCTTGTACTTATTCTATAATTCAGACCGAGGGTTGGATTTTGGAAGTCAAGTGACGTTTACCAACCACCGATATGGAAAGCAAGACTTTAGCTCCAAACATAAAATAAAAGCCAGATTATCGACAAATGGAAATGTCGCATTGCGCTATATCCCCAGATGGAATGACGTTGTCGAAAAATGGGATGTTGTCGGAAAATTCGAATTTCAATCCAACAGGAATTTTAATTTTTTTTTCGGAAGAGGGCTACTCGAACAATATGATCAAAGCTTACTAGATAATAATTATTATACATTTAAGTATTCCATGGTTGAGGCTAGCGTTGGCCTTTCGCGCGAATTTTGGAAAAACGCTGAAGTAAGTGCATTGTTCACCACTTACTACAATACGGAGCAGCAAAACGAAAATTCAATTGCTGACGACCAGCCGTTGATTCGTGGCCTTGAC
The DNA here is from genome assembly GCA_028279185.1 of Saprospiraceae bacterium. Lineage (GTDB taxonomy): Bacteria > Bacteroidota > Bacteroidia > Chitinophagales > Saprospiraceae > JANQSS01. The sequence continues at coordinate 203,305 of JANQSS010000112.1, read as the reverse complement.
AGTCGCTTGAATACGCAGATAGAATTATTGGCTGATCTGGATTTACGAGACAGGAATGATTTACCGCGTTTTGGGTATCGGTTTTTGTTGCAAACAAAAATTGGTACTGATATAAAATCTGAGGCGGGATCATTCCTTAGTGGGTTAGCACACCTCGAATCCTTCAATACATTCCATCCTTTTACGTTGGGATTGCGAGTTGGAGGTAGTATCAACGAAGGAGACGTACCATATTTTCTAATGCAATACTTGGGACGTAACACATATTTACGCGGATTTAGACAAAATCGATTTTTGGGTGACGCACACCTATTTGCGAATTCAGAGGTACGAATTCAGTTGGTGAATACAAAGAACGCTTTTATTCCATTGCAATTTGGAATAAAATTGTTCGCTGATGTCGGGCGAGTACTTCTAACAAGAAATACAGAGGAGGAAAGCGAAAATTTTATCGGATACGGGGGAGGTATTTATCTCGTCCCCTATAAAGAAAAACTTACTTTAAATTTAGTGGCCGGATTCTCAAAGGAGGAAAATCTACTTTTTCAATTCACACTGGGAAAACCATTTTAGTCAAATATGCATCAGCAGAAAACGGTAATTGACGTATACAACGAAATAGCAGAGAAGTATCGGGAATCGTTATACCACGAGCTAGATGGAAAACCATTGGACCGAATTTTACTTAACCGATTTGCAAGCAACATGCTAGATGCATCCGCAATATTGGATTTGGGGTGTGGCTGTGGCCATACGACCCGGTATTTATACGATCGAGGACTCAATCAAATTGAAGGAGTCGACCTGTCGCCGGGTATGGTACAGGAGGCGAAAGGAATGAATACAGATGTAGAGTTAAAATTCAGCGTAGGGAATATGTTGGACTTGGATTATGCGAATGATTCGATAGATGGAATTATCGCCTTTTATGCAATAGTACATTTTTCATATAAGGAAATAGAAGATTTTTTACGGCAAGTTCATCGTGTACTGAAGGCTCAAGGAACTATTTTGTTTTCCTTTCACATTGGGGAAGACTATGTTCAAAATGGAGAGTTTTTTGATTATAAAACAGATATAAAGTTTTATTTGTTTGAGGTAGACCGAATACTTGAAATCGCTAAATATGTTGATTTGACACCAACTGAGACAATTATTAGATATCCGTACGAAGGAAAGGAATATCCCAGTCGTCGTGCGTATATAACTTTGCAGGCGAGGTAAATTATATTGAACAACCTGTTTGTGATTCATTCAATCCTTACGCCATTTTTTAATCTGCTCAATTAGGTTTTCTGTCGATGAATCCAATGAAGATGCAGTAGAATTATCTTGCAGTGCAGGCAGGATATTTTTGGCGAGCTGTTTACCTAATTCGACGCCCCATTGATCAAAGCTGTAAATATTCCATATATAGCCTTGTACAAATACCTTGTGTTCGTACATTGCTAATAACATGCCAAGCGTTCGGGGGTTAAGGGATTTTAATAGTATTGAGTTTGTTGGCCTATTTCCTTCAAATATTTTAAAAGGTAAAATATCTTGTTGATCTCGAGGTAACTCCGGCTCAACTTCTTCAATTGATTTGCCCATCATTAACGCTTGTGTTTGCGCAAGAAAGTTGCATAATAATAGATTGTGTTGGTTGGCAATAGGATTATGCGAATTGACAACCCCGATAAAGTCGCAAGGGATTAATTTAGTACCTTGATGAATTAACTGGTAGAAAGCATGTTGGCCATTCGTACCTGCTTCTCCCCAAACAATAGGTCCGGTTTGATAATTGATCGCTTCTCCTTTTCGGTCGACTGACTTTCCGTTACTTTCCATATCGAGTTGTTGCAAATAGGCCGGAAACCTATGAAGATATTGATCATAAGGCAATACAGCGTGTGAATCAGCTTCAAAAAAGTTGTTGTACCAAATGCCTAATAATGCCATTAGGATTGGAATATTTTTATCAAGAGGCGTATGTCTAAAGTGCTGGTCCATTGCATGTAAACCATCTAAAAAGGCAGAAAAATTAGTGAAGCCGATGATGCAAGCTATCGAAAGACCTATGGCTGATGAGACAGAATACCGACCACCTACCCAATCCCAAAATTCAAATTGATGAGCGGGAGAAATGCCAAATGACTGCACGCCTTTTTCATTTGTAGAGACAGCAGCAAAGTTATAGGCAATGTCATCTTCTGTACCATATTTAAGGAAATAGTTTTTTGCGGCGTTTGCATTTGCCATCGTTTCTTGCGTTGTAAATGTCTTTGAGGCCACTATGAACAACGTACGCCTAATATTAATTTTTTGCAAAACCTGATGAATATGGCTTGGGTCTACGTTGGAAACAAAATGCACATGCATATCCGGAGCATGGTAGGGTTTTAACGCTTCCGTTACCATGACAGGGCCGAGGTCCGATCCACCAATTCCAATGTTGACAATATCGGTGAATCGTTCGCCAGTGAAGCTTCTTTTGTTACCGGATTGGATGGCTTCTGTAAATTGTCGAATGCGATTTAAAACATGATGGACGTCATCTTGCACATTTTTTCCATTTACAAAAAATGATTTAGTTGCAGGTGATCGCAATGCCATATGGCTCACCGCCCGATTTTCAGTTTCGTTTATTAGTTGCCCCTCAAAGAATTGGTGAATAGCACCTGGCAGGTCCACTTCTCTACATAAGTCGAATAAATGCTCCAACGTTTGCTGCGAAATACGGTTTTTTGAATAGTCAAAAAGTAAATCCTCAAAAATGATATGAAAGCGTTCAAATCGTTCGCCGTCTTGCATCCACTCCCGCAAATGAACATTTTTTATACGCTCAAAATGAGATTGAAGATTAGACCATGCCGCAGTGGAAGTTGGGTTGATTTTTTTTAACATTAATTCGGTGTTTGAACTGCGAAATATAATAATAAGTGTGAGGAATTGTCGGTATTTATATTTGGATTATAATAACCCTATTTTGGTTATAGATTTAATATGGTAGATTGTTTCATAATGTCTAAAATGAAGGCCCAGCACCGATCGCTATTTCGATTTTGGCAAATGCAAATAAAAATTGTCAAAATTATTCATTAAATTTACTCGTTATGCGTTGAAAATCAAGGCGCTGTGAATTGTAGAGGAACTTTTACATACATTATCCTCTGAAAATTAAATAGTTCGAATATGGCAACATTAATTTATCCAGATGTCAAAAACTTTATCAATGGAACATTTGACGGCAATGGACAACACGTGTTAGATGTTATGAGTCCGTTAACCGGTGAAGTGATTTCAAATGTTCCACTGAGCGGTGCTTCTGCATTGCAAACTGCGGTTGAGGCAGCCAAATCAGCATTTCCTGATTGGTCCGGATTGACACTCAAAGAGCGCGTGCAGTTCTTCTTTCGATATCGCTCACTCCTCGAAAAACATATGGAGGAGTTAACCAAACTCGTTCATGTAGAAAATGGGAAAACGATGGAGGAAGCAAGAGCAGAGGTCATGAAGAGTATAGAATTATGCGAATTTGCCGTGTCCATGCCTCAAATCGTTACAAATGAAATCCAGGAAGTGAGCAGAGGAGTAGAGTGCCGCATTGAACGAAAACCGGTTGGAATAGTCGCTTGTATTACGCCTTTTAATTTTCCAAACATGGTTCCACATTGGACGGTACCCAATGCATTAGTCCTTGGCAATTGTGTCATTCTAAAGCCTTCGGAACTTGTTCCTTTAAGTGCAATGCGCATGGCCGAATTGCTGAAAGAAGCTGGGATACCTGATGGTGTATTTAACGTTGTTAATGGTGGTAAGGAAATTGTGGAAGCGATTTGTGATCATCCCGAAATCAAAGCGACATCATTTGTTGGGTCCACTCGCGTAGCGAAAATAGTTTATCGAAGAGCAAGTTCCAATTTACAGCGATGCGTTGCATTGGGTGGAGCCAAAAACCACCTACTCGTTTTACCCGATGCACATGTCGAAATGACAGCGAATAATGTTGTTGCTTCCATGGCAGGCTGTGCAGGTCAACGGTGTATGGCAGCATCTGTAATGGTTGGCGTCGATAAAGTGCAACACATAATTGACAAAATGATAGAGGAAGCGGCTAAAATTATACCCGGGAAAAATTTAGGGTCAGTGATTAGCAAAGAAGCCAAAGAGCGAATTGAAAAATACATTACAGAAGCAGAAGCTCAAGGGGCAAAAATTTTGGTTGATGGTCGAAACACAACCGTCTCCGGAAAAGAAGATGGATACTACGTTGGTCCGACAATCATTGACTTCGTTAAACCCGATATGGCTGTAGCCAGGGAAGAAATTTTCGGTCCGGTCATCAGTATTATTCGAGCACGGGACCTTGACGAGGCCATTGACATTGAAAATGGATCAAATTATGGGAATGCAGCCGCTGTATTTACACAAAGTGGTGGGCTGGCTAAGCGCGTCATGGAAAAAGCGAGCGCTGGGATGATTGGTGTAAACATTGGAGTTCCTGTCCCTCGAGAGCCATTTTCATTTGGTGGCTGGAATGAGTCAAAATTTGGAGTCGGAGATATTACAGGGCGCAGTTCCATTGAATTTTGGACGCAAAACAAAAAAACAACTACGAAATGGAATCCAGAAGATAAACGTGACTGGATGAGTTAAAATTACAACAGCGCAGCAAACAATCTTCTGTTCTAAAATTAATTATTTATGAAATTCTTGAATCCTTGGAAGCGAGTAAGATAATTCAACAAAATTGTGATCATACATTATTTTCTTGGTCAAAACAAGGTGGACTAAGTCCATTAAACATTAGTCATGGAAAGGGGTCTTACATTTTTGATCAGGAAGGAAAGAAATATTTAGATTTTTCTTCGCAATTAATGAATGTTAATATTGGTCATGGAAATCAGCGCATAACAGAAGCTGTTACACGTCAGATGAAAAAGTTGAGCTATGTGTACCCCGGGGCAACTACGGAACCGCGTGGAGAGCTAGGGCAACTCATCGCCGATGTAACACCTGGAAATTTGACTAAGACTTTTTTTACACTAGGCGGGGCAGAGGCTATAGAAAATGCAATTAAAATAGCTCGACTCTATTCGGGCCGGCATAAAATTGTTGCGCAGTATCGTGCATATCATGGCGCCACGTACGGTGCGATGGGCGCGGGAGGTGACCCCAGAAAGCACGCTATCGATTCGCAGATCGCGCCAGGATTCGTCCATGTCGAAAACCCTTATTTCTATCGTTGCCCATGGGCATCTGAGTCCATAGATGCATGTGGACGACTTGCATTGGCCCACTTGGAACGGGTGATACAGTTTGAGAATCCAGAAAGTGTGGCCGCAATATTACTTGAAGGAGAATCGGGCTCTTCCGGATGCATTAAGTATCCGCCGATGTATTGGCAAGGAGTAAAAGAAATTGCTGATCGATATGGAATACTTCTTATCAGCGATGAAGTCATGAGTGGGTTCGGACGAACCGGTAAGTGGTTCGGTGTTGATCACCACAACGTTACACCTGATATTATGGCCATTGCTAAAGGTCTGACATCTGGTTATTTACCATTAGGCGGTACAGTCATTACAGATGAAATAGCCGAATTTTTTCAAGACCGTCCACTTACAATCGGGCTGACTTATTCTGCACATCCGGTTTCCTGTACGGCAGGTGTTGAAAATATTAAAATAATTCAGGAAGAAAAACTTGTAGAAAAAGCCGCAACTACCGGAAAATACCTAGAGGAAAAAATGAATGCTCTGATTGAGAATCATCCTTCAATAGGTGATTTTCGAAATACAGGTTTATTGGGTTGCATCGAATTAGTACGAAACAGAAAAACAAAAGAACCATTGGCGCCCTGGAATGCGAAGGGATTGGCGGCGGAGCCAACGCGAAAAATAGCAGCGAAAATTCGATCCCTTGGAATGTTCACTTTTGTTAAGTGGAATTACATTTTTATCGCACCTCCGTTAAATTGCTCGTATGAAGAAATAGATGAAGGTTTAGACATTATTTCCAAAGCCTTGAAATTGGCCGATGAATATTTTGAAGTATGAGTGAGGAAATTGTCTCCCTACAACAGGATCACAGTAATTCGCCCCTTTATAGCGAAGATTTAGCCCCAGTGCCAAAACACAGAAGGACATGGTCCAAATGGCATTTAGCGGCATTATGGGTTGGCATGGCCGTATGTATACCAACCTATTTATTGGCATCATATATGATTGGAGGGGGTATGACGTGGGTCGAATCACTTGTCATCATTGGACTTGCCAATATTATAATTACCATCCCAATGGTTTTAAATGGGCATGCTGGTGTTAAATACGGCATTCCATTTCCGGTGATTGGACGTTCTTCATTTGGAATACGTGGTATCCATATACCCGCCGTCGTGCGCGCATTGGTAGCCTGTGGGTGGTTTGGTATTCAAACATGGATCGGAGGCCTCGCCATCTATGCTATATTTAATGCGGCCACCGGAAGCATTGGTAACAATGGACTCTGCCTTGGAAAATTTATTTCATTTGGTATTTTTTGGCTTATTAACATGTATTTTATTTGGAAGGGGACGGAAAGCATTAAGTTTTTAGAACAATATGCTGCCCCGATATTAATTTTGATAGGCGTAATATTAATAGGTTGGGGCGCAAAACAAGCGGGAGGATTCGGAATAGTATTGGAGCAAAGTGAGCAGTTGAAAAATCCAGTGGCGCAACGACCTGCTGAAGATAAAATAATACTAAATCCACTTGTCGATAAAAACGGAAAGATAAAAGCCGATGAATATCGATTAATTGTAGATGATGAAACGCGGGCTTGGATACCACTGGAAAACAGTGAGATAAGGTCGGTGGATATAGCCACTAAAGACACAAAAGTTCAATTTAGAAAAAGAGACAAGGATCGAGAGATTATTTCTTCTGAATATCTGGTTACTCCGGATCGACTTAAAGAAAGGCCACCTTCAAAATTATGGCAATATATCTTATGGTTGACGATCATGTTGGGCTTCTGGGCAACTATGTCGTTGAGCATTGCGGATATTACCAGATACGCCGCAAGCCAAAAGGATCAAGTAGTGGGACAGTTCATCGGGCTACCAGGGACTATGATGCTTTACTCATTCGTTGGAATATTTGTTACCTGCGCCGCTGTGATAAATTTCGACGATATACTAATAGCAAGTGATGCACCTTGGGATCCGGTCTCTTTACTGGCAAAGTTTAAAAGTCCGACGGTTGTAATCATATCCCAGGTTTTTATGATAATTGCAACATTGAGTACAAATATTGCCGCTAATGTCATTGCACCGGCTAATGCGTTTTCGAACCTGAGTCCTAAACACATTAATTTTCAGAAAGGCGGGCTGATAACCGCCATTATTGGAGTTATTATTTGTCCTTGGATTTTAATGGATCAAATTCAGTGGATATTAATTTTCGTAAGTGGCTTATTAGGTCCTGTTCTGGGTATTATGCTGGCAGACTACTTCGTGATTCGTAAAAAAAGAATCGACCTTGATGAGATTTATGAAGTTAACGGAAAATATCAATATAGCAATGGGTTTAATCCTTCAGCCATGGTAGCCCTTTTTGTCGGGGTATTTGTAGCGGTTATCGGTTTTTTTGTAAAATCACTGGAACCGCTTTACAACTTATCATGGTTCACCGGTTTTATTGTATCATTCGTGTTATATTATTTATTGATGAAAAAAAATCAACATGTCACTGTTAGTTAAAAATGGGCATATTGTCACCGCCGAATCGGATTATTATGGAGATATTTATATCGAGGGAGAAAAAATAGTGGCTATAGGAAAAGACTTGCCCCATGAAGCGGAACGAATTATCGATGCGACAAATCGACTCGTGTTTCCTGGAGGTATAGACCCACATGTGCATCTGGACATGCCTTTTATGGGGACGTACAGTAGTGATGACTACTTTACTGGAACACGTGCTGCTTTGCACGGAGGTACAACAATGGTCATTGATTTTATTTTACAAACCCAGGGAGATTCTTTACGAAATGCATTGACTACATGGCAAGGTAAATCAAAGGACAAGGCTGTTTGTGACTATTCATACCATATGGCGGTCACTGACTTCAATGATGATGTGGCCCAGGAAGTCGTGGAGATGATAAAAACAGAAGGCATTACGTCTTTTAAAACATTTATGGCCTATAAAGGCGCTCTTATGATTGATGATGGGCAAATGGTCCAGCTCATGAAAGTGGTCAAAAAACATGGAGGAATTGTCACCGTACATGCCACGAATGGGGATATGATTGATTCACTAATCGCAAAGCATCGTGCACAGGGCAAACTATCACCACTTTATCATTATCGGTCTCAACCTGAGGTGACGGAGGCGGAGGCATCAGGCCGATTTGCAGACATGCTTCATTATACGGGATGTCGAGGTTACATCGTGCATATGACATGTGAGGGTGCATTGAACGCTGTTCGTAGGGCTACGCTTAGGAACCAAAAAGTCCTGGTCGAAACCTGTACACAGTATTTAGTTCTAGATGCCTCACTTTATGAAAAGGATTTTGACGGAGCTAAGTGGGTAATGAGTCCACCGTTACGCGAGAAGAAAGATCAAACCGCTTTGTGGTCCGGAATAAATCAAGGATTAATACAGGTGGTTGGGACTGATCATTGTCCATTTATGTGGGAGCAAAAATTAATGGGAAAAGACGATTTTTCAAAAATTCCTAATGGTCATCCCGCCATAGAACATAGAATGGAATTATTATTTAGCGAAGGAGTGAACAAAGGGAAAATATCACTGAACAAATTTGTCGAAGTTTCATCAACAAATGCTGCCAAGATATTTGGGATGTACCCATACAAAGGTACTATTTCGATTGGAGCTGATGCGGATTTGGTGATTTTTGATCCAATTAAAAAACACACGCTATCCGTCGAAACGCATCATATGAACGTGGACTATTCAGCTTATGAAGGATGGGAGTTAACTGGAAAAACAGAGACCGTTGTGCTGAGGGGGCATGTGGTTATAGAAAACGAAACATGTACTGTTGAAAAAGGCTTTGGGCAATTTGTGAAAAGAAAGCCTATGAATTAGGTTCCGAGTTTCGAGTTCTGGAAATCTCAAAAGTTTGGTACTATTGACTGGGTCGAAAGCTAAAATAGTCAAGATAAATATAGGAATATCGACAGGTATGGTTCTGATAGTTGAGAGGCGGGAAAATGTTCGATCTCGTTCATTATGGTAAAAGGCGTATATTGAATAATCAATCTGTTTGATGACGAGGCTTGAGGAAATTAAAGCATGGCAAGAAGCAAGAATCTTGTGTAAAATGATAAAAGTACTTACACGTAAGAAAGACTTTTCACAAGACTTCGCATTGGTCAGACAAATAAGAAAAAGTTCAGGCAGCGCCATGGACAACATTGCTGAAGGATTTGAAAGAGATGGAAGCCGAGAGTTTATTCAATTTTTATCGATACCTAAAGCCTATGTAGCAGACACGCGTAATCACCTTTATCGGGCAAAAGACTATGAGTATATAACTTATGAGGAATTCGAGGAAGCTAAAGAACAGTCGATACTGGTTGCTAAATTAGTTGCCGGGTTAATATCATATTTAAGGAAATCACCCCTAAAAGGAAAAAAATTTAATTCTTAATCGAATTGTAAATAGATATTGCTCAGCTAATAATCCTTAAACATAGTACCTTAAATCTGAAATAGGCAACCAGTATCCTAAAACTTGAAACTTTGAACTTGATACAAAAATAAATATTATATGCCAAGAAAAATTAAATCAGGCCTCATTCAAATGAGTTTACCAATGACTGAAGGCGAGGGAACGATTAATGAAATCAAACGCGCCATGCTCAACAAACACTTACCATTCATTGATCGGGCCGGAGAACAAGGAGTGCAAATTCTTTGCCTACAGGAGATTTTTAATACACCATATTTTTGTCCCGGTCAAGATCGTGCCTGGTATGCATCAGCTGAACCAATTCCGGGGGAGACGGTAGAGGAAATGCAGGCATATGCCAGGAAATATAGTATGGTTATTGTTGTCCCCATTTATGAAAAAGAACAACCCGGGGTCTTGTACAATACGGCCGCAGTTATTGATGCAGATGGAAGCTATCTCGGAAAATACAGGAAAAACCATATTCCACATACTACTGGTTTTTGGGAAAAGTTTTTCTTCAAACCAGGTAATTTAGGTTATCCCGTGTTTCAAACAAAGTATGCTAAGGTGGGAGTCTATATTTGCTATGATAGACATTTCCCCGATGGAGCAAGAATACTTGGATTAAACGGTGCAGAAATTGTTTACAATCCCTCGGCAACCGTAACAGGACTTTCGCAATATTTATGGGAACTTGAACAACCTGCCCACGCAGCGGCGAATGGTTATTTTATGGGCTGTATCAATCGAGTTGGTCATGAAAAACCTTGGGACTTGGGTAAATTTTATGGGAGTTCCTATTTCGTTGATCCACGCGGGCAAATTTTCGCTCAGGCTTCGGAAGACAAAGATGAGTTGTTAGTTGCAGAATTTGATCTCGATATGATAGACGAAGTCCGTTCCACCTGGCAGTTTTTTAGAGATCGGCGACCAGAAACGTATGGTCGATTGACAGAACTTTAATTAATTTCTAAATACGATTTAACGTATGAGCCTTTATAAAAGACCGGAAAGTGAGCTTGAATTTCAGGAAAATTTCAGTCAGAAAAAACCGCTGATGAGTGATTCAGAAGCATTTTATGAAAGCGCCCGTTGTCTATTTTGTTACGATGCACCGTGTATATCGGCTTGTCCAACCGGAATCGATATTCCCTTATTCATTAAACAAATTCAATCAAAAAATACCTCTGGTGCAGCGGCAACCATTTTTGATACGAATTGGCTAGGCAATGCGTGTGGCAAAATTTGTCCTACAGGCGTACTTTGCGAAGGCGCTTGTGTGCACAATCACCAGGATGTACCACCAATTCAGATTGGAAGGCTTCAAAACTATGCTACGGAGAAGGCCATGTCGCAAAATTCACTTCACTTCACTCCAGGTGAGGCAAATGGCAAAAAAATAGCATTGGTTGGTGCTGGCCCGGCTAGTATAGCTTGTGCGTGTGAATTGCGTATTTTGGGTTATCACGTTGATATTTTCGAAGCAAAAGATAAACCGACCGGATTGACGGTTTTCGGGATTGCGCCTTATAAAATTACAAATGATGAAGTGTTGGATGAATTTAATTATCTGCAAAGCCAACTTGGTTTTAATGTAATTTATAATAATCCCATTATTTCCAAAAATGATATAAAACAACTTGAGAATGATTATGAAGCCATTTTTATCGGAGTGGGAATTGGATCAACGGCATCATTAAATTTACAAGGTGAAAAGCTAAATGGGGTTGTAGGTGCTGTTGAGTGGATCGAGGAATTAAGAATGAACCACCATAATGTTGTCGTTCCCGACCGAGTTTTGGTTATCGGTGGCGGCAATACGGCTATGGACGCAGCTTCGGAAGCAGCCCGCATGGGTGCTACAGAAGTGACATTGGCCTATCGGCGGGACAAAATGAGTATGTCGGCTTATGATTTTGAACATAAATTGGCTGTCAGCGCAGGCGTTCGTTCCATATTTCAGGCACAGCCTGTTGCTATCCTGGGTGAGCATGAAGTCACCGGCGTGCAATTTGTAAAAACATTGAACATTGAAGGCAAATTGGCTTATGTAGATGGGAGTGAGTTTGATATTCCCTGTGACCTGGTCATAAAGGCGACTGGCCAGGGAAAGCAAGTCAAATTTCTTCAATTAATATCAGATTTATCCTTGGATAGCAAAAATCGCATAGTTGTTGACCCGACGTCATATCAGACATCCAACCCCAAATATTTTGCGGGAGGAGATGTAGTCAATGGTGGAGCTGAAGTAGTCAACGCGGCATTCGAAGGTAAAATGGCGGCTATAGGAATTCATAATAAATTATCAATATAATTTACGTTTTTTAATTATTAAATGACATATATGCCAGATCTATCCATAAATTTTGCCGGAATAAAATCGCCAAATCCATTTTGGTTGGCCTCGGCTCCACCAACAAATTCGGGTTACCAAGTTATGAAAGCTTTTGATGCAGGCTGGGGCGGCGCCGTGTGGAAAACATTAGGTGTCCCCGTTGTCAATGTGTCGAGTCGGTACGGTTCTATAAACTACCGCGATACACGCATGGCTGGATTTAATAATATTGAATTAATTACCGACCGTCCGTTATCCGATAATTTGAAAGAAATAGAAGAAGTTAAAAAGTATTTTCCGGATCATGCCGTGATCGCTAGCCTTATGGTCGAATCACAAGAGGAATGGCAGCAGATAATAAAGGATGTTGAAAATGCTGGTGCCGATGGTATTGAGTTAAATTTTGGCTGCCCGCATGGTATGTGTGAACGCGGAATGGGCTCAGCAGTAGGACAAGAACCTGAAGTCTTGCAGACCATAGTTTCCTGGGTTATGGAAGTTGCGCAGGTGCCCGTTATCACTAAGTTAACACCTAACATATCGCATATTGTGGACCCCGGCCTTGCCGCGGTACGAGGAGGAACCAACGCCATCTCCCTCATAAATACAATTAAAAGCATTGTAGGAATTGATTTAGACACCTATGCACCATATCCAGTTGTAGACGGTAAAGGCACGAATGGAGGTTATTGCGGCCCCGCCGTAAAACCCATTGCACTTGAAATGGTAAAAGAATTGACACAACATCCGGAAATTAAAAACACACCGGTTTCGGGAATCGGAGGAATCGAGACATGGCGCGATATCGTTGAATTTATACTACTCGGTGCGGGTTCGGTCCAAGTATGTACAGCGGTTATGCACTACGGGTTTGGTATTGTTCGAGAAATGGAAGCGGGTTTGGTGCAATTTATGAATGACAAAAACTACAACACAATTTATGATTTCATCGGAAAGGCACTGCCAAATGTTACGGAGTGGAAACATTTAAACTTGAAGCATAAAGTGGTTGCCAATATTAATCCGCAAAAATGTATTGGTTGTGACCTCTGCTATATCGCCTGTGACGATGGTGCTCATCAAGCTATAAAATTGGACCGTACAAACGGTAATCGAATTCCGGAAATAATTGATGAAAATTGTGTTGGATGTAATTTATGCGCACTTGTATGCCCGGTCGAAGAATGTATAACCATGGAAAAAAGAGATGATGGTAAACAACATGTTACATGGGATCAACGAACACAGTTAGACGATATTCCGACTTCATTTAATGACGACCGTGCCGGTGGAAAACATCATTATGTTCCCACTGTGCAGGATGCACTGAAGCATAGGTCAAAATAAAATAGGGGAGTGGGTAGTTCAACCTCAATGGCAAGAATAATGTCAATTACAATACCAAATGTAAAGAATCAAGCCCTACGTAAAGGTCTTGTCCTATATTAAAATAGGGAATAACGAAATGCGAGCAATTGATAGCCATTGGCTCAAAAATGATAAATAACAAAGAATCGAGATTAATTAGAAACCATCATTACTATTGCCATGGAATGCTTCGTTAAAATACATAAAAGTTCTATCTTAAAAAATGAATGAAAAGCAGAATGTTGAGCATTTAAATTTTATGAGAATAGCCATCGAGCAAGCCAAAAAAAGCCGTTCAGAAGGTGGTATTCCAATTGGTTCTGTCCTCGTACGAGATGGAATGATCGTTGCTAAGGGACATAACAAACGCGTGCAAGAAAAGAACCCCATTCTCCATGGCGAAATGGATTGTTTGAACAATGCTGGCCGTGTTGGCAGTTATAAAGAGTGCACGATTTACTCGACACTAATGCCCTGCTATATGTGCGGCGGGACTATCGTTCAATTCAATATTCCAAAAGTTATTGTTGGTGAAAATGTGACCTTTGAGGGTTCAAAGGAATTTATGGAGTCACACGGGGTTGAAGTCATAAATATGCAACTACCTGAATGCATTGCAATGATGCAAGAATTTATACAGAAAAACCCCAAACTGTGGTTTGAGGACATAGGTGATTTGTAATAATTTCTTGATATTTTTCATCGATTTACTAGGATAAAAAATGGAAATCCGATCACTTATACATACATCTGTTGAGGACATTGTTGACTGTCTCCTAGACGCATTTTCGACTTATGAAATAGCCATGCCCACAGATATCGACTATTGGAAACGCCGATTTCGAGTTGCTCGCATTGATTTTAATTTGTCATTCGGCATGTTTGATCAGCAAAAGCTAGTTGGATTTATTATTATCGGGGTGGATGATATCGGAGGTCAAAAGACAGCTTTTAATTCGGGCACAGGTGTTCGGTCTCCTTTTCGAGGTCAAAAAATTGTTGACCAGTTATACGAACATGCTATTCCTGAGTTTAAGAAAGCAGCCATTTCCCGGTGTACATTGGAAGTTTTGGTCAATAATGAACGGGCCATTCATGTATACAAAAGAATCGGATTTGAAATTACAAAAACGTTACATTGTTTTAAGCGAACTGCAGAATCATTTCCTGTTCATTCCTTACCACCTCCATTAACGTTGAAAGAAGTTCTGTCCACATTCGCCAATCGACAGGCATATTATTCCTGGGACAATTGTGCAGGTGCATTTCTACTAGATGAAAGTGGCTTCGCCTTTCATAGCCTAGAAGAAAATGGTAGAAAACTCGGCTATTTTGTTTTATATCCTGCGCACAAATACGTCAACCAATTGGAAGTAATAAATCAGGATGATGCTGAGGCCTGGTCTCTTGCTGTTGAATCATTAAACAACTGCCTGGCAGGACTTTGGAAATTGAATAACATTGATTCGCGACGAATTAAATATGTAAATGCATTGATTGATGCTGGGTGGGACAACTATATCGATCAGTATGAGATGGCGATGCACATCTAGTTTTGCCAGTATATTCTGAAGGTACTGTGGAACATTTATTTACCAGGAGGTTTGTTCAAGTAGAAGACATTTTATCCGGATTATCGCTAGCTGTTTGACAGCATATTAATTGTTGAATTTGATCATTCTCTTCATGGATTTCATATCCACCTGTATCTATATACAACCCCTGTTGAGACTAGCAATACACGAATTAATGCTACTTTAAAAATGCTTTCCATACAAAAGTATGGGAGTTCCACCGATCTGGCCTGATACTTTTGAATCAAATTCTCTACCTCCAAAGAATCGTGCTGAGTATCAAAATTGTCTATTTACTAAATAATTATTTTATCATGAAAACAAGTACATATCTTTTAACAATTTGCATATTGTTGCTTCTCTTTACTCTTTCCGCAGAAGCACAATGGACGACGAATGGAAATGGCGATGTCATATTATCACAGACTGGTGACAAAGTTGGTATCGGATTTACAAATCCAACATATAAATTAGAAGTTCTCGGAGAGGGACGATTTACCTCTGGTATTGACATCACCAATACAAATGCCACATTGGATTTTAGAAGATTTCATACATCTACCTCACAATCATCTATTCGATTTATGAGAAACACTGCCTCTGCACCTAGCACATATACAGAACAAGGATTTATTACTGCGTTTCATAATGACTTATTGTTTAAGGCCGGTATCAACGCTACTTCTGGCTCAGACGTCATGACGTTGGAGGACGACGGTGACTTAAATGTAAATGGACGAGTAACATGTGATGGTGCAACCTCCGATGGAAATGTGAATGTCATTGGTCAGGTAACCTGTGATGGTCTAACTTCGGATGGGGTGATTAATCGAACGTATTCAGGTGCTTTTAGCCAGGTATTGCAGGCAAACGGAGAAGAGGCACTCTTTTTTAACGGAGATTATTTTAGCTGGGGATTCGATGCGAATTGGAATAGATGGGCAAGGCCAATCACCATTGGAAATACACTGGAACCTAAGACGAATGACGCACTCGTCATCAACGATGCCAGGGAAATCGCTATGGTTGGAAATAATTCCTACATAGATTGGTATACCGGGGCAAACTCAAATTATGCTAGTTCTAGTCGATCAGCATTTGTAGGGTCAAATCAAGTCGGAGCAATATTTTTTGAATCAAACCTCAGTTCGGCGAATATTGATGGAGAAACAGGTATTAATTTCTTATGTAGTGACATTACGCGCATGCAACTTGATGATTTAGGCTATGTAGGTATAGGTGGAGCTCCAGATGGTGTAAATAGATTAAAAGTCTTTGGCGATGTTTGTATTACCGGCGAAATGCTCGCAGCCTCGGATGCACGATTTAAGAAGAATATTTCTCAATTGGAAAATGCCACTGAAAAAATTATGCAGTTAAATCCGGTAGACTATGAATACCGATCAGAAGAGTTTGAAGAATTAGACTTTGCAAAAGGAAAGCGGCATGGCTTCATCGCACAAGAAATTCAAACTGTATTTCCAGAGCTCGTTCAAGATGGGCAATCAGTTGAAAGTACAACCGGTGAACAATTCAACGGGAAGAGTGTAAACTACATGGAGCTGATTCCCGTTCTTACAAAGGCAATTCAAGAACAGCAAGTTATCATTGAAGAGCAGGCTAAATTAATCGAAGAGATTCAGGCTCAATTGAAATAACATAGGTGCATCGTTTTCATCGAACTGAATATATACATTACGGTGCTTAATGGGGTTTACAAGAGGGAAGCATAGGATGATTTATTCCAGGCTTCCTTCTTTTATAATTACATTTTTCATTTTAATTACGAAGAGATTGGAAGCGGATGGTCAACGTAATATGCGTATCTTAAAGTGATGTGTTCAGATAATTCTAACCAATTAGTATCGATTGTGGTTCTTCGATTGCTTTTTCTTTCTCTAATTTTTTGTGTTGGTAGTAGGGAATCCATAGTGGCCCAAACTCCGCTTGATTTCGTACAGATGAGCATTGATTTGGCGAATAGAAAGGCAAATGATAGTTCATTTTTGGCTCTTGAATCGGCACAGTCCATTGTAAATTCTTCCCCAAATCCAGACTCTGTTCAACTCGTAATTTGGCGCGTAAGGGCTGCATTATTGATAAACAGCGGACAGGCCGATTCTAGTTTTTCTTATCTCAGTAAAGGGTTGGATCTTATACGATCTTATCCTGATCGATATTCAGACTTGGAGCTTGATTATGTAATAAATCTTGGATCGGCATATGCTTCGGAACGAATTCACGACAAGGCAATACCAATATTTCAGGAAGCTTTGACGCTTGCTCGGATTCAAAAACAGGATACCAAGCGATCAAAGGTTTTAAATAATTTGGGAATTATCTATAGACAAATGGGTCGAGAAGCCGAGGCTTTGCACTTCTACGAAGAATCGTTGGATATAAAAACTAAAGGGGAGGATAGCCTGGGGATGGCGAATACGATGAATAATATGTCGTATGCCTATCTTTTTCTGGAAAATTATGAAAAAGCAGGTGAGCTTAATGACAGCGCGAAAAATATATATAGAAAGCTTGGTCGTCAAAATGATTTTTTGTCATCGAAAATTACTGAAGGACGTATACTATTCAAACGTGAAAAGTATGAAGAGGCAGAGCGTGTATTTGCGGCCGTGAGCGAAGCTGAAGGTAAACCTTCAACATTGGCTACAATTATAATGTACTTAACCAATGCAGGTATTCAAATCCATAAGAATAATATGGATGAAGCCGGGACTTATTTGAGTGCTTTACGTGGTGTGATTGATCGGTTGAATAATGTAATGCTAAGCACAAATTTTTATGAATTGGACGCAAAGTTCTGGGCAGCAAAATCCAATTATAAAAAAGCGTACGAAAGTAATCAGAAGTACATAGTCGAATATGCGAAATTGGCGAATCGGCAAAGTAAAGCACTTCGCGTACGAAATGAGATACGATTTTTGTCAGCCGAAAAAGATTTTGACATAGCCTTGTTGCAAAAAGATAAGTCAATTGCCGAGTTCGAGGCGGATCAAAACAAGCGACGCATCTATTTGTTGCTCGTGCTTTTAGGTATGGCGGTAGTGGGACTAGTGGTAGGACGATACTTTTACAATAAAATTAAACGTCAAAAAGAATTAATTTCGAAGGCGAACGAACAAAACGAACTACTGTTAAAGGAAATTCATCATCGCGTAAAGAATAATTTGCAGGTCATAAGTGCATTACTGACGCTACAATCCCGATATATTGATGACGAAGATGTCCAAGATGCGCTCATGCAAGGAAATAACAGAATCGAGTCAATGGCTTTAATTCATAAAGAATTATATCAACACGACAATCTGAAGGCCGTAAATGCTCAGGAATATATGTCTAAACTGGTGGACAATATAAGTAAGTCATATTACCTCGATGAAAAAGAAATTCGAGTACAACTCGATGTTGAACCACTGTGGCTTGACGTAGAGACGATGATTCCACTAGGGCTAACGGTCAACGAATTGCTCGCAAATTCAATGAAGTATGCCTTCGATGGCAGAAGCGAAGGCAATCTATTTGTTAGACTTCATAAAATTAAGGATGAATTGGTTCTTCATGTAGGGGACGACGGTGTCGGTGCTTCCTTGAATGATATCGTCAATAAAAAATCATTCGGTTACTCACTAATTAATTCGTTTGCCCGAAAACTAAATGCTGAACTCAAATTTGATAACAATGATGGCCTGAAAATTACACTGAAAATAAAGAATTTTAAACAGGTAGCATGATGGAGGGTGTAAACAGTTTGACAGTAGTCATTGTGGAGGACGATCCACTGATTTCCAGTTTATTGGAATCTGATTTAACCCTGGCCGGGCATACGGTGAAACATGTCTTTCATTCGGGCGATATGGTGATTGACTATATCAAAGAAAATATACCTGATTTAGTATGCCTTGATATAAATTTAGGTGGAAAAATTGATGGGATTGATTTAGGTGCTATTATTCAAAAGCGATTCAACATTCCATTCATTTATCTGACGGCCTACTCGGATCGAGCCACATTATTAAGAGCGAAAGTTACCAATCCTTGTGCATACATCGTTAAACCATACAAAACTGTTGACCTGTTTGCAGCATTGGAAATAGGTTTGGCTAATTTCCAAAATCGAAAAAAGGAAATTTCTAAAGTGCAACTAGATGCTTTGGCATCTGATCCGTTGTCTGAGCGTGAATTTGATATTATGCGAGATTTGTCGGATGGTATGACGAATGGACAGATAGCGTCAAATCAAAACTTATCTGAGAACACCATCAAATGGCATATGCAGAACATATATTCGAAGTTCGACGTACGAAACCGAACGGCATTGGCCAAAATCATCTTCGACAGCATGCGGTAACACTCAGGAAAGTGATTTCCATACTTTTGTATAGGTCACCAATACTGTACCAAGCCTATCTTTATTTATAGATCCTATGCGCTTTTTAGTTAAACTGTACGAATGTATAACAGACTTGATTATGGCTCAAATTGAAACAAAATCGATTGATTCAAAACTTCGAATCGCGTATAAAAAAGATGCACAGCGGTCAGACCATCCTATCGTCGAGGATTTTGAATCCATGTTGCGCCAAATTGAAAATAGGGTTAATGTGAATAGTTTCAAAAACACGGAGTACTTCACGTATTCAAATATCTCCGGTTTACATCGTATTCCGTTGTCAACAATATGTTATGTACATGCAGACAGTAACTATGTTGAAATTGTTTTAGCAGACAAAACTAAAATTGTCTTGGCCCGTACGCTCAAATCGATAGAAATCGAATTACGATCATTCGGGTTTGTTCGCTGCCACCAATCCTATCTAGTAAACAACAAGCATATTTTATCTTTTGAGAAAAACGCCCTTCTGATTTTAGATAATGGTGATCGAATTCCGGTGTCAAGGCGAAAAAAGAAATCAATTCGTGCGTTGTGCTTTTGAGAAATTGAAACGCTTGAACGCAATTTTCATCTTCGAAAAATTATGATTTTTAATACATTTGATGCATTATCTAATGAATCGTTGGTGTGGATTTAAATCAAGTAACTATTACTTCCCGGGACCTTGAACGGGCAATCCCTTTTTATCAAAAGCTAGGTTTACGACTGATAGTGGAGGCTAAGCCGCGATACGCACGTTTCGAATGCCCTACTGGAAACGCAACCTTTTCTATTCATTATCACGATAAGATACAATCGGGAAATGGCACCACCGTGTATTTTGAAGTTGAAAAATTAGATGAATACGTAGCTGAATTAATCACCAAGGGCATAACTTTTAACGAAATGCCAATGGATCAAAGTTGGCTGTGGCGCGAGGCAAGACTAAAAGACCCAGATGGCAATCTCATAATTCTATACTATGCCGGAAAAAATCGAAAAAACCCTCCATGGCGGATAAAATAATGTTCAATCGCGGCCAGCTAAGATGTATTTCAGATAAACCGGTAGTATGAGCCAAAAAATGGTGTTTCTCGTATCAGTATAGGATTTCCTGTACAAAGTAAAATCACTGAATGCAGCGTACTTATTTAATTACTTTTTTAATACGATGTGCTCCATCGGTAATTTCTATGAAAATAGCCGACCCAGCTCGATTATGTGCTTTTTTGTAAGCGGTCAAAATACGCTCAGCGATAAGTTTCGCTTTGTCTTTTCGAATTAAATTAATCGTACAACCACCAAATCCGCCTCCCATCATACGCGCGCCAAAAATATCTTTGTCCTGCTTAGCTTCCGCAACCAAAAAGTCTAACTCCGGACAGCTCACGTTATATAAATCACGAAGACCCATATGACTTTCGAACAGGAGGTTTCCAATGTAGTATGTTTCATTATCTTTCAGACCTTTAATAAAATGTTGCACGCGCTCATTCTCCTCTATCACATATTGGATCCTATCACATAGATGAGTGGCTATTGTTCCTCGGACAGAGTTAATCATGGATATCGTCAAATCGCGAATGGAATAATTGGCCGATTTTAACTTATTAAATTCGAACACAAATTGTTTGCATTCATTTACTCGAACATTATAGGCCGATTGAGTATGATCATGTCGAATTTTTGAATCGATTAAGACGATACTACATGCTTCAAGTAAAATCGGTACATATTCGAATTCAAGCGAGGAACAATCAAGAGCTAAAGCATGATTTCGTTTACCTAATAGGCAGGCGAATTGATCCATTATACCACCTTCAATGCCTAAAAAATTGTGGTTCGCATGTTGCGAAATAGAACTTAATTCTCGTAGAGGAATTTTACAATTAAATAGTTCATTAATTCCAAACAAAAATCCACATTCGAGCGCTGAAGAAGAGCTCATCCCGGCTCCCATCGGAATAGTACTACTAAATACACAATCAAATCCTTCTAGTATGTGATTTAAACGGAGTTCAACTAAATTCCCGATTAAATAATTTAACCACGTTGAATCGGAGGGTTCTCCAACGTCAATTGAAACTTCCGTGTATGCATCCAGATCCATTGCCAAACAGCGCATTTTCTTCAAGTTGTTTTTTCGGAAGGCAAATTGAGTGTATCGATTTATGGCTGCGGGAAGCACTAAGCCTCCATTGTAATCTGTGTGTTCTCCGATAAGGTTGATTCGTCCGGGACATTGCACAACAAGTTCTGCTTCAGCATTGTACAGTTTTTGGAAAGCAGACTCAATCAATTTTTTTCGATTCATTATAAGGAAGAATGATAGGCATTCAGGCAAACGAATATATTATCGAAATGACGGAAAATCAAAAACCCATGATTGGCCTTTTCAGTAGCAGATCAATTCCGTGTCCGTAAAGCTCATGCATGCAAATTGTAAAAGTGTATGTACATTTGCATATCCCATCGAATTTGAGAGTTCATGTCAGGGTTGAGGCCCAGCGCTCAACCACTCTTTTCTTGACGTAATCGTATTACAAAAGGTCAATCAACCGTGTAGTGAAAGAACTTTTCACCATATCTGCATTTTGCTTCTTCGTACTTGTACTTGAGGCACAACCGCTGGCTGTCCATGTAACAGACATTATGCCAAGAACCATGATGTATGCTGAGCGGGAATCGGAGGCGATCGGCGAAGAAGATTTGGATATTGCTAAGGCAAACTATACCATTGATTATTTGGAGCGATTCATTCATGCCGAACACTCCCATATTGAAGAGTTGGTTTTGAATGGCATTTATCCTGATTTGAGCAAACGACTTGCTAATCTTCGGTCTATCGTAGGGCATGATGCACATTTCTTTGACCGGTATTTTCATCCGATGGCACAATATTGGACGGCTTACAATTTTGGCCGTGCAGGAATGCCCATTGTCACTGTCGACACGCTTATGAACGGACATGTACTGTATAGCATGGAATCGATGACTGAATTTGCTGAGATCTTTTATACGATTGATGGGTCTGAGCCATCTGATATGAGTTCGAAATATGATGGGCCTTTTGTTGTTGCCGCGGATCAAACTATTAAAGCCATTTCGCATCGCGATGATATATTGCCAAGTAAAATGTATGTCTCAAAATTGACTGATGCGCAAATTCAATCCAATCATTATAAAATTGAAAACAAAATATTAGGCGTTCACGTAGATGCTCAGAATGGAAATTTGTCTGTGAAATTTATGACAGCTTCGTCCGGCCAAATTAACGTGTCAATTATTGATAAAGATCGCAACAAACGTGTGGTTAAAACGATAGCTACAGATGGCCCGCAAGTGGATCAATTTATCATTGTCGATGCCGAACTTCCTCAGGGCCCCTTCTTAATTAAATTTGATTACGCCGATGGCGCAAAGCGTTATCGACAAGTCGAACGATGAAAAATCACGTTGTTTTTTTTCAATTTTTGACAACAATTGATCGACCAATCAATACCATATCTGTGGCTAAAACTTCCTAATAATAAATGCTACTAAATGTACGCTGATCGTATTGTTTCACATACCATCAGTTGAAGGCAGATTAAATTTCATTTAGCCTCTTATCTGGTATTCGTATGTATGGAATGAAATAGTTGAATGTTCCATTCGAGTATAATAAAAGGACGCATGGAGATGAATAAGACCAATTGGTCCAAACAAGCTAGGAAGGTAAGCGCAAACCAGTACTACCTGAAGCGGACAAATATTTTCTCGGGCCATGCAGCGAATCGCCGATTACTACCCTTTATCTATTGTCGGCCCAATAGTCCATGGTATGTGGTTGACATCATCACTTAAAATAAATAAAATGAATCTGTTTAAAATACCGACTTTAATCTGTTTAGGGTTGTTTCTAATTCTTTCTTCTTGTCGCGATGACATTATCGAATCGACGATAACAGAGACTACACCGGATCCAACCATCATCGAGGGATATAATCCTAAGATCCAGGGCGTAACATCCTCTTTGGTTGGTCGTGTCGTCGACGAAGAGCAAAATGGAATTGAAAATGCCCTGGTGACATTAAACGAGTATTCAACCACAACTAATGAATACGGCCATTTCTTCTTCAATCAAGTCGAAATGAATGCAAAAGGCACATTCGTATCGATTAAAAAAGAGGGATATTTTGATGGTAGTAGAAGGTTTTACCCAGTGGAGAATAAATCCTCAAGGATTAAGATTGAATTACTTGACCAGACATTTAATCAGTCTTTCGATGCCTCAATTGGAGGAGCTATATCGTCTTCGGATGGCGTTAATCTGGAATTTCCACCAAATGCTATTAGGGATGAAAATGGTGAATTGTACGAAGGAAATGTGGGGGTCGCCGTCCGCTGGTTGGATCCAACCGCCACTCCTACATTAGATAGAATGCCCGGAGATTTAACGGGCGTAGATCAGCTAAACAATGAAGTCGCATTGGGTACATTTGGAATGCTGGCTGTTGAACTCCGATCCCAGGACGGTTCCGAATTAAATATTGTTCAGGATAAACAAGCCACATTGAGATTTCCTGTCCCGGATGAAATTATCGCTGCAGCGCCACAAGAAATTCCATTATGGTATTTTAACGAGCGGTATGGGATTTGGGCACAAGATGGAGTAGCAACCCTTGTCGGCGATGCTTATATTGGGAGTGTTAGTCACTTTTCGTTTTGGAATTGTGATGTGCCATATGAGCTAGTTAACCTTGACTTTACGATTACGGATGACAATGGAAACCCGTTGGCCAACCATCTTGTTGTTATTGGAGATGGTGGAAGTTCTTCTGGTTCCGGGCGTTCTGACGAAAATGGATTTGTATCCGGAAAAGTCCCGGCGAATACTACTCTAGACTTAGAAGTATTTTCTTCTTGTGGAGATGTCATCTATTCATCTCAAATAGGTCCGTTTTCAATTGACAGCTCATTGGGAACGATTGCAATTTCTAATTCCGGATCTGTGAATATTACAACCGTCACGGGTAACCTGCTTAATTGTGATGGAAACCCGGTAACCAATGGATTGGTCATAATAGAATTTGGTGGAAACAGTGAGTTCTTGTATACGGTTGGGGCGCCATTCACATTTTCTGTGACGACTTGTCCGGGCATCACTTCTGCCAAAGTTACAAGTATTGATTTTGACAACCCGGGACATACAGCAGAGGCTACCGTTAGTACGGGAACATCTACTTCTCTTGGAGATATAGATGTATGTAATATATCAGGACCTGAAAATACAATTACGGTGGATGTGGATGGTGCAGTTTTCGTTTATTCAAATGCAACTGCCGATATAGGATCAGTTGACTCTGTTGGTACATATTTCGAAAGTAGATTAGGCAATGACCTTTATTGTGGGTTCCAGGTTCAAAGCATATCTGCTGGTACACACGATGCATATGTCGAGGCGATTGTCAATGTGCCACTGGATTGGAATTTATTTCCAGCTAATTCGGTGCAATCAATTACGATCACAGAATTTGGTCCTAATACTGGCGATAAAATAATAGGAAGCGGAAGTTTCATGATGTACAATCGAAATGATTTAGTCAATGTAACCATAAGCTTTGATATTACAAGGGAGTAGGCGATTGTAAATATTTAGAACCGGGAATGTGAATTCGCATTCCCGGTAAATATTCTAATTCAAATTGAAGAAAGAAAAACATCTGATAAAACAATGTATTCGCGGTGATAAAACAGCACAGTTTGCGCTTGTCAAGCGCTACTCCGGAATGCTTATGACGGTATGCCGCCGCTTTACCCATGATGATCAGATGGCCAAAGACCTCCTTCAAGAGTCGTTTATTCAAATATTTAAAAAAATAGATAAATACCAACCTACTGGTTCCCTCGAGGCTTGGTTGCGTACGGTTACGGTCCGCTGTGCATTGAATTACCTAAAATTAAATTCCAACCGCATTTTTTCATCCGTTGTTGAACTTGAACAGCATTCAAAATCAATTGAACCTGAAATATTTAAAAAATTGCACAATGAAGATATTATTTCGTTAATCCAAGCCCTACCGGAGGGATTTAGAACGGTGTTTAACTTATACGCTGTAGAAGGCTATAGTCACCGAGAAGTAGCGGACATGTTGGGAATATCTGAAAGCGCATCTCGTTCGCAGTTGAGCAGAGCGCGCGCACATTTGATTAAAAGGATGGAACATTTAAAACTAGTAAATTATCGATCAGCATGAAGACTAATGACGCTTCTAAACTTACCCATTATTCATCCGAGATTGATGCCAATGAAATATGGTCGGCGATCGAGCCCCGGGTCGACGAATTGAATAAAAAGAGACGCAAAAAACGTTTACTGATATGGATACTGTCTATGTCTGGCTCGCTCGCTGTCTTCATCGCTTTTCTCGCTTGGAATACGCATGTCTTTCAAAAAGAAAAAGCCTCTACTTTCAAAACATTGACCGGACAGGTTGTAGACCAAAAAATCGAAACCGGTTCAGCAGAGATGTCCAGTACTAACAATAATTATAATATACAATCAAAGGAGACTTTTCATTCCGAAGAGGATGAAAGTCCCGACATAAATAGTCTATTAATTTCAGAGAGAAATGATCATATTAAAAATGATAATTTAACAGGTAATCCAATGGACAATTTGAGTCCGGTTTCAACAGGTGCTAAATGGAGAGGAAATCAAGAAAGATTAACTGTATCGCATGAAAGAATCAAAGAAGTCGAAAACAACCAAAGAAGGAATGATAAAGAAGTTGTGGCTGCAGGGAAGCCCGAATTAAATTTGACTGATCAATCTAAGACAAATAAATCAAATTTTACGAAGGATATATATGCGATTCCTATCGAATCTACCATTGGTGAAACGACGGCAGATAGAAACCAGCCTATTGCCCATGAAAATTCTAATATGCGCGTGGAACTTCATAAACTACCGCATAGCAAAACGCTTCTTAGCACCCCGAACAGCAAACTTTTTGCGTCCTTGCCTGCTCCGCACCCTGAAAAAAATCCGAATAAAAATATATCTATTGGACTGTCTGTACACGGAGGTCTTTCGGCAATCGATCGTGAGCTTTCGGCTCGTACACCAATGTCTGAAGGATATGCTAAAATTCGAAGAAATTCCGAATCTGGCCTAGAAGCTTTCAATTATGGAATTGGCCTTTCTCTTCGCCACAAAAATGGCCTCACCTTATCTACTGGCACCGATCGAATGAAGATTAATGAACGGTTTGACGCAGCCCAATTGCAATTTGATACAACATGGTCAAATGGTGTAAAATATTTGGTAGTTAATCTTAATGATGATACCGTACAGGTTTTTGGTGATATTCCCACGTATATTGACACATCGACGCGATACGAAATATACAATCAAATTGATTTGATTGAAATTCCTGTTAGTCTGGGATATGAAAAAAAGTGGAAGAACTGGCTGATAGGTGCGAAAGCCGGAATACTGGTGAATGTTTCCAGCCAAAAAAGTGGAAAGATATTTGATCGAGATCTGAATGTTATAGATGCAGAAGTTGGAGAAACTATTTATCGCGAAAGAATAGGAATAGGTTATCAATTTGCCCTGCATATTGAAAGAAAACTATTCGGAAATATTGGAGTATTTGTTTCTCCGACAGTTCGTAGTTATCCTAATATGCTGCGAGACAATGAAGATCTGAAGGATCGATATACGTTGTTTGGAGGGCAGATGGGTCTGCGCTATAGGATCAATTGAGCTTGAACAGATGTAGGATATTATTCCAACCTGTTAGTTCATGCTTCCTTAATTCAAACAGTTGTGGTTGATTTCGTGAGAGGCCATTACAAATTAGGCAAACATTCAGGAAGAAATGAATTTCTCAATGGTGCGTCGGCTGGAATCAATAGTCTCTCAAATAATTCTAAAATTTCTTTTACTGGAATTATATACATACACATGTATTATTGTGATATGAAACGAATATGAGGAGAAGTTGAACTACTTTTTGATTTTTTAACCAACTGCTATGTTCAGCCAATGGCTCCAGACCTCTGATCAGTGCGAACACCCTTGCACACTTGCACTTGCCTCTTGCTAAAGGGGTCTTTGGAAGCCTGACTGAAGGATTTTGACAAATCAGTTTTCATTTTTCAATCTGCTACTCTTTATGATGATAACCATAGATTCTAGGCAAAACATCCTCTTCAATATTGCCCAAAATTGGGAATTTCACTACGAAAACTTGATTATTAAGAACTCCAGTTTACTGTATATTTTTCCTTTCACAGTCTTTTTCTTACTTTATTCTTTTTTTGTGTAAACTATTATATGAAATAATCACATTACCCATACAAGTTAGAGAAATTGTTTAGGAAGAGATATTCGAATGAGGAGCTGGTTTCCATGCTAAAGGGAGGAGATCAATCAAGGTCCAAAGCTTTGGAATTGATTTATCGACAAAACTGTAAAACCATCAAAAGACTAATTATTGATGGTGGTGGAAGTCCGGAAGATTTCGAAGATATTTATCAGGAAACAATAATTGTTCTGTACAAGAGTATTGTAGAAGACAGATTCAAATACCATTCGAGTATAAGTACATATGTCTATGCAATAGCCAAAAACAAATGGATTGACTTCTTGAGGAGAAAACGAAAAATCACCTTCACATCTTATGATCAGAATCAACCCAAGGAAAAAGATCTTGTCGTCCATGATTTCGCAGAACGACAAGATGAAGTTAACTTCGCAAAGGAATTGATGGAAAAATTAGCGGAAGATTGTAAAAAAGTACTGTTGTCCGCCATTTATCATCAAAAATCGATGAAGGAAATCGCAAAGGAAATGGGATATGCCAACGAACAAATTGCTCGAAATAAAAAGTACAAATGTCAAGAACGACTTAGGAAAATAATTAATTCTTCGCCTAAATATAAAGCTCTCCTTAAAGAACTATATGGCAAATAAGGAAAATAATACTGATCACGATATTCGAAAAGTAATTAACACTTACGGAGATTCACTTCTGAAAGAGGAGATGAGTAATATCCAGTTAAAAATGATGCGGGAGAGACAAAGAAAGTATCTCTTAATAGCCGCTTCTATTACTATTTTCTTGGTAGTTGGTGTTTCCTTGGTGATGAATAACAGTACTTCAAGCATTGGACAAGATTGCAACGAGTTACTGGCGTCGGAGCTAAACAAGACCTTCCCCATGATTAACATAAGATCGATAGACGCTTCAACGCAAAAAAACGAATACTTCCAACTTGCGATGCGAGCTTACGAAAACCAAAATTTTGAAGAAGCCAGTATACAGTTTGAACGGCTTATCAGCAAGGAACCTTCTCCCGGAAGGCTGGTAAGATTTCACTATGCGCTATCCTTGTTAAAGGAAGGAGCACTGGAAGAATCCCTGGTCTTATTAGAACAATTGGAGAGCGAAAACAAAGTCCTCATGCGTGAACAGATTAAATGGTATTTGGCACTAAATCACCTGAAATTAGAGGACAAAGAAAAGGGAAAAGAGTGTCTGGAAGAAGGAAACTTCAGTGCTTATAAAAAAACAGAAGCGGACCAACTACTTCAGTGTTTAAATAGCGATCAGTGAAGTTCTTGACTACATTAGGCCCTTTTAACCTGCCAAACAATTAAAAACAAAACAAGTAGGCCTACCATGATAAAGATTAAGGGTGAAGTACTGCTCTGATCTAAAGGGGCCATATTACCGCTTATAATAAATGGGGCCCAAAAGAATGGGTCCACTGCTCCCGCACTGATCAATTCAAGCTTTGCTTCCCTCAGTGCCTCGTCCTTGCGCATTCCCTCATTTAAATTTTCATAAAATGCTTTTATTAAATCCGCAGCTTGAGCATCATTGACGCTCCACAAGCTCGTCAAAGTACTTCTTGCACCAGCATAGGACAAACCGTGATTAAGACTGATGACTCCCTCTCCTCTTTTCAATTCACCAAGACCGGTTTCACAAGCGCTTAAAACAAACAAATCCGCATTGATATCCAGGTTATAAATTTCATTGACATGTAGTTTAAAATCCTGGGGTTTGGAGTCGTCATGGTAAAAGGCAATGTATGAGTATTCACCTAAGTGATCATCTGCCTTTCCATGGGTAGAGAGGTGTACAATGGAGTAGTTTCCCATTTCATTGATAAAGGAAGATTTAGTAGCCAGACTTCCCTCGAATAATGTACCCCGAAACAAATCAGCTACGTAACTGGCCTCATCATGGTTATGGGCTAGTTGACCCAATCCCTGTCGCAAACTTTTAATATCTCTTTCTGCCGTAGAATCACCCAAAAACGAAGGCGCAAAAGCAATCAAACCTGAGGAATTCTTTTTATTTTCTCTGTCATTTGCACGCAACCAAGAACTGGCAGAATAACCGTAACTAATGATATACTCTCTTAATAGGAAGTTCAAGTCATGAAAATCCTCGACCTGAGCTGCACTATTCTTTAGGAGTATCTCGAACGGTAGGTAGCCCACTATGCCATCCGAAACTACAATCAACCTTTCTGGAAGAAACGAGTCAACAGGTTCGACCAGCTTTTGATACAACGAATGAGAAAATTCTTTAAAGACTTCTAAATTACTTTCGTAGATGCTATCCCTTTGATCATTGGACAACCAAAAAGAATAGATACTATTCCTTAGCTTGGAAACCCAACTTTTCAAAGGAAAAGTTTTGTCAATTTGTTTTACAACACAACCGTCATTATCAATAACCAGGATAAAAATCGAACTGTCACCAACGAAGTACTCTAAGTAGGCGTCCTTTGCCTTCAAATGAGACCGAATTTCAGCAATGGATACCGTTGGTTTATCGTATTTCAAGTAATAGTATTGAGAAAAATTTGTTCGGATAGAGTCAATTAAATGTCGTTTTTGCTCCTTTAATTGATAAACACTTTTTTCCAATAACTCGATAGAGTCTTTGACTAGTCCTTCCTGCTCGTAAAGTAAACGCATCGCAGCAGAGAGCTCCAGGTCTAATTTTTCCTCGTAACTCAACAACTCCGCGGGCACATCATGGAAAGCTGTTATATTTTGTGTATTAATTTTATTCGCCAACAGGGAGCCTTTCGATTTCTGTATCAATTCGAAAATTTCCTCATATCTTTTCTCGGGGAGCAAAAATTCGGAAATATAAGCTTCGTAAAACCTTAAAGCACCAACAATGGAGTGTTGTCGATTCGTTTTCTCCGCTTGTTCATACAAGAGAAAATCAAAGAAATCGAAAGCCTCACGATAGAGCAGGTTTAAAGAATCTTGATAGACTTGGTCTTGAGTCTGCTTAAAGGAATGATCAAAGAACTCTATTTCCCGCTGTAAGAGTCCCGGAATTTGTTGAAATAAAGGTATCCTTCTAAAATCTCCATAGGTACTGTAATTGGCGAATTGTCTGGCCTTGTGAAGGTGTTTTCTCGCATCTTCCAATTTATTTAGTTTTATATAAACACCGGCTAAAAGTACATGAGGGTGGGAAAATCGAGGAGAGTCTTTGTCCCAAAGTTCATCTAATATTTCCATGGCATCTTGGTACGTCGAGAGCGCCTCCTGGTATTCTTTTTTTTGAAAATGCATTCTGCCCAATCCCCAATAAGATTCTACTACATTATCGTGAATCTTTCCACTCAGAGCAGTCTGTCGCTTAAGGGCCTTTAAGTAGTTCTTCTTCGCCTGAGTGAATTGATTTTCTTTTAAGTAAGCCTCAGCGACGGCCAGATGGACATAAGGAGTAAAATAATGTGTTTCGAAGGATCGCTCAAGGATGTCTAAAGTTTTTTGGTGATAGCTAATGGCCTGGTTGTTATCACCTAGTCTACTATATAAGCGTCCACGGTTATTGAGAAGAGTAATCATGGTTAGATTATCCTCTCCATAGTTCGACGAGGTAATTTCTATCGCCCGCTCATTATGGTCCAATGCCCGATCAAACTCTGACAATTCTAAATATAAGGTGGCCAGGTTGCCATATAGTATTCCTATATTGATATGATCACTGGGCAAAACCTTCAAATACTCTTTTAAAGCCAGATCAAAGCACTCAGTCACTTTCTTAAGTTGCTTTTTCCGATAATAAAAAGTGCCCAAAGTATTGTACATATTGCCGAGCTCGGAATGATCCACGGAAGAAAGCGTTTTGCTTAATTTAATCGCATTCTCTAAATGATAAACAGCCGAGTCATGTTGCCCTAAATTATCGTAAATAATGGCCATTACATGATAAGGCTCTGTCAATTCTTCCTTTTGTTTTTCCTCATCTTGAAGCTTGACAATCCGTATGGCTTCCTGAATATGCTTAAGTGCCTCCTTGGGTTGTCCTTCCCTCTGCTCTACCATACTGCGTATCAGGTAAGAATGGGCCATTTCGATGTCTTCTTGATGTGAAGCATTCAGAAGTTCCATGCTTTTCAGGACATAATAGTGGGCAGAATCATTGATACTTTTATGATAAAAAATAGAGGCAAACAGGTTATATGTTTTTGCTTTTTCGAGTAAGATCGAATCTTCATTCCCTGATAACTCGCTTAAATACTCTCTTCCTAAATCCACAGCCTGGTCATATTGTCCGGAATAGAATAAGGCATTGGCACTGTCTAAACCAGCTTTTTTAATTTCTTGTGAATGAAGAACAAAACTGCTAATGATACTCAAAAAAAGAAGGAAATTCCTGTAGGTCATGGTTTTCAAAAGATAAGCTTGATAGATTTAATCGTGGAAGGCATTGGAAGTTTTTGAATTAGAAACTAATAAAAAAATAAGGCAATTGATATTAAAGTTCAAATGTTTCCGAACAAAAAAGGCATTGTCTCTGATTTTAGAAAACTGTATTGGTAATGTGTCCCTATTGGCCAGCCTTATTATTATGTCATTCGGGGGTAAAATTAGAATAAAAAAGTAGTAGACTTAAAATGAGTCTACTACTTCAACTAAAGTGGATTTTCTCAGATCAATCTTGCTTTAAAAACATGGAACTGCCCAACATCTTCTTTTCACTACTCAGTATGATATGATAGACCCCTTCTTCTAGTGCACTTATATCCAACTTTATCTGGCTTCCACCTTCCACTATTCTATCGACATGCTTCCTACCTTGGATATCGACTATTTGTAAAAGTAAATTGTCCTGATCTTTTCCCTTTATCAAAACGGTCACTTCATCACTTGCGGGGTTTGGATAAATTGCTGAAAGAAACTGTTCTTCATCCAATCCAGTGTCTTCATGACTTTTTCTTGAGAAGAAAGATCCTGATCCATCTTTGGCACGAGCAAAGTATGAAGGCTTTTCGGTTGAGTCGGAATCGTTAAAGTATCTCACTATACTATAAGATCCATTTTGGCGGACCCCTGGCTCAGAAAATACATGCTCCGTTGAACTTTCCATATCATTGATAAGATCACAGCCTTCCACAACGACCCATTTAGTGGCATTGGCACAAGCCATACAGTTTGGATTGTCAGGATCTACAATTGAAACTTTTACGCTTACCTGATATACACCATCTTCTTCATAAGTATGAATTGGAGAAAATGTAGTAGAAGTATTTCCATCTCCAAAGTCCCAATCAAAGCCCGAAGCTCCGGTTGCGGTACCACAGGAATAATTGATAGGTGCGAAAAAACTATACGTGCAATTATCGTCCTGCAAAGCAACTATACCCTGTGTTCGAATTTCACAATCACAGACTGTACAAGAGTCACAATCTGAAACCTCAACTTCCACAGATTTTGTTGCTTTACTGAAACAGGTGAGATTATTTGGATCAATAATCTGTGCGATTAGCTTCACATTGTAGACGCCATCACAATCATACGTGTGCGCCGCATGGATATCAGTAGAAGTATTTCCGTCTCCAAAGTCCCATAAATATTCCGGATCTCCATCATAAATACCACAAGAGTAATCATAATCGGCGCTAAATTCATACGTGCAATTATTTACTTCAGTAAGAGCTATTTCACCTAATTGCAGATTGCAGCCACAAGTATTACAGCCGTTCACCGCCACAGTTATATTTCTTGTTAAAGTAACCGAGCAACCTGGATAATTAATATTGGTGTAGGTAACTATGATACTGACATTGTATACATCGTCTTCAGAATAGGAATGTTGTACCACAAAACCTGCATCAGGAGAAGAGATATTTCCATCTCCAAAGTTCCAAATAAGCTCTACGGTAGTTTCTCCACAGTCTACCGATGATTCAACAGCAAAATTATAGGTGCACTCGTCTTCCTGCCAATAAAGAATAGGAGAAAGATAAGTGTCACATGGGATTGGACACTGAGCATTTAAAAATGCATATGTCATTGAAGCAAAGAGAAGTAATAATAAACGGGTATAAATTATTTTTTTCATAACTGTGATGATTAAAGAGTTAATAGATCATTTAATGATTTTAAAAAATTATGTTTCCGTTCATCGCAATGGCACCGATCGGATACTTTGTCGAAGGAATGAAAATTTCGTAACCAGTTCTCGGCATTTTTTATTTGCCACAAGGTGAATAGAGGCTTATATTTTGTAGCTTAATGGAGTTGTAAACCATTTACAAGTAAGAAAAATTATGGCGATATTTTCATGTCGCCATAATTGATAAATTTAATGACCTATTACATCAGGACTAGTATTTATTACCCCAAATATTTCGGCTAACCCAAGGACGAATGTGTCTTTTGTAAACTCTAGTTCTTCCCAAGCCATATCTTCCTAAACCTTCATAACCAACTGTCCATGGTATCGAAACAATTGGAGGAGCAAACGTACCTATTCCTGTAGAGGTCATTTCAAATCCCCATTGGACCGAAGTTATATGTCCATTGGTATAATTCGCAGTATTCATTATACCGGAGGCAAGACCCATTCCACGATTAATTCTACCCATAGTTTTAGCAGATGACAGGGTAGTATTCATATGAGACTTTGTTCCTGTATACTGATTCCAACCCTGAGATCTTATCGAGTGATATTTGCCATTGGGGCCTTTATAACGTCCTCCATTTACCCAATTATAGCCTATACCAGATGCCGTGGATCCCACCCCTGACGCCATTGTTGATATAAAACTACTTATGGGATGTATTCGTTTTGCTCTAACATATACATCAGGTATACTATTAGGGTCTGCAAGATATGTCTCTGGGTCTCCTGTATGCATTTTATGATTCAGAGCAGTAAGGGCAACACCTGTACCAAAGCCGCTTAGAAAACTACCTCCTCCTACCAAACTACTAAACCCACCTGATAAACCGCCTCCTAGATATGCCGTTATATCATTGGCGCCATCGAATGCGGAACTAAAACTAGAAGAAACCATACCGCTTAAAAAGCCGCTTCCAAAACCACCTCCAGAGAGCTGAGCATCTAATCCATTTAAAATACCATGTGTAGTTGCCCTTGCAATTTCACTGCCGACAGATCCTACAGCTCCGAAAGCAGATCCAACACCAAAGGTTGCAGCTGAGATTCCTCCACCGATAATTGCACCCTTTGCAAAACCACTTAAAAATGTTCCTCCATTATTTGCGGAACTCACACCTTGACTAAATCCCCCTATGGCGGCAGCGATGCCAATTGCTGCCCAGGGTAAATCTCCTTGAGGATCAGACATCGACATCGGGTTGTTATTCATTGCATTATAAGGACTTAAATGCTTCAAGCTTTCCGCAGCCGGATCAACCTGCCACCATCTCCCAATGGCCGGATCATGGACCCTGTAAGAAGTCAGTCCAATGTCCAGACCTAATTCCGTAACATTCTCTATACCATTGTACCTATCCCTATCCTCTGGTTGTTGGACATTCAGAAAATCCCCCTCCATTTTCATCCCGTAGGGATAGTAATGTTGTTCTTGGTACACTTCCATGAGACTGGGCTTCGTACTGATCTTTCGATCATTGTTGTAGTCCGAAAACCACACCCGACCGTTGCCCAAGTGATCGGATATCACATATTCCCAACGCTCTGCTTGTACGAGATACCGACCTTCAGCGTGATGGGCAGCAATGAGTTCCTGATTCTGATACTCCAAACTTCCTGCGTAATCGTAGGTTTTGTCGGGTTGTCCATTTTGTTTTACAATGCGTCGTAGTGTATTTCCACTTGCATCATAAACAATTTCCATGGTACCTCTATCTGTCTCAATGAAATAGGGTAAATCCATATGGTTGTATAGGACTTGTGTCACTCCATTGTGGCCGTCGGTGAATACCTTGCCATTTTGATAAGAATATCCCCCGCCTTTATATCCCCTACTTCCGGCGACGTCTGATCCCCCTGAAACCAAATTATTACTAATAGAAAAGGTGACGTCATCAATTTGATCTTGTTTCATGCCATGTGGCCATTGACCATGGGTATATCCTCTCCGCTTGATGACATTCATATTCCCATTGTCATCATATGCAAAGTCGGCATTGTACATATCCTTGTTGATTTTGCTGGGACCATTGCCGGGATATTGAAGATTGAGCTCTTCTTCGTATCTGGCCTTAGTAATTCTATTGACGCGGTCGTATTGAAAACCATAGGTACAATCAGATGCTCTCCAGCGAACGCCATAATCTACCATTGAAACATTGCCATTATATTGTGGCAACGCCTCAACGCCACCATGCCCCTGTTGATAAGAGATCACTTCCCAGAATAATCCCCCTTCTTCTTCGCAGTCTTCGCAATCCGGCAGCGAAGCAAGGATATCCTTCAATTCATTGTTAACTGCTCCTTGAACATCATCGTTTTGAATATTGGTTTGTTGACCAATAACGCCGAGAATGGTTGGCATTAAGTCTTCCAAGGCATTCTCACATAACTTAGTACAGTTGGGGTATTTTACATCAAAATTTTGACTAAAACTGTAATTTGGATTTGATGGCAAAGGACTGGTTCCTAACTGTACAAAACTCGTATCCCTATAGCTCAAATAAATGGAGCCGTTCTGAACGTCTTCTTCCACCAAGCTAAGTGCCAACATGATCGAATGATCTTCTCCCGGTGCTTCCGAATCATATGTATCCAATGCTTCCGGATTGAAAGCCAACTGAATGGTTGCGGACATGATCGTT
The DNA here is from genome assembly GCA_028279185.1 of Saprospiraceae bacterium. GTDB lineage: Bacteria > Bacteroidota > Bacteroidia > Chitinophagales > Saprospiraceae > JANQSS01. The sequence goes on along the minus strand of JANQSS010000112.1, from coordinate 166,880 downwards.
GATGGTCCTGAAGTAAGGTTATCCTGACTTGGAAAATCGGGCTGGTCATCCGGGGTATTGGGAAACGGACAATTCCCTTTCGTTCCAATACTTCTTATCCAAGCTCTTGAGTTGTATCCATATGGAATTTCTTCAATGCCGCTTTGACCCTCCACATCTAGTTTTTTCATTACCATCAGATCGCGTTCATCATATTCGTATATGGCTACATTTTTGGCCTCGTTCCCAACCGTCATGCTCAACCCGGTCTGACGTCCGCCATGATCATGCGGTGTACTCATATTGACCGTTATATCCGTGTAACCGTTGTGGGTGTGAGCCGTCTGAAGCAGAATATCTCGCATATCGTAGGTATAGGAATAGATATCTTGCCCGCCAACCAGATTTTCCATCGAAGAGCCTTTAGGTCTTCCGTAATCATCATACCAGTAGGTCGTAATAAGTCTTGTCCCTTGAACGTCGTTCAATACTTTTTCATCTACACTTTTTACTTGGCCCAATGACCCCTTAACAGGAAGATCATTGATTCCATAATAACTCGTTGTGCTTATGTTTTCACTATCGACGAATTCATCTGTTACTCTGCCATATTCATCGTATTGATAACTTATGGTGTGTTCTACATCTGTTTCACTCAACAATAATCCTCGATCATCATACTGCAAGGTCACCGCTGCTGTTCCGGGTATGGTTTTTTTGACCTCGCGACCAGTGGAGTTTCGATCATATTCATAGCTAAATTTTGTGCCCAGCGGCTGTTTTACTTCTTCAAGTAAACCGTGGTTATCATATTTGTAATACGTATCAAGAAAATGAGGATTTTGCTCATCCCCTAAGTATTGACGACTTAGCACTTTTCTGCCTGCTAGATCTGTAAATACAGCAACCTTATTCTCATTTTCATCAATAGAAAGCTGCTTGAAAAGTTTGCCTGACGAATATCCAATTACTGCATCATCTTCATTATTCACGTGAAATTCACTTTGAACAGTGCGCGGCCATGATGGGGGAGTGGTTATAGTTCTTCTCGATACGGGACTTGCTTCATGCGCAAGGGTTGTCTCTCCAATATATGTAGGATCTATACTGGTGATTACCCTCCCAAGATCATCATAATCTGTTCTAGTTACCCAGTTGTTGTTATTCACTGTATAATCCTTAATTGACTGTAACTTTTGTCGCCCCAGACGATCATACCACTCCTTAGTCGCAGGTACAGTACTTCCATCTCCCATCGTCGTTATAGTTTCTACCGTAGAAAAAGTACCCACGGTGTAAATATTCTCTGTCTGAATATTCCCATCCCTGGATTTAATCTTCTTTACACGACCCAGACCATCGTATTCGAACTCCTCTTCATTGGTATCAGGGTTGGCAACTTTCCACAATTGATTGAAAGGCGTGTAAGAATATGTGGTAACAAAGTCTCCATATTCAGAAGTCTCTAGGAGTCCAAGCCCGTTGTAAGTTGATATTGTATTGTTTATTTCTCTATCATCAATTTCCGTTGGCCGTCCAAAGTGATTATAACTGATTACTTCCTGTTGGTCATACCAGCCATTGAGCTCATAAACCTCTGTCTTTTTAATCAAAGGGCATTCCGGACAATCCACATAATCCGAGGAATAGGTATATCTTGTACCACCAGTAATTGTCGAGCCTATCTTACTTACGGTTTTACTGGGCCACCAGCCTCTACAAGTGTTTTGGAGATAATATATAGTCCGTTCTCGCTCTGGTAAGGCATCGATTGCGTTTTGTATAATGTTCTCAATATTGTTGATACAGTCATCATGGTCCGCCTCACAAGTAGCAATACAGGCCGAGTTTCCGGCACATGCTTGTGTACAAAAATGTAGAAAGTTATCGCAGCTGTTGATTTCCGCTTGGCGAATTGCGTCAACATTAATTGAAATCGGCTCATCACTGATATAAGTCGTCTCAGAACTGTGCACCTGACCGTCGCTGTTGGTAAAATAAACCTTAGTTGGAAAACGGTGATTCGAACTGTTGTATTCGTATTGCGTAATCTTCTCAATAGAATGCCCGGTAATGTCATATTGTTTACTGGTGGAGCTTTCCAAACGGACGTCTCCAGATAAGTAATAGTATTTTCCTATAGCCCTCAGATCAGTGCCTGAAGGAGAGAAATGGACTACTAGCCCGTTGATCTTATCCCATCTGAATATCTTATATGTATTGATTACCTCACTGACTAAGTCCCCTGCTGCATTTTTAGTAATTACCTTACTGGGCAAACTCTGTCGCCAGGCAAAATTTGGGTTGGGTGCAGAGGCATAACCTCTGGAAGAATAATAGGCGTTAGTACCATTTTTCGTTTGGTAAAAGGATCTCGAGTACGCGCAATTACCTTGGCCGTCACAGCCAGCCTGATCAATTCCCAAGTATGCATCGATATCAAAATATGTCTCGGTAGATCCATAGCCACTAATGGTTTCCTTAATTTTGCTATAGGCAACAGTCAGCTGATCAGCATTCAGATCGTTTCTGCTGTGTGAAAAGACCTTTAAATTACCAAAGTAATTATCGTAAGTGCATCGATCTCCCAGATCGCCAAATTGCGGCAAACTTAAAATTCGACCCGAATCATTCCCCTCGTCGTCAATATAAGTATAGGATCTCATAGCACCTAAGGAAGGTGTAATAGACACCAGTCGAAGGCCACCGGCAAACTCTCCTTTACCATTGAAATGTGCTTTGTTCATTTCATAATCAAAGGTTTCTTTGTAATCATTGGGATATTGAATAGACGTAAGAATATTCGCCTTTATCGCTTCCCCCCCATCATGAGGAGTGCGGTAACCTGGTACGATATCTTCATATCCTGAAAAAGATTGAGGTGGTCGTCGATAAATAGGATATGGGGTTTGATATAAATTATTATTTGCTTGATCTGTAGCGTATTGATAAAAATGAGGATATAAATATTGATCACCGGAAGCATTGTAAAAACCCCACCAATCGCGTTGAGCGGAATGTCGACTAGGCAAATTAAAATCCGAATTATACGTAAATATGTACGGAGGAAGGGCATCACTATCATCAAGGTCATTCCCTGATATGATTACCTGATCCAGACGCAGGCGATTTAAATGGGTCTGGGCCCAAGCTTCCGAACAATTACCCGGTGCTTGAAAATACGAAGTCACAAATTCTACTTCTTGAAAAGGAAGCCCATTAAAATCCCAATAAATAGAAGATAGGACTTTAGGGTGCAAATTGGGTGATTGTCCAATATTAGCATTAAATAAATCCGTTCTATCCGCTCCGTAATTAAACTTGATAACACCAGCATTCCAGTAGGCACCTCCTTTTTTAAACTGTATTCTATCACATCTCCATCCTAAACTTAAGGTGCGCAGAGAATTTACTTTATTCTCATAACCAGTACCACAGACCTCTAAGGCCCATCTGCTATGCAAAAGCACGGAATGGTCAATGGTCACTTCTTTATCGTATTTAATTCTAATTTCCTCTATTCCTATGGGACTGATGACTTCCGTCAGATACCATGAACTAATTTGTGCATAATGATTTTTAAAATCTCCTGTATAGTGAATATCGAATGCGGGTTGACCACCGCCATAAAAATTACATTCCGTTACAATATCTAACGAGACATAATCTTCAAATTCGTTTGCATCGTCTACTACGGAAATCTCTCTCTTGTCAAACACATACTGCGTGCCATCAGGAACTGTTATTGTAAAGGACTTAATTCCTCCCAATGTTCGGTTTTGCAAATAGGTAGAACTTAAACCATAGTCATTGATCAAATCCAAGGATGAGTCGTTTTCATACTCAATCTTTAATTCCTGTTTGGAAAAGAGTTGAGGAACCCCATCCCTGTCAAAGACAAAAGTTCCCGAATATCCACCTACAGAAAAATGAAAAACATCGGGTTCTCTATCGAACCTGTTATCCCTTAAGTCCTCTTCTTCATCGTCTGTATATTGAATGGGGTCAGTATTGTATAAATAATCCACCTTTCCTCTCTTATAGAGATAGCCAACACTTGAGATTTGTTCCCAACCATAAAAATCGATGGAATAAGCATCATCTGGTAGATGTTTGACTTCACGAGTAATCACACCTCCTGCATTTAGATTCCAACCCAGTCCGACATTAGAGGCGATCATACCGACTGGTACTCCCTGAGTGGAAGTATAGTTTAGGGACATAGGCAAACTAACATTATCAGCAGACACCGTCATCAAGGGTAAGCCAATGGTTGCTGCACCGGTGAACAAGTTCACACCCGTTTCAAATTTAGGAATTGAACTGGCGTTGGGAGAAGGCTTTGCCACTCCGGATATCGGAGTACTTTGTGCACTTAGCAAAACGTAAGCGCATACGATTAGAACTAATGAAAGAATTGTATTTTTCATTTTACAGATTTTTAATTTGATATCTAGGATAAGTCGATGTACTGAGCCCTTATTTGGAGATCATAAGTGTTTTCTGATATTGATTTTTATCTGTTCGAAGTGTGATAAAATATAGTCCGACAGTTAGATCTTCAGTATTCACTTTAATTTGATTTGCATTGGCATACTGGGGAATCAAAGATTTAATTCTTTGACCTCTTGAGGTTCTAATAGATATTTCTTCTATTCTTTCGAACTCTTCGGGGAGCAGTATATAAGCTTCTGTTGTTGTAGGATTAGGGTAAATAGATATAGGGTCTTCCCATGATACTTTTGACAAAGTGAATTCCGGATCTTCCAGGAATTGATGGTATTCGAAAAGTGTAAGAAAATGACCGTTTACATATAAAAATGGACTGGTATTCTTGCCCGGATCTGGAGTTGACTGTTTCTCTGCCGATTCCTCTGGTTCTGTGATTAAAGTATCTCTTAGCACACATTGATTATCGCAAAATACTTCCACCGTATAGGTACCAACTCCATTGGTCCTCACCTCTGTTACCCCTTCACTTTCTCCACTAATAAATCCACCATCTAATGCCTGCCAAATCGGATAACCGTTAATGCAATAACGGTCAATCTCTATACTCAAAATTCCGCAATCATTAAGAGAATCTGCAAGACCAGGAACACCTTGAGCGAAATCTGTAGAATAAAATTGCCGAGGTAAAAGCTGATAATCGGGATCATAAGGATTGTCAAATACTGATCCACTATATCCTCCTCCTTGAGAGGCTATTGCTGCACATATTTCTTCACTTAATTGGTCTTGTTGTCCTCCTGAAAACCATACTACGGTAACATCCAAGGCCTGTTTGACGGAATTGTATACATCAAAAAGATCGTTGGTCGAGTAAGAAAGACAGTGCTCTTCGAAATAATCTGTTTCACCTATTACCGGAGTTCCTTGAACAGCATCCGTTAATAGAACAAAAGAATTAATACACTCTTCTCTTGTGCTTAATATGCCACCGCTTATATCAGCTAATACATTATTGACGGCACAACGAACATCCGTACCCAAACCTGGTGGATATGCAAAGGTCAGCTGATCAACTAACGAAGCATCGTCTGTAAAACCAAGGGTTAAATCATAATCTCCTGAATTGGCAAATTGGGCAACGGCATATCTGAGGTCCGCAACCTGATCGTCCAATCCATGAACAGTTTGTGCCAAAGTCCCTAACACCTGATCCATTTCACTTGGATCTCCTCCTCTGCTTATGCTTCCCGAATTATCTAACAAGAAAATGACGTCATGACAATCACTTTCGCATGATACTTCTTCGATTTTAACAGAAGTGCACTCTGGAAAAACTAAAATCGGATCACAAGGCTCTACACCTCCCGTTCCGCCTTCGCCTTCGATATTATTTTTATTATCACCAGTGGTATAATTCCACATAAATGGATCAACAGCAATATCACCAAACGTGCACAAATAGGGAATGCTGTCGCACAACAAGACGCCCCAACCCGACTCATCTCCTTGAGGTAGTTTGATGGTTGTATTTGACGCGTCTTCCGGAATGTCCAATTCTGCTTGGCCCTCAAGCACTAATCCGGCAATGTAGTGGCCGTTTAATATCCAGTCTTCTTCATAAGCATTCCATTCTCCCTGATATAGGTATAGGTTCGAACTCCCTTGAGTAGACAAACCTGTAAAATCTCCAAAAATATCGGTGTTAAATGAAGAGCTAATATCCATTTCCTGCATTTTGATTTGAATCTGATCCATTTGATTTGCGGAAATATTCAAATACAGGCTTAAGTTCGAATTTGCCTCTATGCGGTCATCACCGGTGTATTCTATACGGGCATAGGATGGGCTTCCTCCTTCTGATATCCAGAGTGGATGTGTTTCGTTTTGGTATGTCATGTCAGTAATCAAAAAATGATCTCCGGGATCAATAGGAATAATATTATGAAGGACGATGAGATCGCTGCCATTAGAGTCAATTTCATTATCGTATCCCACAATGAATAAATTCCCAGGAACGAAGTAGCTGGATTGGCCATTCAGCTGGCCAAAGATCAGTAAGGTCGCAAACAGTAGGTAGTAGTTCATAATCTTATTTCTTTTTTAAATTGATACATTTTATATGCTACACTTGATTGTCCCTTGGTATTAGTTTTAAATAGCTTGTTCATTTTCAGGCCAGTTTTTATTTAGGTCTATCACCAAATCTATGCATAGGGTTTTCCGGTTTTCATCCAGTGATTATGGCAATTGAGGAATTTGTCGAACGAATGAAAATTTCGTAACCAGCTTCAGCTGCTTTTTTTACTATGAAGTGAATCCAATGCTCTTCTGGCCCTTTGGAATTCACTTAAACCAAAGAGAGAACTTTACATTAAAGAGATCGGAAAGGATGATATAAAGAGGAGTAAATCAGGTTTTAAAAAGGTATTTTGTAGTTGAAAATATCATACAGAAATGAAAATAGAATAGGAATGAGTTGGTTGAGTCAATACGAGGATAAGAAGGCTTCTCACAATATTTTTTTACACAAATGGATAAGCTTGTAAACTGGGTCCCAATAGAAAAGGAACTGAAGAAGATTTATAAGACAGGAAAGAAAGAACGTGGTACGAAAACTTATAATCCCTTGCTATAATTTAAGATGCAGTTGATATCTGCACGGTATGATTTATCGGATGCTGCTACGGAAGACACGGTGAGCGACTTTACAAGTGCGATGCGATATGGTTCAAAGCACTTGCATTCAGTGCCCATAATGGATGCACATTGTTTTCCATCAAGTCACCATATTTTTGAAAATAAAAAGGAGTTATAGTTTTTCAAAAATAGCTCCTTGATTTTTAAGCGATCCGGACGAGACTCGAATTCGCGACCCCCTGCGTGACAGGCAGGATATACGAAAACAAACGGCGCATCACCTAAAACATATGCCGCATCGATAAGTACTAGATTAGGTGCATAGATCAGTATAATTGTGGCAAATGCGCAATTATTCCTATTATGAATATTTCTGTCTGCAACTTTGACCGTGTCAAAACAAATTCAACTACACCCAAAGTTAGATACTTTGAATATGCCTGTATATTTTTTTGCTGGAGATGTTGGGGCCGCTAGCTGGTCAAGCAATTATATGTACGACAAACTGGACAACGTACACTTAATAGCCAGTGGAATGGGAGAGAACGACGGAGATAATTTTGTTGAAGTAGAAGTTGTTAATGGAATTGTACAAGTGTAACTTAGGTTTTTATCAAATAATTCATCATTTATACCCGATACGTTTATTATTAATTGATGTGCTCTTGCACTGAATGGAGATTTCTTCTCCCACGACTTTATTTGAGCTCGAGTAATTATTTTGCAACGAATTTTTGGCCGGAGGTTTGCAAATTTCACGTGAAGAAGGCTTGTAATAATTTATAGCTGAAACACCAACGAGTTTCTTGGATACATTCTTAACCATTCGGCAAGAGGATAAATGATGCTTTTTGCCCGATGGTTATATAGACACTTTAATCGAGGGCAGTGAATATGCTGACGGAGGCAAATAAAATCAGCAATATTCTCAGTTGATTCATAGCGCACTAATATAAATTTACAAACATTTTGTGTCAATAAAGGGGAGTGAGAATCGGATATGCCGAGTATATCTTAATTCCAACTGTAGTTTTGAAAATAGTCTTTTATGACAAATTTCTCAGATGTTGACTTGAAGGCCAGAATTTTACTTCAGCATTCTTACCTCTGTATGTTCAATAATCATGGGTAAAGTATTCCGTTTGAACTGTGCTTTGAATAGTTCACGTAGTTACTTAAATCACTTCAAAGACTTTGTGAACTGCATAAGGAAAGTTTCAAGAGTAAAAGAAAGTTTCTAATACCGAGCCATAATGAATTTAGGTATATATACACCAATTTACAGTATTTGTACTATTTATAAGAAAGGGTGTTTATACTCTAGTGTTTATTCGAAAATACGTTTAAATTACGACTGTCTGTATTTTATATTTCTCAGAGGTTGAGCCATCATTTACTTTCAATATTAAATCAAAAAAACTATGGGGACCTTATTTTATGACGCAACAATTCAACCGGCATCTACTACATCCGAAGCCTGGGTTGCTATTCCCGGATTACAAATTGATGTTCCACCTGGTTTTATCACTGGAACAGTTACGGCCGTCGTTACTTTAAACGTTCCTGCACCTTACGCAATTGGAAGTAATTATCCAGGAATCAATTTTAGTTTATGGCAAGTATTCCAAGAGAGTCAAGAGTTAATTGCTTCTGGTGCTTTTACAAGTAGTTTTCAAAATCCTCATAGCGCAGGAAGAAATCCATTTACTCTAATGGGTATACTCCCAATTCAGGCACAAAACACACCATGTTCTATTGTGGCCAAGTGGCAATCTATAAGGGGCTCAACATGTGTTATAGACAACTTAGGTTATCCAGGAGCGAGTATGACTTGCTTAATTGAAAGTACTCCTGGGGCATAATCGCAATCCCTCATCGTGATTTTATAGTTATAAAATGACTTTACGGCTGGGTTGAGAAAATCTGATCTTTCCTTCATCACGGTATTTTTGAAGTGTGGTTTTCGGGGTGACGCCAAGAAGTTTCATCACTTCATTGTCGGTTATTCATTTTTCCTGTGGTGCCGGTAGTTCTGATTTTATATGAGCAATCACGTCATCGAACAAAGCGTAAAAGGCGTCTTTTTCAAGACAGATTATTTTAATGTCGGAACTGACTTTAGTCATCTTCGAAAGTTCGTTATTTACAGTGAAAAGCCCAGCTAAAATAGGATCGATCATTGCATGCAATTGGCATGCAACAAAAAAAGAGTTACAACGAAGTGAGTTATAACTCTTTGAAAATAAAGCGGTCCGGACGAGACTCGAACTCGCGACCCCCTGCGTGACAGGCAGGTATTCTAACCAACTGAACTACCGGACCATAGAAACGCTCAACATTTGGAGCGAGGCAAATGTATGATCAATCTTGGAATATTACAAGCTTGACCCCAAAATTCTATCGACTATGAAAAAACCGAGCTGCTAAGGTATGAAGCAGCCCGGTTTTTCAGCACTCACGACTTAACAAATGGCAACACCTTACGTTGCCCGGGTCCAGCAATCACCGCATAGTATGTTCCCGCGGGGAAAGGAGTAACATCTACCGCCCGAGTGAAGGGGTAGGAGGCTATTTGAACACCTGCACCATTGTAAATGGTAACGGTCTCAGGATCGGATGTCTCTTCTTCAAAGTCGAACCCAAGCACGTCCACAACCGGGTTTTGGTGCAAGGTTATTCGGTCTTCATAGGTATCTAAAGATGATAAGGATGACATCGCACGGTTTGAAAAATAAATGGAGGGATCATCGTCTGGGTCATCATTTTCCGTATAAACAGCCAAGGGAATATATTGACCCGGAACGACCCATGCGTATTGCGTTTCGTTGACCGGAAATATGATATTCGTCGTGGTTTGGACGATCATTCGGAGCACATTTGTGTATGTGCCATATGGCGTGATCAATGTGCCATAACCGTCAAATTCTACTGAGCCCGTACGCGTTCCCGTCAAACTCGTACCAAAAAAGTCTTGTATAAAGGCGGACGAATAGGTATACGAAGTATTGAATGTAGCCGGAAATTGCCATCCTTCTTCAATATCCGAAAATGTTTGTTTGAATAAGATGTCGCCAGGGCTGCCACCAACACCGCCCATTAAACTGATCTGATCTCCATCGACATCATAATAGTTATATGCTTCGAACTCTTCTAAAAACCATACATGATCAGCGGAGCTAAAATCGGCCGGGCACGGCGCATCAGCCAACGATAGGATCGAAAAATGGATGTCTACAGGGTTTATGTCAATCGCTGAAAGGTCCCAGGTTTGATTGGCACCTCCTGGCCCCGGAACAAAGTTGTCGATTTGACTAAATTTAACGTCGTATCGTTCTCCTGATGCTGGATTTTGACTTTGCACGGTTAAGACGGGTTGTGCCCAGGTAAGTGTGCAGCTAAAGAAGGCGATAAAAAGAGTAAATTGTAATTGCTTTTTCATGTTTGAGTAGTTTTAAGTTGTACAAACAAGTGCAGCAACAGTCGGATATGTAACTGCTTTTTAAAAAAAGAGCACATTGTTGTTTACCTATTGAATTTTTATGGCATTATTAAAATTGTGGAGCCCGTAACATGACAAATGAAGAGTTGATTTTAGCGGTAAAGGAGGGAAAAGAATCAGTTATAGCGTCATTGTATGATGAGTATCGTGCGCCATTTTTAACCTGGGCACGAAGAAAATTTGATTTGGAGGAGGAAACCTTGATAGATGTGTATCAAGATTCCATCATCATTCTTTATCAAAATATCGTCGAAGGAAAGCTTCTGGAAATACGAGGAAAAATGAGTTCATACTTGTTCGGTATTGGCAAACATTTGATTTATCGGCTATTTCGTGATAAAAATGAACGAACAACTGGGCTTGATGATGTCAATGAAATAGTAGTTGAACCGGAATACTTGGGTAATGTAGATCGGGATGATGTCGTTTATAGACTTCAAAGAGCATTAGAGCATCTGGCATGGCCTTGCCGTCAGTTGATAGAATATTTTTATTATCACAATTATGACATGCAAATGATTGCGGATCGAATGAAATATAAAAATGCGGATACAGTAAAGGCTAAAAAGTCCCGTTGTATGAAAAAATTACGGGAGCATTATAAGTAATGTGATGGAAGACTTTAATGAAAAGGACTTAAAGCATGCATTGCGGGCCGTTATGCGTCAGCGATTGAAAAAACAATTGCAACTTCGTGAAACTTCAGTTCATGTTGCAAAAAAGAATGCCAAATGGCCTTTTCTTTTAATCCTTGGTATTATTATTACCGCCATCCTTATATTTCTTTTAAAGCCGGAAGAGGCAAAGAATAATGGCGATCTTTTTATCGCTTTTTTTGAACCCATTCCGAATGTTTATACACCCTCTGTACGCGGCGAAGCGGCATTGTTTGAAGAGGCATTTAAAGCGTATGATGAACATGATTTTGAGAAGGCTGTCGCATTGTTTTCAAAAATTCAATCGCAAGATGAAGCAATATGCTTGTATCAGGGTATCGCGTATTTAGCTATACAAGACCCACATGCTGCGCTTAGATTGTTTGAGCGCATCCAGGATAAAAAATATAGAACGAGTGCTCAATGGTACACCGGGTTAGCTTATTTAAAATTGGATAAGATGGAAGAGGCGAATAGGGTTTTCGATTCCATAATTCAAAAAGAGGATCACATATTTCGTCAGGAGGCTCTTGATATCATTAGACGTCTTAATAAATAAAGCAGACCTATTAATCCTACTATAAATGGAACAATTGGTGCTCGTTTTTTTACTTTAAATGGTTTTGTGTTTCCATGTATTTGAAGACCAGCCCAATAAAAAGGATGGGCGCTCAACTCAGGTTTGGCATTTTCAACATAATCAAGTTGAGCCAACTGGAGCGATTCGTTTAGCGGTATTTGATTACGGAGATTTTTATGAAATGCTGTGATCACTTTTTCGGTTAAACGATCGGAATAAGCCCATGTATTACTCAAAACGGAGTTTGATCCGGATTGCAAAAATATATGGGCCATACTTACGATACCAATACCCGGCTGCCAGGGGCCTTTGCCCGTATTACATGCACCAAGACTAATTAGCTCAGCTTTTACATTTGAGGAGAGGAGATGTAGCATAGTTAACCTATTACTATCTGGAAATAAAAAGTAAGATTGAATGGGTTGCCGGATATTGGGAAATGCATGCGTAGCAAAATGTAAAATTGGAAAGTCATTCAAATCTTTTATAAAGCGAAAATTATCGCTATTCCTAAAAGAAGTGTAATCTGCGTCGTATAAATGCCGTAGGGATGACAGTTCTTCATCTATTCCGTTGAGAACTTCACCCGCAATAGAATCCACGGCAATGCAAGCAATTTCAGCCCTTGACCTATCGGATGAGGTTTCGGCTAGCAATCGGGTGGTAGGAAGATTTGAAACAGAGTAGGTATTAATTAAATAAGGCCAGCGTCTAAAATCGTGCGTCTTCGGTGCAGAAGTGCAAAGGGCGGCCCATGGCAATGAAAGCAGCGGTCCATCAGCAACAAGTTGTAAGTGTTTAATGGATTTAGGCAATTCGCGGATCTGAGGTAATAATACAATTTCATAGGCCTCAAACAACTCAGTGCCCAATGTGTCTTCAGAAATTCGAAGATTCGTAACATGGGCGGAGATATCTTCAAGAAGTGATAATGCATCTTTTTTTAGTATCAGCCTTTTTCCAAGAACACCTGTTTTATGAATACTAAAAGAGTAAATTGTACTATCACCCATAAAATATAAAATTACGGCCGATTCACGTGGCAGATTTTGTTGGATATTTATAATATTCCACTGACTACCTTTGACTTTCTGTTCAACTTTAATCTTATTCAGTGCTTCCTGCAGGCTGGATTCAATCATCGATAATTCATAGCCAATTTCAATTTGGTGCGAATTAGATTTTTGGTTTTCTTTATTATAATACTCATTTAGTAATATCGCTCTCCGGGACTTTAGCGACTCATACTGGTTAATTATATCGCTAGAGTTTGTCGCATACAGTTGCTCGAAGGACAAATTTTGACGGATCGTACGCGCTTTACCCAATTCCAGAAGTTGAAATATTTCATCCTTAGTGGTATCATCAGGACGAATGTCGGATAGTAGAAACAGCCCTTCCAATTGCATTTCAATACATCTTCGATAAGCGTTTCCCTCGGATGTACGAGAGAAATGTTGCTCTTCATATGCTATCAGTACATCGAGCGCCTTTTTTGAAAGATGGATAGACGTATTTAAATCATCAATGCGTTCAGTTTGCTTGTATAGCTTTAAATAGGCAAATGATTTTAAAACCAGAATATTTGCAAGGGAGGCCGATTTTGGAAAGTCGAAAATTAGTTGGGCAGTATCAATATAGTGGATTGCTTTTTCATAATCGGTAGTTAGGATCGCCAACCTGGCTTCATTAAAATATAGAATTGCGCGTTGTAGGTTCATTCCAGGCCTATCGACAAGGGACCACGCTGCCTCCAACGACTGTCTTGCCAAGACGGGTTGATTATTATTAATATAGCACCGAGCCAATTCTCTGTACATAGGAACGAGCTCACTTGATTGGTCCATCTCGCCTTCTTTAGCAAAATCAAGGGCGCGACGCCAGTATGCGATTGCATGTTCAAATTGTTGATAAGGTCCACCAAATACTTGCGCAATTTTTAATAAGATGTGTAATTCATATTGAGCTGAATGTTTAAGTTCTGGTGAATTCAGCAATGCGAGATAGGAGGTAATACTTTCCTGATAATCACCTAATAGGTTGAATATACGTCCCTGATTTTCAAGAGCCTCCTTTTTAATATACGGAAATTGGTCACTATATTTTTCAAGCAAGTCTTGTGAATATTTTAAATATATTCTGACTTTTGTTCTATCGTCTACGCGATGATAAAATTCAGCCAAATTGAAATAACACCAGGCCAGTTGCTGAACATAATATTCTTGGTTGATCGAATCAACTTCTCCATGGCGCTTCATTACATGCAGTATTTCCTGCGCGCTTGTCATGGCTTCGATTGCTTTGAAATAGTCGTGTTGACCGATGTAAATATTTCCTAACGTACGCCAACAGTCAGCAACATCAATAGGTAAATTCGCCTTTCGATATTCATTTATCGACTCAAACAATAATAACTTAGCAGAATCAACTTGGCCTTGTTTGCTCAACAATTTTCCCAGGTTAAAGAGTGTCAGGCCTTTGGAAGGCGCGGAATAGTCTAGCTTGTATGAAAGATGTAGTAATGTTCTCAGATGAGAAACGGAAGCATCAAATCGACCAAGTCTAAACGTTAAGGTGCTTCCCAGCCGGTGATAATAGTAAGCAGTGGAATCGGAATAATCATCTGATTTTAATTCGTTGAATGCTGCCATAGCTTCCTCTAATTGCCCAGCATTTAATCGAGCCTCAATAAAATTTAGTTGCTGGGATGGGGCTACGGCGGTTTTAGCGGCCTGCCCGAGCAGTTGCATGCCGTTTGACAGGTTAAAGATCAGCAATATGCAGATTCGGGCGAGTACTTTCCAATCGAACATGTTGAAAATTACGAAAATTCTTGTGGCGGTAGTTAATACCATTTATACCTTTAATTGGTATAAGGAGTTAAAATAACGATATGTGATTTTACTCAAATCAATTCGTCCGACTTATACAATTAACCAGCCGTACCTAAAAAACCCTTTGACGTTTCATCTATGTCGTAGTTATGTAGTATCACTCAATTAAAGGTTCGGAACCCGATTGCCAACAGCATATGCCTGGAAATCTTATGGCTGTTGAAAATGCATACATTGATCCAAATGCCACTTTTTAGTTTCGAAGTAAGGTTATCCTTTATCGAATTATTTGTACGCGCAATTGGAGAGGATTTCATATCAGCGCATGTCTATTCGATGTCTATATTCTGACTGATATATTTTCCAACAATTAGTGCCAATATGATCGTTATGTATAGCTGTCCGGCAATACAAAGTAAGACAGTCGACATTTTCGCAATGGGATCCAAAGGCACAATGTCGCCATAGCCTATAGAGGTTAAAGTGACGAAACTGAAGTAAATATATTCGAAATATTTACTGGAATCTTGAATGCTGAAAGAATTAGGTATACTGGATTCAATAAACATAAATACTACTCCGGCCGTAATTCCCAGAACTAAATATCCGCAAATAGCAGCAAACACTACATTCAGCGTTACCAATTTTTGTTTCCAAACATAACTAACGAGTTTATGCAGTAATAAGTAATAAAATGTAAGTGTAAAGAGAGCGCCAAGTGATCCACCAAGTTGTGATGTATGCACTTGATAATAGTAAAATGAAAAAATAACGATACCCAGAATGAAATGGAATGTAAAGCTTCTAAAATTGGACGAAGAGTAGAAGGGGCCTAGAAATATTACAATGGCGTAACTGATGTCCATAAAGAGATGCGAGTGCTCAAACTTCAACGAAACTGCTCCATTGATAATCAGTGCAACCAGAGCGATGAGCAGGTACACATAGTTGGGATGGTCAAAGGCCTCTCTTGTCTTTTCTTTCGCAAGTTCTAACATCAATCTCGATATAAAATTCGATAACTCGCAGGAACAAAAATTAGCGTAACGATTGTACCAAATAGCAATCCGACCATAATGGCTGCTGCTAGTGGTTCCCACATAATTCCACCACCCATAAATAACGGTATCATACCCAAAACGGTCGTAAATGTTGTTAATAATATAGGTCGAAAGCGCTGAAGGCAGGCTTCTTTTATTGCATCTGTCAATTTCAACCCATTGTTTATTTCCACTTCTATTCGATCTATGAGCACGATGGCGTTGTTAATGATTATTCCAGCCAGGGAAATGATACCCAGAAAAGCGAAAAAACCGAAATACGAACGTAAAATGAGCAGGCCAAATATGACACCAATAACGCCAAGTGGAATAGTGCACAGCACAATTATAGTTTTTCGAAATGAATTAAATTGTATTATAAGAAGCATGACAATAATAAAGAATGCGAGCGGCAGCCATGCTGCTACCGCTCCCATAGATTCTGCCGAATTTTGCGCATCTCCGCCAAGATCGTAAGTATAGCCAGAGGGCCAAACATTTGTTTTCTGTTCATCTAACCAAGGTGTTACGATAGACATGATTTCATTCGCATTTCCACCTTCTCGGACTTGCGATGAAATATTTACACTGCGACGAAGGTCTTTCCGAAGAATATTAGCAAACTCCCATACGATGTCCAGTTCTGCAACCTGTGATAATGGAACATTTTGCCCCGTATTCTGTGAATAAATATTAATACTTTCTAAATTTTCAATTTTAACTTGGTTATGATTTTGATCACGCATCAGTATGCTGATGTTGTCTTTTCCCTCGCGATAATTTCCTATAGAATATCCACTCAAGGCGGTTCGAAGAGAGACAGCTATGTCTTGGTTTGTCAATCCGGCATTTTGGGTTTTTAGAGGGTCAATATCAATTACAATTTTTTTAACTTTTGGTCCCCAATTATCCTTGACATTTTTAGCACCTTTCTGTGCGATAAGTTTTGCTTTTATATCGTTAGAAATACCAGCAAGTACGTCTGCATTTCGTCCGGATATTTTGATTTCAATAGGGGTTCCACCACCACCGGACGCAAGTCGTTTGACTTTGATATCAGCCGTAGGGAATGTTGCGAATGCAAAGCTGTCAAGTTTCGCGATGACATAGCTGTTGTCATCACCGGAAGACGTATTGACTAGCATGTGCGCATAATTGGCATTCGCTTCGTCGGGTGAATAACCAAGGTCATAAGACTCAGGTCCCTGTCCAATAAAAGCGGACCAATCAATTACACCCCGTGTACGTCCTTCATGAAGTTGTAATTTGTCAATGACGAATTGCTCAATTCTATTAACAACAGACGATGTTGTTTCAATCCGGCTACCTTGAGGCAGTTTAATATCAACGGTAATCAAATTCCGTTCGGAGTCAGGAAAGAACAAGAAAGGAATTTTGCTAAACAATGATAATGATCCCACAAATAAGGCTAAGACGCCAATAAGAGAGATGATCTTGTATTTTAATACAACATTGATCAATTTACTATATTCTTTCTTCAAGATTTCAATTATTCTATCTACAATGCTCTTTTTATTTTCTTTTCCATTGGATGCTTTTAAGAAATAATAGCAGAGCATGGTTATCATTGTCATAGACAAAAACCAAGAACAAATGAGGGCAATTGAAATAACCACAAAGAGTGGCCCAACAATGTCGCCCATTGTGCCTTCCGCAAGATAAAATGACATGAAGGCAACGGAAGTCGTTAAGGTCGAAATCAGTAACGGAATAATTAACTCATTACACGCTTCTTTTACAGCATCCCATTTTGATATTCCCTGCTCCAGTTTGACGAGTACAGTTTCTGCGACCACTACGCCATTGTCCACCATCAATCCAAGAGCCATGATCAATGCGGCCAATGAAACTTGGTTAATACCCTGACCAGAAACACTCATAAATAAAAACGTAGCCAAAATGACCATTGGAACAAGTGACGCAATAATAAGCCCGGTGCGTAATCCGAGAAAAATGAGCATAACGATTAATACTAAAACGACCGTCTGCAGAAGATTACTGACAAAGTTGCTAACCTCGCTGTCAACATATCGGTCGAGCGAAGACAACCTTTTTAATTCTATGCCAAGGGGTAATTGATTATTGAATTGCTGGATGCGTTCATCGATTTTTTCGCCCAGGTTAACCACATTTGCGCCATCCTTTAGTGCGATTGATAGTGCAAGAGCACGCTTCCCATCCACCTTGATAATTTGTTCTGGAGGAGACCTGTAACCTCGCCACACGTCTGCAATATCACGCAAATACAATGATTGTCCATTCGTATATCGGATAATGGTGTTTTTAATATCTTCAATATTGTCAAAATTTCCCGTTGGCTCAATGATTATTCGCTCGTCTCCTATGTTTAATTCGCCACCCGAATACAAAATGTTGGTTCCCGCTAATACGCCTTGGACTTGAGTTGCGGTAATTTGCAGGCTAGACATTTTTGCATTGTCAAACTCAACAAATATTTCTTCCGTCTGATCACCTCCTATTTCGACCTTGGCAGCCTCATCCAAAGTAATAATGTCATCTCGAATTTCCTCTGCAAATTGTTTTAACTCGGCGTACGAATATTCCATTTCACCAAGTGAATTATTATCTGAGATTAATCCGAGCATGATGCCATACACTACGCCGACGTCGTCATCATTTAGCTGATAATTCACACCATCGGGAAATTCTACCGTATTTAATTTACGTCTAATACGATCCCATACCGATTGCAAATCACCTGGAGAAACCTCATCTTTTAATATTATGGTCGTAACGGATAAACCTGCTCGTGACTGTGTATTTACTTCTTTTAGTTCCGGGATTTCTTGAATTTTTTCCTCGATCTTTCGACTGACAAGGTTTTCGACGCGAGCAGGGCTTGCTCCTGAAAAGGGGGCAACTACCGAGGCGACGCGAACCGTATATGGAGGCATACTATCCTGTGGCAATTGGAAATAGGCACTTAATCCGGCTACTGCGAGGAGCAAAAATATCGAAATTGAAATTCGACTTCGTTTAATGGTAAATTCGGTCAGGTTCATAGACTATTATTGTAGCTTTTCATACAGACGCACCTGCATGCCATCGCGTAAAATATTTAGACCGGCACTTGCAACATTGTCACCGACGGTCAATCCAGATGTTACTTCAAACCCAGTGTCATTTAATTTACCAACTGTAATTTTTTGTTTTTTACAAATGGATTTACCCTCTTTTGATTCTATCCTGAAAACAAAATTTCCACTTTCATCTTCACCTACGGCGCTAGGAGGAACTAGAAGTGCATCCGGCTCGCTGTGGTGGTCCATAAAGCTAAATTCCGCACTTGCCGGCATGCCCGGTCTAATTCGTGTATCATTTTCGGATAATCGTATGGTCACCGGATACGTGCTTCCTGTTGAATTATATCCAATTTCATATACCGATCCGTTAAATTCCATATCATGAATGGAATTGAAACGAACGATTACCTCATCACTTGGAGTTATTTCAGAAATTATATTTTCAGGAACACCAATTACTATATCTGGATTTGTTTCAGAGTTTATCTCAATAACCGGACTACCTTGCGTTACGATTTCGTTCGGTTCAATATTTATGGCGGAAATGATGCCGGAAAATGGTGCTTTCATACGCGTATACGCGAGTTGATTTGAAGCCGATCGCGCTGCACTCTCAGATGATTTATTTGTAGCGCGTGAGGCTTCAACCTGGGTCTTGGCGGCGTTGTACGAGGCTTGAGCACTTAAGTAATTTGACTTCGCCTGTTCAAAGTCACTGAGTGATATACTGTTCACTTCATATAATTTTTCATATCGCTTATAGTTGGATTCAGCAGCAACAAAATTTGCTTTTGCGTTGGCCAACTGCGCTTTTGAACTTTCGATTTGGGCCGATGAGTTTTGGACATTAGCCAATGACTGATCCAGACTCACACGATAATCCGTTGCATCAATAGTGGCTAGAATTTGCCCTTTACGGACGCGTTCACCAATCTTTACTTTAATCGTATTTATTGTGCCGCTCACCCGAAAACTTAATTTCGCCTCTTGCTGAGGAGTCGCCAATCCTGTAAATATGTGTTGACCAGAAATATTATTTTGACCCACAGTAATATATTTTACAGGCCTCAAATCGGGAGTAGTTGTAGTTTCTGTTGAATTTGCTCCACAGCCCCATATTAGTGGAATAGTGAAAATGATTAATCGGATCGCTTTACGCATTATTTTTCTCTTTGAATGATAAAATCAAAATATTCTTGAATAAATGCTTCTTTTTCTTCTTCATTTGCCAGAAGGTATATTCTATTTATAAGACGCTCAGTGGTAATGGCATCTAATACAAATTGATAACGGGATGTGACGGCTCCCAGTGATGCAGACAGGTAGTTGTTTTGGGCATCAAGTAAGGTTACAATTGTAGTAGCACCTTCACGATATAAATCTTGAATAATGGTTAAATACTCTTGACTCGATTGTTTAGCTTCATCGGTGTAGCGTATATTGTTAAATGAATTTCCCAGATTTTCCAATGATAAGCGTATGTTCGCGTCAAAATTCTGCTCAATCAAGTCACGATTGGTTTGCAACTGATCAATGATTATTTTGTCTTTTTGAATATTATTCCTCCGTAAATTACCTTGAAAAATAGGCAGTGAAGCATTGAGGCCTATGTTCCAAGTTGGTTGATACGGATCGACGCCAATCGATTCAAAAATTACATCCTCCGCACGTATTCCATATCGACCAATTGTTTTATCGGCATTTCCCTGAAGGGCAATTTGGGGTTGAAACAAGCTGTTTTTATTTGATCTGAGAGAACGTTGTTGTGCTTTAATAGACCAATCAATTTGTTGTATTTCAGGCGCGTGATTTATCGCATAGTCAATTAGAAAGTCTGCAAACTTTCTAAAATCGTAGTAATTATTAACATTACTTGCTATACGACTATCGGCAATAAAAAGTACCTGATCACCGACAGATAATTCATCCAATTGAAATTCCAAGTCCAATGGACGATTTAAAAGCTGATTAAATGAAATACGAGCCTGTTGTTCTGCAGTTTGAGCATCATTTAAGGCGCCTTTATTAATAGCCAATTGTGATTCGAAACCTCTAACATCGGCTAGACTTAAAGCACCAATTTTAGCTTTAGACTTTGCTATGTTTAAATTGCTCAATGTTGTTTGAACATTGTTATTTTGAATGTCAACATTTGCCTGTGCAAGTAGGACTTGAATATAAGCGGAGCAAACATCGAGCACAAGGTCCAATTGACTTGCCAAATAGCCTTGTTTCTCGGCTTCCAAAAGGGACTGCTGAATGGAAAGGTTTGCCCATGCGGGTTCCGAATAAATTAATTGCGATAAAACCAGTTTTGCGTCCCATTCGGTTTGCGGAGTCAACTGATTAGTCGATTTAAGCTGTTCTGCAGAATCGTCGTCTAAGGTGACCAGGGAGGAACTTGCTTCGATATTAGGAAGAAGGTTTGATTTTGCTATGTCAATTTCTTTGTCTTGAATTCCTATATTCGACTGACTAATTTGAAGTGATAGATTATTGGATAGGGCATGAGCAATGGCACTTTTTAATGAATAACTTTCACCGGATGCATTTCTTAAATTTATGAATGATGCTTGACTTAGCACTTCAAATGGCGGATAAATATCAATTTGTTGCATGGTTTGCACATTGATAACGAAATCATTTTCTACACCGCCGATTTGTATGGGTAAATCTTTCGGGTTTTGTCCTTCTAAAATCTTCATGACATTTAGCGCAATACGACGTGCATAAATACCGATATAGTCAGATGAGGATATGGAAGCCAGAATACCATTTTCAACATCTGCGCGACCAATTAAGCTGAAGGAAGGTAATTTATTAACATTGATTTTTTGAATTAATTCCAGTTCTTTTTCGAACGTGTTGTACAGGTTAGGTAAAAAATAGATGGCATCGACAGATTTTTCTAATTTGGCGAAATCATCGTCGACGTTTTCTGAAATCGCCACAAATTGTATCCGTGTATCTTTTATTTCATTATTTAGATAAGCCTCAAGGGGACCGCGGAGATCAGGTGCGACAAATATGCCTAAGTGTTGAAAATCATAAATCGAGCGAAAAATATCCATATCACGTGCGATGGAAAATGGACTTTGTATATAATTGTAATTCGTAATTCCGGTGGTTTCATTTTCAGATCGTTCGAGCGATATTCCGGCAATGCAAGGCTTCGGGTATTCGTCACGAATTTCGAGGGCATGTGATGCTGTGAATCCAAGAGTAATCAGGATTTGAGAATTATCATTGAAGGCCGTTTCTATGATTTCCGCAGGGTCATCACTGTCCTGGTCGAGAGAGATCGTATTATAAGTAATGGTATAATGTTGTTCTAACAGCGTGTTGATTTCCGATTGGATCAATCCGAGAAATTCAGTAGATCCACGATCTTGGTCATAAATGATAGTTAAGTTGGCGTTTTCCTGGCCTGACATGCACAATCTAATCAGAAGAAAAGAGCAAAGGAAAATATACCTCATTGTCAATTTATTGAATGATAAACGTTGAATTAAATATACAGTATACATCTTAAAAAACAACGAAGCGGGTGGCTGTCGATTTAGTAGGGTGCTCACTAAGTGAACACCCTACTAAATCGACAGCCACGTTTCAAGCGTTAATACAAAAAAATACCCCTCGCAAAAATCACAAGGGGTACGTATTAGTTAGTATGCGTATGCTATTTTTTCTTGCTCTTTTTGGGCTGAATGATGACGTTCATACGCCTTCCTTCCATTTTTGGTAATGCTTCTGCAGCACCAAAGTCTTCTAATTCTTTCAAGAATTTAAGCAGAAGCAATTCACCCCTATCTTTGAACACAATCGTACGTCCCCGGAAATGAACGTAGGCCTTTACTTTAGCTCCTTCGTCAAGAAATTTCTTGGCATGGCGTAACTTAAATTCGAAGTCGTGATCATCCGTATTCGGACCAAATCGAATTTCCTTTACAACGGTCTTTGCCGTTTTAGCCTTTAATTCTTTTTCTTTCTTCTTGAGCTGATAGAGGAATTTATTGTAGTCAATAATTTTGCAAACGGGTGGGTCGGCCTTAGGCGAAATAACGACGAGGTCGAGGTTCATCTCCTGAGCCCATTGAAATGCTGCCTTTGTCGGGTAAACGCCAGGCTCGATTGTCTGGCCGATAGTCTCACTTATAGCTTCGAAATTGTCCCCAACGAGACGAATTTTAGGGACCCTAATTTGATCGTTAATAAGAAACGATACTTTTTTCTTTTCTGGTTTACGTTTTGATCTTCTTCTAGCCAAATGCTTTTCGTTTAATGAATAATGTAGTGTATAATTCAGGAGTTTCTGAACATGCACTACTCTCATAATGCAGGAATTGGTCAGTCAGTTCCTGAAAATTTCAGATTGAAGGTAAAGTATTCTATAGAAATAGCCCCACTTTCTATTCTACATCACTGTCCACAGCTTCTGAAAGTTCAATTTGAAGTCCGGAGTCGTCATCCTTCATTGTAGCTTTTAGCGTGCTTCCAGCAGGCGGATTTTCGGACAAAATATATTCGGCCAGCGGATCTTCAATGTACTTCTGAATGGCCCGATGCAAGGGTCTGGCACCAAATTGCGGATCGTACCCTTTTTTAGCAACAAATTCTTTGGCCTTCTCGGACAGCTCCAATGCGTATTCCATACCTTCGAGTCGGCTGTATAGATCCTTCAGTGTAATGTCGATGATTCGGAATATCTCTTCCTGCCCTAGGCTATTGAAGACAACGACATCATCAACCCGGTTGAGAAATTCAGGCGAGAACGTACGTTTCAATGCATTTTGTATGACTGTCTTGGAGTGTTCTTCGGCCGCTTCCTGTCGTGCCTTCGTTGCAAATCCAACGCCCTGACCGAAGTCTTTAAGTTGTCGAACACCAATGTTTGAGGTCATAATGATAAGCGTATTCTTGAAATCAACTTTACGACCCAGGCCGTCCGTTAATTGACCATCATCGAGCACTTGAAGTAGTATATTATAGATATCAGGGTGCGCCTTTTCAATCTCATCAAGAAGAATTACCGAATATGGTTTACGTCGTACTTTTTCGGTCAACTGCCCACCTTCTTCATACCCTACATATCCAGGAGGTGCACCAATGAGTCGGCTCAATGAAAACTTCTCCATGTATTCACTCATGTCTACACGAACCAGCGCATCATCAGAATCGAAAATGTAGCGTGCTAGTGCTTTGGCCAATTCTGTTTTACCAACACCTGTAGGTCCCAGGAAGATGAACGAACCGATAGGCTTAGATGGATCCTTTAGACCTACTCGATTTCGCTGTATTGCCCTTACGACTTTTTCGATGGCAGGGTCTTGACCAATGATCACTTTTTGCAAGTCCTCTTTCATGTTTACGAGCTTATTTGACTCGCTCTGAGCTACACGATTGACCGGTATACCTGTCATCATGGCGACAACCTCGGCTATATCGTCTTCATCGACAGGATATCGTTTCGTTTTTGACTCTTCTTCCCATGTGACTTTTGCTTCGTCCAACTGTCGTATCAGTCTCGATTCCTGATCGCGCAAATCTGCAGCCTTCTCGTATTGCTGGTTTTTAACAGCTTTATTTTTGAGGTATTTAATATCCTCGATATTTTTCTCTAACTCCTCTATATGCTTAGGCACATATATATTCTTAAGATGCACCCGAGCTCCAACTTCATCTAAAACATCGATTGCTTTGTCCGGCAAAAAGCGATCACTAATGTAACGGTCGCTCAAGCGCACGCATGCCGAGATGGCATCATCCGAATAGGTTACGTTGTGAAATTCCTCGTACTTAGGCTTTATGTTTTGAAGGATGTGGTGAGCCTCTTCTGCTGAAGGTGGATCGACCATGACCTTCTGAAATCTACGATCCAAGGCACCATCTTTTTCTATGTATTGGCGGTATTCGTCCAGTGTCGAAGCACCAATGCACTGTAATTCGCCCCGTGCAAGGGCCGGTTTAAATATATTAGAAGCATCAAGAGATCCAGTTGCTCCTCCTGCACCTACGATTGTATGTATTTCGTCAATAAATAGAATTACATCACGCGACTTTTCCAGTTCATTCATGATAGCCTTCATGCGTTCCTCAAACTGACCGCGATACTTCGTACCCGCTACCAGGGCAGCCAGGTCTAGCATTACGATTCGTCGATTAAAGAGATTGCGTGATACCTTCTTTTGAGTAATACGAAGAGCTAAGCCCTCAACAATGGCCGTTTTTCCAACGCCAGGTTCACCTATTAGAATTGGGTTGTTTTTCTTACGGCGACTCAAAATTTGCGAAACACGTTCTATCTCCACTTCTCGTCCAATTATTGGATCAAGTTTGTCTTCTTCTGCCAGTTTTGTCACATCTCGCCCAAAGTTGTCCAAAACGGGTGTGCGTGACTTGGTATTTCCCTTTTTCGATGAAAACTTACCAGGATTACTTTCTTCTTCATACGGAACATCGGATTCCTGCGCTTGTGAGAAAAACTCCAACTCCTCCATTTCATCTTCGTGCATGACAAACTCCAGCTCTGCACGAAAACCATCATAATTTACACCTAATTCCTTCAAAACTGCACTTGCAATATTTCCGTCATGCTTGAGAATGGAAAGCATTAAGTGTTCTGGACTTATTTCTTCCTGGCCAAACATTTTGGCTTCCAAAAAAGTCACCTTTAGCACTTTTTCAGCATGTTTGTTAAGCTTGAAGTCGCCGACATTAACGTGAGCAACTTCCTTATTCGTTGTCATGCTAGCTTTTTCCAGCAATGATTTCAGCTTAATTAAATTTATATCGAGCGACTTAAGTACGGTAATGGGTAAGTTCTCTTGATCTTCCAACATACCCAATACTAAATGCTCGGTTCCGACATAATGACTTCCTAGTCGTCTGGCTTCTTCTTTACTCTTGCCGATGATCTCTCTGACCTTCGTTGAAAACTTTCTGTTCATACGATAGCTCCCTTCATTATAAAATTGATGCACTAATATAATATAATCAAAGTCCTTTGACCTCTATGATTGCTTATACCTAAGAACGATTATACTTCTATGTGTCGGTCTCTAATGTCAGCAATCATTATAATAACGAACACAAAAGTGAGGCCGATGATTAGTGTGCAGCCAAAATGACCTTGTTTTTAACATTGTTTAACGTGTTTGTACAAAATATTTAGCCCCTCAATCCGGGTTTGAAGCAGAATATTCTGAATTAGGTATAATGGGAAAAGAGGGCTTTATATGGTGGAAAAAGACCGAACTCGGACGCATGTTTTACGCAATTGTGGTTAATGCCTTATTCAGTATATTTGCGTCCCTTACGCCAGCGAGCTTATGAAATATAGTATAGACAAGGAGAAGCAATATTCCATCCTGAAGCTAGAAGAGCAAAACCTGAATAGTCTGATTTCACCGAATCTAAAATCAGAATTCATCTTTTTAAGAAATGAAGGTGTTAAAAATCTGATTTTGGATTTGAGACAGGTTCAATACGTCGATTCGTCAGGGTTGAGTGCCATCCTGACAGCAAATCGCCTTTGGACAGATCACGGAGCATTTGTTATCGGAGGAGAGTTGCAGAGTGGGGTTAAAAAAATCATTGAAATATCTCGGTTAGATTCTATACTTACAATCCTACCAACTTTAGAAGAGGCAATTGACTTCGTCTTTCTCGAAGAGATTGAGCGAAATCTGGCGTCCGAGATGGAAGAAGAATAATGCCGGTTACGGTAACGATTTTAGGGTCAAATAGTGCGCTTCCTGCACAAGGTCGCCATCCAAGTGCCCAAGTCCTTCAAGTCCGAAATGAGTTGTTTTTAGTTGATTGTGGCGAAGGCACACAATTGCAAATGAGCACGTACAATATTCGTCGCTCGCGCATTTCGCTCATTTTTATATCGCATTTGCACGGGGATCATATTTATGGTTTACCTGGATTGATTACCTCTTTTAACCACTATGGTCGTACAGAGACTCTTACTTTATACGGGCCAATCGGAATTAAAAAATTTATCGACTGTGCGGTTTTTATTACGGGCAACCCGCTAAAGTTTAAATTGACAATTCATGAGTTTGATCCAGACGAACCACAAGACCTCATTTCAAATAAATTACTGAATGTTCGAACGATTCCACTTCAACATCGTATTCCAACAGCTGGTTTTATTTTTTCGATCAAAGAGCCAAGATTAAAAATAAAACCTGGTGCATTTGAAAAGTACAGCATACCTTATGAGCAACGAAAATCAATACAAGAAGGCGCAGACTATTTAGACCAGAATGGAAAGGTTTTACCGAATAGCATATTCACGGAAGGGATTAAGCCGCCGATTAAATACGCCTATTTTTCTGACACCGCTTACGTTCCTGCGCTCACGAAGGAATTAAATGATGTCAATTTGCTCTATCATGAGGCGACTTTTCTGTCTGATTTGAAAGAGAAGGCCAAAGAGACTAAACATAGTACAGCTGAAGAAGCGGCACTGATTGCCAAAGCAGCCGGCGTTAAGAAGTTAATTATTGGGCACTTTTCGTCGAGATATGCCGATCTTTCACTACTTCTCGAAGAAGCACGAAACATTTTCCCAAATACATCACTTGCCGAGGAAGGCAAACAGTTTATTATAGAATAGCTTTTTGCGGTGAACGTGAGTGAGGGTGTGCGCGGAATACAATGGCCACAAGGCAATCTTTCTCCAATTTGTAACCTTGAAGGACGAAACAGAGTGTTTTTGACATCCATTAGAATTGGCCTTCCTTCACTTATCTCTATATTGCGACCTCAAATTTAGCTTCTCATGGACTTAACAAATCCTTTTGTCTACGGTGGACCCGTATTTCTCGCCTTGATTTTGCTCGAGTTGGTTTACAGTAAGTCGCGTCAAGATGATCGCCTTTACAATTGGAAGGATTTATTGGCAAGCTTCTCAATGGGAGCTGGAACTGTATTCATAGCACCCCTAATTCAGGTTGTTTCGGCCATCGTTATTTTCAATTTTGTGTACGATTTATGCAATCCAATTGTCGATGGTGTAAGAACAAATTTACTTGGATATAAATCATTTGGATGGGCCTGGTATGTATGGATCATTTGTCAAATTTGTGATGACTTTAGTTATTATTGGTTTCACCGCGCAAATCATGAAGTACGGTTTTTTTGGGCAGCGCACATCGTACATCATTCGTCCGATCATTTTAATTTGGGTACAGGTATTCGAAATGGCTGGTTTACGATTATGTACAAGCCATTTTTCTATATGTGGATGGCAGCGATTGGTTTTCATCCCGCTATGATCATATTTGCTATAGGCATCGAAGCTTTGTGGCAATTCCAATTGCATACAGTTTATGTGCCTAAATTGGGGTTTTTAGAAAAATTCTTAAATACACATACGATGCACCAAGTGCATCATTCGCAAAACCTACAATATCTCGATAAAAATCATGGAGGGTATTTAAATATTTTCGACAAAATGTTCGGCACTTGGAAAGAGTACGATGAAGATATTGAAGTTAAATATGGTGTTATCCACCCACCTGAATCTCATAACCCATTAATCATATTGACGCACGAGTATCGGGATATTATCAGAGATGTAATGAAAGCCAAGAATTTGAAAGAGGCATTTATGTACATATTTGGACCTCCTGGTTGGAGTCCTGATGGAAGCACAATGACTGTGCGACAAATGCAAAAGGCGTTGGCTGAAGGGCGACATGTAACGGCTGCATCGCATTGAGTCCCTACCAAGTTAATTTTTTATTAGCCAAAATGCGCTCCGGCGATTTTTTCTGATTTAGACCTTAAGCCGTAACGTTGATCTGCTAAAATCAAGTTTGTTTTATTGTATATTTAACTTACCCAAAAAGTAGTCGCGTGGTGAATTGAATTATGTCAAAACGGAAAAAAAAGCCAAGTAAGCATGTAAAGTCTAATGCGGGACGTAAAGTTCGACAAGCTGAGAATTCTGCCGTAAGAGAAAATATTTCGGGATTAGATTTTTTTCTGACCAACAGGATTTTTATTTATGCAATTCTATTGTTCTCGATTGCACTTTATGGTATGACGTTTTCATATGGTTTTGTGCTGGATGATAAAATCGTTTATATCGACAACGCCTTTGTTAAAAACGGTTTTGGAGGAATAAGAAAAATCTTGTCAGAAGAGTCATTCACAGGATTTTATGGTGACCAGAAAGAAATTGTTGTAGGCGCTCGTTATCGCCCATTATCTTTGATCACGTTTGCAATAGAGTACCAACTTTTTGGATTGGCGCCCGGACTTAGCCACTTTATCAATGCCCTCCTATATGGCCTGACCGCCATTTTAGTATTCTACTTGTGTACTGTTTTTTGGCCAGCGAAAAACCCACGTCCGTGGTATCTGAGCGTTGGGTTTTGGGCAGCATTGATTTTCGTAGCGCATCCCATACATACTGAAGTTGTGGCGAACATTAAGGGAAGAGATGAAATATTGGCCCTGCTGTTTTCTTTACTCACATTAGTTTACAGTTTAAAAATTATTAAACGACGATGGGACTATTTTTTGATGGCGGTCTTTTTTTACGCTGGGTTATTGGCCAAAGAGAATACAATAACGTTTTTAGCAGTCATTCCTATAACTATGCTCGTATTTGGTCGTATGAAAAATAAAAAACGATCAATTTTGACTGTGGCTGGAATTTTATGCGGTGTAACAGTACTTTATCTGGCTCAACGATATATCGTAATCGGATATTTACTGGGTAATGGCGCGAATATCACGGAGCTGATGAATAATCCTTTTGTCAATATGGGATTTGGAGAGAAGTTTGCAACTATATTTTACACACTTGGGAAATATATTAAACTGTTGTTTTGGCCGAATCCACTCAGTTACGATTATTACCCATATGCGATAGCAACTCAGTCTTGGTCGAGTATCGGAAGCCTTGCTTCCTTAATTATTTATATTGGAGGAGGAATCGCAGCCGTGTTCGGACTTTTGAAAAAACGCGTTTGGGCTTATGCCGTTTTATTTTATTTATTCACACTATCAATTGTATCAAATATCCCGTTCACTGTTGGCGCCCCAATGAATGAACGATTCATGTATATGCCTTCGGTGGCTTTCGCACTCGTCTTGAGTTATTATTTGCTCAACATTAAGTCATTAAAAGGAATCCCAATTCGAAATATTGGATTACTTATTCTCAGTTTTATTATTTGCGCTTTCTCCTTATTGACGTTAATAAGAATTCCGGTTTGGAAAAGCGATAGAGCACTAAATGAGGCTGCATTAAAAGTATATCCAAATAGTGCTCGTGCGAATTTAAAAATGGGCGAATCAATTTTTTCTGAAACGATGGCTTTGTCTGACACATCAGACCAACGTATAGGTTTCCAATCAAGCCGCAACTTTATTAATAGAGCCCTTGAGTTGTATCCAGCCTATGGAGAAGCGTTGAACATGAAAGCCGGAGTCGCAATAGAGCTTTTCTATCTAAGCGGAAATATTCAAAAAGTGTTTGATGTACTTCAAGAGGTGTTATTTGTTGAACCTGGTAATCAGCATGTTCATGGTTTCCTCGATTTTATCCAAAATGACGGTCGTGCGAATGCAGAACTTCTTAGATTTTATTATCAGCTAGGGTTTGTTGAGTTTAGCGAGCGTCTGGGGCAACACCAACTAGGTGCACGATTTTTAGAAAAAGCACTGACAATTGATGCGACCAATCCTACGATATTAGAGGCTTTGAGGAGAATTCGTAACAGATAAAATAAGAATTAAGCCTATCTGCCGATGTGCAATTTTTAAACTAATTCGTTTATGCCCAGTCTATACTATATGCGCATTTCCCTTTTGTTGGTCGTTATAAGTTACTTCATGGTCGCTTGCGATCGGGATGATGGCATACCTCCGGATAATGATTCAGCCTTGTACTTTCCATCAAATGGTTCTGATACTTGGCAGGAAATAGACATCGAGACGTTGGAATGGGATGCCGTTAAGCTATCTGAATTATGCACCTACTTAGAGGAAACAGAAACACGTGCTTTTTTGATTCTTAAAAACGGCCAGATAGTCGTGGAAAAATACTTTAATCGTGATCTATTTGACACGCCCTTTGGACAACAAAGTTGGTGGTATTGGGCATCTGCGGGAAAATCCTTGACCGGATTTCTTTTTGGACAGGCAATTGAAGATGGGTTAATAGCGCTTGACACGCCTTCGAACACGTACTTGGGATCAGGATGGACACTTTTACCCGCCGAGCGTGAGAATAAAATCACGGTAAGACACCATTTAACGATGACAACGGGTCTGGATGAGCGCGGCTTCAATGATTGTCTAGAACCTGAATGCCTTACTTATCGGGTCGAACCGGGCACACGCTGGGCATATCATAATGCACCTTACACGCTGACGCACAATATTATTGATGGAGCGGTCAATACCTCTTTTGTAATATATTTTAATGAGCGACTGCGCGATGTTATAGGTATGGATGGGGAATGGCAATATGTCGGAAACAGTCATTTATATTTTAGCACTGCTCGTTCCATGGCGCGGTTCGGTTTATTAATGTTGAACAAAGGGAGTTGGGGAGAAGATGTCATCCTTAATAGTGCATATTACGACGAAATGATTAATCCTTCTCAGGATTTCAATCGATCGTATGGATATTTATGGTGGCTAAATGGAGAAAGTTCTCATATGTTGCCTGGACTACAATTTCAATTCAATGGTAGCTTGATTAAAAAAGCGCCCGACGATATGATTATCGCCGCCGGTAAAAATGGTCAACTATTGAATATAGTCCCAAGCCAAAATCTTATCATCGTGCGCATGGGTGACAATCCAGACAATTCCTTCGTGCCAATTAATTATGCGAATGAGATCTGGGACTATCTAGATGATATTATCTTTTAGACCAATGGAATAACATGTTTGCACACAATATCAGAATGGATTTTTGTGTTTCATGAAAATGACATTGACATGGGCTTTTCTTGTTTTTTTGTGTTTCCTTTCTTGTCAGGAAAAGAATGTCAGCCATGCGCCAAATTTAAGTCAGACCCCAGCCCAGCACGAGGGTAAATGTGATGTGGGAAATACTATAGCAAGTCGATTCAATCCTCCAAATGGATATGTTCGTCAACACGTAGAGCAATCCTCTTTTGCCTATTATTTAAGAAATTTTCCATTATATCCGTCCGATCGAAAAGTGCGCTACTTTAATGGAGAGTTAAGGCGGAATCAAAGCCACTTTGAAGCAGTATTAAATATTGATGTGGGAAGAAAAGATTTGCAACAGTGCGCTGATGCAATTATGCGCCTACGTGCGGAATTTCTTTACGAAAAGAAGCGATTTAATGAAATAAATTTCCATTTTGTAAATGGATTTTTAGCGCAATATGCACGATACATCAATGGCCAGGACATTCAAGTCAATCGAAACCAGGTGTCCTATGTTTCTGGTAAAGCACGAGAAAATGACCGTGCTACTTTTAAAAAGTTTATGGAAATAGTGTTTATGTATGCCGGGACACCCTCTCTGGAAAAAGAATTAAAGTTAAAAGACATTGCGGCCATAGAAATCGGAGACGTATTAATTCAAGGTGGAAGTCCTGGTCACGCTGTACTCGTAGTTGACGTGGCGCACAACCCACACACTGGAGACCGAGCCTATATGTTGGCCCAGAGTTTCATGCCTGCTCAGGACATTCACATAGTAAAAAATCCAACTAGTAACCTTTTAAGTCCATGGTATTCCGTTGCAGAGACCTCCGTGCAAGTGGTAACACCAGACTGGCACTTCAAAGCTTCTGATTTAAGGTCCTTTTAGCGGGGTTGTAATTTTGTCAAATCGACTTTTATTCTGGCAATACGTATCTTGTTTGCCTAATGAAAAGGAGTCTTATCACATCTTTGATGTCCATCGGTAGCCTTTTTTTATGTGCTCAATCCGCCACCTGTCCGTATCCCATCATTATGTTACATGGATGGACCGGATCTAATGAGTCGTGGGATGAGTTTTACCAAGACAATGATATAGAAAATATTTACGGAGTTTTCGATGAAGACGATCATGTATTTTGGGCTATGCCTAATGCTACGAATACGCATGATTACTACCAAGATTGCTGTACTTTTTTGTGCATATTTAATTGCGACTTTTTGGTTGACTCCACGCTTAATGATAATCTGGATGGACCGGATAATATGTTCAACAATAATGCTACAGATGACGATGTTCAGTGGGTGTTTCCAAATGAAAACAACCAATTACTACCGGGTTGTTTGTATGCATATAGTTTCAATGTTGGAAAAAATAATGACGGTACAATTTTTAAAAACGCTGTTTTAGCGAGTACTGCCCCATGTGATGATTGCTCAGACAATAACGAAGCAGCCGCGTATAAACAAGGTTATGCGCTCAAGCGCGCTATTGAGGCGGTGCTAGCGGCCAATCCTGGAAAGGGCAAAGTAATTTTAGCAGCGCATTCCATGGGAGGTTTGTGCGGGAGAGAATATTTACAACGCCTTGATCAAAACGGTAATCCACAGTGGTGGGTGGATTCAACTCAGCAAGATGGACACAAGGTTGCAAAATTAATTACCCTGGGAACTCCCCACCGTGGCTCAAACACGTTTGGTAATGTAACATTTAATGAAAGTTCTAATCGCAATGACCTTCCTGACCTACGATCAGAGGGAATTCGAGACTTACGCTATAGCTATGAAGATGGTTCCTTGAATGATGATATCCCGGGCGTATATTTATATGGAGGAGCAGAAAGTGGTATTTCGGATTTCGCTTTTTCCTATTGGAGCAAAGACGTGAATTGTGACGGCGACGAAAATGATGAAATTTTAGGGATAAATGAAAATGGAACGAATCAAGGATTCGCAGAAGTATGGGATGGTACGATTGATAATCCCATCTTACCGTTACCTCTCAACATTAAATACACATATTATGTGTCGGATGCAGACGTCGCGGTTGATGAAAAACGTCAATGGCTGTTTGAGGGTGGAACGGGAAGTGTTTCTGATTTTAATGATGGGACGAGTGTTTCCGTACCCAGGGACGCGGTCGACCATCGTCGAAGTGATCGTATTAATGTATCCCGTTTTCATCTTAATCAGACCGATGATGTTGTAAATGTCATACGCGCGCTTGATGAGCCGGACTATCCCGATATGGCCTACGAAATAGTGGCCGGACAATATTATTTTGGCCTTGCTCAAAAGCGGGCCACTAAGGTTCCAGATTCCAGTGAGTATTCATTGCTTGGAAACAACGAAATCGACGGTGATTGGTTTGCATTAAATGACGTGGATACGGCATATCAATATATAATTACCTTTTTGCCGCACCCCGGATTGAGTGGGCGCTTGGATTTTTACGGTGAATTGTCTGATAATACGTCAAATACTAATGTTGCGGATACAACATTAAGTTGGCCGGTAGGAACAGATACCATTTTATTAAAAACCAAATCCGGTAATTATTTTAAATCATTTTTACGCATAAGCCATGATGTTTTTTCCACAACTGGCAATGTCAACGATGTATGGAAATCTCCTTATTATTTTATACTCGAACCGGTGCGACCCTGTGTAAATAATTTGTCGGTTTCAGGTTTGCAAGAAATATCGACATATCGTGCCGGTGAGACAATAATTTCTGATGCATCAGTCGTGCAAAATGGCAATATGCAGTTTTATGCGGGTCAATCTGTCGACCTTCTTCCGGGATTTTCAGTTGATTCGACCGCTTTATTTTCAGCTCAAATCGATAGCTGTATAATCGACTAATGCAACAATTAACGGCTTGTTTGTAAGTTGGGATCGATTACGCCAACTGCCACGAAAATAGTACAATATATTTGGAGATCCAGAGAGATAATTTAAATCTCAATAATCTGAGGTGGAGTAAAATCTGTCTCCGGTGTTAAATCGATGAAACTTTGTTAAATTTAATAATCGTGCATTGTTGAAATTTAATGAAAGATTGAAGCCGCAGACGGAAAGTCAGAAACATAATGAAAGCATTAATCACATTAAGTTTACTATTATTATCATCAGCTGTCATGATGATAGCACAAACCAAGTCCACTGAGGTGCAGGCAGGCCTCGACTCTCTTTACGCAGTTTGGCAAGATGAAAATAACACAGACTCCTTGCGTTGTATGGCCTATGATCAATATATCGGGATTGGATTTCTTTTCAACCAACCGGATAGTGCGTTTGTGCTGGCAGAAGTATTGATAGATTATGCTCAAGACATGCAGTATCCATTGGCCAAAGGCCTGGCATATAACATCCAAGGAGCGAGTTTTGCAGTACGGAATAATGATAGAGAAGCCCTGAACTATTATCAGCGTAGCATAAATGTCAATGAGGAAATTGGGAATAAAGGCGGAATTGCTAGAACGCTTAGCAATATTGGAAATTTATATGTGGATCAAGGCAATAGTACACAAGCATTGAACTATTTTGAGCGAAGCCTGAAAATCAATGAGGAAATTGGAAAAAAGGGAGGAATTGCCAGATCGCTTGGTCATATTGGAAAAATCTATTTTGACCAAAGCAATAGCACACGAGCGTTGGACCATTTTAATCGTAGCTTGAAACTCTATGAAGAAGCCGGGGATAAAAGAGGAATTGCAAGTTCATTAAGTTTTAAAGGGGTTATTTATATGAACGATGATAAGCGTCCACAGGCCCTGGACCTCTTTGAGCGTGCAATAAAAATCGAGAAAGAATTGGGGAATGATGTAGGAGTTGCTAAAGCACTTAATAATATTGGATTTGCTTATTTGGGTCAAGACAGCTTCCAACGGGCCCGGGATTATTTTCATCTCAGTATTGAATTATATGATGAAATTGAGAATAAAAGAGGTGTTGCACATACGTCTGGCAATATGGGATTTGCCTATAACGAACTCGGCGAACATAAAAAGGCTATTCAATATTGTAAAAGAGGACTCCGCATCAGTGAAGAAATTGGCAAGATTAAAATACGTATGAAAGCTTGCAGTTGTTTATATGGCGCGTACAAATCGATGGGGAACTACAGAGAAGCCTTGGTCTATCTCGAAAGAATGCAAGTGATCGAAGATAGCCTGAATAGGCAAGAAACGTCCAAAAAACTCCAGCAAATGGAGTTGGCCAAGGTCATGATGGCAGATAGTTTACAAGATGAACAAGAGCGACAGAAAGTCCAAATGGCTCATGAGCTACAACTCGTGAAGAAAAATAAGCAGAGAAATCTGTTCATAGGTTCAGGATTGTTCATGCTGTTGCTCGCTTTTAGCTTCTTTGGTCGCTGGCGTTATGTCAAGAAATCGAGAGATGCGATATCAAAAGAAAAGGATCGCTCTGAAAATTTATTACTTAATATTTTACCAGCAGAAATTGCAGAAGAACTAAAATCAAAAGGAAGTGCCGACGCCCGAGATTATGATCAGGTTTCCATCCTGTTTACCGACTTTAAAGAGTTTACACAACTTTCTGAAAAACTGAGTGCGAAAGAGTTGGTAGCGGAATTAAATTATTGTTTCAAAGCATTTGATGAACTCTGCGAAAAACACCAAATAGAAAAAATAAAAACCTTGGGAGATTCTTATATGGCAGCGGGAGGACTTCCGGTGCTGAGACAGGACTCCGTAAAAAATGTAGTACTTGCAGCATTGGAAATGATCGAATTTGTTATCCAAAGGAAGAAGGATAAAGAGGCAGCGGGACAAATTCCTTTTGAGATGCGAGCAGGAATTCATACGGGGAATGTAGTGGCGGGAATTGTCGGTGTTAAGAAATTTCAATACGACGTTTGGGGCGATACTGTAAATGTCGCCAGTCGCATGGAAAGTCACGGCGATATCGGAAAAGTGAACATCAGTGAGGCCACCTATAAATTAATTAAAGATTATCCCGAGTTTACCTTCCAACATAGAGGTAAAATTGAAGCCAAAGGAAAAGGTGAAATTGATATGTATTTTGTACGACTGAAAAACGGACCGCATGTGTGAAATTGGACAAATAAATATGCTTTAGTCATGTCTATGGCAAACAACATCACTTATGCAAAGGGATTGTTGGCATTTATAGCCGGAATATTACGATTTTACTTTACTGAAAAAGCATGTATCCATGAGCAGGAATTTTAACTTTTTGTGGTGTAGAAAAGTTAAATCCCTTACGAGAGAAAATATCCGTCATCAGCGATTTATTGATGTCGATTGTAACTTCAGCCGGTTTATCATCAAAGTTTGTTAAAACCATTATGACGTCAGGTCCCTTTTCTCGAATAAACCCAAATTGCTTTCCGTTGGCAAATAATACCTTCGGGCGTCCGCCAAAAATACCATTCCATAAGGCCTTATTCGTTTGTTTAATCACCATTAGTTTTTGAAATAATTTGGCTTTCTTTTTATTTGTCCAGGAAATTTCATCTTTGTCAAAAAAAGCAAGTCGCTTATTCAGTCCAGCTTCTTGGCCATTATATAAAAGTGGCATGCCTGTCAGCGTAAATGCCAGCACAGTCATTGCGTCGCCATTTTTACCCATGCGTTCCGCAACAGTACCATTAAATGCGTTTTCGTCGTGGTTTGTCGTAAAATACATGCGATAAGCATCGTCTGGGAACTTGGATGATTCCTTTTCTAGGTATTCAGCTATTTTTTCTGTTCCAACTTTACCACGAGCCACATCATTCATGATATGGTAAGGTTCCCATCCATAGGTCATTTGAAATACACGATGCATTTTTGGATCATCCCATTCTGCGAGCCAAAAAAGGCCTTCTTTCTCACTTGCTAAAGCTAATACAGCCTCTTCCCAAAAATTTAATGGAACATATCCTGCCATGTCACAGCGAAAACCGTCAATGTTACATTCACGAACCCAAAATTTCATGTCTTCAATCATGTCTGCGCGCATCTCCTTATTGTCAAAATTCAACTCGGCAACATCCGTCCAATCTGTCGTATTTCCTACTTCATCTTTCGGGACAATTTGTTTTCCGTCCTTTAAGGTGTAGTAATCAAGGTTATCCGCGGCCCAAACATGATCAAAGGCAGTGTGGTTAGCCACCCAATCTAAAATGACCTTCATACCTCTTGCATGTGCCGTGTTTACGACTGACTTAAAATCGGCCATCGATCCGAGTGCCGGGTTTACAGCCGTGTAATTCGCAATACTGTAAGGCGAGCCCAGTCGACCTTTTCTATTTTTTTCACCTATCGGTTGAATGGGCATAAACCATAGCACTTTGATTCCCAAAGAACTAAGCCTGGAGATTTGTTCTTCGACCTTCGCGAATGTTCCTTCATCAGAAAATTGTCGTGTATTGATCTCATATATCGCCGCATTATGGTGCCAGGGTAATTCGGGATGTGGTTCGCGACCCGGTTTGCCCTCCAATTGCTTGCTCAGAGCGGAATAGTCTTTCTTTAGCGATTTCACTTTTTTTGGCTTCTTTTCTTGGATAATTTCCGTCTTTCGATTCTCGGGTGCCGGTGTCTTATGTTCAACCTGTTTTGTACACGAAGAGACAAGGCAAATTAATAGGATTGGCATCACGTATTTCATATGATAATTTCTTTCAATTGGCGAATGTATGATGTTTTAAATTTATCGGATTGAGGAATTTGAATAGAATAAACAATTCTGATAGCTATACCAAATCAGGTTTCTCGTTTCGAATTGAATTTTGAAACATGTATATAGCTTAGATCAACTACAAGTTTCGATAGGTTCAAGTTTTCAAAGCTTGATAATATGATTTGGTGTGGGTTGGACTTTTCTATACGTCCGATGCCAATAGTGTGAAATTCGTCAACAATATTATCGTTGCACAAATTCGCATATCTTTGAAATACAATTGTTTCATTAGGGTTAACACCGGAGGCTTTAAAGATGTGTGAGCAGGCATTCAAAGACAATTTATCACCTTTATTTGCTTGAATAGTAAAAATTTCGTCAAACAAGTCAGACGTTCGTACTTTGTCTAATATAACTTGTGAATTTTCATGCATTGACAATAGGCCGACAAATAAGCCCAGATCTTTTAGATGACGGATAAAATCCAGAGCACCAGGAATTATATCATCGCGCGATACGTCTTTTACCAATTCGTCAAACAAGACATTCTTTTTGGATATAAAATCATTCACTTTGACTTTGTCCAATTCGGGGCGAATCCAGGTTTGTATTACCTCAATTCTTCTTTCGTCAGGAACTTCTTCAAGTTGTTTGATCTGGACCTTTGAAGTCTCGATTCCTAAATCGCGAACGATTCTTGACCATGCTAAAAGATGAAATTTATCCAATTCCACATGACCGCCGTCCAACTCGAATAAGCAGGAAGAGATAAGCATGGGTTGTGTTGGATTTGATGCTGTATTATGGCCTAACATGCTGAATATCAATAAAAAATACTTAGCGCTATCGAAATCTAAGGTAATAATAATTGGGTTACAATTTTGAGCATACAACATGCAATAATCTAATGTTGGTAGGTGATTTTCACTACTTTTGTATTGCTAGTTCATAAGAGTTAAATCAAAAGGTTCTTGTAAAGAAAAGTTATATGCTTAAGTCGGATAAATTTGGACCGCGGTGTCTTCACTGCGTCGTTGTCGTATTTATAATCTTGTTTTCGGGGTATTTAGCCAATGCGCAACTTTATGTTGGCGCCAGAGCGGGTATCGGTCTACCTGCCATCATCAACCAAAACAACTATGGGCAGTCGGAATTAGACTACAATATCTCTGTAAAGCCCATTGGAAGTATACTTCTGGGATACAATTTATCGGATGACAATGAAATCCAGCTTCGTATGGCATATCGTGGGACTGGGCAAAGCTATACAGGAACAGCTCAATCGACGATGTACGATCGAACGATCAGAAGTTCATCATTAAATATTGCAGTCGCCTATCGATTCGATTTAGCCTCGCCGGAAAATGTCGTTCAAAAGATTTATTTTTTAATTGGCCCGAGATTGGGCCTCTTACTCACAGCAGAACAGGAATTTAAAATAAATGGAAGCGAAACTGATTTTTTGACTTATGTTTTGGATCGGAAAAATCCGAATGAATCAAAAATAGTGGCGCTTGGAGAGCCTGCTGATCACAAAGATTTTTTTACATCTTATGACTTGGGCATGTTTGGTGGGGTTGGGTTTGAAAATTCAATTAATGATCAATTATATTGGAATATTGAAATGATCGGTTCCATTGGAATTACGGATATTAATTCACTTAATTGGAAGTTGCCAAATCGTGAAGAATCTTTATACGAGTCTTCCTACAATATTATCGGTGGCCTGAATGTTGGTATCACCTATTACTTCGACTATAGACCGGTTCCTAGAATTTTTTGATAAAAGTAATTCTAAATTTGGATGGATAAAAGAAGGCGAACGTCGGATTAATGCATTTTAATCCGACGTTCATTTGCTTATAGTTTAATTAATCGCTGAGTCCAATGATGATTATCAGACTTCATTAATAAAATATATACACCAGGTGGCAACATATTTATATCATAGGCTTTTTCTGAGTTTTCATTCGAAATGTCCTGCGACCAACGTTTAACAAGTTCATTGTTAAGTGTAACTACATGCACTTCTACAGTTGGATGCTCTAATTCCGGCCAGTCTATATATAATTGATCACTGGTCGGATTTGGATATGCAAAGGGCACTTCCGTTTGTTTAACCTTAACCTCCTTGCAATACTTCGCTTTGCATTCTTTTCCATTTATATCAATACGGCGCACAACCATACACACTTCGTACTCACCAGGTGCCGGAAATGTATGCATGACAGTAGCATTACCAATGCTATTTGTTGCTGGTGATCCGTCATCCCATCGCCATTCAACTTCGTCGCAACTGGTCAGATTTCCAAGTGGAGTAAATGTTCCAATAAATCCTGTTGTAATCGTGCAGGAAAATCCTTGTTCAATTTCCAATTGAAAATGTTTGTCACAGAGACAATCGGTATTCTGGCCACAATCCGGCAAAATAAAGCAATGGCTGAATTGACAGCATTCAATATGTTGACTGCTGTGATTGAGTTCATGTAATGTTACCGTGATGCAAATATTATCGAGTGGATTGGCAGGAGGTCCGATTAAAATAAATATAGGGCCAAACACACTTCCTGGTGCCAGTCCACCTAATGATATGGTCTGATTATAGCCACTTAGAGCTGGATCATCAAACGAAATGTACGCCTCGTCCATCGTGACCATTGACGTGTTTTTTATTGAAAATTCGAAATACCATTGACCATCTTCCTCGCAATAAACCGAGTCCTCGGTAACATAGCCACATGGTGGCTCGCAAAACAGGGATATAGTATCGCGACAAATTACATCAGCTCCATGCATCCATTTAATTTCGACTAATTGGTACACATCATCGGAATGAACGCAAATGGTGGGTAACGATACACTGCCTAGTGGTATAAATGGTGTGCTTCCAGAATAATCTAATTCTACAACTGTACTAGAATACAAGGCTGTAGTCCAAACGGATGAAGCTGGATTGTCGATCGTAATCGTACCGCTTGGATTTAATACGCATAAATCAATACCGTCAAATGCGCTCGGATCAAAACCGTTGTTCAATATAATATCATAGCAACATGAGTCTTCTGCCGATGTGATATCTTCTACGTAAACCATATCGCATGGTGTGCAACCGGGAATTTGATAATAACGCGCTGTGTCTAGTGAACAACATAAAGCATCAGGGTTCACGTTGATATCCTCCGAATGGCCAACTACATTATAACACAATAATTTATTCGCTAAATCTGGGCCATTAATCATGAGCGTAAATGTTTGACAAGTTCCAGGCGTAATTGGAGATCCACCTAAGTCTATGAATGGTGGTGTAAATGAAACACCACCGGGACTGATGGGATCAAAAACCAAATACTCAATATCAAATGAATTTAATGGCGAATTACATATGGTGACCTCATATATTAATTCTTCACCTTCACAATACATCGTGTCCGATGACACATAAATGCAGTCTGAATCAATCGGACAGTCAAAAATTAAGGTATCAGAGCACACAATTTCAGTCGAGTCATTGTACCAATCAAAAATTACCGTCTGAGGTACATTGACAATATTAACTAAACAAAAATTCAAATAATCAAGTAATACCCCTGGAGGCATCGGGTTTGTTGGTGTGCTATTTTCCAAACCAATAAAATTGCTTCCAATTGAAAATACGGATAGTGACGGATCCAAACTACCCAGATCCGGGTTTATGTCAGCATCAGTTGTTGACATTACAAGTTGATAAATGCTGGTATTTACATTATTGTACGTCAGCGAATAACAGCATCCACCGGTGGGTTGAATTTTCGCATTCACGGATTGATCATCACAGTCCGGGCAGTCGATTACATTTAATATTAAAGTGTCAGAAGTAAGTACACATCCAAATTCATTTGTGCCCGTCAAAGAGTATGATCCTGACATGGAAACAATAAGACATTGATTGGTTTCTCCAGGTATGGGAACGCCATTCATGTTCCATTGGTAAGCGGATAATCCTGCTGGCCCACAAATGGTGTCAGGATCGCATATTTCATAGCAGCCCGTAGGCACAAGGCATAGATCTGGCAAAGGATTTATGGTAATGGATGCGCTGTGCGAGCAATTGGTAATAGTGTCTGTGCCAATTACAGTGTATAGCCCAGCACTAATTACTGAAATGGATAAACCAGACGCGCCCGTTGACCACTGATAACGTACATCCGGAAGAATTGGAACGGAGAGCACATTGATACTACCTTCACAGGTATCACCAACAATACTGACATTAAAAAATGGAGAAGTGGCGATATCTACCGTATGGGGCCCAGCCTGAGCGGTACAACCATTAGCATCCGTCA
Organism: Saprospiraceae bacterium; assembly: GCA_028279185.1. GTDB lineage: Bacteria > Bacteroidota > Bacteroidia > Chitinophagales > Saprospiraceae > JANQSS01. The sequence goes on along the minus strand of JANQSS010000112.1, from coordinate 124,229 downwards.
CATCCACATAAACGGTCATTGGCAGAGCCATAAAATCACAAATGTCAAAAGTTGACATTGTGGCACCTATGATTGGATTTCCTAAGTTATCAAGCCATTGGTATGTAAACCCTGGTCCAGCAGTTGCTTGTAGTGTCACACAACCATCATCGCAGATGTAGTTAGGGCCTGAAATAGACACTTCTGGTAACGGCAGTACGACGACTGTTACGGGAGGCGTTTCGTTCATGCAATTATTGGCATCAGAGTACGTGACAGAATAGTCACCTGCAGAGGATGCTAAATAAAATGAGGTTATATCACCCGTATTCCATAGATAGGTATACGGTCCTGGAGGGCCATAAAGCATGACTTGTTCTCCATCGCAAATGATTAAAGTGGAATCATAGCTAATGGTGTCATCTGCCGGATTGGGAAATACAATGACATTTGATGTTAGCGAAGTATCACAACCGTTTACATTGCTTACCGTTAGTGTCACGTCAAAGTTGCCGGCCACTAAATATGCATGATCAGTATTTTGATTGGCGTTGCTTGCTCCATCTCCAAACTCCCACAACCAACTTGTGATTCCGGTTCCTGATCCATTGAATGATACAGGATCCCCAACGCACACAGGAGAAGGACTTATGTTCATTGCAGTGGAGCCGAAAGATGCAAGGGTAATCGTTTTAATTTGAGATGCCTTACATCCATTCGCATTCGTGACGGTCAAGGTTACATCATATGTTCCGGAGGAGAGATAGGTGTGGCATGGGTTTGGATCAACGGAGATGAATCCGTCATCAAACTCCCACAAATAGGTAAGCGTGCCATTTCCGGGTAAATAAGTCGATAAATCGGTGAAACAAACACGTAAGCAGCTGTCTTGACAACTGAAATCTGCTGCTAATGGAATACACACACTGACATTTTCACTGACATTGCAATAATCGGGGGGCATTGAGGTCGACCCTGCTTCCGGAACTTGCGCGTTTACGGTAACCGTATAGTAGCTCGCCTTTGGATACGTATGTTCCGCAATCGTGAGAGAGCCGTCGTTTGTGTTGGATGTAACGTCACCAAAATTCCAACCCGTTATGATGACATTTCCAGAAGATGAAGTTGTAAATATGGCTTCATTGCAGTTGGGAAATCCGGTTCCCGAGGTGACAGATAGTGAATATGATTCTGGCGTACATCCTCCATTACCTCCACCAGAAGTGCACGTATCTTGAATTACGCTAAGTACATTACTCTTCTTGGTGCAATGTGTTACCAAGTCTTGAACGACAACGCAATAATTGAACACACTGTCGACATTTGTCCCATTATGCGTAAAAGTTGGTGTTGGCCCAGGCCCTAACACGATATTGCCATTGCAGTACCAGGTGAATTCATAGTCTGGATTGGTTTGAGCTGATATTGTAACCGAAGAACCGGCAGCTGGTAAGCAAAGAAATTCATCGTCTGGTGTAGATATGCTGGCAACAGGTGAGGGTAACTCCACGGCCATGTATGTGACAGTCGCTTCACACCCAAAGGCGTCGACCGTTGTGAGAACATACGTTCCACCGCTGGTTATTGTAATATCCTCCATCGTAGAAATAACAGGACCAGACCAGGCGTAAGATGTAAAGCCGGAAGAGGCATCCAGAGTAGCTATCACCCCAGGACAAAGGTCACCAATTTGTACAATTGAGGGTTCTAATGGTGCCCGCAGATTAATAGTATCAGTACGCGTGTCAGTCTGGTCGCATAGACTGACGCATAAAGAGAGGTAGACCGTTCCCGGGTCGTTATTCCATTGAATGGTGGGTGCCAGTGTTCCTTGACCAGCGATGACACTTCCAGCAGTGGAAGGTGAGATCTTCCATTCTATTTCGGCATCTGGATCCTGGCTTGGACTTGCGCTGTACGGAACGGTCTCATTGATGCATGCCGGTAATGAAGGAAAAAAAAGAGGTCCATTAATAGACTTTTCAATGAGATTAAAAGAAATCGTATCTGAAAGACAATTTGGCGGATCAACTTGCTGTTGGGCAAGACTCAGTCCATAGGGGCCGCTCCCATTCCATGTAACGGTTATTGGTGACCCGGTATAGGTTGCGGGGCTACCTCCTGTAACAGTCCACTCTAGTGTTGTATTCGGTGTAGAAGAATAACCCAAATAAGTATATGTGCCACCTGGACAGATTTCATTTGGCCCAACAATAGAATCTGGCTTTTCTAGTTCGATGACGGTCATAACCGTTGTTACAGTGTCGTTGCAATAGACACCTGATGTGTTCGTTACGGCTTGAATGAAAAATGTTCCCGGCCCAGTATTCCAAGTAACTGAAATATTAGCGGTGCCATCACCTGTGAATGGAGCATAAGGCGTTATGGTCCATGAGTATGATGCCGAAGGAAATGCAGTTGCACTAAAATTACTGACGTCATCCACGCATGCAATCGCAGGAACTGCTCCAAACACACCAAATTTTGGCAATATACTTACGGTTAAATCCGCATCACCTTCACAGTCTGACATCTCATGATTCGGGAGGCCACCAAGAAAATCGCTGTAATAGTCAACATGGATTGTGCCAACCGGGCCTGCACCCCATTGTATGGTTGCAACGTTGGTGCTGTCACCGGCAATGATAGTTCCGCCGGTCACGGTCCAATCGTACAGCACGCTAGGCCACTTCGGCAAGGTGTAAGTCTCTGTTTCACCGACGCATACGTCTGTATCACCTGAGACCGGTACTGTTGCCGAAACGATAGGAACGACTACCGTTGTAGGTTTAGAACAATAGGTAGTGGAACAGCCCGTAACTTGTAATGATATAGTACCAATCGGGCCTGCACCCCATGTTACACATATGCTGTCTGTGCCATCACCGGTAAATGGCCATGGATCGCCATTTTCGTCAAGAACCGTCCAATCGTACGTACCACACATGTCAGCATCTGTCCAATAAAAACTTTTATCACCAGGACAAAGTGTAGAAACCCAAAAAATATCGGGACCTTCCAAGTCTTCCACGATGATTTCTATCGAAGTGGAATCGGTGCAACAGCAAAGCGGATCACCTTGCAGATTGAAATTATTACGATATGCGAATAAGACAACGGTATAGGTTCCAGGCGTCGTAAAGGTATGTGTGGGATTAGGAGTAGTAGAAGTATTACCGTCACCAAAATCCCATAAGTAATTATTAGCTCCCAACGAATTATTTGTAAAACTTATGGAGCCGCTATTACAAATGCAAGTTGCTGATGGGGTAAAAGCGGCATCAGGCCCTTCCAGAATATCAACACAAAAATTTAAATTCGTCGAAACGCCACCATTCGTTATAGTCAAATTAATATTTCCACTACCAGCCGCTCCCCAAGTCACATAAAGTTCATTTCCATCGATATTGGTCGTATATGATGCTGCTCCTGTTACGACATATAGATAACTATTTCCTATGACATGTGGGACAAAATAAGTCGAGGTTTCAAACTCACAAGCAAATAAACAATCTCCCGAGGGATTACCGCTTCCCGGCGGATCTACTGAAGATAAATCGGTTAAAAAACATTCGGGTTTTTCGACATCACATTTAATAGTTATTGAAATGGTTGCCCGGGTGTCTGGGTTGTTTTCATAAAAATATTCTAATTGAAATTCCTGCCCGCAATCACATCCGGGTTGATTTGCATTAAATGTAATGTTGTATCCTGTGGTGCGAAAACACATGGTTTGATCAAGAAGGAAGATAGGGCCTGATGGGAAGTAATCGTTTAAGGATAGATCAAATGAGTCAGTTTCTGTCATGCAAATGACATCTTCTATGGGTATTGGTTCTTGTGCATATATCGAATTATAAATGAGGGCGGATACAAGAAGTAAAATGGTTTTGCTGAGGTTTTTCATAAAGCATAATTTAAGCGTGATGGCAAAGGTGCAGTTGGTGATTAAAGGCTGATATTTGAAAATGGATTGGTGGCCGATGAAAGACTTGGTCCAATGATTGGGCCTGCACTATTTCCTACGGCAATATTGAAATTTGATAGAGTATTTGAAATTGCTGTATTTCGAATGATGACGCAATCTCCCAGACCTTGAATATCATATCCATAAGTTCCATTTGATGTACTCTGATTATTTTCAAATCGTACTTTACTAGCGTTGGTTTGGTAGCCAGCCAATGAATTATTATCGGCTAAATTATTATCGACGGAACTTTCCTCGTCACTCGAATAACCATGACCAGTATTTGCTCTCGAAACATTCATTTGAGCGAAACATGCCGCTCCAATGTCAAATCCATGACTGGTATTTGTACGTGCAATATTTCCGTACAATGTAGAACCGTTATCCGCAACATATCCACGATCTCCATTCGTCGTACTTGTATTATTCCGAAGCGTACAGCCGGTGCCAGTATTGAAGCCATTATCATTGTTATCCTGGCTTGTGCAATTATTCACTATACATGAATTGGAAACTTCGATTCCGTCATCCGAATTATTGGAAGCGATGCAATGCTCGATTATTGAGTGATGGTCGGCATCAATTCCATCGAACAGATTAGTGTTGCTGATACAATGGTCAATTGAACAATTTTTGCCTGTTACGAGGCCATCGCCTTGATTATTCTCAATTTTGAGATGAGAAAAGTTAGAATTTGTTGCCAGGAAGGCGGATATACCATCATCAGGCCAATTATGTACAGTCCCGTTTTTGACTTCAATATTTGTGGAGGCATTTGAAACAAGTATTCCAAAACCACTTCCTCCACCAGCTGATGAAATAGCGTAACCATTTAAATTCACGGACACATGGGAGGTGTTTATTATGATTCCATCTTGATTAGTAGGAGCCAGGAGGTTTCCGACGATGATATAAGATCCACTCGTAGAGATTGTAAAAGGCAGTGTGTCTATAGGAATGCGCGATTCACAAGGTGTATCCGGGTCGGTTGCCAGACGGCGCCAAACTGGAGTACTGGGACTCCCCTGGTTGTAATAATAGCCTGATTCGCCATTGGTCTGAAAGACGAGCAATGAAAAGGCCGGGTTGACAATATTGTTTCGCTGGTTTTCTGTCATCCTTGGCATAAGTGCGCCTTGTGAATTACTACTTACATCCAGGATGGCAGATTGCCCAAATACAGAACTCATCCATAATATTGAGATCATGAGGTAAATGATCGTAGTCAATTGGTTTTTCATATGATGATTTTAGTACAACCGATATATGGTTGTTTTGAACAATTAAATAATGCTCAGACAGGAAGGGAATACCAATTTAATGAAAAAAAATGAGGGTTGGAAATGAGCCCAATTAACAGAAAAAAAGAGGTTGCGATGACGCAACCTCTTTAATATATGAATATGTTTTAATATTTATCGTACGCCGTGCATCAAGCGTTTTAGAAGAGGGTGTAAAAGCAATGCAATTAACCCCAATCCAATTGGTACAATAGTAAAAATTAAAAAGAAGGTTGATAAGTCGTATTGAGCGGTGATAGTTTCGATCTTTCCACCTATAAAATGGGCTAGTTTATTTCCAATAGCAATGGCTAGATAGTACACTCCAAACATAAAGGCTATCATCCGCACTGGAATTAATTTACTAAGGTATGATAATCCCATTGGCGATAGACATAATTCACCAAGTGTATGAAACAAATAAGCCATGATAATCCAAAACATACTGAGTGCGGCAGATTCCGCACCAGCTGGTACATTACGAGCACCAAAAGCTAAGAAGGCAAATCCAATGCCGAGTAACGCAAGCCCTAGAAAATATTTGACAGAAGCCGGCGGATTGTATTTGCTATCCCACCATTTTGTAAATAGAGGTGCAAACATGATTATAAATAGGGAATTCAATATGGCAAACCACGTAACAGGAACATCCGTATCTGACGATTGAAACTCAGTATAAAGCTTATAAATTACGATGGCCCAAACGATAATAAAACTACAACCAAGAATAATATTGGAAAGGCTAATTTGACTGAAAGTTTTTCTAAAAAGACTAAGTAAAACATATGAAATAATGCCAAGCGGTACAATTGTCACAAGTAAATCCACAATTTTAAATGTGGTCGCTGCACTACCATCCAAAGCGCGGTTTGTGAAATCTCTAATATAGATCGGAAGCGATCCCGCAGCTTGTTCGAAAGCGGCCCAAAAGAAGATGGTAAAAATGCAAAATATACCGAATGCGATCATCTTGTCACGTTCGATTTTGACATATCTCGGCATTCGAATTGCAAGTAGCAATAGAAAAGAAAGTAGTGCCACAATCGAGGATGTTGGATCATCTGTAAAAATGAAGATGAGCGCTGAAATGGCGAAAATCCCTCCAAGGCCATAGTCAACTGGCCTGAAATAATTTAGCACGGCATCTCCGAGTGAAGAGGCATCAGCTTTGCTTTTCGCCGCTCGATCGGGTTTATCCCCAATATTTCCGAATAAGGGCTGAGCGAAGTAAAACTGCAGCATACCTAAAAACATGAAAATTCCGGCCAATCCAAATCCATAGCTCCAGCCGACCTTTTCTCCAACCCAACCACAAAGCATAATACCGAGAAAAGCTCCTGCGTTGACGCCCATGTAAAAAAGGTTGTAAGCCCCATCTTTCTTGTCATCATGTCCTTCGTACATTTTTGAAATGATGGATGTCATATTTGGTTTAAAGAAACCATTCCCAAGTATCAGAAATGCAATTCCGATATATAAAAACATTGGAGTTTCGACAGCCATGGATGCATGACCTAATGTCATGAGTAACGCCCCAATAACCACCGCTCGACGATAACCAATAATATTGTCTGCCAGCCACCCACCTATCAATGGGGTTAAATAAACTAGAGATGCATAAATACCTAACAATCGAAGCGCATCCTCACTCGACCACTCCCATCCGGGATTTTCTCCAGCTATGGCTCCTGTCAAGAAAATAACAAGAATAGCTCGCATTCCATAATAGGAAAACCGCTCCCACATTTCAGTAAAAAACAGTACAAATAATCCTGCCGGATGGCCCAGCACTTTTGATTTAAAAAAGTCGTTATTGTTACTCATTTGTTAATCTATCGGTTTACAATTAGTTTATTTATTGATCGGCCAATTCAAAGCCTTCTGTTTCATCGAAATTCGTGCCAGCAATATTCTCGGCACCGTGCGTTAGGCGTTTTAAAGGTTTGATTATTAATATTACAAGTACACCTATTATGGTACAAAAAATAGCTATCCCGGTAAATATTTTAAACTCACCCAACGATGTCGACCACTCGCCCAATGAGCCGGCTAATTTATTTCCAAGTCCGGTAGCGGCAAAATAAGCGCCCATCATAAAGGCCATCCAGCGTTCAGGAGCAAGCTTTGTTATGAAAGACAAGGCAACGGGCGATGCACAGAGTTCGCCAATTGTATGGAATAAATAGGCGAGAATGAGCCATAGCATGCTGGATTTAGCTATAACAGCTCCTGTAGAATCATACCCTACTTCTGTGCTGGCCTTTGTCATAAAAAAGAACCCCCAACCCATAATGATTAAACCAACAGCCATTTTAAAAATAGAAGAGGATTCCTTTCCTCTATTTTGCCAATAAATCCAAAATGAGCCAACCAGTGTAGCAAAAATTAAGATGAAGATTGCATTCACGGACTGAAACCAACTTGCAGGTACATCAAAACCTAATAAATTTAAATTGGTTTTTTCATTTGCATATACATTCATTAAGCCGCCCGCTTGCTCAAATGCACCCCAGAAGCAAATAATGATCAAGAAGGATAGGTACGTAACAAGAATTCTATCTTTTTCAATTTTATTTCCATCATTATAAACTACTATAGCGAAACCAACAGCAAATGCTAATGCCATGACTAAAAGTCCATACGACCAACTGGAGGTTAGAAAAACAACTCCACCAACAATGAATGTGATAATGAATCCGACTAAAGCATTTTTCTGCGTAAAAATTTTCGAGAAAAGGGAAGGCTCCGAACTTTTATCTTCTTGCACATCTTCAACAACAAGATTTCCAACATGTCTTAAATGTTTTTGGCCTAGCATGTAGATTATTTGTCCTAGCGCCATTCCAATTCCTGCCAATCCGAATCCATAGTGCCATCCAATTTTCTGACCGACGTACCCAACCAATAGGGCAGCCGCGGCCGCTCCTAAATTTATTCCCATGTAGAAGATGTAGAAACCCATATCGCGACGCTTGTCACCTTTTCGGTACAATCCTCCAACCATGGTCGATATATTCGGCTTCAGAGCACCAACTCCAAGGACAATTAAGGCAAGACCTGTAAAAAACGCCCATTGCGCATCAACAGCTAATATGCCGTGGCCTGCGCAGAGAAGAAGGCCACCCAGCATGACTGCCTTTTTCTGACCTATGACTTTATCTGCTAGAATGCCACCCGGAATAGAAGCGACATAGACAAACATGGTATACCATCCATACAGTGCATATGCCCGAGCATCGCCCCACCCATAACCAGGGTTGTCTCCGGCGGTTTCTTGCACCAAAAATAGGACGAGAATCGCGCGCATTCCGTAGTAGGAAAATCGTTCCCACATTTCTGTTAGAAAGAGTACAAACAGCCCTATCGGATGACCAAATATTGTTTTCTCACCAACTGGAATTGCGCTTGGTTTCATCGGTATATCGTCTTAATGGATGTTAAAAAATCACGAAGTCGCTAATATAGGTTATTAAATTTTGAACGGAGACCTATACCAGTAACGCTTTGCGCATTGAAATCCACGTCAAGAAAGTCTTAAAGTTAAAAGGTCGTTAGAACGAGCGTTTGGATGTGGTAGAAAGCCGAGTCGTTACTAAATACGCTTAAGGAAAAGGTTATGCTATAGAAAACACGGAAGACCGCTAATTCACATCAAGCGGATAGCGCAGATTATCATACGATTTGAGGACCGCTTTTACAGATCCAACCGAAATTGGTGATTCGATCATAAGTGGAAGGCGATTTCCATCATCTGATGCCCAAATTGTCATCTCAGTGTCTTCTTCGAAAATATAACCGGCTACCAACTGTGGTTTCAATACAATGGCTTCTATATTCCCCAATTTTTTAACCTTCTTCTTTTCCTTGCCCATATATTTAAACCCAACATTATATTTATCATCATCTAAAAAAATGTTCGCTGGCATCACCTCTCCCTTTTCCATGTTTTCATATTTCAAGTTTCGCGCATGGTAGATTACAGACAAGATATCATGCATACAATCATCCATTTCTATCGTAACACGCTTCAGTTTGTCATAGGTTTTACCCGTATGGGCTATGATCTTGTTGTTTGTAAAGTCGTATTCAGCCTTGGATATTTTCTTATAGCTGCCTTCTCGAATATCTCGTGTTGATCGGATTGGCCGTAATGTTTCCTTATCGATTTGACATGTGTATACGTCTCTTACCTTGTAGAACCATTCAAACGAAGACGCTGTCTTTCCTATCGCCTCAACGTAGTAGTGATCTTCCATTTCCGTAATAGTAAAAGTTACTTCTCCCGCCTTGATCCAAAATGGGGTGAGGTGATAGTACATAGAATACGTAATGCGTTCGCCGTCTTGAAATACCTGATTCTCAACCTCACATTCATAGGTATCGAAATCTGTTATTGAATTAATCGTTTGACCACTGGGAAGAACCAGGGCAATTGCGCCGATTATGAAACTCAATGTTATGGATTTAAAGGACGTCATGAGGATCTACTTTCTAAAGTTTTAAAATTCAAATATCGATATCCGACGATTGCAGGTAGCATAACGTTAACGATCCACAGCGTCAACATGATGCATGATAATGCGATCGGATTCACATCGTATGATGCCCAAATCAAAAGAGCCAACTCGATTTTGGTGGCTACTTGAAATAGCATGGGCATTGGAATCATGGTCTGCACTAAGAACAAAATAGTAATTCCAAAAATTGCATGGTTAACAGGAATGTTCAAATTGAAAGCAACTAGCAATAAGTACATCTGCAATACATATACGGCATAGCGGGCCAAAGATGCTGCCAAAACGGCTAGTTTAGTGGTAACCGGTACGTACTGGATTGCGTGTGATATCTTTTTGAGTCGTGCATTATATCGAGAAAGTGTTTTGACTACGTAGTCTGATTTAAAATACAGAGCTACCAGCAAAATGGCCGGAATACAGATGAAAATGGGGTCAGCCTTAAAAAAATGGCCTTGATTGATCATAAATACACATCCAATTAATCCGAATAGTACGGTGGCAACCATTTGGGCAACACTAGCCAAAAATGTAGCATAGATAGCACGAGAACGGGATTTGGCCTTCGAATGAAGTGCCCGGCCCGCATAATCGCCTAAGCGGCTTGGAGTAAATACGGCAAAGGATAAACCGACTAATACCGTTTTCGCGGCCTCTTTGATCGTGATGCCTGTTGGCATTAATAGGAGTTGCCACTTCCTGGCCTCTAAGGTCCAGTTCGCTATCGTCAGTGCGCAAACGAGCGCAACTATGAATGCTCCAATAATTGAAATATCAACTTCCTGAATTGCCAAATGTGGCAACCGTCTGTGTAATTGAAATCCGAGGCCAATAAACAAAACCACTCCTACAGCAAACTTTGCAAATTGGTGCCAATCGAATTGTCTGGCCGTCGACACGGTCGTACCTTTCCTTATTTCCTTTTCGATCATTGCGGTGGGCGAATGTATTGATTAGACGCAATTTGCGTAGCAAGTCAACACAATGAAATCATAAAATCGCCATTTTAAATGTTAACAGCCTGCAGTCTATAGTCAGCAGTCCACAGTTCACAGTTCTCTTTCGTTGCCGACTGCTTACTACAGCCTATCTCACTGTCTGCCGTCTACTGTCTATTGTGGACTACTTACTGCCTACCGCACCAGGATCGACTAGGTCACTGTACACTGTTTCCCTATCTTTGACTTTCAATGACTAACGCATCATTAAATCGAGTCATACTTGGAATCGACCCGGGGACGAACGTCATGGGATACGGGAGTATAGAAATTGTGGGTCGGGAATTGAAATTGCTGGACGTCGGCTCGGATCGTATTTCTTCACCATTTGAACATATTGATAAATTACAAATGATCTACGATCGGGTTAATATGTTGATCACCCGCTTACAACCCACTGAATTTGCCATAGAGAGCCCATTCTTCGGTAAGAATGTGCAGTCAATGCTAAAATTGGGCAGAGCTCAAGGTGTTGCGATTGCGGCGGCATTGAATGCAGGCCTCAAAGTAGTCGAATACAGTCCGAAAAAGGTGAAAAAATCGATCACAGGAAATGGAAATGCCTCGAAAGAACAAGTGGCTGCTCTTTTAAAACATCATGTTCGATTACCACAGCGTGAAATAAATTTTGATGCGTCGGACGCATTAGCGGTTGCCATTTGCCACTATTTGCAAAATGATCACAATTTAGGTGGACGAAAATTCAAAGACTGGAAGAGCTTTGCAAACCAAAATCAAGCACGAATTCGAAAATAACACCATTTTACTCGACCATGACACACAAAGAATTTACAATAAATGGTCCAAATAAACGCCCAATTGTTGCGGATATACGATTTATAGATGCAGCTTCTGACAAACCGGTAATCATATTTTGCCATGGTTTCAAAGGGTTTAAAGACTGGGGTGGATTTAATTTAATGGCAGACTTTTTGGCTAAATCAGGCTATATATTCATAAAGTTTAATTTTTCGCACAATGGAGGTACTGTCGAGCAGCCGGTAGATTTTCCAGATTTGGATGCATTTGCCAAAAACAATTATTCAAAAGAATTGGATGACTTAGGATACATCATAGATGTTGTGTTAGCAGAAAGTCAATTAGGAATACCAATCAAACCGTCATCTCTCTTTTTGATGGGACATAGTCGTGGTGGAGGAATTGCTCTATTGAAGTCTGGAGAAGACCCGCGTATTGATAAAGTGGTAACATTGGCCGCAGTGGATGATTTTGAATCACGCTTCCCGGCCCAATCCGCATTGCGTGCATGGAAAGCAAAGGGGGTGACTTACATTCAAAACGGACGAACTAACCAGCAAATGCCGCTTGATTATCAGTTTTATACAGATTTTATTTCCAATAAAACTCGATTGGACATTGCATCGGCCTGTAAAAGAATTAATATTCCAGTTCTCGCCGTTCATGGATTAATGGATAAAACAGTCGCACCAAAAGCGGCCTATAACATTCAAACCTGGTGCGACCATGCGGAAATTCACCTAGTGGATAATCTCGGGCATACTTTCGGGTTGAAACACCCTTGGGTTGACTTGGAATTACCAAAGAAATTTACCGAAGTACTGATGCGCGTAGATAATTTTTTGAAACTCAGGAATTAATTTTTATAGCTTTTTAAGGAAATAAATTTAGGTAAGCAATTGCCGATTCATATCTTTGGAACAGCTTAAACCCATTTCCAAAAATGCGACTACAATTACTTCTTTGTCTTTCTATCTGTTTTATTTCTCACGTGTCATTTTCACAGACTACAATTGTACAAACCCTAACCTACGATTCAACATCGCGCGCAATGATGGTTGATTTTCCGATAGGAGATCACCATCAATACGAGAAGATTATCATGCATTACGGTATGCGATGCAAGGATGGACTTGTTTCAACGGGAGCTGACAGGAATCGTGGATGCGGCGAATGGGATTACAGCTGTAATACTTATATCACGGATAGTACTCGTGTCGATTCGCTGAAAACAACATCGCCCAGCCACATCATCACTGGTTACAATGAATCGATGTTTGACTACGTGTCATCTCCGACATACACATATTATCAATCCGAGCTACAGCAAGTCAGTATAAATTCTGTGAATAGCGAAAATGAATATGTACTGGACGCAGGCGTGGATCAAATTCCGCAGTTGTTTGGCAATAATATTTCAGAGCGAAAAAGCCAGTTTTTGTACAAGGCAAATGACTTAACGGATGCAGGCCTTGATGCGGGCAATATTACCGGACTAAAATTTTCTATCGCTTCCGGCACGGGTATTTATCAACGCTTTAAAATCAAAATGCTACAAACGGACATTAGCGATTTGACAGGGAATACGTTACTCGATGGTAGTTTTGTTGAAGTGTTCTATGACGATGTGGAGATTATAAGCAATGAAGCGTTTTTTACTTTTCATCAAGCATTTGTTTGGGATGGAGTGTCGAATATTATAATAGAGTTTTCTTATTCATCAGCCACTGATAATGGCATGATGATTGAAGGTGGTAATGTTGATTATGTTTCAAGCGTTGACGTGAACGGAGACGAAGATGTTGCATTTTTTAGCGATGGTACAGCTGTAATAGATTTGGATTCTGACCTTAATTTTCAGGGAGATGAGCTGTCAATTGCATTTTGGTATTTAGGCGGAGATGGGCAGCCTCAAAACTCTACAATGTTTGAAGGGTTAGATTCTCTCGGTCAACGCCAGGTGAACGTTCATTTGCCTTGGGGAGACGGAAATGTTTATTGGGACTGCGGGAATAATGGCTCCGGCTATGATCGTATTTCAAAATTCGCTAATGAAACGTTGGAGATTAAAAAGTGGAATCACTGGACGTTTACGAAAAACACTGTGTCCGGCTTTATGCGTATTTATCTCAACGGAGAACCTTGGTCTGCCGGAATAAATAAAAAAAGGCCGATTAACATTAAGTCATTTCGACTGGCTAGTTCGATGAATGGACAACGAAGAAATCATGGGACGTTCGATAGTTTTAAATTTTATAATAAGGAACTGACACAAGAAGAAATTTATAAAGTCATGAGTCAAAAAGTCGTCGCTGGACAAGACTTATACGATCACTTAATACTGGCTTATGATTTCAACAACGTGACCTCAGGTCAACTGACGGATTTATCTTCATCAGGCATCAACGCTTCTACAGCCGGACCTGTATATGCACGTAATCATTTGGGAAGACAATTATTTAAAGAAGCAAGGGTGTCATCTGTTTTGCCTGACATTACGTTTGTACGTGGAGATTATAACCAAACTATTACCTCTGCTGTCGTGCGCGATTCTTTAAAGAATTTTCCATACGAAATTCGAGAATATGAAATCGTAAATGGAAATCTTGTTATTAAGGATGACTATGAATATTATTTGGCAGGATTTCAAGTCGTGTATGACGATCAGGGTGAAGTAATTGATGGTGTGCTCGTTAACCCTGAAGGAACAATTAATATAGAACAACTTGAATATTTTACCAAGCGCCCTTCAAAATTCGAAATTATGTCATTTGTTACACCATATGGGATTGGCATTGATTTTGGTTTAGAAGGTAAGACTTGGACATTTGATGTAACAGACTTTGCTCCAATATTAAAGGGCCGAAAATTATTGACAATGGAGAGAGGCGGTCAATTTCAAGAAGAAATGGATATTAAATTTGAATTTGTTGAAGGTACGCCAATTCGATATGTTGAAAACATTCAACAAGTTTGGCCCGTAACGCATGATGGCTATACTCGAATTCAAAACGATGATCGGTATGAAGAAAAAATAGTCAAATTGAGTGAATCGGCGAATCAATTCGCACTAAAGGCATCTGTTACGGGTCATGGGCAGGAAGGAGAATTTATTCCACAAATACATTATTTAAATGTAAATGAAGGGCCGCGTGAGCTGGAGTGGCAAGTTTGGAAGGAATGTGCTGATAATGCCATTTATCCGCAAGGAGGAACATGGATTTATGACCGCGCTGGGTGGTGTCCAGGTGCGCCAACAGATATACAAACGTTGCCGCTGGATGATGTTTCAGCGGGAGATGAAATTGCCATAGATTATGGTGTTAATGGTGGATCTGGTGATTCACGTTATATCGTAAATGTTCAATTGGTTTCTTACAGTGAGCCAAATTTCGACACTGATGCAGAGCTTATGGAAATAATAAATCCTAGCCAAAATCCAGCCCATGAGCGATTTAATCCAATGTGCGGTGTTCCTAGAATTAAAATTCGTAATACCGGAAAAAATGAATTAACAACGGTGCAAATAGCTTATGGTGTCGAGGGACGTTCTCCACGAACATTTAATTGGACCGGGAATTTGTCTTTTATGGAAGAAACAGAAGTGGCGCTGCTCCCTCTGCATCTCGATCCCTCTGTAAATGGGGCTGAGTTTTTTGCGAGAATCGAAAACGCCAATGGGATTGTTGACGACTATGAAAATAATAATGAAAAATCCTCTTTAATATCGACTATTCCAGTTCATAAGAAGGATGTGATTATTGAAATGCGAACAAATAATCGCCCACAAGAAACGTCTTGGAAATTCCTTAATGAATCCGGGGTCTTGATTGAACAACGTGGAGGTGGTCTTTCTGCAAATACCACATATCGCGATACATTGACCAATTTACATGGTTGTTATCGATTGCTGGTAGAAGATTCGGATCAAGATGGAATTAGTTGGTGGGCAAATAATGACGGCAATGGCTATGTTCAAATACGAGACATTGGAGGAGGGATAACGCCGATAGCTACGGATTTTGGCATGTTCGTGCAGTACGAGTTTGTTACTGAGGGTTTTGTGCCAACAGCAAATATTAACCCTTCAGAATTAATCCTTCATGTTTACCCAAATCCTGGACCGGGCTTATTTACGTTGAGCGTTGAAGACAATCAAAATACGGAACTGGTGGAAATTCTAGATAGCCGAGGACAAGTAGTTTATGTAATTAAGGATGCGACTAAATTTTCAGAAGAATATAAAATTGACTTGAGTAGCATGTCAGCTGGAATATATTTTGCCAAGGTGACGACAAAAGATAATTCAGCTGTCGTTCAGTTTGTGAAATATTAATCATATTAGTTAGGCGATAGGTCGACATTTTTGAGAATGAGTAAATTTGCATTTTTGTCCACATAAAGCAAAGAAGGTCCGGCGTAAAGCATGTTAATAGAACTTGGTCCTAAAATGGTTAAATTACCTTTGTTGCCTTTAACATGGATATTTGCTCCTTCACCGACAGAAGCACAATCGAAAATTCTAACATTTTTAAATTTCGCAACCCCTTCGACCAAAACCCCAGCACCCTGGCTATGGTCGTTAGTGTTTGCAACCCCTCCAGAAATTTCTAATCCGTCCAAGATGGCTAGTTTGCTTTGTGACGGAATTGTAACTACGTGATAAGCGTTATCTGTCTTGAGTAATGAATTTCCGAGGTTACCTGATAACCTCGAAATATAAAGTTCAGGATCCCTGGAACCAGAACCTAATGGAAACCCACCTCTGATTTCAATTGTGTCGGGCATATTGAATGAAGATATTCTGCTATCTCCAAAATTGGAAGGATAGTAGGTGCCTTCAACCAGTCGAATTAAATTGACGTTTTCGATACAACCCTGAGCCTCCAACGCATCTTGAAGATTGTTAAAAGCATGAATTTTGGTTAACCCATTATTATTTCCACTTGCTAATTCACTCACCCATGCAGAACGTTTAGCGGGTTTATTAAGAGTTACGGTGGCGATGGCTGATGATGTATTTCCGTTAACATCAGTAGCTGAAAATATTACATAGTTGATGTCAGGATCACTGCAAGAAAAAAGCGTCTTGTCTACGCTGAATGATTGAAGTCCGCAATTATCGGTTGTATTAAAATTCAAATCCTCGGCTACTATTGAAGCGGTGCCCATGTTTTGGTCAAGGTCTATCGTTATATCCTGTGTATGTATAATAGGAGCAAAATTTTCAATTATAGAAATGATGGTTGAGCACGTATCTGAATTACCGGAAGGATCGGTGGCAATGATTTGCATTGTATGATCTCCAATATCAGCACAGGTGAACGTATTTTGGTTCATCGAGTAAGAAATAGTACAATTATCGGTTGTGAAACCTAAGATGTCGTCATGAGTAATTTCAAGAGTCCCAGATTGATTCAAATAAAAAGTTAGAAAATTAGTACAATGAATCATAGGAGATAAGGTGTCAAAAATTGTTACCTCAGCAGAACATGTAGTGCCATACCCAGAACGATATGCAGTCACCTGAATAGGAACATTACCTACGCTGTTACAATTTATTTCGGGAGGGTCTATATGTAAGCTGTCGTATGAACAACTGAGGTTTGACGTCAGAATATCCTGGTCATTCAGTACAATTGTTCCTGAAGAATTTAAATATCCGGTAAAACTATTATTGCATTGAATTACAAAATCACCTATGATTACAGACTTACAGAAACTTGAAGATGTATCACAGGAATTCTTACCTCGAACGCAAAATGTCGCAGTATCGCCTGGTGAAAATGGGAAACTATATAAAACATTTGTATCGTGTGATACTGCAGTCGTGCCATCCGGAAATTCCCAAATATAGTTCGAGGCAAAAGGTATTTTCGGTGTATGAATCTGTACGTCCATTGCTCCTGGACACACTGTATCTAATTCACCTATTCCCGGATCTTGAAATCCGGTAGAAGAAATTATTAAATCCGTTGGGCTTGGTATAGAAACAACCGGTGCTCCTATGATATTGATTTCAACCTCGCAAACGTCGCCTCCCCACCCATCGACTAATAGTGCATACTGCTTGCCTGGAGTTACAGGGACGTTTGGCCATTGTGTTGCTCCCATTATAGGGTTGAAGCAGAATGCTTGGTCTACCAGGACAGATCTTTCAATAGGATAATCGTTTGTATTACATGTGTCTGCTTCATAAATATTGCCTATTATGTCATAAAGCCCCATTTGCACACCGTCATTATTAAGACAATTACCTATCAAAAATTGAAACGTGATTGTATCGGACGTTGCGATGAAAACAAACCAGTTTGCATTTGAAACAACTGTGTTTCCGCACCCTGGCGTGAAGTATGTGCCACATTGATCTGATGTATTTTCTGCATACATCGTAAAACAACTGCCGTCAAGGTTAGCTGCGCTGCATTGGATTTCAGTCAAGTGTAGGTTGGGTGCCGGTTGCAAGCCGTTAGGACATTGAGCAGCTAAATTTTGATTAAGAAAAGCGAAAAGACAGTAAAACAGAATTGATCTGTTAATTTTATGTGTTCTCATAATATTAAAATATTTGTTCTTGACTAGGTGTAGCAAATGTAATAAAACCATCGTGATAAAAACAGTAAAAATTAGTTACAACACATTAAAAAACTTTAATCGGGTGACCTCCATATCAGTGAGTTCACGATGCCACCCACGTGGTAGATCCTTTTTGGTTAGTCCTGCAAAATAAATGCAATCAACTTTTAGCACGGCTATACCAATTTGTTCTATCGTTTCAATAATTTCAATATGGCTTCCATGGTATAGTGTGATTTCAAGCGTATTTTCATTTACGCTTTTGATGAGGGCCCCGGCTAGTTGAAGTTGAATTTGATCAATATTTTTCTCAGTTAAGTCCAATTCAAAGTAAACGAGATACGTCTTTTTTATTCGAGTGTTTTTTGCAGAAAGCTTTTCTATTAAATCCAAATCATTAGTCACAACCGTCAGGCCCAATTCAATTTCACGCATTTGGAAAATTGATTTCCCATTTAGTATATTAATATTTAATTTTTGAAATAAGTCATCAACCGACACGGACGACTCTGGCCTTGTAGTTGTGTTTTTTTGTTTGTTAAGTAAAATATATTGTAAGTTGGTTTTAGCGAGCAAAACGGTTTCACCTTTTTTGATAATATCATCTCGCTGGACTTCGTATGTCGGGTTTTTTTCGATGATACCGTTGACGGTGATTCGTCCGGACTTGATTAAAGCCGTACTTTCTTTCCTGCTTGCCACACCGGTTTTGGCCAAATACTTACTCAATCGCATGAGCGCAATGTAGTGATTCCATGTCATCTAGTGAATCCAACTACAAAGGATTTGCCCTTGACAAGAAAGCCTCTCCTAATCTATATAGGCAATCACTCACTTCGTACACATGCGTGTTGGTTAATATTCCATTTCACCTTAAGTGCAAGGTCGAGGATGGGGAAGTGTTTTTTTGAGGAAATTATATGTTTTCATCGATTCGGTATTCAGCAGGGCAACAAAGCAACTCGTATCTTTGAAGTCCTGTAACCAATCGCCTAAACTCGTGGAAACTACTACATATCAACCAGAGCATCATGTACGAATCGTCACAGCTGCGTCCTTATTCGATGGACACGACGCAGCTATCAACATCATGCGACGCATCATGCAACGCACGGGAGCCGAGATCATACATCTGGGACACAACCGCAGCGCTGAGGAGATAGTCCATACGGCAATTCAGGAGGATGTTCAGGGCATCGCTTTGACTAGTTATCAAGGAGGCCATAATGAATATTTCAAGTACATCTACGACATGCTTCAAGAAAGGGGGAGTGGGCATATTAAGGTTTTTGGAGGCGGTGGTGGCACCATATTGCCTTCTGAAATCGAGGAGCTTCATAGCTACGGCATTACGCGCATATATTCCCCAGATGATGGACGAAATATGGGCCTTCAGGGCATGATAAATGACGTCATCCGACATTGTGACTTTCCACTTGGCGATCAAATAAATGGCCAAGTTGTGAATTTGTCTCCCGACAATCCATCTGCCATTGCTCGAACCATAACGGCAATCGAAAACTATCCGGAACTGCACGAAGATGTCATGAATCATGTTCAGTCCAAGTCTGCACAAGCAGAGGCGCCAGTTCTGGGAATTACCGGCACGGGGGGAGCTGGAAAATCAAGCCTTGTGGATGAATTACTACGTCGATTTTTACTGGACTTTCCCGAAAAGAAAGTTGGAATCATATCCGTGGATCCGTCAAAACGCAAAACAGGAGGTGCTTTGCTAGGTGACCGCATTCGCATGAATGCACTTAGCACCAACAAAAATGTATACATGCGTTCGCTAGCCACTCGTCAATCAAATTTGGCATTGTCAAAACATGTTCAAGGTGGTGTCGACATATTAAAAGCGTCCGGATTTGACCTTGTCATACTCGAAACTTCGGGAATCGGGCAATCGGATACGGAAATCGTAGATCATAGTGATCTTACCCTATACGTAATGACGCCTGAATATGGTGCCGCGACGCAATTAGAAAAAATTGATATGCTCGATTTTGCGGACATAATTGCCATCAATAAATTCGATAAACGAGGAGCGCAGGATGCCCTTCGCGATGTCAAAAAGCAATATCAACGAAATCACGATCGTTGGCACGATGATCCCGATACCATGCCCGTGTATGGTACGATAGCCAGTCAATTTAATGATCCGGGTACGAATGAATTGTACAAAGTGCTCATTTCTAAATTAAATGAGAAAACGAATTTTGACCTTAATTCAAGTTTGCAACTCACATTAGGAGATAGTGAAAAAATATTCATTATTCCACCTAAACGCATTCGCTATTTATCTGAAATAGCAGACTCTAATCGAAAATATGATGAATGGGTAACGAAACAAAGTGAACTGGCTTCAGAAATTCAGTCGTTAGTGCAGGCTGCAGAACTTAATCAAAATGAAGTTGGTCAAGTTCTCCTTGATCAAGTCGAGCAAAAGAAAAAATTCCTGGACGGCACATGTCAGGAAATATTGGAGCAATGGCCTGAAAAAATAGAAGCGTATCAAAAAGATGAATTCATATATCAAGTGCGGTCCAGAGAAATTCGAGTTCCCACGCACACCCAGTCGTTGTCGAAGTCAAAAATTCCACGTGTAGCCATTCCGCGTTATAAAAGTTGGGCGGATATATTGACGTGGTGTATGCAGGAAAATTTTCCGGGTTCATTTCCATTTACGGCAGGAGTTTACCCATTTAAACGTAAAGGTGAAGACCCCACACGTATGTTTGCCGGTGAAGGGGGGCCGGAACGAACGAATCGTCGCTTCCACTATCTGTCATCAGATATGCCCGCCGCGCGACTATCAACAGCATTTGATTCAGTTACTTTATACGGCGAAGATCCGGATTACAGACCTGACATCTACGGAAAAGTCGGTAATTCTGGTGTATCAATATGCTGTTTAGATGATGCAAAGATTCTGTACTCGGGGTTTGATTTATGTGATCCTAAAACATCGGTTTCCATGACCATAAATGGACCAGCAGCGACCATTTGTGCGTTTTTTATGAATGCCGCCATCGATCAACAATGCGAAAAATATATTCATGAAAATAATTTAGCGAATAAGGTTGAAGTCGTAAAAAAGGCAAAATATGATGACAAAGGTTTAGCTCGGCCCGAGTATAAAATGGATGTGCCCGAAGGAAATAACGGGCTTGGATTATTATTACTAGGTGTTACCGGCGATGAGATCTTACCAGAGAATGTTTATCTTGAATTAAAGGCGAAAGCACTTAACTCTGTTCGTGGAACCGTACAGGCTGATATATTAAAGGAGGATCAGGCACAAAATACATGTATTTTTAGTACAGAATTTTCATTAAAAATAATGGGTGATGTACAGCAGTATTTCACGGACAACAAAGTCAAAAATTTCTATTCTGTTTCCATATCCGGCTATCACATTGCGGAGGCTGGCGCTAATCCGATTACACAATTGGCATTTACACTAGCCAATGGATTTACATTCGTCGAGTACTATTTATCTCGAGGAATGGATATTGACGGATTTGCACCAAATTTATCCTTCTTTTTTTCCAATGGTGTCGACCCAGAATATGCAGTTATTGGTCGTGTCGCTCGCCGCATTTGGGCGAAGGCTATGAAATTAAAATATGGGGCCAACGAGCGATCTCAAAAATTAAAATATCATATACAAACCTCCGGCCGGTCATTGCATGCACAAGAGATTTCCTTCAATGACATCCGCACCACATTACAAGCACTTTACGCGATATATGATAATTGCAATTCGCTACATACAAATGCCTACGACGAAGCCATAACCACACCAACAGAAGAAAGTGTTCGCCGCGCGGTGGCAATCCAAATGATCATCAATCATGAATTGGGATTAGCAAAAAATGAAAATCCGCTTCAAGGATCCTTTATTATTGACGAATTAACTGATTTAGTCGAGGAAGCCGTTTTGACAGAATTTGATCGAATTACAGAGCGTGGTGGCGTTTTGGGTGCTATGGAAACCATGTATCAACGAAGTAAAATTCAAGAAGAGAGCCTCTATTATGAAACCTTAAAACATAGCGGCGAATTTCCGATAATTGGTGTTAATACCTTTTTGTCGAAAGAGGGCTCGCCAACCGTGTTACCGCAAGAAGTAATTCGTGCAACGGAAGATGAAAAAAACAGACAAATCATAACATTGCAAAATTTGCGTAAAGCAAATATGGATAAATCAGAAATGGCATTAAATAATCTGAAACGACGGGCGATCCAAAATGAAAATTTATTTGATGCACTCATGGAAACCGTTAAATCTTGTAGTTTAGGCCAAATAACGCATGCGCTCTACGAAGTTGGCGGACAGTATCGCCGAAATATGTGATGCTTAAAACGTATCTTGTCAATTAATGAGGACCACTGAACTAAAAAACTTGTTGGACGAATACGTCGAGCGATTCAATCAACAGAATTTTATTTTAAATGATCCTATATCAATTCCTCATCAATTTTCGAGGAAGGAAGATATCGAAATAAGTGGATTCATATCCGCTATTTTTGCATGGGGACAGCGCAAAACAATAATAAATAAATCAACCGAATTTATTCGGTTAATGGATAACAGTCCGGTGCACTTTGTACGGCACTTTAGACCGCATGATTTAAAACCTTTTGTATCATTTAAACATAGGACATTTAATGGCGATGATGCACTGAGTGTATTGTATTTTTTAAAGGACATCTATTTGAATAAGGAAAGTCTCGAACATTTTTTCATTAATCGTGAAGCCGCACCCATTAAGCACGGACTAATCCAGTTGCATGCACATTTTGCCACATTACCTACCACACTAAAGCGCAGTTTGAAACACATTTCAACACCTGAGCGAAACTCGGCTTGTAAGCGTCTTAATATGTTTTTACGCTGGATGATTCGAAAAGATGATACCGGCGTCGATTTCGGTATTTGGAATAATATTGATCCGTCAAAACTAATCATTCCGCTTGATGTTCATGTATTACGAGCGGCAAAGGAGTTAAAGTTGGTGGGAGAGGAAAAGGCAAATTGGAAAACCGCAGAATTGCTAACCAAGAGGTTGGCTGACTTTGATAAAAGCGATCCGGTTAAGTACGATTTTGCATTGTTCAATTATGGCTTGATGAGGAATTTTGACTAGAATCCGGTGATATGAAGATTAGATTAATGAGCATATCACTTGAGGTTGTAAAACACTAAAATCAAGCACTTACTTTCTATTTCGTACCTTTGCAGCCGTTTTCAAACGACGATTAACGCTTAAAACTTAAATCATATATGCAATCTGTAGAAACAAAAGAAATGTATAAAGTAAAAGACATTAAACTGGCAGATTGGGGCCGCAAAGAGATACGCCTCGCTGAAGCTGAAATGCCCGGTCTTATGTCACTTCGAAAAGAGTATGGTGAATCCAAACCTTTGAAAGGTGCGCGCATCGCCGGATGTTTACATATGACTATTCAGACCGCTGTGCTCATTGAAACATTGAAAGAACTTGGCGCTGAAGTTTCGTGGTCATCTTGTAACATATTCTCTACACAAGATCACGCGGCAGCAGCGATAGCTGATGCTGGTATTCCGGTTTATGCATGGAAAGGGATGAACGAAGAGGAGTTTGACTGGTGTATCGAACAGACATTATTTGCATTTCCTGAGGGCCAGCCATTGAACATGATCCTGGATGATGGTGGCGATTTGACGAATATGGTTTTAGATCGATTTCCGGAACTCGTTCCAAATATTAAGGGATTGTCTGAAGAGACGACAACAGGTGTCCATCGATTGATGGAGCGTGAAGAAAATGGAACGTTGCCCATGCCTGCCATCAATGTGAATGATTCGGTGACGAAGTCAAAGTTTGACAATAAGTACGGTTGTAAAGAATCGCTTGTGGACGCTATTCGAAGAGCTACTGATGTAATGATGGCCGGAAAGGTGGCGGTTGTCGCTGGATACGGAGACGTTGGCAAGGGTTCGGCTGCTTCTTTGAGAGGTGCTGGATGTCGTGTCATTGTTACCGAAATAGATCCGATTTGTGCGCTACAGGCCGCAATGGATGGTTTTGAAGTGAAGAAAATGATGGACGCAGTGAAAGAAGCCAATATTGTCGTAACAGCAACAGGAAATAAAGACATCATCGCTGAAAGACATTTTCGCGCCATGACGGATAAAACAATCGTTTGTAACATTGGTCATTTTGACAATGAAATCGATATGGCATGGTTGAACAGTGCCTACGGTTCAACGAAAGATGAAATTAAGCCTCAAGTCGACTTGTACAATGTCGATGGTAATGACATCATCGTATTGGCAGAGGGGCGTCTTGTCAACCTCGGATGCGCAACCGGTCATCCTTCATTTGTGATGTCGAATTCATTTACTAATCAGACGCTGGCTCAGATCGAATTGTGGACCAATACGGATAATTACGAAAACAAGGTATACGTACTTCCGAAGCACTTGGATGAAAAAGTAGCGAGATTGCACCTGGCCAAGATCGGAGTCGAATTAGAAGAATTGTCACAGGATCAAGCAGATTACATCAATGTGCCAGTCGACGGGCCATATAAGCCTGAATACTACAGATACTAGATCATAGATAGAAACTAAATGAATAAAAACGCCGTTTTAGTAAATGTCTAAAACGGCGTTTTTCTTTTTCATGCAAATTTTATACTTCATCATATTGTCGTGCTTCTTACACCCCATTCACATCAGCAAATGTCAGTTAGAGGTGAATGGAGCGTCCAATAAACTGGAACTCACGATACACGTCTACATTGATGATTTACAAGAGGCTATTCAACAGTCCGGAAGCCCGGAGCTATTTCTGGCCACTAAAAAAGAAATCGCAAATGCGGATGACTACATAGCCGAATACCTTTCCAAACATTTCGTAATAAAAAATGACGATAACATTATTGCCTTGAATTGGGTGGGTAAGGAGCAATCAGATGATTTATTTGCCTTTTGGTGTTTTTTAGAATCGGATGAAATTGATGAAGAATTGGGCATAGAAGTAGAATACTCCGTCTTGCACGATTTGTACGATGATCAAAATAATATTTTAAATGTTATTAAATCCGACGGTGACGAACATTATTTTCTCATTCGAAAGGGTGATGATGCTGTGACCTTCTAATTTTTTTACAAAGCGATGCTTCGAAAATTATTTATTTTACCTATCCGGTTTTATCAAAAATTAATTAGCCCTATGTTGGGACCGACATGTCGATTTCAACCTACTTGCTCCCACTATACTGCCGGGGCAATTATGGAATGGGGAGTAATTAAGGGAACATGGCTTGGGCTTAAGCGCATATTTCGATGTCACCCCTGGGGCGGATCAGGCTATGACCCCGTTCCCAAACGCGAAGTAAAATCATAAACCTGCCGTCCGTTCGATTACTATTCTTGCACAAGTTTGTTCTCAAGAATGAACTGAAATCAATTTCTAAACTTGCGTCTTATACCAAATATTGGTGTATAACAACTCACTTAGCTTGATTAGTTAAGTAGATCATATACACATAAGATATGCGAAACCCCTACCAATTCCATAGTGGATGAAATCGACTTTAAATGAGAGGTCGCACGCATGCGTTTATAGAGCCGAAGTCGTTCAACATCCATTAATGAAATAACTCTCGGAATTGTTACCTTGGCGGCCGAAAGTGCCCCGAGCTTGAAATCTACTTATCCATCTAAAGTCCTCCTTGCAGGAGAGTATACCGTTCTATCCGGGTCGGACGCGCTGGCCGTGCCATTTTCATACTACAATGGCAGCTGGAGGGCTGGCATTAGGTCGGATTACCCATTTGATCTTAGTGCATGGATTGATCACTTAGCATCCATAGAAGAAGTCAGCAAAAATCTGGACATCAATCGCATGCATCTGGACTATCAAAAAGATATACGATTTATTTCAAATATTCCCCAAGGTGGTGGGCTGGGAAGCTCTGGAAGCGTTACGGCGGCGTTTTATGACAGGTACGTATACAACGAACTTTCGCTAGAGAGTCAATTAGACGAAGTGCGTCGCGTGTTATCGGATATGGAATCATATTTCCATGGAGAAAGTAGCGGTGTAGATCCTTTGGTCTCGCTTACGGGTAAAAGTTATGTCGTTCAAAATGGTAAAGGTGAGCTACGCGATTTTGAAATTCCACACTCTCTACCTATTCATTTAATTTTAACGACGGCCATTCGTAATACAGCACCCCTTATTTCGTATTTCATTGAGTCACTAGAAAAGAAAAAATTCAAGACTGCGATTGAAAATAAACTAATACCTACGGTACATGACTTTGTATCTTCTTGGGTTAAAGGGCGCATATCAGGTGTCGAACAGAGTTTTAAATCCATTAGCGCTATTGAATTTGACATTTTTAAACCGATGATTTCAAGGGAAATTAAAAGTCTTTGGAAAGAAGGGTTGGAGACTGAGAAATTTGCAATTAAACTCTGCGGTGCCGGAGGTGGAGGTGCATATCTTGCATTGGGCGAATTGCCTGAAGAACTAAAATTAAAAACGTTACGCTTGTCTTAGTTTTAATAAGCATCGATTATATAGCTAATCAACGATTAAGGCGCGGCCACCAATAGAGCCTAGTCTTAAATAAGAGACATTATATTTCATTCAGCAATATTAGGTGTTTAACCCAAAAATAGATAAGTAGTATTTTGGAAACACGTGTAAACCAACACATGGATAGATGATAAACGACTAACAACGTTAATTAGCTAATTCAAATTTTACGGGCAGCCGCATAATGAGCCTCACAGGTCGGCCGCGGTGTTTAGCTGGCGACCAATTTCCCATATTATTAATAGCTCTGAGCGCTTCTTTTCCGCACCCACCACCAATATCCTTTAGCACTTTTGTTGATTCCAATGATCCATCTTTTGCTAATATTATTTCGATAAAAACAACTCCTTCAATTCGATTTTCGACGGCAATACCTGGATATCGAATTGTCTTTTTTAAATATTGTAAAAAAGCATTGTCAGAACACTCTTTTCTTTGCCTCTTGTCCAGGTTGCCAAGATGGCAGTCGCCATAGTACGGCATATGATCTGCGAAGAAGATTGGTTCATTGTCGGTAGGTGTTTCTTTTTTTACAGGTGCGACAATCGGGGCTTTTGATTCGGGCTCAGGTCGAAGTACAGCATCGTTAAACACGGTATCTATCTGGGGGTTTTGAGAACTATTCGGTTCGAAATGCGTGGGCATATCTTCCTTTATATCAACTTCGTCATTTGGTTCTATTTTATCCTGAATATCAATTATTGGAGGAATTGGAATAAATTTCTTTTTTGGTTTTGGAAATACAGTAGGGATTATATCCAAGGTTTCATCGATAATTTCTGGAGCTGTTGCTAAATCTACACGCTGAACCGAATAGGACGTATAGTTAAATGCGGTAAGGCAAAATGAAATTGAACAAATAAACCCGATTAATAAATTTGTCGAACGATATCGATACCATTGATTTCTATGCTTTAACTTATTTTTCATAACCATTTTTTTTCTACCAATTAATTGAATGATGTTGTCATTATCAGTATTGGTGTATATCGGTGTTGAGAATTGCACAATCAACCATATAGTGCGACCGATTCCGAGTAGAAGTATGTTAAATGGGGCGTTAATTAAAAGGATGGATACTCAATCAATCTTGAAGGCGGTAACGCGATAATCCCGTACTTTTGTGTCATGTTTCAGAAATACGATGTCATCGTAGTTGGAGGTGGTCATGCGGGTTGCGAGGCTGCTGTAGCTGCTGCAAATATGGGGAGTAAGGTCATGTTGGTAACCATGAATATGCAGACCATCGCTCAGATGTCCTGCAATCCAGCAATGGGCGGTGTGGCCAAGGGGCAGATTGTTCGAGAAATCGATGCCTTGTGCGGATATTCTGGTATCGTCACTGATCATACGATGATCCAGTTTCGCATGTTGAACCGATCCAAGGGGCCGGCAATGTGGAGCCCACGTGCCCAGTCGGATCGCATGCTCTTCGCCGCAAAGTGGCGATTGATGCTGGAAGAAAATGATCGAATCGATTTTTGGCAGGAAATGGTGACAGGAATAATCGTGAAAGATGGTCGGGTGTGCGGTGTTAGGACTGGTCTAGGAATAGAAATTCCGGCAAAGAGTGTCATTTTGACGAATGGGACGTTCTTGAACGGGCTTATACATATCGGAGAAAAACAATTTGGCGGTGGAAGAGCAGGTGAGCGGGCGGCAACAGGCATCACGGAACAATTGGTTAAACTCGGCTTTGAATCTGGACGAATGAAGACGGGCACACCACCACGCGTTGATGGTCGATCGCTGGATTGGGATCGAATGGAAGTTCAGCCTGGAGATGAAGAAGCGGGAAGATTTTCCTATACCGAGACACCACGTTTAAAAAAACAACGTCCATGCCATATTACATATACCAATCCGGAAGTTCATGAAATTCTGAAAGGTGGATTTGACGACTCGCCGCTTTTCAATGGCCGAATCCGAGGAATGGGCCCCCGTTACTGCCCATCAATAGAAGATAAAATTGATCGGTTTTCAGATCGAGACAGACATCAATTGTTTGTAGAACCCGAAGGCTGGAATACAGTTGAGGTTTATGTGAATGGCTTTTCGTCCTCATTGGCAGAAAATGTTCAATATGAAGCAATGCGTAAAATTCCCGGGTTTGAAAATGTGAAAATGTTTCGACCGGGATACGCAATTGAGTACGATTTTTTCCAGCCGACACAATTAAAACCAAATCTGGAAACACGGCTGGTTGACAATTTATTTTTTGCAGGTCAAATAAATGGGACTACAGGGTATGAAGAAGCCGCTAGTCAAGGTTTAATTGCAGGCATTAATGCACATTTGACTATTAATGAAAAAGATCCTTTTGTATTAAAAAGATCAGAAGCTTACATCGGAGTTTTAATCGACGACCTCGTTAATAAAGGTACAAAAGAACCTTATCGCATGTTTACTTCTCGTGCTGAGTTTCGGATACTACTTCGACAAGACAATGCTGATGTTCGCCTTACTCCACTCGCCGCTAAACTTGGATTGGCCGGAAGTGTAGAACGCATGGAAACGTTGTCGGCAAAACTCGATCAAATTAATACGATTGAAAATTATTTACGAACTCATAGCGTGGATTATCTTACGATTAATAGCTATTTAGCTTCAATTAATAGTGCGCCATTGAAACAAAAGGTAAAATTGGATCGCGTACTTTCAAGACCACATGTTTCGCTTACCGCGATATGCGAAGTTTTACCCGAAGTCTGGGACTACTTAAATCGTTTTTCACTGGAAACGTTTAATCAAGCTGAGATCAATGTGAAATATGCAGGGTATATAGAAAAAGAGAAGGAATTAGTGAATAAAATGAATCGTCTGGAAGATTTAAAATTACCACAAGGCATTAAATACGATGCCATCAATGCGCTTTCCGCGGAAGCACGTGAAAAACTAACAGAACTGCGCCCTATTACGCTTGGGCAAGCAAGCCGAATTAGTGGTGTTTCGCCGGCAGATATATCCGTATTGCTCGTCCATATAGGAAGGTAAGGTGTTTACTCGGTTTACTGTGCTTCCTGTATTACATCATTAATTCTGCGCTAATGGCATCAGCCCATATTTTTCCATTTCTCGTCAAGCGGATGTTGCCCATGTCTTCGAATAATAATTGTTTTTCGATTAACGAGTTTATAGCACTGTTGAAGTGATCTATATAGGCCGGAAACCTGTCGCATATATCGGGTACATGAATACCCTCCATTGTCCGCAATCGAATTAAAACAAATTCATTGTAAAGGTCTTGTTGATTTAAGATTTCCCTATTTTCAGGGATTTTATTTTGTTTTATTTCTGATACATAGCGGCTGTTCACAACAGTATTCCACGATCTCATATTATTTACATATGAATGTGCCGAAGGTCCTATGCCAATATATGAATTACCTAACCAGTAGGACGAATTATGGCGTGAGCGAAACCCCGGTTTGGCGTAATTGGAAATTTCATAGGCTTCATATCCGGCTACGTCCATTTTATCCAATAAAATGTGAAACTGTTGAACGCATAAATTTTCATCAGGTGCTATCATTTCTTGACGAGAAATAAAGGCAGCTAATGGTGTTTTGTCTTCTACGGTTAATTGATAGCAGCTAAGGTGGGGAACATCAAGAGAAATGCATATATCAATATTTTTTATCCAGTTTTCATTTGACAGCGTCGGAGTTCCGTATATCAGGTCAACAGAAATGTTGCGAAAGCCGGCTTCAATACATCGTGTAAGTGCCTTGCGTCCTTCATTGGCAGAGTGTGCGCGATTCATGTAGATCAGATCGGGCTCAAAAAAAGATTGTACCCCCAAACTAATTCTATTTATCGGAAATGACTTCATGGTAGAGATAAAATCATCATTCACATCATCGGGGTTTACCTCGATAGAGATTTCGGCATCTTTGACCACATAGTAGTTGGATATGATGGAATTAAATATTTTATGCAAATCCGAGTCAGAAAGAAGAGAAGGAGTTCCCCCACCAAGATAAATCGTCTTTATTTCATTGCGATACCATTGAGATTTAAGGGTCAATTCATTACAGATCGCATTTATCATTTGATCTTTATGCGCTAACGATGTCGAAAAATGAAAATTGCAATAGTGGCAGGCCTGTTTGCAAAAAGGTATATGTATATAGATTCCTGACATAGCTAAAATGGCAAAGTTCAGGCAGTTTTTCTAATCAATGTCAAGCCGTCACGAATAGGTAGCATAACTTGAATAACCCGAGCATCGGCAGAAATAAAGTCATTAAAGGCTTGAAGTGACTTTGTGTCTTCGTCCGTTGCCGGTTCAAGTACTTTTCCACTCCACAAAACGTTATCCACAACTATGATCCCTCCTGTATTCATTTTATCTAATACAATATTGTAATGCTCCAGGTAATTCATTTTTCCTGCGTCTAAAAAAGCCAAATCAGGGACAATGTTCATGTTAGGAAGTAATTCCTCACCTCGTCCAATGTGGACTTTAATTTTTTCATGGTATGGAGACTTTTTATGAAATGTATCAATTATTGGCAGTAATTCATCGTTGACTTCAAATGTATGCAATACACCACCAGGTAAGAGACCCTCGGCGAGGCAAAGGGAGCTGTAACCTGTAAATGTGCCGATCTCAACTATGCACATTGGTTTGATCAAATGGGAAATAAAACTTAAAAGTCGACCAACTAATTTCCCGGATAGCATTTGTGGAGCCAATGTACGCATGTGTGTAACACGTTCCAATTCGTCCAGATAGGGAGGAATGGCCTGAGAATTTGATACTACGTAGTCCTCAATTTCTTTTGATATAAAATTCATTGCGTGATTATTAAATTTCCATTAAACACCTAGTGTAAATTAAATTTATTTTTCAAAATTGAATAACCAATAACACTAAGTAAGATTACCAGGGCGCCTGCATAAAATCTAACATTCAATTCATCATATTGATGTAATAAGAGTGCGGCCAAAATAATTCCATAAATAGGTTCGAGATTTATAGTCAATGCCGTTGTGTAAGCAGATAAATGACGCAAGGCACGGAGGGCAAGGAGATACGCTAGATTCGTGCAGAGTAAGGCCAATATGAGTAAGTAGAGCCAGTTAGTTACCGAAGGCCATAAGGTGTCCACCTTTCCAGATTGGAATACAAATGGAATAAAAAGAGAAAGTAAAAGTGTCGCGGCAATCATCTCTATCCAGGTCACGGCGCGCGTGTCGTGCTTGTCTAACCATTTTTTATTAAGCACACCAAAAGATGCCGCAAGGAATGCAGAGATGAGTCCTAACACAATACCCCAATGATAACTGTTATCAGTTGCTTGAACAATTAATGCCATTCCTGGAATAATTAATATACCTAATCCAACCTGAATGAAACTCATTTTCTGTTTCATGACAAGTGGTTCAAGCAAAGCAGTAAAAAATGCAGTAGTTGCAATACAAACCAAAGTAATCGAAGCATTTGATGCTTTAATGGAAGCATAAAACGTTAGCCAATGAATGGCTACAATAAAGCCAACCAGGGTAAATTTAAAAATACGCTCCCGTGGTATTCTTTTCCAGGCACGTATCAATCCCGGAACAAAGAAAAAGAAGCACGACGTTAGAACAACCCGCCACCAAGTGAGCAGCAATGGGTGCATGGTAATTAACTCACCGAGTATGGCAGTAAAGCCGAACAGAAATACGGCTACATGCAATTCTAAAAATGATCGATTGGTTTCAGTCATGGATGGGCAAAGATAAAATATGCCTCATTGCATAGCTGACCCTATATAAAGGTTGTCATCTTTCGCATCTTTGTTTTAATTGTCCCGCATATCATTGATGTATCGTATCTTTGCACCGAAACACAACTACATGTCGATAACATTTTCAGGCACAGACGAAATATTATTAGAGGAGATAGCAGTTGACTCTGGACAGAATACTGTGAGTCAAATCATTGTGTATAATGATGACTTTAATACGTTCCAATGGGTAATTGAATGTTTTATTGAAATTCTCAATCACACGTCACAGCAAGCTGAACAGCTTTCGATTCTCATTCATTACAAGGGCAAGGCTGCAGTGAAGCAAGCAACGCTGGATGAGTTACGACCATTAAAAGATGCGCTTGTTGACCGCGGATTGTCAGCCGTGATTGAACATCTGGCCGAGTAAATATGCCTGTGTTTTTCCTGCCGGAAGATAATCTAGTTTTTCCACATCCTTTTCTCGCAAATAAAACCGATGGACTTTTGGCTATAGGCGGTGGTTTATCCGTCGAACGCTTGAGACTCGCTTACCACTTTGGAATCTTTCCCTGGTTCAACCCAGGTGAACCAACGATGTGGTTCAGCCCCAATCCGAGGTCGGTACTTTTTCCAAAGGATTTAAAGGTTGCGAAAAGCATGCGCAGGTATTTTAACAATGAATTCTTTACATGGTCATTAAATCAAAATTTTCAAGATGTAATCGAAAATTGTGGAAAAATAAAACGAAAAAACCAAGATGGAACATGGATTGGAGATGAAATCAAGAAAGCATATATTGAATTAAACAAGTTGGGTCTCGCTCATTCTGTCGAAGTGTGGCGGGGAAATGAATTAGTAGGTGGACTCTATGGCGTGTGGTTGGGCAAAGTGTTTTTTGGAGAGTCAATGTTTAGTAAGGAAAAGAATGCCTCCAAATTTGGATTTATTAGTTTTGTCAATAAGTATGCTAATTTAAATAAATTGGCTCTTATAGATTGTCAAGTAGAAAATGAGCATTTGCTTTCTTTGGGTGCAACTAATATTTCTGGTCATACCTTCTTAAAATTAATTAAAAAATGGGCTTGGTCATTTTGATGCTTGTATGCTAGACAAGAAAAGTATACATATTAGTTGCGGTAAAATACTCCCGGAGGGATATATAAAAGATTTCATGTTACAACATGTGAAGTCGGGGTTTTTCTATCAATTTGATTCCATTGACGACACCGCGTCACATCGACTCTTTCATACTAAGAATCGATTGAGTTCGAAGCTATATCATGGAAAAAAATGTTGGTGGAGTGGAGAACATGAAGGATATTTCATTGACGGTTTAGTACGAGCAGCGTTTTTGCTTGATGAAGATAGGCTTCAGCAGCGTATGCATACTTATATGTCGACGTTGATAGGGTCGATTGATGATTCGGGGTACGTTGGCATATACGCTAATAAGGGCTTAGGGGCACGATATGAGCATACAGGTGAGAATGGCGAATTATGGACGCAAGCAAGAATTATTTCAGCGATGTTAGCCTATTATGAATTCACGGAAAAAGAGGATATTTTGAATGCCTGCATTGTCGCTGTTGATTTGACAATGGCTGCATATGCGGATAAAAATCCATTTATATCTCATAAACCTGAAGGTGGTGTTAGTCACGGAATAGGGTACCTCGAAATTCTGTATTGGCTAAATAGGATTACCAAGAAAAGAAAATATGTTGTTTTTGCCCGAAAGTTAATGACCGATTTTTCGAATACCCAGGTACGTGATGACGATTTGCAATGGAGTAATATACTCGATAGCAGTCGATCGTTTAAAAAGCATGGTGCACATATCGCCGAAGGAATGTTTATCTTTCATTGGTTTGATTCTGTGGCGCCATCGCCAAAATTTAATCGCGCAAAAAAAAATCTATTACAAAGACTTTCCATTCATAGTACGGCATCATTAGCGATGCGTTGTGATGAGAATGTACGTAGTTTGGCCGGTTCTCCTTACGATCAGTATGAATACTGTTCTTTAATTGAAACTGTCATTTCGCTGAATAAAATGACTGACCTGACCTGTGATGTTTTGATTGCGGACCGAATAGAATCGGTTGTTTTTAATGCCGCATTTGGGGCCCGGTTTTCAGACGGTTCAGCATTGGCTTACCTGTCTAGCGATGAACGTTCTGCGATCGATCACGATCATCTCGGAGGTAGAGAAACATTTGATGCTTGCCACGAAGTTGCGGCATGTTGCGCTCTGAATGATGGAAGATTATTACCACACTATGTCGATGGTCAGTACAAGAAAATACACGATGGCATTGTCGTTTTGTTATTTGGACCAAGTTCGTTTACATCCATGTTTGAGGATACAAGTATTTGTCTGGAGCAAACGACGTCATATCCGTTTGGAGATGAGGTTGAGTTTCGATGGTCAATAAGCGATCCTGTACAATTTAAACTGTACATAAGAAAGCCTCATGGACTTAGGACAATTAAGGTCCATTCGATAGAGGGATTATCCATTGACGATGAAATTGATTTTGTCGTGCTCGACAAAGAATGGAAACATGGAGATAAAGTAAAAGTGATATTCGACTTTCCAATATTAGTTGAGCCTTTTAAGAATCAAGCTAATACTGTCGTAATTCGAAGAGGACCACTTCTTTTTTCTCGTGAAATTCCTTACGAGAAAAGTGTAATTCGAAGTCATGGTAGTTCGGGCTTTCATCAATATCATATCAAACGTATTGGTAAAATGACCGATATTAAATTAAATACACAGGTCGTGCCGGAATTAATCTTTGAGCCTATTTCAAATGTCGGACTTATCAATTTTCCTATTGTTGTTCGAACCAATGGTTATGATGGCCGAAAGCCCGTTCAATTGGATCTTGTTCCGATGGGTCAAACTATACTGCGACAGGTAGTGTTTAATACTGTCTAATTGGTGATCAGGGCCTGGGCTAACTATATCAAATCATGGTTTTTGCTTGAAAGACATATTTTATTTTTATTCCTGAAGAACATCAATTTGTGCGATAATGTCAGTTAGCTGAATATTCTAAGGTATTTGTCGGCATTCATGTATGATAAAAGTTATGTCCTCCATAGTTTGAATGAATATTGAAAATGAAATTACGGAGACTGTACTTAAATTTGCTCACATACACGGGGCAAAGAATTTCTAAAGGCTTCTTGTACTTTGACAAAAAGTTCGTGACGGCTTGCCAATGAAATACTCCGACCATCGATTTCAATGATCGAAGTAAGTTCCCCCATTGTTCCCGTACAAAATACGGCGTCAGCGTTATAGAGTTGACTTAATGATATATTCGATTCTTGGACGACAATATTATTTTCCGAGCACAATGTCATAACGTGCTTTCGTGTAATACCCGGTAAGCAGTTATGTGGATGTGGGGTCATGACAATATTATTCTTAATCATGAAGATGTTTGTTCCGTTTAATTCTGATGCAAACCCATTTTCATCTAGCATTAAGGCCGCGTCTACACCGGCAACATTCGATTCTATTTTCGCAAGAATATTGTTCAACAAATTGTTGTGGTGGATTTTCGAATCCAAAAACTGCGGATTATTTCGACGCTGAGAAGATGATATGATTCTAATGCCTTTTTCATTGTCATACACCGGGGCCTTATATTCCGGAACAATAATCAACGTGCAGCCAGATTGATTCAATCTGGGGTCCATACCTGATGTTATCTTCACCCCTCGTGTAAGTGTCAGGCGGATATGTACATCTTCCTTCATGCCGTTTGCATCTAAAACTTGTTTTAGTGCAGCTCGAATTTCTTGCTTACCGGGAACATCCTTAAAGCAAAGGGTGTGCGCGCTTTCATGAAGGCGTTTTAAGTGATCACTCAAACAAATGATCCCGTGCTTGTAAAGCCGAAGACCTTCCCAAACAGCGTCGCCTCCTTGAACAACACTATCGAACACGGATATAGCCGCTTCATCACGATGCAATATGTTTCCTCCTGCATAAACTTTTATGTCTTTATTTCTGGGATCAAATGTCTGAAGCATATTATTATATGTATTTTTAAATTAATTAAACATGAATGGAATGCGCATATAACTTTTCATAAAAAGGTAAGGCCTCTTCATAAAGTGAATTGTTTTTATCATTAAGCACAACTTCTTGGGGCGTATAGTTTGAAAACCCGGTAGACTTATGCGTATTCGAATACCAATATTTTGCCCAACTTCCGTCTATTGTGCGAGCACCCGCGGACCATGTCAACATGTCGTCTACAAATGGAAGTTTTAGTTTTTGGCAAAGTTGTTGCAATGTTCTTTCTGGGTTTTTTAACAATTCAGTTGAATCCATAATGAGGCAATCCTGACCTAACCGATTGAATTCTTCATACCATTTCCATTGGTCTGCAATTGCTATATCCTGAAGTTCGACGCTGTTCAGAACTTTGGAAATTGAGGCTATTACACGCTTCGGGTCTCGTATGAAAAATACATGTTTAAAATCAAAAAATCGGGATGCTGGAATGTTGATCATATGGTGAGCCATGTTCTTAATAAAAAGATGTTCACTTTTCCTGGCCGATTCCCTTATTCCATCAAATACTTCATCAATATCCATAGGCATTTCGTCGAACACATCATCAGCACCTGGGTGATCTTTATTCGTTTTATGGAGATAGTGTGCATAAAAAGGTTCGTCTATGCCCACTGTATCTTTCCTGTTATCAAAGGAATACATGAGACTTGTTGATACAGTCCTTGGGCTAGAAATGAGATGAATAATCATGCCGACAAATGTATATCGGCTGATGGAATTATCCGTACAATTCGTACTTAATTTGTTTCGTAGGATCGTTGACTTTAGGAAATAAATTTAGCATCGCCTCATCGATCATAGACGTCCACCCACAGAGCAAATACAAGACCTGTTCTTCATCATGAATGTCTGAATTCAGATAAGTGTCGTGCACATAACCTTTTGTGCCATTCCAATTTGTTGCGCGACTTAACACAATGTCAAACTGAAAGTTTCCAAACTCTTCCTTCCATTCTTCTAATTCCGAATGATATAAAATGTCTTCTACAAGCCGACTGCCATATATCAAATGAATGGACTCAAACGGTATCTTGTCCTGCTTGATTTTACGAAGCATACTGATGAAAGGAACAACTCCCGTGCCAGTAGCGATCATTATGATTGGACGATTCAAATTTGCAGGCAAAACAAAAGTGCCTTCCGGGCCTTTAAATTTAATTTCATCCCCAATGCTCATTTGTTCAAAAAAATAAGCACTTGCAAGACCATTTTCCAAATAACCAATGCTGAAAGAAAGTTTGTTCTCGACATTTGGAATATTGGCTATCGAGTAGGACCGCCATCGTTGGCGCCGTTTTTCACCCAAGGGTAAATCCATCGTAACAAATTGCCCTGCTTCGAATTCAAATTGCTGTTCTTCTTTCAATTTTATCGAAAATGACAGTTTTGTTTTAGATATATGTTCAATGTCCGTTACACGGCCAATGTGCCATTTTGCCTTCATTTACATATTGTGCGTGAACAATTAGGAATTGTAGATGGGTCAACTGGCCATCATCTCTTCCCATGACTTAACAATGTCATGGCCTTTTTGATTAAAGTATGCCGTTGTTTCTTGATAGGATCGATCGCTAGTGGCTAGAACAAAATCGCCGCCCCATGCTCCTAATGACTTGACCGCCCCCCAATAGTCAGAGAATCGCTCGGTTTTAACTTTTGGCAAATCTAAAATTTCACTTAGAATTGATTCGTGATTGTCAATCAACTCAGCCGCTTGTTTGATATCATTTGTGGTTGCCATTTCTTCACTGATCGAACTTACATCGTCAATAATTCGTGGCTGGATAATAGTGGATTTGGATCGATAGTATTCAATGCTTTTTCGGCTATCCTGTTTTTGACCTGTATAAATAAAATATAACTTATCTCGAATTTCCTTTGGAATTTCTGTTTTCGAAATAGTTGGAATTCCCTCGTTAATATGATAAAAAATAGGGCCCGCTGCATCCGCGCAGGCGATGTCATATCCCGAGCCTCCGAAGGTATTTTGATATAATTTAAAAGGATCAACATCGGCCCATTGTGCAACACAATAGACAAGAGTAGAACTGGAACCTAATCCCCAGTCCAAAGGAAACTCACAAGTAGTTTCTATTTTTAAACCATTCCATTTACTCAAAAAATCTGAGTTGAGTCGAACGGCTGCTGTAAGTAATTCCGTCAATCTCAATCCAACTGACGTATCGCTCGTTTTCTCACAAGAAAAATCAAAGAGAGAAATTACAGCTGAAAACCATTGATTACCATTCGGATCGAAACTTTTCCATTTGATATCAGAGCCGCGTCCTTTTACGACAGTCATTTTTTGACCTTGAAGGGTTGGACAGGCCAGTGCATGCGCACCGTCAAGTACGAGATATTCACCTGTCAAGAGTAGTTTTCCTTTTGCGTAAAATGTTTCGATGGCTCCCAAATTAAGAAGCTACAATATTAGGAGATTTTCTTTAATTTATTCCTATATAAGTCAAGAAATTCGCGGACTGCAGCAAAAGAAACAATTCTATCTTGAAAATGTGCTTGCGCAGATGCAACTTCTTCTGGTGTTGCCTGCATCGTTTGAAGAATATTGAGCAAGTGCAGTTTCATATGACCTTTTTGTATACCCGTGGTAATCAACGACTTAATAGCCGCGAAATTCTGGGCAAGACCCGTGGCTGCAATTATGGCCATAAGCTCTTTCGCTGTCGGACTACCTAAAAGTTCTAGCGACCTTTTTGCAATGGGATGAAGTGAAGTGAGTCCTCCAACGGTTCCTATTGCAAGCGGAATTTCCAACCAGAAGGAAAAAACGTCGTTTTCGATAGCGCAATTCGTTAGTCCCTTGTACATACCATCACGAGAAGCATGGGTATGCCCGCAAGCTTCAATTGCTCGAAAATCATTACCCGTTGCGAGCACGACGGCGTCAATTCCATTAAATATTCCCTTGTTATGCGTGGTCGCACGAAAGGTATCTATCTGGGCCATTTTTATAGCTCGACAAAATCGACTCGCAAATTCTTTTGCGGTTAGCTCCGCATCTCCAACATGCAACTGGTTAACCGGGCAAGAGACCTTGGCTATGGCCAAACATTCAGGTGTATAATTAGACAATATACTCATGATAACTTCGCAATTAAATTCGGTCTTGAGTTTTTCATTGACCGTAAGAAAATACATGGATATTGTCTTCGAAAACTGCTCGAGCACTGAATTAATAAAATTCGCACCCATAGAATCGCAAGTATCGAAGCTACCTTTTATTTGGTAATAATTTTTTTCGGTCGAAGTAAAAGAAATTAATTCGATGTTCGTAATGCCACCACCCCGATTTTCCATGTTTTGCGTGATGGGTTTTGCATCATTAATTAATAATCGTTTTACTGTCTCAAAATTATTAACTAAATATTCTTCAGGACCGTCCCAATAAAAATGAACATGACCGCTTTTAATCATATTTTTTATTTCCACCTGAAAACCACCCCGAGTCATCCAAAATTTTGCCGCGCTGGACGCGGCTGCTACAACTGAACTCTCTTCAATGACCATCGGAACTGCATAGGTCTTACCATTAATGACAAAATTTGGAGCAATACCATAGGGTAGTGGAAAGTTGCTTATAGTATTCTCACTGAACCCGTCAAATAGTTGTTGTTGTGCTTCGTTCTGTAGCCAATAGCTCTTCAGCTCTTTCATGACCACATCAGGTTCGGTAAAAAAGTGTTCGACCACCCAACGAATCTTACCGAGTTTGGATAGCTTGGAAAAACCTTTTATCGTTTTATTTTCTTGCAAATTTGCTTTCTACTTTCTTACTCGAAGATAGGCTTTGGCCATTTTAAATCCTTCCATCTGGTGAATAAAATGTCGCTTCAATGATTGGTAAGACTCCATAGCAGGTTTCAAAAAAGCAGAAGCTTGACCATAGACGGCATTTATTGCGCAGCTTTCTATTAAATAAAAACCGTGTAAGTAGTCTCTAACGCCACCAGAAATAATTATTTCTGGGTACGTCCTGTCTCGCGCTTTAGACAAGGTATTGACAAATTCAACCATTTCCTCAGCGACGTGACCAATTGTGCTAAAAGAATCAATATATGATGCGCTATCGTCTGTTCGATTTAACTCCAAGCGCGTAAAATTTGTTCCACCAAAAGCACCAAATTCAACAGCCTGAATGGGTAATTTAAAAAGAGCGCTGAGACTTTCAGGTCCCATTCCCTGGCCGACTTCTTTTACGATAAAATGTGTAGTGTGCAGTTCGACAAGTTCCTGAATAGTCTCAATAGGAGGTCTATTTATTTTATCGCCCTCGGGTTGTGCCCATTCTTGTAACGGATTAATATGAATGATCAATCCGTCTGCCTGCAGATCGAAAATAAGTTCCTCGATCTTCTCTGTTGATTTATTTTCAATCAATTCTTCGATCTGCGCAATACCTAAGTTTGCATATAACGGCTGGCTTTCTCCCAGAACTGGTCGCATATTAAAGTCATCAAATGTCTTATGACTATGCAGCAATGATCGGCAAGATCCTAGCCCCATACCGAGCTTAAATTCGGCACATAGTTTTGCAAGGTTTTCATTGATTTTACGTGCGTGTGTCGTTCCCCCGGTCATACTAGATATCCACAGCGGAAAGTCAAGTGTTTTTCCTAAAAATGTCTTGGAGAGATCAACTTCATTGGGATGTGCTGAAAGAAGCGGTTCGTACATAAATCGCCTATCTTGCTCACATTCCAACGTGCGCGAGTCGAGAGCCAAGTCAATATGATCACGCTTCCTTCGCGCAAGCTCATCAGTTGTACTTTGATCATCTTTCATAGGAGCGATCAAGATAGGTAGAATCCAAGATATTTATCGCCATGCAGGAAGGCTCGGTGGACCAGATTAGAGCTTGGTTGAAAGCGTTATGGGCCTGGTCATCTGTAATCTAACTTTTATTACCTTAGTAAGTCTGTGTCTTATCAAAAAAACAGATTTTTAGCCCCAATATGTGGGCATAATATATTGAAAATCAAAAAAATATAATCAAATCGTCTAAAAAGGCCAGGATACGCTGAGAGCGTATATGTGCACAAATTCAGACGAGCAGAAAAAATCAGAAATATGACTAAGCAAGTAAAAAAGTGGGAAGTAATTAAAGGTGAAAACTCATGGACAATGTTCAAAGTTTTGGCTGAATTTGTAGAGGGATTTGAAACAATGAATAAAATTGGGCCTTGTGTTTCGATTTTTGGGAGCGCCCGCACACAACCCGGAACGGAGTATTATGAAATGGCTGTCGAAATAGCACGATTATTAACAGATGAAGGATATGGTGTAATTACAGGTGGAGGGCCTGGTATTATGGAAGCCGGCAATAAAGGGGCGAAATTGAATGGGGGTGCATCCGTTGGATTGAATATAGAATTGCCATTTGAGCAAAATGGAAATCCTTTTATCGATGATGATAAAAACCTTCAATATCGCTACTTTTTTGTTCGAAAAGTGATGTTTGTCAAATTCGCTCAGGCATTTGTCGTTTTGCCGGGAGGCTTTGGAACGATGGATGAGGTATTTGAGGTGTTAACATTAATTCAAACGAATAAAATTTCTAGCGTACCGGTAATTCTGGTTGGTTCTGAATTCTGGTCAGGATTAAAAGAATGGATTATCAATGTAATGCTAAAACAGTATAAAAATATTTCTGAAAAGGATATTGACTTAATTCCGATCACTGACGATCCGAAAGAGGTCATTGATATTATAAATAAGTTTTACGAAGACGAGGAGCATGAGCATAAATTGAAACCTAATTACGAGTTGTAGAATTTTATGATTCGAATAAGTTACATTTTATTTACCCCTTCCTTGAAAGACCACGAATACCGTGTAAAATAATATTTTAATATCAAGGGCAAGCGACATATTCTCAATGTACAGGATGTCGTAGTTCAATCGTTGCAACATTTCTTCAACAGAAGACGCATACCCATATTTGACCTGACCCCATGAAGTGATCCCGGGTTTAACTTTTAACAAATGACGATGATGCGGCGCTTCCTTTATTATTTTTTCAATAAAAAACCGACGTTCAGGTCTGGGACCGACTAAGGCCATGTCGCCCTTTAAAACATTCCAAAATTGAGGAAATTCATCCAGCCTCCATTTACGCATAGCGGCACCCCATGGCGTTGTTCGATCGTCATCATCTTTAGATAATTGGGGGCCGTCTTTCTCAGCATCGATGTACATTGATCGAAACTTATACATTGTAAATGGCCTACCGCCTTTACCCACACGTTCCTGAGCGAATATTATCGGGCCTGGTGAAGATCGCCGAACGCGAATCGCAACAAACAAGAGTAAGGGCGATAATAAAATAAGCGCAAGTGCACTCCCCACAATATCCATCAGCCTTTTCGTTGTCTGCTCCCACTTAGGCATGAGTTGTTTGTCGATCTCGATCAGGAACGCACCGTAAACGTGATTCATTTTCACCTTCCCGAGCATGATGTCTTGAATATCCGGGATAATCTTGATTAAAACATTGTCAAATTGAAACAGGGCATTTAATATAGGTTCTAATAGGTGTTGTTCATGTGGTTCTATTGCAATAATCACTTCTTCAATACCTTTTTTTTCGATCAGATTGTAAATGTCTTTTACCTTACCGAGTTGCTTAATATTGTTGGATAAGTAAGGACTATGGTGCCCATTTGTGACAATGTAGCCGATAAAATGCTGGCCTTGACTCTTTTTGGATGATGTCAGTTCCTTGTAGATCTTTTCAGCTGAAGTTCGGCTTCCAATTAACAATGTATCGTACCAAACCTTTCGATTTTTAAGTTTTGCACTGGATAAAGTTAACTGTATCATGCGAACGCCAGCAGTCACAATATAGTGTAGAAAAAAAAGCGTGCAAATCGACCAAAGATGAGTCCAATTTGGTCCGAAAGTATCGTCCAATAATAGCGTAAAAAATAAAACCAGGCAACCGATAAATGTTATAAATAAAGTTGTTGATAGCACCTTCAGTCGGGAGAACCTATATATATCACCATATTCTCCAAAGAACGCATATAATATCATCCATCCCAGCGGGATCAAAAAAACACCTTTAACGAAATTTGACTCCTGTATTAAATTGGTCCAATCGTAGTCTGGGACAACAGCGTATTTTCGTAAATAATAAAAGAGTGCCCAAACGAACATTGCGGCAAAATAATCACCAACCGCGTATAAAATACTGTCGATTCGTTTGTCTCCAGTCATAGGACTACTGCAAGTGTAATAATTTTACATCGTCAATTATGGCCTGATTCGAAGTTGACGTTCCGTCGTGTTGATACGAAAACATCACATGGAAATTATCAAGCCTGGATTCGCGCATTTCAGGGCCTATGTCAATATAAACTTTCGTCAAGGTATCTGATGGAAAAAGAAACAATTTAATAAACTCTAAACTACCTGACGTTGAGGTTCCAAAAAATCCGACACCGAGGTTCGTATCATTTTTATAGGTTAATTCAATAATGACATCTCCTGAAATAGGAAAGTCTGTCAACCCAACACTCCAGGCAACCTCGATCAATGGGTTGTCCTCATCAACAGTCATTACGCCACCAGCCGAGTTGTTGTACCCTACATTTTCTGTCACAATTAGGCGTGTGGAGCTATTTTCGTCTAAATCCAAACTAAACGCAGTGCCTCCTTCAAAATCTTCATTCAGTCTAAATTGAACATTCGGTAAATAGCTGTATGTAGGTGTAAATTCAAAAGTCTCTCCGGGAAGAGCATCTATTAACACGATGTCGCGTGACATCATATCATAAATTGCCGGTTGCTGCCGTAAGCCATTTTTTCGAATTCCGGGAAAAATTTGAATTTCATCTTGAGGGTCGGCCAACACGGGAATTTCATTTCCATATTGAAACCCACCTAATAGACTCGTTCGGTGAAACATAAAATACGAGTGCGAAATCTGATAGTCCGTTCCTTGCTCAGTTAAGATATCAAATTCGGGTTCATTTATTTTCACATAAATCGGCTGCATGGCTTCATCTCCACATCCATAAAAGCAAAAGCTGATAATACATATGAAAATTAAACGTATAGCGGGTTGCCTAAAGATCATGTTCCATTATTTTATAAGCCAAATCTAATGCCCGAATACCATCTTCCAGCGATACATATGTAGGTGTATCGTTGATGATACAGTCATAAAACGTTTCGAGCTCCATTTGAATCGCATTGACCGGTGTGATTTCTGGTAAGTACATGTCAATCTTACGTGGCCCCTTATGGGTATCCAATAAATATTCCGGATCATCTCCATCTTCAGCTTCTAATAGACGAATAATTTGTGTTTGCTTTTCGAGCAGGTCTATTGATATGTAGGCGTCACCCTGAAATACACGCAGCTTTCGCATGGCCTTTAATGAAATGCGGCTTGCCGTGAGGTTTACAACACAGTCATTGGCAAAAGTCAAGCGTACATTACAAATGTCATCCGTCTTACTGACGACTGACACACGTTTCGAT
This sequence comes from Saprospiraceae bacterium, assembly GCA_028279185.1. GTDB lineage: Bacteria > Bacteroidota > Bacteroidia > Chitinophagales > Saprospiraceae > JANQSS01. The sequence continues at coordinate 79,235 of JANQSS010000112.1, read as the reverse complement.
TGAATGTCAACTACTTCACTATCCACCATTTTTAAAATAAGGTCGAGGTCATGGATCATTAAGTCCAAGACGACAGAAACGTCAGTTCCGCGCGGATTGAATTGGGCCAATCTATGACCTTCTATAAAACCAGGTTTGACATCGAGATTCTTGATTGATAGAATGGCAGGATTAAATCGTTCCACATGACCGATCTGGACTTTGACATTCATTTCGTCTTTTATTGTTTTGAGTGCGCGCGCTTCTTCAACCGTTGTGGTAACGGGTTTTTCAATAAAAACATGCCTGCCGCTTCGCATGGCTTTACTGGCAACATCAAAATGATAAGTAGTCGGAACAACAATATCAGCTACTTCAATTTGTTCCAGAAGTTCGTCTAAATGATCATAAGACTTGACTCCATGTTCTTGACTCATCTCTTGCGCACGGCTCGCATTGACATCATGTAAGCCAATAATTTCAAAACAGTCAGACAATCCAAGGCATTTTAAATGTATGTTTCCGAGATGCCCCGCACCGATGACGCCAATTTTTAATTTTTTCATGTTTATCGCATAATTAAATATGCCGCCAAACCACTTACTACCAATACAATTAATACGATACTCAATAGCATTGATTTTCTGTACTTAATTAATAACTCGGCGTGATTTGGATATTTATTGTTTATGAGTTCTTTAAAGTTATCAGAGGATAAAAAATCGCGTATTTCTATACGCAAATTGTGCTTTTTTAATTCTGTCATTAACTTCATTATTCGCATTCTGAAAAATAAATTTATAGCGAATAGAAGTCCCAGAAATAGCAATACAGTATTTTTCATCGACTAGGATATTGCGGTATTCAAAACATTTAAAGCTTCCTCCAGGCCGTCAGGGTTTGCACCTCCCGCCGAAGCGAAAAATGGTTGTCCACCACCACCGCCTTTAATTTTTTGCGCCGCTTCTCGTACCATCGTCCCGGCATTCCACTGTTTTTTCTCGACCAATGATTTTGAGATTGCAACCATCAATGTGGGTTTATCATTATAAACACTTCCGAGGCCAATAACACAAGGACTAAATTCATTTTCAAGCTGAAAGATCATGTCTTTGAGTACTTTGCTATCCACCTCATCTACCGTTGTAATTAGTGATTTAAAATCTCCATGATCAATTATGCTATCTCTCAATGACGATTTTGATTGCGCCGAGAGTTTGGTTTTTAAATCCTCCAATTCTTTACTAAGCAATCGATTCTCTTCAAGGAGAACATCCACGCCTTTAATTATATCCTGCTGTTTGATGCGAGACTTAATTTCTTGCACTATCCCTATTTGCGAGTTGATATACTGTTCAGCGCCGTCACCCGTTACCGCTTCAATCCTCCGAATACCGGATGCCACGGAAGATTCAGATGTGATTTTTAGAAGCCCAATTGTACCTGTTGCAGAAACGTGACAACCCCCACATAATTCACGGGAATAAGCTGGATCAAACGTAATCATTCGGACTGTGCTGCCATACTTTTCGCCAAAAAGCATCATAGCGCCCGCACCCTTTGCCTCTTCGATCGGAATACTTCTAGCTTCCTCTAGCAATATGTTTTCGCGTATTTTATAATTGACGAGTTTCTCGATTTCGTGCAGTTCGTCATCTGACACTTTACTGAAATGAGAGAAATCAAATCGCAAATAATGCGGGGCGACGAGAGACCCTTTTTGCTGAACATGATTACCTAGGATTTGTCTCAAGGCAGCGTGTAATAAATGAGTGGCAGAGTGATTGCGTTCTATATGAATGCGTCGCTCAGAATCAATAGTTGCCGTAAATTTCCCGGTTGACTTATTCGGTAGCTGGTCAACCCGGTGAATAATTAATTCATTTTCTCTGTACGTGTCTAATATTTTAATCGTCTCTTCTTCCGAGATTAAATTACCGGTGTCACCAACTTGACCACCTCCTTCGGGATAAAATGGTGTGCGGTCTAATACAACATGAAATATTTCTTCATCCTTTTGTTTGACTGACCGATATTTAATTATCTGGACATCTTCGATTGACGTTTTGTCATATCCCAAAAAGTCCACGCTACCGGTACGTATTTCAGTCCAATCACCGACGGTCTTTTTTGCATCACTCCGAGCTCGTTCTTTTTGCTCGTTTAATGCGGATAGGAATCCTGATTCGTCAACTTCCCAACCACGTTCTGATGCTATCAAACGCGTAAGGTCGAACGGAAATCCATACGTGTCATACAATTCAAAAATATATGCACCAGAAAGGAGGTTGTTTTTAGGTTCGGCTCGATCCAAACGAGCTAAACCTTTCTCCAGAGTACGTAAAAATGATCTTTCCTCTTCAAGAATTATTTGTTGGATAAACTCCGACTGAGCAGCCAATTCCGGAAATATGTCTTCATAGTATTCGGCCGCTAATGGAACCAAGGTGTGAATGTAAGGCTCTTCAATATTTAGGTAAGAATAATAGTATCGGATTGCTCGTCGCAAGATTCGTCTTATGACATAGCCTGCTCCGGTATTAGAAGGCAAGGCACCATCCGCAATGGCAAAACTTGTTGCACGAAGATGATCAGCGATGACCCGCATAGCAATATCGGTATAGGCATCCTCACGGTAAGCACCTGTGTACTTTATTCCCGAATCCTGTTCAATTTTCTTGATATAGGATGAAAATACGTCTGTGTCATAATTGCTGGTTTTACCTTGCATTGCCATTGCGAGACGCTCGAAGCCCATACCGGTATCGATATGTTTTGCAGGTAAATTTTCTAATACACCTCCTTCTTTTCGGTTAAATTGTATAAAGACGAGATTCCAAATTTCGACTACCATCGGGTCGTCCATGTTAACTAAATCGGCGCCATTGACTTTTAACCGTTCTTCATCTGAACGTAGGTCAATATGTATTTCTGAACAAGGACCACAAGGACCTGTCTCACCCATTTCCCAAAAATTATCTTTTTTATCGAACCGAAGAATACGTTCTGCTGGTAATATTTGGCTCCACAATTCTTCCGCCTCAATATCGGCTTCTAAACCATCTTTGTCGTCACCTCCGAAAACGGTCACGTAAAGCTTATCCTTCGGAAGGCCATATACGTTTGTCAATAGGTCCCAAGCCCATTCGATCGCCTCTTTTTTAAAATAGTCGCCGATGGACCAGTTCCCCAACATTTCAAACATTGTATGATGATAGCTGTCGCGGCCTACTTCCTCTAAATCATTGTGTTTACCCGACACCCGAAGACACTTCTGAGTGTCGGCTATTCGCGGATTGCCCGGATCGCTATTACCTAAGAAAAAGTCTTTGAACTGATTCATTCCAGCATTCGTAAACATCAATGTAGGATCATCTTTATTTACCATTGGAGCTGATGGAACAATGTCATGCTCCTTCTGCTTAAAATAGTTCAAAAACGTTGCTCTGATTTGCTTTGAATTCATGGATTTCATTGCTTGAAATTGAGAGCGCGAAGATAGAAAACTCAGAAGCGTCTCATTGAACTCCGTCGGTTTGCCTTACAACAATTCTGCAAGTCGCGAACAACTCTCGGCTGTTAACGTTAAGTTAAACGAATGGAAGGTAAATAACTGTGAGCCGCGCGTTCCGTTTATAATCAAACATTGAAAAACCTACAAGCTAAATCTATGAAAGCAAAATCATTTTTCGGATACATGGTCGCTGGAGCAGTCGGAGCGATGTTGGTATTCGGCGCAAATGCCATAGTTGAAAAGCAATCTGATATTGCTACAATCAGCTATCCTAAGTATTCACAGAAAATTTCATTTGAAGATGTAGAACGAACTACCTCAATGGATGTTCCTTCATCTTTTAATACCGCAGCCAAACGAGCCACTCCTGCTGTGGTCAAAATCAAGTCCATTGAAACGCAGGCTAAATCAGCACAACAAGATAACCCACTGTCCTGGTTTTTTGGAAATGGGATGGACGAATTGTTCGCGCCTAGAATGGGTGCTGGATCGGGTGTTATAATTTCTGAAGACGGATACATTGTAACAAACAATCATGTAGTGGAATTTGGCGACGAATTCGAAGTTATATTGGATGATCGACGAACCTTTAGAGCGGAAAAGGTCGGGTCTGCTTCTAGGACCGATCTTGCCGTGTTAAAAATTGAGGCGGAAGGATTGCCGACACTCGAATACGCAAATAGTGATGATGTAGAAATTGGCGATTGGGTTCTGGCAATTGGAAATCCTTTTGAATATTTAACCTCAACCGTGACCGCAGGCATTGTAAGTGCAAAAGGTCGAAATATTAATATTCTTCAAGGTGAAGAAAAAATAGAATCGTTTATTCAAACCGATGCGGCTGTAAATCCTGGAAATAGTGGTGGAGCCCTAGTGGATGCGGAGGGAAGGCTAGTTGGAATTAATACGGCAATCGCCACCCAAACAGGAACATTTTCTGGGTATTCGTTTGCGATTCCTGTTAATTTAATGAGAAAAATCGCTGAGGATATTATTCAATATGGCGGCTATAAGCGAGCCATGCTTGGTGTAGGCATTGCACCAATTCAATCTGATGTGGCACAAGAATTAGGTGTCGATGTTCGCAGCGGTGTATTGGTAAATAATGTTACACCTGGTGGCGCAGCAGAACTCGCTGGACTCTTACCCATGGATATTATTTCAACCGTTAATGGACGACAAGTGCATACGGTACCTCAAATTCAAGAGATGATCGGTGGTAAGAAAGTGGGCGACATTGTAGAACTCGAAATTATACGACAAGGCAAACGAAAAGAACTTTCTGTGCGTTTAAAAGAAGGATAAATTATTGAACACGGAGAAACACTTTTGAAGATGTAGCAATGGTTTTTCGTTTTGTTTTGATGGGAGCCGGTATCGCAAGATGCCGGCTTTTTTTGTGTTCATAAGAAAGATGAAGAGGTACTGGATTCTGGAAAGAGTAAGAGAAGCAAGAAAATAACATTCGCCTTAAAGCGACAGCCACTTTGCTCCCACCTGTGCGTCTGCCGCGCCGTAGAAAAATGTTAAAGTCTGTTCTAGCTGGGTATATTTTCCCGTTTTATGACACTTACCTGTAAACTTACCAAATTCCAATGCTCAAGAAATTTTTCTCCGAGATATTCGATGTTGTATTTCCTCACATTTGTGTTGGATGCAACGAAGAAGCAATTCCGAGCCACTCCATATTTTGTGCGAAATGTGCAGGATCACTTCCCTACACTCGTATGGAAAACATATGTCACAATGAATTTGAAAAACATTTCACTGGGCGTCTTCACATCCAAGCTGGCTGTTCAACATTCTTCTTTTCAAAAGGTGGTATTATGCAAAATGCTATTCATGCGTTGAAATATCGAAATTTGCCGCATGTAGGCCGTGCTCTGGGTGCAATGATGGGAAGAAAACTTGCAAAAAATCCGACGTACAAAAGTTGTGATGTAGTAATAGGCGTCCCATTGCATAAAAGTAAAAAACGAAAAAGAGGCTATAACCAAACAGATTTTATTGCGGAAGGAATAAGTAATTATCTAAAAATTCCCCATTTAGACGCTGTTATTAATCGTGGACGTAACACGCACTCCCAAACTAGGAAAAGTAGACTGCAACGCATGAAAAACTTACAAGGAGGATTTTCAGTTTTAGACCCAGAGAAGATAGAAGGGAAACACATTTTGTTAGTGGATGATGTACTGACCAGCGGGGCAACACTAGATTATTGCGGTCAGGCTATATTGTCCGTGGAAAACACCAAATTAAGTCTTGCGACTGCAGCTATGGGTGGTTTGGTTTGATTTATAATTTCACCAATGAATTTCTAATCTTAATAAAATAATAAACCAAGAAAACTCACACTAAAAATATCCGATAATTGGTTACTTAATAAGTATATCGACATGTGTACTTTATCTAAATCCAAAAATTTACATATCGCAGACAATTACCCGATCAATTAAGTTGAAATTAATCTTATGAAAAATGTAATTGTCCTATTTATTCTTTGTTCTTTAGTTTGGTCCTGTATAGACGAAGAGCTTTCTTCAGGTCAATCGGAAACCGCACAAATTCAAGAAGAGTTACAACAATTTGTGTCAGCATTTGAGGGCGAGGCAGCAGTACGTGGACTACGGATTGACGTGGCAGAACTTGGTGTTACGGTGGAATTATCAGACATTCCGCAAGATGATGTTGCGGGTGTATGTTTTTATCACAGTAATCAACCGGGTCGAATCGAAATTGACGCTCCTTTTTATAATCGCATGACGACACTGGAAAGGGAGTTTGTAGTCTTTCACGAATTAGGACATTGCGTGTTAGGCCGAGGACATTCAGAGGCTCAGTACAATAATGGTGTTTGCCGTAGTATAATGGCCAGCGGGACTGGAACCTGCTTTCAGCGGTATAATCAACAAACGCGTCGCGTTTACATCGACGAACTTTTTTCAAACCAATAAATACGCTTGGTATTCGTGCCGTTCTGCGGAATTCAAGCATTACGGAATGTTCAAGCACAAGTTCTTTTTTGTAGCATAAATGCCAGGAAAAGTCAGATTACATTTTTTTTGGATATAGTAAGCGACGTGCATACGCTACTTATTAAAATGGCGTTGTATATGCAAAGAAGGCGTGATGACCCTCTGGTATGAAGTAAGCCGGGAATATTATCGGCTTCTTAATCAACTAACACTTGACATAAAAGATTCACTTACAATAAAATGCGTGACGGAATGGCTAAATCAAAAATGATTAAACTGAAAGAGGGGCTAGACAAAATTTCAGCTTGGGGAAAAGGGACTTTTTATTTCGAATCCATTAGTTTAAGACACATCTTAGATATGGTTGAAACTCAATTCAATACGAAGATTGAATGTCAGCCTGTGGGACTTGGGGATCAACTTTATACAGGTTACTTCATTAATACACACCTGGACAGTGCCTTGATGTCCATTTGTTGGCCTCTTCGCATAAAATATGAACACCTTGATAAGCATGTCGTCATTTCCCGATAGTGATTTTGTGATGCCTTGAAATCAATTTACGATGATGTTGATTCCGGACTAAACGGATTCATGTCAACAAAGTCTAAGAAATAATCGTTTTTCTTTAGAAGTGGCCCGTCAGATCAACTGGCCTTGAATCGGTAATCATGAAAAGTATAGCAATAAGACGACTATGTGTCTTGCCCTTGGTGATCCTCTTGATTAATTCCTGTGATATAGAGCGTGATGCGACGATAGATCCGGAATTGCAGCCATATTTTGATAGGTTCGTGTTTGAAGCAGATCTGCGTGGAATCCATGTGGACTTTGATGCTGATCCTATCTCGGGTGACATCATTTCTTTCGATGAGGACAATGTTGCGGGTTCTTGTACGCGACGAGCAAGCGATGTTGACGATTTGCGTGTCAACACCTTCATTTGGAACCAGGCTAATGACATGGAACGTGAATACATAATTTTTCATGAATTAGGTCATTGTTATCTCGATCGTGAGCATCTGGAGGCTCGTCATCCAAATGGCACTTGCTTATCGATAATGGCTAGTGGCACGGGCTCATGTCGTCAAGATTACAACGATGAAACGCGGTCGACGTACATCGATGAATTGTTTTCACGTTGAAATCACAAGCTTCTTATCCTGTCATTATTTATTCTCCATACTTTTAGAGAACGGCGTAACATATGAAGTTTCGTTGTGAACAATTGCACATGGAATTACATTAAACAACTGGATTAAATATCTTTTGATATCAATACAGAAATGAAAAATGATTTGTTTTATTTTTAAATCAGAAGCTCATGAGCGAATGGACAAGAATTGCAAAGCTAACAGGATTGATCGAGGCGAATGTCGTGTTGGCTGCACTTCATGCAGAAAATATCGACACACAATTTATAAGTAAAAAGGATTCGGCCTACGTTTTTCTTGGTTATTACGAAATATTTGTTCTGGAAGCTGATCAGGATCGGGCGAAAACGATATTGGAAGATATAGATGATCGAGAATTAGAAGCTAACGTGGATAATAATGAATAGAACGCTGATTTAATTTTGAATGAGTAATTGACACCAGCGACAGTTGGTTCGACCGCACCCGTTTGAGAAGTCTTTATTTTTTACTTTTTCATGTACAAATTTTAACTGCTGGAGAACTGTTTTCTCATCGCTAGAAGTGATGGATACCTCATGTTCGTAATTTTTATTTTCATCGGCTTCGACGAAAGAAATGTAAGCTTTGTCGAAAGGATGAGATAAGGCATTGTCTGCAGCGGCTAGCAGTTTATAAAACACGGCTTGACGCCAATAGTCCCCGCCGTGTAGTTTTAATCTGAGCTTAGAACGAATTTCCGGATCTTTACTATTTGAATATTGAACTTGCAATTCGCTTTGATCATTTACGGGAGGCTTCGTCTTGGCTTTTCCAGTTTTAGGGTTCCCCGTTTTGTAATCTACGACTACCATACGATCATTGAGTATATCGACGCGATCAAAAATTCCGGATACAGGAATTCCGTCAATGTGCACATTGCTCACTTTGTACTCCAAGCGTGATTTATCCAGAGACTTCCAGTGGACCAAATGATAATCATAGTAGGCTGCCAGACGTATTTTCCCATTGGCCATGTACCGTTTGTATTCCTTTGAATTAAAGTGAGCATGAAACCGTTCCATCCCTTTTTTAAAAAAGAATAACAGCGTCGTCAGGTCCGGAAACGATCCAGGTTTATTATCCTCATGTCGGAAGGTTCGTTCGATAGCCTCATGGACAGCATTGCCATATCCCATGGCTGGAGTTCTAGCGAGTGGAGAACGTAAAATGTTCTCATAGTAATACGTAACTGGACAATTTAAATACTTATTTACACCTGATATATTCAATATGAGATTTTGAATTACGTCATCCACCTGCGCGGGTATAGCCTTGTCCTCATATTTTATTGGAGCAAACTGACTATACAAAAACCGATGTCTATCAGCGCTAGTGGATGCATGCGTCCACGGCTGTGTGTCTCCACTAGTTTCGGATTCAATTACGAATCTGGACGGTGCGGCGGCTTTTCCATCTAGCATTTCTTTACTCATCGTGATAAGCACTTCTTTTCTTGCTCGTGTAATACCAACATAAAAAAGTCTACGATTGTCTTCAACTTTGTTTTCTTCATTTGATCGAATGAGGGTGTCCGGATAGGAAAATGCAGGTGGGGGTGGCTTGCTGTCCTCCCATTTTCGACTATTGGCACCAATTATGATAACGTGATCAAACTCAAGACCCTTGGAACCGTGAGCCGTAAGTAATTGAATGCCATCTCCGGTTCTATCGATTTTTTCTAATGGTATTTTTATTTCGTAATTGATCATCTTATCCAACGTAACAAGGAAGTCATCCAGGTGTAAGCTTTCGTATTTGTCGGACTGATCTTTGATGTAATTAAAAAAAGTATTGGCAAGTCGCAAGTAGTTATACGTTTGACCACTCGATTCAATGTAATTAAATATAGGTAGAGAATAAAGTATGTGTTCAAATAATACTTGAATGGTATCGTTAATTCCAGTGGCAATCCACTCTTCTATGAGTTTTATACAGCTTTCAACCTCCGCTAGACTTTTTAATTGTAGTTGGGCCAGCCATTCAGCGTTATTGAGTTGAACTCGCCAATTTTTGTTTTCACAGGACTGTAGGGCAAGAGCCAATTTTGAAATGTCAATAGGCGCAATATTAAACCAAGGGTAATGTAGTATTGTAAAAAGAGACAAGTCGCCTTCCAACGGTGCCTCAATTTCAGCCTGTAGATAGCGTAATATAAAAATCAATTTCTCAACAAAAGGGTCAACCAATACATTCTTTTTTTCACTGACGGAGTGAGGTATTAGTTCAGTAGAAAAATATTTAATGAGCGGAGCCACGTGTGCTCGGGTTCGATACAATATAGCTATTTCGCGTGGGTCAACATCTTGCAGTATTAAACTTTCGACATATTTTTGGACAGCTAATAATTCTTCTGTTTCGGATTCAAAATTTCCAATATAAACACCTGTTGAGTATCTAGAATTTTCGACTCCTCCAGCAACTAATTTTTTGTCAAGACTATCATTTAAAGTAGAAAGGCGCTCTTTGTTATTGACAATTATTGAATGAGCTGTGTTGAGAATTCGAGTTGATGAACGATAATTTTCCTTTAGTACTATGGTTCTTAGATAATTCCCGAATCGGGTTTCGAACTCAATAATATTATTCAAATTAGCTCCTTGAAAACGGTATATGGCTTGGTCATCGTCACCGACAACAAATACATTAGGCTGGTCATCAGGATCCCCGCAAAGTTGAAAGAGAATTTTATTTTGTGCCCCGTTCGTATCCTGATATTCATCGACAAGTATGAATTGAAATTGTTCGCGCAAATCAAAAAGTAAGTCTTCGTTTTGATTCATTTGATCTATGACCCACAAAATCATATCGGCATAGTCATACCGACCGGCATCCAATAAATGTTCATTGAATGTGCCAAAACCATTGGCTGCCGCACGAAGTCTTTCCAGGCTTTTCAGTTTTTGTTGACCTTTGAGTGTGGGCTGACCTTCATTTTGTCCACGCTTGTAAATCATACCTTTTTTATCGGGCATTTCTCTAATATATTGGTCAATTCGGGCCAAGACATATTCGCTGGACCAACCCTCGGATTTCATCGTATTAAATAAATCCTGCAAACCAGTCCGATAATAATAGGCGTCACCTTTCAGTTTTTTAAGTGGATGATTATTGGGCCATTCATCTATCAGTTTTATAAATAGATCAAGTCGCTCCAAATCATCAACTGGACGCAAATCATGATGATCACCGAATAGGTTGGAATAAGATTGAATCACCTGGTTGCAAAAGCTGTGAAATGTGTAAATGTTCACATTGTAGGCAGTTGGGCCTATCAGCTTAATAAGCCTTCTTCTCATGGCCACCGTACCAGCTTCCGTATAAGTAAGGCAAAGAATATTACTTGCATCTGCGTCTGTCTGCCGCAGAATTTGCCCAATTCGCATGGCAAGTATTTGGGTTTTGCCAGTCCCTGGACCTGCCACCACCATCACAGGACCATAGATGTGGTCAACCGCCTGTCGCTGTTCCTCATTGAGCTGAGTATACTCCTTGTCAAATTGCAATTCCTCCATCAATTCATCTACGCGTATGATGAGGCAAGATACGATGTTGAACACAGGGCAGGCCTGGAACAAACTGAAATTCTCCTCTGAGTCTGAACCTGCTGATATCAACCGATTTTTAGATGGTTTTGGTAGAATTAATGCCTGGTTCTGTCGGCGTAACTTTACATTTGTGGCCAATCAAAATTTATATTCTACAATGAACTCAATCTTGAAATGTATGATACTCATCCTCTTTTGTGGTGTCAGTTTAGTGGCTAGCGCGCAACAACCGGAATTGATCGACCGGCAGGTCTTTTTTGGTGATCCGGTCATTGCAGGGGGACAGCTCTCTCCTGATGGAAAGTACATGAGCTTTCTTAAGCCGTACAAAGGCACACGAAATATATGGGTGAAAGAAACGAACGAACCCTTTGATGCTGCAAAGCCTATGACGGCAGACATGGACCGTCCAATTAGCGGTTACTTTTGGAGCCGTGATGGAAGATTTATTTTGTACACCCAGGACAAAGGTGGAGACGAAAATTTTCAGGTATATGCTGTAAATCCTGATGAAAGCCCAAATGCCGAAACAGGTGTACCGGAAGCCAGGAACATCACCGACTTCAAAGACGTTCGTGCTATTATTTTCCGAGTACCGCGTTCGAGACCTGATGTGATCTATGTTGGATTGAATGACAGAGATCCACAATATCATGATTTGTATGAGGTCAGTCTCTCAACTGGAGAGCGAAAATTAATCGCAGAAAATAACGATAAAATACAAGGTTGGACATTTGATCATGATGATCAATTGCGTATGGCGACCAAAATTGCGGAAGATGGTTCTACGGAAATTTTGAATATTACGGATGATGGATTTAAAACAATTTATTCATGTAGTGTTTCCGAATCCTGTGGAATTAATGGATTTCACAAGGACAATAAGAAGGCTTATTTGACGACGAATAAAGGCGACTTGGATTTAACGCAACTAATGCTCATAGACCCTGTTTCAGGCGAAACAGAATTTGTAGAAAGCGATCCGGAAAATGAGGTTGATTTTGGAGGCATGGTTGTTTCAAGCAACACACATGAAATCCAGGCGACAGTTTACGTGGGCGCGAAACCACGAATTTATTTTAAAGACCAGGAACTGGAGAAAGATTATAATCTTTTAAAAGAACGATTTGGGGATGCGCAAATAAATTTTTCTTCCAGCACAGACGATGAGCGAAAATATTTAATTAGCGTTTCAAGTGATGTTGATCCTGGAACTAGTTATTTATTTGACCGCGATAGCAAGATAACGACTTTTCAATATCGACCCCGACCGGATATTCCAGTTGATGCCATGAGTAATATGACGCCGGTTACCTACAAATCATTTGATGGGTTGGAGATTCCTGCGTATTTAACATTGCCTAAGGGAAAAGAACCAAAAAACTTGCCTGCAGTACTTTTAGTGCACGGAGGGCCTTGGGCACGAGATTTTTGGGGATATAATCCGTACGCTCAATTTTTGGCCAATCGTGGTTATGCGGTATTATCCATGAACTTTAGAGGTTCAACAGGATACGGAAAAGCATTTTTGAACGCAGGTGACGGTGAATGGGGAAAGAAAATGCAAGATGATGTTACGGCCGGGGCACGTTACCTTGTCGAAAAAGGAATCGCCGAGGAGGGCAAAGTTGGTATCATGGGCGGATCGTATGGTGGCTACGCAACACTCGCAGGTGTCACGTTTACTCCTGATGAATATGCCTGTGGTGTGTCGATTGTAGGGCCTTCCAATTTGAAGACATTGCTCGAATCAATTCCTCCTTATTGGGAATCATTTAGAAAAGTAATGTATGCGCGAATGGCTGACCCGGATACGGAAGAAGGGGCAGAGTGGTTTTACGAACGATCACCGTTGAATTCGGCGGATAAAATAAAAGTGCCATTGCTCGTCGTTCAGGGAGCTAATGATCCGCGTGTTAAGCAGGCTGAATCTGATCAGATTGTTGTGGCTATGCGCGAACTAAAACTACCTGTAGAATACATAGTAGCACCTGATGAAGGACATGGTTTCCAACGACCAGTTAATCAAATGGCCTTTATTGCCTCTACGGAAAAATTCTTGTCTAAGCATATTGGTGGTCGTTATCAAAAAGAGATGACGGACGAGGTTGCCGAACGTCTGGATGAAATTACCGTCGACATCAATACAGTAGAACTACCTGAAGCGTTAAGCAGCGAAGATTTAGTGGGTGATCTTCCCAAGTCAAATGGAAAAGTTGCCGTGGGGGAGTATACTATGGGTATGAATATAAAAATGGGCGACCAAAATATACCAATGACAATGACACGAGTGGTAAAGGAAAGTAATGGCAATTGGGAAATAACCGAAGTTGCCTCGACACCAATGGGTGAAATTTCGTCATTGACCGTTATGGACAAAGAAACACTCATGCCTGTAAGGTCTGAGTTTTCTCAAGGTCCTGCTTCTGCGGCTTTAGATTATTCGGATACACAAATTACCGGTAGCCTTACAATGAATGGCACGGAAAACCCAATAAACACTAAGTTAGAAGCGCCTGTTTGTCCTGATGGAAGTGCATTAGGACTGTATCTTGCTTCTTTGAATCTTGAACCTGGATTTACGTCTACACTTAGAATGTATAATATGCAGTTGAACAAGGTAATTTATTACAATATGGTTGTTGCAGGTCAGGAAGATGTTACGGTTCCGGCGGGGACATTTTCAACGTACAAAGTCGAAATCAAACCTGCTGATGGCGGTGCCGGATCTCAAACGTTCTATATAGATACAGAACGAAATCTTGTTCCTAAGCATGTTGCCATTGTTCCGGAAATGGGAGGTGCCGAAGTGACGAATCAAATTAATGAAATAAAATAGGAATATTTTGTTTTTGTAAAAAAGACCATCCGTCATGCGGATGGTCTTTTTTTGTCTATTTTCAAGTGGAATATTCAGTACGTGCATGAAACTTAGGGCTATTGACGATTACTACTTTAGCAAAGAAGAGAGCATCCGCAGCTGTCTGCTGGCACTGAGAAATATTATCCTCTTATGTCACCATGATATGTCCGAGACCTGGAAATACAACACGCCGTGTTTTGAATTGAAGGGTGTCATGTGTTGTTATCTTTGGATCGATAAAAAACGAAAGTGGCCTTATCTTGGTGTTGTAAAGGGTTGTGAAATTGAACATCCCGATCTAGAGAGTGAAGGATTAAAACAGATAAAAAAATATTATGTGAATCCTGAGAAGGATATTCAAATTAAAAAGATGAACGAGATTCTTCAAGCAATGGTTTTATATTATGAGCTGAATGAATAAAATACTATGGTAAACAAAAACAGAATAAATGTGCTTTTTATTCACGTTATAATTAGCATATGGACAATTTTTGTATTGGCAGGATGCGCATCTATTGAACAAAAATTGTCGGATAGAAGTGAAGAATGTTTTGAACAATACAATGCCTGTTATTCGTCAGTAGACGTCAATTGCCTAACCCATATTCTCGATTCAGCCACATTATCCTACTATCAATTAATTATCGATGCAGCACAAACCGATGATGAAAACTCCTTGCTCCCATTTATAAAAAAGATGCGGTTCAAGCGACTAACCGCATTTTATACTTACCTCGCCTATTTTGCACAAAAGGAAGGTGATATCGTAATCAATGATGTAGGTCATTTTTTTGATTTTTTAAAAGAATCAGAAGTTCTCGGACATGATTTAGCGCACGGTCGCTTTGGTTATATTGATCGCATAGAAGAAGATCGTGTTTGGGGATATGCCCTCTTCGACGAATCTCACAAAAAGAGATTAGAATTTGTTCCAGATGGTGAAGGAATGAAGTTTTCCTGGATCTATCGAAATTCATTATTTAACTATCGACTTTATGAAGGAAAGTATGATTATACGTCTATAAAACATGTTGTTAGTGATCTGTTTGAATTCAAGGATGAGCAGAGTATTGTTCAATTCAACAGTATGATTAATCGAATGGAACTATACTGATTATACAACAAAATGCCCTAAACTCTTATAAAACCTCGAGGCGATCACGAGGTATCCGAAATTCCCGATAATACAGCTTTCTACATGGGTATTAGCTAGAGGCGTTGATCTCAACACCACCAGGATACTCATGAATTGCACCAACATTAGAACCGCAAGCAAGTATCTCGCGTATGTCAGGGATCCGGCGAAATTGAGTGAGAAATGCATAATATATTGATTGCTTCATACGAAGCTTTTCTCATATCGTTTAATTCGACCGCCGATGACATAGCAGATTTGTAATTGGATAACGCTTTAGAAGTTGAAATGACACAAAAATTCATATAGTCCTGCTAGATTATGAAGGGACTTGACCTATTTCGTTTTCAGAATACTAGTTTCTGTTCTCGACATTGTCAACAAATCCGTAAGCGGCATTTGTGCTACTCGCCTGCCAGTTTGCTTCATTAGCTACTACCCAGTTACACCGTGCGCTGTTCCCTTTTCCAAAATAATCCCTTTCAAGTGTCACAAATCTATTTTTTCGGAGTATAGGTAGTAATGTATAGGGCTCTATAATTTTTTATTCACCGAGGTTGCGTCCTAAAGGATATGCAACTTCTTCAAAAATTAAATTATGCTTAATAAAATATTATACTTTGCCTGTGGTCTTATGGTGCTTCTGATGTTGCTTTCTTGTAATGGGGAAAACTTCGATATTACTGTTACCGATGAAGGGGAAGTTACGGTTGAGACAACCGAACTACAGCCGGGTTCAATGGAAGTTGAGATTTTTGGAATAGATACTATTGCTGTACTCTTTGATTCGGTTTATTGCGACCAGATCAACACAACGGTTTCCTTCTTTCCTTATGTAGACATTTCGGTAAGTTTAAAATTTCATTCGGATACAAACCCGATTCTATTAGAATTAGAGGAATACGAGTTGATAGAAGTGCAAGTTTTAGAATATTCAGAGTTTACCAATCAATATGTTGTCCTCTGGACTTCTACTCAGATAGAAGGTATGGTTGAAATAACGGAAAGCACTCAATTCTATGACGCCTGGTCTAATTCTTACTTCAATTCGATTTCGGGCTTCGTCAATGGCACATTAACAGATGATAATGGTGTAGAGCGTACCATATCTGCTTCATTCAATAAAATAAATAGACACAGCTTATGAAAAGTAAATATATTTTCGGGAAAATTTTCATTCTTCAAATCGGACTATTACTGACTGTCTTATGTACAGGGCAGATGCATTATAGTCTTAACTATGAATGCCTTGAGACACCAGTCGAATTCAATGACATTGACGATATGGCTTATTTTATCGAATGCGATAATGGATTACCGATTGTAAGTACCTTGGAAAACCCTTGTATCGAGGGTTTTTATGGGCAAGATGGTTTTAAAATTCGAGCGCATTACTACAATCATCCAGGTTCGGGCTCGTTTACAGAATATGCTTTTGGCAGTATTGCTTTAAAGGAAGATGATGCTTTTGATGATACTAATTCAAAGTATTTTGAGTTAAATCAAACAACTCTTTGGTACGATTTTGCGCACTCAAATAACTTGATACATCGACTATCAGTTAAGGTAAAAGATTTTGGAGGGGGAGGCATCAACTTTGGTACGGACTGGGAAATAGGGCCTGTCTTTTATACTAATTTTGAAGAATTAGCTAACCATGAATTCGATAATATTGATGTGAGTTATGAAGACGAATTACTAACTGTGGAGGGTGAACTTCATCGACTCATAATTGGCGGAGGTAATATTTATGTAGCGAATATAGAGTTCAATGAATTCGCTACTGGAATTAATGATGATGAAGCTGTTAATTCAATACAAGTATACCCCAATCCCACTAGTGGACTTTTTTTTCTAGAAGGGGAAGGTTTGAATGATTCCCAAGTCGTAATAAGTGATTTTACCGGGAAACAGTTGTTTTCCGAATATACATCAAACGGGCATCGTTGGGAAAAGGATTTAACTGCACTCCCTACCAGTTCCTACTGGGTAAGAGTCGTGAAGGATAACGAAATCACCTTTTCAAAAGTACTGCTTAAACATTGAATCAAAAGAATTGGAAAACAACCTGAACGACATAATAAGGCTATGTCGCAATGACAGCCGAGAAGGACAATTCGAGCTATTCAAGTTGTTTCTTCCATATGTATCCAGCATCTGCAAACGGTATCTAAGGGACAAATCCATGCTGGAAGATGTTGTTCAGGAGGTTTTCCTTCGTGCGTTTAGAGGCATCAAAAGTACTTTCGATGCAAGTAAGGGAGCAATCAAACCATGGCTGCGCAAGATTACGATTAATTGCTGCCTCCAATTCAACCAACGATATAAAGGGTTTGAAGAACTTAATGTAGAATCGGAAAAGATAAACTTGAGTATTGGGGATTTTCAATTCATAACAGATGAGTCCCTGTTCCAATTATTGGAGATCATTCCAGGACCCTATCGAGATGTGTTTAATCTTTATGTTATAGACGGCTATGGACACCATGAGATAGCGCAAATACTTGGTATTAGTGAGGCTAATTCAAGAAAAAAACTACAGCGGGCAAGAGGTTTTTTAAAAAAAACATTAACAATTAAAAGTGCACTACATTTTCTTACAGATTAGGAAGTGGACTATTTTTCGACAACCAAAAAATCGCTTATGAAAATAGAAAAACTAGAGCATCAGCTCAAAAAATGGTTTAATGAGCATAAGGCGTATGGCCTAGATGAATCCTCTCTGTGGCAATCTATCGAGGAAGAGCTTGAATCTGAAAAAGAGGAATCTAAGCCTATTCCATTTTTTTATTATGTTTTGGGCAGTTTCCTTTTCATTTCCATGATCCTAGCCACAGTTTGGTGTACACAACGGTCTGGCTCAGTAAGTGAGGATATTGCAAAAATAGAATTAGTAGGTGAAAAATATAGTGCTAGGATGAAACAAGCACCAAAAGGCGAAACGGGTTTTTCTGCCCACATAGAAACGGGTTTGTCCAAGCCTAATAGAAAAGATGCAGGTGAAGAAAGTATTTCTCAAAAATCGATTTCAGTTGTACGCAATAAAAAAGCGATTTCTAAAAAAGCGACTGATTTAAGTGTTAATTCTTCCAGTTCTGACTTACCGAAGGAGGAAACTAATTTTACCCTAAATGAGGAAGCCAAACTTAATATAGTGTCATCTGTCATTTTAAAATCAAAAAACGTAGATAGTACTTTAAATAATCTACCTATTTCCACTTTACAATTCTTTACGCTTCCTACGTTAAAACTAAACTTACCTTCAGTGGATAGCCCTAAAGCTAAGGTGGGCAAACAGACGGCTACATGGTTGCTTGGCCTGGAAGCCGGACCCGTTTATTCAACGCTCGGATTCAATTCAAAAAATTCGACTCCTGTAAGTCTTAGAAAACAAACAGAAACTCCAAAATTGGGATGGGAAATTGCTTTTAATGCAATTCATACCGAGCCGTTAGGCTTGACTTGGGGTATTGGTCTGAGCTACAGAAGATCATGGACAAGATTCAACTATCATAAAGAAAGCACGGAGGAAATATTACTTGAAAACTCCTTATTGGAAATTTTAATTGACCAAAATACAATGGATACTATTGGAATGCGCTATGGCCAGGCCAGTATGGAAGTTTCAAATAAAAGGGAGATACAACATTACAATGAGACGAGTACTTTAGGTATTCCTATTCACTTTGGATATATGAAACAAAGACGAGGGATAACTTTCGGAATTATGGGAAACCTACGCTATGATTATCTAGTACAGCAGAGAGGGTTATTTTTGGATGCCAATGACGGTATAACGGATTTACAAGAAGTCAATTATTTTAGGAAATCTGTCATTTCTGCTAACCTACGTCCTTTGCTGATAGTTGACTTCAAACAAGGGTTTGGTCTTTCCTTAGCGGCTTCAGTTGGTTTTGCACTTACAAATAAAGTAACGGGTGCTGCAGGTTATGCCCAAAGACCGGTTGAGTTTGGTCTTTCCACGGGATTCATAAAACGGATAAATTAAGGTTATTAATCTATTAAAAATGAATTTAGCACAATGAAAGATAAACAGGTAATAATAATTTTTTTTGTCTGTATTCTTGCTTCCTGCAAGACAGAAACGAAGAACGAGTTTTTCACACTTGATGCAACCTTAACTAATATATCTGATAGTACACTATTCTTCCTAAATGATTTAGCAAACATCACCTTGGACAGTGCGTATGTTGTCAACGGAAAGTTATCACTTAAGGGGAAAATAGATTCTCAAGGTCCGGAAAGGTTAACACTTTTCTCGGCGTCACCTGAATTTATTTACACGCCCTTGCTCATCGGTAATGAACGAGTAATATTTGAGGCAGATAAAAGTGATTTCCCGTGGAATATAGACATGTCGGGTTCAGTGCATCAAGATCAGGCAGAGAGGTTTAATCAAGTGTCATATCAAAGGCAACGGCTAATAGAAAAGTTAAAAAAATCGATTGATTCGGATAAAGAATTATTAGCCGAAAGAAAAGAGATAGTGTCGGATTCGTTGGATAATGAAATGGCAGATGTGTTAAAGGAAAACTTTAATTCTTATGCTGCATTGAGTATATTTCAGCATTATAAAACTAAATTTTCTGCTAAAGAACTAGTCGACCTCTATAATCAATTAGACGATGAACTGAAAGAAACAGCTATTGGGAAAGCCATTAAATTGCATAGTGAGTTTTCCAAACCTGAAGTAGGCGATGAATATTATGATTATCGCGCAGTAAATCAAAATGGAGATTGGTTATCATTGTCTGACATCGAGAGCAAATACATTCTTTTGCATTTTTCATCATCTGCCTGTTATGGTAGCCAATTATCGTTACCAGAATTGAAGGAGATTTACAGTAATTATGCGGATGATTTAGAAATTATTTCCATATCCACAGACATTGACCGGGAATCCTGGGAAAACCATGTAAAACGGGATTCTATTTCTTGGAACTACCTTTGGGATGGCGGAGGCGACTACAACGACGCGTTCGTAAAGTATTGGGGAATGGGAACGCCAACGTATGTATTGATCTCTCCTGATGGGATAATACGCGAAAGGTGGATAGGTTTTGGAGATGGAATCATTAAAGAAAAATTAGGCGAGCATATAAAAAAATTGTGATAATACGCCGTAGGCCTGGGACAGGTTTGGATCAATAATAAGGCATGTAAACGCTGGTTTTTATTTCGCAAGACTCTTGCTACAGGTTTAAATTCCTGATGGCTTGTAAAGAGAACCGGAGCAAAAGCAGATATTGCTACGTGTAATTTCGTATTCTGCATAAGTTAAAAATTGAACAGATTTGAAGTCGCATGATTTCCAGTAAGCGATTTACAACTTCAAGGGATTTATTCTGTCTTCTTCACACACACAGTTATGGGCTGCCTAATGTTGAACGGATAACGCTCTGTAGCCTGAATGTGAAAGCATTTAATTAATGGCTCAATATCAACACCTTCAATGGAAGGATCGATTTGCGATTAAGTAACATCCTGATCCATCTTTTACAACTTTGGCATGAAGCGACCAAACGAAGTAGTTTTGCTTTTTTTTTATCGAGATCAATTGATCGATGAACATTCGTATCAGGCTTCAAACTGCTCGTACCACAAAGAATGGTGTTCGCTCGGCACGTCTCTGGGGAAACTTGGGGCACCATGGCAAGATTTAAGACTGTTAAAGGCTATGTATGTGGACCACAGGCATGGACTTTGACCAGGATGGCTATGAACGCTCCCAAAAGAAAATGAAAAGCTCAAGGCTTACCTCAAAAAGACTCAAGGGTCACAGGCTACATGGATGAATGGGATTACATTCGCCAAAACTTAGTTTAAATAACACTACACCACTTAGAAAAAAGTACCGATAATCTCATAGGTGATACCGATAATTCCAAATTAACGACCGTTCGCCAAATAGACCGATAAATTTCGTCAAAATTGTTTAACTTTCAAAGGCCAGAATGCACGATATCCATTATCCTTTCAAGACTGGTCGAGAATAGTAAAACTTGCATGAGGGTCATTTTAAAACTTGAGAAATGTCGACCTGGTTGACATTTTACTTAAAACATACACTTAATTTATGAAGCGCTTACTCTAAACATATTTGACCATGCCAAAATAGCTTAAGGACAATCTCACTTTACATAACTCAAAAATACAAACAGATGAAAGAATAGATCGGATCAGTATTCAACGGTACGAACTTTAAATCGTCCAATGGTGACATTTAATTACACTTATTGCCAAGAGACACATCATGAGACTAAATACATAGAAAATGAACTGGCGGATTAAGTTTGGATTAAACAAAAATGCTGCATTTCCTCATAAGTCGGCTGAATGATGCCATAAGTTGAAATAAGAGTGCTGCTAATTTGAACAACAGCACTATGGAATTGGTGTTTGTTTCAAGAGCATTGCAAATACCAATTGTAAAACAAAATATGGCAACTAATGATCTTAGTGAACTAGATAAGATTAAAGAGTTTTTTTTGGGGAAAGTTAGTCGTAATGAAAAAGATAGTAATTGAATGTATGAGTTCCATAGATAAAATTTTTAGACAGTATGTTTTTAGATTTTATATGTTCCCAAACAGTTGTATTTATTTTGGTAGAATTAAATATTATAATCCTTGGTAAAACTGAGTTCTAATGCCTGAAATAATAGATATTAACAGTCAAGACTATCCAATCTTTTCAAGCTATTTTCATGCAGTGTCCTTGAATGAGGATGATAATATTTTTGACAAATCAAAACATTCAAGTTTAGAAGTCGACCCCAATAATGAGTTTGTTATCGATAAGATAATAACTCCATTGACAACATCGAATTTTTTAAAGAAAGAAGGGAATGATTTGCTGATTCCGATGAAAGGCTTGTTGGTCGTTCCGGACGAACCAATTAATGCTAAATATCCTCTAGTTGTCATAGGACATGGCAATGCGATTTCTTTCTTTGACTTAACTGGAACCCCCAATGACCCCATAGCAGTCAGAAGCGATGAAGTTCTTTCTTACAAAGGATATCAAGTACTGCAAAACTATTTAGCGGAAAACAATATTGCTTCATATTCAATCAACTTAAATTTCGTTAATACTTTTTTCCAAGCTCCATTTGATTTTTACCAAAGAATTCAAATATTCTTCTTGCACCTTTTGATGCTCAAAATTATTGCGGCAGAACCACATAGCGCGCCTGATACAAACAGTGCAGATTACCCTTTTAAGTTTTTCGATGGAGGAGCGTCAGAGAAATTGGGAGAAATCCTCACCTCTTCGCTAACCACAGCCGCCGTACAAAGGTTGAAAGGATTAAGAACTATTATTCAGGACAAAATTGATTTTACTAATCTCGGATTGATGGGCCATTCAAGGGGAGCAGATGCTGTGAGCAGGATGTTCAATTATTTTTCTGATGGGGCAACCGTTCAAGGAGCTACAATTCCAATCAATGACAAATTAGACGAAAGGATAAAAGATACAGTAGGCTGGCTAAACAATCCTCTACAAGAACATATAAAATGTATTCTGGCCCTTGAGCCTGTAGATTTGGCATTCGAAACAGACGGGTCAGGAAATGCCGTTGTTGATGCAATAAACAGCCTTGTACCGGTTCCCCAATTTGAAATAAACAGTGAAACCACCTTTTATCTTGCCGTCGCAGGGACACATGATGAAGATGTAACTTCAGATGCAATCAGGATTTACGAATATCCAAATTGCCCAAAGGCCATGTATTTTATTCATGGTGCAACCCATGTAAGATTTAACTCCATTTGGCGAAAACTTCCTATCCAACCAGCTGGTACTCCGGATATTAATGATACGATCGGGAGGCAATCTGTGGTCAGAATCATTTCAAATTCCGGCCATGACAAAATCTCTAGGAAAGTATTTGGGAACGCTTTTATTGCTACGATGAAAGATGTTCCATTGAATTTCCTCTATTTTACCCACGATAAAAGAATACCTATAGATTTAAGATTGGATCTTCACCGGGCCTGGAGGTTCAGTTATCCGATAGATGAAGATATTTTCCCTGTCATTTCGATTAAAAGTTTGGACGACAAATTTGTTAATCCATTACTAAATAAAGGCGGCGGAGCATTGGAAGTAGTTGAAAAAAAACAACTCCGTGGGGTTAATACAAATTTACAGGATTTCAGGCCTCCAAGCGTGGATTTTAATTTTGAACAAACAATTGAAGCCTTTTACATAATCAAAGAAAATTCAAAAATATTTTCCATTCAAATTCCGATAGACCCCAGTACTGACGAGAAGCTTTCTTTGTATACACATTTTAGTTTTCGATTTGCCAAAGGGTATGATGTTACAAATGACAACTATATACCTGACTTGAAAAACTTCACCATCCGGCTTTTTAAAGATAATTCCCCTGAATCCAGACTGGTTAGAGGCAATAGTAGATTGATTAAGTCCGTAATCCAAAGGGCCTATCCTACGAGGCTTTTTTTTGGAAGCCAGTTTACTACCAGAACGGCTATTGTTTTACAAACAGTAGAAATACGGTTGGACAGACTGATAAGTGATTCGGTAAAACTTGGTCAAGTCAATAAAATAGTTATCGAACTGATAAAAGGAAATGATAAAACTAAGAGTAACACGGATGAGGATGTTTTTGTTTTTAAGGACTTCCTATTGACTTTTCGTGACATTGAATTCTTTCTTCCACCAGCATAGTCATTCTTAAAGTGAATAAAGGAGAGTTAAAGAAAATATCAAATTTAGTAATCGAATTTCTAAAACCAATACTTTCAGCCGCTGAAGATTTGGATTCTGCCAAAGTATTGATGTTGGAACTTGGATATGTTTCTCCAGAACAAGATAATTTATTTAGTCAAATTGGCGGAGTCTTAGCGACGATTGAGGATGTCGTCGGCACCATTGAAGAGATGGATGACAATACCGACAATTCTGAACTGATTGCAAGGATTGTCAAAGATTTGGTAGCCTCTTTGGCTTCCATATTTGACAACTTAAAAGAAATATCCTCTATTTTTCAATCGGAATTAGCTGGTTCTCCACTGCTTACCGATACAGACTTACTTGCTGAACTTCCATCAAGGCTTGTGAACTTGTTGGTCGTTAGGTTTTTAGAAGACAACTATTATACTACTTATTCTATACTTAAAATTTTTGGAATAATTGAAGTGGTAGAAGTCAATGAATTAGGCAATCCATTGTTGTTTTCGCATATAGAGTATTCCTTCCACTGGGAAAAAATTGGAGACCTATTTACAAAACCAAAAGATTTAATATTATCCACCCTAAAATCGCAAAACCAATATCTCTATGACAAGACACTATATGCATTACATGAAATTGGAAGCTCGGTTGGATTAATACCGCATTATAGAGATCCTGGCATTGATACGCTAAAGTTTATTAACAATAATTCAAATATAGAAAATTGGAGTGGCTTTTCTGATTTAGAAATTCTGAGATTTCCGTTTATTCCTGGAAAAGTAGATGCGGTTGGAATGGATGTTTATCCGATAATTGATACAAACAGTGATCAAATTACAGGATTGGTTTTTGGTATAGGCTCAAACGTGCAGTTGGAATTTGATATAAGTGACGACTTTAAAATTAAATTAGAATTTAGTGGGAACATAAGCAATGGGTTTGGTTTTAGTATCGACAACAATAATGATTTCAAATTCATTGCAGATTTATTTTCTTCTCCACAAGTTCTTTTGAATAATGCACAACTGGGATTCAAGACATCTTTGATAGGGAAAAGTAAAATCATAGAAAATGAGGGAGACAAACTATTTCGGATAGGAGAACCAGAAGGTAGTCGTCTTGAAATTGGAACCTTTGGACTTGCCCTCGGAGTTGAAAAAAATGAAGATGTCAATCTGTCAATTAATACAGATTTGATTGACGGTCTGATTGCAATTAATTTTGGAAATGCAGACGGTTTTGTTTCAAATATTGCGGGAAATGGAATTGAGGGTAATTTCAATTTAGGAATAGGTTTTTCTAATAAAGACGGGATATATTTTAAAGGTAGTGCTGGTTTAGAAATCAGGCTTCCAACACATATTGAACTAGGCCCCATAGAAATTCAAAACCTGACGATTGGCTTGATGCCAAAAGATGGCAAAATTCCAATAAATGTGGGTGCCACGATTAAAGCCAACCTCGGTCCCCTCCAAGCAGTAGTGGAAAATATGGGCCTCAGCGCCACCTTATCTTTCCCATCAGACGGTGGTAACCTTGGTCCCATCGATCTTGCTATGGGCTTCAAACCCCCAAACGGTGTTGGTCTGTCTCTCGATACCGGAGTCGTCAAAGGTGGTGGCTACCTCTTCTTCGACTACGATCGAGAAGAATATGCTGGTGCATTAGAACTGGTAATAAGTGAATGGATTGCAGTTAAGGCTATAGGATTAATCACAACAAAACTTCCAGATGGTAGTAAAGGCTTCTCAATGATCATTATCATCTCCGTAGAGTTCGGTGCTGGATTGCAATTGGGGATGGGCTTTACACTTTTAGGAGTTGGTGGAATTGTAGGGATTAATAGAATTGTTAAAGTAGATGCCTTGCGGGAAGGAGTGGTGACAGGAGGAGCAGAAAGCATAATGTTTCCAAAAGATGTAGTCGCGAATGCTCCTCGTATTCTTTCCGACCTTCGGGCATTTTTTCCTGCTCATAATGATCAACATTTGGTAGGCCCTATGGCTAAAATAGGCTATGGTTCTCCTACTTTAGCCAGTTTGAGTCTGGGTGTGATCATTGAGTTTCCTGATGTGAATATTACCATTTTAGGGGTGCTGAAAGTTTTACTTCCTACAGAAGATGCCGCAGTCTTAAAATTGCAAATCAACCTATTGGGTAGAATCGAACCCTCCAAAGAACAAATGTGGTTCGTTGCCTTTTTGTACGACTCGAGAATCCTATTTATTACCATAGAAGGAGGTATTGGCTTTTGGCTAAAATGGGGCAATAATTCCAATTTTGTGTTAACCATAGGAGGTTTTCATCCTCAGTATACACCACCTCCTAACTTGCCCTTTCCGGTTCCACAGCGGCTTGCAGTCAATATACTCAATGAATCTTCTGCGAAAATAAGAATAGAAGGATATTTTGCCGTTACATCCAATACTGTTCAATTTGGTGCCAGGGTAGAATTATTCTTTGGAGTAAGTGCTTTTAATATTGATGGACACTTTGGATTCGATGCTTTATTCCAATTTAATCCATTCTATTTCAGCTTCAGTCTGTCTGTCAGTCTTTCAGTGAAATTGTTTGGATTTGGATTGTTTAGTGTTGGGTTCAGTGGACTACTTGAAGGACCTACTCCTTGGCATATTAAAGGAAAAGGGAAAATTGGCTTCCTATTCTTTTCCGTTTCGGTACCATTCGAACATACTTGGGGGGAAGAACGCCATACCATTTTACCACCTATAGAAGTCTTCCCACTTGTCGAAAGAGAATTTGCTGCCATCACAAATTGGCAAGCTATCGTTCCTAATAACAGTAGTATTCTAGTCTCGTTGCGACAATTAGGATCAAGTAGTACGGATGAATTGATTTTGCACCCTGTTGGAACATTGAGAGTCAGTCAAACTAAACTACCACTTAAGCTTAAATTGGATAAAATAGGAAATCAACGTCCATTAGATGCTGACAAGTTTTCTATTTCAGCTTCAATATCAGGTAATAATTTAAATGTATCTGATGTCACAGATAGATTTGCTACTGGAGAATTTAAAAATTTAAGCAATTCACAGAAGTTATCGAGTCCGGGTTTTGAATTATATGAAAGTGGTGTCGAAATCAAACCGGATGGTGAGCAACTGAAAACCAGTATGGCCGTCAAGCGAATAATCCGCTACGAAACGGTGATCATCGACAATAATTTCAAGCGGCACCTGGTTAAGTTTTACAAAGTGCTTCACACTGCATTTACGGCTGTTTACGCTACTTTATTTACACATTTCTTGAACGGTGGAGCTGTAACCAAATCTACATTATCCCAACATCACAAAAAACAAATTCAGCCCAATAAAGCGGTTATCAAAGTAGAACCGAATCGATATACCGTAGCCTTTAACGATACCAATAAACCTGTTGATACAGCAGCAACTCAATTTATAAGTCAAGCAAGTGCAATGGATTACATCCAGGAGCAAATTAGTTTAGATCCGGCTGCTGCTTCCCAAATGCACGTTATTCCAAACACAGAGGTCAATGCCAATGCCGCATGAGTGAATTAGCCACATATACCTTTTTACCCTGGCTTCGACAGGGCATAGCCAACCAGATTAGTAATCAAATCGGCAACCGGGCAACTATTCCCATCGAATTGACAGTACAAGGTGATAAAGTGGGGGGAGGAAACGAAAGCCGTCCACCTATACAAAAAGATGTTCAGATATATGGTCCTGGAGACATTGTGGGTATTGACAACAAAGCTATAGTCAAGGTTGAACCTCGAAATTGGATTACCAACTTTGAACCCAATTATCTTCCTTATATCGAATTTTATGATGAAGATTTTCCCTGGCGTTATTCCCCAATGTTAAATCCAACTGACCATAGGTTATTGCCCTGGTTGGCCTTGGTTGTATTGAAAGAAGATGAATTCAATGATGGTAAAAATATTAAAGACAGACCATTACCGTACATCAAATTAGCGGCTGATGCCAAGTTGCCACAGGCTGAACAGTCGTGGGCTTGGGCTCATGTTCATGTAAATCGAAATTTAATCGGAAATGACTTTAAATCTGAAAACACGAGCAGCATTGCCAACAACCTGGAGTCCTTACTAAACGAAAATCCTGATCTTGCTTATTCCAGAATTATTTGTCCTCGTAAGCTGGAAGAAAAAGAAGCGTACTATGCGTTTTTAGTTCCGATCTTTAAAAGTGGCCTGTTGGCCGGTTTGGGGCAAGACCCCTCGACTGCGACAAGTGCTTTAGAATTAGCCTGGAAAAATAACTCTATTGCCGCCGGATTTGAATTACCCTATTATCATCGTTGGTATTTTCGAACCGGCACAATAGGAGATTTTGAATATTTGGTTCGCTTATTAGAACCCAAACCCATTGACAGTCGGGTGGGAGTGCGGGATATGGATGTCCAGGACCCCGGTGCGAACATTCAAGGCATTATTGATGACTCAGGAGTTACGGATGAACAGAAATTAGGCGGCATCTTAAAATTAGGCGGAGCACTACGAGTACCGGACATTTTTTACACGGACGAAGAATTTGAAATAGTCGAGAAGTATAGGAATTGGACAACTTTGAATGGGACACAAGCTTATCCTCACCCTTTTCAAAGTGATGTAGCTTCATTTATTAATTTGACAGATAGTTATGAGGAAAAAAGTGCAGCTCAAGCAAATAGTGAATCGAACATCAATGAAACTCAAACTGCCGGGGATGATACTGAATTTGATATTAGTAATAACCCCGACCCGCTTATTACCGCTCCATTATATGGTAGATGGCACGCCTTAACGCAACGGCTCTTAAAAGAAAGGGATAATACTACTGATATTTCTTCGAGCGATAATTGGGTACATGAACTGAACCTTGACCCCCGGTGGAGAGTACCTGCCGGATTTGGAACTAAGGTCGTACAAGAGAATCAGGAGAATTATATGAAGGCTGCCTGGGACCAAATTGGAGAAGTATTGGAAGCCAACAAAAAAATTAGGGAAGGCCAATTGGCGAAGGTCGTTTCGGAAATTTGGTATAATACTCATTTGAGGCCTATCAAAGAAAAAAATGAAGATAAGTGGCTGTCGGTTTCTTCTCCCGTTCACAAGAGGATAATAGCCAATGTTGCACTTGCTTATAATTATGAAAAAGAGTTCATAGATACTGCTACTAATCAAGTTTCAACAAGAAGCATAATAAAAGGTAGTGATGGAAAAGAAATAAAAAAGGAAGATCAGTTAACGGTATCCTATCAAAGAGCGGAAAGTATATTGACCTCTGCTGCTACATCTGTGAATATGAGAAAGGTGTTACGACCAAGAGGTAAAATCGTCAGACGGCTGCCATTTGATGAAATACGAACACCTGATAATTTAATTACCAGAATCAACACTGGAGAAGTAAGTGCTGCTGCTCCAAAGGTGACACCTGAAGGTATCCAAACACCAAAGGATATAGCAGATTTGGCAAAGCCTTCTAATGTTCCTGATTTTATTTTGGATTTGCTGGAACGCTATCCCTGGATAAAATGGATTTCTTTATTACTTGCTTTGATTATCGTTCTTCTATTGGTTTTGTTTGCCCCGGCAGCAGCACTTATGTCAGTTGGAGTAGTTGCAATAGGAGCATTGGTCTATGTATATCGTTTATTGGATAAGTGGTCAAAGCAAATGGCTCACTCTAATTCAATACTAGTAGAAAATCAAACCCCGGAATCAATAGATGAATTGCCAAAAAGTCCTGACTTCAGAATTTCAGAACCGGGTGAAAACTTCACGCCAAGAATTGGAGGAACAACAGATAGCGAAGAAGCTGTACGATTTAAGCGAGCCCTGAAAGATGTAAATGGTATGCTTCAGGAGAGTGCAAAGTTGGGTGAAGTTGTAGTAAGACCCGAATTAAATATATCTGCCGTTAATAACGCTGTTTTTGAAAATGTTCATCCTGAGTTGACGATTCCACGCTGGATATATGGAGGAGTCAAGTTACCTCCTTTTGTTGTTTTCCAAATAAAGGAAACATTTCTGGAAGCAATGGCCTACCCCAAATTCGACCTTCCTATGTATAAGCCCTTAGCGGAATATTCTTCAGAATTGTTTTTGCCCAATATCAATTATGTTTCTCAAAACAGTATCTCTATTTTGGAGACTAACCAAAAGTTCATCGAGTCTTACATGGTGGGCTTAAATCATGAGTTTGCAAGAGAACTACTCTGGCGTGAATATCCAACAGATCAAAGGGGGAGCTATTTCCGGCAGTTTTGGGAAGTGAATGGTTTTATGGACATACAACCTACAACATTAGCGGGCATAACCGACCGATTTAGACAACGCTTGATTATCACTAATAACCATAATTCTCAACCTACATTAGAACTACAAGAATATTACGACAAATTAAGAAATAGTGATTTTGAAAAAGATGAAGCATTTTTAGAAAAAGCTAAGTCAGTTGTTTTTAAAGAAGAACTGAAAGACATTAAACCACTTCATTATTGGAGTAAATTCTCCAATTTGGGCGACCACGATAATAGGGAACTGCCCGGAGAAAATGAGGAAGAAGTCGTTTTGGTAATTCGGGGAGAGTTGTTGAAAAAATATCCTACGGCGGTTATTTATGCTCATAAAGCGGTTTGGCAAGACGAAAATGGCGACCCTGTTTTGAATAGTAGTCAAACGATTGATGTAACCAAAGAGCGCACCCTGGCTCCCATTCCAACAGGACAAGAAGATAATCCACCTACTTCTATAATCAAGTCACCTCTATATGAAGCAAAAGTTGACCCTGATATTTATTTCTTTGGGTTTGACTTAACGGTTTGTGAGGCCAAAGGAGGGACAGGTAAAGCAGATGAATCCGTTGATGAACGATGCGCTGATAAAGTGACCTGGGAGGATGCAGGTTGGTTTTTTGTGATAAAAGAAAGACCGGGTGAACCGAGGTTTGGCTTGGATATTCCAACTGCTCCTGAATCAGGTGAGGAACCAATCATTGACAACCAAAATAGAATAGAATTGTGGAACGATATGAGTTGGGACAATCTAAGTCCTTCTGTTGGTGACGGTGAATTCATTCAAATAAATAATCAAACACCAACTATCACATCAGACCAGCCTTTGGAAAATGATGATGATGAAAAGAAACCGCAACAGGATGAAGATAAATTAATTTCATGGCACAAGGACATGAACGCTGCTGAATTGGCATACATACTGTATCAAGTACCTGTTTTGGTTGCGGTTCATGCTACCGAAATGTTGCCCGATATTTCCTAAACCAAATCAGAACACTATGCCAGACTTTAAAGAGATACAAGGTAATTTACAAAATGCAAAAAAGAACAGGAAGCAGTCTATGCAGTCCGTTTTTTTATCCGAGGAAAAGTTGAAAAAACTTGAAAAGGAAAAAGAGAACTTACTCAGAAGTAACGGTGCGGATAGTGAAGCCATGCAAAGAATTATAACGGAAGAAAATGGTCTCAAGCGGCAAATAGCAGTAGCCAAAGGTAGGTTACAGGTCGATATAAAAGCCGAGTTGGGCTTGTTGAATCTTTTCAAACCTTTTACTGACCCACGAGAACACATTCAACAATTTTCAGATGAAACCCCTTTTCTTCTTTTTCCTGTTCGGCTAGAAACTCGCTTTAAAAAAGTGCCAAGTGATGGTGAAAGAGGCATTCAACACCAGTTATGGGTACGAATATTTCCTGACGAATGCTCCATTGATACTTTTGAAAATGTTCTGTCCGAGGATGAAGTTACATTAGCTAAAAGTTACTGGTCAACTGTATGGAGTGCTGGCAAATCAGATGATGAAGCCTTAAAGCCATTTATTAAAAACAAATTGAAGGCCGCCTGGAAAAACCTCTCAGGTAATTTCCAACCGGGACGAGCTTATTGGATAACCCAAAATTATCTGCCAGAAAATGAAGCTGACCTTCCGGAGAGAACAAATGAAGAAGAAATCATTTTGGTTATTCCAACGCAGGAATTGCCAACAGAAGATGAGCAAAGTGCACTCAAAACTTACTGGACTGCTGTATGGGTAGCCAATGGCGATATTGGATTAAATGAAGCTGCATTCAATCAGTTAATAACAGAGGTAGGAAGTGACGAAAAGGCTGTTGAATTAATTTCAAATTACAAGCCTATTAATCTTCAGGATACCACACCGTCTGTTGAAGACATATCTCCTGTCATTGTCGGTTTTCTTCATTTTCCTAAAATAATAAATACAGATACTCAACAATCATCCTGGTCTCAACCCGCCAGAGTAACAACCTTTCCTGATAAGTTCGTTTTGCTAGGTTATAAAGGAACCGATAGTAATGGCAATCCCATACAAGTATTAAATGAATTAGGGGAAAATATCCCCGATCCTTTGATTGTCGGACCGAATCCGTCGTTAGATACAACTACGGTTTTAAGGCTGGCTTTGATGGATGAATATACAGGTCTTATTGACGCCGGATTGAAAGAACAAAAGTTAGGAGAATACTATGACAAATTCAAAGATTCAGTTAAAGCCGAAACAAGTCGTGATGTTTTTATTGCCGATTTTTTAGCATTATCCGATGATGATATTATTGCTGAATTAGGAAAAGTCTTTGATAATTTCAAAGATGATGTTAAAGCAGAAAGTTATATCGAATACTTGTGTCGGAGGTCTGAAACTAAATGGCTATTTGACTTTGAAGAAGCTGTAAAAGTGGGAATGGGGTTCAAATCGAACTTATCCCGTTCTGTTTATGAAAACGGCTTTGACCGATTGTTTGTGTTGGGCATCAAGTTAAGTGCAGATGAAAATGAAGCGAAAACCGATTTAGAAGAATTGATTCAGCACCATCACTATGGAGTGACAGGTTTTTCCATTATGCCACAAGGCACGCCAACGAATAATACTGAAGATGAAGATTCCGGATACTCTGAAGAAGAAGACTATGAAGAAACTTTTGAAAGATATATGATGGAACCCGGTGAGGAAGACCCCGATGATTTTTTCAAAAAGAAAGATGGAAAATGGCTAGCAGAACAACTAGGAATCAATGCCGATAATGCCTCTTTAAAACTGGCTGCTAATTATTATCAAACCGATCAATGCGAGGCGAAAGCCATGAATACTGCTTTATGGACGGCTACTATTGGTTACTGGATGGAAAGCATGATGCACCCTATGTTCTCAGCAAGAGATGAGGCAACAGTTCGCGACTTTTTCATTCGATTTGTTAGTGGAAGGGGAAATATTCCAGCAATTAGAATTGGCGACCAACCTTATGGAATATTAGCAACGAGTACTGTAAAAAACTTGCAATGGCTGAATGCAGAAACCAACTTTCCAATAAAAGGTTTATCAGAAAGACTGGATGTTATTAGGGGCATGTATGACCTGTTTAAAAAAGTATGTGATGACTGGAAACGATTTTCAGATGAGGTAGCATACATAGGTAAAGATGGAGATCCTCACCAGATTTTATTGGATGTCTTGGGGCTTCATGCTTCTTCTGTAGAATTTTATCAGAGATATGCAGAAGGTTTCGCCCATTTACTTAATCGTCTTAAATTGGGAGGCGCAAGATTTAAGATAACCCCAGAAATATTAGAAGGTTTTTATCAAAACAGAGGCCTGAATTTGCTTAAACAATTGGGGTATTCCCCTAATAACGATGATGAAGTAGTTGAAATATTAGAAAAATCATTTTTAGGGAAATCCAATCAGCTGAAGGGAGATTTGATAGATGACCAACCCTTATCAGAAAAAAATTCAATTCGCTCATATACTGATCCGGCAACACCCGGCACAGAAGGAAAAAATTATATCTATTGGCTTATTGAAAATGCCAAGAATGATCACGACAAAATAAAGAAACAAAATGGCTTCACAGATGGTGCTCCAACTGCCCTTTTATATCAATTGCTCCGTCATGCCATAGAATTGGAGTTTTCCAATACCGCTTTTAGGCTTTATGAAAGTGCGGATATATTAAATGCACATCAGATAAGGCAGGCAAAAGTTGAGGCTAATTTCATCGGTGTCCAAGCCGAACAGCCCGTATTTACTCGATATGACTATTTAGATCGAAACGAACCAAAAATCAATAATTTAGATTTTACGGTTGCACAACATATTACGAATTTATTATCCAACAATATTGATGTTGTGCAAACGAACAATCTCAGAGAAATTATTAATGCCTTGGACCATTTAAAAAATGTGCCAACGGCTCGATTGGAAAGGGCATTTGTTGAACATTTGGATTGTTGTACTTACCGACTCGATGCCTGGTTATTAGGATTTATTAATTTCCAGTTACATGGAATGCGTTACCAAATTGAACCAAGTGAGCCACAAACAGCTAAGCCAGGTATATATTTAGGGGCTTACGGCTGGTTAGAAGACCTCAAACCTGATACGGAGGTAATGACGCCGGTTCAATTAAATCGGGAGCAGCTAGATATTTTTAATCCTGATGGTGATTTGGAGCTACTTATGGACAGTAACAATGGTGGTTATATTCATGCACCGTCCATTAATCAGGCAACTACAGCAGCGGTTTTACGTAATGCTTATATATCGAACGCCAACCAACAAGATCCTGAAGTGTATAAGGTAAACTTGTCCTCTGAGCGAGTCCGTATGGCCCTTGGAATTATTGAAGGAATGCAACATGGACAAAGTATAGGAGAATTATTGGGTTATCAATTGGAAAGAGGTTTACACGACAGATATGAGGAGGCTGAAGTAGATACTTTTATTTACGAACTAAGAAAAGCGTTTCCTCTAAACTCCAATCGTATGAATGAAACCTCCGAGGATGAAACGGATTTGGATTCTATTACCCAAATTGAAGCCAGAAACGTAGTGGATGGCTTGGCTTTGGTCAATCACATAAATAAAACTGGGAATAAAAATTATCCCTTCGGTAAAACGGGATTAGCTACCGCCGATGCCAGCCAACGAAATGTAATTGGCTCTGAAGTTGAGCGATTGTTAAATATTAATGATGCCATTGCGGACTTAGCTGCTGCGGAAGGGGTTCACCAAGTAGTTCAAGCCAATTATGAAAGAGCAGCAGGTGCATTAGAGACTTATAGCAAAGGAGGGTTTCCCCAAATACCTGAAGTTATCAAAACACCACGAAGCGGTGTTAGCTTGACCAATCGAGTCGGCATTCATTTGGAATCAGGACTTTCCGCTCCCGCCAATGCTAATCCAAGAGCCGCAGTAGAACCAGCTATCGAAAAATTCCTGAGCGACCTCCTTCCCGCTATGTCGGATATCTGTTGTAAAGTGGTTTATACTGTCCCTACCTACGAAGAAGGTGTTGTTAATGCTGAGCAAGTGGGCACTATTAATATGAAAGAACTTGGCTTGAATGCAAGTGATTTGTTCTATCAGCTAGATGTGGAAAGTGCCAAAAGTTTAACTGCTCTTGATGATTATATTTTGAAGCAATTACACGAATCGAATACTCCAAGACCCGATGTTGAACTAAAAATTAACTATACCGAGCCTGTGGTTGGTAAAGTAACGGTCTTTGAACTTGCTCCGCTTATCAAAAGTCTGCGGGCATTGATTTTATCGGCTCGTCCATTGAAAAATTCGGACATGATTTTGTCCAATGAAGCAAGTAGTGAGGGTGATGTAAATTGCTCAATTGATTTAATCAGAATAAATACTGTTTTTAAAAGGTTTAAGGACAATTTTTCCGATTCAAATAATACGGACGGAGGTATTGACCTCTTTAATGATGCTTTTATTTCATTAATTGATGATGACGATTTTGAAATCACATTAAGCAATAAACAACAGATTATCAATAATATCGACGCCTATGCAGGATTGTTTTTAGCTCGCCTTTATAGTTTGAGTCAATTTGGTATTCCACATGCCGGTTTTGGATTTATCTATGATCGAAAAGCCGGTATATATGCTGCTATTTATCAAAAGGTGCTAGGCTACAAAAAACGGTGGGAGGATAAACAAACAAAATATGGTGATTTAATGACGGAATTTGGAAATGCCACTGCCGATG
Source organism: Saprospiraceae bacterium (assembly GCA_028279185.1). Classification (GTDB taxonomy): domain Bacteria; phylum Bacteroidota; class Bacteroidia; order Chitinophagales; family Saprospiraceae; genus JANQSS01. The sequence goes on along the minus strand of JANQSS010000112.1, from coordinate 43,301 downwards.
GAGAAAAAATTGAAATTTTACAAAAAGCAGAGCGAACCGTTTCCACCACTTATTCCATACCTGTACCCACCATTGCGGATTACGTTAATATTTTGGAACATCCGGTAACTGGAAAAAAGAAAGCATTTGATGACAAATTAGCAGAAATCAATGCATGGCTGGGTGGAAGTTTTATCAGATTCGTTGATTTGGTCAATGAGTTGACCAAATTAAGAACGGGAGTAGGCTCGACAACGGGCAGAGGATTAGAAGAATTTGATTTACTCACCATTGAAACCGAAGAAGATGAAAGGCAGATAATCGTATTCGCAGAAGACCTCAAAATACAAGCTGTTAAATTGAATACTTCTTTGATTGATAAAGCAACAGCCGTTCAGGAATTACTAGACCGGCATGATGCAGAGGTGAATCCGATAAACAAAGTCAATCTTTTAACTGAAGTTGGAAAGCAACTTTTTGGAGAGGAGTTTAAAATAATCCCTGAATTCCGATTGAGTACCGAGCATGGCAGCGAATTAAAAAAAACTTTTGATGACAAAGACCAACTCTTGAGTCACCAAACAACTGATAATGGAGTTGACTTCCCTGTTGACAACTGGTTGTACAGCGTTGCCAGAGTAAGAGAAAAGCTGGGATATTGGGAGAATGTTTTAATGCTTTCCGAGGGATTTAATAATATTGAATTGGATTTGACCCCATTACAATTACCTTATTTAAATAACGATACCTGGTTGGGTCTTTCTTTTCCGGAAACCTATGAACTAGAAAGCGACAAATTATTATACACCGCCCACCTGAATAATTTTGACCCTACAAAATCTCAATGTGGACTGTTGATTGACGAATGGACGGAAGTGATTCCAACAGAAACAGAAACAACAGGGTTGACCTTTCAATACGACCAACCAAATACAGAACCACCTCAAACCATGCTGTTAGTTACTCCTTCTGAATTTAAAGGGCAATGGAGTTGGCAAAACGTAGTGAACACCTTGCACGATACACTGGACTTAGCAAAGTTAAGAGCCGTCGAACCCGTTCAGATTGACGGAACATCATATGCTCAGTTTTTACCCGCTACGGTTTCGGCTGTAACTGTTTATCCTTTAATGACCGTTGCACTCAATTATGCAGTAAATAATGGTTTTGTGGTGCAAGCAAATATCAATGAAAATGGCGAAACAAATAATTGAAAATAACGGAAGACTTGTTGCTACAAATTTCAAACACTACAGACCTACTATTACGCTCTGGAATCGTTTGGAGGGGCGACCTCGAACTGCCAATTTTGATAGAGCTTTAAAAGCAGAAATTAGAGACCCTTTATGGATGATCTCAAAACAACAACAGATGGGAGAATTTCAAGGGGAAGATGCTGGTTCAGCTATTCTGGCAAAAGTTCACATGAAAACCACTTCCTTAACAAAATATCAACCAGGGGAAGACATAACTGTGCCATTCGACAATAGTATTCCATTAGAGGTTAAAGTAGAACATCAAGAAATACCTTTTCAGATAGGGACACAAGAAATCTCTTTAGACTTGCGGTTGCTGATGGGAAGACATTGGTTGAAGCTGTTAAACAAGAAGGGATTTGCACTTAAGAATCAATATTTGACAGAGTACGGAATTGTCACCCCTAACCCCAATTCGGAAGATGATGTTCAGATTTGTGCCCATGTAGAAGTATGGCAACAATTCGTGGCAGTGGCATCCAGAAGCATAGATGGTTATAAATTGTATCAAGACTTGAAAGTTGGAAACGACCAGGTATCTGCTCCTGTCGGAAATGAGGTACAAATGGATGCACTAAGGAATAAGTTTATACAATGGTTTGAAAAGCTATATTATCAACCAATTGAAGAAGCAAACTCCTCTTGGAAACCATCTTATCTCGAACACCAGTTTGCTTGTTCTGCTCCAAAAAACGAACAAGAAAAAGTGGTGATAGCTGATGAATATTATCATGGACATTTGGATTGGTACAACTTGGATTTGCATGACAAAAAATCGACTTTATCGAATAATGACGAAGATGGAGCGCCTCCTTCAGTCGAAAACACCTACACCCTTTCTTTTCTTCCTTCTCCTGTTGAGTTTGCCGGAATGCCTCATAGCCGATGGTGGACGTTGGAAGACTGGAAAACCAATTTTGGAAACATTAATCCGAGTACGACTGACCTAAATCAACTCATGCTATTGGATTTTGCAATTAACTATGCAAACGATTGGTTGATTATGCCGTTTACCCTCCCCATTGGTAGTATTGCGAATGTGAACGGCTTAATGGTCACTAATACATTTGGAGAGAATATTTGGATAGAACCGGCTGGAAAAGGAAATGATGAAGATTGGCAACGATGGAGTATGTTCAATTTGAATGTGCGTGGGAATATGGATGTCCCCGCGGATTTGAGTCTATTGCTGTTACCTGCGGCTCCAAAAGTATTGGAAGGTCAACCTTTGGAGGAAATATTCATGTTGCGCGATGAAATAGCGAATATGGTTTGGGGAGTAGAATCCAAAGTTCCACTGGCAACCGGTAAAAGTAAGTCAGGAAAAGAAGCCGGTATTGAGTTGAAAACCAAATATCAGCAATTCGTCACTCCCACTACCATTGTTCCAGCTATCGAAAACGAAGCAAAAATTCAATATCGGATTGTCAATTCGGTTCCAGAGCAATGGATACCTTTTATTCCTGTCCACAAGGATGCTGACAAAAGGCAAATTCAGTTGCAACGTGCTGCCATGCCTCGAATTCTGGAGGGTGATAGCAATGTACCTAAAAAAGTAGAACCGCGAACTTCGCTTTTAAGAAAAGGATTGGATGAAGAGACCAGAGTCCCTTATTTTATTCATGAAGAAGAAATACCGCGATCGGGTATCAAAGTTCATAAATCCTTCCAGCGCACCCGATGGCTAAATGGAAAAGTATTTACATGGGTTGGGTTTAGAAAACAAGTGGGTCGAGGAGAAGGACACAGCGGATTGGCTTTTGATCAGATAATTCCGAAGAACAAAATGAAACAACAATGACTTAATCATTTTCTGCCATGGCAGTCAAATATTTTTCTATCTGGCATTAAATATAACTAAAGTTATACGTAGTTAAACCAATATGCCATGTATCTATGAACTACAGTTTAAGTATTTTCTTCATATTTCGAATTACAATTTTAAAAGCATAAAATGGCAGACGTTACGATAAAATTTAAATATAAAGAAGTCAGCAATCACAGACTATTTTTCATAGGGGGTCAACGTCCAAATGATTATGATGATTATGCTCTCGGTAATGATGAAATAACCGACAATGCCTTTGACGTTGATGTATCAAATGACATTTTAACAATTCAATTTCTGGCTGATTGCGATTCAGGAGGGAATTTTGAAATAGAAGAGGTTTATATTGATGGTGAAAAACTTATTCTGAATCCAGATGACTGTTGGTGTGATGAATTTGATAATCTTCTTGACTACAGCCATAATTTTATACTTTAAATCCACGATCCATGACTAATTTTCACAAATTTTGTATTATAATATTACTAGCATTTCAATATTCCAAGAGTATGGCTCAAGTTGTGGGACAAAAACTAAACAGCGGTGGAAGCATATTTTATGAAGGTTACAGCTTGGGAACAGAAATAACAGACAAAAAGATAACATTCGATTTTGCAGCTAAAACACCATTAAGAAAAACAAACGATAAAAAGAATAAATTAGCGCTGATGTATGGTCTTTCTGCATCTGGGAAAAACAACGATAAATTACTGGCGCTTTTTGAAGATGGCGATTTCTCCACAAGTTCGAAATTTGGTATAAACCTGGGAATTGAAATCGAGTCTTCCAAGCCTGAGGAATTGGTAGACCTGTACAAATCTTACAATTCCAAGAACGATGAATTAAATAAGCTAAATAAAAATTTGGACTCAAAACTCAATAGTTATATTTTAAATTCTATAGATCAGTTTATTGCTTCGATGGAAAGTTCTGGTGAAGAACAGCGAGATGTGATCCGTGTAAAAAAAATAAAAGAAAACTACTCTAGCCAATTCAATACAATATATTTGAACTATTCAAAAAAGAAGAAAGCTAATTACGGCACTTTTAAAAACTACCTGACGAGGCAGACAACTAACAAGTCTTCTGATTTGTCAAAAATGCCAAAACTACTTCAACATGTAAAAGACGAGCTAGATGCATTTACAAAAACATATTCAGCCGAACTTCATGCTATAGTTTCAATTAAAGGGGAAAGGTCGAACTTAGCCAACTTAATCCATGAAATTGAACGAGACCTTAAGAAAAACAGATTTATTCCATATCTCACTGCTTCGTTACTTGGAGACAAGTTCAAATTACTTGATGCCTCAAATGCCCCTGACAGAGGTCTGACGGTTATAGATACTTCTCATGTAGGAGGCTATATTGGCTTGGGGTGCAATTTTGAAACAAAAAACATTGTTTATGGAATGAGGTACACACGAGAATTTGAAAATAATTTTGAAATTCTTAGTAAAAGAACCTTTACATCAGAAAAAGTAGAGTTAATCAATGGAGTCGAAAATAAAAGTAAAAATGAAATCACCGCATATGAAGGAAGTTTTCATACTTTGCATTTCAATAGATTAGTTCTTGACATGATGGTTTTTTGTGATTTAGGTGAGAAATACAAGTTGGCAATAAATCCATTTTTCAGACATAGTGAGTCGAGTGAGTCTGATTTAAGTCCAAATTTGTCTGATGTGGGTGTGGGAACCTATTTTTTTGACAAAAAAACAAGTAAGTTCATGGCTGGTGTATATTTGGTCGCGCCCGATTTAAGCAACAATGAGGCAGAATTCAAAGATGAAGAGAAAAAGTCGATTTTCAACCGACTCAATTTTGGTGTTTCTGCAACATATGTATTCAATGACTTCGCTTCAATATATTCTAAAAATTCAGTTCGAAGCACGCAGGTATTGGAGTAATGTTGGTGTTGGATGCACATACACCTCCTTATCATTACGCAATGTAATTTATCCAACAGGGTAAAAACGATCAACAAGTAAGTGTTGACGAAATAGCCAAAAGATGGCGCAGCTATTGAAGGTGATTCAATACGAAAGCCAGCTAATAAAACACAAAACATCTGACATTTTTTTAGCCTGACTGTCAGATCAAATCGTGGCTGTTACATTTTAACATTGGCCTGAATAAATAGGTCTATTTTTCTCTTTCAGAATAAACACCCCGATGCGCTGGAAACAAATCCTTAGGAACCGCCGTTACAACCCGTATTACATTTGAGTCCTTATATTGTTGCATAGCACAAAGACATATGATCATTTCTTCCTCAATTTGTACGCTACTAAAGTCTGAATCTTATTTGGCAATTTTAACAATCCGATATCCAAATTGACTTTCATTGAATTGGGATTTCCAAGGCAACTCAAACAAAGCAAAAAATTTCTGATACATTAATTTGAAGAAATTAAGCTGACCTCCGTTGTCCTGTATGGACTTGATTGTCGAAAAGCTAAAATCGTCATTGGGGAATGGAGTCCTGTATTCTTTCATATAAACTCTTCTCAAATGTTTTAGCGCTACGCGTTCGATAATTGATTCATCAAAGGAAAAGGCTGTGCCTAATTCATTAACTTTTGGGTTTCGTAAAGGCAAAAGCCACCATCCAACTTCCTACCAAAACCAGAGCGTATGCAGCTAAAAAACCGATCAGCATCCATTCACAGACATGCACTCATTCCACTCTTTTCCTGTATATATGTCTTTCATTCATGATATTTCGATACAGAAATAGATAATAAAAGGCGACCTTGTCTTTTATTTTTGTCAAATCAATTCGCCATTCGTGATGTCGTCATATAATTTTTGGTGTTCTTTATAAGAAACGCTCCAAAGATCCGATGCAGGTTCATTTTATCACGTATGACCAGATATATGTACAGGATGCAAACAACCACTAACATATTCATTGTTAACCAAAGTACAATTGGTAGTTTTAAAAAAAATAATGGTATTGTTATTGCAGCTGACATAAATGCAATAAGATGCATCATGACCTTTGGGATTTTTTCATAAAGTGAGCTAATTCTATTGGTTCTGAAAGTATTGAACTCATGTTCAATGTTCTTCTTCCCAAGGACCAAATTTTTCATAGTAATAAAATGTGCTTCACTTAAATTCTCTATTTTGACCATGAGAATTCTAACTAAAAGATTATTGAACTCTCTTGTCGTAATCTTACGTCTAGGTTAGTGGCTTATCCATTTATAATTCTAGAGCTCCAAGCGGCTGACTTTTATAGGCGGCTGAGCGAAGTATTTAATTTGCTAAAAATGCTTTCACCCAAACAAGAAAAAATCCTTGAAGCGCTTGCGGTGTTCAAGTTTTTAGCAAGACTACAATTATCACGTCTAGGTATTGATCGAAACAAAATATATTGGAGGCACTGATACCGTAAAATATGGCCTTGGTTTGCATCTATTATCTCACGAGTAAAGGAGCTCTATAGCGGGCAAGGCGAATTAGTAGCAAAGGGGAAAATTAAACAAACTACTGCATCAACAAACCCCGCTTGAGCTTACAACTGCTCTTCCATAGAACTTATGCGATTGATTGTCAAATAGAATTATGGTTAAGTTGCACCGGTGAGAAAACATTATTCTATGACAGATATAGAGACCTTGGGTGATGCTAAAATGAAAAACAACCTTGCTCGCAAAGCCCGCATTTCCTGGGCTCCCAATCGGCATTTAAGGTTACATGCCATCTTCATGCCTCAACAGAAAGGGCAAAAAATTATACTGCCCGGAACTCGAGAATAGGGATTTTACCGAAAGGATTTATGGAAAGGTATTGATGCATACGGAAGCACTGAACCTGAAGAGTCTATCGAAAAAATATCGCCATGATAAAGCGCACCGTATACTTTTCATTTACTAGAATCCAGCAACAATGCAAGCGCTCATGGGCAGCTGTTGAACGATGCTTTCGGGATCAACAACTGATTTTTATTCAAAACTCGCGAGAATGTAAAAAGCAAGAATCAATTTAAAAACTCAATTTATAAGCTTAAATAAAAGAAAAACTTCATCGCTGGTTGGTGACTGCCTAGTGGAGGTCGAATAGACATCTATTAGTCGAAAGGTTAAACACGCTCATATTGTCTCATAATCAATGATTTGAATGTAAAAACTCATTTACATCCAATTAGCATCCAACATCATGTTTTGTGTCTTTGTCACGAAGCGACCAAACGTGGTTGTTTTTTGTCACTTTCTTTTGTCATTTTTTGCAGAAGCCACAAAACAAAAAAGGACCAGATTCGTTAGAATCCAGTCCTGGTGCGGTGGAGGATATCGGAGTCGAACCGATGACCTCTAGAATGCAAATCTAGCGCTCTAGCCAGCTGAGCTAATCCCCCAAGTGGGTTTGGGTGTGCGTGTGTCTTGTATGAGTTTGTTGCGTATATTATTGTTTGCCAGCGCTTCGAATCATACCTAATAGCATTTTCGAAATTGACTCATAATTATCATATAAATTTTGAAAATCCTCTTTAGGAATCCAATTTTGATCTTTCATTATTTTCAACAAAGCCACACTTTCATTGACTGACCCTCTCGCCATCACATAAAAATGACGCTTATCTGCGGGTGTCATTCGTCCTACTCCTTCTGCCAGATTCAAAGCTACCGAAATGCACGATCTTTTGAGCTGTATGGATATAAACTGGTCAATACTTCGATTCGAGAAGAGTAAATTCAATAAGTCCTTATTCGTTTCTTCAATCTTCGCATTCACCTCCAATTTCTCAAAGTCAAACATCGCGCAAATATACTATCCCTCATCTCAAATCACACCCGCATTCACACCCAAATTCAAACCTGTAAGTAGTCCCGGGCAGACTTGAACTGCCGACCTCTACATTATCAGTGTAGCGCTCTAACCAGCTGAGCTACGGGACTAAATTTGAACTTTCAAAGGACCACTTTTGGTCCTGGCTTTATGAAAAATGGATTAAAGTAGAAGCAATAAAGCCACTTTTTCAAAAAGCAGGGCGAAGATATACAGTTCTAGCATACCACACAACATAAGCGGGGAATAAAGTTTGGGAATAGCGACTATTTCAACGTAGCGTATTCAATTGTTGTGGCAGCCGCATATAATGGATGTCATGTTCATTTAAGGTGCAGGATTTTCGAATCGAAAATGAATTGTGTGTTTCATTTTTGTAAAATTCAAGGCGAGTGCATTAAGCATAAAGAAATGGCTTAATGGACTGTTTAACAAATACTTATCCATATACTCGCCGGTATATAAAGATGCCTTGTGCGTATACGTATTTTCAACTTGACGGTATTGCCATCTATCATTCCAATAGAGACATCCAGTCATGTTCTCCGCAGCCACCACTTCTTATTTTTTTGTCATCTTTATAGCAAATCACAGACTCATGGGCCTATTCAAAGTTCTTCGTTTACCCAAGCATGCACGATACAATTACATTCCACGGTATTATGACCCAAGAAAGGAAGAATTGCAGGACCGGTTGAAAGAGATCGAACTTCAGCGAGAAAATAGCCCGGAGGCAATGAAATCACGTATTTCTTCTGGTCTTAAAAGGGGAGCAGGTGATGGCAGGACAAGGCGAAAGACGATTTTACGCTCAAATTTCATCATCCTCGGGGTGGTTGTCGTCCTCGTTATGTTGTCCATACTTTTCATCAATTACTACGTTCCGCGTATCTTAGAGTCTTTGTGATAAAGACATTGAGATGCCAGATATAATCAGGTTATTACCTGACCACATCGCTAACCAAATAGCCGCTGGAGAAGTCATTCAAAGGCCTGCTTCTGTGGTTAAGGAACTGCTCGAAAACGCTATCGATGCAGGAGCTTCCAAGATAAAAGTCATTATTAAAGATGCGGGCAAGACGCTTATCCAAGTTATTGACAATGGAAAGGGAATGACGCCTACCGATGCGCGGATGAGCCTTGAACGACATGCCACTTCAAAAATTCGTAAGGCCGATGATCTTTTTGCTATAGCGACCAAAGGTTTTCGAGGTGAGGCGTTGGCTTCTATTGCCTCAGTCTCGCAACTCGAATTGAAAACAATGCAAGAAGGTGAAGAGCTGGGAAGTCGCCTCCTTGTGACCGGATCTAAGGTTGACGTTCAAGAACCCATACCCGCACAAAAAGGAACCGACATTGCAGTAAAAAAATTATTTTTTAATATCCCGGCCCGTCGAAAATTTCTTAAATCAGATACAGCTGAATTTAGACATATTCTCTTGGAATTTAATCGCCTGGCACTAGCACATTCAGATGTTCAGTGTGAACTTTATCATAATGATAAATTAATAATAAAATGGCCCGCCGAAACTGAGTTGAAACGTGTTATCGGAGTCCTTGGAAAATCCTATAAAGATAAATTAGTGCGAATTGAGGAAGAAACGGAAATAGTTTCTATTCATGGCTTTGTTGGGACTGCAGAGTCTGCAAAAGTTAGACGGGATGACCAATTTCTCTTTATTAATGGGCGGTTTTTTAAAAGCCCCTATTTTAACCATGCAATTACGTCGGCATATTCCAATTTAATTCAAGATGGAAAACATCCCGGATATGTCTTGTTTATGCAAGTAGATCCAACTCGTATTGATGTTAATGTTCATCCCACCAAACAGGAAATAAAATTCGAAGATGATCGCGCTATATATAATTATTTAAAAGTAGCCGTTCGACATGCAATAGCCCGTCATCATATGATCCCACTAATGGATTTTGAACCTGATCCGGCCATTATTCGAAAAGGAGGGATGCCATCACAGTCGGGCGCAGATGGTGGCCATGATTTTTCTCCGATTACGAAGCCATCGCGAAGCCATGAAGGCTGGGAAAATATTTTTGAAGGCCTTGACCGCAGGCGAGGAGATATGAATCAATCGGGAGGGCAGCAAGCATTTGATGACGGCTCGTCTTTCACCGAAGTACCGGCATCGAGCAAGACGTTTTATGGATATATCGTTCGAACCACGGATACAGGCTTACTTTTAATTGATCAACGCGCTGCACATATACGTATACTATATGAAGATTTTATGCAGCGCATGTCAATGGACAAAGCACCATCTCAGGGGTTGTTGTTTCCAAAAACATTTGAATTGCCGAATACCGTTTCGGCCACAATGGAAGCATGTTTGCCGCTAATAAAAACAATGGGATTTGACGTGGCTCCTTTTGGACAAGATACATACGTGTTGCATGGAGTACCTGCTTTTCATGAAATGGTAGATGTTGACGAAGGACACCTGATCGATATCATAAAAGATATGGCGGAGGAGCAACAATCAGAATTAGAAATGAAGGAAAAACTGGCATTTGCATCCGCTAAACAGGCTGCGATAGCGTTTGACAAACGGCTGTCTGACATTGAAATCAGTCATTTGGTCGAACAATTGTTTGCTTGTGCTCTACCTGACCGAACACCTGGCGGTCAGTTGTGTTATATCATACTACCTCGAGAAGAAATAGATAAAAAGTTTAACAAACGATGATGTTCAACCTCACGGATATTGTAAAAAACCTGATTATAATTAATGTTCTGGTTTTTGTCATAACCCATGTAATGCCTATGGTGAGTCTTGAATTTTTATCTGTCTACTACCCGGTTGAAGGTGGCAATTTTAGCCCATATCAACTGGTTACGCATATATTTGCTCATGGGAGTTTTTCGCACATTCTGTTTAATATGATTGGGCTTATAGTATTCGGGCCTTTAGTTGAGCAAAAACTTGGGATGAAGCGATTTTTCATTTTGTACTTTGGTGCGGGCTTGATGTCTTTTTTGCTTTCGTTTATTGTGCATAAGTTCCAATATCCTCCCGAACTCTTTAGACAAGTACATTCGTTAGGAGCATCCGGTGCCATCATGGGTGTTGCTGTGGCTTACGCCATGAATTTCCCCAACAATCGTATTCATTTACTTTTTCCTCCTGTGGCATTAAAAGCAGCGCATCTCGTATTAATTTATGTTGCTATGGACTTGATAAACGGTTTTGGTAATTCATCTTCGGGAGTAGGGCATTTTGGACACCTTGGCGGGGCGCTTTTTGGTTTTTTAATTACATTATACTGGGATAGGGGCAGAAATTCGTTTAGAAAGTAAGGAATGGTAACAAGCATAATAGAAGATGTAAAACGCGAATTTGAAAGCGGTAATAATATTACGCGGCTTATTCTCGTCAACGTGGGCTTATTTGCCGTCTTCGCATTGTTCCGTGCTTTCGCAAACTTTAGCGCGGTGCCCGGGCAAGAGACGTGGTTTGATTCAATTTGGCACCTATTTGTCTTATCAAACGATTTTGTAACAAATCTCAAGCATCCCTGGGCTCTGATAACGCACATGTTTTTGCACCAAGGTTTTTGGCATATCTTATGGAATATGCTACTCCTGTATTGGTTTGGTCGTCGGGTTGGCGATCTACTTGGTGAAAAGCATGTTTATCCTATCTATATCTATGGTGGCTTGGCCTGCGCAGCGGCGTATTTAATTTCCGATAGTATATTTCATTATATTCCAATAGGTGTAGAAGGGCTTGCATGGGGTGCTTCCGGTGCCGTAATGGCAATAATAGTGGCGGCTGCGATGCTGTCTCCTGATTCATACATGCATCTCCTATTAATTGGTCCTGTTAAGCTGAAGTATATCGCGATAGGGCTTGTTTTTTTGGATATCATATCATTAGGGGATAATTATAATACGGGTGGACATTTTGGACATCTTGGTGGTGCAGTTATGGGTTGGTTCTATATCTATGCACTGCGAAACGGGTGGGACCTCGCACCGGACTTCTCACGTAAATCCGAGGAGAAAAAATCGAACGTACGTGTTATGTCTGATTATCGACCCTCTCCCAAACGCCAACACGCTCCTTCAAAATCGTTTAAACAATATTTTACTAGGAGTGAGGAAAACGATGAAGCCATCGTCCGAAATATCGACGAGGAAATTGATCGTATACTTGATAAAATAAAAGTGAAAGGTATCGATAGCCTAACTGATAAAGAACGAGAAACCCTCAATCGCGCCAGCAAAGAAAAATGAAGTCGGTACTAAAATTTTTCTTTTATGTCTACGCTTTTTTAGGCACGGGAGTTTATCTGCTTTCTTGCCTAGCGCCTTTTGTTAATCCGACACATGCGAACCTATTGTATTTTTCTGGCCTGGGGTTTCCAATTATTCTTGTAAATTTTATTGTCATAGCATTGTATTTTGGCGTTATTAAAAAGAAATTCACATTTCTTTTTTTATTGGTGCCGGGTTTTATTTTTGGGCTCAACTACTTGTCAACGGGCAAAGGGAAAATTGATGAGACTAAGGGCTTGAATATATATAGCTTCAATACGTTTTCGGATAGATTGCTGCATGCAGACAAGGAGGCCTATACATCCTGGATTGACTATGTCAAAACAGCTCAAAACAATCCGGATATAATTTGCTTACAGGAGCACCATAGTAAAGTGGAAAATATCTTTCCGAACACAGCGCATTTTAATACATGGACGTATAAACGTTCTAATCTGAAAATCGCGACACACTATACCATTATCCACGGCGGAGAAATAAAGGACAGTAGCGGTTTGAGGTTTGCTATTTTCGCCGATATAAAAATTCAACAAGACACGATTCGTGTCTATACGTTTCACCTTCAGTCCAATAAAATATCTACAATGCTCGAAACTGCAGAAAAGGCGGATAATCCCGGTGCAGATCGATTACTTAGGGGTGGCGAAAAACTTCGCAACACAATTTATACAGCAGCTAAAAAAAGAGCCATGCAGGCTAAAAAGCTGAGGTGGCATATGAATGCTTGTCTTTTTCCAATTGTTGCTTGTGGTGATATGAATGAGACGGCTCAATCGTTTGCCTATCGTCAACTCAAAGGCCAATTATATGATACCTTTCGAAAGGGCGAACTGGGCATGCATCCTACGTATATAAAAAATCCATCTTGGGTGCGAATTGATTATATTTTCACCGACCCATCACTTGAATTATTGTCTTACCAGGTGCCTCAGTTTGAAATTTCGGATCATCGACCCGTGCAAGTCGCTATAAAAATGAAGGATAAAAAATGAACTTTTCATGTAGTGTTATTTTTTAATAACAACGCTTAAAAAGGTTAAATCAGCAGTGAGGTACGGTCTACCTGTTGATTTCTTTAGATCGAAAAGTTTATATATATCTGATTAATAATTCGCATAAACTCGTGATAATCATCCTGTGACAAATGTTCCCAACCTCGCTTTCTCAGATTAAAAACGATAGGACGCAGTTTTTTTACCAGTGATTCACCCGACTTCGTGAGAAATAATTTATACCGTCTGCGATCATTATTAAAACGCTGTCGCTCGATCAATTCTTTCTTACATAATAGATCTATGATTCGGGAAACAGTGGCTGTATTTTTAAATGTATCATTGGCAAGACTCGTTTGCGAAACACCATTTTTTTCGTATAATTTATCGAGAATTACCCATTGTTCTGTTGTGACATCGACGTTTGCTTCTTTAAATGCCTGTAAATAATTCCAACGAATGATTTTCATTGTTCGGTCGATCATAGTACCGACCGGTTGTGTTTTAAAATCGACAGGGAGTTCAGTGTCTTTAATTGATGTAGGCATTTATTAAATTTTATGTCATCAGAATTTTATGCAGTGCGCGAATAAAAGCACGATTTGCTGCTTTGCTCCCTATTGTTACGCGAATGCAGCCTGGTGCCCCAAACCCGCCTACGGGACGGACCATAAGTCCTTCTTGCAGCATTGCTGCTTCAAAGTCTTTTTCAGGCATTTCTGGTTTGTACAATATAAAATTGCCTTGAGATTTCCAGTAATGGATGGGAAGTCGATCTAATTCGTCGTACAAATATGCGCGCTCAGACAGAACATGACTTCTTGTTTTATCAATAAAATCCGTATCTGTGATGGCCGCTGCCGCTGCTTCAATCGCCAGTGTATTCATCAAAAAAGGTTTTGACAACTGTCGGATATACTTGATAATCTCTTCCGGGCCATAAGCATATCCTATTCGCATGCCCGCCAAACCATATGCTTTTGAAAAACTATTTAATCCGATTACCTGATTGCCATCTCTCACATAGCGCAGCGCAGTAGTATAATCGTCATCGTTAACAAAGTGATGATAGACCTCGTCAACAATTAAAATAACATGATCCGGCAACTGTGAAACCAAATAATCCATTTCATGCTTTGTGACAATTGTTCCAGTCGGATTATTTGGTGAAGTAATAAAAATGAGTCGCGTATTGTCATTAATCGCGGATAATATCCCTTCAATATCTAACGAGTAATTTTCATTGGTTAAGGGAACATCAATCGTATGCGCGCCATGATTTTTGGCGAACATAAAATAGGGTTGAAATGAAGGATTAGAGGCGATGCATTCTAATCCTTCGCCCATGAAAGCCCGTATCGTCAAATCTATCATTTCTGAACCACTTGGCGTGGCTATAAATTGTGATTCACTCAATTTCTGATCGTAAAACCGCGCCAATGCCTGACGCAATCTTTCATCCGTACGATCAGGGTATTCGTTCAATAAATGCACATTAGCACGAATAGCTTCAATTGCTTTTGGTGAACTTCCGAGCGCATTTTCATTGGAGGATAATTTGTATATTTTTTCGGCAGAAGTAAATATTTCGTGCTTCGACTTGCCACCAACATAGGCCGGAGTTCCGGACAGATAATCTTTGAATATATTTATTTTTATTTCAGGCATGTATTATTTTTTAGGTGGCAGTATTTTTCCACTCACTTCTCCGAACCCAACTCGTATGTCATCGCGTTCGCCATGACCGCGAAGTGTCACTGTATCGCCATCTTGCAGGAAGGTTCGCGTCTCACCACTATTTAATTGGATTGGATTTTTTCCAGCCCAGCTTAATTCTAACATAGAGCCATATGAGGACTTATCTTTTCCACTAATGGTACCGGATGCCATCATATCCCCAACACAAATGGTGCAACCATTGATCGTGTGATGGGCCAATTGCTGCGCCATGTTCCAATACATATATTTAAAATTACTTCTCGATATTATTGTCTCATCTCCCGCTTCAGTTGTCAAAGCGACTTCAAGATGGATATCGAAATTCTTTTCTCCTTGATATTGCAGGTAGGGCAGGACCTTTGGGTCTTGAACAGGTCCTGCAACTCGGAAAGGGTTCAAAGCATCAAGGGTAACAATCCACGGTGAAATGGAAGACGCAAAGTTCTTTCCTAAAAAGGGTCCAAGAGGAACGTATTCCCATTTTTGAATATCACGGGCAGACCAGTCATTAAATAAGACCATACCAAAAATATGATCTTCGGCGACCGACGTGTTTATGCATTCACCCTGTGTCGTATTACCACCGATTATAAAAGCCATCTCCAACTCGATATCCAGTCGTTTTGACTCCCCGAAAATAGGTTGTGTTTCTCCCTTGGGAATTTGTTGCCCCATAGGTCTGTAAATAGGCGTTCCCGAAATGTAAATGGAAGAAGATCGACCATGGTAGCCCACGGGAAGGTGTCGCCAATTTGGCAGCAATGCTTTATCCGGATCCCGAAACATTGATCCAACATTTGCTGCATGCTCAATACTGGAGTAAAAATCGGTGTAATCCCCGATATGTATCGGCATCCGCATTTTTACATCATCTTGATCTAACATGATTTCGTCCGACTTG
The DNA here is from genome assembly GCA_028279185.1 of Saprospiraceae bacterium. GTDB lineage: Bacteria > Bacteroidota > Bacteroidia > Chitinophagales > Saprospiraceae > JANQSS01. Next base: position 27,535 of record JANQSS010000112.1, on the reverse strand, counting down.
TCTTGTAATGCCGTATTACCTTTTGTCAATAACTGGGTAAGTCGGTTTCGCAGGGATGTCCAAACAGGTTTACCTAATGCTATAAAGTCGTTTAAATGAGTGCGATTGAAAATGCCTCCAGGTAAATTAATATCGCTTAAAAGTCCCGCCTCTTGAAGTCTATTTAGGTCAATAATTTGCCGACCTATGGCCACACCAAAACTATGGTTGCCTTCTTTGTCCGTATATGCACCATAAGGTAAATTATATATTGTGAAATCAGAATTATTGGGTACGTTGACCCACGTTTCTATTTTATTCATGTATTTATTTTAATTAACTCCAAGCTATGTTGTTGAGACACAGACGTTAAAAAATATGTGATTAAAAGATTAATTTGATCAGAGTGTACCGCGTAATTCTTGTTCTTTTTCCAACGCTACAAAAAGAGCTTTAAAATTACCTTTACCAAAGGATTGTGCACCTTTGCGTTGGATAATTTCAAAGAACATAGTCGGTCGCGCCTGCACAGTTCTGGTAAATATCTGAAGTAAATACCCTTCATCATCGCGATCTACCAAAATTCCCAAATCTCGCAAGGGTTCTATGTCTTCGTCTATTTGACCTACGCGATCGGTTAATTCTTCGTAATACGTGTTAGGTATAGTAAGAAATTCGACACCCCGATTTCGCAAGTCGGTCACCGTCTTTATTATGTCATCAGTGGCTACCGCTATGTGTTGAACACCTTCGCCTTCATAGAAATCCAAATATTCATCAACTTGTGATTTTTTGAGTCCTGGTGCCGGTTCATTTATGGGAAACTTAATTCGTCCGTTGCCATTACTCATTACCTTGCTCATTAAAGCAGTATACTCTGTCGATATGTCTTTGTCATCGAAGGATAAAATTTGAGCGAACCCCAATACTTCCTCGTAAAATTTGACCCAATGGTTCATTCGACCCAAGTTGACATTGCCAACCATATGATCGACATATTTTAATCCAACTGATTCCGGATTGTATCGCGTATTCCATTCTTGATATCCCGGCAAAAATACTCCGTTGTATGCCTTACGCTCCACGAATATGTGTACAACTTCTCCATACGTATAGATTCCGGAACGCACCACTTTTCCATGATCGTCTTCTTCCGTCAATGGTTCCATGTATGATGTGGCTCCACGTTCCATAGCTGCATTATAGGCATAAGTGGCATCATCAACCCACAATGCCGTGACCTTGACGCCGTCACCGTGTTTGTCGATATGTCTTCCTACTTCTGTCCCGCTTCTTAAAGGTGATGTTAAGACAAGCCGAATTTTATCCTGTACGACAACATAGGACTCAAATTCCTGATTGCCCGTTTCCAGTCCGGCATAGGCAAGTGATGAAAATCCAAATGCGGACTTATAGTAATGAGCAGCTTGCTTTGCATTACTGCAATAAATTTCGATGTAATCAGTACCGAGAATTGGCATGAAATCTTTTGCCTCATCGTACAATTTAGGTAATGTATCGGTCAACATAATTTTTATTTTTAAAAGTTATATTTATATTATTCAATAGTTTTCAAAAGTCTTATTCCTCAATCCAAGACTTAAAATATTTTCCATCATCAATATCCAGGGCTGCTTTGGTAATTTTCAGTGGTCTAAATGTATCAATCATCACGGCCAGTTCTTCGGTCGACTTTTGACCTATGCTGCGCTCATATGCTCCGGGGTGCGGACCATGCGGGATTCCTGCAGGATGTAAAGAAATATAACCTTGGTCGACATGATTTCTACTCATAAAATCACCGTCTACATAATAAAGCATTTCGTCAGAATCGATGTTACTGTGATTATATGGTGCTGGAATCGCTTTCGGGTGATAATCGTACAACCTCGGGCAGAACGAACAAACGACAAATGCCGATGTTTCAAATGTTTGATGGACCGGCGGTGGTTGATGCACACGACCTGTTATAGGTTCGAAATTATGAATCGAAAAGCCATACGGAAAATTATAACCATCCCAACCGACTACATCAAATGGGTGTGTTTGATATATTAATTCATGAAGATGCCCTTCCTTTTTTATTTTAATTAAAAATTCACCTTCCTCGTCATGTGTCTCCAATTTCTGAGGTAATTTATAGTCACGCTCGCAATACGGTGAATGCTCTAGTAATTGTCCAAACCAGTTTCTATATCTTTTTGGTGTATAAATAGGATGAAAAGATTCTGCATATAAAATACGATTGTCTTCCGAATTAAATTCAATTTGATAAATCATCCCTCGAGGAATAATTAAGTAATCTCCGTATTCAAATTCAATATTTCCCACAAACGTACGCAGCGTCCCACTGCCTCTATGGATAAACAGCATTTCATCTGCATCTGCATTTTTATAGAAATAATCCCGCAAGGATTTTCGTGGAGCCGCTGATCCGATATGAATATCATTGTTTACAAGTAAAGGCATGCGACTTTCCAAATAATCATCCGACGCTGGTACATCGAACGTGGTTAACATACGGGCAGTGAGGTTGTGTTCGACGGCAATGTCAGGTTGAACGTTCTTAGGCCTCGCCACAGATTGGACCTGCGTCGGGCGATGCAGGTGATAAAGCAATGAAGACATGCCGTCAAATCCAATTGTTCCAAAAAGTTGTTCATAGTGTAGGCCTCCATTTGGTTTTTCGAATACGGTATGTCGCTTGGCAGGTAGATTACCCAACCTATGATAAATAGGCATAAGAATATGATTTATAGTTGATTATACAGCAATTAAAGCGAAAAAAAATCGATTGATTGTTGTACTAATAGTTGCTATGACAAATATATGTTTTTTTACGTCTGAAGAGAACCTTGATGCGCTTTTTTTTCACAGGCGAAGAACACCACAACTATAGCCTTTTGCCTATTTTCGCGGCTATGAAAGCACATAATTTGCACGTTCAGAACAGTTTAACGAGGCGAAAAGAAAAATTTGAGCCCCTTGAGGAAGGGTACATTGGTATGTATGTTTGTGGACCTACGGTTTACGATGATGTGCATCTTGGAAATTGCCGAACGTTTTCAAGTTTCGATATGATTTATAGATATCTGGTTTATCTGGGTTATCGTGTGCGCTATGTGCGCAACATTACGGATGTTGGACATTTACTTGATGATGGAGAGGATCGCATGTCTAAGGGAGCACGCTTGGCGCAACTAGAACCGATGGAAGTTGCCCATAAATATGCTGAGCGCTTTCATGATATGATGCGGAAGTTCAATTTACATACGCCGTCAATTGAACCTCGTGCATCCGGTCATATTCCAGAACAAATACAAATGGTTCAAGATATTCTTAATAATGGTTTGGCGTATGTTGTAAATGGGTCTGTTTATTTTGATACAGTAAAATTTGCGAAAGAGCAGAAAACATATGGTCAATTATCTGGCAGGAAAATTGATGAATTGCTTTCGTCAACACGAGATGATTTAAAAAATCAGGATGAGAAACGACATCCTTCAGATTTTGCCATTTGGATGAAGGCGAAGCCCGATCACATTATGCGCTGGTCGTCCCCTTGGTCGGAAGGATTTCCAGGTTGGCATCTTGAATGCTCCGCGATGAGTACCAAATATCTTGGCAAGCATTTTGATATTCATGGCGGTGGAAATGATTTAAAATTTCCGCACCACGAAAATGAAGTTGCTCAAAATATGGGCTCCTGTGGATGTACACCAGCCAAATACTGGTTGCACACTAACATGCTTTTAATGAATGGCAAGAAAATGTCAAAAAGTGACGGTAATACGATATCGCCAGAAGAGTTGTTTTCTGGTGATAGCCAACATGTTACGCAAGGCTATTCACCTGATACCGTGCGATTTTTTATGTTGCAGACACACTATGGTAGTACGATGGATATAACAAACGACGCCTTACTTGCAGCTGAAAAGGGATATCACCGCTTGATGGAAGGCATTAAGCGGTTAGAAGGAATGAAAGGCATAGAAGGAGCTGGAGAATTGGATGAAACGTGGATCAACATGACGCACAATGCCATCCATGAAATGGATGATGACTTCAACGCACCAAAATCATTAGCTGCATTTTTTGAATTTATTACCGCAGTTAACACACAGTATAATAATGGGGAAAATACAATTGGTCAGGTAGCACTGAAAGAAGTAATTGAAAATGCACATGCCCTGGTTTTTGATATTTTCGGATTACGCCCTCCCGGCGACTCGTCGACCACTTCGATGGATGGAGTCATGGAATTAATAATCGATATACGTCAACAAGCTCGCGAAGATAAAAATTGGACGATCTCTGATACTATTCGCGACCGACTTGCTGCATTAAATATTGAAATTAAAGACGGGAAAGATGGTACGGAGTGGCGCGTTAAGTAATGCTTGTTGCTACGAAGATTTTGTGCACGTCGGGAGAGTGAAGTAATGTTGCAGTGAGAAAATGCTAGCCGTTTAAGAAATGACGAAGTAGGGAAGGAATGTACTATAAGAACACCATCTGTCTTAATTAAATTTGTGTACAATTTATCAAACTATAACAATAAAAAAACGCCTGCTCCGATATACTGAGAACAGGCGTTTTTTTATTGTGCAATTGGCTAATCACTACCTAAAGGTGGCAAATTGTTCTTCCAATGCCATCGGCGATGCCATATAGCCTGCGCCAGCCTGCTCTGACATAACATCCGGAAATATATAAGAATTCCCGGATTCCAATCCTTCGATAATTTTATTTGCGACTTTCTCCGGTGAATCTTTATCCATTTCGAATCCTTTTGCCATGTCTGTATCGATAGGTCCTGGGTATACGCCGGTAACAAGAACATTCGTCTCTGCAAGTTCACCTCTAAGACCCTGGATCGTGCTGTGCACCGCCGCTTTTGATATCGAATAAGTCAGGCCCAGTGGCATATTCGCGAGGCCAGCCAGAGAACTTACATTTACGATGGCGGCTTGTTCTCTTTCCATTAGAGAGCTTAAGAAAGCATCAGTTAGTTTTATTAATCCCCATAAATTGACGTCCAAGTTTGTTCTCAGACTTTCTAATAAATTTCCCTGTAGAAAATTTCCCGGAATTAATACACCCGCATTATTGAATAGAATATCAACGTCTGATGCAACTTCAGCAGCACTTTTTATTGACGCATCATCCGTTACATCCAAGCGAACCGGAACAAGTCTGTCACCATAAGTTGATTTCAAGTCATCAACGGTACTTGGTTTTCTGGCTCCGGCATATACTTTTTTTGCACCATTTTCAAGCAACGCTACCGCAATTGCTCTTCCAATGCCTCTATTAGCTCCGCTAACAAGCGACACCTTGTCTTTAATTGAAATATTCATAATTTATGTTTAAAAGGTTAAAATAATTTTAGAAAAATCGGGCTATAGCGAGTCGTAAAAAACTGTCTTCGGCAAAATTTAACAGAATAAACTCGTCATCATCTATATCACTGAATAGTCGTGCTTCGATTTCGGCAGTCCAATTTGAACCAAATCGACGAGATGCCTCCAAGCTGAATATTTTGGACGATTTGTCCAAGTCGGCAATACCACCGATTAGTATGGACGTATCATTTATATCATTGAATGCAATTCGGCTGCCGAAAAATAGATCATTTTGGAGACCGGTAAGGGCTAATTCATCCCGTTCGTCATAGAGATACTCAACCAGCAGGCCTATGTCCAGTCCGTTATGATCAATATTGCTAAATGTATATTCCACTCCGGCGGCTGCCGCAAAAAAATCCTGTGCTTTTGCATGTCGGTATATCGACTCCAATTTCCAGAGAAAAGCGCTGTGTGTAATCTGCAAGTCCAGTCCGGACTGATTAATTATCGGATAAAAGGCATTAATATTTCCGGTCTGATCGACTTCAAATAATGGTTCTCGGCCATTTCCATAAAAATGAGATAAGCCAATGTCAACAATGCCTACATAATGTTTCCAACGCAATGCAAAATTTTGGTGCCATTCTTCGGCGTCACTCTCATAGGAAAGATCATCCTTGTCGAGTACTGTGCCAAATCGAAGTCTGCCATGTTCACCATTAAAGGCTCGCTTTCTATGATAAGGCATATAAATAGCATCAATCGTTCCCATTTTTTTTGTGATGTATGTAAATTGAAGCATCGGTTGACCCAATTTTTTTTCTCCGTCGAATGATTCTACAGCATCAGTTTGGTTAATGATGTCGACAAGGTGATTACTTTCAATTACACCCCAATACAACTTTTTGAACCCAATGCTTGCGGTCCACCTGTTTTTGCTTTTTAGGTAATACAATTCACGTAAATCAGCATGTGTTCGATTTTCATCCCGATCCAATCGGAAAAAAGCTATGGCCTTAAGCTTTTGATTACCATCATCCCAAGTAGCACCGAATTCCGGTTGCGCGGAAAGTGAAGGGAAGTGATCGTATTGGTTACTGAACTTTGATTCATTAAAGAAATATCGATATTCCGCTTCAACTTTCATCTCCAATTCTGTCTCAATCCGCTTTTTGTCTGTGATAGAAGTTTGGCTTCGGCTATGCAGAATACTAATTATGCAGAAACATACAACCAAAACATAGCGACAAGCGCGATCAATTGATACCACCTTTTCAAACAAGATGATGTGTTTGCGGTGCAAGTTCATCATGGCCATCTTATGAGTGAGTAAAAAAAGCTGTTGTATTTTACAAAATTCGAATATGCCTGGAGTTAACTTCCAGCTCGAATTAATGCTGCTTCTGTAAAATCTTCATCGGACAAGTCCGTATCAAAATTATAGTCACTAAATTCCAGTGTTGTCTCTTTATTACTTTGGTGGTTGACCATTACAAAGGTACTGGCTCGCCAAAATTTATTTTTATATAAAGTATAGTCAGATAATGTCAGTGTCTTTAGCAATGAATTTTTCCGATCATAAAACTCCGTAGATTCTTGTCGATACCCCTTGTCTTTATTGTAAACTACGATTCGTCTTGTATAACCGGACTTTGGGTCAACTGGGAATTGTTCCACATATAATAACGGACCTTCTTCTTTTAGAAATTTATATGTATATTTTTCAACTTCCTGAGAGGATAAATCTTCATAAGCGAATTCGCTTCCGACGAAAGGTCCCGATTTATTATTGGATGCGATTCGTTTGACACGAGACAGGGCGGGTAAATACAACCATTGATCATCAGCTCCTTCTTTATGTGTGAAAGTCAATGTGGCCGTTCCTTTTACATCTTTTGGACTATTAAAAACAATCAGCGATTTATCTCCATCTTCTATCAATTCAAGTGTTTGGTTTGTTAAAAAACGTTCGCTCGTCTGACCATTTTTATTTTTTAACGTCATTTTTAATTCAACTTTGGAGCTTCCAAAGCCCTCATCAGCAGCTTCTGCCAATTTCGCTATTTCCAATCCACGTTCTTCTGGTGATTGGGCTGAAAGTAAAACGGTCATTGACATTATAAAAGAAAATAAGATTGATAATTTCATTATAGATTATTTAGTTTATTTTAAAATTTATGAATTTCATGCGTTTGCCATACCACCGTTCTTTTTTTCTGGATAGAATAATATTAGCAGTGCAGGCAGTAATATAAAATCAATAATTAGCGCAGATAGAATGATAATGACCGTAATACGGGCCATATAACTATTCAACGCGAAAGCTGAGGTAGAAAGGACTATAAATCCTGCAAGTAGTACCAATGTTGTGGTAACAAGAGCACGACCGACAGTCTCAAACGCATAGATTACGGCTTGCCTAGCTTCATAACCTAGCTCGCGACGAGCGCGCAAAAACTTACTCATAAAGTGCACAGTATCATCGACTATTATACCTAACGTCATGCCAAACACGATTACCATTCCTACGTTAATAGTACCCATGTATACATACCATATACCAAATCCTACGAGCACAGGAGCCACATTTGGAATAATGCTCAATGCTCCTAGTTTGATACTTCTCAATGCGAAAATCAGCACCAAAGAAATCAGAATTAAGGCGATAATGTTGCCTTTGACCATACTGTTTGCCTGTCTAAAGCCAAGTTTGGAAAACATCAATGTAGGACTTACGCCAAGCGCGTGCATTGGCTCAGGTGCATTATCTTTTAACCACTTCTCAGCGCGTTCAGCAAATGCCACCATTTCGACAGAACCCAAATTTTTGACCGTAGCAGTCAACCTGGTTTCTGATTTGTCCACGTTAATTTGGTTATTTAAATCAAGTCCAAAAGGCAGTGAAAGTTCGTAAAGTAATAAATACTGTGCGGCTTCTTCCCGCGTTTCCGGAATTTTATAATATGTTGGATCATCACCGTGCATTGACCTGTTGACGCGGCGGGCAACTTCACTAAAGGCATTGACATGGACGACTTCTGGTTGATTCGTCAACCATGATTCAAACTCGTTGAGTTTGTTGAGGTAAGCTGGACTATTGATTCCACCGCTTTCACCACTACCGACCGAAAATTCAACGTTATAGAATCCTGTCAACGTATCATTGATAAAATCGCTATCTGTTCTAAATTTTACAGAAGTATCAAAGTACTCGACAAACTCATCATTAAACTCATTCCTTGATGCCAAATACGTGAGTAGTCCAATTATTGCCAAAGAAATAATGGTTAATGGAACTGGATTTCTACCGACAAATTCTCCAAGTCGTGAATAAAGACCTTTTTTAGTTTGCTTAGTTTTAGCCTTTTTTGATCGCCACATTGGGAATATTGCCATTAAAGCGGGCAATGTTGTTGTGGAGTACAAAAATGCCATTGACATACCAAAAGCAGTGATATTTCCAAGGTGCCAAAACGGCGGTACATCGCCAAAGTTCATTGTCAAAAAACCAATAACTGTGGTTAAACTTGTAATGAATACCGGCATAAAATTCAGTCTCATACTTTCAACCAGCGCGCCAGTTTTGGAAAGCCCTTCTCGTCTTACTTTTTGAAGCATGGTAATAAGGATATGGATACTGTCAGCGACCGCCAGTGTCAATATCATGGTAGGAAATACGGAAGAAGGCGGCGTTAATTTAATTCCCGTAATTCCAATAAATCCTGCTGCACTGGCGATGGAAAAAATTACGACAAAAAATGTGGCTATCGTGGCAAATATATTTTTCGTTAGTAGTAATGTTACCACGATTACGAGCAACATCATGATACCAATAAGGGCCAAATCTTTTTGGGAAGATTCAAAAAAGGCAGTGTTGAGAGGTACAACACCTGTTGTATAAATATCGAAGTTTGGATATTTCTCTTGAAAGCTCGAAATCATGCTTCTTGTGGCTTCCGTTACCTCGGGAATTTCTGTGGCGCTGTCTTCACCAGGTAGTCGCATAGTAACATTGATTGCTGTAACACTTCCAGAGCGATTAATTATGCGATCCACTAATAGCGGTTCACTCAAAGCCACTCGCTTAATTTCTCGAATTTCATCCGCTGTTTTGTTCTCGGATTCGTAGGCGAGATCATCTACATATAAGTCGTCACCTACAGCACGGGTATATTGAAAATTGGTTATGGCATCTACACGAGAAGAATACGGTGTATTCCAGGCTTCCTTTGTAAGTTCCTCGATGGCCATTAAATTTTCACGTGTGAAAATATTTTTATTTTTCGGTGCAAGTACAATGATTACATTATCATCTTTGGTGTATTTTTCTTGCAGTGCGTCAAACGCCTCTAATTCAGGGTTTGTCTCACTAAAAAACACATGATAATCTCCATCGAATTCCATTTTGGCTTGAGACATGAGGCCTACAGCCAGTGCTAAGGTCAAGAGTAATACGACCCACTTATATCGAATAACGAAATTTGCCCAACTTATTGCAAATTTATTTCCTGCATGACTCGCTTTTTTTAATGCATTCATCTATTGGTTTTTTGTTTTTTATTTACGGATGTAGCTCTGGAAGTGGGCTGAAAAGACTACCTAATTTATTTTAACAGAATGTCTTTGATAACAACTAAAACATTGTCGATGGCGTAGGAACTTTGCATTTCTTTCATAGAAATCATGGCACCTTTACCGGCATCTTCAATAAAAACGGCTAAATTTTTTGCGTCTAGCCTTGAATTTATTTCTCCATTTTTCTGCGCCTCCGAAATGACATCAGCAATCATTGAGGTGATTGTATCAGATTTTTCTCTTATACTACTTCGGATTGCCTCTGAATGTTCAGCCATTTCATTGGATATATTGCAAGCCAAGCAGCCGGATTGGCAATTTAATTTTTCTTTTAGCACCGAAACCCGATAGGTGTAAAAATTAAGAAGACGGGCCTTGGGTGATATTCCTTTTGTCATCAATAATTCCGTTGCTTTTTCAACATGATCATTGAAGTACCTTTCGATGGCTTTAACCGCAAAGTCTTCTTTGCTCTTAAAATAGAAGTAGAATGAACCCTTAGGAATTTGTGCCGCCTTCACAATGTCATTGACACTTGTGGCATTATAACCATTGGTCCAGATTAGTTGCATGCCTTTATCCAGAATATGCTCGAGCTTACGTTTTTTCTGTGCTGCAGTGGTCATGGATAGAAATTGAAAAGCAAATATATGACCGGTCGTCTAGTAATTCAAATTATGAACTGTTAAGGAATGTTTAAATGTAACTATGGCTTTCTCTCAGCTTCTGGGATTAGCTGAATTCATGGGAAGACAGGTGAGCGATCGATGGGATTTGTATATCGAAATCATTGCTAATCCCTACATTTGCCTCGCCGGTAAAGCACCGTCCGATTTTCGGCAACAATTCAATCCGGATAACGTTTTCAAAAAGCAAAATTACGAGGAAAGACTATGGCTGTACCATCATATTCATCAGACAAAGAAGCTGTAGACGCGCTGGCTCAAGCGTATCACGATATGAAAAGCGAAATCGGCAAGGTGATTGTCGGCCAAGACGACGTCGTGAAATCTGTGCTGATTGCCCTTTTTAGTAATGGGCACAGCTTACTTGTAGGTGTACCTGGACTGGCAAAGACGTTACTGGTAAGTACGATTGCCGAAGTGTTGGACTTGGATTTTAAACGAATTCAATTTACACCAGATTTGATGCCCTCTGATATAACCGGGTCTGAGATCCTTGATGATAATCGTCAATTTAGATTTTCAAAAGGACCAATTTTTGCGAATATCGTATTGGCCGATGAGATTAACAGAACACCGCCAAAGACGCAAGCCGCGCTCTTAGAGGCCATGCAAGAACGGGTTGTCACAGTGAGTGGTGAAAATTATGCTCTTCCTAAACCGTTTTTTGTGTTGGCCACGCAGAATCCTATTGAACAAGAAGGTACTTACCCTTTACCCGAGGCCCAACTCGATCGTTTTATGTTCAACATTACACTGGATTATCCATCGTACGAAGAAGAATTAAATATTGTCAAAACGACAACGGCTGTGAAGCAAACTGACTTAAGGCATGTTTTGGGGGCGGAGGAGATTATCTTCTTTCAAACCTTAATCAGAAAAATCCCCATTGCGGATAACGTTTTGGAGTACGCAGTCAAATTATCGGCAAGTACGCGACCGGCGAAATCCATGGCCACAGACAAAGTTAAAAACTATATTGCATGGGGAGCAGGCCCACGTGCATCACAATATCTCGTCTTAGGAGCAAAGTGTCATGCCGCGATATCCGGTAAATATTCGCCGGATATAGAAGATGTTCAAGCTGTTGCCAATAACGTCTTGAGGCATCGCATTGTCCGTAACTTTAAAGCTGAAGCTGAAGGTATTACAGAAGAAGACGTGATTGGCGCATTGCTTTAAGCCGAATTATAGCCAAATTCGTCTATCTTGTATACATAAATTCGAATTCCTACACACCGTCATCAAAGTTGAAGGCATCTACTAGGGTATATTTGCATGTTGATGAAATCTAAACCACGAATCATATATTTCTTCTTTTGTTGTCTGTATTTGATGGCATGCTCAACAGAGTTGGCAGACAAGGTCTCCGGAACTAAATATGCATTTGGAAAAGCAGGAAAAATTGCCGTCCTCTGTGATGATCCAGTATGGGAGAACAACCCGGGAGATACGATGAGTTACTATTTCGGATCGGCATTTCCAATTTTGCCACAACCAGAGCCACTCTTTGATCTTCAACATCAGACTTTTGATGATTTGATTCAAGATCCAATTCGGAAGCAGTTAAGGGCGTATATCGTGCTGGCAAATCTCGCTGATGCGGAATCACCGATTACCAAGATGGTTGAGCAAGATTTGGGAGAACGACTCAACTCCTCTTTTGGCCCAAATGATTATCAATTTCATGTGGGAAAAAATAAATGGGCACAAAACCAGCTTGTTCTCTATATTATCGGTAAAAATGAAAGTGGTTTGATCGACGGCATAAAAGCAAGCCTGCCTTCTTTTACGAAAAAACTTCACGAATTTGACAAAATTCAATATCAGGCCAATTTATTTTTAGGAGGGCATAATGTTGGGCTTGAAAAGAAACTAGCGGATTACTACGGAATAAAAATGAGCATACCTGATCGTTATAAATTGGGAATCGATAAAAAACCCTTTTTATGGTTGCAGGACGTGTCGCCAAAAACCACGAGTGGGCTGATATTTTACTCAACCAAGTATGAAGATAAAGCACAGTTTTCTGAGGAAAATATGATAGTCTTACGCGATTCGTTGACGAAGGCATATATTACATCTTCGGCTAAAGGCTCATATATGCAAATCAACAATGTGGATTTGCCAACTTTTTATTACGAGCGAAGCCTCGATGGAAAATATACTGGCGAGTTGCGAGGAATTTGGGACATGAAAAACGATTTTATGGGTGGGGCTTTTGTCTCATTTACCATTCATAATCCGTCAAAAAATGAAATCGTATTTATTGATGGATTCGTCTACGGTCCGGGGCACAAAAAACGCGAAGCGCTTAAACATCTCATCTACTTGATTGAAGAAGTAAAAATGCTGCCGTGATGCGTTGCAAAAATTGATTGTAACTGGAGCGTTAGGAGATCCTAAATATGTAGCTTAATACCCTTTAGAGATTATTTCGTACCTCTTCGCCATTCTTTTTAATTGCTAATTTTATTTATAAACAGGTGCCAATGTTCTGAGATATCTACACGGTGTGCAATCTGCATCCATGTGCGTATATTTGGTCAATGACAAAAATGCATGCTCAAAAGCAATTCATTATTTCATTAGCATCATTCCTGGTGTTTTACTTATTTCTTATCTCCTGCGAGAATGCAAAAGAAGTTAAAAAACAAGGGCCCATTCTTCAGAAAACATCTGAGATGAGCCAAATGATTGAACGACTGCGTCAATTAAATTTATCAACTGATGTTGAATCTCATTACCATTGGAACAAACGATTGGCTCAGTTGTACCGAAAAAAAATGGAAGGAGCAAGTAGAGAAAAATACTGGGAAAATTGGTTTTTACACTGTATCGAATTATTAAATGCAAGTGAGATTGAATTATGCATTCAGGAATTACAACAATTTATCGTGGATCGAAATATCACCTTTGCCCACTTATTGCATCCTCAAAAAGTCATGATGTTGGACTTGTTAGCATTAGCCTATCTTCGGTTGGGAGAAGTGTAGAATTGTCAAAGTAATCACAATGCATATTCTTGTATAATTCCCTTACAGCCAGAGGCATTTCACGAGCACCAGCTTGGTTCAAAAAGGGCGTTAGAGTTATACCATTTACTATGCTCGAAATATCCAACTGAAAAGAATAAATGGCTACTCAATATTACGCATATGACGTTGAGTCAATATCCTAATAATGTGCCTTCTGATTTATTGGTCCCGCTATCTAAAAAAGAGCCAGAAGAGCTTTTTTTCCATCTTTTAAGGATATAGGAATTTCTGTTGGTGTTGCCGCGAATGGATTGTCGGGCGGAGTTGCAGTCGATGATTTCAACGCAGATGGCAAAATTGATATTTTTTGCACATCTTATGGAATGGAAGATCAAGTTCGCTTGTTTCTCAACACCGGCACGAGATTCCAGGATGTTACATCGAAAGCCGGATTAAAAGGAATTGTTAGCGGACTTAATTGTGTACATGCCGATTATAATAACGATGGATTTCGCGACGTATTCATTTTGCGCGGCGGGTGGCTAGGAGATGGTGGAAAGTATTCCAATTCACTTTTAAAAAATTTAAGAAATGGAAGATTCACGGACGTTACTCAATCGGCAGGATTGCTTTCATTTCACCCAACCCAAACGGCCGCTTGGGCGGATGTGAATAAGGACGGCTACCTGGATCTTTTTATCGGAAATGAGTCAAGGCCCGGAGACGATCATCCTTGTGAACTATTTATTAATAATGGTGATGGCACATTTTCTGAGCAAGCGGGTAAGTATGGATTGTCACAAATTAAATCTTTTGTCAAGGGTGCGTCGTTTGGTGACATTGATAATGATGGTTGGGTTGATTTATATATTTCAATTTTGGGAGAAAAAAATATTCTTTTAAGAAATGAAGAAGGGACATTCAGAGATATAAGCGCTTCATCTGGGACACAATTACCGATCATGAGTTTTCCGACGTGGTTTTTAGACGTCAATAACGACGGATGGGATGATATTTTTGTTTTGTCGTATGATACGAGACTTGTCAGGGAAGCCGGTGGGGTCTATGCGAGGGAGCTATTAAATAAAAAGAGAAGAGGATCGGAGTCAAAGCTTTTTATAAATAATAGAAATGGTACGTTTAAGGACAAAAACACTAAATATAAAATTGACAAGTGTTTTTTCGCCATGGGTTGCAATTTTGGTGACCTTGACAACGACGGTTGGGTTGACTTTTACGTTGGAACTGGCGCTCCACATCTTAGTGCTCTTTTGCCTAATCGCATGTTTAAAAATGTGCGGGGACAACAATTTGAGGAGGTTAGGTTTGAAGGCCGTTTTGGCCATATTCAAAAAGGCCATGGAATTGGTTTTGCAGATTTTGATCGAGATGGTGATCAGGATGTCTATATTGTCTTAGGTGGAGCATTTGAAGGTGATACCTATCCAAATGTCTTATTTGATAATCCGATAGGTGAAAACAACTTCATAGTGTTTGACCTAAAAGGAGTTAAATCGAATAGAGACGCTATTGGGGCAAAATTGCATCTGACGTTTCAAGATGGGCGTCAAATATTTCATACAGTTGGCCACAGGTGCGAGTTTTGGATCGAACAGTATTCAAGCGGAATTGGGTGTAGAGAAGCAAAATTCAATTGCCAAACTCGTTGTTACTTGGCCAGGTGGATTGATTCAAGAATTTGAGAATATTCCAGTTAATAGAAAGTATCAGCTTGAGGAAGGGGCTAATGAATTACAATTAGTTGATTATGAGCCCTTGCAGTGGGTTTTAAATAACGAAATGAAACACCATCATTAAATTTTTCTTCGTAAAATAATTACCTCAAACCCGCGCCTCAACCATAAAAAAGACCTGCCTATCTGGTTGTAAAGTAATTAATGGATTCATGCCTGGTAGCGCAGAGCTGGATGAACGTATTGTATAGTTTTGTAAAAGATTAACAATCGTTACGACGAGTTCCAAATAAGCGAAATGATTGCCAATACACAGACGTGGTCCAGCCCCAAATGGAAAATAGGCCGATGGTTTTCTGGCTTCGATGAATCGTTCTGGCAAAAATTTATTAGGTTTTTCCCAGTGGTCGGGGTTTCGATGGAGCCCATAAATATAATTCATGATTATCGTATCTTTTGGAATTAAATGCCCATTAACTTCGTCATCTTCGATACCGACCCGATCAATTACCCATGCCGGTGGATATAGTCGCATACTTTCTTTTATACTGGCCATTAAAATAGACCCCTGCTTGAAATATGCTTCATAATCATTTCCTATTTCATTAATTTCTTGACGGACATTGTATAGCGTTTCAGCATGATCGTGAAGTAAAAGCATAGTCCAAATTATAGACTGAGCGGTTGTTTCATGTCCTGCAACCATGAGTATAAGTAGCTCGTCAACAAGCTGTTGATCCGACATCGGCAGCCCTGTGTCTTCATATCGGGTGTCTAACATGAACTGAAGAATATCATCTTTACGATGGACTGAGGCTTTTCTCGTTTGAATTAATCGATAAATTAAGTCCTTTGCTTCCTTAGCTAGCTTGTGATGTTTCTTTAGCATACCCGACATAGAATAGAACCATATTTTATACGGTTGCCTGATTTGTAGTATGATCATTTTTTGCACCCGTTCGACGTTGTTGCGCATTCGGATTATTTCATCGTGTCGTACTTCATCGCTAAATATTGTTCGTGCAACTATATGGAAGGTTAACATGGCGGATAAATGCGATAGATTAACCCGTTTTCCAATGGCCATTTCATTTTGACAGACGAGATTAACTTCCTCTTCCATCAAGGATATGAGAGAATTTATATTTTTTCGATTAAACGCAGGCTGTATTAAGCGCCTTTGGCGCAGCCAATTATTTCCATTATTGGTTAGCAAACCATTACCTACATATGCGGCCAACTCCTTGGTTTGTAAAGGTGATTTATTGAAGTTTTTATGATTTTTTTGGAGAATGTGTTCGATCAAATCAAGATCTTGCGTGATCAAGCCTTTGTTTCTTCCTCCGATGTGAAACATATATGTTGGTCCCAATTTTTGCATTACGCCGTTGACCACTGGAATTGGATTTTTGACAAGACGAGCGGCATTTTTCAAAGAAGTTATTCTCGAGACAGTGGGAAAAAGGCGTAGCATTTTAATGACTGAGGTTGATTATTCTTCTCGTAATTTAAAAATCATAACAATGGCTTGTGTATACGAAGAATTATAAATACTCGAAGTTAACGGTTCCATTTCCACTAAATCATAACCCATTTCATCGTATTCTTCAAGTTTACTTTGTATGTGCATGCGTAATTCTGGGATGTCGATTTGATAGCGTTTCGAACTCATGGATGATTTTGATTTCATGTCTACGTCGATAACGACTGTTCTGTATTTAATCATAGTTGAGGCTTTTTATTTCCTTGAAATCAAATGAATGGTTTCTCGTTAATTCATGTTCGTAAAATAAACGTCCTAATTCGGCCAAAAACGGAATGCCAATTTCTTCGTATTCGTATACATTATCATTATAGATGGCATTGGCGTTGACATGAATTGTGGCAGCTAAAAAAAATTCTACGCCCGTTTTCACATCGGAAATGTAAGCCACATCAGTTAAATAACCGTAAGCGTATCCGACTTTATTAAAAATACGTAATGATCCCGGCATATTCATTTCGAGATCACCAACCATAAGAAATTTGACGTAGTTATCAGGGTATTTCAATTTATTGTAAGTCGGATACTTGCTCTCGCTTGGGCGGGCTCCCATAAAGGACAACAGCATATGCCGTTGTTTTGAAGTTATATTATATCGTAGTTCAGGCGAAAATGCTCCTGGCAATACTAGTTTAGCTAAAATATCATGCAAACTTTTTAAGGAAATAGAATTTTTTGAGCAAAAATTAAAAGGTTCGTTAATCAATGTACCCGTTTGATAATAGCCAACACCTTTTTTACAATTGGATTTTTGTATATGATCAAAGGAGTAGCCGCATTGCTGCGGTTCACGTATAAGTAAGATGTCTTTATTTGAATAAAACAAGTAGGGGTTTGAGTATCGGTTATCATCTAGCGTATATTGGGGGGCACCCACTCGGTGTGTAATTTTATCGCTGATATATCCATGTTGATGCAAGCGATCGTTGATATAGGCTTGTCCACAAAATGAATAAAGTAAATTATAGGCTTCGTTGTCGCTAACGAGAAACACTTTCTTAATTAAATGAGCTAAAGTGAGTTGATTGTGTAATGCAGTAGTGTCGTTGTATTTAGTTTTCTGTGGAATGCGTGATGCGCCAAACAACATAGGCGTCGTTTCGTGGACATCGGGTCGATTGACCTCATTGAGCTTCTCAAGTGCAAAAAAGGCGACAGGCATTTTTACCGTACTAGCCGGGTAAAAATATCGATCTACGTCTAGATTGTAGGAATGTGATTGGAGGTGAATTGAATCTTTATCATCGCGATTAATGGCTGTGTAAATAATTTGCACTTCGTAGGTGTCAAGCGCATTGGTGACACGTTGGATCAGGGGGCTACCTTTTGTTAGAATATTGGAGATAAAGTCATCAGTTTGTGCAACTCCTGTGGATTGATGTAATAGGAAAAGAATGAAAAAAAGGTACCGTATCATTAATTACAATTTAAGTAGTGAGGCACCACAGCCCTTTTCATGTCCAAATATTATTTTTCCATATTCGAGCTTCGTACCGAGTGCCGGGTCGTTTTTTAATAGTTGGGCACCATCAATGTCGGCGTAATTTGCTAAACCCAGTAAATGAGAAGAGTGCGAAATACCAATTGACGTTTCAGTCATACATCCTATCATAATTTGTAGATTCAGCTTTTGAGCTCTGTTAATAATTTCCACTGCTCTGTCCCAGCCACCACATTTCATCAACTTGACATTTACACCATCAAAAAGTTCTCCGTGTTTTTCTAAATCCGCAATCGTCTGGCAGGATTCGTCTGCGAATATATCTTTATGAATCATTTCTTTTAATGCAGCGATTTTATTTTCACTTCCCGTGGCAAATGGTTGTTCGATCAATTCAATATTTTGTTCGTTCAAGCGTGTTCTGTTGGCCTTTATCCAATCCAATGACCATCCACCATTGGCATCGATACGAAATTTTTTTCCTGGGTAGTTTCCAATTAATGCAAGACGGTTGTCGTCGTGTTGGGATCCCATTTTTATTTTATATACAGGCCAATCATATAACCGTATTTGATTTTCCAATTCGTCTGTTGTATTACCGGTAATCGTAATAGAACTAATTATGCTCTCATTTACAGTGGGAATTGAGTAGTATTCTGAAAGAGTTGAGTTTTCTTTTTTTGAGGTCCAATCGACATAAGCGCATTGCAACGCATTTCGTGTAGGAGGAGAGAGCTCAGTTGTGTGCAATAAAGTTTCAAATCTTACTAATTCATCCAAATGAGTATTAAATTCATGTAGTTCCGATTCAATTTTTTCTATTGTCCATCCATAATAGCTAATGGCCGAAGCTTCTCCCAGCCCTATGAAGCCATCTGCTTCAAGTTTTACGATTATTGATTCGCGATAATTAAATGTCCCATACGACAACACGAATGCCTGGCGCATCTCCAATTTATATTTTTCCCATGAAAGCTTCATGCGACAAACTCTTCATCGTAAGTCATTG
This sequence comes from Saprospiraceae bacterium, assembly GCA_028279185.1. Taxonomy (GTDB): domain Bacteria; phylum Bacteroidota; class Bacteroidia; order Chitinophagales; family Saprospiraceae; genus JANQSS01. Next base: position 8,285 of record JANQSS010000112.1, on the reverse strand, counting down.
TTATGGCATCGGCATCCATGGTTACTTTTGTCAACATGGGCATGGCAAAATTGTCGTCAACATGGCCAAATGGTATGCCATAACATGTCGGAATGTTTAATGGTTGCAGACGATCGTAGAGCACTTCTTTCAACGTCCAGGAATTATCTTTTTCATCTTTTTCGCAATCAGCAAAATTCCCAAGTAGTATACCTTTTGCCTTTGACAAATCGCTAGCTTGAATTAATTGTGTAAGCATCCGATCTATACGATAGGGTTTTTCACCTACATCTTCAATAAATACGATTTTATTTTTGAATCGATCCAAATATGGTGTCCCGGCCATTGCAGCCAACAAGGATAAATTTCCACCTGTTAATGGCCCACTAACCTTGCCAGCGTTTATTGTGAAAGCGACGTCTGATTCCTTAGGTTGAATTATTTGACCTTTAATTTGGCCTTTCAGTATGGCTTGAAGTTGATTTTTAACATATTCATTAAAAGCGGCTCCAGCTACTTGAGCATGTAAAGTTGCAAGTCCAAATGTTGCAGCCACGTTATGTAATACAGTGACATCACTGTATCCAATAATTATTTTTGGATTTCGAAATAGCAGCTTGGTTTGTAGATCGGAGGCAATGCGTGATAGACCATAACCGCCTCGAATGCACCATACAGCCTTAACTGTATCGTCCCGCATCATGTTTTTAAAGTCTTGAATACGTTCATGGTCCAAACCAGCTAGAAATCCATTTTGATCGCTCGCGTGGCGACCAATTTTTACTTCATAGCCCATTTCTTTAATTTGTGTTACGGCACGATCTAGTTGGCCATCTCTGATTCCACTAGCTGGTGCAATCAACCCGACTACATCACCCCGGTTTAATCGCGGTGGTCGAATGATTTTGACTTTTTTCTTTCGCAAATGTGATGGAGCGGTGACCCACAAAGGTGTGAGCAATCCTGTTGATAACGTACGTGTGAATTTTCTTCTATCCATGAGCGCTACATTAATTGATCAATGAGAAGAACTCGTATGTTGTTCTAGGATTAAAGCAGTCCAAATAGATAATTTACCATTATCATAGCGCGTCCAAATGGGTCTAATATGTCCATCAACAGCGGAAATATTATTGTAGTCTCCAAAGAATATAAATTCAGGTGGTGTATTAAAGGGTTTTTCCGATATCACCTCTTCCTGCCAAGATTTACCACCGTCATAAGACCTGGCTAAAGAGACATCAATTTTATAATCACTGTGATTATTTCGATTATAATATACAACATATAAATATCCGGAAGATTGGTCGATGGCTATCCAAGGAAAAAATTGTTGCCGTTCATTTTCATCGTTATTTACCTGTATGTCGTTTGACCAGGTTTCACCGTCGTCATCGGAGTATTTAATAAAAATATCAGTATCCGCTTTTCCATCACGTTGATCTGCCCACATAACGTATAGGCGCCCATCGAAGATACCTCCGCTTTGATCCACTTGTGTTACCGGCATTCCATTTACACGTTTTATCCCTTCTATGGGTAGAACCCACCCACCTGGTTGTCGAGCAATGATTTTCTCCTTTTTTAACCAGGATTTACCATAGTCCATGCTCCGATTAAAGTATATATTTTCATGCCCGGCCCATGCTACGAATACACGTCCATCTTTTCCGGCAACAGGCGTTGCCCCTTCAACAGTATTGTCATCGTCTAGGCAATTTCCCGGTATAGTTGATATTGTTATTGGTTCAGTCCAGGTTTCACCTTTATCTCTTGAGGAAGAAAAGCGAATACGTGTTTCATCCTTCTCCTTGGGTGAATTGTAAACGTCAAATTCCGTCCAACTTATATATAGTCGCCCGGAGTATGGGTCTGCAGACAGCCATTCTTTGTCCTGATCTTTTGGGTGATTTGCTCCTATTGCCACACCGTTGTTCCAAGTTTTTCCACCGTCATCTGATCGGTGAACGACAATACTTTCGAGCAGCCGTTTACTCGCCCAGCCTTTACCCTCCGGATCGGCAAGATGACAATAATAAAAACTACCAAAATTGTCAGAAGAGAGGACAGGGTCACCATAAACACCGTGCGATGAAGTTAGTCTATAGGACGACCATGTTTTTCCACCATCGGTGGATCGATGTACATTGTCTAAGACAGATCCGGCGACAACAATACTAGGATTATTTTTGTCAATTGCAATCGAGGGTTCACATGGATTGTAAACAGTCTGATCATTAAATATTAAAACATTTTCATTTTGTTCAACATTCTTGTAGTTGACTGATTTAGCAGACTTACAAGAGCATAGGCCGAAAAACAATAAGAATAAAATTGAAAATATATTGTATTTAGATGACATGACAGTATTATTTATTCGGTCGAATAATGTATTCATTAACGGCAATATGAGTTGGTTGATTCAATATGTGCGAAATTGCATCGGCAATGTCTTGAGCATTTAATGCGGAGTCGTCAAAATTTTTGGCAAATTCTTCTTTTAATTTTTCATGAGTTGTTTGTTGAACAAATTCAGTTTGAACCGCACCTGGTGATATATTAGACACTTTCACGCGATCCCTAAATTCTTTTCTAAAGCCAACCGTAATGGCATTAACAGCATGTTTGCTGGCACAATACACGACACCATTAATGAATACATCATGCGCAGCGACTGAGGCAACATTTATAATATGACCTCGGGTATGAATAAGGTGAGGTAAGCAAGCATGCATAAAATTTAGCACACCTTTGACATTAACGTCAATCATGGCATGCCAATCATTAATATTTCCATCTTCTAAAGGTGCCATCATGCCGACGCCGGCATTGTTCACAAGCACATCAAGTTGACCAAAGTGTTCGAGAGTTCGCATAACCACGCGTTCGACATCGTCATATTGTCTCACGTCCGAAACTTCAATATGCACTCTGTCCTGCCATTGCGTCTTCAATTCTTGCAATCGCTCAATTCGTCGTCCCGTGGCCATGATGTAGTAACCATCCGCTATAAGGCGGTTGCACGTCGCTTTGCCGATTCCGCTGGATGCGCCAGTTACAAGCGCAATTTTATTTGGCATAATAGGATATGTTGTCTGTGTATAAATGTACTTAATTCAACTGGGGTCCACCTATACGAAGTGCAAAAAAGCAAGAATAATCGTATAAAGAAGGTCGATAGTTGAGGCGACTAGATCGTCTTTCAATTCCGTCTTAGTAGATGAAATTTATCGTCGACTTTTCATCCTTGCAATACGGTTCCGACTTTGTACCTTTGTTCCTTAGACAAACGTCCATGAGCGATAAAATCAAACACGAATGCGGTTTAGCATTTATCCGGTTACTGAAGCCGCTCGAGTACTACCGTGAAAAGTACGGAACGCCACTGTATGGTTTAAATAAACTTCAGCTTCTACTTCAAAAGCAACGCAATCGAGGCCAAGATGGTGCAGGTGTAGCGACCATTAAATTGGATATGCCTCCCGGACATCGATATATTTCACGACGACGAAGTAATTCCACCAATTATTTACGTGATGTTTTTGAAGGCGTTTTTTCCTATTTTAATGATGTACCCGCTGAAAAAATGCAGGATACGGATTGGATAAAACACAATTTGCCCTATACCGGTGAAGTGTTGCTCGGTCATCTTCGTTATGGTACACATGGTGATAATTCTATCGAAACTGTACATCCCTTTCTACGTCAAAATAATTGGATAAACAGAAATTTAGTATTAGCTGGTAATTTTAACCTGACAAATGTCGATGAATTATTTAATGAATTAGTAGAATTAGGCCAATCGCCTAAAGAACACTCAGACACAGTAACCGTTTTAGAAAAATTAGGACATTTTCTTGATGATGAAGTAGAGCGACTATATCAGTGGTTTAAACCGGATGGGTACTCGAATCAAGAAATTAACAAATTGATATTTAAGCATCTGGACATCCAGCGCATGTTACGACGTGCATGCAAGCATTTCGATGGAGGATATGCCATTTGCGGAATGATAGGCCACGGTGACGCTTTCATAATGCGTGATCCTTCCGGAATACGACCTTTACATTATTACTATGATGATGAAGTAGTCGTGGCGGCTTCTGAGAGACCACCAATACAAACTGCCTTTAATTTGAAATATCATAAAATTAAGGAACTAAGGCGGGGTCATGCATTGATTATTAAAAAGGATGGAAGAATTGAAGAATCTCCATTCATTGAAGAATCGCCACGTCGATCTTGTTCCTTTGAACGCATTTATTTTTCCCGTGGAACGGATCGAGATATATATCTGGAACGAAAAAAGCTTGGCGAGAATTTGAGCTCGTCGGTTTTGGAATCAATTGAATATGACCTGGATCACACTGTGTTTTCATTTGTCCCTAACACCGCCGAGACAGCTTTTATGGGTTTAGTTGAGGGAGTGAACAAACACCTGGATGAGATTAAATTAAAACGACTTCGTTCGGACGAACAGTTATCAGATGATGGCCTGGAACGGATGATAAAAATGAAGCCGCGTGTCGAAAAACTTGTCGTGAAAGATGCAAAATTGAGAACGTTTATCGCAGACGAAGTAGTCCGAGGCGATATGGTTTCGCATGTTTATGATGTAACATATGGAATAGTGAATGACCATGTCGATACGCTGGTTCTCATGGATGACTCAATTGTCCGCGGTACGACATTGCGAGATAGCATAATCAGCATTTGTTTACGATTAAATCCGCGTAAGATTATTATCGTTTCGTCTGCACCTCAGATAAGGTATCCAGATTGCTATGGCATAGATATGTCCAGAATGGGCCAGTTTATTGCTTTTCAGGCGCTAATCCAATTGTTGGAGGATCATGGTAAAAGTTATTTAATTCAAGAAGTGTATCAAAAATGCATTGATGAGTTGAAAATTGAAAAATCAGATTACATCAATCATGTCAAAGAACTCTACAGTGAATTTACGACCAAGGAAATATCCAATAAAATCGCACAGCTCATTACTCCTGAAGGTAGTGAAATCGACGTCGAAGTAATCTATCAGACGATTGACGGCCTACATGCAGCTTGTCCAAATAACAATGGAGACTGGTATTTTACAGGGAATTATCCCACGGGAGGTGGAAATAAAGTTGTTCTGCGTTCTTTTATTAATTACGTCGAAAAGAAAAACGTACGCGCTTATTGAATGAGTAATTTTGATTGAATCGAAATTGCACTTAAGGTGATGAATAAATGAATTTTATCGAACAGACGATTTCTATTTTTAATAAGGCAATTAACGATTATCACGTCTTGGATAACGTAGATCAGCAACTTAATAACCCAGAGGATTCGCCCATCCGTAAAACACTTTACCATAAATGCTGGATTGACACAGTACAATGGCACTTAGAAGATATAATTCGGGATCCCAATATATTGCCGGAAAATGCTTTAATTATCAAGCGAAGAATTGATGCAAGTAATCAAGAACGAACGGATTTGGTTGAGCGAATCGATGATTATTTTTTAAGCGAGTTGGAGCCAAAACAGGTAAAAGGCAATGCACGTTTGAATACAGAAAGCCCGGCATGGGCTATTGATCGGTTGTCGATTTTATGCCTTAAAATCTATCATATGACCGAGGAATCACAACGAATTGATGTGGACGATACGCACCGTAGGCGCTGTCAGGCAAAGCTTGATGTCCTATTAGAACAATTTAGTGATCTGAGTGAGTCTATCTCACAATTATTGGACGAAATTAAAACCGGGGATGTTGTAATGAAGCTTTATCGGCAGATGAAAATGTATAACGATCCAAGCCTGAATCCGGTTCTTTACAAAAATCCGAAGTAAGTGTGAAAAAAATCTTAGTCATCCGAATGTCGGCGATGGGTGACGTTGCTATGACCGTACCAGTAGTTATGCAACTACTCAACAGGTATCCAACATTGCATGTGGATTTTCTCACCAGAAAAACCTTTTCCCCTATATTTCCAGTGCACGAAAGATTACAGCTTATTTTTCCGAATCTCGAGCAGGAGCATCGCGGATTACTAGGCATAATTCGTCTCTTCCGTTCACTTAATAAAAACCGATATGATGGAATCGCTGATTTACATGGTGTTTTAAGATCTCAAATAATTAGAGTTCTATTCAAATTGGCCGGAACAAGAACAGCGTATATTAATAAGGGGAGAGCAGAGAAAAAATCCTTAACCAGAAAGGAAAATAAGCTGGTAAAACAATTACCCACAACCCATGAAAGATATACAGATGTATTTTCAATGCTAGGATTTCCCTTCGCGCTAAGAATTGATAATTTTTATGTCAAAGCAAAGAGAAAATACATGTTTGGTGTAGCACCTTTTGCTGCGCACAGGCAAAAAATGTGGCCCCTGCATCGATGTCAAGAATTTATTCGCGAATTAGGTGCATCATACGATTGTGACATTTTCCTTTTGGGTGGAGGGCAGCGAGAAAAACTTGAATTAGAATCGATTGCGCACTCTTCTGATCACATTTTCTCGCTGGCTGCTGAACCTCTTAGTGAACAAATAAAAAAAATCGCCGATTTGGACCTGGTCGTGAGCATGGATTCGGCAAATATGCACGTAGCATCAAATGTCGGTGTGCCTGTGGTTTCAATTTGGGGCGGAACACATCCATTCGCGGGATTTTTGGGGTACGGTCAATCGCTGGAAAATTGTGTACAAAGAGATGATCTTAGTTGTCGTCCTTGTTCTGTGTTTGGAAATAAGGACTGCTGGCGGGGAGATTGGGCATGCCTTGATATTGAGGTTAGAACCGTCATGAATAAAGTACGGAATGCATTGTCGCATGATGTAACCAGAAATTGAGATGCAATAATTGAGCTGGCGAAGAAACTACTCGACTATAGGGTAGGAACGCGGACGTCTGTGGAAATGATTGAAATATTACACCGGCTTGCACGCCAGCGCATGCCTACTTAAGTTAGTTCTATCTTTCGAATGGGTGACGGCTGTTTCAAATCCTATTCACTTATTACTTTATCTTTGCGCCGCCTTAGACCGCAACTTTTTAACACCTGTTTCATTTTAGTTTCGAACAAAAAAAGTAAAGCATGCAAAAAGTATATATCGCCTCAGCTGTGCGAACACCATTGGGTAGTTTTGGAGGACAATTATCGGGTTTTTCTGCTACGGAACTTGGTGCGAAGGCTATAGCCGGAGCATTGGCTAAGTGTGGCATCGAAGCCAGCCTCGTCGAAGAAGTTTTTATGGGGAATGTGGTCTCCGCTAACCTGGGGCAGGCGCCGGCTAGGCAGGCGGCATTAGTCGCGGGATTGAGCAACGACGTCCCTTGTACGACAGTTAACAAAGTATGTGCCTCCGGGATGAAATCGGTGATGTTTGCAGCGCAAGCCATAATGCTCGGTCATTTAGATTTAGCCGTTGCCGGTGGTATGGAAAGCATGTCAAATATTCCGTACTACATTCCAAAAGCTCGCTTCGGATATAAATTTGGTGGAGGTGAAATTATCGATGGATTAGAAAAAGATGGTCTTCGAAATGTTTATGACCAAGTGGCGATGGGAGATTCTGCCGACCTTACTGCAGAAAAATATGGAATCTCGCGAGAGGAACAGGATGAGTTTGCCATCGCGTCGTATGAAAAAACGGCTTCTTCTACTGAGAATGGAAAATTTAATGATGAAATCGTGCCAATAGAAATACCGCAGCGAAAGGGAGATCCAGTCGTAATGAATGAGGATGAAGAATACAAGCGCGTCAAATTCGAAAAGATTCCTTCGTTACGCCCAGCTTTTAACAAAAACGGTACAGTAACAGCGGCCAATGCATCGACCATCAATGATGGAGCTTCTGCCTTAGTAATATGCAGCGAACGTAAATTGAATGAACTTGGGCTGACACCTTTGGCTGAAATCGTCTCCTTCGCCGATGCAGCTCAGGATCCAAAAATGTTTACGACTGCCCCAACACTAGCAACACCAAAAGCGCTTGACCGGGCAGGGTTGAGCATTTCTGATATTGATTTGTTCGAAGTCAATGAAGCCTTCGCTGTGGTCCCACTGGCCTATAATAAAGTCTTGAACGTTGACTCTGAAAAGGTGAATGTATTGGGCGGCTCGGTGTCGATGGGTCACCCCCTGGGTGCTTCTGGAGCCAGGATTATAACGACGTTAACTTCGGCATTAAAAAGTGAGGGTAAAGAAGTTGGTTGCGCCGCTATCTGCAATGGAGGGGGAGGCGCCTCGGCTCTTGTATTGAAAATGGTGTAATGGGCTGCCAAGAGTCGCTGTCAAAAAACCGGGCTGCTCA
>JANQSS010000080.1 GCA_028279185.1 Saprospiraceae bacterium | reverse complement strand
AATATGTATGTGTTTACGTGCGCTTAAAAGTAATTACTGTTTTCAAAATGCTAGGAATTCCAGCAACAAGATGGAGTGGTGCAATGTGGCAGCGGTGAGGAAGAGACCAAATATTTCTAACATTGTTGGATATGACAAACAACGCGCATAGAACGCAGTGATTATTAAGCGCAGGTAGTTAGCCCCTGGAGGCAGTCTAGGAGGGGAATCGTGACTTCGACGCCGCGCATTAATTTTCAAATTGCAACGCGCTATATAGCACGTCCGTTAGTGCTGAGCTGGCAAACTATGAAGAGGGCCCTCTTGGTGCCATCTTAGTCCACTTACATACCCGCATATTGGACAGTTATTTATTTTTTTTTTTTTATAGTCCATGATATAGCTATAGCTGTATGTATGAAAAGGGACCATTAAATTTTGAGATTTTTCATCAATATTGACTTTTTAGCATAATAGCTATGTAGAATACAATGGTAAAGGTATGAATATTTATAATTCTGACAATTTTTATGTATTAGGGTTCATTCTTTCAATTTCCGGAAAACATGCATTGAAGAGTTAAAAAAAATTGCATTGAGAAGTACATGTTGTCATTGGAAATTGAACTTCTTATCTAAATGGTCTTTTTTCATACTGAATTGCAATTCAACCATAGAGCAAAATATGGAATAATATCAATATACGGGTATACAGACCTACCATGCATGAGCAATGATGTCGTAAAATAGCTATAGACTAAGTGGAATTCTGCTCTTTCCACTCCTATAAATATTGTTTGATAGTACAATATTATTATAAAATTTGATGATTAAGTTCAGGGTACATTCAGATTCTGGCATGGACATGCATGTGAGAGTGTGAGATGTGACAGTCAATATTCTGGCATCACTGAATAGTGCATGTGCACTATATTGTCAGTGTTCATTACATGTCTCTTTAATTTCTACACTTGTTTCACTACTTTTGAATAAGGTGCACACTAGATTAGCAATTCCTAAGCGGTCATTCAGAAGGAGAGGATTTTATCATAGGTCACCAGTTAATGCTCGCCCCAGTACTGTGCTATATCTTATTGAGGGAGAATTTTAATGCAAGTAGCCTAGTCCATTCTCCAGTTGGTGTATATAGTAGAGCGCTTACATACACCTCGGCTGTATTTATAAGCGAAGAACTAAGTTGTGTAAATTTCACGGGTGTTTGGATTCGCTGGATTGGAACGGTGGAATGGATTGGTGGACTGGACTGGAATGGAATGGAATGGAATGGAGAGGACGCATGTGCACTGTGACCGCACCTTAGGACCTCCAGAGACATTTACGATATCCTGTAGCATCTGGTTTGCGCTTCTTACAGCACCAACTTACTATGTCAGGAACGATTGATTGCCCCATACTTTTGAGCGATTCACCGCTTCGAAGTCCTGTTAAGGTACTTCCAGGAGATCAGTTCACGTACGTGTAGCTACCATACGCCTACTGCGTTTGTTGTACATAGAGTCATCGGGATTGGGCCCATTTTATCTACGAGCATATATGTCCAAAGTTTGCTGGTGGAAGGCCTGAACTAAAATTGCAAATTAAGAGTGCTGGTTGTTTTCTTTTTCAGAGATCTTGCTGACTCAATTTACAAGATAGAGTCCGAGTCCGAACCGGGCGTTTTTTGGAACCACTTTCGACTTTGATTTTCTGTGGAGCTCTGGGTCAAAGTTCAATACGGAGGTCCCGCCCACTACTTTAACCCTTTTATGACGAAAA
>JANQSS010000006.1 GCA_028279185.1 Saprospiraceae bacterium | reverse complement strand
ACCAAAATACCGTACTGTCATGTTAACTCACAAAAGAATGTACAGGTTGGACATACCTTAGAAAGGGCAAGGCTAGGGTGGTGAATAGCACGTCGAATAGCACCAAGAATCAGTTCTAGGTCATGTGCCAAAGCCAGCGGCGATTTCGGGATCAAAGGTCAAAACGCGATACTTGCACTTGCAGAAAATTCGGCTAAAATCTCGATTCCGACGCTACAGTTACTATATTTAGTTTGAGTATGACCATGTACATATACAATTTTTGCTGCTGATTCTAAATCTGCCCATTCATTCTTTGTTTTTCTATCAATTTTCAGCGACATTAGTTTTATTTCTATCAGCGTGGCGATACAAGAGTTGCTTTTAGTGAAAAACGGACTCCAAATTCGGATTCAGCGCCTCAACTTACCCTAAAGACGGCCAAACCTTCTGTCTCAGCCTTACATACGCGCGGAAATTAATATTACCGATTACACCGCGCGGTGCCAAAATCGTCACAGAAAATTTCGTACAAATTCATCGCCATACGGTATTTTTTTTCAATGATAATCTTTGCGCATGCGTAACTCGGGAATTATTTTCATGGAACAAACGCCAAAATGATCGCCAAGAAACGCACTTTTTAGAGAATAGATTAAAACCAACTAATTTATAAAAGGTATGTGAAGGTTAAGCAATTCTGAATCAGCCCTATATTTCTGGAGGTTGAACATCGCTAGTCATAGGCACAGGCGTTTATTTACGGAGTCGAGAATATTGACCAGAGACAAGATAAGACTCAACTTTAATTGAGCGATCGAGCGATACCGCTAATCAGCGAGTAGTTGGGTGGAGTTTGAGGACCAGGGCGCGAGTGCATGCGCGAACGAGGCGCCGAAAACCCGCCACTTACGCTCGTGCAATGTATTATTACGTATAAGACCTAGATTCTACGTATTATCTAATATTGTCAGATGTTCAGAACAATTGTGTACATGTAACAACATTTGTAAGTCGTTTGAAATTTGCTTGCCATAATACTGAAGTGGGTGTGCTTCATGAGCTAAGCTGTAACCTCACTTAGTATACCGGGCTGGGATCAGAGGGATCGTGACCAAAATCCTGGCATAACTTGCACTGATGGCCAATTGTGGCCCCTGGTCAATTTTTGGTGGTCCGTGAATTTGTACATGTAGCA
>JANQSS010000075.1 GCA_028279185.1 Saprospiraceae bacterium | reverse complement strand
ACAAAGGCTATATAATATTATCCAGCCATTATTCTATCATCATCCACTGAACTGCTATTAATTTTCCGGGTCAAATTATGTACTAGCTATAAGTGTTGGGAAAAAAAAAAAAACGTTAGGTGGAGATTCCGGACGAAAATTTTTTTCTTTTGGAAGGCCAGTGAGTAAATTTTACAACAACCAAGCATCAAAATGGTGTTTGTGAACTGGTTCTTGAGATATTTCATTATTTTGAAGTTAAGTGTAGGTTACACAAAATTGTCAGCTTTATTTGCATGGAAAAAATGTAGTCATCCTCATAGTTCGCTGCACAGTATTAGCTATTTGTACAAATACAATAGCGTGCAATTAACATTGCCAAAGTTTGGACCTGGATATGCATCATAGCTTTATGAGACCGCCTACGGGAAAAACACGGCATATGGGATAAATGCGCAATTTGCGTTTTTTGTATGTCAGGTAAAAAATTATCAAAGTCCAGCTGGTATCATAATCATGTCAAAGGACCCTTCTTCTAACTGTTACCGTCGTCTAGTTGTAAGTTAGAAAGGCGAAAAAAAGCCTTCATTTCGAGCTACCTTGTCTGTACAGCTGCCGGGTACGGAGCCCGTTGCTAAGGGCCATTCAATAATTAGAATTTGCGCGAGCGGGCTATCTAAATACAGCTAGATTCGTCGAACTACTGTACGTTCGCTCACCTTTTAAGCTTTTTAGGCATCGAAGAAGAAGCGGCTCTTGTTATCGACCACGAAGTTCGACCTTTGAGTTCATTTGGAACAGCTCCGCCCAAGTCCATTTAATTGATTTCCGGTTCACGCGTAGTATACGGAAACGCCATACGCGTGCATAGCAACGTCCTTTTAGACCGTTTAGGGTGGGTGTGGCGCGATCCTGAACAAAGCGCGCTAGCTCCTAAGCGAAGCGCTCGATTTGTCTCAAACTTGGCTCTATGGTAGGGCAGATATATCAAACTTGATTTCGCAAAAAAAATCCCATATGGAGGGTTTTCCCATTGACGGTCGCATAATATTAATAATTATGCGTGCATGTTTAACTCTGGCTACGTACAACTTGCTGGCAATGCTGGTGTACATAGCTAGCTACCTGAATATAGCCAGCTAGTACCTAAACATAGAATGAATGATCTTTCATTTCCCTCCAGGTAGGTGGCAACTGCAGCTGGTTCTTTCCAATTCTGGCCTTTTTTATTGAAGGTAATGATTTTGGTTAAGTATGTTGTGATTACTTTGCACAGTCCATTGGCCTGCATTTTTTTCATATACACCACCCTTTCAATGAGTCTGTAGCATTGAATTTAGTTGTAGCTAGATAATAATAATCATAACTAGTTGTTACAGTAGGTAGCTACTTTTTGGGTAGCCAAAGACTACCCCCTCAAGAGTGTCTTCATACCATAACAAGAATGTTAAGGATATTAACAACCTATTGAGAAGACTAACGTAGCTGTAAAGTATAATAATATTATTACTCGTTAAAAGCTTTCAGTCAATGTACGAAAGCTTGTCATGTAAAGGGACAGACT
>JANQSS010000058.1 GCA_028279185.1 Saprospiraceae bacterium | reverse complement strand
CGGTACCGGCAATGATTCTTTGTATAACACTCATAACGTTCTTCCCTATCCCAGGTATCGAATCGGAGGTTGCTCTGCAAGCATTGCGTAATACTCATCTATTTCTTCGGAGCATACCAGAAGCCATAGGTTGTTTTGTCATTCGGATGTGTTCCAAAATACAAATCTGGGTCCTGGTCCGATGCCAGCTCGGAAAGGTAACTTATAAGACGGCACAAAAGATCTACCGTCTCTTCGTTACCAAAAGTTTGCACGAACCTCTTGCGATCTTCTTCGTACATTGCACATTGATAGTGCATATAGAAAACATCGCTTGAAATTTGATCGTCGTCTCCATAAAGTTCCCACAGGGTTTTGTGAAAAGTGGGAATTAGGTTGCCGATTTGCAACTTATGTGAGAAAACTGTGCCCGGTGTGATACATTTCATAATTGCACCATTAAACTCGTTTGCCAAGGGCTTGCAAGTACCCTAGCGTTAAATAGTAGCACAATCAGTAACATATGTACAGCAAAATTTTATATCATTTTGCTTCAAAATTTCCAGTTTGTTGTTTTAATCACGGCTTCAATTTTAATAGGCCACTAGGCCAAGTCAATTTGGCGTTTTAAGCAACGGTAAATTGTACGCATACCCATATACCAAATTGGCAATAAAATGGCGCCACGGCGCTATTTTGGCCGAATACGGCCAACGTTGGCGCGGCGCCAAGCATTTTACGCCACTTCATTTATTACATCTTTTGCAAATAACATAGTCGTTTGCATATTGTTCTATTTGGTCGTATGTCAAGGGTTTACAAGCTGCCAATCCATCGCCAATGCAACAAACAACTTTTCTTCCGCATAAAGTGTACTGAGTTTCGCCGTGTTGTTTTGACGACAAAATATGTACTATGTTTTCAATTTGTTTGGGTTTCCTTTTCGCTCGAAATCGAAATGTTTTTTGAAGTTCTATTGTATATTCGTTTCGGCATTGCAAAGAACAATATGCCGGTTCGTCCTCTGTCGGTGTATACCAATTCCCACAGTGGCACTTCTTCCGTTCTCGCAACTTTGCAAGACTTCTACTTGTTAGTTTGGAGTGGTAATGTTTCGACATAAGCCTTTATTCGCACCCCTGTTTTATCAACAAGGCGTTGACTTCCTCTTCGCCATTGCCAATAATGCTTAGGGCACAGTCCCATAGATCGGCTCATAGTTTCACAATCTCTAACACGGCATGGTTTTCGCAGTTGTTGAATTTTTATAAATTTCTCAATTGGCTCTCCGCTCTTGGTGTATAGTTCTGTCCCACGTCGCCATTTTGCGTAGTGGTTATCGCACATCCCTCTTGTGGTAGATTGTTTATCGCAATCCTCGATTTTACAAACGCCCGCTTTCGCAGCTTTCGGAAACATTTTCGGAGCATTGTTATTCTCTTTAAGCTCCCTAATTGTTTTGTCAATTCCAAGCATTTTTATCGAATCGCATTTATATGTCTGAGTGAATCCAGACGCCCTCAATTGATTGCATGGCCTTTTTCATTGTGTACCTTCATTTCTACCCATTCTAAATGTCTTTTCAGAATAATATTTAGCTCGCTGTCCATTCCGGCTCGTGCAAAGTGGTCACCGTATTCCATGCTCACGTGCACTAAGGCCAATCTTAACAAGTCGGTTTCCGAAACGCTTTCGCTAACTTTTAATTCTTCATTAGCAAATTTCATAAGCGCGTCCAATATAAACTCGCCGTCTTTATCAATCTGCACTGTGCGCATTTAACTTATCCTCTCGTAATTGTGGTCGTCCCCAAACCGGCAAAGCTCATCCTCCATAGGATCGCCAATATCACGTTCGCACAATTCTTTGTAAATGAGCTCCGACAAAGCTCGCGCTGTCCAACATCTCCATGTCGTTCTGTATCAATTTAAGAGCCCGTCTAGCAACAAGGGTTATCGGAACAAGTCACTATGGGGAATCATAAATATGTTCCATAAGCTCTTTCGTTACTTCGTCGTTCCCGAGCTCCAATTTGCAAAGGGATTGGTAAATAATCCGATCCAAAGCCTCTGGGGCATTCAATCTCTTTCCAGCTTCAATTGAAATGTGCAGCTTTAGCAAGTTGAGTCCTTTCAAAGCCGGCTTGCTAATGCGAGTAAGTGAAGTCATTGCGATGCCTATTTGTGCATTTATAAGGGCAGTTTAGCAGATTTTGTAGCATAATGCAAACGATGTTTACACTCGGAAATATTGAAGCTATTTTGAGGTGTAGCAAAATGTAAAAGTTTGTAGTAGGTTGTAGCCGTGTAAGTTGTTGTTTTTTAAGGGTTTCTTCATTTTATCAATTTTTCCTTGGACACTTGGCTTATACTTTTCCGTAAGTGACTAAAATTAACTTCAAATTATAATGCGACCCAAGTTGCTGTTTTTAAGGCAAAAAAAAAAATGGTCAAAATGGTCAAAAAAGCGGTCGGGTCGGGTAAATAATAATTTTACTGTGAATTTATACAGTATTTTTGGCTGAAAAGCCTGAAAAAACTCGAAATTTCGAATAACGCTGAAAATTTCCAAGTCGTGTAACACATGGTCTATTAAAAAAATATAAAACTGTAATCCTATAAGTCGTTGTTTTTATTACATTTTCTCTACAGATTTATATTATATTGCTTATAGTATAGTATATTTCGTGTCCTTTTTCAGACCTTCGACTTATGCACCAAATTGGTGCAAAAAATCAGTAAAGATACTGGGATTTTATACAGTAGGATTTACTAGTTAGCCTATGATTTCAAATTAAACGTAAAAAAAACTTTAGAGAAAACAATAACTTACAAACATTGAAATATTTCGTTGCATTTTTCTTATATTAAAAACGAATGAATTGTACGAAAATCAGCCAAAAATTGAGAAAAAATTGGGCAAAAAATCCGAATTTTAGAGCGAAAGAAGATCGGCAAAAGATATGCGAAAAGTGTTGCAAAGCGTGCTGTGAGTGTAGTAAACTACGCAGGACGCTAACAAATGCGTTGCCATTTATTTATCCCTGAGGAGGAACCGAAAATGGAAAGCATTGCATTGCCGAAAGGCGGATTCAAACCGAAGGCCACCGCAACTGGTGGCGGAGAGCTTGGCGATTTCTTTGCCCGAGCGTGGGAGCAATACCAAGCCTCAAACCCGAGCGCTTGTATTACCGACGAACCGCTTGTTCGCGGATTGCGCTTGGCATGGTACGACTACCTGGAGTCCAAGGAAGGGGGCGAGCACAAGCGAGCCAAGGTGAGCCAAGGCGCGAGCGCTTGGTACAAGAAAGCGAAGGACAATCCGAAGTACGTGCGCAACGTGCAGGAAGGGTAGTACGTCGGCTGTCGAAGGAAGGGCGTTAGGGAAACCTGCGCCCTTTTTTCTTGACTTGTAAAAAACATGTCGAATCGGATTTATGTTCAAATCGATGTGTATGGAGCCTTTGGCCAAAGTCAATAATATCGAGGGAGCGATTTCGCACAGTGGGAACTGAGCGCAAAATATACTTGCACGAGATAGACGACTGTGGTACCATATAGCTTATGGTATTCGGTAAAGGAGGATAGCTATGCAAATGTACCGTATTGCGACATATCGCGAAGAGATCCCGATTGAGATACACGCGTATGTCGAGGAAGAAGAGGCCGCGTTAAAACATATGGATTTGTTGCGGAATGAACTTGGGGGAGTTAGGACTCCCTATACTCGCCGAATGACCTTAGTGGAGATTTCCGAGAAGGACATGGGCAATACGATCGTTATCAGGAGGGATTTATGAAACTTAAACATTTTAAAGCACAAGTGAAAAGCGTCCTTGGAGATAATGTTTTCAATTCCCTTACGCTCCATATTACGCTTGATTATGATTACACTGGGGAAGTGTTCATCATTGTAAGAACGTGGAAAAACATTGAGCCGATGATTACAACAAGGAAATCCTTGGCTCTTGCGATGGATAATTACAAACATGAGAAGGACGAGTTGAAACTTTATGTACAGAAACACTATCCCGAAAGCGATGATTTTTCTGTAAGTTTTGAGGAGACTTCAAACAGCAAGACAATAGAGAGATTTTGCAGAGACTTGCAGTAGGTCGAATCGGATTTAGGTGCAGATCGATGTTTTTCTGTATTTCTGCGAATTTCGATAATATCGATAATTGATAATATCGATAATTGATAATTGATAATATCGATAATTGATATTAAAAGAAGGGGCTCTTCGGAGCCCCTATTCCAATGTTAGACAGGTCCGAGTTTGCTCAGATCTTGCTTTTCTCCTTCCAGCATGCCTTTGATAATGCCAATTGCCCAAGACTTGCTTGGGTGACACACTTGCCGCTCCTCTGGCGAAATCTGCCTTTTGCCAGTGCGATTGGCCATGCTATCGCAAAGGAGAAGGTGTGGCATGTTGAATTCCCGCGCGAATTGCTTAAGACCTTTTAGCTGGTCCATAGCAGAACTGTGGGAATTGCACGTAAGGCAGCGACCGTGTCTGCCTACAAGTTGACGGAACACCGATTCAACGTCAGTATTCCATTCGAAGTATAAATCTGCTTCATTGGATGTAGCAGATGGAACGAGAACCACTGTGCAGTGGAGTTGCCCACGATGCCACACTTGAAGCGTTTGAAGGTTTGTTGGTTTCATAACTGATTACCTGTGATTTATGCGAGTGGCCCAATGCCACAGTTTTATAGTAACACAATCATATAATTGGCGCAAGCATCTTCTATGTATAATTTTGTGTCGAATCGTATTTATATTTACATCGATGTATATTCTATATTATAGAAATTTCGATAATATCGACTAGAAGATTTCCTGCCTATATATGCACGTGTCCGTGTGTAGCAATTTTCGTGCCAATTCAATAGATTTTCTACATCGATATTTTCGAGGGTTGTCAATACTCCGATATTCAGATATATAAAAGAATGCAAAAGACTGTTGCAAGAATGCCCCGAGTCGGGTACTATAACAACATGGCCGCGCATTATGCGCGTCCTGGGTATTGCCCCCGCCCATTCGGGGGCAGTCATAAAGGACATCATTATGGCTAAGCAAAACCCTCAGCCTGCTCCAAAGGAGTCGGCCAAGCCTAGCGGCAAGTCTGCGGGCATTCCGTTGCCAGCTGCTGGTTTCAAACCCAGCACTGGACGTTCTGGCATCTCGGCCCAATTGCGTGATTTTTATACGCGGGCATGGGAGCAGTATCAGAAAGACAATCCTACGGCGTGCATCCGGGACGAATCGCTCGTTCGCGCACTTCGTTTGGAGTGGTACGGCTATCTTGTTGAGCAAGGCTTCAACAAGCTCACTTGCTCGCAAGTGGCCGGGCAGTGGCATGTCTCGGACGCGGTTTACAAGAATGTCGCTTACATCCGCGACGAGGAGGTTCTCAGCAAGATCAAAAAGTAGGATGCTTTTCTTAGGGGCCTTCGGGCCCCTATTTTTTTTCACTTATAATATCGAATCGTGTCTGTCTATATTATCGAATCGCATTTATATCTATATCGATATTATCGATATTATCGATATTTAGTTATCGATAATATCGATATTTAGTTATCGATATTATCGATATTTAGTTATCGATAATATCGATACATATAGAGATTATCAATATTTAGTTATGGATATTCGTTTTTGATGGCGCAAATGAGTGCAAAAGATCCTTGCAGATTTCTTTGCAATGCTGTAATGTTAAGTTGCCGCTAAAGGCAAGCCTAATGCTAAATCAAATGGAGGATCGAAAAATGAGCGAGCAATTTTACAGCTGCATCGATCGCGATGGAAACGAATGTCTGATTGACTACGAGCGGTGGCCGTCAGGCGCCGCATACGTGCTGGTGAGCGAGACTGATCCAGCAGG
Source organism: Saprospiraceae bacterium (assembly GCA_028279185.1). Classification (GTDB taxonomy): domain Bacteria; phylum Bacteroidota; class Bacteroidia; order Chitinophagales; family Saprospiraceae; genus JANQSS01. Next base: position 1,780 of record JANQSS010000058.1, on the reverse strand, counting down.
CGAATTAAATCCGCGTCTTGTCGACGAGGTGCGGTTGGCGCCATCGAAATAAGCGCACGCGGGTGAGTGGTGCCGTCCTGTTAAATAGTCGAATTCTATTTACTCGATAATATCGACTTTAGCGATCTGGGCCAAATTGATATAAAAATATGCTTGCAGATTCCCTAACGATTTCCTATACTTAAAACTGGCAATAACGCCATTTACCAATGTAGGGCATATCATGCAACATTTACAACCTATCGTGCAAACCCTTCATGCAACCCATGCAGCAGTTGTCAACGGTGATAACTCAACTGATGCTCAAGCGGCAGCACTTGATACAGCCTGGGAGGCATTTGACACTGCCTGGAAGGCATTCGCAGAAGCGCTTAGTGATCAGCTATGCGAATGGTTTCCCGAGAAAGCTGCAAACCTTACTGCCGATGCTATAACAACTGTAATAGCTGAGATGGGGTGTGAACGCATGCCCGGTTGCGCTAATCCGATATATTGCCCCTTTGAGAGTGGCATTTATGTGGGCGAATTGATAAATGAAATGACGCGCCGCGCTTATAACCAATAACGCCTGGATACAGCCAAGGATGGCTGGTTTTATAATGTCGAATTCTAGTTATGTGTATATCAATGTATACGGACGATTTTAGTAATCTCGATAATATCAATAGGGAACTTTTCGACGTGCAATATAATTGCAAAAGAAGCTTGCATGTTGAGTTTTGATTTTGTATAATAAAAATTGGCAATAACGCCATGCCAATATACGGGTGACAAAATGGATACACGTTCGAAAAATCTAGCGCTTATCAATGCCGCTGCAATTAACTTTGCAGTGGTTCATTGTCAAGCTCATGAGCATCAGGCTGATAGCCTGCACCCACTTCCGGAGCAAATCGAAAAAGCTCTGGATACTACTTGGGATGCCCTCGCTGAGGCTATTGCAACTCATATCCGAGAAGACTGGTGCACTGTCGGCAAACGACACAGTAATGTGCAAGCTAACGATGTGTCAGAGATTATGTCTTGTCTGGGTGGAGAAAACATCCCAATAACTTGCGACACCTTTTCTTTGGGTATCTATGTTGGCTCAATAATGGAAAATATAATATCCGAAATATTATAGTGCCATTAGGTGTGTTCATATTGATGCATATAGACGAATTTAGCAATTTCGATAATATCGACACTACCTTTGTTAGCCATCTGACATGTAAAAGATATAAAATAATGCTTGCCCGATGTACTATAACAGTTTACTATAACCATAAGCAATTACGCTTTAACTACTAAAGGGCAATAACCATGCAGCAGCAACCAGTACGCGTTACCGTTGTACCCGCTAAGCGGGTACGCAACCCACAGGCCCACAACCCAACCAATTGGGTATGGCGGCCTAACAATGGCCCATTGCAGCGAGAGTTGCAAACGCTTTTTGAGCGAGACCCAGATACTGGTGGGTATAAGGTCCGGGATAAGTAAGGGATACGGCGCTAGATATGTAGTTGTATTTAGCGCCGTGTTTCATTTGTTTTGGACCATCGAATCGTGTTTACATCTATATCGATGCGGCGTCGAATTCCATTTATATGTATATGGACAATATCGAATTTTACTTCGAACTTCGATTGTTATCGTATGCTATCGATAATATCGAAATTTGAAGAGGAAAACAAGGACGAAGTTCTGTTGTCGATAATATCGATTGTAGAACACAACTCTCGCTTCAACAGTCTGTATCAAACATATCGAATCTAGAATCAAAGTCTGTATCAAACATATC
>JANQSS010000048.1 GCA_028279185.1 Saprospiraceae bacterium | reverse complement strand
AAGTTGTCAAGTAAAAAGAACCTTTCATCATTTCATATCAGGTTTACATCTGTAAAATATTATTATTATGATTGCATCCTAATAAACATCATGGAGTTTTGAGATATATTATAAATTGTATACATCCCTGAGGGAACTCGGAATAGGCATCAGTTGGCCGATAACCGTGACTGTAATGCAACCATAAACCAGTAATTAATTTTTTTTTTTTTTTTGTCAATGATGTGTGTTGGTGTAGAAACTGGATATAATAATAATAATAATACTAGACTAGTTCTGCATGCAGCTTCACAACCATGGGGGGGGGGGGGGATATAAAAATTATCACTCAAAAACCTTTCCAACTCCCCAGGGATTTGCAAGCTTTTTAGCTAGATTTATTCCCTATACAGTGCAAAGTGCATAGCAGAGCCATACAGGTTTGTGCAGATCAGGTAATGGTTTTCACATGCACGCGCGTAACCACGCCCATCACGTAGCGCGTGGGCGTAATACATTGCCAAATGCGGAAAACTTCAAAAGTGCCATACTTTTCTAAGGCAAATTCAAATTTCTAGTTTACTACTTTCTGTCAGCATACACCTCAAATTATCTCCCAAAGTGCTCCTAACCGCCCCCCCCCCCCCCCATGAATTACATTGTTTATTTATCTCTACTCAGTGTGTAACTACCACATCAGTTCCCCGTCCACGTCGCTCTTGCGAAATCTTACAATTTCCGCCTACAAATCTGTTGCTCGGTGAATCAATAGATAATACATGCGCGTGTATTAACATCTATGATAAATATACGTGGTGAACTAGATTATTTCACCTCGATCCACGTAGACATCAGAGTGGAAAGATCGTCTTCTGTCCAAAAGAGATTTTTTGCTACTTGGTGCAGACCCGTTTCGACGCTGAAAGGCTGACGTGCCGTAGCATTTCTGCAGCTGGCAACAACTGTGGGAGTAATTGCCAACTTCGCTTTTCTGTCGAGTCTATGTGATTCTATTCACGCCCGCGTCTTCAGTGTCAGAGTATAATACTCACGTGGGAGCAGTTTGGTCTCCACAACATCATAATTATAGATCACATTAGGTATGA
>JANQSS010000035.1 GCA_028279185.1 Saprospiraceae bacterium | reverse complement strand
CGGTGAAGTAGTAGGCGATGCATTTGCATTGTTCCAAAACACACCGAACCCATTCATCGAGGCAACGACAATCGGTTATGTGTTGCCAGAGTCAGCAGAAGTTACATTGACAGTTTATGATATGAGTGGACGAGTATTGAAGTCAGCGATAATGGAAGGTAGCCGAGGCATCAACTATGTTGAATTGCATGCGAGAAATTTCATTGAAACTGGCATGCTGTACTATAGAATCGAAACCGAAAGTTACTCAGCCACCAAGAAGATGACAGTTGTGAAGTAAAGTCGCAACACAACGAAACTAGAAAGGAGCATTTACCACGGTCAATGCTCCTTTCTTTCTTATTGTTCTATTTTAGCGAATCAAGAATATTGAAAATAAGACCGATTGATTATTATGTTCCGGGATCTTCAAATTCAAATAAGAATAGCTACAATATATTCCTTCGTTTTATGCATACTTCTATATAGTTGCCAGGAAGAGAACAAAGAGTTGAAAGCCACGATCGTGGAAGAAAACTTCGAACTATTTGACCAAATCAGTCCGACGAAATCAGGCATTAGATTCACAAATCAAATAACAGAAGAGCAATCCAGTAATCTTGGTTTTTATGATTACTATTATAATGGAGGAGGAGTTGCCATCGCTGATATTAATAATGATGACCTTCCTGACATATTTTTTGCCGGCAACCAGGTTGCAAATCGATTATACCTCAATAAAGGTAATTTGGCTTTTGAGGATATTTCAACAAAAGCAAATATTCAGTCAGGAAAGTGGTCAACAGGGGTGACGGCTGTAGACATAAATGGAGATGGCTGGTTAGACTTCTATGTCTGCAATACAAGTACGAGAAAAAATGCAGCCGAGGCGGCCAACCAATTATACATCAATAACGGAGACAATACATTCACTGAGCGAGCCAATGAATATGGAATTGACGATAATGCACTTTCTACGCATGCTTCTTTTCTGGATTATGACAAGGATGGAGACTTAGATTTATTCGTATTAAATCATACCGAACTGTTAGGGCGTTTCGCCAATGAGTTTCATGAAGAAATACAATCATTATCCGCAGAAAAATATGCAAGGCAAAGTTGCAGGCTTTACCGCAATGATGGTAAGTCGTTTAAAGATATAACTATTGAAGCGGGAATTCAGAAGCCAGCATACGGTCTTGGTGTAATTTGTGCGGATTTAAATGATGATGGTTGGACAGACATATACGTTTCAAACGATTTTTTTATTCCCGACTTTTATTTCATTAATCAAAAAGATGGTACGTTTTCCGACCAAATAAATCAAAAGATGGGCCACGTCTCCTATTACTCAATGGGATGTGATGCGGCAGACATTAATAACGATGGACTACTTGATATAGCGGCCGTGGATATGACACCTGGTGATCATGTGCGCAATAAAACATTGATGGCATCCATGGATGTATCATTGTTTCGCTATTTGACCGAAACACAAAAATATATTCCACAGTACATGTTTAATTCGATTCAATTAAACAATGGGTATGGGTTCTTTAGCGAAATCGGTGCGCTGTCGAAAACCGCACAAACCGACTGGAGTTGGGCCGCTTTATTGGCCGACTTCGACAACGATGGATTAAAGGATTACTTTGTTACCAATGGCTACTTACGAGATACAAAACACAACGATTGGCGAGCAAAAGTGATAGCCAAAAGAGCTGAACTCGGAGGTAAGATGACCGATAAGGCATATTTCGATCTTCTAATGACAGCTGAACAAAATCCGGTTGTAAATAAATTATTTAAGAACAACGGTGATTTTACATTTTCTGATAAATCGAGCGAGTGGGGGATGAAGATGCCAAGTTTTTCCAATGGTGCTGCTTATGGTGATTTAGATTTAGATGGAGACCTGGATCTTGTTATTAATAACATAAATGATAATGCATTTTTGTATCGAAACAACGCCAATAAATTACATAATAATTTTATTCAAGTAAAACTATATAATAGTAAATCGCCGGGAAGTACATATAATGCCAAAGTCTATGTTCGCTTTGGCGAAAACGAACAGATGATTGAATTTAATCCTTCACGAGGATATCAATCCAGTGTTGGGCAAATAATTCATTTTGGTATAGGACAAATAAAAAGAGTAGATGAATTACGTATTGAATGGCCGGATAATACGGAAACGAAGATCTTAAATCCTGAATTGAATAAAATTCATATTGTTGATGAATCTAAAACCGAAAAACAAACCGTAAATCGCCATCAAACCGTGCCGCCATTTGTTGATATTTCTTCGCAACAAAGCTTAGCACGCACAAGCTACAAGGAGAATTACTTTGATGACTTTGAAAAGGAAATTTTATTGCCCCATAAGCAAACTACATGGGGTCCTTGCCTGTGCAAAGGCGATGTAAATAATGATCAACTGGAAGATTACTATATAGGTTCGTCGGCTGGTGAATCAGGTCAATTATTTATTCAATTTCAAACTGGAAAATTTGCACCTGCTGAAAGACAACCATGGGAAGCCCATAAGAAAAGAGAAGATGGAGGTTGCGTTTTCGTAGATATCAACAATGATGGTTACAAAGACCTGTATGTATCAAGTGGGGGTGGAGGTGCGCTCACAGAAGGAGATATTGCGTTGCAAGACCGTGTTTATATGAACAATAAAAGCAAAGGATTTATATATGAGCGAAATGCCTTGCCGGCTGTTCGAAGCAATAGCGGTAAAGTTGCAAAAGGTGATATTGACAATGATGGAGATGTGGACATAGTTGTAGCTGGGTTGGGAAAACCCTCAGCCTATCCCTTTGCTTCAAAATCCTATATCCTCGAAAATGAAAATGGTAAACTTAAAAATGCCACTTCAAAATATGGGAAAGATTTTGAGCGAATGGGAATTGTTCATGATTTGCTTTTGACTGATTTCAATGGGGATGAAAAGCTAGATATTTTGGCGATAGGAGAGTGGATGAATATTTTATTATTCGAAAACAAAAATCAAAAATTTGTGGATGTCTCGTCAGAATTGGGCCTCGACAATACATGCGGGTGGTGGTATAGTGCGGTCGAAGGAGACTTCGATATGGATGGCGATATGGATTATGTTCTCGGAAATTTGGGGCTCAACAATAAATTCAATCCTTCAGTCGATAAGCCACTTCACATTTTCGCGAACGATTTTGATGACAATGGCAGCCTTGATATCGTGTTGAGCAAACACTACAAACAACAACTTGTACCCGTACGAGGCAAAGAATGCTCGACAGAGCAAATGCCATTCATATCTGAAAAATTTAAGACGTATCAGGCATTTTCAGAATCATCGTTGACTGACATTTATTCCCAAGCAAAACTCGATGAAGCGTTACATTATGAGTTGCAATCATTCGCGAGTGTTTATATGGAAAATAATAATGGCTCCTTTGTATTGAAGCCATTGCCCATGGAGGCGCAATTTTCTCCAATACTAAATATGGTCGTCCATGATGTAAATTCCGATGGATATTTGGATGTAATTTGCGCTGGCAATATTTATGAAACAGAGCCAGAAACGCCAAGGTATGATGCTGGCAAAGGAATTATATTGTATGGTGATGGCAGTGGAAGCTTCAAAGGTTCGCACCACATTATAGACAATGGGCTGTTTTTATTTCCACAAGTTAATGCGATGGAGTTAATTGATTTGGGTCCTTCGAAAATTGCAACACTTGTCGTTGGAAATAACAATGCACCAACAAATTTTTATGCGTTGAGAAGATAGCGATTGTTCATTTTAATTCGAATCAACTCAATTCTGGACCTTTGCCAAAGGTTGACACTATAAATTGAGCAAGAGAATTAAAGGCGGAATCTAAATCCCATGACATACGATCACGAGGTTGAACGAAGTTTGATATAGCGCGAATGGAGTGGAATGTCGTTTTCATGCGAAGACATGTATAGAAAAAAGCCGCCCCCTCCATATTTTCGATGTCTTTCCCTTTATTTTGCCTTCTTTCGATTGTGTCTAATGAGCCACTGGTAAAAGGCACGGTCAAACCTGAAACAGATTGAATTTCCGGAGCTAATTTTTTATACGGATTTCTTAAAATTTGTTGATTCCAGGGCAAAACATTTCCATCGTACGAACTCACCAGATGATGCATTGATAGCATTGACTTATCTTTTTTCTCAGCCCCCATGTCAACAATGGATTCCGTCCTCACCTCGACCAGCTGACCAATTTTCAATTTTGCATTAAGCGCACCGGCAATTCCGAGGTGAATGATCATGTTTGGATCATATGCTCGGATGATATTTGAAACTTCGTAGGATGAGATCATCATGCCCAATCCTGAAATATGAATAATCGGACGGTCAACATCCTGAGGTAAAAATGACAGTATTCCGTCACGTTCTTCTTGTGTTGGTACACAAAATAAAGTCTTAGTTGGCAGGTGCATAACGTAGGTTAATACCAGAACTCCATCCTAAATCTGATTGATAAAGCCCCGCTGCAAAAAATTGAACGTCATCGAATATTGTGATTCCGGCGCCAAACGTGTAATGTGATGGATACGATAAAAATCCTGCGTGAATTTCCAGTATGTTCATAGGTTCATACATGACCGAAAATTTTAAACCGAGGTTTTCGTCGTTAATTTTCCTTGCCCCCGCTTTTAATTTCAAATGTTTTTCCGCTTGTACGGCCACATCAATATTGAAAACGGCTTGGTTACTAAAAGACAAGTTTTCCGGAGATTGTAACGGAAGATATAAGTGTGACCCTATTGCCACTTGTTTGCCCACATCAGCTTGAAATCCAATTTGTGAATTAAATTGCCAGTCACTTCCATAATTTTCAATCGACAATTGATATGCTTCGAGGGCAATGCCCAGCGAGAATGCCTGAAACAATTTTCGGCCAATTGCTAGCCCTAGGCTTGTTTCAGAAAAAACATCATCACCAAATCGACGCACGTACAAGCCACCACCTGTATATGTTCCTAGAGGTGCGGCGACACCGACATGCAATTCTAGCACACCTTCGGAAAAGTAACGTTGAAGCGCTGAAACTTCAGCCGAGAGTCCGGTCATCGAGTGTAATCCAGCCTGATTGCTAAACAACCCATCAATCCCGTGATTGGTATAGGTTGTATAAGCCTGAGACACGACATGAGCTGGTTGTATGTGTTGACCGGTTACAATCCAATGAATTCCGCATAAAAGCAATATGATAATCGAGCACTTCAAGTCTGACAAGGTAAGTCTATTTTCGATGATCCTAACATTAATACAACCGTATGAGATCAAATGGAGCAATAGATGAGTGCGCGTACTACATGATTAATCTTTAAATTTGGGCTCATTTCACACCAATTCAATTGTCAAGATTTAGACGACACTCAAGGCATGAACGTCGCTCCAAAAAGGGGAGTTCAATGTATATTTTGGCCCTTTTACTTCTGGGGATTATGGTTGTCTATTTACTCACCATGGATCTGGAGTCATCATTCGCATTTAAGTGGATGACATCGCAAGAAGGATATGCTGATTCACCGAAATCTGAAGTCCGCATCCATCCTGAAGGCCAATACGGCATATTATTAGGTGACAGCATACCTCAATATATAACATGTCAGCCGGGGACATTGAAAACAGACAGCCTGACGATCTTCCATCATCAGTCCTTGGGTAGTGAATACAGACTGCAGTTACAATCAAAACAGTTACCCTTATGGAATGAGTATGTCCGACTCACGCAAGAATGGGCCAGAGATTGTGACTCTTTATTTATTATTTATGGACCTGTTCCTGATACCTCATTAATCTATTCAGTCAATTTATGTATTGAAGAAAATTCATACGGACAAGGAATTATTTTGCCTTCTGATTATAGCAATTTACCGTTTTTTAGTTTTACACGCAGCATTGATCAGATTGAACGAATAACCAGTATCGATTTTTTTTCGGATTTGTTGGACAACGAAAGCGAAACTTATATCGAAAGAAATCATGAACGCCTCCGATGGTCTTACCCCAGAAAGTATTACGATTTACGATTAACAGAAAATAAAAACTTAGAAAATGTCAATAAATAATGAGGCTTTTAAAACACTGATTCGAGATGGATATAAATTTAAAGGACATTCCATTATGCTAGGAGGCCCGGTACTGGAAGATGAAATGGAACAGGGGCTTTACGTACGTATTCCACTTCGGACTTTAAATAGACATGGACTTATTGCCGGGGCTACAGGCACCGGTAAAACAAAGACGTTGCAAATAATTGCAGAACAACTTTCGAGTGTTGGCGTCCCTTCCTTGGTCATGGACGTGAAAGGTGATCTGTCTGGCGTGGCAGCAGCCGGTAAGCCACATCCAAAAATTGATGAACGACATGAGCGGTTAGGCTTTCCATGGATCCCGGAAGGGAGTCCGGTCGAATTTTTAACATTGTCCAAAGAAAAAGGTGTTCGACTGAGAGCAACGGTGACAGAGTTTGGTCCTGTTCTATTTTCCAAGATGTTAGGATTAAACGATACACAAGAAGGCATCGTTACAGTTTTGTTCAAATATTGTGATGACAAAAGACTGCCTCTTCTTGATTTGAAAGATTTTCGCCGGACATTAACCTACCTTTCACAAGAAGGAAAACAAGAAATCGAGTCAGAATACGGACGCATATCGTCTTCTTCCGTCGGAGCTATTTTGCGAAGAGTGGTAGAACTGGAACAGCAGGGGGCCGAGATGTTTTTTGGTGAGCCATCATTTGACGTGATGGATCTTTGTAGACAAACACATGATGGTAGGGGAATCATTTCAATTTTACGTGTAACGGATATTCAAAGTAAGCCGAAATTATTTTCAACATTTATGTTAGAATTATTAGCCGAGATTTATAAGACATTTCCCGAAATTGGAGATCCGGATAAGCCCAAACTATGCTTATTCATAGATGAAGCGCATTTAATTTTTGATAAAGCCTCGGAAGCGTTACTCGATCAAATAGAAACGGTTATAAAACTGATACGATCTAAAGGCGTGGGGATCTTCTTCATAACTCAAAACCCTGTCGATATTCCGGACATGGTACTCAGTCAACTCGGCCTGAAAGTACAGCATGCATTACGGGCATTTACGGCAAGAGATAGAAAAGCTATTAAGCTGGCTTCTCAGAACTTCCCAATATCAGATTATTATGATATAGAAGATGTCATCACCAACCTTGGTATAGGAGAAGCTTTGGTTACGGCATTGAATGAGAAGGGAATTCCCACTCCATTGGCCAGAACCATGTTACGTGCTCCAATTTCGCGTATGGATATATTAAAGCCTGGTGAAATCAATCAAGTTGTTAGCAATTCCCTATTATCCGGGAAGTACAAGGAAATAGTGGATCGCGAAAGTGCGTACGAGATATTAAATGATAAAATTGAGCGTTATCACGATGCTGAGCATCAACGCGATTTGGAAGACGAAAGACGGTCTCATTCTTCCAGGAGAGGATCGAAATCCCAATTGGAAAAGGTGTTGGAAAGTACGACAACCAGGCAAATCGGACGTACGATAGCTAGAGAATTAACAAGGGGGTTACTCGGTATATTGGGCGTTCGCCGACGCTAGTTTTTAGACAACCTATTGGTTTCTACAATGTTGAATAAGAGAATAATGAAGCACGGAATACTATGATTCAAATTGGAATTAAATTGCTGGGCCGACTTGCAGTTTCGGCCTTTTTTATTTTAAATATACTCGTCCTACAAGCACAATCGCATACCATTAGTGGATACATATACGATGCAGAAAATGGTGAGACAGTGATTGGCGCGGCGGTGTATAATGTGGGCGCAATGACTAAAGGTGTAGTGACAAATGCATATGGATACTACGCACTTACACTGGAAGAAGGAACTCACACTATTGAAGTCAGTTACCTCGGATTCAATACAGAACAAAGCGTAATAAATCTGTCAAAAAATGAAAAAATTGACTTTTACCTACGTTCGGGGATTACGATAGAGGAGATTGAAATTACGGCTGAAGAAGAAGATGAAAATGTGTCATCCACACAAATGGGGACAGTTGATCTACAGGTTGATCAGATTAAGAAATTGCCCGCATTATTTGGAGAAATTGATATTCTTAAGACTATTCAATTACTTCCGGGTGTACTCTCTTCAGGAGAAGGGAGCAGTGGCTTTAATGTCCGAGGAGGCGGAGTTGATCAAAATCTGGTTCTGTTAGATGAGGCGGTTGTCTACAATAGCGGTCACCTATTTGGTTTTTTCTCTGTCTTTAATGCAGATGCCATTAAGAATACTACCTTGATCAAAGGTGGCATGCCAGCCAATTATGGAGGACGGATAGCATCGGTGTTGGATGTCCAAATGAAAGATGGAAATGATAAATATTATCAGGTTGATGGAGGTATTGGGCTGATCGCCTCGCGACTAACAGTACAAGGTCCAATTCTAAAAGAAAAAGCTTCGTTCTTATTATCTGGTCGACGCACCTATCTTTTTGATTTGGCTCAATCCTCCATAAACGATACAGATTTTGCCGGGACAAATTATTTCTTCTATGACTTTAATGGAAAAATCAACTACAAATTCTCGGATCGGGATAGGGTTTTTTTAAGCGGTTACTTTGGGCGTGATGTTTTAAAGTTTAATATAAATGATCGAGATTTTTTGTTAGAACTGCCATACGGAAATTCGACTGCTACACTGCGATGGAATCATGTTTTTTCAGATAAGTTGTTCACTAATATTTCACTAATTTATAATGACTACGATTTTACATTTAGAGGATCCCAGGACGACTTTTCATTTAAGCTTTTTTCAGGAATTCGTGATTGGAACGTGAAGTTGGATGCAGATTATTTTCTCAATTCAACTCATTCGATTAAAGCGGGTATCAATTATACCTATCATAAGCTTACGCCGAACGTCTTTGAAGGTGAAAGCGATGATGCCACTTTTGAATCTCAGTTGGATCCTAAGTATGGCCACGAATCTGCCATTTACATTTCAGACGAAATTAATGTGTCAGATAAATTGAAGGTTACTGCTGGGCTTCGATATTCCAATTTCATACAAACGGGTCCTTACGAATCTCCCATTGATGGGCAAATCTATGTAAAAGGTGATAAGGTGAAAACATATGATGGTTTGGAGCCACGATTAAGTGCGCGTTACGCCGTTAATTCTTCCACTTCTATCAAGGCATCGTATAACCGTAATTTACAGTATTTGCACCTAGTCTCTAATAGCACGAGTAGCTTACCAGCAGATGTTTGGGTGCCCAGCACGGAATTGATCGAGCCGCAAATCGGCGACCAGTATGCGATTGGTATTTTCAAGAACTTCTTAAACAACTCCTTAGAAGGCTCTATTGAATTGTATTACCGGGACATGGGAAATCAGTTGGATTATCGGGAATCATATGTGGATAATGCCTCACAGGATGTTGAGTTGGATTTTGTCTTCGGGGAGGGAAATGCATATGGAGCAGAATTTTATTTGAATAAGCCAAAAGGGCGAATGACAGGCTGGATAGCATATACATATTCCAAATCGCGAAGATGGTTTGATGAAATTGAAAATGGAAGAAAATATGCACCGGTCTATGATCGAACACATGATATGTCTATTGTGGCAAACTACCAACTAAGTAAAAAACTTGACATTGGAACTACATTTGTTTTTGGTACTGGAAGACCGTTTACACCTTTGGCGGGAATCTATTTTATCGATCAACAACCGCGCTTATTTTATGGACCCAGAAATAGCGAGAGACTAGAAGACTATCATCGTTTGGATGTTGCTTTAAACTTTACCCCAAACCCAGAGTCGACAAAAAAATGGTCCTCCACCTGGACACTTGCGATTTATAATATATATAATAGAAAAAATACACTTTTTCTGGATACTGATTTTGATATCAACAACGAAGAAAACTATATAGACGCATCAGCATCCAAGTTTGCCATTTTTCCAATTATTCCTTCGATCACCTGGAATTTTAAATGGAAATCAAAAAGACCAGCCTAAAATGTATACGTCATGAAAAGCAAATTATTTATACTACTATTCGCAATCTGTTTTTTATTCGTTTTGTCATGCGAGACACCATACGAACCGGACACCTCCAAATATCCCATTGAGTATGTTGTCGAGGGATTTGTTGAACTGGCCAATCAAGATGTGCCAACATTCGTTTTTATTTCACGAACCATACCATTTTATGACCGCATTGACCCCGAAAGGATAGCCGAATCTTTTGTTCGTAATGCCGAGGTTAATGTTACAGTGGATGATGGCAATACGGTTGCCTTAACCGAGGTTTGTCTAGATGAAATTGATCCGGCACTGGCCGAGATTATTCGCGAAAGTTTGCTCACAACAGGTGTCTTTTCTGATTTTTGTATTTATATTGACCTAGCAGACCAAATTGAAAAAAGACCTGGTAGCAAGTACGACCTTGAAATTACGGCTGGAAGTGATGTCTTGACAGCAACAACAACAATTCCGGATACGGTACCGGTCAATCGACTTTTTCATGAACGCCCCGCAGGAAATACGGGGAACAACTTGTACGACTTCGGTCTGGAATTTACGGATCCAATAAATCAGGTCGATTACTATCGTGTATTGACAGGCGTAAATAGTTTGCCACTATATTCAAATAACAACAGTGTATTTGATGACGTATTTTTTGATGGACAAACATTTTCATTTCCTATTCCTCGTCCCGTGTATCCGGGAGAGGATTTTTCAGTGGACAGCATAGGATTGTATACTTTGGGCGATACCGTTCAATTAAAATGGATGACAATGGATTACGACCATTATGAGTTTTGGAGCTCACTTGAGTTTGATTCAAATAATGGAGGCCCATTTGCCTCATACACACGTGCAAATAGTAATATTAATGGTGGTCTCGGTATTTGGGGTGGCTATAGTGCTTTTTATTATAATTACATTATCGAAGAATAGTAGTATTTCGTTTTAATTTATTTAATAGACATAATTGATGGCAGATAATAAGGTAATATTTTCAATGGAGCGCGTTTCGAAAACGTATCCACCCCAAAAAAAGGTTTTAAATAATATTTGGTTGTCGTTTTTTTATGGAGCTAAAATTGGTGTTCTTGGATTAAACGGTTCAGGAAAGTCGAGTTTGTTGAAAATAATTGCTGGGCTGGACACAAACTTCGAAGGGCATGTTCATTTTGATCGTGAATATAAAATTGGCTACCTCGCACAAGAGCCAGAACTTGACGAAAGTAAAACGGTAAAAGAAGTTGTGCAAGAAGGGGTCCAGCATATTGTTAACGTCGTTCAATCCTATGAGGCTGTCTGCGCCAAATTAGGTGAGCCGCTTGATGACGATGCCATGAATAAAGCCATAGAGCAGCAGGGAGAACTCTTAGATCAGATGGATCAGCTTGAAGCTTGGGATCTGGATAATAAATTGGAACAAGCTATGGATTCGTTGCGTCTGCCTCCAGAGGATCAAAAGGTAAGTGTATTATCCGGCGGTGAGCGGAGACGGGTAGCGCTATGTAGACTGTTACTGAGCAAACCTGATATATTGCTATTAGATGAGCCTACAAATCACCTGGATGCGGAGAGTGTTCACTGGCTCGAACAATTTCTGGCCAATTTTCCCGGAACTGTCATTGCTGTTACCCATGACCGATATTTTCTCGACAATGTAGCCGGCTGGATATTGGAATTGGATCGAGGCGAAGGAATCCCATATGAAGGAAATTATAGCAGTTGGCTAGAGCAAAAATCCAAGCGACTTGAACAGGAACAGAAATCAGAATCGAAACGCACCAAGGCCTTAAAGCGTGAATTGGAATGGGTGTGCCAATCACAAAAAGCAAAACAGGCAAAAGGAAAGGCACGACTTAATGCATATGAAAAGCTCTCAGGTGAGACGGCTAAAGAAAAAGAAGCGAAGTTAGAATTATACATTCCACCTGGCCCACGTCTGGGGGATAAGGTGATCGAGGTTAAAAATATTTCGAAGGCATACGATAATCGTGTTCTCATTGAGGATTTGAATTTTTCGATACCTAAAAATGCCATAGTCGGTATTATTGGCGCCAACGGGGTTGGAAAATCGACATTGTTTCGAATGATTATGGGTGAAGAACAACCGGATTCCGGAAGTATTGAGATCGGCGAAACGGTTCGATTGAGCTATGTCGATCAATCCCATAAAGATTTGCTACCGGAGAAATCTGTGTATGAAATCATCGGCGGAGGGAACGATATTATTGAAGTTGGCGGGAGAGACCTAAATGTTCGGGCATACATAAGTAAGTTCAACTTTGGTGGGGCCGATCAACAGAAAAAACTTGGGGTGTTGTCCGGTGGTGAGCGTAATCGGGTACATCTGGCTATCACCTTGAAATCAGGCGGTAATGTACTTCTGCTGGATGAGCCGACTAATGATATTGATGTGAATACATTGCGTGCACTGGAAGAAGCTATTGACCATTTTGCGGGTTGCGTGCTAGTCATATCGCACGATCGCTATTTCATCGATCGCCTGGCGACCCATGTACTGGCATATGAAGACAACGGTGAGGTTCGCTTCTTTGAAGGAAATTTTAGCGCCTATGAAGCCAATAAAAAAGAACGGTTAGGCGATATTTCACCAAAACGGCCGCGCTTTAAGTCGCTGATATGAAAATATAGTCGCACAAAAGTTTACTAGAGCGTATCCCGGTAACGCATACGCTATTTCACTAACCAGCTAACCTGCAGAAATCTGCATAGGATCGAATATAATCTGACTCGTCGTATTTCGTACTTGCTATGACAACTTGAACTGCCGTATGGCTATATTGCATCGTATGCCAACACATTGGCGGCATATAAACCCCCATTGTAGGTCTGTCCAGAACAAAGGTCTCAATCTCACCAGGGATCATTTCAGTGTTCACAACTATTCGACCTGAAACGGCTATTAGCACCATTTCCGTCCTTAAATGGGCATGTCGTCCTCTAATTATACTCTCTGGGGTGTAGTAAGTCCAAAAGACGCGTTGAATGTCGAATGGAATTGCAACATTTTCTTCACCCACTCCTATAAATCCGATCTCTGTCCGTCCAATCTGCGGAAATTCAATGATATGTGGTAGTTGCATGATTGCTCATCTTTAATATGCAAATGTAAAGTATGGACATTTAAGTCGGTCGACGTACTTTTATGAATCAATAAAATTGCCAGATGGAAGATAAATTAGGTCAATTACGCGAACTTAAAGCCAAGGCTAGATTGGGTGGAGGAGAAGCGCGAATAGAAAAGCAACATGCGAAGAATAAATTGACTGCGCGCGAGCGCATCCATCTACTTTTTGATGACAACACATTTGAAGAAATTGGAATGCTCGTTACCCATCGATCGTCCGATTTTGGAATGGAAAAAGAAATTTATCTTGGTGATGGAGTAGTGACGGGCTTCGGAAAGATTAACGGCCGCTTGGTCTACGTGTTTTCGCAGGACTTCACAGTATTTGGAGGGTCACTTTCGGAGACACATGCCGAAAAAATTTGCAAGGTCATGGATCTCGCCGTTAAGAATGGAGCTCCAATCATCGGATTGAATGATTCGGGTGGTGCTCGGATTCAAGAAGGCGTTAAATCCTTGGGCGGCTACGCAGATATATTCTATCGAAATGTTAGGGCAAGTGGCGTGATACCGCAAATCAGCGCCATCATGGGCCCTTGTGCCGGGGGTGCCGTGTACTCTCCGGCGTTAACGGATGTCACGGTTATGGTTAAGCATTCAAGCTATATGTTCGTTACCGGGCCGAACGTTGTTAAAACCGTTACTAATGAAGAGGTCAGTGCCGAGGAATTGGGCGGTGCAAAGACGCATTCGACTAAAAGTGGTATTGCACATCTCGCCGCCGAGCATGATTTGCATTGTATACAACTGATTCGACAAATTTTACAATATCTTCCACAAAACTATACCGAATCAACACCGCGTAAATCGATTGAGTTGACTGATGAATTGAGGCCTAAGCTGAACACAATCATACCAGCAAGCGCAAATCAACCCTATGACATGAAGGAGGTACTCATCGAGATTGTTGATGAGGATAGCTTTCTTGAATTGCAGCCTCAATATGCTGAAAACATCATTACAGGTTTTTCATTTATCAATGGACAGTCGATTGGCATCGTTGCAAATCAACCATACAGTCTTGCCGGTGTGCTAGATGTTGATTCTTCGAGAAAGGCCGCAAGGTTTGTGCGGTTGTGCGACGCATTTAATGTACCGTTACTCGTTTTAGTTGATGTTCCGGGATTTCTACCTGGGACAGATCAGGAGTGGAACGGAATCATTGTTCACGGTGCAAAATTATTGTATGCACTCAGCGAAGCTACCGTGCCCCGTGTTACGGTTATCACTAGAAAAGCGTACGGCGGCGCGTATGACGTGATGAACAGCAAACACATAGGAGCTGATATGAACTATGCGTGGCCTTCGGCCGAAATTGCAGTTATGGGAGCAAAAGGGGCTAGCGAGATAATATTTAAACGTGAGATAAAGAATGCGGAAGATCCAAAGGCCTTAGCTCTGGAAAAAGAAAAAGAGTATGCGGAGAAATTTGCGCACCCGTATCGGGCTGCAAGTCGAGGATTTATCGATGAAGTGATCGAACCCGCATATACGAGACGTAAGCTTATCAAGGCATTTGATATGCTTAAGAATAAATCAACTTCATTGCCTGGCAAGAAACACGGAAACATACCTTTATGAAAATATTAAGAACATTGACGATTTTTGTTCGTCTCAACAGTATAAATCAAATTGGCTATGGGTCAAACCATGCCGCATTCAATTAAAATTTAACTATGAAAAATCTGATCAGCGCCTTCACTCTCACATTGGTTTCCATCACGCTTTTTGCCCAATACGTTGAAGTGGATGAAAAACCTATGTCCACTGGAATAAATCATGGGTTTACGGTTGAAATTGATGGACTCGAAGAGAAAACCGTTCAAAAAGAGTGGCAGAGCTTTTTAAAAGAATATTCAGGTCGTTCCAAGCGTGACCGCAAATCGGGTGAAGTGCAAACAACGCGAGCCGCAATAGGGGGTATAGGTGGTGACGTAAATGTTTATGCGATAACATCTGAAATTGGAAGTAAAGTCAAAGTCTCGGCATTTTTTGAATCTGACGGGATTTTTGTATCCGATGACGAGGCGGCCCAGGTCGACGTTGCCGTTGGCCTCATGGAGCGATTTATCGTTCATACAAAACGCGTTCGAGTAGAAATGGAGTTAGAAGGAGAAGAAAAAACCATGAAAGATCTTCAAAAGGATCTTGATAAGGAAGAGCGAAATGAACAACGTCAACACGATACGATCGAAAAATGCGAAAAACAAATTCAGGAAGCCGAAGCGGCCATTGTAGAATCACAAGAAATGCAGAAGCTGAAGGCCGAAGAAATTGCTGAACAACAAAAAATCGTGGAAGCTGTGAAAGTCCGGTTAAATAATGTTTCGCTGGAGGATGAAGTGGAGAAAATGGATGAAGAGGTAGATGAAGAACAACAAGAAGAAAAAGAATAAATCAAGAGAAATAAATTAAATTTCGGCCCATGCCTCATCGAGTTCAGGTGAGGCATTTTATTGTTCGTTCATAAAATTAGTTATGAAAGCGCTTGTACTTCACCACTTGAATGAATTTCCATCTCTTGACGAAAATTATGCTAATCCTGTTCCGGAAAAGGATGAATTACTGGTTAAACTGACCTATGCAGCATTAAATCGACGAGATTATTGGATTACGCAAGGGCAATATCCTAATATAAAATTACCCGTTATCATGGGCTCCGATGGATGCGGGTACATCGGCGATAGACGTGTGTTGCTTTATCCAGCAATTGGTTGGGGAAGTAATAAACGGCATCAGGCAGATTCGTTCCAACCGCTCGGAATGCCAAAAAATGGAACATTGGCAGAGTACATCGCCGTACAGCCAAGTTATGTTTACGACGCTCCCGACTATTTGACAGATGCAGAGGCAGCATGTATCGGCATGGCCGGACTAACAGCTTTTCGCGCCTTATTCAGTAGAGCTGAATTGCGCGGTGAAGATCGTGTGTTAATTAATGGTGTAGGCGGTGGTGTGGCTTTAATGGCTTGTCAGCTAGCATTGGCTGCTGGATGTGAAGTTCATGTTACATCTGGCTCAGATGAAAAGATCGATCTGGCATTGAAATTAGGCGCTATTGCTGGTTATAACTATAAAAAGGAGAATTGGCACAAATCAGTTATAAAGGAAGGCATTCATTTTGACGTGATTGTAGACAGTGCAGGCGGCCCAGGATTTTCTAATCTAATTAAAATTGCCGCCCCAGGTGGACGGATTGTAACGTATGGCGGTACCCATGGTGCCTTGCAAAATTTAAATACACAAATAATTTTTTGGCGACAACTATCAATACTGGGATCGACAATGGGCTCACCAACTGAATTTAAGGAATTATTACATTTCATTTCAAAATATCAAATTCGACCCATTATCGATCGCCTTTATCATTGGGATACCACTGACCAAGCATTCGAAGCTCTGCGTGACTCGCATCAATTTGGAAAAATTGTATTTTCATTGCAGTAATGTAAGATCTTAAAAATTTTCTATTGAAGATTGCCTTAATATCAGATTCGCACGGATATATGGAGGCAGATGTCCTGCACCACTTGAATAATTGTGATGAGATTTGGCATGCTGGCGATATTGGTCATCGTTCCGTCATCGAAAAGTTAGAGCAATTGAATATTCCATTGCAAATTGTTCACGGAAATATTGACGACAAAGCTATGAAATTGGAATTCGAAGAGGACTTATTATTTGAACGTAACGGTCTTCGGATTTTTATGACACATATAGGTGGTTATCCTCCCAGATATGTTCGACGTGTTCGCGAAATACTTGAAGCAGAAGGTCCAAACCTATACATTTGTGGCCATTCGCATATTTTAAAAGTCATGCCGGATAGAACACTCGACCTATTACACATGAATCCTGGGGCGATTGGGCATCACGGAATTCATCGTATTCGGACCATGTTGACCTTTAAAATTGAAAATGCCAAAATTTTTGATGTAAAAGCTATTGAATTAGGTAAACGTGGATTAAAAAATGGAATCTTCTAAATCGAAGTATATGCGAATTCACTTTATTTCTATTGGTGGGGCGGTGATGCACAATTTGGCGCTGGAGTTAAAAGCTAACGGACATGATGTGACTGGGTCCGATGATGAAATATATGATCCATCACGAAGTCGATTGAAAGCAGCGGGATTGTTACCCCACAAGATGGGCTGGGATGCAGATCGTATTGACCCGGAAATAGATTTAGTTCTTTTGGGAATGCACGCACGAGCCAACAATGAGGAGTTGTTGCGGGCACAGGAACTCGGTTTACGTATACAATCATTTCCAGAGTTTATTGGAAATCACAGTCAAGGTAAAACGCAAATAGTAGTAGCGGGAAGCCACGGAAAAACTACGACAACCTCCATGATTATGCATGTACTTCGGGATCAGAATATTGATTTTGACTACCTTGTTGGCGCGCAACTAGAGGGCTTTGATCGCATGGTTCGTCTTTCCGACGCCCCGATCATTGTTATAGAAGGCGATGAGTATTTGAGCTCGCCAATTGACAGAACACCAAAGTTTATGCACTACGACCCGGAAATATTAATTCTAACCGGAGTTCAATGGGATCATATGAATGTTTTTCCAAGATTTGAAGATTATATTTCTGCCTTCAAGGACCTATTAAATGTCTTACCTCCAAAGGCAAAAGTGTTTTATGATATTGAGGATGTTCAGTTAGTTAAACTAATTGGATCGAAAAAATGGTCTTTTGATACAACCGGTTATTCAGCACTGAACTATGACGTTAGGAATGGACAATTTTTTATCGAAGAAGAGCTGGTACCTGTAAACGTGGTTGGCCGACATAATATGAAAAATTTATCTGCAGCCACCTCAGTTCTGGAACAATTAAATATAAATAAGAATGTAATTCATCATTCGTTTGGCACGTTCAAAGGGGCTTCAAAACGGCAAGATGTGCTAAAAGATACGACTCGTTTGGTGATTTTTAGAGATTTCGCTCATGCACCCTCAAAAGTTCGAGCCACATTACATGGTATTCGTGAGTTATATCCTGAAAGACATCTGATAGCTGTATGTGAACTGCACACGTATAGTAGTCTAAATAAGGCTTTTTTACCTGAATATACCGGAGCGTTGGATTCTGCTGATGCGGCAGCCGTGTTCTATAGCCCTCAAACCTTGAAAATTAAAAAAATGCAGGCTTTGGCACCAGAAGATATTCGACATTCTTTTGCAAACGAAAAATTGCATGTCATGACTGATTCTGAAAACTTACTTAGATTTTTAAAACAAGAAACAAAAGAATTTCCGGCAGTTGTTTTGCTAATGAGCAGTGGAACGTTTGGCGGTTTGACAAACGAAGTTCTGGCATCACTTTAATTCTTCGAATAAAATATTACATTTTCAAACGGTTTAATCACCAGTCTGGTAATGCTCATTCTCAGATTGTCGTAAATAATTTAGCCGGTCTATGGCTTACATTTTGCTGCCGAAGGTTTGTTTCAATAATTAATCCGGAATTCAACATTTTTTTTCGAAAATTTCGTTTATCGAATTTTTCATCTAGGACCACTTCTGCCAATTGCTGAAGTTCGGATAAGGTAAATTGCTCGGGTAAAAGACTTGCATATAGCATGTCAGTAAAAAACCGGTGTTTTAAATAAAGAAGACTTTCAGATAAGATCTCTTTGTGGTCAAATGCCATTTCATTAATCGCATTCAAATCCAACCATTGCGGATGCAAACCTCTCTTTTCGTCTATGGCATAGTCCTTAATGTTTATTAAAGCACAAAAAGCAACCGTTACAACTCGTCCTGCAGGGTGTCGATGGGGGCTACCAAAACTTTTTATTTGCTGTAAACGAATCCCTTTCAGACCCGTTCGTGTCTCCAGGATTAGCTCCGCGGCTTCATCCAAGGTCTGGTTTGGTAACACTAAATTCCCAACCAGGGAGGGTAGACCTTCGTATTCTTGAAATTCTGAATGGATGCATAGCACGCGCAGGCTCGCATGCTCATAGCCAAATATCACACAGTCGACGGAAATCGCCGCACTGAAGAGATCCTTCGCATTTTCTTTATGGGCACTTAGGCTACTTTTATCAACTTTAAATTTCACAATCGCTTGACAATGACGTTTTATGCCTTGCGAATATAAATAAAAAGTGTATCCACGACACTAAGTATTGTGTATCTGTTACACTAAGCTATATTTGAGCTATGAAGATTGATAAAATTGGCGTACTGACTTCTGGTGGGGATGCACCCGGAATGAATGCAGCTATACGCGCCGTAGTGCGTGCATCGACATATTACAATGCCGATGTCAGTGGTATATATAATGGATATGAAGGTTTGATCACTAATCAAATCGAGGCGTTTAATGTACGCTCAGTTTCCAACATTCTCGGTGATGGAGGTACAATGTTGAAATCGAGTCGAAGTGAAGAATTCAGAACGGCGGAGGGACGAGCAAGGGCAGCTGAAAATTTACAAAAAGCCGGTATAAATGGTTTGGTCGTGATTGGAGGTGATGGAAGTTTAACAGGGGCTGATAATCTTGCCAGTGAACACGACATCGCGGTCATAGGCGTACCGGCCACAATTGACAATGACCTGTTGAATACTGACTTTTCTATTGGTTTTGATACAGCTACGAATGTCGCCACCTCATGCATCGACAAAATACGTGATACGGCATCCAGTCATAATCGCCTCTTTTTTGTGGAAGTAATGGGCCGGGAAAGTGGCTTTATCGCTTTGCGTGCCGCCATAGCATCCGGAGCAATTTGCGCTATGCTGCCCGAGAATAATACGTCAATAGAAGAATTGGTCGCAATCTTGCGGAAAAGCTATCGCAATCAAAAAATGTCGAGCATTGTCATTGTTGCCGAAGGAAATAAAAATGGAGGGGCCGTAGATATTGCTCGGGAGGTAGAAGAGCGGTACAAGGATTATGAAACCAAAGTTACAGTTCTCGGCCATCTTCAACGGGGCGGAGATCCAACATGCTTTGACAGACTTCTTGCTGGAGAATTGGGGGTCGGCGCGGTAGAGGCCCTATTAAATGGTGAATCACGCAAGATGATTGGCCTTCAAGGTAATAAGACAACACTTTTTCCGATTGATGAATGTATTGGCAGAAGACCTGACCTCAATCCTAATCATTTGAAACTTGCTACCATTTTGTCCATCTAGCCTTCTTGGTTTGGTGTGATATCTTTACGAACGGCATAACCATTTTTAGCATTGAATTGTCAAGTTATTATAGATTGTGGCGCGACGTCTACCAAGATTGCCTGCATTCACAGTAGTAGGGTTGAAAAATATACTATTCAGGGATTCAACCCACAACACGGAGACTGGGATACGTTTCAGACGAAACTCAAAGAGTTTTTCATTGAAAATGATATTCAAGCAATGGTCATAGAATTTTATGGAGCGGGATTATCAAGTACTGGATTAATTCGGCGCATGAAATCGACTTTGGGCTTGCTCGCAGGATTAGACGAGGATCATGTGGATGTATATTCCGATTTGTATGCATGTGCAATTGCTTCATACGGTGGTCAACCGATAGTAGTTGGAATCCTTGGAACTGGTTCTAATGCCGGGTGCTATGACGGGCATCTTCTTTCGTTTCAGACGAAGTCATTGGGATACCTATTGGGCGATGAGGGCAGTGCTACCGATATTGGAAAAAGAGTGTTGAAAGCATATGTTTACAAAGAGTTGCCCGACGCGGTGCATGATGCAATTTCCAGGCACTTCAACCTTTCACATGAGGCTATCCTTAAACTAATCTATGAAGATCGGAAATTGCGTTCCTTGGCGGGTACGTTCTCTAAATTTATGTCGCAATTCGCCGACGAACCGTGCATTCGAGCTATTATCTACCAAAGTTTCAATGAATATGTTCGAAGAAGGCTCAGTCCTGAAATTCAATCTATATCTGAGATAGAGTCGGTCCATATGTTTGGAGCTGTTGCCGTTGCCTACGAAGATGTACTTCGACATGTAGCTTTAAGTCAACATCCTGATATTCGAATTACAACAGCCTTATCACCTCTTGATCTATTGATTGAAAGACATATTAGTAAATAATTATAAACCAAGATGTTGTAAATAAAAAAGGGCGATTAATCTAATCGCCCTTTTCTTTATTTTTTCTAACGCCTTCTAGCTCAGCTTGGCTACAAATTTGGCCAATTTTGACTTTGTATTCGAGGCCTTGTTTTTGTGCCAATTGTTGTTTTTTGCCAGTCGGTCGATCATACTAAAAACTTTTGGTAAGAACTTCTCAGCTTCCGCCTTACTTGTCATTTCACGTAAGTTCTTAATCGCCGTACGAGTCGATTTCTTATAGTACCGGTTCTGGAGACGCTTTTTGGCGTCTTGTCGGATTCTTTTCTTAGCTGACTGATGTTGAGCCATATATCAAGTTCTTATCATTTTAAACAAGGCCGCAAAGATAATGGAATAATTGGTAATACATAGTATATCGATCAACATTTTGAGGAGCCACTGATGATGTGATGTTCTCTAGCGCTGATGTATTACACCCTGTTTACTACCGCTTGTGGTTGTCTTCTATGGTGCTATCTAAGAGCTTAATGAATCTGGGCGACTTTTTAGTGAAGCTTTGATCGAGCATGGAGAAATTGAGGAATCGGTTGAGCACAAATTCTCTTTGAAAGAGTGGATTTCAAATTCAGTTCGCACAGTCGATTACGCCTTTGAATTCCAGTTGTTGGTCGAGAACTACGCGCGGACAGATTCCTAAAACTTATCTTCGACCCAAAATCTTCAGGCATGTTTTTCAAAATTGCCAACACCGGCGAAAATCATTTTGGGGTGTATCTCTCGTCGATTATTTTGGTGATAATCGCGGTATTATTGGGGAATTTACCACTGGCTGCTGCTCTATTGCTAAAGGGTAATATCGAAATGACGGATCCAGGACAGCTATTTAGTATGGGCTTGGGTAGCAATTTAACCTTGGCCCTTGTTGTCGTTCCATTCGCGTTTGGCTTGTTTGCACTTCTTTTTTGCGTGGTTCGTCTGCACAAAAGATCTACTAATTCTGTTTTGACATCCAGGACTAAGCTGGATTGGAATCGAATTTTCATGGCGTTTGGTTTATGGATATTTTTCAATGCATGTTTCGAATTGTTTAATTACTTCATGTCACCAGGGGATTATACCTTTCGTCCGCCGGGACTATCCTTTTTAATCCTACTCCTCGTAGCATTTCTATTCTTACCCTTGCAAATCGCTTTCGAAGAGGTCCTGTTTAGGGGTTATTTGCTCCAAGGTCTGGGCTTGGCGACGAAATCTAGGATGTTGGCTTTGATTCTAACATCTGCTATGTTTGGAGGGTTGCATTTGGCGAACCCCGAAGTCATCGAGTACGGATTAGGCAAGATGATGACATATTACATCGGCACAGGGGTGGTATTGGGCATAATGGTCATCATGGATGATGGGCTGGAGCTTGCGCTTGGTGTTCATGCTGGGACCAATATTTACTCAGCTGTATTCGTTTCCTATGAAGCAGGGGCGCTACAAACGGACGCGTTATTTCATTCTACCGCCGATGTTGTAGATAGTTCAATTTATTCATTTTTAATATTTGCCGTGATATTTATCTTTTTATTATCCAGGATATATAAATGGAAAGACTGGGGTAAAATCTGGCGACCAATCAACTATTCTAAAAACACCGAATTACATGTTTAATTTTAATTTATCAAAAATGCAGAAAGCCTTATTTATACTATCAATAGCAATGGGTTGTCAAATTCTTTCTTTTGCTCAACATGGGTACTGGCAACAAGAGATATCGTACGATATGACAGTCAATGTCGATGTAAAAACACATGCTTTGGACGGGATTCAGCGCGTTGTCTATACGAATAATAGCCCCGATATAATCGATAAAATATTTTATCATTTATATTTCAATGCATTTCAGCCGGGCAGTATGATGGATATACGAAATCAAATGCTACCGGATGCTGATCCGCGTGTAGGACAGCGAATAACATCGTTGCCACCGGAAGCTCAAGGACATCTGCATGCCGAATTCATAAAACAGGATGGTAAGACGGTACGCTTTGCAGAGGAAGGGACAATTCTGGAAGTGGCATTAAATACAATTCTGGAGCCCGGGAAGTCAACTGTTCTTGAAATGAAGTTTAATGGTCAAGTACCAGAGCAAATTCGTAGAAGTGGTCGGGATAATGCTGAGGGTATTGCATATTCTATGTCACAATGGTACCCAAAGGTTTGTGCTTATGATTATAGAGGATGGCATGCAAATCCCTATGTGGGTCGCGAGTTTTACGGTGTATGGGGGAGTTTTGATGTCAAAATCAATATCGACAAATCATACATTGTTGCAGCTTCCGGTCAATTACAAAATGCGGATAAAATTGGGTATGGATATTCAGATACCAAAAAGCCAAAGGCTAAAAAAGGAAAAGTGAAATGGCATTTTATTGCAGAAAACGTACATGATTTTGTATGGGCGGCAGATCCTGATTACAAACATGTTGTATACAAGGGAAAATTTTCGCCAGAAATGCATTTCTTCTATCAGGAAAATGAAAATACAGAAGCTTGGGAGAAACTTCCTCAAATAATGGATGATGCATTTGGATTTATTAATGAACGATATGGCAAATACCCCTATCCGGTCTATTCTTTTATCCAAGGCGGTGACGGCGGTATGGAGTATCCGATGGCTACACTAATTACCGGTCATAGAAGTTTACCCAGTCTTGTTGGGGTTTCTGTGCATGAATTGGTGCATTCCTGGTATCAAATGATTCTTGCAACGGATGAAGCGCGTTTTGCCTGGATGGATGAGGGATTTACTTCATATGCATCCGCTGAGACGATGAATTTTTTAAAAGAAGAACACGGTTTTGGCAAAGTATCGAAAAACAAAGAGCTCCATAGCGGTTCAATAAAAAGTTTTGCAAATTTCGCATTGTCAGGTTATGAAGAACCATTATCGACTCATGCGGATCATTTTAATACAAACTCAGCCTACGGTGTCGCGGCATACGTGAAAGGAGCTGTATACCTGGCGCAAATGCGCTATATAATAGGAGAAGAAAATTTCGATAAACTCATGCTCGAATATTTTAACACATGGAAGTTCAAACATCCGGAGCCACATCATTTTTCACGAATTGCGGAAAAAATATCGGGGTTGGAATTAGATTGGTTTAATCAATATTTTATTAATACGACGCATACAGTTGATTACGCTATCGATTCTTCATTTGTGGGGTCGAGTAATGAGGTTGTACTGCGTCGGGTTGGTGTTTTTCCAATGCCTGTTGACGTTCGTATCGACTATGAGGACGGATCGCACAGTTATCATACTATTCCACTGCGCATAATGCGAGGTGCTAAAAATCGGGAAGGAAAGATTAGATATCAAATTGAAAAGGACTGGCCCTGGACCCATCCAACATTTACGCTTAAAGGCGTTGAAGGAAAGAAAATCAAACGCGTAGAAATTGATTCGAGTGATCGCCTTGTAGATGCTAATCGATCAAATAACGTTTGGGGTGCAGTGCTGAACTAATCGCATTTTATCCCAATTTTTAGGCTGCCGAAGGAGTACATTTTCCGATCCGGAACATATGTTCATTTTGGTAAGCGGTATTTTAATTATTTTCAGGATTCACTGTCAATTAAAAATGACAATAAATCCTGAATCATGAAATCGGTAGCAATAGTTTTCTCTTTTCTCATTATTTCGACCCTACTTTTTAGTCAAATTGTAGTTGACTTACCAGCTGATAGAGATAATACGATGTACGAAGAGAGTGTGAATGAAAGCAACGGTATGGGAGACTTCTTTTTCACGGGAATCAACGATAACGACGAAATCAGGCGTTCATTATTGCGGTTTGATCTGAGTTCGATTCCAAGTAATGCTATTGTTTCCAATGTGCAATTGACACTTTTTTGTTCGCGATCGCTTGGGACATTCGTTGTTAATGTTCATAAGTTGAATAACGATTGGGGAGAAGGAAATTCTCATGCCCCGGGCCAAGAGGGCGGAGGAGCTGCTGCTCAGGCAGGGGATGCAACATGGGGATTTAGATTTTGGAATACCGATGCGTGGGCAGTGAATGGCGGAGATTTTGATGCTACGATTTCATCAACGACAACGGCGAGCAATGGTGCATTTTCTACTTTTACGGGTGCCACTCTTATCGCCGATGTTCAAGGCTGGATTAGCAGCAGTGCAAATAACTTTGGTTGGCTACTAAAAGGTCCTGAGACCAATTCTGGCGAGGCAAGTCGCTTTAATTCCAGACAAAATGCTTCAAATCAACCTTCCTTACAAGTTACCTACACTGTACCTGATCCGTGCACAGGTGTCGATTCCACCATGCTCTCAGGTGTTTTAAACTCAATTCTATATCAGTTCCCCGATAGCAGTTTGGTTACGGACGGTATTGTCCTGGCGGATTCAGTTGTTGGCTTGGAAGCGATAAATTTTATAGAATTATTGCCAGAGTTTGAAGTACAATTAGCGGGAGAATTGGAAGTCACGGCTTTACCATGTGAATAGTCTTTATTCAGCAAGAACACTTTTTTCTAGTTTTCGCAATTCGATTAAAGCATCTTCTGAACACCCCATTCGTGGTAGCTGAATTAGAGGAGATAGCGTGTTGTAGGCTTCCAAAGGCGCTACATCGGGGTATTTTCTATCACGCAAATAGTGCAAGAATTTAATTACCTGAAAAGCGTCGAAAAATTGTAAAAAGCGTTTACCAAACGAATGCCCATCAGTTGAATTGTTTCGAGCTTCTTCTATGCGTTTTTTTATCTCGATTTCCTTAAATCCATACAAATAGTTCAGTCCATTGTAATTTTCAGTGTAAAAACCAGGAATTGCCGCCAGAAAATGAGCTAGCGCCTGATATGATTTAAAATTGTATGTCATTTGATTTTGGCCTCGAAGGAATTTATTTATTGCTGCACCTGTACCAAAGGGTACACGATCCGATTGGCGCGCCGAAGGGTAAACTGTTGCCATGTTGAGGCTCGTCGCCCTACCTATTTTGGTGAACTTATGAATGAAGTAAAAATCCTCTCCTGCTTGACGTGTATTCATACCGCCTTGTGCAGCATATGCCCAGGCAAATACCACCAGGCAAGAGCCTACCGCATGAAATGCTTGGGGATGACCGATATAGCGCAGGTTCTGGTACATAAGCCGGAGATGAAGTTCATATTCAATTATAGCTTTCCGATTTCTTTTATCACTTGGAAATTCATGCTCAAAATAGAAATGGCCGGCATGAAATGTAGCTTGTTGCTGAAAACGCCTTAATTCTTCCAAGTAATTTATGCTGACTGTGCAGTCGCCATCAAGACAGGCAATGAGCCCATACGGTGTCCCGGCCTCCAGAAAATAATTATGAGCTATATCCATGCCATATTTTCGAGCGAATCCAACGCCACCAATTTTATCCGGAGTCGATTCGATTAATATGGGATGAACCGTGATTTGTTGAAATGATTCTCGTTTTAAATCATTTGATTGTTTGCGATGGATGTTAACCACAGATGTCGGTGAGCTTTCCGTACTGTTTAATACAACAATAACATGGACTTCGAAATCGACGGAATTATTCTTATCCAGTGAATGGATTGTTCGAAATAATTGTAATTCGTGATAGGCAGGAATTACGACAATAATGGTAGGATCTTGATCCTCTGTCACGCTTAGCGTATGCTTGGGTAAAGACCTCTTATAGTAGCGCCTCATGTTCTTCAGAAGCTTCGAAGGCTCATTCATACAACTCAAATTAAAGCATTTTTCAAAGAACAATTGAGAGGACTTGAAACAAGTACATTTGGTAGAATATCAAATGATACACCAACTATAAAGTTTGGAGTTGTTCATTTTCGGATTCAATGAGACAAATCGGTTTTGGTTGAGCGAATCAAGAAGATGTATGCACAAGTCGTACTGTGAGATCGAATCAAAATAAATTATTCTAATCACTTCGAAGAAGGATTCAAACTGGGTATGGGTAACTCTTCATGCAATAATGCGGTTTCCTTTAATTTCTATATTTGATGACATGAAAAAGAACATCATTGAAACGCAGTACTTCCCCTCAATAGCCTGGTGGTGTTTGGCTATGAGTCATAAGTCCGTTTCGATTGATGGAGCCGAAAACTACAATAAAAGGTCGTTGAGAAATAAAGCACGAATTGGGAAATTCGATCAGGATACTATTCTATCAGTTCCATTGAAAAAAGGAAAACACCAGGGGCAGTCGATCCAAGAAGTTAGTATTTCAAACGAGATCGATTGGCGACAAGATCACTTGCGAAGCATTCAGGTGACTTATGGTAAATCGCCTTATTTCATCCACTATATTGACGATGTAAGAGAATTTATTCTATCACCGGAAATCCATTTATTTAATTTTAATCTTAATATAACTCGTGAAATAATTGAAATACTAGGATTGCCTATTCAATTAAATATTGAACTTGATTTTTATAAAACGAGCAATGAATGGACAATCGTCTACCGAGATCAATTAAAGTACGCTGGTTTTCGAACCTCATTCGAGCAAGTGCTCGATGAACGGATTGGTAACCAGGCTGACTTTACTCATATACCGTACAAAATAACCAGTCGAAACAGCATTCTTGATCTTTTATTTCACCTAGGACCAGAAAGTCGCCTATTCTTATCAGACTTGCAACCACATCGTATCTTTGGCTCATGAGGAATGACATTATCAGTACAGAATATCAGCAGTTGAAGGTGCGAACAGATGAGGTGATAGGCAGTGTGCATCAACTCACGATTAGCACAGGTAGCGAAGAGATGATAACATTGATCACGGATTTACGGAATCGACTTTCTGACCCTTTTATGTTTGTCATTGTCGGAGAAGTAAAAGCCGGTAAAAGCAGTTTTATTAATGCGCTACTGGATACAGGAAAGGATATTTGCGCTGTAGCTCCGTCTCCTATGACAGATACCATACAGCAAATTGTATACGGTGACCAAGAAGCTGTAGAATCGTTGTCGCCTTATCTGAAAAGAATATTCCAACCAGTAGAAATATTAAAAGATATAGCTATTGTCGATACCCCGGGTACAAATACCATTATCGCGCATCACCAGGAAATAACAGAGAGTTTTATTCCTGCTGCTGATTTAATCGTTTTTGTCTTCGAAGCTAAAAATCCATATCGGCAATCTGCCTGGGATTTCTTTAATTTAATTCATGAAGACTGGAAAAAGAAAATAATTTTTGTGCTTCAGCAAAAGGATTTAATGGATGAGGCTGATCTCAAGATAAATGAAAGTGGGGTAGAGCGTTATGCAAAAGAACGCGATATTTTGGAGCCAATTATATTTTCTGTATCGGCAAAGTTAGAACAAGAGAATAGTAAATTGAAAAGCGGATATTTGCCTTTACGCGAATTCATCAAAAAGAACATTACCGGAGGCCAGGCGCCTATGTTGAAGCTTGAGAGTAGCTTGCTCACGGGGACAAATTTTCTTGAACGTATAGATAATGCTATAGATCTTCGTGCGAAACAACTTGAAACGGATCGCAACTTCAGATCGGAGATTGAAACCACTCTCAATGAACAGGCACAGCGATCACGACGCCAGGTCAATATGCTAATTGAAAACTTGGTCAACAGCTATGACCAAATTTGGAACCAGCAAAGGGAAGAATTGTCCGATGGACTTTCGTTTTTTTCGTTGCTAAAGCGCTCTATCCGCTCCATGTTTAGCAAAAAGGAAAACTTAAAAGGGTGGTTACAGAAATTGGCAGGGGCCATTGAAAAAAACATGCAGGAACGACTTTTTTATAAGTTATCTGGTGATGTCGATGATCTCGCAGATTCCATTCAAAATATGGTTAAGTTTATCGATTTGAAAATACAGAATACCAAGACTTTTTTTAGCAACGACATGGAATTGTTTCGAGATATTGCCGATAAAAGGAGTACCATTCTAAAAGACCTTCGTAATACGTTTGGAGAATATATTGCCGACCAGAATAACTTCAAAAATGAAAAGCTATTTCCTGGTGCAAAAGATGTATCGCCCAGTTTGGCTACAGGATCAGGGCTTGCAATAATAGGAGTTATTCTCACCGCTGTAACAAATGGCGCCGTGATGGACTTTACTGGAGGAATAGTAACAACCATTGGATTATTGTTTGCCGGTATTACAACCGGAATCAATAAAAGGAAAGTACTGAAGGAATTTGACAATGAAATGAAAGCCGGGCGGGGAAATTTACAATCAGATTTAGGAGATAAATTGACGCTCTATATTGAAAATATTCAGGAAAACATCGAACAGCATTTTGCCCGATTTGACGCTTATCTACATCAGGAGGCGACGGAGGTTGAAAAAGCGGCTGCAGAATCAGCTTCCATAAAAAGTCGTATTCAAAAGTTACAGATTGAAATTAAATCGGAATTAAAAGAAAATTAATCCTGGCCCTTCAGTCCATATGCGAGATCACCTGCATCACCCAACCCTGGTACAATATAGGATTTGGCTGTCAGCTCGTCGTCAATTGCACCCGTCCAAATAAAACAGTTGGGGTAGATGCGTTTCAGTCGATCCACTCCCTGACTGGAGGCAATTGCAGAAACCACATGTAAGGATATGGGTTTTTCTTCTGCTGAAATGGCTTCGTAGGCATGCTCAATGCTGGAACCGGTGGCGATCATAGCATCTGCTAAAACTAAGGTTTTGCCCTTTACAGAAGGAAATGTGGCATATTCCATGGCAATTTCAAATGTTCCATCTTTATGATGTCGACGGTAGGAAGCAATAAAGGCATTTTCCGCATCGCCAAAAAAGGACAAAAGTCCATCATGAAGAGGCAATCCCGCCCGTAAGATGGTAGCCAATACCAGTTTATTCTCCAAGCGACTGCAGCGTGCCGTCCCTAGCGGTGTTTCAACTTCCACTTCGGCATAATCCAACATCTGGCTAATTTCATAGGCCAGGACCTGTCCAATCCGCCGCAAATTACGTCTAAACCTCGCCGGGTCAGCCTGCACTTTATGATCGCGCAATTGACGTATGAAATCCTGAGCAATGCTCGGTTTGTCGCTTAAATTAAAGATCATTTGACCAAGATAGGTTAAAAATTTCAGTGTTGATGGTTGCAATTTTTATGTATGCTTTCGACGAAAATCGAGTAGGGGTAGAAGAGAAGATCAAGAGGTATTAGCTCTTTTTTTGGCAGAGGACAACAGCTGTTTTCGGACGTTTGATGACCCTTTCCGTCCTGAAAAACTCGAATTTGCAGGATATTATGCAGCAGCCTTGTCTTGGCTTTGCCCTAGGATTACTACCTTTCGGAATTGTGAAGGTAAAATTGGGCGAAATTTCATTTTCAAGAGCTGTACTTTTATCGCTTAAATAAGAACTTACAGCTAAGAATGAAAAATCAAATTATTATTGATGTTGAGCTTGACAATGAAAAAATTCCTGAGAAGATTTTTTGGGCAGCAAGTCAAGCGGAACAAGCTCATGAGACAAGGGCATTTTTTCTTTCCATTTTTGACCCGAAGGCAAAAGACACGCTAAAAATTGATTTGTGGACAAAAGAAATGAGCGTGCAGGACATGATGGTATTCATGCACAATACACTGAAAGCTATGGGTAGATCTTATGCGAAAGCGATTGGTTCTGGAGATGTTGTGACAAAATTTGATGATTTTGCCAATGGTTTGTTGGCTCAAAAAAGATAGTTAGATAGTCGTACTCCATAAAAGAAACGATCGGATTGAATTTTGAATAGACGAAATTTTATACATACCATTCCTAGACTGGCAGCCTTACCGGTGCTATGGCCTCGTTCAGTAGAAACTGCATTGGCCGAAGCAGAATCAAAGTTGATTAATATTGGTAAGTCGTCCTCTGATGAAAATTTTTGGTTAAAAATCAGAAATCAATATTTTCAAAATGAGAAGTTTATTGATTTCAATAATGCAGGACTGGGATCTTCTACTATACAAATTAATCGAGACCTTGCTGATAAAGTATCAAATATGGTAATGTTGCCATCGCGTAATCAAAGTAGAGGGTTAAAAGATCTCGGTGAATTTATTCGACCCGTTCTAGCAGAATTCGTCGGAAGTAAAGAAATTGAAATTGCACTTTTGCGAAATGCTACGGAAGGTCTGGCGGTATCAATATATGGAATTCCCTTGCAAAGAGGTGATGAAGTCATCCTAAGCCATTTTGATTATCCACATGTCTACCACGCCTGGAAACAAAGAGAGAAACGCGATGGAATTGTCTTACGCTATGCGGAGTTGGAAAATTCTTTCGATTCTCCGGAAAAAATCAAAAAAGCTTATTGCAAGCAAGTAACGGAAAAAACACGAGCCATATGCATAACCGACTTAATTAATTATAATGGTTGTCATGTTCCTACAAAAGCCATTTTAAAAGAAATGCCGGAACGTGTACGTTACCGGATTGTTGATGCCGCGCAGAGTTTCGCAAACACCTTTGTCGAATTGACCAATTTGGGTGGAACGCATGTGGCTACGAGTTTACATAAGTGGCTGGGAGCGCCGATCGGTAGTGGACTACTTTATGTTCGGCAGGATATGATAGAAGAAACATGGCCCATATTCGCTACAAATGTACCTGGAAAAAAATCCTGTTCAAAGTTTGAACACCTGGGAACGCGTGGACTTGCCAAATGGTTCGTAATGCCAAGTGTTATCGATTTTCATAACATGATTGGAACGGAGCGAAAAAGTAAACGACTAATAAAATTAGCTGATGAGTTTGTGAATAAATCTAAAAATGTCAAAGGACTTTCAATCCTTTCTCCTAGAGATCCGAATTTGAAATCTAATATCGTGTTGTTTAATTGTGATTGGATCGATGTGGATGCCTTGAAAGAAAAAATGTTCAAGAAAAATTCAATCTACTTCAATCTTATTAAACATCTAGGAATTCAGGGGGCTCGTTTATCTTTTAACGTATTCCATAACGAATCAGATATTGACAAATTAATTTCGGCAATTATTGCCACAAAATAAAAATTAGGGTTTTTTGTTGTCCGGAACATAACCTTTAATTTCCATTTTTAGCCATCGTTCAAAGGTATTCTTCAGCAAAGCCAACTCTTCCTCGCTCATGTTTCGGATTCGCGCGGTACCATGGCTTTCCCCATCCATGTTAAAGAGTAATGCATCAAGATTGTCATCTGGGTCAATGGCCGTCGCGGACCATGTATCTATTGCTCCGTTAATGTAGATAACACGCTCAAGCTCTTCAGTCATCCATTTTTGTGCCTTGCGCGTAAGGGTTGGCTCGAAAGTGTTATTGATGTTTTCCGGAGAAAATACGGCACTCGGCTCGTCACCTACGACTGTAATGTACTCCTCAAAATTATCTGTTTCATAACCATAATAGCCCATTTCATTTCCCATTTGATAATAAAAAGGGGCGTATCCATCAATTGTTTGATCACTGAAAAAGTCAACGCCACTTACACTTAAAAAGTGTTCCAGTATTTCATCTTTGTCGGCATCGATCGATGGAATTTTATCGCAGTCAACACCAAATTGCCAAAATGCAAATGAATATTCAAGTACTGCGAGTTCATATGCCCCTTCAATGCCAAGTCTGTCAAATGATTTTCGTTGTCCTTTTGCGAACCATTTGACCAAAGGCAAATACGACGCTTTATTTTTAAGTAATTCGGTCTGCAAGGCATTAATTTTTGAACGACATTGTTCATCACCTACATTGTCCAAAAAATCATAAATCCGTTTGTCTTTATAGTCAACATTAATCGGGGCAACATAAGGGACAGAAACGTCGACATCATTCGGATAAAAATAGCGATAAAACAATGTTGTCATGCCGCCTTTACTAATGCCTGTGCTTATGAACGGACCTTTATAGATAGACTTGAGCAACCTGTTGATTCGATGTAAATCTGCGGTCGCTTGTTTTAAATTTAAGTAGCTGTAATTTATTGAATCAGGAACTGATGCACCGAAAAATCGATGTTCGACTTGTATTTGATTGGCATCCAAATAACGCGATAATTCATAGATGCGATTTCTGGGTCTATCATAGCCTTCTGTAACCATTACTGATGGAGCAGCGACACTCTTATTGCTCAAAAATACGCGCTGATAAAAATGGCCGGCCTCCGGATTTTCGTGATCAAGCGGTTGGCGAATCATTAATTTATACGCGGATCGGTAGCCCTCGGGAGCATCAATTTTTGTGAAAATGACATCTTCCAGCAAAAAGAGTTTTTTCTCAAGTTCGGATTGCGAGAAGCCCAATTGTGCTATAAAGAATAGGAGGACGATATATGTATATTTCATTTTGGACTGGTTTGTATTGCGAATGTACAAAGTGATTAGAAATATAAAGCGCCTACTTTCGTAATGGTGTCAGACTCGGACTTATGAAACTCCGCAATACTGTACGCTGCGTTAATCAATTAATATTTTAGCAGCTTGTGCTTTTCGACGGTTCCATTAACTAGCTCGATTTGCAAAAAGTAGACTCCTGCCGGAATGCTGGAGATATCCATTTGGGAGCTATGGCGCATGGCTGTCAATTGTACTTTTTGCATTTGACCGATTCGGTTCATAAGAAGTATACTTCGAATGTCGGCTTCACCTGCTTGTATATTGACTGTGTTTTGTGCTGGATTAGGATAAATAATTGATGTGCCTTGCGCAATTTTTGCCTTTTTAAGTGATGGAGTACTATCATTTGGTTTATAGTCGCAATTGAGATCAATTGTACATGTGCTAGAGCATCCATAAAAATCTGTCACAGTAAGCGAAACTTGGGCAATTGCAGAAAGCAATTGGATATCTAAATAAGCGTCATGCGCCGTGTGTCTTATTAACTCACATTCACCTTGGACTAATTCCCATGCATAGGTTAGCGGCGGCGCCATGCTCAAGACATCAGATTGAATTCGAATCCATTCACCGCATACTATATCATCTGGGGAAGAAATAGCGCATTCCGGTGCTTCGAATTGCGTAACATGGCGTTCGTGAATCGTTGAATTCCCACAGGCATCTGCCGCTGACCAACGCTGTAAATATTCAGATTTGCCAGGAAGACTTACAACGACAATTTCTTCCCTGGAAATCGTCACTTCGGAGCAGTCATCCCAAGCTTCTATGAATGGAAATGAAATGCTATCGTTACAGCCAATTGAAACATTGGCGGGCAAGGTGTAGAATACTGGTGGATGTTGATCGATTCGATTGACTATTAGCTCCACTTCTTTTATGATGCCACATGCAGTTGATAATTGTATGTCAATATAATCCTGTTTATAAATATCAGATTGATAACAATTTATGAATGCTGAGTTTATGTTATAGTTTAATTTAACTCCAGCGCAGATTGGTTCAATTCGAAATAAAGACTCGTCAAGTTTATCTAAGCATGACATCGACAACTGTGGCCATTCACCATTTGTTTGTTCTAAAAGAATGTCACCATAGTAGACTTTTAGGTTTTCCTCAATCGAGGGTGGAATAATGAGGACGTCATGGCTGGATTCGTTCCCACATTTATCCATTGCATAGAATGTGAGAATATCAAAAAATAATTGGCCGCAAGCTTCAATTTGTCTTTCTCGAACTGCAACCGGTACATATTCTGATTGACAAGCATCCCAGGCCAACGCTATAGGCAAGTCATCGGTTGAACATATAGTTGAAGGTAATTCGTTAAATACTGGGGGTTCATCGTCTTGTATTTCGTAATATATGGTATCCCGATATGTCTGCCCGCAAGGTGTAGTAAATATGTAGGCCTGATAGGCTTGATTTGATTCGCAGGTTACATCTAGTAATTCGAATTCCAATTCGGCATCAATACCGCAAGCTGTAAATTTTATAGATTCATCCTGAATTTCTGTACACGTTATTTTCTGAACTTCATCAGGTAAAATGTTCTCGATAGTCGGCAATAAGATGCGAACAAAGAATTCAAATGTCGACTCATTGTTACAAACATCTGTCGCCCTTGCCACGATGGCATACAAAGCATATTGATTAAGTTGGCAATTAGTTTCTTCAATTTGGTCAGATGTAATTGACAATTCAACATCGCTGCACGAATCTGTCACAATAAAAAAATTGGAATTGAGCACATCGGACAAGGATACAGTGCATGGCAACTCTAAGAAATCACCACGAGCCAAATCGTCATATGGTGAGCGGACTAAAATTTCAGGAGGGCTATCATCACCAGCATATTCTACCCATTGCCCAAATGTGCTATTGCCACAAAAGTCAATGATTTCCCATTGATGCAGTATCGTCATATTGGTGCATGTAGTGGGCAGTGGTGTAGTCGTATGTACGATACGATTGATGCCGCAGTTGTCTTCAACCTGAATATCATCCGGATTGAAATGCCCAGAGCAGTCAGCCACCGGATATTCGACAATTGTTGGTGGTATATCATCCACCAAGTTGACAATCAATTGATGGCTTAATTCGCGTTGACAATCATCCGTTACCGTCCATGTTAGCCGATATTTATTCAAATAGCCGGCCGAACAATTACTCCCTTCAATTAATTCGAAATGGAAATTGACCCGGGCGCTTCCGCAAGTCGACGTGGCAGTTATTGAATGCTCGTTCAATTCTGCAATTTCAAAGGGTATTGTTCCATTCTGGCATGTTACGGATATTTCACTAACATTTAATTCATCCGGTATATCAAGATGTAATGTTTCATTTTCAAATATTGTGATGAGCTGATTGGCATACGTTGTATTTCCGCAATGATCCGAATATTCATATTTTCGATTAAGTTGATAGTCAGCCGCACACTGAAAGTAAATAGTATCGATAGTAGTTTGTAGTTCCACACAATCGCAATTGTCGAAGGCCTGATTTAAGGGATCCGGTATTTCTTGCGCACATGTCAATGTTATATCGGGAGGAAAATCGTTGAGTGTCGGAGCCTCGCTGTCAATGAGTTGCATATATAAAACAATGTTATCGCTATTTCCGCAGTCGTCGGTAACTACCCATATACACTTATATAGTCTTATGAAATTGTCGGAAAGACAATTACCGGTTGCTACCAAACTATCAAGCATCGCAATTTCTATCCCTCCGCAAGACTCGCTGGTTAGGACATCGTCGATGCTTGGCATGGGGACTGACCAATTCGTATCCGTAGCATTGCACTCTATCTGTACTGTGTCTCCCGAGGAATATCCCTGGAGGTTTCCGGTGAATTCGATCGTAGGTTTTATGGTGTCAATGGAATAATAAACATGATTGCATAACACGAATAACTCATCGCTGTCTGGAACATCATTATTATTTGCGTCATCGAATATATGGTAGGCATAAATATATTCTTTTGGATTTCCAAGACAGCCGTCACCCTGTTCGATTAGATCTACTTGAAATTTAAGATTTGCACATGAACGATCTTGTACGGACAATAGTCCTGAATTAATTAAGTCATCAATTGATGAAGCTGATATTGGTAAATCATCATCGCAATTAAGTAGAGTTTCTTGTTCAGAACAAGTCAGGCTAGGAGAGCAACAATTTTCCTCAGCAATAACAAACTTCTCGCAACTTGTTCTGCATGTGTCGCCTAAGTTGTTTATCCACTCAACTGAAAATATATACTGTCCACCTTGATCGACAATTATAAAATCGTCAGTAATGGGTACAGTAATACCCGGACCTGACCAGCTATGATTTAATACGATTGGTGAGTTGGTTCCTGATGGAGAGCTTGACATCGAAGCAAATAATGTATCTGTCTCTTGCCCACAAATTGTGTCGATTCCGGATATAGCGCAAAGTATTGCTTCCGGTACTAAAAATAATTCTTCTTCTATTAGCTGCTGCGAAAACCACCATGAATTTATCGTGTGGAAATTACCAAAACCTGCAGTCGCACCATCAACAAAATTTGTCCATCTATGACAGGGGAGGGCGCAGCCCGTGAGTTGAACGCGAGGTTCTCCCGATCCTGATAATTGACTGATCTGCGAATCGTCATAATAAAGTAGAGGTACGGTGCCAGATGGTCGCACCTTGGTTATTTGAAAGCCATTTGTCATATACTCTGCATCATAAATCGGGAAATGATAAATTCCTTGAGCAAAGGATATCGTAACAGGAATGGTCGTACTTACGGATTCTGGAATTGGGTTGCCCAGTCCATCTAGCCCGTTCCATTCCATGCAAAGTGGTAGATTTATTTCTGATTGTGCTACTTGTCTGGACACAAAAACATCGGCTGAGCCGGGTGTATAAATATTATCTCCACCGTCGAAGTCAAGCAATAATTCAACAAGACCCTCTTTCGAAACACTGAATTGGATGCAATATTCGCCTGGTGAGCACCTTCCTATGTCAATTAATTCTAATTCCCCTGGAATAGCGGTTTCACAAATGTCAATCGGGTCATTTAAAAAAATAGCATATTCAGATCGCGTCGCATTCTGCAATTCCACACTTCTTCGATCAATGGCTACATTTCCAGAATTGATCGAACCAAAACTGTTGAATGCTACATTAAAGGCGGCTGGTCGAAACCCTGAATTATTAAAATCAATTTTTGTTATGAATGCTTTATCATTATCTTCAGGATCGGGGGCACAAACGTAAAATGCGCCATTGAATGGACGCTGTGGAAACCCATAATCATTTAACGCAAAAAAGGCCCAATTAAAAGACCAAATTCTTCCATCGTGCGCTTGCGGTGTGCCGGCTACATTGGATGAAACGGTAATATCCCAATAGTCGATTAGCACTTCATTATCATTTGTTTCATTGTTGAATTCAATATAAAAATTGCCCTCACTTATCCATCCGGCGGATTGGAGATCGGAAGGCTGAACGTGCATAGCATTGTATCCGCCTGGGCCAACAATTTGTACCGGGCCATTAAAGGCTTCTTGATGTGTCATTATATTTTCGGATCCTGGATTTACGAATATGGGGCCGTAAACAATATTTCCATTTGGATCCTTGATGCGATAAGAATAAGCAAGCGGGGTGGCATTTGGGGCATTCGCGTTCACATGCCCGACACTGAAGCCCATATAAATACTTTCCGTTGTCGGATCCTTTATATGTATGTAGAGTCGACTGTTTGGGTCTACATTATTGTAAGTGGCGAAATTATTGTAGGCATCATGATCGATCAATAGGGCTGCTATATCATGCGTGGGATTACCGTTGATACTAATGGAGGCATTCGGAGCAACTTGACGAGTTCCTTCTCCAAAACAAATTTTAACGTGAATGATGGAAAACAAAAGCAGGTATTTAATCCACGATTGTATTGGCATGTGTGCAGTGTTTATGACAATAGATAAAGAAGAACGGATGTAACAATGATGCCTATAGCGTATCCGATCGCTGCACAAAGTATCGAATTATTTTTGGAGAGTAGTTTATTAATCTGACGTCATGAGGGAGATTACGCACTTCAACAGCTGCTGCCTGATCACCAATATCTATGAGTTCCAGGTGTATATTTTCTGAGCTCAAGCTGGAGTATTTGCTCAATGGAAGGGAGACTTTTACCAGGACCTTATCAGGAAATAATTTCCAGACTTTATCGTCATTCTTATAGTCATTCAGCGAAATGATGATCTCTTTTTCAGCCATTTCGTCAACTTCAATTTTAGCTTGAACAAATTTTTGCCCGACTTGGACACCTCTCCAGCTTGAATCAATTTCAATCTGTAATTGCACGGTCATATTCTTATCGACTGCAGTCAAAGTTTGCGGAGCGGTGAGCAGTGTGTCGATTCTATTTAACATTTCATGTGGACCACTTATGCGTAACCTATCCGGCGTCAATTGGATGTTACCCACCGGCCCGAAACCACTTTTGTATGAAATGTTCAGGTCATCCAGTATGTAAACTTCTTTCGTTGTGATGCTATCCAATAAAAATTTGACCGTATTTATTTCAGTTTTTAGGGAGACAGCATCAGGAATATTGTAGACCTGCCGAATATGGGAAAAGAGAGTGGCATTATCTATTTCTGGGTTTAATCCATTTCCCGAATAAGGGATATAAATGGTGTCAAATTTGATTGCACTTTTAATCCCCGTGAGTTTGTTTCCCGAGCCAGTCAACTCGAGCGGGACAAGCGCAACTGCTTTACCAGACACCTGTCTATTGCTGGGTGGATCCAGGCTTATTTTTAGTAGAAGATCGTGACGATATGATTTTGTGAGTTTCTGAGGAATCCAAAGCAAAAGCGCAATAAACAAGCTAAGTCCGAGTGCTAACCTGTCTTTCGTCATACTTTGCGCCTATTAAATATTGTATTATTCTTCTTTCTTAGATTGAATCGCTGCTGTTAATTCCTTCGATATATTCGAACGCAAAATTTTTATGTAAGACTTTGAATCCACCTGAAGGTGTACGATATTATCCTCAATTTTGCTAATTCTACCGATAATGCCACTCGAAGTCACAACTTCGTCTCCTTTTTCCATCGACGCAACGAATTTATTTTGCTCCTTTGTTTTTTTGGCTTGTGGTCTTATCATGAAAAAGTAGATCACGACAAACATGGCTAATATTGGCCACATACCACCGAATACCGATCCAAAGTCTCCTTGTAAAAAAATTAGTAATGGCATAGTTATTTTTTTTCTCCTTTTACATTGCCTCTCAATCGAACAACAGTCTTTCCAGGTAATGTATTTGCATAAATAGATATAGGTTTATCCTGAAATCCAGGCTTTCCAGCTGTTTTAAATCGCACTTTGATTTCGCCCGATTCATTCACATCAATTGGGTCTTTTGGCCACTCTGGGACGGTACAGCCACAAGTAGATCGAGCTTCACTAATCAGTAATGGACTTTGTCCAACATTCGTGAATTTGAATACGTGCGTAACGACTTCACCTTCTTGCACCTCCTCAAATTCATGTATGGTCTGATCAAATGAAAACTGCGCAGCAAGCGAAGAATCAACTGGTGTACCCATCTGTATGGGGTTGCGAACAAATTCATCCAATTTTGATGTCTTGACCGTTTTTAGTTCAGGTCCATCATTCGCGCAGGCCAACAAGGTTGAAAGGCAAATGCAAAAAAAATAAATCAAGGGCCGATTCATGGCGGCAAAAGTACTGAACTCTTAACGAATTAAGTCGCTCAGTCGCCCAAAGGATAGATCAGATCGTCAAACTTCAGAATAAGCTCGATGGTAGACAGTACATTAGTGGCATGAACGTCTGGTTAATCGGATATATGGGTGCCGGAAAATCCACCGTGGGGGCAAGACTCGCGGATGAATTGGGACGAACCTTCGTGGATACGGATAAGTTGATCGCTGAGAAGATGAGCCTCTCGGCTTCTGATATTATAATGAAACATAGTGAGCCCTATTTTAGAATTCTGGAGCGTCAAGTGGGCTTACAACTGACGCAAACCAAACATCAAATTATTGCGACTGGAGGTGGGTTTCCGGTGAAGGCCTTCGATGTCAAGGATATGAAAAGGAGCGGTATTGTGATTCAGTTGTTTAGTCCGTTGGATATGATGTGGCAACGAGTTAATGAAGCAAAAGATGTATCCAGGCCACTCGCTCCGACTAAAGAGCTATTTGTAGGAAGGTATAAAAAAAGAAAATCAATATATGATCAGGCTGATTTCACTGTTTCAACTAATCGGACTATACAAGAAACTGTAAGAGAATTGATTTTCATGATCGATCAGTATAGAATAGAATCGTTGAACTGACTTTTTAACTAAATTAAATTTCTTAGCATGCTTAACTATTCAAATGTAAAATTAAACAAGTTAATCGTTCATCGCTTGGGAAATAGTGATGTTGATAAAACGACTTTGTCAACAAGTACAATAAGTAAATTGGATGATAGGCTTGAAGCGGACCTTAATCAATATTTCTTTCATGCATTTAAGGAACCCATTTTTTATGGACTCAATTCTATTAAAGAGAACTCAAAGAGTAATACAATATATAATTTGGTGAATTCTCGTTTTGATAAGATCACACCATTTTACTCATTTTCAGTTGATATAACGAGGTACATTGACGCTAAAAGTGT
This sequence comes from Saprospiraceae bacterium, assembly GCA_028279185.1. GTDB lineage: Bacteria > Bacteroidota > Bacteroidia > Chitinophagales > Saprospiraceae > JANQSS01. Next base: position 10,100 of record JANQSS010000035.1, on the reverse strand, counting down.
GCATCCAAATATTAAACCTGGCGATTTGTTCATATTTGAATTCGACGATATAGTAATTGACGACGAACTATTATCTGGAATTGGAATAATTAAGTCGGAATCCAAAGATACATTTCTACAAGTGGACTATGAACAACAGCCATTTGCAATAATACGGGAGGAAGGAGTTTCATTGGGCAAAGTGGACAAAGCATGTCTTATTTTAAATACGGATCGTGACGAAGGATATAAGGTGCTTATCACTGATCGAACAAATAGGTATGAAGCTTCTTTTTGGTTAAATAATATTTTTCATGCTAAGATTAAGAATAATGATTATGTGAATACGAAGAATTACATTGAATTGACACAATCGTTTGTGCACGAGCATATGCAGCCAATACACGAAACAGATAAGATGGAAGAAGCGGCAATAATGAATCGATCTCAGGCCTTTTTCTCAACTTCCGAAGTCTTCAGTGATGAAGATTATGCAAACCACATGTTTCCTAAGGAAGAATTGGCGAATGCCTTTTTAGACTACAAGTCTTCGTATGCAGAAGCGCGAGGTATCCCTCTTAGTGAGGCATTTGATGTGTCTCCGCAAGCCGTTCAAAAGCAAAGTAGATTCTTCAAATCTGTATTAAAATTGGATAAAAACTTTCATATCTATATTCATGGGAACCGAGACATGATCGAGCGTGGAGTGGATTCAAATGGTAGAAAATATTATAAACTCTATTATGAAAAAGAGAGGTGATTGTGATGTAAAATATATTTTAGCGCTTAGCACCCTCTTTGTGTTTTAATAGTATGGTTGTATGATATAGTTATGATTTGACGCAGTATATTTTCATCGACATCGTCTAATGACTTTACATAGAGGCAAGACTTACCGTGCGTATGTTTGCCTAGTTTGGAAAGCTGTTCTTCAAATTTTGGAAATCCCGCCATAATATAAAGCGTCATTGCTTTTTTTCGTGGACTAAATCCGGCAGCCATCCAATCGCCCTCTTGACCACTTGCGTATTTATAATGATAGGACCCAAAGCCTATGATACTCTTGCCCCACATTTTTGGAGACTCACCCGTGCATTCACTCATAATGTCCAGAAGTCGAAATGCATCTTCACGCCGCTGCTCATTTTCGACTGAATTTAAGAAGGTTATTACATCTCCATCATTTAACTGGGTTTTTATTTCATAGCTCATAGTGAATACAAAGTTTATCTGAAGTTTTTAATCATTCGTGTAATATATTCCACGTCATCTTCTGTAAGACCCGGGTAAATCGGTAAACTAAGCATCTGGTTCGCCAATCTCTCAGCAATAGGAAAATCACCAATTTGCCAATTTAGCTGTGCATATGCAGGTTGTAAATGTGGTGGGATGGGATAGTGGATTAACGTGCCAATACCTCGGTCTGCCAAAAAAGTTTGCAATTCATCTCGGCGCTCACTTAATATGACATATTGGTGATAAACTGAATCGCAATTTTCTGCTATAAGCGGTAGGAGAATTTGGTCAGCGTGCTGAAGCTCTTCGTTATACTGTTTCGCAATGGCCTTTCTTTGAAGATTCCAGACATTTAAGAAGTTTAATTTAATACTCAGAAAATGTGCTTGCAACTCATCCATTCGGCCATTGCGTCCTAAGTATAGATTATGGTATTTCTTATGTGAGCCATAGTTTCGTAGTGCGCGGAGCTTATTCGCTAACTCGATATTGTCGGTTGTTACGGCTCCCGCTTCACCTAAAGCACCAAGATTTTTACCCGGATAAAAACTGGTCGCATTGATATCTCCATAACTACCTGTCATTTTTCCCTTGTACAATGCGCCCTGCGATTGTGCATTATCCTCCACAACCAAAACATCGTGCCTTTTGGCCAGCACCATTATTTCTTCAAGTAAACAAGGTTGTCCATATAAATTTACAGGCATAATGACCTTTGTGTTCGGGGTTATTGCCGCCTGGATACGATTTACATCGATGTTAAACGTCCGAGGGTCAGGTTCAACAGGTACGATAGTTGCGCCTAATTGAGTAGCGGCAAGCCAGGAGGCGATATATGTATTGGACGGTACAATTACTTCGTCGCCGGGCCCCACATCACAGGCTTGTAAAGCAAGAACGATGGCATCCAGACCATCGGCAACCGTAATGGCATGACTGACACCACAATAGGCTGCCCATTCATCTTCAAATCTTTTCGTGCCCTCACCGAGTACGTACCAACCTGAATCATAAAATGTATGAAATGCTCGTGTCATTTCATCACGAAGTAAAGGATGCATACCAGTAAATGAAAAAAAAGGAATTTTTCTCATTTTTTCTTTTTCTGTTTAATAATATAACCGGGTCTGTCCTTAACTTCTTCAAATATTCGCCAAACATACTCGGCTAATATGGCCATGGACATAAGATTTAATCCATTAAATAACATAATGGCAACTAATGAAGTTGTCCAACCCGGCACGCGAAATCCGAAGAAATTATTATTTGCGAATAATTTAGCATACACTAAGACACAAATAAAAATGCAAGACAAAATAAAAGTAATAATGCCTGTGTATGTTATGAGTCGAATTGGAAATGAAGAAGAATTAAAAAAAGTGTCTCGGGCAAGACGCCACTTTTTTCGAAAAGTCCAGCGTGATTTTACAGTTGCCTTTGGTCGCTCTGTGGGCATGAAGAATGGGGAAAATCCTAGTCGCAGTACTTCCACCATTAATGATGTGTTAATGGGCCGAATTCGCTCATTCAACAAATCAATTATTTCTCTGTCGATCAAGCATCCATCTGTGCCGCCCTTAGGAAAGTTAACCTCCGAATATTTATTCATGAATTTGTAATAGCGGTTCGCAAAAAAATCCGTGAGCCGCCCATCATTTCGTGCCGTCCGATAGTCCACTACGATTTGTTCACCTTCCTGCCATTTGCGATACATGTTCACCACAGTGGACATTGTGCGTTGCAAATCATCTGGAACAAAGACCGCGCAATCGCCGGTTGAGACCTCCAATCCTGCGAATTTCGAATAATTCGTGGTGTAATTTTTACTAAGCTGAAATGCTCGAATACGACTGTCTTTTTCTTCGAGGGCAAGACCAATGTCATAGGTGTGATCAGTCGAACCGTCATCCATTATTATCAACTCGAAATCAATTTCAGCATCCTCAAGAGCTGCGATGACTCGCTGAGAAGTATTAACGAGTCTACTTTCACTATAGTAAGCCAATAGGACAACCGATAATTTTCCTGATCTCTTCATAAAGCAATACAATGCCCGCGGTTTTATTAGAGTTACCCTGATACTTAGCGGACAACAATCTGGTCCAATCTGCTATTTTTGTAGTGGACCAAACATCAAAATTAGATAAAATTTGGCACGTCAACTCATTATAACCGGAATGCATCGAAGCGGCACATCGTTCATCGCGAATTGGATGAAAGACAGTGGCTTATATATCGGAGACCGCCTGGCAGGTGCAACACCTAGCAATATCAATGGCCACTTTGAGGATATAGATTTTCTCGAATTGCATGAGCAAATGCTTAAAGCGAATCAGACGACTATGTATCTTAGTGATGAGCGAATATTGGCTATAGAAGAAATCCATCGAAAAAAGGCGGAGCTGCTTTGTTCTGCTAGAAATAGTGTGCACGAATTATGGGGGTTTAAGCAACCTCGCGCTGCACTCTTTCTCGACCTGTGGAGAGACCTGTTACCGGATGCACATTACCTCATACCCTTGCGAAATCCAGTTGATGTTGTAAATTCTATTGTAAGGCGTGAATCCAATAAACTTGAATATAGGAATAATGGAGTGTTAGGGGTTCAATTAAAAGAAGCGTATCTCAATAATCTTTCGGTTCACGCCAGGGCGTACGATGACATGCAAGCGATTCATTTAAAACGTATTCTCGAACACATTCAGCTATCGAATGAAACAAACGTTCTTCTGGTAGATTTCGACAAGATAGATGAAATGGAAAATTTGATTCAGGAACAAATCTTGGCTTGGAATTTTCCAATCGAGATGACACCATTGTCCGATTTATTCGCTCCAAATTTATTGATTGGGCGCGATACTTCTTTTGTTAATGATGAAAGCATAAGTAAGAAGACTAAAAAAATATATCGAAAGTTATTGAATATGGCAAATACATCGATTTAATTTTCCGACACTGTTTTTTTTCTATTAGCGCACGGTGAATAATTTATCAGGAAATTAAAATATACGTCACGGTAGTCCTTCCAACCGTCAATATGCGATAACGAACTATTGTGCCAAAGCAACGTAAAATTCCCGCCATAGTGTTTAATAGTCGTCTTCAATTCTTCTAATTTTTTTGATGCCTGATTTGGGTTGAGCTCCATGTAATTTTTAAGTGTTACATCCATAGCGATGAGTGGGTAAAGCATTAGTTCAGTGGTTTTTTCGGCCTGAATGTCATACCACTGAAACGGTTGAGCGGTACCTGCTCGAAATCCACAGCATTCAGCATATCCGAGTGAATAATCGGCTTTTATTTCGTTTTGCAAAAGTAGACGATAAGTACCGGGTAGCGAGAGTCGTAGATAATGTTGCCGCGATTTTAATGGTTTTTCGGATGTATAATTTTTAAAAGCCTCTATGCTACGTTGCATCGCTTTTGTATCAGTGACGCTGCTATACATCGGATGAACCCCGATCGAAGATGGGCTGGCTCGAATTGTAGAAATTAATTGTCTGACTCCCGTTTTTTTATACCGCTGGATAACCTCGAATCGAGTGTTTCCGTCACTTAATATAAAATAAATTGGCGTGACACCTATTTTCTGATGCGCCATATTTATCTCATTGTACGTGTCATAAGGGTCAACTGGATATTTTATTTTATTCAGATAGTAAGGGAATTTCAAATATTTTCTGTAATACGGTAGATCAACATCAATTGTTGATAGTAAACCACCAGTGGTAACTTCCGTTTCTATTAACAGTGTAAGTAGTTTATTACGTAAATCATGGATTAGTCTATCAACTACCGGAATTTCAATCGCTTCCGATTTAAATAATGCTGATGATTTGGCCATATATCGTCCATGTACGTCCAAATCGCCAGGGAGATATTCTTCATATCGACTAAGGCAAAAGAATATCACATCAAAACCGTTGTGGGTAATATTGAAAGAATCAGTCGAAACCATATGCTTCAGAATCTGTTCCATTTCATTTCTTCGATCGACCTGAATTCCTCGCTCGAACAAGAGCCCACAAGTGTGCAATTCGATTGAAGCATCGTTTTCATTGCTCAATCGAATCACATCTTTAGTGAGAGGCGCATCAACGGTAACCCATTCTACGTTTAAGACTTGATTAAACAAAAAGTCACAAACGTAGCGGAGCCTGCCGGTTGTCGGGGCAGCAGTTTGGATTTTTATTTTAGACAAAATACATGGTCAGTTTGAACGAAACTATTAAATTTATTGTAACTATAAGTAAATCAACGCTTCGTATGCGCGCAATTGCATGTCTATCTTTTCTTTTCTTTAGTCTTCTAGCAAGTGGTCAAGTGACGCTTCAACCAAAGCAAATGGAAACAACTGATGTTGGCGTTGTGTATAACAAAGAGTTTGCCGTCAACGTGTACCTACACACTAAGGGATATGGTGTTGGTGCCATATTTGGGGACATTCAAACCTACTACAAAACCTCCTTTTATCATATAGATTTGGGTTTAGTCAAACATCCAAAAGAACACCGACCTGATCAGATTCCACAAGGATCAATATTAACGCGTCCGTACATATACGGCAAGAAGAACACATTTATGGTTTTGAGAGCTGGAAAGGGTATGAAAAGATACCTTTCGGAAAAGGCTAAACGCAAAGGTGTAGCTATGGCATATAGTTTCCAAGTGGGACCATCAATTGGCATGCTCAAACCATATTATTTGGATTTGGACAATACCCAGGATGGTGTGCCATCAACCAGATCGGAGAAGTATTCCGCGGAAAACCACGATCGATTTTTAAACACGAGTAAAATCGAAGGTTACTCAGGTTTTTGGCGCGGACTGGACGAGATAAACTTCATTTTAGGTGGTCACATTAAGGGAGGTGCTCATTTCGCCTGGGGTGCGTATGATAAATATGTAAAAGCCATCGAAGTGGGGCTTTTACTAGACGTTTATTTTCAGCGCGTAGACATCATGGTTATAGAGGACAATTCGCCTTTATTCGCTAACCTTTACATAAATTTGCAATTCGGTAAGCGCAAGTAAGATTTCTCGTCTTCCGTCAGATTTGAACATTAATACATAGCCTTCGTTGAGACCATATGCTTGATTTACCCATTATATCGGATAAGCCGGAACGCAAGAGAAAACCGAATTGGCTGAGAGTAAAACTTCCTATTGGCGAAGATTTTCGTCGAGTTCGCAATCTGGTTGATACATATAACCTGCATACCATCTGCCAAAGCGGCAATTGTCCAAATATGGGTGAATGTTGGGGTGCGGGTACAGCTACGTTTATGATACTCGGCAATACTTGCACACGCTCGTGTAGTTTTTGTGCCGTAAAAACAGGTCGCCCTCCCGAATATGATGAGGATGAACCGAGAAGGGTGGCTGAGGCAATCAAGCTCATGCAGGTTAAACATGCTGTTATCACCTCAGTTAATAGAGATGAACTAAAGGATCGCGGTGCAGAGATATGGTATCAAACAGTAGTAGCCGTTAAGGCATCTTCACCAGGAACGACGATCGAGACATTGATTCCGGACACACGAGGTAATTGGACAGCACTGGCCCGTATGGTAGAGGGCGGACAAGAAGTCGTTTCGCATAATATGGAAACTGTCGAAAATCTATATCGAAAAGTTCGCCCCCAGGCAAAGTATGAACGGTCGCTCGAGCAAATTTCAAGGACAAAAGCTATGGGGCACCGCACAAAATCAGGTGTCATGGTAGGACTGGGTGAAACGCGTGATCAAATGTTTGCAATCATGGATGATTTGGTTAAAAATGGTTGCGATGTGCTGACCATAGGTCAATACTTACAGCCGACACCCATGCATATCGCAGTTGAGGAGTATATTCATCCGGACGTCTTCGCTATGTATAAAGAGGAAGGTCTCAAACGAGGTTTTGATTTCGTGGAGTCAGGACCACTCGTACGATCCAGTTATCACGCTGAGCGACACCTTTAGCCTTATAAAATTTGAGCGCCTTTAAGATGTGGTGCTCTGGGTTACCATGTCTATCTTTGCGCGATGATCAAGCTGCTACTTTTTGCACTAATTTCTATCGTGTTCTCCTTTCTCTGCTCCATTTGGGAGGCAGTGCTTCTGTCTGTTACGCCCACTTACATTCGAGGCCTCAAAGAGAAAGGAAAGGAATTAGGAAAGACACTCGAACGATACAAGGAGGATATTGATAGACCGCTTTCGGCCATATTATCACTAAATACACTTGCCCACACTGTTGGGGCAATTCTGGTTGGTTCACAGGCAGGTGAATTATTCGGAAGTAATTACCTAAACCTTGCTGGAATTACAGTCAACTATCAGGCTATTATAGCTGGCGTAATGACCATTTTGATACTTGTGTTATCCGAAATAATTCCGAAAACTATAGGAGCAAATTATTGGCGTTCATTGACACCATTTACGATATCTAGCTTGCGCATTCTTTTATTTCTTTTTTCGCCCTTCGTTTGGATTTCACAACTCATTACAAAATCTATGAAAAATGAAAAGGGGAAAAGTGTTTTGAGCCGATCTGATATCTATGCTCTTGCCAAAGAAGGAGAAAAAGACGGAGCTTTGGACGCAAGTGAATCAAAAATAATTCGAAACTTAATTCACCTGGAGCGTCTCAGCATACGCGATATTATGACACCCCGATCTGTTCTTGTATCTGCACAGGAAAAAGAAACAGTTTCACAGTTTTACAAGCGAATCAACCCTATTAGATTTTCAAGAATTCCACTGTTTGAAAACCCACAAGATGAAATTACCGGGATGGTTTTAAAAGATGACATACTTGCCGCATTAGCCGAAGACAAGCATGAAATGAAGATGTCCGAATTGAAACGAGAGGTTCAATATGTACATGATGATCAACCCCTAACAGAATTATTTGATGTTTTAGTGCAAGGCCGCATTCATATGGCGGTAGTCGTTGATAGTTATGGTTCGCTCGTTGGCCTGGTGACAATGGAAGATTTATTTGAAACCATTTTGGGGATTGAAATTACGGATGAAATGGACAACGTTGAAGACCTCCAACGACTTGCAAGACAAAAATGGAACGACCGTGCTGTGAAATTAGGATTGATCACACAAGCCGATTCGTAAATGAAATATCTTGGTTTTTTATTCATTTTTATTTTCTTTTTACCTCGTGCATATACCCAGGATTCAACCTTTATAAAAAATGTAGGATGGGGCCCTGAAATTCAAGTATACCCCACAGGGTTTTTATCAGGTCTCACGGTTTACAAAGAATTAAATGATTATAACTTTATTCACATTCGCTTTGGCTATAACTTTGTGCGGCATGGCAGTGCCGGTCTTCATGAGGACGAACGTGGCGGTGGATGGGGCGGTACGATCGGCTACGATCGGCTTGTGACCTTGCGTAAGACAGATTGGTTGCTGGGCGCGAGATGCGATGGCTGGCGGAATAAGCTAGATTGGAAAAACAACATAGGTAGCGTCAATGAAGTGCGAGGACAAACGACGGTTACCGTGTTACAGCCGACCGTTAGGTTGTCGTACCCTGTAAAGTCGGGGACGGCTACTTTCCTTCCTTCATTGGCATTTGGAGCCGAAATTAATGTTCAAACCAGCGGTGAAGAAGTTGGTGAGGGACTCATCCTTTTACTTGGTGTTAGTTATATTCTTGACTGACAAAACCAGAATACGTATAATATTTTCGGTCGTTCTTATAGTGAGAATTATTTAAGTCAAATTTCCTTTTAAATTGGTGTATCGACCACAATTTGAAATAGATGAATTACAAAATCATCGTAAACTTAATTAATTTCCAATCAGGATTAGCCAGTATTATGTTCCTGATGCTACTAATTGACTGTCAAGCCACAACCTACTTTGTAGGTCCGTCGCGGACATATACGGTTCCAAGTGCGGTAATGAATATTGTTTCAGACGGTGATTCAATTTGGATAGATGCGGGAGATTATTTTGGAGATGTCGGTATATGGAGTGCGGATAATCTCTTTATAGCGGGTCTAGGGGGTAGAGCTCACTTGCATGCTGATGGGAATAATGCCCAGGGTAAAGCTATTTGGGTTATTAAAGGAGATACAACGACTGTTCGCTCTATCGAGTTTTCCGAATGCCAGGTCCCGGATCACAATGGGGCTGGAATCAGACATGAGGGAAAAGTATTGCACATCTCTCACTGCAGCTTTCATCATAACGAAATGGGAATCCTTACACTTTCTAACAATCCCGGTGATCATATTCTAATTGAATATTCGACATTTTATGAAAACGGATATGGAGATGGATTTTCGCACTCACTTTATGTGAATCACAGTTCATCTTTGACCGTTCGGTATTGTTATTTTCATCATGCGAAAATTGGCCATCATATTAAATCTCGGGCGGCAGAACACATAATTGAATATAACAAAATTACTGATACGGATGATGGTAATTCAAGTCGCTTAATTGATTTACCGAATGGAGGAAATACGATAATTCGAGGGAATTTACTCATCCAAGGAGCGCTCGCAGAAAATGGTAATTTAATTGGGTATGGACTCGAGGGTATTAATGAACCGACAGATTATTTTTTTTGTATCAACAATACGTTGGTAAGTTATCGGCATGCCGCGACTTTTTTCAGAGTGGATGGAATTATTGATACGACATTAGTTGCAAATTGTATAATGGCCGGCACCGGTAATTTAATTCAAGGGGAATTGCATTTTGAACATATTTTATGCCATCAGGACATTGACTCATTAAACTTCTCGGACCCCGATGCCGGGTTATTTTACCTTGAAACCCCTTCACCGGCGATAGATCAAGGACAAATTTACTCAGCGTACAATGGAACTGAGCTGATGCCGAACCTGGAATATGCATACGAGTTGGCTT
>JANQSS010000027.1 GCA_028279185.1 Saprospiraceae bacterium | reverse complement strand
TTTACAAGCACTACTTGGTTTGTTCATTACCCAAAACCCAGTGTTGGCGGTCTGCTCGAATACAGCCATCTGCGACTATATAACAGGAGGAGGAACCTCGACGATAAATAACAATTATGTAGGTTGCGGTAATACAATAGAAATTACGCTAGATTGTGGAAACTTGCTTCACATATTCTTACCAAATGAAGGAGTTTGGCATGAACCAAATAATTGGTCCAGTGGCCTGATTCCCGATTGCGATGGAGTGGCTATTATTCCAAACGGAAGTGAATGCGTTGTCCAACCAGACTCAATCGCCCGTACAAATTTCTTGACAGTTCAGCCGAATGCCGAACTATTTGTAGCGCTTACGGCAAAACTAATTGTTTATAGTCAAGATTGAGCGGGCATTAGCCTACAAAAATGGAGACTAAAGTACTTTCGTGAATTCCCAGTAGCATATCTCTAAATGGATATCTTTTTTTTAGCATGTAAGTCAACATCTGAGAATTCTGCGCCTCCTCCCATCTTATGCGCGTTTTTACCATTTAAAGAGATCTACTCAATGACGTATTAAACACTGTAATTTTTTCAAATCACTGGTGATATTTGATTTTGAGGGCGAATCCATGATAACATAAGACTGATATTACAGCAACGCTAATCGTCGATCCGATTGGAAATTTATGCTGACGGATCTCAGTTTATATTACCTGAGGTTAGACTTGATCGAATAAGCGAGTTCACATCACTTTGATGAAAGCCACAGAACCAGACAATATTCAACCAATAAAATCACCATTTTGTCCTTTATCAAATCTTACCCCGGAAAAAAGGCATCTTCATAATGCGAAATTTTGGGATTTGCCAGATCAACGAGGAGCACACCGATAACATCAAAACGACATTCGCCGGAATAATCGATGGCGTCGGCAAAATATGCATAGGCATCGGCCAGCCGTTTCATTTGAATTTGTGTAATATTGGCAGCAGGCTCCATCATTTCATCAGATGATAAGGTCTTCACTTCGACAATAATTTTTATGTTTTCAATTTCTGCTATTAGGTCAATTTCAAGTCGACCGCTGCGCCAGTTACGGTGCAGAATTTTATAGCCCTTTCGCTGCAAATAATCAGCGGCCAGTCGCTCACCTATTTTTCCCAATTCCTTCTTTTGACTAGACATATTGTCAATTTGGCTGTAGATTTTAGATTTCGATTTTTTGAGGCCTAAAACCTCTTCATGTGTGCCAGCCCTTCTTCGCTTAATTTCAGTGAACAAAAAATTCGGGTTTCAATTGCGGAAAGAATGGTAGGGCCAAAAGGGATAATGTAATAAACTCATCCCATTAATTGAGTTTATATGCTATTCCTCTTTTTTCGAGCACTTCAATAAAATCCTGGCTTGCATGAACCTTTATCTTCTCCGAGCGAAAACCTACATTTACATCTCTGTCAGGTGTTGCAACGATCATTTTCAATATATGCTTCCCCTTATTTTGAACAAATAATTTTTGCATCTCATCGATGTATTCACTTGAAATACGATCAGCATTCATGTATAACGTTATACTCTTCGTCTTTTCGTCGCCCACCGTACTGAGTAGCTTAACTTGATCGATTTGTAGGAAAACCTCGTCTGAGCCATATCGTTCCCTAAAGTTTGCATCTATAAAAACTACTTGCCCATTTGTTATTAGACTTTTATACTGCTCGAATTTTTCACGATATAATCCAAATTCATATGACCCTGTGTAATCTTGTAGTACAAAGCGACACCATCCATCACCGCGTTTATTTGCACCCATTCTTGTTCCGGTGACTATACCCGCTAATGCCACTTTTCGCCCGGCACTGGCAATGTGATCCAGCTTGTTCAATTCACATGTGACATAATTATCTAATTCTATTTTATAAAGGTCAAGCGGATGTCCACTAACATAGACTCCTGTCACCTCTTTTTCCTTTTCCCAAGTTTCACGTTCTATCCAATCATCGCAAATCGGAGGCTTGGGTTCATTTAATTCTTCATTCTCCAAGCTACCAAATAGGCTCATGACCGCTTCGGATTTTTTCTTTTGATAGGATTGGCCAAACTTCAAACAATGCTCAATGTATGTTGAATAATTATCAGAAGGTGCAAAATATCGAGCTCTGGAAATATTAAATTCATCCAATGCTCCGGCATACGCCAGGGCTTCAAGGCAACGTTTATTGACCTGCCTTAAATTAAGCCGTTTCGTCATATCGACAACATCTGTAAAAACGCCGTTTTTTTCCCGCTCTTCTATGATTGCTTCAACCGGTCCATCTCCCACTCCTTTTAACCCCGAAAGGCCGATCACAATCTCGCCTTTCTTATTAACCGTAAAGTTCTTTTGGCTTTCATTAACGGATGGGGCTACTACCTTCAATCCCATGGTTCGACACTCGCGCAAGAAAATATTGACTTTGGTTATATCACTCTTATTGTTGGTCAAAACGGCGGCCATAAATTCGGCTGTGTAGTTTGCTTTTAAATAAGCGGTCTGCACGGCCAAAAAGGCATAGCAAGTTGAGTGCGATTTATTGAAAGCATAACTGGCAAAACTTTCCCAATCCTTCCAAATTTTGTCGACAATATCTTTAGGGTGTCCATTGCCCAGGCATCCCTCAACAAAGAGGGGATACATTTCATCGATAAGGGCACGCTTCTTCTTACCCATTGCCTTGCGTAGCATGTCTGCTTGTCCCTTGGAAAAACCAGCCAACTTCTGAGACAATTGCATTACTTGTTCCTGATAAACCGTTATGCCATAAGTTTCAGATAAAATAGATTCCATGGCATCTAAATCGTAATTTATCGCCTCCTGACCATGCTTCCGTTTAATAAAATTGGGAATATAAGACAGGGGTCCTGGCCTGTACAAAGCATTCATTGCGATCAAATCTTCAAATCGTGTTGGCTTTAAATCTTTAAGATGTTTGCGCATCCCGGCCGACTCATATTGAAAAATGCCTACCGTGTTTGCCTGTTGAAATAATTCATATGTTTTTTCATCGTCCAAAGGAATTTCATCGGGATCAATTTTAATATTATGTCGTTGCTCAACAATATCGCAGCAATCCTTTATAATACTGAGGGTTCGAAGACCTAAAAAGTCCATTTTTAATAGACCAGCAGATTCAGCCACGTTATTATCAAATTGCGTCACCAAAAAATCACCGTCTTTAGATTTTGTTACAGGCACATAATTAGTGACCGGCTCTGGAGTAATCACGACACCACAGGCATGAATTCCGGTATTTCTAACCGAGCCTTCAAGTCCTTTGGCCACTCGAAGCATTTCACCTACAGCATCTTCTTTTTCTGCTAGTTCTCTGATCTTTCGCGCTTTGTCCAAATCCTCTGCATTCATATCAGATTGTAACTCCTTGCTGATTCCACCTTCAGCCAAAATGGCTTTTAAAGAAGCCTTTAAATGCGATGGAAACTGTTTCGTAATTCGATTCACTTCATCCAACGGAACATCCAGCACCCTTCCCACATCACGAATGCTCAATTTCGCCGCCATAGTGCCATACGTAATTATCTGAGCAACCTGGTCTTTTCCATATTTTTGAATGACGTAATCGATTATTTTTGAACGTCCTAAATCATCAAAATCCATATCAATATCCGGCATGGAAATTCGTTCAGGATTTAGAAATCGTTCAAAAAGTAAATTGTATTGTATCGGATCAATATTGGTTATCCATAAACAATAAGCAACTGCTGAACCAGCGGCAGACCCACGACCCGGCCCCACGGCTACACCTAATTTGCGCGCTTGATTGGTAATATCCTGTGTGATTAAAAAGTAGCCCGGGTATCCAGATTGCTCGATAACTTGCAATTCAAAATTCAGTCGATCCTTTAATTCATCCGTGAGCTTTCCATATCTCTTTTTCGCACCTGCATATGTAATGTGCCTTAAATATTCAATTTGCGTTTTAAATTCCGGAGGAAGGGGAAATTTTGGAAGGGCTATATCATTGTGCAAATTGAGTGTTTCAATTTTATCCGCTATTTCAATTGTATTGTCTATCGACTCTGGAACATCAACAAATAGTTGATTCATCTCCGCTTGAGTCTTAAAATAAAAATCGCTGCTTGCAAACTTAAATCGATTAGTTTCCGATTTCTTTTTTCCTGTATTGATGCAAAGTAAGGTATCGTGATTATCCGCATCTGCTTCATCAATATAGTGCGAGTCATTGGTGGCTATGACTTTCACATCGTATTTTTTGGCAAACTCCAATAATTTTTGATTGACGTCTTCCTGGCTTACACCAAGTTCATCGATATTTTCAAGACCGCGATGACGCTGTAATTCGATATAGTAATCCTTACCAAAAATATCTAACCACCATTTCAATGCACTCTCCGCTTCCTCAATTTTTCCGTGTAAAATCAATTGCGGAATTTCCGCGCCAATGCAGCAGCTTGTTGCAATTAGACCTTCATGATACTTTTCTATTAGCGATTTGTCAATACGAGGAAAATCGCTATACAGGCCATCGACGAAGCCAAGTGAACATAGTTTGGCTAAGTTTTGGTACCCTTTCGTGTTTTTTGCAAGCATCAGTTGATGGAATCTTTTGTCACGTTCGCCTAACTTTCGAGAGAAAGATTTTCGGAACCGATCCTTTACAAGGTAGAATTCACAACCAACTATCGGCTTAATACCCGCCTGTCGCGCCTCTGAAACAAATTTGAAAGCCCCAAACATATTTCCGTGATCCGTCAGTGCTATTGCCTGCTGACCATCGTCTACAGCCTTCTTCATTAGTCCTTTTATATCAGATGCTCCGTCAAGGAGCGAAAATTGGGTGTGATTGTGAAGATGGCAGTAAGCTGGCATATTGATTGGTATTGGTTAACCCATCACCTTTTTTACATCATTAGGGATGGCCGACAAATGTACTTTTAAATATATATAATGAAATCCAATATGACTCCTATTCCGACTACAAACCCTCTATCCCTTGTCAACAGTGAAAACCAAGGGTATCAAAACAACATGAAGCTACTCCTCCTATGTCAATCCGACCTAAGCTTTGTTTTTTGCTAACCAGGCCTTGTCAATTGCATAGTGTGAAGTGTGCTTTACGGCTTTGCCATTTCTGATTGCAAGCACTTGTGGCGATTGGTGCGGAATACCATAGCGATCGGTAATGGCATTAGAAATGTCTCGATGAGCCAAAAGATCAAGATAAAATAACTTAATGTCGTTATTCGCAGTCACAAAATCATCCACTTCCTCAAGCGCAGCATGACTTATACCACAGCGCGTGCTATGCTTTATGAGATACACGACTTCTTTATTGGACTGCGCGTCGACTTCATCAAGCTGATCGATGGAATTTAACGGAATGAAATGCTGATTAACTGGTTTACCATTACGAACAATCATGATACTTATTTTTTAGATTAACTGCTCTTATAGCCAGAATGTTCAAGATGGGTCATGTGCCCCGATACCTTGTACTCATATAGTGTAAAATCGGAATCGATTTGAAGGTGAACGGGATCAAACCACATTGGAATTTTTTTTACTTATATAAAAAATTATAATACAGATAGTTATGAACTTCAGTGTAAAATAAATGAAGATTTTATATAATATTAACAAAAGATTGTCTAAACTTACGTGAAGATTACGAAATCATCAGATTGGTTTGCCGGAACTGGCAAAACTTTTGCCAAACTGGCTTTTGGTTGAGAAAACTAAGTATCATGGAGGTCATAGCGCGTTCTTTTCTGGATCACTTCGATCAATACGGTTGTCGATTTTACAGACTATCAAAGACGGAGGTAAGGGACTATGATGTTAAAGATCAGGATTGGCTGGCGGCAGTTGGCCTTCCTGATGGCGCTATACCATTTTTCTTCTTTGATTTTTACATCGCCTATTTGCGCGACGTCGAAATCTCCGGTTGTCGGCAGGTGCTCGGAACTGCCTTTGAGCCGGCTTCTAAACACTACCTGTATATCAATGAGGATGGCCACGTCCTAATACTGATGGAGAATGGTTATACGCTGTATGTAAACTCAAGCGTATCACAATTGTGTAAGAGCATTTTGATTTATTCTCAATGGTTGGAGGAACAGGAAGAGGCATTTTCCGCTTGCTCCGATTACTTTGTTGGTGAAAATCAAATGTTCGATTTGTATTATCGACTCCGAAACGAAGACAAGTTAGCTTTCGAGGACGAATCGGCAATTTGGCCACAACTTGTACATTCGGAAATCAACTTCCTCTCTGATGCTGTGAATTCATAGCGTTTGATACTCGACGAATCCCGTAACATTTTCTTAAGAAATTGCGTTGAACCATTGTCTATTGTTGTGCTGTTTAACACATACCGCTTATTTTTGGCGATGAAAGCTGCACTAGAGCTGTAGTTTGAGTATTAATTAATTTAAAACGTAAAACACAAAGAATGAGTCGATTTAGTAATTCTAATAACCCTTTGATAGGAGAAAAAGCCCTGAATAAGCACACTCGCGGCCTGGAGGATACAACATATCAACCCATGACGGTGAGCGGTGCCGTAGATAAGTCCTTGATATTAGGTTGTATCCTACTTTTCACAGCAATTATAGGATACTCGGCACCGAGTAATCTCTTTTTATTTGGAGGAATGATCGGTGGCCTGGTACTGGTCATTATTTCGGTTATAAAACCACAATACAGTTCAATCACAGCACCAGCCTACGCAGCTCTTGAAGGGTTGTTTGTTGGCGCTGTTACGGCTATATACGCGCAAGCATTTGATGGAATAATATTCCAAGCTGTTTCATTGACAATTGCGGTTTTATTTGCTATGCTATTTATTTATAAATCTGGAATGATTAAGGTGACACCTCAATTTCGCACGGGTGTTATCATGGCGACCTTTGGAATATTTGCAGTCTATATACTTTCATTTATCTTATCATTCTTTGGAATAAATGTTCCTTTTCTACATGAAGGAGGAATGATTGGAATCGGCATTAGCCTGGTCATAATAGGTGTTGCTGCTTTGAACTTATTATTGGATTTTGACAATTTTGACAAAGGGGCTGAGATGGGACTGCCAAAATATTATGAATGGTTTTTCGGCATGGGTCTCATGATTACGCTCGTCTGGCTATATCTAGAAATATTGAGATTACTGGCTGTATTGCAAAGCGACTAAGTTTAAAATAGATAACTCAAAAGCCGAACGCAAAAAGTGGTGTTCGGCTTTTTTATTGCATCTTGTTATTATGATATATGCTTATAAAGATTTTATTCCAGTCGTGCATCCATCAGCTTTCGTGCATCCACAAGCCGCTGTCACCGGAAACGTAATTATCGGTAAAGACGTGTACATTGGACCATTTGCAGCAATACGGGGTGATTGGGGAGGAATAGTAATAAAAGATGGGTGTAATGTCCAGGAAAGTTGCACTATACACATGTTCCCGGGTGTGACGGTTACGCTCGAAAATAATGCGCACATCGGCCACGGCGCAGTGATTCATGGTGCACATATTGGAGGTAACACACTCATAGGAATGAATAGCGTAATTATGGATGAGGTCAAAATAGAAGATGATTGCATTATTGGCGCCATGACATTTATACGCGCCAATGAACATATTCCTCGTCGTTCACTCGTCGTTGGAAATCCGCATAAAATAGTAAAACAGGTAAGTGATGAGATGATTGCTTGGAAATCTGAAGGCACAAAACTCTATCAGCGACTTCCAAAAGAGATGCGTGCATATTGGCATCCATGCGAACCGCTTACTGAGCTTCCAAAGAACAGACCTGTACAGGAAAAATTCTATTTAAGTCGGAAAAGATAGAAAGCTAAAAACTCGAAATAAGGTTTCATTTAAATTTCGTCTAAAAACTTGTAAGCGACTTAGCGTCTTAGTGATTCCTTCCCCTCGCGTATTATTTCAATCTCATTTGTGGTCGCATCAATAATTGCTGTTTCGACTTGTGCGACTGGTCCACAGTCAATAATGGCATCGACTCGCTTTTCCCACTCAGGTGCAATTTCTTCAATAGTCAGATAGTATTCGTCATCACCCGATTTCAATGATGTTGACATCAGTGGGCATTCAATTTCTCTTATCAATGTTTGTAAAAAAGTATGTGCTGGAATTCTTGCACCTATTGTGCGTTTTTTATTTTTGAACAACTTAGGCACTTTATTATTCGATTTAAGAATAAAAGTAAAAGGTCCAGGTGTATTTCGTTTTAATAGTCGAAATATCTGATTTGGTAGAGGTGCCGTGAACGTGGACACTTGTGCAATATCATAGCACATAAATGTCAAATTTGCTTTTACTGGATTGAGTCCTTTTAATTTACAAATTCTATCGACAGCCCGGTAGTCATTCATCGCACAAACCAATGCGTAAACACTATCCGTTGGTATTATAAAGACCCCACCGTCCAATAACCCATTTTTAATGTTTAGAATTTTCCTTCGTTCCGGATTTATAGGATGTACATCAACTATCATACTCGAATTAATTGTTCAGCATATTGTAAAAATAGCTTGAGGCCTTGCTTCGCTGTTTCGTCAAATTTAAATCGAATTGAGTTTTTTAAGTAATTGCGCCAGTATAATGCATTGCCACAATGCTGTAAATTTAACTTATCCAAACTGTTTAAAGAAACCTTAAACGCGGCATTCAGTTTTGAAATGATGTTATCATCGACATACAGCCTCGCAACCCAAACGGCAAACA
Source organism: Saprospiraceae bacterium (assembly GCA_028279185.1). Taxonomy (GTDB): domain Bacteria; phylum Bacteroidota; class Bacteroidia; order Chitinophagales; family Saprospiraceae; genus JANQSS01. The sequence continues at coordinate 186,412 of JANQSS010000027.1, read as the reverse complement.
CCATAGGGCGTGATGTCATATTTGTCCATGCTTCGCCCAAGTCATATTTAAAGGAAAACTGCTTTTCTTTTTCTTTCACCTTATCCCCTATAAATAAATAACCCTCACTTAACCCTTCGGATCCTACATCAGTAAAATGAATATTTTTTAGCTGCCAATATTTATTGCATAAAATCTGGATTAGCATGGCTGAAGTCCGACTATGCGGATCAAGTACAATTCGCTCGACTTCAGCAATCGGTTTATCACTTAAAACAGCTACTGTATCTACTGGCCCCTCAGATCCAATGCAGTATTCCGTTATTATTTTATAGTCCGAAAACTGATGTAAAGATCCAACCGGGACCAAGGCAACATCAACAATACTGTCATAAAATAAATTCGCACAGGTCGCCGGATTTACTGCCTCAATTTCGAGTTGATCAAAAAACGACGTAGTACGTAAGCCCTGTAAAAATGGTAGTGTATTAATATATTCAACAGCCGCAATTTTCAATTTCTTCATCAAACAGTAAATGCCCTTAATTATTAATTACTGGAAGAGACATATACCCCTTAATTCCGTGTTCATCTTCAAACTCAACCCCTTCGAAATCGGTAATGACATTATACAATGTATCCCGTTCGATTGGTACGCGTTTAACTTCCCTAATTAAATTAACCAATTGAGACGTAGACAAAGCCGGTGATTGCTCTTCCGAACCAGCCATCGAATATATTTTTGTCGTATCATCAATTGTTCCATCAATATCATCTACACCAAAGTTCAGCGACAATTGAGCCATTTGCCTGCCAATCATAGGCCAGTATGCTTTAATATGTTCAAAATTATCCATAAATAATCGTGAAACTGCATAATTTTTCAGATCCTCATGCGCAGGTAACTCAGGCAAATGAGATAATTGATTTCCCTGGTTTCTGAATTTTAAGGGAATAAATGTTTGAAATCCGCCTGTCCGATCTTGCAATTGTCTTAAACGTGACATGTGGTCTATCCGATGGCTGTAGTTTTCAATATGACCGTACAACATGGTGGCATTTGACCGTTTACCCATATTATGCCAAATTTCATGTAATTCAATCCATTGATCTGATGAACATTTTCCGCCGGCAATTTCGCTCCTAATTTTTTCATCAAATATCTCAGCTCCTCCGCCAGGTACTGAATCCAATCCAGCTTCCGCTAAAATCTCCAGACCTTCCTTATAACTAATTTTTGCCTTTTTGAAGATATAATGAAATTCGACAGGTGTTAGCGCCTTTATATGCAATTCGGGGCGGTGAGATTTAATAGCCTTAAATAGATCCACATAAAACTTGACGTCGTACTGTGGCAGTACACCTCCTACGATATGAACTTCTGTTACTGGTTGACCATCATATTTTTTAACGATATCCATAATTTCGGCCAAGCTGTACTCCCATCCTTGTTCCCTTTTTTTAATGAGGCGACTATATGAACAAAATGTACATGTATAAAGACAGACGTTAGTCGGTTCAATATGGAAGTTGCGGTTGAAATAAGTCGTATCGCCGTGTCTTCTTTGACGATCATGATTGGCAAGTATGCCCAAAAGAGCGAGTGAACCATGTTCGAAAAGATATAAGCCATCACTTTCAGATAAACGTTCGCTGTCAAACACTTTCCGCGCTATGGTCTTAAGACGACCATCTTTAATATTATTATCCAGTATTGCTTTCATTTTTAGAGTTGTAAAAGTAAGACAAGGAATGAGAAGCGACTTCTTTAAAATGCCTTCTACGGATATACCTATAAGCACAGAAACAATTAAATCAAGAAGTGGTTCTTCCGAATTTTACAAGAGTGAACAAATCGCCAAATTAAAAACCATATTTACATTAAATATTAGTGCTATATATAAAATTTTAATAATCAATATTTATACAACAAACCTGCAGTATGATAACCGTACGACATGTGGTGTAGCATGGTAAAACATCTAGTTTCTATCCTTTTTAACCCATTCATTACTTTCCCGCTATTCCGGTTTAGTAGGGCCATCTTTTTCACTCCTTTGTACAATCACCTATCTTCGCCTCATGCTCTCTGTTCTCATTCCGATGTACAATTTTGACACGCGACCATTGGTACAGGACATCCTTGTTGCTGGCGAAATTTCTAACATTGAGATTCAGGTAGTCGTTTGTGACGACGCTTCACCAGACACCACTCTTTACGATGCCTTACAATCTGAATATGAGGATATTACATCCCTAACACTACTCTCTAATGATACTAATTTGGGACGATCTAAAACACGAAATAAACTCGTCCAACATGCCATATACGATACATTGGTTTTCATAGATGGCGATAGCAGAATATTAGACACGAATACCTTTTTGACCCAATACGCCAATCACGTCGATCCGAAAACAGTTATCGTAGGAGGCACGAAATACTCCAAATCAAGCCCAGGAATAAAAAAGCATTTGCATTGGAAATACGGACGAAACCGGGAAAGCAAGTCCGCGTTGATCAGGAATCAGACTCCCGCGCGCTACTTTTTCTCCAATAACTTTTGTTGCTCCCGAAAAGTTCTCGGGCAAATTCCATTTGACCAGGAAATATCCGGTTATGGTTATGAGGACAGTCTATGGGCAAAACAGGTGCTGGGTTATGGGCTTCAAATAAAACACATTGATAATTATGTAATACATATAGGATTGAATACCAATGATAAATTTTTAAAAAATGCTTCCGAGGCCGTAACGACTATAGTGAAATTGAGCAATTCGAACCGAAGCCCGGATGTAAAGCTTGAGGCTTTTTATCAAAGTCAAAAAACATCAACCATCGGTAAAATCCTACTATATTTGGCAAGCATTTCATGCCGATTAAATGAACACCTGTTGAAATCAGGGATACATCTTTTGAAGTTATATGACTTCTATCGGCTTGGTTTGCGACACAAACTCCAAAAAAAACTTAATTCTGCAAATCGTACAGCTGATAAGCAAATGACATAAAACTGCGTATATAATCGCAATTTTATATATCTTATTCGCTGTTTCAAGAAATCGCTGTAAAGTATAACACGTGATGAATAGTAAATTCCTATGCCTGCTACTGGCCTTTTTTGGCATTCATTGTTGTTTAAGTGCACAAAATACGGTCCAAGGCACTGTATTAGACGAATTGGATGGTGAGCCTCTTGTAGGTGCTACGGTTTTGATCAAAGGCACAACGCAAGGAACAATAACCGAATACGATGGATCCTTTCTTTTCAAATCCGATTTTACCTACCCGGTTATAATAGAGGTTTCCTATGTAGGTTATGCAACCAAGGAAATTGCCATCGAAAGCAGTGGTGACATTAAAGTGAAGCTGGGTAGTGATGCACAAATAATAGAAACGGTTGAAATTAAGGGCCGGCGTATCACGGAGAAACAGCGCGAGTCGCCATTAACTGTCGAATCGCTGGACATCGTAGCTATTAAGGAGACACCGGCCGCGAGTTTTTATGATGGATTAGGGTCTTTAAAAGATGTTGATCTTACGGCAGCAAGTCTAGGATTTAAAATCGTCAATACACGCGGCTTCAACAGCACGAGCCCCGTGAGATCGCTTCAGCTTATTGATGGTGTTGACAATCAAAGTCCGGGTCTCAACTTCTCATTGGGGAATTTCCTTGGAGCCTCGGAGCTCGATATCAACAAAGTCGACCTGGTGGTTGGAGCAAGTTCCGCTTTTTACGGACCGGGTGCATTTAATGGCGTTATCAGTATGCAGAGTAAGGACCCTTTCTTCCACAAAGGGGTTTCGGCCATGGTTAAAATTGGAGAGCGAAATTTGATCGAAGGGGCGCTGCGATGGGCTGATGCAGTACAAAACAAAAACGGAGATGATGTATTTGCCTTTAAGCTAAATGCCTTTGCATTACAGGCCAATGACTGGGAAGCGGTCGACTACGGTCCTATTCCAGGGACTATTAGCGACGAAACAAATCCTGGGCGTTTTGACGCTGTTAATATTTACGGAGACGAATTTCAGTTGGCTAGTGATAATCGGAATAATGGCCTTGCCAAACCTGGTCTAGGTGTATTTTACCGTTCTGGGTATCGGGAGATCGATTTAGTGGATTATGATACTGAAAATTTAAAACTGAGTGGTGCTTTTCATTTTAGACTAAGCCCTAGCATGACGTACGAATCTCCGGAAATAATATTATCATCAAGTTATGGTGGCGGTACCACTGTTTACCAAGGAGATAACCGGTTTAGTTTAAAAAATATTCAATTCTACCAACACCGTGTTGAACTAAAAAAGAAGGACAAATATTTTTTACGGGCCTATTTGACTCATGAAGATGCCGGAGATTCATATGATCCATATTTCACAGCAATTCAATTACAGCGAAGAGCCAAAGACGACGCCTCATTTAATGTTGACTATTCTAATTTTTGGTCGCGTCAAATAAATGCACGTATTCGGGCTTTTGAAGGGTACCCCGATCCATTGATGTATATCGGAAATCCGGAGGGATTTAATGCTGCCTTAAATGCCGTTCTTGCTGCCAATACGGATTCGTTATTTCTTTACCACGCCATGGCGCTGGAAGCCGCTAACATGGGAGATGTAATTCAAGAGACGCAAGATCGATTTGAACCGGGCACCGAGCGTTTTCAAAACGCATTTAACGACATTACAGGTCGTATTGCAAATTCCGAAGGAGGAACACGTTTTTTCGATAAATCCGCCCTTTATCACATTCACGGTGAATATATATTTGATCATGTTGCTTCAGGCGGAGTCGTTGAGGACATGGATATTCGGCTTGGTGGTAATTACCGGTCATACTTACCCGACTCGAAAGGCTCTATTTTACTTGACACAAATGGCAGAGATCTAACTACATATGAGTTTGGAGCCTATGCTGGAGTTTCTATTTCCACAGCACAAAACAAACTAAAAATTAATGCCTCCGGTCGTTTGGATAAGCATCAAAACTTTGACTATTTATTTTCACCAGCTCTTTCTTTAGTATATAGTCCAAAAACAGATAATTACCTTCGATTAAATTTTAGTTCAGGTATCCGTAATCCGACATTAACCGAGCAATACTTAAATTACAACGTGGGACCGGCTATATTAATAGGAAATATTACGGGCATTAATGATTTACTAACCACAGATTCTTACGTTGATTTTTTAAATTCAGGCGACCCGGATACATTAAGATTTTTCGATGTTGACCCGCTTCAACCTGAAAAGGTAAAAACAGTTGAACTAGGATACCGGACAATTTTGTCTGAAAAGCTATATGTCGATGCTGGATATTATTATAGCTGGTATGATCAATTCATCGGGTATCAGTTAGGCGTGGATGCTACATTCGGCCCAGCGGGTATTCCTATAACGCAGCGCATCTATCGCGTTTCTGCTAATTCTTTAAATCAGGTTACGACACAAGGTTTTTCCATTGGATTAAATTATTACTTCATGGATAAAATGTCGCTTGTTGGAAATTTTAGCTATAATGTACTCAATACGGAAACAGATGATCCAATTATTCCAGCTTATAATACGCCAAAATATAAATACAATATTGGTGTAAATGGCCGTGATATTAATCTTGTTGGACCGATTCTCTTTGGTTTTAATTTTAATTATAAGTGGCAAGAAGAATTTCTATTTGAAGGGAGCCCACAATTCACAGGAGTTGTTCCTGCGTATGGACTTTTGGATGGTCAATTTAATTGGCGGCATCCTGGATTAAATGTTACATTTAAAGTCGGCGCATCGAACTTGTTAAATAAGAAAGTTAATCAAGCATTTGGCGGACCCGTTATTGGTCGATTTGCCTATGCTTCGTTAGTATATGATTTTGTCAAGAAATAAACTCAACTATTAATTATGAAGAAGATTTTACTCAATTTTTTTATTCTATTATTTCTGGTAGTCGGGCTCAACGCACAAGACCACCGATATATAGATGAAGTTTTCGATGATGTTACGGTCCTAACCGATCAATCTTATGCGGGTAACGTCGATGTATTGCAAATGGCATTCATCGAGCTAAAAACTGATGTATACGCTCCCACTGGTGATACATTGACTAACCGACCCGCTATTGTTCTTGCACATACGGGAAGTTTTATTCCCAGAATTGTTAATCAGGCTGCAACAGGCTTCAAAGATGATTCTGTTATAGTCGAAGTGGCGACTCGTTTGGCAAAGCGAGGTTACGTTGTCTTTTCGTACACTTACCGTCAAGGATGGCTTCCACAAGCCTTGGATGACAACGTCCGTAAAGGCTCTCTGTTACAGGCTGCCTACCGCGGTATTCAAGACTCTAGAAGTCTTGTTCGTTATATCAGACGATCCGTTGCTGAAAACGGCAATCCTTTCGGAGTCGACCCGGATAAAATTGGTGCCTGGGGTGTAGGAACCGGTGGATATCTATCTTATGGATTGGCCACGTTGGACGATTTTGAGGAGGTCGTTTTACCGAAATTCATTAACACGGTTACACTTCAACCATTTGTAGATACTACAGTTCTGGGCAATTTTGATGGAACCTCATTTGGGATCCACCCCGTTTCCGGTGACACGTTGGCAGTGCCAAATCACGTCGGTTATAATTCAGAAATTCAGATGGCCGTAAATATGGGTGGTGCACTCGGCGACGTATCATGGATTGATGGTGACGTAGAGAGTAATGAGCCACCGATGGTCGGCTTTCATTGCCCGACAGACATATTCGCACCTTACTATGTAGGCCCTGTTATCGTTCCCGGACCTAATTTTGTTGTTCTTGATGAAGCTAGCGGTACACGCGAAGCAGTTGAAGTTGCCAATGATTTAGGTATAAATGATGTACTTGATGGAATACCAGCGGCCGACGATCCACTTAAAGCAATTATCGATTTCTACGCAACCGTGGATGTTACGATTGCCGGAGAGATGATAAAGCTTGGAACTCAAAATTTTTATCCTTTTATAGGTCTGACTCCTGGTGCCGGATCACCTTGGGATTGGTGGGATTACAATGTATTAAGTGCACGAGTTGATGCAATCAACAATGCATTGGGTACGGACTACAACGCTGACACAATTCATCAATCCGGATTGTTGACGAATCCAGATATGAGTGCGGCGAAAGCTAAAGCCTATATCGACACGGTATTTATGGTTACAGCTCCACGGCTCTGCGCAGGTCTTGGATTGGATTGCGGATTCTCCGGGATCGTCCAGTTAGAAGCTGAAGATGTCAATTTAACAATGAGTCCGAACCCCGCGCATAACTTTGTTCGATTAGAATCCGGTGCCGAATTTCCAATGACAAGAATTGTCCTATTCGACGGGCAGGGAAAAGCGATTAAACAAATTGACAATGTTAATGCAAATCAATTCGAATTGATAACAAGTGCAATGCCACCAGGAATGTATTATTTGGGCATTTCATTTGAGGATGGACTAGTTGTCCAAAAACTATCGATATTGAAATAATAACAGTTACTAAGTAAAAAGCAAAAAGCCTGTTGAATAATTTCAACGGGCTTTTTTACTTAGTAAGCTACTCTATTTCTTATTTCTAATATGCTAATAATTCTTTCATCGCCGATTGAACGCGTTCCGCATTTAACACCATAGTTTTTTCCAATGTTTCATTTAATGGTATAGCGGGCATATTTTCTGATCCGATTGTCCGCACAGGGGCGTCCAATTGTTCGAAACAGTTTTCTTGAATACGCGCGGCAATACTTTGTGCAAATGTATTATCTACAGGTTCTTCGGTTACTACCAGCACCCTATGATGCTTTTTTACACTTGAAAATATAGCTTCTGTGTCCAAAGGCGCGAGTGATCGCAAATCAACAATTTCAATTCTATCCTTGAAGTTTCGCGAAGCTACCAATGACCAATGTACGCCCATACCATAAGATATAACCGTTAAGCTGGATTGATCATTTGAAAAATCAGCTGATTGCACGATTCTTGCTTTGCCAATTGGAATAATATAATTCTCATCGGGTTCAACGGTCATTGCCGCATCGGTGCCAGGTACCTTTGACCAATAGAGTCCCTTATGTTCAAATATGACGACTGGATTTGGGTCATAAAACGCTGCTTTCATCAGGCCTTTCAGATCAGCACCTGTTGATGGATAGATAATTTTAATTCCGCGAATATTACAAACGACGGACTCTACGCTTGAACTATGATAAGGCCCCCCGCTCCCATAAGCACCAATCGGCACGCGCAATATCATACTAACCGGCCATTTGCCATTTGATAAATAGTACGACCGGCTAACCTCCGTGAATAGTTGATTTAACCCAGGCCAAATGTAATCTGCAAATTGCACCTCTACTATTGGCTTAAGGCCAACAGCCGACATGCCCACCGTACTACCAACTATAAATGCCTCTTGAATAGGGGTATTAAAAACGCGATTGTCTCCGAATTGCTGGGCAAGCGTGGCCGCCTCCCGAAAAACACCACCTAATCGACCTCCGACATCTTGACCATACAAAAGACAATCCTCGTGTTTTTCCATCAATTCCCTAATGGCATATAGAGCCGAGTCAACCATGACCGCTTTATCTTTTCCAGCAGGCGAGCGCTCTCCTTTTTCTTCCGTTATAGGTGTAGGAGCCAAATCGAATGTATACAGATCCTCAGGTCTGGGATCTTCTGCGATCAAAGCTCGTCCATAATCCGCTTCGATTTCTTTCAATATTCTTTGCTCCTCATCATGTATATCCTTCGGACTTATGTCCAATTCGTCAATAAGAAACGTTTTCAACTTAGGGTACGGATCCTGCAATTTATGCTCTTCCAGATCATCGCGATACCATTCCATACGTACACCGGATGTGTGATGATTGAGCAGCGGTACGGATGCATGAACAACAAAAGGTTTGCGCTCGGATCGTACCTGCTCCACCACATCAGACAATGTACGCTGGCATTCCAAATAGTTTGTACCATCTACGCGTATTCGCCCCAGACCCTTAAAGCCACCTGCGTACTCAAATGCATCCATAGCACGCGTTTCTTCTTTTGTCGCGCTTATGTCCCAGCCATTGTCCTGCACCAAATAAATAATTGGTAATTGTCGAAGGGCCGCCATCTGAAAAGCCTCAGCAACTTCCCCTTCAGTAACGGATGCATCACCTAAGGAACAAACGACAACGGGCCGTTCACCCCTGAACATTTGAGTCAAATTCTGACGTTCTCTATACTGTATGCCAAGCGCAATCCCGGTAGAAGGAATGGCCTGCATTCCTGTAGCCGAAGATTGATGTGTTATTTGTACTTTGTCTGGGTCTCGCAAACTTGGGTGAGAATAATAGGTTCTTCCTCCTGAAAAAGGATCGTCGCGTTTTGCCATCAGTTGCAACATCAATTCGTATGGCGTCATGCCGATGCTCAGCAACATGGCATCATCCCGATAATAGGCGGACAAATAGTCACAGGACTTAAGTGCCAGACCCATGGCTATCTGGATAGCTTCATGTCCTCTTGATGTAGCATGAACGTATTTGCTTACCGTTTTGAAGTTCTTCTCATAGACTTCAGTCATGGTCTTGGCCTTGCACATAATAGTGAAGGCTTGCTGAATTTTATTCAATTGATTTGACGCTTGCGCTTCGTGCATGTGTTATCCTTTCGATTTAAACTTAGCAATAGCACCTTTTGAAAATGGCGATAAAATGAGGCGACCACTTTCTTCTGCGCGCGATTCTAAAAGCGAATCCCAATGATTGGTACCTTCCCAAAAAGTCTCTTTCAAGGCGGAACGTGCAGCGGGGTTTGAGTCCTTTAATTCCTGAGCCAACTTATAAATGGCCTCGTCCATGTCAAAAATAGAGTCAAAAACCTCGGCATACAAACCTTTATCGCGGGCCCAATAGGCATTTTGCCAAGTCCGGGCATCAATCGCCAACTGTGAAAATGCAGCTAAGCCCAGTTTACGTTGAACAGCAGGTCCAACAACAAACGGCCCGATTCCTACGGCCAACTCACTCAATTTAATAGCAGAATATTTCGTTCCAAAACAGATGTCGGTGGCTGAAGCCAACCCAACTCCTCCACCAACGGCTTTTCCCTGCACTCGTCCTATGATTAGTTTTGAACATTTGCGACAAGCATTGATAACGTTAGCGAATCCCATAAAAAACTGCTTGCCGGTTATCTCATCTTCGATAGCGATTAGTTCATCAAAACTGGCACCTGCGCAAAACGTTCTGTCACCCGAACTCTGAAGTATTATGACATGCACATCACCATTTGTGTCTGCATCGTTTATAGCGGTTGTAAGCTCCGCCAATAACTTCCCGGGCAACGAATTATGCGATGGATGTTCAAAGTTTATGCGACAAATGCCTTGATCTGTCAAACTGGTGACGCTTCCTGATTCTATTCCGCTCATTGAGGTGGTGATTTGGCTGCGAAGATAAGAAAATGGTCACCTCAAGACAGTCAAATTCCCAATAAATGGAGCGCCATTTTCAGTCTCGATCTTCCAACGACACCTGAGTATTCTCAGCAAAAAACTTTGTCAAAAATGCGCTGAGTTCATTTTGATGGCGTTCAATCTCGGCCATGCAGCTTTCCAAGTTTTCGATGGTTCAGGTATGACCAATTGTCAAACACACTTCAATCGAGGTTGCGGGGGAAATATCTTCTGTCGATGTCAGGTCAATTGAACTGGTAATCGTTCCTGGAGAAGGGATAGGTACGGACATATTGTTCGCGCCCCTCCAAAGGTCTTTGGGTTTTCTTTCAAGTTGACCCATTCATTAAGCCGATAGAACCAGTATGATTTTGTATCCAAGTCATAAACGGTCAAACTGTTCGCAGGATTCGCAATAGCTAACCGTTCGGCAGACGTCATTCTCGGAAGGAGTGCACCTTGCGAAGTACTTTCCATGTCCAGTATGGCAGAAGGTTCCTGCGCATGCAATTTTTTGCAAAACGTTAGAAATAAAATCATTGCAATTGGAAATATCATTATTGCCCTTTTCATAACTCAGCTTTTAATTGATATTTATTTTAACCAAAAAATCAACTGAAAAATAAACTTGTCCAAAAAATAGACGCCCCATGAAAAGGGGGTAGGACGATTTCGTTGTCTACAATGAGACAATTATTAGCTGTTGTGCTATTCAATCATTAAAAAAGTTGTCCTTGCTCACCATCCAAATCGAACTCCACTGAATCGCCAGGTTTCAGTGTTTTTTGTTTTACGATTTTTCCAATTTTAACCTTCTTATCTGCGAGTCGATTACCCAACGCCTTCCAACCTTTGACATCAATAAAATCATGGATATGTACGACGTCCGTAATTTTTCCTTTTTTGGAGGTGTAACTGTATTGGACGCTCGGACGGGGGTTTACCGACGCAAAGAGAAGCGCTGACTTTTCATGGTCTGAAATAGCGGAAAATCGCTGATCGAGAGCTGTGGTTTCAATATTAAACCGTTTTACCATCGTCCATTTTTTATGGCCATCAAAATAAATTAAGCTGATAATAACTTTTTCATCGAATTTACCCATGTGGGCCATTTTCTTAATATCGATCTTACGATTTTCAACTGGTTTTATGAGCTCATACGTACCATCCAAATAAATTGCCATGCAAATATCTTCGGGATGGAATGCACCCAAATAAATATCACTCTCTTCTGTCTTAATTCGGCCGGTAGTTTTATCCACATAATATTTTAATGCATCCAAAGTCGATTCTCCGTCACTAATTTTTCGAACGGATTTTATCGCGTACTTTGTCAGTGTATTCCCCTTACTCCCACGACCCTTTATAGCCAGATCAGAAAAATCGAACTCAAATTCCTTTATTCGTGCACGACTGGCAGGAGACAACTTGACATCCACGATTTCCGCTTCACCATTTGGATTGATAGAAAGATAATGAACAGCAGACTTTTCCTTTCCAGCTGTTAAAGCATACTCTTTATCCCGTGTTATAGCCGTGACTTGAAATCTTTTTACCATACTCTTACCTCCGAAACCGTCGCGATAAATCAAATTATACGTCGTTCGATTATCTCCCTTTTTCCAAACAGCTACATGCAAAATATTCTTCCCGACAAAGTTCTTTTCTGTAATCTTGCTCACAACTAATTTGCCGTCTTTACGAATAACTAAGATATCATCCAAATCAGAACAAGGTCCGACTTCTTCATCCTTTTTAAGACCATAGCCAATAAACCCTTCTTTTCGATTGACGTAAAGTGTCGTATTATTCACAACAACTTGTTGAGCTTTTATTGCCTCGAAAGAGGACAACTTAGTTTTTCGCTCTCGTCCTTTGCCATATTTAGAAAGCAGCATTTCATAAAAGGCAATGGAATACGCTGTTAAGTGGGCCAGATCATAATTCACTTGATCTAATTCTTCAAGCAACTTTTGTAAAGCCTCTTCAGCCTTAAAGACGTTGTATTTAGATATTCGCTTTATTTTAACTTCTGTTAAACGCGTAACGTCGTCCTCCGTAATACTGCGCTTTAGTTCAAGTTTTTTCGTTTTTGGTCGTTTATTGTCCGGTGTCTTTACAAACTTGTGTAATCCTATTGTAACAGCTTTCAAAACTTCTTCCCAGCTTTCACACTCTTCTATATCTCGGTAAATTCGTTCTTGAATAAATATTTTTTCCAAACTAGAAAAATGCCATTTTTCTTCTAAGTCATTTTTCCTGATTTCTAACTCACGTCCAAGTAATCTTTTGGTTTGTTCAGTTGAGTGTTTCAATATATCCACGACCGATAAAAAATGTGGCTTATTGTCAACAATTACACAGGCATTTGGCGAAATACTCACCTCGCAATTTGTAAAGGCGTACAGCGCATCAATACTGACGTCTGGAGACATTCCACTAGCAAGCTCCACTACAATTTCGATATCTTTAGCCGTATTGTCACTTACTTTTTTAATTTTAATTTTTCCCTTGTCATTAGCTTTTAGGATAGAGTCAATTAACTGAGTCGTGGTTACTCCATAAGGTAATTCCCGAATGACAAGTGTGCTTTTGTCTTTCTTTTCTATTAGGGCGCGTACCTTTATTTTTCCACCGCGTTTTCCATCTTGATAATCACTGACATCGGCAAGCCCTCCTGTCAAGAAGTCCGGATATATTTTTACCCGTTTGTCTTGCAATATTTTTATCGAAGCCTTAATCAACTCGATAAAATTATGCGGCATAATTTTAGTTGATAAACCAACTGCAATACCATCGACTCCTTGTGCCAGCACTAATGGGAATTTCGCAGGTAGATTAATCGGCTCCTTATTCCGACCATCATACGATAACTGCCACTCCGTTGTTTCTGCATTAAATAAAATGTCCAATGCCAGTGGCGTTAATCTTGCCTCGATATATCTGGGAGCAGCAGCGGAATCACCAGTCCGAATATCACCCCAGTTCCCCTGGCAGTCAACCAATAAGTTCTTTTGACCAAGATGTACCAGGGCCGCTCCGATGGCTGCATCACCATGCGGATGAAATTGCATCGTTTGACCAATTACATTCGCCACTTTATGATAGCGTCCATCGTGCATCTTCCGCATGCTGTATAGAATTCGCCTTTGCACGGGTTTCAATCCATCATCCGCAGTGGGAACAGCACGTTCCAAAATGACATATGATGCGTAATCCAAGAAATACTCCTCATACATCTTATCCAAGGAGACTCTTTCAGTTACTGGTTGATCACTCATTATCCTAATTTCATTTGAGCCGGCTAATTTAGGATAAATCCTTTATCTTCTAGAGATTATGTATTAATGATAATGTTGGTTTATCACATCTCATTTACTGCCTTAGATTACGTGAAATTTGAATTCGGGTCCAAGAATTCGCAAGCTCAGCACAACCTACAGAGGCATCATTGTCTTTCGGCAATACGTTATCTTTATACTCTTTGATCAAAGACAAAATTGTAGATGAATATTGTCATCCAATTGTCAGGAGACGAGCAATTAATAATTGAAGCCTGTGTCCGTCAGGAACGGTGGGCGCAGCAACAGGTATATGAAGCTTATTACAGCTCCATGATGGGGGTGTGTTTACGTTATTCAAATAACGAACAAGAGGCATTCGACATTTTGCAGGAGGGTTTTATCAAAGTATTTCGGTATGTGGCCAAATACAAACCTGGAACATCGCTGTTTAGTTGGATCAAACGAATAATGGTTAACACGGCTATTGATTTTTATCGAAAAGAGAACAGACGAAGAACGGAGGATTTGGATACAGCCTATTCCGTGAGTAGCAATGACCCCGGCGCCGTGAGTCAAATGGCTCAAAAGGAAATTTTAGAGGCCATTCAGTCATTGACCGCGGCATACCGAAATGTATTCAATCTCTACGTCATTGAAGGATACTCTCACCGAGAAATCGGTGAAGCGTTAGGAATTTCTGAGAGCACCTCGCGATCTAATTTAGTCAAAGCTCGCAGCAAGCTGAGGGCCTTGCTCGAACAAAAGAAAATTACACTCGGATGAATAAGCACATCGATGACATAGTCAAAAATGCGCTGGAAAACCTAGAAGTACCGTATAATCCACTATCATGGGAAGACATGCAATCCCGCATGGAGTCCAGTGATACTGAAGTGGATGACGCTATTCGCGCAGAATTAAATAATGTTCGTGTTGCTTATCAGCACAAACACTGGCTACAACTAAAGGACTGGCTTGATTATACCTGGTATGCTTCCAATAAAATCTTTGTTAGCAAAACGGCAGAGGCTATTTTAATGATCCTGGCACTTATTACCTTCTACAATTATTCTTCTCAACCCATTCCGACAGTTGCAAACCAACCAGTGGCCATAGTTGAAAATTGGACTCAATCTAAGAATGAAACGAATCATGCGATAAACAAAGTAAAGACGGAAGAAAGTTCTGTTTATGTTACTAGTCAGACACAATTAAACAGTGCCTCAATTAAGGATGCATCTTCACTTTCAAATTCCTATTCGAACGTACTGCCGCATGAAAAAGTCAGCGAAAATAGTCCTAGTCGTTCAAGTCATGCGAGTAATCCTTCGACCACTAAAAGCCGCGTTACAGCTGCCAGTGTCTCATCGACTGCAGAAGCATTCCGGCATGTAAACGCACCTGTGAATGACGACGATGCATCGACTGGCACAATTGATACCTCAGTCCCAGGTAAACGCCTAGAAATTGCCAGTAAGGATATTCAAATAAATGAGGTAATAATTAATGACACAAAAACAAGTACAAACAATCATCTGACTGAGGATAAAAGGACTGTTTCCGACAAGTCCTTTCCCGGAAATATTTCAAATGTTGGTCAACGGCATGACGTTCAACACTTTGCAAAAGTGACCATACCGTCTGCGAAACTTGTAACATACGACGAAGCGGATTTACAAGCGCAGCATCGTGTTTTGGCAAACCAAATTTCCAATGCTAAGAAATGGAGTATTTCAGCATTTACGGATATTAATTTAAATCACATAACAACGCCTTACGATGACTTAATCGAACAAAGCGGCTATAATACCAATCGAACAGGTTTGGGCGGAGGCTTTTTAGTACATCGTGATTTAGGCCCTATCGAATTATCGTCTGGTTTTATGTACTCTTCAAAACAATATCCACAAAATTTTATCGAACTATTCATTAAGCATCCAACTCTCGCGGCAACAAAATTTACCCTAAAAGGAATCGAATTGAATGTAGCGACACTGCCTCTTCATGCCACGTATTATATCAATCAGGGAAAGTGGCAAACTTATGTTGTTGGCGGAGGGGCTTTACATGTGGCTTTACAAGCTGACTATAATATTGAAATTGAAACTATTGCAGTAGAAGAGGTCAATGATGAACAACTTGAAGTAGAAAATGCGGCTGGAATTGTCACTCGGGGTACTCCACCAGTTCACGAGAAAAAACGATTTACGGATGGCATCTTAGCCGGGGGACCATTTAATGAAAACTTCTATTTTACGCTGGATCTGGGTTTTGGTGTTGAGCGTAAATTGTCACCGTCAACGAGTTTATTTATTCAACCGACTGTCTATTACAATTTATTTAACCGTGGTCTAAGTGCCAACGACAATATAATAAATACATTCTCCGCCCAATTAGGTGTGAAGACTAGGCTTTAGCAATTTTCAAATTCGATTGTAAATTAATTTCCCTTTGCGATTTTTATCCGTGGCGTCAAAATCATGGCAATGATGCATACCGCAATCGAGCTATAGCCAACCCACTCATATCCTACAAGTTTCATGTCTTTGTCTTCTGATATGATTATTCCACCAATCGCTGCGGCTAAGGCAATCGCAAGTTGTTGAAGTGCCGACTTAAGGCTCATGAAACTGCCTCGTAAATCAGGACCGACGGCACTTGTAATCAAACTTTGAGGTGGTAACATACGGCCACTACCAAAAACAAAAAACAGCGTCGTCACCACGAGAGCATAAGGTATTGTTACTGGTCCCAGGTTCGTAAGCCAAACCACCGGGACAAACGAAATGATCATGACAATATAGAAAACAGGATTCACGCCATATTTATCGGTTAATTTTCCAATGATTGGTGCGGTAACAACCGTCAGTAATCCCCCTACCAAATAGATATACGTGATGTCTTTATCCTCAAAACCAACATTATTGGTCATATAGGGCGTAATAAAAGGTATAATTAAAAAATGACCAAAGACAACTACGAATCCCAGCAGTAGAGCATTCAAAATATTTTTGTTTGTTACAATTTTTTGTAACAGCTCAAAGGGTGCGTAATCGACAACTTCCTCCCGATTAATTTCGATTGGTGGGAATTTCAAGTAGGCAATTATCCAAATTACCAATGCAATTCCTGCAATAAAAAAAAATGGAAATCTCCAACTAAACTCTGTTGCAAAATAAAATCCAAAGGGAACGCCCAGCGCAGCTGCAGCTGAGAAGGCTGCCATGAGCGCACCAATTGCCTGTCCTCGCTCTTTGAATTTATAAACATCACTAATTATAGACAATGCCAGTGCACCAATAATTCCGCCAAATAATCCGGTAATAAACCTTATGACGAGCAATGTCTCATAATCAGGTGCAATGCCGCATAATGTTGTTCCTACTAAAAAACCCGAATAGATAAACATCAACGATTTGCGACGATTGAATTTATCCAATAAAAAGACACCACACAAGCTTGAAAAAAATGCGGCAATGCCATAACTTGAAATTAACAACGAAAACTCTCCAACAGAAATACTAAACTCTTCGATAAACAAATCCGCTAGGGGCATCATAATCATGACGTCCATTATGTTCGTAAAATTGACGAACGCCAACAGCCATAAAATAATTCTCCTTCCTTTCATTCAGGTCTAATATGACAGCAAGTCAAGTAGCTCGCAAAGGTACAATTTCCACGGCCGTCTAGTTGAAGAGCTCTGGTGTTGTACGAATCGAAGCATATGTAAATTTCTTATTTTCGCAACATGCGTATTATATTCACTATCAGCGCAATTGTTGCCATCGCGGGAAGCTTGTTAATCGACCAACTGTGGTGGCCAGGATTCGCCATGGTGCTTATAGCAGTAGTTCCACTTGTCCTTCTAGGGTTTTATGATATGATGCAAAAGAAAAATAGCATCATGCGAAATTTTCCTATTGTCGGGAGAGGCAGAAAACTTATGGAAGAATTACGTCCGAAAATACAACAGTACTTCATCGAATCAGACATCGATGGACGACCGTTTAGTCGATTGGATAGGTCTCTGGTTTATGCCCGATCCGAGCAAGGACTCGACACCAACCCCTTCGGAACACAGCTCAATAATTATGCAGAAGGATATGAATGGATGCATCATTCTATAGGTGCCCTCGATCCGCATGACCTTGAATCCAATCCTCGTGTAATAATAGGTGGGAAAGATTGCACCCAGCCTTATTCATGCAGCTTATTGAACGTATCTGCCATGAGTTTTGGTTCTTTGAGCAGCCGAGCGATTTTATCTCTAAATGGAGGTGCAAAGGTTGGCAACTTCGCACATAATACCGGTGAAGGCGGAATAAGCCCATATCATTTAAAACATGGCGGAGATATAATTTTTCAATTCGGTACGGGATACTTTGGATGTCGTACTAAGGAAGGAGGTTTTGATCCCGAATTATTCAGCAAGCAAGCGGCTAGACCTGAGGTGAAAATGATCGAAGTAAAGTTGAGTCAGGGCGCGAAACCAGGTCACGGTGGCATATTACCTGCCAAGAAAAACACCCCCGAAATAGCAATAATTCGAAATATCGAACCAGGTTTAGACGTTCTGTCGCCTCCATATCATACCGCATTTAATGGGCCTAGAGGTTTAGTCGAATTCATTGGTGAACTGCGTCGACTTTCGAGCGGTAAACCCATTGGGTTTAAACTTTGTGTTGGAGCAAAACATGAATTTCTCGCCATATGCAAGGCTATGCAAGAGACCAATATTAAACCTGATTTTATAGCCGTCGATGGCGCAGAGGGCGGCACTGGTGCAGCACCGCTTGAATTTTCAAATTCCGTGGGTATGCCCTTTCGAGAAGGATTGGCATTTGTCTATAATGCACTCGAAGGATTTGGATTTAAAGATGAGATAACGTTAATAGCCTCTGGCAAAATTGTGTCCGGCTTTGATATGTTTCGCGCATTCGCCTTGGGTGCTGACGTTTGTTATTCCGCCCGTGCGATGATGCTAGCACTCGGATGTATACAGGCATTGGAATGCAATAAAAATAACTGCCCGACCGGAGTCGCCACGCATCGCAAAGAGTTGGTTGCCGGATTAAATGTTTCTAATAAAATCGATCGTGTGGCGAATTATCATAATGAAACAGTAGAATCATTTGTTGAATTGATGGCTGCGGCAGGTGTACGCCACGCTCATGAAATTGATCGATCGATGGTCTATCGTCGGCTTAATATGCACGAGTCCCAGCCCTATTCCTTTATTTATCCATACGTACCAACCGGTTGTCTAATAGACGAAGATAAGTCTCCAGATGATTGGCGAAAATTTATGGAATTAGCGGTCCCAACATCTTTTGAACCTCGATTTCGAATAAAGGCCTAAATTGACAGTCCGGTAATTAGATTCTAAATTAATATTAATAATGCGCCATATAACAATACTGCTGTTTATTTCAATTTCATGCATATGTTGTGATCAAAACCCAGAGACGTATGATTTGAAAATTGTGAATGCCAAACTATTTGATGGCGCCAAGTACCACGATGAATTAAAGACAATCTTTATTCGCAATAAATCGATTGAATTAATTATATCATCGAACGACAATGATAACTCAAAACATCCGACAAAAAAGGTTATTGACGCTGAAGGTAGGTTTGTCATGCCCGGTCTAATTGAAGGACATGGTCATCTTCTATCCTACGGTGAATCATTGACGAATCTACAGCTTGAAAAGTATACATCGTGGAATGAAATTGTGAATGCCGTCATCGAACAGTCAAACAAAGTCCCAAAAGGTACCTGGATAGAAGGGCGAGGGTGGCATCAAGAGAAATGGAAGGAACGGCCAAAGGATAGTAAGGATGGATATCCCATCCACACATCACTGAGTGAACTCGTTCCCGATCATCCTGTCTTCTTGACGCATGCAAGTGGTCATGCTGCATTTGCAAATAAAAAAGCCATGGATATAGTCGGTATATCTTTAGAAAGCACTTCACCTCTGGGTGGACGAATATTACGCGATAACGCCGGAAATCCAATAGGAATCTTCGAGGAAAATGCGGCCATAATATTCGAAGATTTTATTGAAGAAACAAAAAACCTCGAATTAATTTGGGAGCAGGCGTTACACGCCGCTACAAAATCATGCCATCAATATGGAATTACCAGTTTTCATGATGCAGGTTCTTCCATTGAGCAAATTAATTGGCTTCGGAAAAAGGCAAATAAATCAGAGCTAGCCGTCCGACTTTATCTAATGGCTTTCGATAGTTTTGACCTTTTAGTCAATGCATATCCTGAACTCAAATTTATTAATGCTGCTGATAGTTTTATTACATCACGAGCCATAAAGACATACTTTGATGGTGCCTTGGGCTCACGAGGTGCTTGGCTAAATGAGGCCTATTCAGATCAACCCGGCTATTTTGGACAGAATACAATGGAGCCCGAACATCTAACGAAGTATGCCGACCTCTGTAAATCTCAAAAGCTTCAATATTGCGTTCATGCTATAGGAGATCGCGCAAATCATGAAACACTGAACTTGTTTGAAAACTATTTAAATCCGTCCACCGATAATCGATGGCGAATTGAGCATGCCCAGCATATAGCACCTGCCGATCAACCAAGGTTTGGAAAGTTACATGTTATAGCCTCCATGCAACCTATACACTGTACCTCTGATGCACCATTTGTCGGTGCCAGACTAGGTAAGATTAGGGCACAAAATAATGCATACGTTTGGCGTAATTTATTAAATAATGGCGCACGATTGGCTTTAGGAACCGATGTTCCAGTGGAATCAATGAACCCATTTGAAAATATATTTGCTGCACTTACGCGACGCCGGCGACCAGGCGGTGAATCATTTTTTCTCGATCAAAAGTTGTCCAGAAATGAAGTATTGTCGGGTTATACTTCGGGTAATGCATACGCCGCCTTTGAAGAATCTTTTAAGGGATCAATTAAAGAGGGATATGTCGCCGATATCTGTATTTTGAATCAAAACCTTATGGAATGTCCTGAGGACTCCATCCCCAGCACAACCGTTTTTGCCACAATACTTAATGGTCGGGTAGTCTATTCAAGTAAATAGCTTTGAAACTTGATAATATCCATAAAACCATTTCTGCTTTCAAAGTTTTGCTAAAACGTGAAGTATTATCTGAGATGGACTGGCTTTATTATAAGCAATTTGATCTTTCTACCCACGATCATCTTAATTCTTCTACTATTTATGATTGGCTAATTGTTTTATTCGAATCTGACCGAACAAAACGATTGTGGAAAAATGAACAAAACAGGGCCGCAGAACTCATGCTAAAGCTAGTCGATTATGACCCATCAATGGTTGCTATTGCCTTTGCAGAATTGTTTCACGAAGAACGCGATCTGGAAGGGCGAATCGATCGGTTCAAATTTTATTCAGAGGAACTTTTACGTGCGCTTCGAAAGAAAGAACAATCCATTCGGGAATCATGGCACCATCAAGACAACTCCATCATTTCCTACTATCTATCTATGAAATTCCCTCAAAAGTACTCGTACTACAATCAGATCCTCCATCAAACTCTCATTGACGTCTTAGGAGCAAAGCCGCTTGGCGACATTGAAGATTTGGTGCGATATCAAAAGATGGTTAATACTTTTTCAAACTTCATTTTTAAAGACGAAGAATTATTAACACTTCACCGAAAACGTTTTAATAAGCCCATTATTGAAACTAGTCGGTTAATCGTTTATGAAATTGCTCAAGCGTGTAGGAACAAAATTTTATTAGCATAGTTGTGAATATTCAAAATACATGCAAGATTAATGCGGAAGAAGTAAGAAATCACACCATGCAACTAGTAAATACCGCAGACTATGGTCATTCTTCCTGATTTTCGATAAAATTGACTTCAGCAGAATTTTGATCATTGTAAAGTAGAGAATTGGACGTGTAATTATACTTGCACACAAATACTCCCACTTCAGGATTGGATTTTATAAAACATTGAGGTGCCTAAAAATCTAGACCATGAAAACATCAAATCGTGCCAATCCCTTAGCAGATCTTAGATTAGTAAACGGGAGTTTCCTTTGCAAAATTATTAATTGATAGTAATGGCTCTAATCTTCGTCATTCAACGATGGTACAGAGCAAAGATTTATTAACGCGCTGACCGACTCTTGTACATAGTCATGCACAGCTAGAAGATGCTCGGTGTCTTGGGAGATACGAAAACAATGGATGCACTACATTACAGAAAAAGTTAGTGGGTTTCGATGGTTCAAACGCATTATTACGTACGGATGAGTTTTTCGCATAAGGGTTCCCGGTTCTCAAGTGTTTGGCCTTTAATCGGTGTGACAATACCGTACAGGCCTTTCAGGCAGTTCAGTCCCGATTGAACGATGAATGCGCATACACAGGGGAAACTGGCCACATTTCAATTGAGTAAAAAGTTCCCTTCGAAGGCCGGGAGAAAATATGTGAAGACCGAACTTTGTCTTAAAGGAAACAAACCATATGTGTTTTTAATGGTTCTGGAGGCAGATATGATAGTAGTATGTGCCAGCCAGAAAAGAAACGGGGCTGTTAAAGGGGAAAAGGACTGATGGTTTATGTGTCTGAATCCCTGCATTTGCTTAGAGCAGCGCGTATTCAAGACGCATTGCACTCGAAATTCTGAGCTAGAATCCAGGCTTAGCGATTAATGTCTATCTTGTTGACATGTCAAAGCCAATAAAATGATAGGAGAATTGCCGGATCCTAGACTAAATGACAAGCGTACAATCAATGGGTGGGCCATTTTCGATTGGGCGAATTCTTCTTATGCCTTAGTGATTTCTGTGGCTATTTTCCCAATCTATTTTTTGAAAGCCACTGAAGGCTATGATATTGTACTTTTTGGGCGAGAAATTAGCAATTCGGTTGTGTATGCTTACTCCATTGCGGTAGCATATATCATATTGACTGTTCTTTCTCCTCTACTATCCGGAATTGCGGATGCTAGTGGTAGAAAACTTGTCTTCATGAAGTTTTTTACGACACTTGGCTCTTTAGCTTGCATCAGCATGTTTTTTTTCGTCGAAGATTTATCGCATGGATGGATAATTGGCAGTATTGCTTTCATTCTTGCGACAATTGGCTTTTCCGGAGGACTTGTATTTTATAATTCATATTTACCTGAAATCGCGACTGAAGATCAATATGACCGAATAAGCGCAAAGGGATTTGCCTATGGTTATATAGGAAGTGTAATTTTATTGATATTAAATCTCGTTGTTATCAATTTTCCTGAGTTCTTTGGAATTAAAGATGCCTACTTACCCTCGCGAATAGCATTTATCATGGTTGGACTATGGTGGTTTGGGTTCGCCCAAATTACTTTTCGTCGACTACCAAAGGACACCTTAATCAGGACAGGAAATAGAATTATTTGGGAGGGCTATCGCGAAATTCGTAAAGTTTGGCAGCAACTTCAAAAGAAGAAAAACATAAAACGTTTTTTAACGGCGTTCTTCTTCTATTCGGCAGGTGTTCAGACCGTACTTTATTTGGCCTCTATTTTTGCTGAAAAAGAATTGAACTTTGGCACGAGTGAACTAATTGGAATTATATTACTTCTTCAATTGGTCGCCATCGGTGGAGCCTATTTATTTGCCTACATTTCTAAAACCAAGGGAAATAAATACAGCTTAATACTCATGCTTGTCATATGGGCCTTAATTTGCTGTGCTGCCTATTTTGTTTCTAAAAAAATACAATTCTATTTTATTGCCGGAGCAGTGGGTGTAGTCATGGGTGGCATACAGGCAATTTCCAGATCGTCCTATTCAAAATTAATTCCTGACGACACCGAAGACACAACTTCTTATTTTAGTTTTTACGATGTTCTGGAAAAAATGGCAATCGTATTCGGTACTTTTTCATTTGGTTTTATGGAACAATGGACAGGTGGAATGCGAAATAGCGTATTGGTGCTCGGTATTTTTTTTATTCTGGGCATCATCCTTCTAGTTTCTGTAAATTTCCGTGGCGTTACTGCGAGGTCAACTTCTTGAATATTTATTTTAATAGCCATTATATTCAAAACACCCTATGTCAGGCGTCGATGCATCCCTTGGAATTTCATCCTTGTCCAGGATAATTGTTGGTATTGGCCGCGCTAATCCCTCAACTTGCGACAATGTATCGAGGTGGTAGTCGCCTTCAAGTCTATCAACAAAAAGCGGAGCATTTCGGTCTAGTTCTAAGCAATTTGTACAATTCTCAAGAAATGTAGGATCGTCATCCGGAAGTCTATTGGCACGATACAAACAATGATCAAATACAAATGTAAAATCTTCAGGTCCATCATTTGTCCCGTCCAATAAAGCAATTTCATCCGTATCATCACCGATGACCATGGAATTTACAATTGCAGCATTAAGTCCATTTACGGAAAATGATTCACAAAGTGGATCGTAACAACGAAAGTTACTCATTCGGATAGACTCATTTTCATTTCCATAATTGGCAAATGTGCAGTACGAAATCCGGGCAAAGCCACCATGTAGAATTGCGAGTGAATTCCCTCCGTTATTATGAACAAGACAGTTCTGCATTTCCAAATTCGCATGCACTGCAACTACTCCACTGCCGGCAGTATTGTAGATTTCTACATGTGATAAATCCGCCTCCGAAAGCGAATCCATTTGAACACCGACGATGCTATTCTTAATTATCGTATGTGTTATTCGGTTGCCCGTACTGCCAGGCCCAAAGCGCAAGGCTGACCATTGGCCCGGTGCATCGTCAAAGGCTGGTTCGAGACGGTCATCCTGAATAATAATAGGTGCATCCAATGTTCCCTCCAACAATAATCTTCCATTGGCTTGGATGAATAATATGCCATCGTTGTATAGCCCAATATCATTATTTACAATTCCACCGTGGACGTAGATTTGACGCCCAGCCAAAATGCGAAGCGTACAACTGTCAACCAATAGGACACCGTAAAGAACATAAGGCTTTTCATCATCCCAAACGATTTCACTATTTGCGCAGGTTAGTCTCGCAATATTTTGTTGGTTTGATCGTGAAGGAAAATAATTTGCATTTTGCCCCCAAGCTTCAAGATGGACGATTTGTGCGTTGCCATTTGTTACGAATTCTATTCTGTCCTGTATTATGAAGGGGCTAACGGAGAGCGGTTGGTCCGGATCTATAGTAACTTCACAAAAAATATATATACTATCATTGGCGTAAATAGGAACATCCTTTGATTCATTACCTGGTATTCCATCAATGTTCAACCTAAAAAAACCTGTATCATCCAGTAGTTTTATGGATTCAATCATGACGTGATCATCCGATTCGTTATATGCTTTAAGAATGTATGTGGCGGAACCACGTTCCGTGAACACGGTATCCAACCGGAGTGTGTCTGATGAGAAACTTAGTTGAATGGCCTCTGAGGTGCTAAAATCATCATCTTTACATGACCAGAGAACAACTGCCAACCCAACTAGTAGAAAAACCCACAGACGTAAAAGATTATTCATGCGCTACATTAACTTGTCGTGAACCTTTTTATTGCAATGCCATTAGATTCACCGATTCTATTTATCAGATACATAGAAAAACGACAAAGCTACTAAAAGCGAAATGGTCAAAACTCGAAACCCAATTATTGATGTTATCATTCCAGCCTTTAATGAAGAGAACGCTGTTGGACTAGTGATACAAGACATTCCTAAAGGCATCGTGCGCCACATTATTGTAAGTAATAATGGAAGCAAAGACCGGACGAAGATCATCGCTTTGGAGGCCGGAGCCATTGTTGTCGATCAACCAGAGATGGGCTACGGCGCTGCTTGCTTAAAAGGCATCGAATACATCTCGTTATTGAAGGTAGCTCCAGATATCGTTGTATTCCTGGACGCAGACTATTCTGATTATCCTAATGAACTACCCAAATTGATAACCCCTATTGTTGAACAGCAAGTAGATCTGGTGGTCGGCTCTCGGGCATTGGGTAATCTCGAAAGGGGATCCATGACAACACCTCAGATATTTGGGAATTGGTTAGCTACATCATTGATTCGCTTGCTCTATAAATATGAATTTACCGACTTGGGCCCATTTCGAGCAGTTCGATACGAGGCTTTGAGACGCTTAAACATGCAGGATCGAACATTTGGGTGGACAGTTGAAATGCAAGTAAAGGTGGCAAAAATGAAAATGGCTGCCATCGAAGTACCTGTAAATTATCGTAAAAGAATTGGTAAATCAAAAATTTCCGGAACTATTCGTGGTACACTCTTAGCTGGTCAAAAGATACTTTGGACTATATTTAAATTAATTTAGACATGGAAGAATTTGGACTATATATTGGCATAGCCGCCACAGCAATATATGTGGGCTCGCTGTTATATATCACATTCTTCTGTCTCATGCAATTGCATTTATTATGGAAATATCATAAGGCAAAGTCCGTACCATTTTCGAATACCGAGAACGGTGGCAAAATCTTTCCTTTCGTCACAATTCAACTGCCAATTTATAATGAAAAATATGTAGTTGAACGATTAATTGACTGCGTCGCTTCATTTAATTATCCCAAAGAGCGATTTGAGATTCAGATATTAGATGATTCAACGGATGACACTGTTGACTTAGTGGACCATCGTGTAAAAAAATATCAAGCGGCAGGCTTTCAAATATTTCATATACGACGAGAAGTGAGGTCAGGATTCAAAGCAGGAGCATTGCAAGAAGGGATGAAGACCGCAAGAGGTGAATTCATAGCCATCTTTGATGCTGACTTTTTACCAAATAAGAATTTTCTACTCGAAACAATTCCAGAATTCAACCATCCAAAAATTGGTGTGGTCCAAACGCGTTGGGAGCATATAAATGAAAAATACTCATTACTTACAAGGTTGCAGGCCTTTCAATTAAATGTTCACTTTACGGTAGAACAATCGGGTCGACAATTTGCTGATTTTCTACTACAATTTAATGGCACAGGGGGCGTATGGCGTGCAGAAACAATTAGCGACGCCGGTGGTTGGCAGGCCGATACACTAACGGAAGATCTGGATCTAAGCTATCGCGCACAATTAAAAGGTTGGCGGATTAAATACATGGAGTCAGTTGGTAGTCCAGCAGAACTGCCTGCAGAAATGATCGGACTAAAAAGCCAACAATATCGTTGGATGAAAGGCGGTGCCGAAACAGCAAAAAAAGTACTACCTACGGTTTGGTCTTCTTCTTTGCCTATGATTAAAAAAGTTCATGCTACCGGTCATCTTCTTTCAAGTGCCATATTTATTTTTGTTTTTATTGCGGGTGTTTTCAGTGTTCCAACGTTGATTACAATCGACGTTTTTGCTTGGGATGCAGGATGTTTTACTGTGTTTTTGCTAGGTCTATTATCTATTGGAATAGTGTATTACGTCGCTAATTCCAATATTCCCGGTGAAATGAATGAGAGTAAATCAAAGTTATTAAAGTTCATATACCTTTTTCCAATATTCCTGGCGCTATCCATGGGGCTTTCCTTACACAATAGCATAGCCGTGTTACAGGGATTTTTTGGAAAAAAAACACCATTTGTACGGACGCCAAAATTTAACATCGTTTCAGTTGATGACTCCTTCAAACGTAAACAATACTTCTCTCAAAAACTTTCATGGTCAACCATAGGAGAAGGAATACTAACCTTGTACTTCCTATTTGGATTGTCGTACGGTTTGTATAAAGGAAACAATGCTTTCTTAATGTATCACACACTCCTGTTTATAGGATTTGGGAGCATTTTTTACTATTCCCTTAAACATGCTACTGTAAAATGAAACTGATCCAAGCCACTGCATCGCTCCTGTTCATGGGCGCAGTCGGATATTTAGGATATGGGCTTGAGCGTACGGACTTTATTAAATTGTGTCTCGTATTTGGTCTTTCATTTTTAGCATACTATGTCCTATGCTTTTCAAACTATCGACTTAACTGGAAACATGGTATTGGACTAGCTCTATTCTTGCGACTTATCTTATTTCCGAGTATGCCCATGCTTTCTGATGATATTTACCGGTTCATGTGGGATGGGCACCTCATTCTCAATGGAATTAACCCATATGCTTTTTTACCAACGGAATTACTGGACTCCAATTTTATTGATGGAGAATGGATTGCGATATATGAACGATTAAATTCCAAAGACTACTATTCCGTTTATCCGCCGATAACGCAAGCTATCTTTTCAATCTGTTCATTTATCGCGAAGGAAAATGTTTTGTTGTATGCTATTGCTCTACGAAGCATCATGTTAATCGCTGAAGGTGCAGTATTTTGGTTTTTGAAAAACCTGGTTCAGTCGTTACAATTTCCAAAAGTGCATGTATTATACTTCGTATTAAATCCTATTGTTATCGCCGAGGGAGTGGGAAATTTACATTTCGAACTATTTATGGTGGCATTCGTGGCAGCGGGAATATATTTCGCTATGCGGAAAAAATATATTTCGACAGTGTTACTTATTGGACTGTCTATTGCTACAAAACTCGTATCTCTGATCATATGGCCGTTTTTAATCAGAGGCTATTCCTGGCAAAAACAAATCAAGTTATCTTTTTTTCTCTGTATTACGATTCTCTTATTATTTTTTCCATTGTGGGATGCAACATTCGCTCAAAACTTCAAATCGAGCTTCGACCTTTATTTTAAAAGTTTTGAATTCAATGCATCTGTATACTACATTCTTCGCGCCCTCGGGTACAAAATATATGGTTATAACGCTATCCGACTAATTGGACCTCTGCTGGGTTTTTTGGCATTTGCCGGTATCGCCATTCTTTGGCTAAAATCAATAAAGCAACAAAATACCTCGAGTACATTCAGGTTGGCCGCTTTAGCCTTTGCTTTGTATCTATTTTGCGCGACGACCGTCCATCCCTGGTATATTATTCTTCCATTGTTCATATCCTGCCTGACCAGACTTAAATTTATCCATGTATGGAGTGGATTAATTTGGCTTAGTTATCATGCATATGGGGATGCAATGGTAGAAGAAAAGTATGAAATACTGCTAGTGGAATACGGAATCGGCTTAGCCTATTTCATTTATGAGTGGAAAAGCTCGTTTAGCCACCACAATAATTTAAGGGTCTGACCTTTTCTTCCTAGGTAGTAGTTTAATTCCACAACATTAATGCAATTTGGAACGGAGTAGCCTATGTTATAATCGGATAGACGCTGTGATTCTTAGCCGCAGTATTTTGAAATCAGTCTTGCTGCATGTATATTTGAAGTAACCATTGAAATGAAAGGTTCGTAAATTCATAAATTCAAGCTCGAAAACATGAATTCAACCGCCCTACTTGTCGATGACGAAGTGCTCCCTCGTCAGTTGTTACGCGGAAAATTGCGCGTGCACTTTCCTAAGATTGATATCATAGGAGAGGCAGGCAATGGAGATGAGGCGTACGAGTATATCACGACTACTCACCCTGATCTCGTTTTTCTTGACATTTCCATGCCAAGAGAGAATGGTTTCGACCTCTTACGCAGACTACCTCACCTTGACTTCGAACTCATTTTTGTGACAAGTTTCGATCAATATGCTTTGGAAGCAATTGAGTTTTGTGCAATTGGTTACATTGTAAAGCCCGTATCTACGGACGCACTCATCCGAGCAGTTGATCATGCTTTAGTGCGAATTAATCAAAAACACGGATTTCATCACAATCAAGTCTTGCTTGAAAATTTCATTGAACATGCAGAGAACAAGAAAATCGCACTACCGACGTCAAAAGGGTTAGAATTTATTCATACCCAAGACATCCTCAGGTGTGAAGGCTATCAAAAGTACACCAAAATTCACTTAACCGATGGCCGTACAATTGTTAGCTCTAGCAATATTGGCAAATACATTTCCATGCTCGAACCGTACGGGTTTTATACAACACATAAGTCCCATTTAGTCAATACAGAATTCGTAAAATCGTATTTGAAAGAAGGAATTGTCGTTTTAGAGGATGGCACGAATGTCCCAGTCGCCCGTCGCAAGCGGCATGAATTCCTGGACTTCTTAAAAAACGGTAGTTAACCGTATATAATTAATTCAGAAAGATTCGGGGAAATCCACTTTGAACTCCAACTGACAAAACGCCTGGCAAGTTGAAAATTGTCGTACATTGGTGAATACATCGTATCGTAATATTGTGTCATCTGCTTTACAGTTGCGAGCTACTTTTTTCTTACCGGCGATTCTTTTTATTCAGCTGACGTACTGGACATCTCCCCTATTGAGTCAACCAAGTCAAGCGAGTATAACCACACTGAATAATAAAACAGGATTGTCAGGTTTAGCAGTTAAAAACATTCTTATTGACACCAAAGACGATATCTGGATTGAAACCGAAAATGGTATTGAACGATGGAATGGGTATGCTTTTCAAAAAATGAAGGCTCCATCCTTTCCTACATCAGGTAGTCCTCAACGTCCAGCTTTACTGAGCGCATTTGCCGAAACCGAAAATGAAGTCTTTTTATTTTACGAAAACAACAATGATTCGTTTGACGTATTTAATCGACACACACACGCTTTCGACACACGACCATATCCAGGTGAAAAATTGCTCAATCACACGGACAAAAAGCAGCGTCCATGGGTACTTGTAAGAGACAAACAAAAACTATCCTTCATATCCTTGGCATCAAATGTGAAGGTAGACTTGCCAGCGTTGCCCAAACACTTTGGCAGAATCATCGAATTCGCGACAGGAGCTCAAGGCATTTGGTTCAGAGAAATTGGGGGAAATGTTGCCTATTTAAATTTCGACGCCGATATAACAATATATTCAGTTGAACCCATTACAAAACCCCTGGGCATACGGCAACTCACCACCGCTTTTCATGTAGACGACAAGGATCGCCTTTGGTTCAGTATAAATGATCACGGCGGCCTGTACCACGTTGCACCAAAAGAGGACAAAATACAGGTAGTCAAGAGCGTCCCAATTGACAAATTAGTCGTGAACCTTTGGGAAGATAAATTGGGTCGAAAATTAATAGGTCTTTCTGCTGTTTACCAAATAGTACGTGAATTTCGCATTTCTGAAAACGATGTAGATTTTATCGAATGGAATTTTTTAGTGGAACAAAGTGTCATTCCAACACATGTTATCAGTGATGATTTCTATCGCATCATTCACTACGGTACACATCAAGATCTTGATATTATTTGTTTTCAGGTTCCTTTTATTTCATATTTTATAAAAAAACCTAATATGCCTCAAAACCAATATGGGCATATCATAACATCATTATTGACATTGCCTAAGGGCCGGATACTCGTGACCTCCGAAGAAAATGATTCTTATTTATTTAATGAAGTTGAAAACATGACAGTTTATGCGGAAAACCCCAATTCGGATTTCGTTGGACAGTTTGCTACACTCACACATGATAGCAAGCATATATTGAGCGTACATAAGACATCCAATCCTTTGATAAACGACCTGAGCAGGCTAACGCTTAAAGACCAATCGTATTCGGTAATTTCTGTACCGACCCATATTGTTGGTATTAGAAAGTTAACTGACGACATTGTAATGATCGTCGGTCGAGGGCAATATGCGACAAAACTATTTCTGTATTATTCCGATTCAAATAAATTAGAGGAAGTTCCTTTAGACGATAGTCCATTACTGCAATCTTCTAATATTAATTACAGCTATTTTGATCCGGATAATGCACGAATATATTTTACAACATTTGATCATGGTCTCTTGAATGCGTACTGGCATCATGACAATATTGGAGAAGCAACAAAAATTGAAGCAAAAAACTTAGTGGATAATAATATCATTTCATTAAATAAAAACAAAAAAGGTGATCTACTAATTGGTTCTTATTCTGGTTTATACGTGCTTCACGCTGATTCCTTTTATGTCAAAGAGCATTTTAATATCGAAGATGGGCTATCCAGTAACATTGTAACGGCAGCGATAGAGGATGACTTTGGTACTTACTGGGTTTCAACATTCGCCGGGCTTAACACCATAAATGTTAAGGACAAACGAATCGGCCAATTTTACATCGATGATGGATTACCATATGATGAATTCAACCGAAACGTGTTTTTGGTAACGGCCAAAAACCATATTTTGTTCGGCACAGGCAATGGGTTTGTTCGTGTGGACCCAAAGAAGCACACGGCATACAGATCTCCGTTCCAGCTGCAATTTAGCCATGTCATCGTAAGAAGAAATTCAGGAGACGAGCGGATAGACACGCTTCCTATTGCCCCAATAGATGTTGCTTATGGAAATTTTAGTGAAATAACCGTTTTTGTCGGAAATAATGACTGGGGTTTCACAGATGAAGTCACATATTTTCATCAAATTGAAAATCTAGAAACCGAATGGTCGAAGACAAAAGAAGAAAAAATACCGTTTCGACGAATGCCCCAAGGTCAATTCAACCTAAACATTAAAGCCCTGTCACGTCATGGTCAATGGAGTGAAAATACGCTGACAATTCCGGTAAATGTCTATGTCCCTTTCTTCAAGCGAATTTGGGTACGCGTCGCCATGGGTACACTGGTTTTATCCATGCTTGTTCTTACCTATCTATTGACTGACAGGCGACGTATGCGACAGCGGCTTGATTTTCAAAAACGTGTTTCTGCGTTGGAACTGAGCCTCTTACAATCCCAGATGAATCCACATTTCATATTTAATGCCTTGGGTGCAATTCAGTTTTATATCTATAACAATCAATCGACGATTGCAGAAGATTATTTGTCAAAATTCGCCGGGTTAATGCGAATGTTTTTGGAGTCTTCGCGATCAAAATTTATCTCGCTTAAAGATGAAATTAAATTGTTGCGTGGATACATAGAATTGGAACACATGCGATTTCCTGATAAATTCACATCACAATTCAATGTCGATCTGAGCGAAGGCCTTGAATCCTATCTCGTTCCCTCAATGATGCTGCAACCATTTCTGGAAAATGCAATAAATCACGGCATATTCCACGCCAAAAATGAAGGGGAACTATCCGTTACATTCACTGAGGATAGCAAATACCTGTACTGTACAATTGAGGATAATGGTATAGGTCGAAAAGCGTCTGCAGCATTGCGCGCTGCCTCACTCAAGTCACATAAGAGTCGCTCAACTCAAATTACCGAAGAACGTTTGGAAATATTAAAAGCTTCGGATAATATGCATATAAAAATTTCTTATGTAGACTTTACTAAGGCGCAAGACGGCCGTACAGGCACGCGCGTCACAATAGCCATTCCGTTGTTCTAAGTCATCATAGGTTTTCCAGAATAAAATCTGTCATCTTTGTATACAAGTGCAATCGAGCATTACCGTGATAAATTCCGTGATTACTATTCGGATACACGTAAAAATCAAATTGTTTGTTCGCATTGATCAATGCAGCCGACATCTCAATCGAATTTTGTACATGCACATTATCATCAGCACCGCCGTGTACGAGCAGGTACTTACCCTTTAAACGATCTGCAAAATAAATTGGGGAGTTATCCCGATAACCACTTGGGTTTTCCTTCTCGGTACGCATAAACCGCTCTGTATAAATGGAATCATACCATTTCCAGTTTGTTACAGGTGCCACAGCAATTGCCATCTTAAAAACATCGTTACCCTTAAGAAGGCATAAACTGGACATGTAGCCGCCATAGCTCCATCCAAATATTCCAATCCGGGAAGCGTCGACATATGGCAGGCTCCCTAAATATCTCGCTCCTTCTATTTGATCTATTGTTTCATAATGGCCGAGTTGCTGATATGTCATCTTTCGGAATGATTCCCCCCTGGCACCAGTTCCTCGGTTGTCTATGCAAGCAACAATGTATCCCTTATCAGCCAGCATTTGAAACCACCAATAATTTTGCCCCCGCCATTGATCCACTACTTGCTGACTATTCGGGCCTCCATAGAGGTACATAAAAACAGGATAACTTTTATTTTCATTAAAATTATCCGGTTTTATCATGTAGCCATTTAAGGTAATTTCATCTTTTGTCGTGAATTGAAAAAATTCTACTGGATTGGCACCAAAGATTTCTTGATTTTTTTTCGATTGTTCATTTAATTCGAGATCGCGGACAAGTTTTCCTTCGCGGTCAAAAACCCGGTATGTCGGTGGTGAATTAATAGTCGAATGGTTTGCGACGAAATAGTCAAATGTCGAGCTAAATTGAGCGGAATTCCACCCTTGTGTTTTTAATAATGCTTCCTTCGTCTTACCATCCATAGAAACCCTATATACATTCCGTTGCGTGGGGGATTTATCGGCTGCTTGATAAAAAGCAACACCGTTAGTTTCATCAATGCCATAAAAGTTAGTGACGTCATATTCTCCCGGAGTGAGGTTGGCCACTTCCTTCCCTTTCATGTTATATACAAAGGCCTGATTGTATCCATTTTTTTCAGACATCCATATGAAGTGTTTTCCATCATTAAGAAACTCAAGATTATCATGAATATCAACGTACCATTCGTTTTTTTCTTCTAACAATACTTCCGCTTTACCCTTTTTTGCCTTTACCTTCCAAAGTCGCAAATGATTTTGATGTCTGTTCAACGTCGTCACTGTAAGAAAATCGGAAGAATTAGTCCATTTGATTCGAGGGATATACATTTCTTCATTCGGTAGAACAACCTTTACTGTTTTGTCCTTTTCCACATCATAGATTTTTACCTGAACAGTGGCATTTTTTTCTCCTACTTTTGGATACTTAAAAGTGGTGTAAACCGGATATAATTCATCTTTATAATTCATCATTGTATATTCGGGCACCTCGCGCTCGTCAAATCGCATAAAGGCAATTCGTTTACCGTCAGGGCTCCATTCAAATGCACGACTCATACTAAACTCCTCTTCATAAACCCAGTCTGTAGCTCCATTGATTATTTCATTAATTCTGCCATCACTTGTTATCTGATTAATTTTCCCGTCGGTTAATCGTTTTACATAAAGATTATTGGAGACAACAAATGCCACGTGCGTGTTTGAAGGACTAACTGTGGCATACATTTGCTTTTCACCATCAAATAACTTCGAAAGTGTATTTTCGGAGCGGTTGTATATGTAGAATTGCGCCTTTGTTGAGTGCCTATATATGGCTTCTGATTCGGATTTTACAAGAATTATTTCTTCGTCATCAGAAAAAGAAAAACCTGATACCGATCCATTGAATGATTGTAAGCCCTTAAACTTGGTTCCATCAAATAGCGTCTTTACCAATTTCCCCGTAGTAATATCGTATGAAAGGATTTTATTATTTTGAAGTCGTGTATAGTGTTGTCCGTCTTTCTGAAAATTAAAACCAGGAATTTGATTATCATAGTAGGTATATCTTTTCCACAAGTCTTCAAGTGTGATGTCTTTTTGACCTATGGACAGGGGAGCCATAAACAGAAAGCAAACTGAGTAAAAAATTACTTTATAAAATCGCATATTGGTACTATTTATTAATTATCATTTTAAACCCGACGCCATGTACATTTTGGATTACGATGCGGTCGTCACCACTTAGGTATTTACGTAGTTTAGAAATAAACACATCTAAGCTACGGCCTAGAAAATAATCGTCTTTACCCCAGACGCCAATCAATAGGTCTTTGCGAGGTATTAGTTCATTTATCCGTTCTCCAAAATATTTCAAGACTTCTGATTCTTTCATCGTCAACTGTTTCTCGTTTTCATCGAGTGTCAACGTCATATTCAGTGGATCAAACATGTACTTTCCAATTTCCATTGATGTCACAGGTGTGTGCTGATCACTAACTTGTCGACGTCTCAAAAATACTTCAATTTTCATGACCAACTCTTCAATGGAATAGGGCTTGGTTATGTAATCATCTCCACCTTTCTGAAAGCCTTTAAGTCGATCTTCCTTAAGCGATTTAGCTGTTAGAAACAGAATCGGTATGGAAGTATCTTGTTTCCTAATAAATTCGGCGAGGGCATAGCCATCCATATTTGGTAACATGATATCGAGCAAACATATATCAAAGTCATGCGCCTGGAAAACATTCTTTCCTTCATCTCCAGATATACAGTGATTGACTTCATAACCACTTATCTCCAGGTGGTCACGTGTGACAAAACTCAACGCTTCGTCGTCTTCTACATATAAAATACGGGCTTTAGCCATAATTAAATTTTGGTATTGTAATTGAAAAACTAGTGTATTTATCTAGCTCAGACTCAACATCAATTATCCATCGATGTAACTTAACGATTTGACTGACATAGTACAAGCCGAGTCCAAAACCTTTTGTATTGTGAACATCTCCTGTTGGAACGCGATAAAATTTATTAAATATCTTGCTCAGATTACTTTTTTCAATTCCGATTCCATTATCCCGAATTGTGATGTGCATCTTACCATGATTGTCTCTGATCATCACATCGACTATTGGTGGTTTGCCTCCATATTTTATAGCATTGTCAATAAGATTGTGAAACATATTTGCTATGTGCAGCGGGTCGGCATATACATAGGCCGATTCTATATCATTCTCCAACTGAAGCTTACCGTTTCCGGATTCAATTTTTGAGGTGTAATCATTAAAAATATCGTTTAGTAATTTGATGATGTCAAACGTCTCTCGATTCAACTTGACCAAGTCTCCTTCTAAGCGTGCTACGTCAAGTATTTTTTCAACGTGTTGATTGAGTCGACCGGATTGATCAGAAATTATCTGAGCGTATTTATTTAACCGTGGATTATTACGAACAGCTCCGTCATGTAAAAATGTATCACCTGCGATCTTTATGGAGGACAATGGTGTCTTTAATTCATGTGTCATGTTGTTAATAAAATCGCGCTGTAAATCGGAAAGTCGTTTCTGACTCATAATTATGTAAAGTGCTATACCAAAGAACAGCAATGTAATCAGAAGCAATCCAGCCAGGATTAAAGTCATTGACATATCGCCGAATACCGCATTTCGTAATTGCGGGAATCGAACACCAAAATAATAGTCAAATTTATCATAAGTGGGTAAGGTAGTGTTTGTTTTATTATCAGGAATTAAATCTATGTCACAATAGTGACCGTATACCATTTGATCTTGATCGCAATCATATATGGCATATTCAAAATCAAGCCCTAAACCCGTCCGCTTCATTTCATCGAGCAAATAATGCTCTAAAATATTAGCGTCGATCTCATCATTGAAATTTACGATATAGTAATTGCTGCTGCGTCGTGTAATGAGGTTTTCGCGTGGTAAGACGCTTTTGTTGTATTTGGCCAGTCCCTCGGCTACATTGTAAAGCAAGATGTTGACCTTTTGTTCGACAGCCTCTAACTTACTCCGATAGTTCGAAATAACCCAATAGACCTGAAACGACAAGATGCCAAGCATGGCAGCCAACCCAAAAACAAACACCCATCGTATCGCTTGTGAATTCATTACCTATGAAAAACCTGCAATTTGATAAAAGTTTCACATCTAAAGGCATTGGTTAACAGGTAATTAACGAAAAGCCCGGCGGTTTAAGATCAATTTGCCAGCAGTTGACAATATCCTCCTGAATTGGAGAATTGGTTTGTGTTAGTATCTACGGGCACCTCTTTCTAAGTAAGCATGGTCAACTTGCTGTGTGCGGTAAGGTTTGCATTTCGTTTAATCCTAAGCTTATTTCGGACTCTTTAGTTCTTTTAAAAAGAACGATGAATTAAACTAACACACTCAGCGAGCTCATATTTCTTATCAATCCATGCCGAAATTAATGGAGTTATGGGATTTTCACATTCGCACTCTAAAAGGTCGATGACCGTTAAGGTAAACGGCAAAAACCTGTTCGTATTCCGCTACTCCGGTAAGAAATCAGTTCAAAGTGAATAGTTTGGTCATACAATTGAACTTGTCATGATAAAAGCAAACGCGTTATAGAAGAGCAATCATATCTATTTAAATACTCAAATCATCAACATATTTATAAAGGATATATATAACTTTATGGCATCTGTAATGAATCAATCCGGGTACCATATATCAAAGACTTTCCTCCTGCTTTGTATTTGTATGTGTGCCAGTGTGATACATTTGAGGGGCCAATCGAATCCATTTGATCAAAAGTACAAGTTGACCGGCGAAGAACGTAGGCAGGCAGAGATGTCCGAGGCACGGAAGACGGCAAACGCTGTGGCAAGGCCGACTCCGGTAAAAGAGGTTAAGGAGGTTACACCCGCAGGTACCGAAAAAGAAGAAAATCAACTAGATGAAATTGGTGAACAACATCAAAACAAGGAAGATTTATCTCCTGCGCCCAGTGATGCTGAGATGTCTTCCACAGAACAAGCAAGTTCTACGAATACTTTAAATAAGGATTCCAGCACACCTGCAGGTAAGGAGCAATCGAGGCAACCCTTATTTTTATTTTTAATGCTCGTTGCTGCGACGATTTTGACCACATTGACTATTTCATCAAACAAAAGCCTTGTCAACAACATACTTCGAGCCGTTCTGAATGATAACTACCTCAACCTTATGTACCGGGAGCAAAAAAAATCAGGAGCTGTACATTACCATATACTGTATTTCGTATTTGCGGTTAACGCAGGACTTTTTCTTTACTTTTTGCTTTCGCGTGTTGTCTTTGGAGAAGGTGTTCCGTTGCTTTGGAGGTGTGTTCTGATGGTCGGGATCGTATATGCCGTCCGGCATGTATTCATGAAATACCTTTCCTATGTATATCCATTTCATAAGGAGGTTGAGCAATTTGCCTTCACGATTTTAATCTTCAATATCTTCTTAGGCCTAATTTTGCTGCCAATAAATGTTTTCGTTGCATTCAGTCCTACTCCGATAGCCACTTTCTTTCTGTATGCCGGACTAATTCTATTTGCTATAGTCTACATTTTCAGGCAGTTACGTGGGGTTTTTATCAGCAACAGATTACTTTTTAACAACAAATTCTACTTTTTATTGTACCTTTGCGCCGTCGAAATCGCGCCTGTTTTGCTTCTAATCAAGTATTCAGGTGCTTATGTTAGTTAAAAACGTAAAGATTTGTTTGCATGAGCGCAAAGGCTAAGACAAAATCAGAATACAGAAAGATCAACACCGTATTAGTCTCTCAACCAAAGCCGGAAAGATCTCCATACTATAAGCTTGAGCAGAAATATGGCATTCAAATAGATTGGCGTCCATTCATTCATGTTGAAGGTGTTACAGAAAAAGAGTTTCGTCGAAATCGAATTCGTCCTGATGACTTTACGGCAGTTGTATTTACCAGCAAAAATTCGATCGAGCACTACTTTCGGATGTGTGAGGAAATGCGAATCAAGGTTGACCCCAATATGAAATACTTTTGCCTCTCTGAGACAATTGCAAACTATCTCCAAAAATTTATTGTCTATCGCAAAAGAAAAGTATTTTTTGGAGCACGGAAGATTGAAGATCTTTCAACGGCTTTGAATAAACACAAAGCAAAAGAAAAATTCTTGCTACCATGTTCAAATTTGGGAGCAAAAGACGTGGTTGACTATTTGCAAAAAAACAAATTTGACTTCCAGGAGGCTATGATGTATCGAACTGTGAGCAGTGATCTATCCGATCTATCAGACATCACATATGACGTACTCGTATTTTTCAGCCCACTTGGAATAAAATCACTTTACGATAATTTTCCAGATTTCAAACAAAATAAAACACGACTTGCTGTCTATGGCAATTCGACCTGCAAGGCTGTTGAAGACAAGGGTTTGGATATAAATATAAAGGCACCTACTCCCAATATCCCTTCAATGACAATGGCATTGGAAAAATATCTACAACAGTCAAATGAGTAAAATCTCCGCATGCAAACCGGAGAGCTTTCAACATTTTATTCTGAGCTAAAATATGCTTTGCACAACCGGAAGTTACCCGGTTTGGCAGCGCAGTTGCAACTTGCAATAATAGGCCGTAGAGCTTTTGAATACATCCCAAAAAATGCCAAACAGGCAGCAGTCTGCGCTGTTCTATATCCCGAGAAGGTTGATAGATTTCGAATTGCCTATATTCAGCGAACAGTGCATGAAAAAGACAGGCACAGCGGCCAAATTAGTTTTCCCGGTGGACAGGTCGAAAAATTAGACGTAGACCTGAGACATACCGCTCTTCGCGAGCTATTGGAAGAAACAGGCATTGAAGCTCATAACCATCAAATCCTCGGTAGTCTGACAAGCCTATATATTCCTGTATCGAACTTCCAGGTTCATCCATTTGTGATTGGACTTCCTACTAAACCGAGTGTCTTTAAGCAAGATGATGAAGTCGATGATATTTTTGGCTACGGCATTTACAGATTACTTAACCTTCCGATTTTGTATAAAACAATTAGTGGCGGCGAATTCACTATAAAACGAGCTCCGTATTTTGATCTTGATGGTCGTACCTTATGGGGTGCAACAGCCATGATGACCAATGAACTCCTCGAAGTCATACGTTCAATATCGTAAAAATGGATTTAACGATAAAGTCTAATTTACGGCCATTATTATTCAAACACTGAAGGTGCTGATTTGAAATTCAAAAAAAATAGTTGGCCACGTTGGATTGTTAAATCGTTGGTTCTTTTATTCATACTACATGTTCTTGCATTAACAGGTTTTTATTTTTTTCAAGAAACCGCCCTATTTCATCCCAACAAAATAAAAGAAGAATACAAATTCAAATTCACAGAGCCTTTCGAAGAAGTTTTTATTCCTACACCCGACAATGTAAATCTTCATGGTATTTACTTTACCGTTCAAAACCCAATCGGTGCTGTTATACATTACCACGGTAATGGGGGCACCGTTAAAACGTGCGGGCAAGAAGCCTCTCTTTTTACATCAAAAAACTACAACGTACTTTTCATTGATTACCGCGGATACGGAAAATCCGGAGGAAGTATTCAATCGGAAGAACAATTGATAAAAGATGGGCAAACTATATACGATTTTATCAAAAAATCGTTCGATGAAAAAGATATTACGCTTGTAGGATTGTCAATGGGTACGGGAATAGCTACTCAAATTGCCGCAGCAAACCATCCAGGAAATTTAATCCTATTAGCCCCTTTTTTCGGATTGCAGGATTTGATTCGCGAAAAGGCCATCGTTGTGCCGGAACGAGCTATCCGATACAAATTTCAATCACATAAATATCTGCCTCGGGTTGATTGTCCTATCTCCATTGTCCATGGAAAAGATGACGTGCTCATACCGATCGAACATGCCTACAGGCTAGAGGATTTGAACCCTGCCGTAACCCTATATGAAATTAATAACTGTACACATCGTATACGAACATGTGGGCAATTGTATAAGGCGTATGTGGCGCGGGCATTAATGGACGGCCGATAAGTTTACTGCACTTTTTTGCGAAGCGCAAATAACTCGTCTCGAAATTGTGCGGCCGAAATGAAGTCCAGTTCTTTTGCTGCATTTTTCATTTTCCTTTCGGTTTCCTCAATTAATCGCAACAATTGATCTTGTGTCATATATTCCATGATTGGATCGGCAGCCACATCGACTTCTTTTTCGAAGACGTCGACATATGCTCTCTTTTTACCCTCGCGAACATCTAATATGGATTTCTGGCCGGCTTCTTTGATAACAGTTGTAGGAGTAATCCCATGCATGGAATTATAATGCATTTGCTTTTCCCGTCTTCTGTTTGTTTCGTCGATTGTGCGTTGCATGGATTCCGTAATGCTATCAGCATAAAAAATGACTACGCCATTTGCATTTCGAGCAGCACGGCCGGCCGTTTGGGTCAAGGATCGTTCATTCCGTAAAAAACCTTCTTTGTCCGCATCCATTATCGCAACTAACGATACTTCCGGCAGGTCCAGCCCTTCACGCAGTAAATTGACCCCAACCAAAACATCTATATGACCGAGTCGCAAGGCTTGTAATATCTCAACTCGCTCCATCGTATCAATATCACTATGGATATATTTACATTTAATATCAAGTTCAAGTAAATATTTTGACAATTCCTCAGACATCCGTTTTGTCAATGTCGTAACCAGTACACGCTCTCCAATTTGAATTCGACTTTCAATTTCATCCAGCAAATCATCGATTTGATTCAAGCTTGGGCGCACGTCTATTGGCGGATCGAGTAATCCAGTTGGTCGGATCAATTGTTCAACGATTAATCCACCTGTTTTTTCTAATTCATAATCCCCAGGTGTTGCACTTACATATATCGACTGTCCAATAATTTTTTCGAATTCATCAAAACTCAGTGGCCTATTGTCAAGTGCCGACGGTAGTCTAAAGCCGTGATTTACTAAATTGATTTTTCGTGCCCGGTCCCCACCCCACATACCCCTCACTTGCGGTATTGTAACATGCGATTCATCAACAATTAAAAGAAAATCCTCTGGAAAATAATCCAACAAGCAAAAAGGTCGTGTTCCAGGTTGTCGGCCATCGAAAAAACGGGAATAGTTTTCAACACCATTGCAATATCCAATTTCTCGGATCATCTCCAAATCAAAATTAGTCCGTTCCTTAATCCTTCTCGCTTCGATAAATCTACCCTCACGCTCAAAGTATTCTACCTGCTCAAAAAGCTCGTCTTCGATATTTCGTAAGACACCTTGCAACCGATCTTTAGGAGCTACGTAAAGATTTGCCGGAAATATGGCCGCATGTTCCAATCGCTCATGGCGTTGCATTGAAATTGGGTCAATGCGATCTATAGATTCTATTTCATCACCGAAAAATGAAATGCGATAACCGTAATCAACGTATGGTAAATTGATGTCTACCGTATCGCCTTTAACTCTAAACGTGCCACGATCAAGTGTCACATCTGAGCGGGAATACAGACTATCAACTAATTTATAAAGCAATGCATTCCGTGGAATTTTTAGTCCTTCATTGATACGTACAATTCCATTTTGGTAGTCTTCCGGATTACCCATACCATATATACATGATACTGAGGCAACAATTATGATATCGCGTCGCCCCGACAGCAATGATGAAGATGTTCGTAAACGCAATTTGTCGATCTCCTCGTTGATTGAAAGATCCTTTTCTATATATGTGTCCGATGCCGAGAGGTAAGCCTCTGGTTGATAGTAATCATAGTAGGACACGAAGTATTCTACTGCATTTTCTGGAAAAAATGTTTTGAACTCGCTATATAATTGAGCTGTAAGCGTCTTGTTATGCGTCAATATCAACACGGGACGATTAAGCTGTTCAATAGCATTGGCCACCGTAAATGTTTTCCCTGATCCGGTAACGCCCAGTAAAACCTGCGCCTGCTCGCCAGCGCGTACACCTTGAACAAGGCCTTCGATGGCTGAAGGTTGATCGCCCGTAGGTTCAAAAGGAGATACTAATTTAAATGCCATACGTCTATGTAATCAATAATAAAATAGTTCAAGGACAAATGTAACTTTTCTAACCCCATACCCGTATCTTAAGAAACGAATTGAGCGAATTCAATTGCCACATGAAAACGAGCGAATATAATCAGTGTGTAACAGAGGTCTCGGACGACCTATATCGATATGCATATCGTCTCTTGAATGACCAGTTTGGAGCAGAGGACGCCGTACAGGAAGTATTCGAAAGAATATGGAAAAAGCGAAAAGAAGTCAGATTCGAAGAGGCACGCAATTATTTGTTCAAATCAACATACAATTTGTGTATGGACTTAATACGAAAACAAAAAACAGCACGGAAATACAGTGAAACACTACCTGTTGAAACACGTCAGCCCAGTGTTAATCACCAATTCGAGTTGCAAGACCTTTTGCATCAAGCCTTGAATAAAATCTCGGATATGCATCGATCGCTCATACTGCTCCGTGATTATGAAGGCTACAGCTACCAAGAAATTGGAGAAATCACTGGCCTAAGTGAATCACAGGTGAAAGTTTACATTTTCCGTGGCCGGAAGGCGCTTAAATCAATTATCTCTAAAGTCAATCAGTATGAGTAATACACCGGTAACATTAGTCAATTATGAGTCCTTTGCACTGGACTATCTGGAAGGAGTACTCTCTCCAGAGTTGACGGCAAGCTTCGAAGCCTTTCTAGCAGAAAACCCCACTATTAAGGAGGA
Source organism: Saprospiraceae bacterium (assembly GCA_028279185.1). Lineage (GTDB taxonomy): Bacteria > Bacteroidota > Bacteroidia > Chitinophagales > Saprospiraceae > JANQSS01. Next base: position 142,622 of record JANQSS010000027.1, on the reverse strand, counting down.
AATCAATGATCTGCTTTCATACTCGTTAGAAGCACGGCCTATCGAATTCCCAAACAAAGCAACCTTAATTCGAAAACCATTCTTCACCCGACGCCTATCAATCATTTTTGGACTTTTATTGATTTTTTGTTTATCCGGAATAACACTATATGTTACGGATTCTAAAATTGAGTCGAATACATCCATGGAAGTACAACCCAGGCCGACGAATTCAACTATTAATGAAAAAAATAAATTAGAAATCAATAAAACAGCCGCACCAAATACTGAAAATCATGTCCAATCATCCATAAGTACTGAGAAAGGTGAGGTTGCAGTAGATAAAATTCTTTCGTCTACAGAAACGAAAACAAAAAATAATGACAAGTCATCAAAGCCTACAAGTGCATCGACTAAATCTCCTGAAAAAAGGTTTGGCAAGAATCAAGCGATGGTGAAGTCCAACTTGAAGACAATGAATAGGTCAGAAAGAAAAAATGATTCTGCTAGCACAAAACCTGATGATGATAAGGCAAGGAACAAATCACATGATACTAAACATGTACACGACGTACTACGAATGCATGAAAAAGACGAAAAAAAGGAAAGCAAGGACGAAAAGATGAAAAAGGATCATCCAGTTGCTCAAGTGAATGTACCAAGTGAAACGGACCTTCAACTAGTACTGACGGATGAATCCGTTGCACCTTTGAAGGCTCAAGGTGACCCAAAGATATTAACGCAAATTACGGGTAAAGACCCGCTATCAAATAAAACTGTGGACATTCCAATTATTGTACCTGTGGAAAATGACGACGAAACAATCGTAGCGGCCGTTGATCCCGAAAATAAAAAGAAACGAAAATTCTCATTCAAAAATTTTATTCCTGAGTCATTTGCCGGCTTGACAAAGGAAGATTTAAAAAACTCACTTATTCCGGAAGCACTTGCAACCGCTAAATAATATGAGGTTATTATGAAAATTGTAAAAAAAAGAACGATGAAATATTTAATGATAAGTTTAAGCATCTTACTGAGCACTGCACTATTAGCTCAAACCGATACGGTTCATGTGGGCAAAGATGGTATTTATATTAATGATAATGATGGGACAGTTGTTCGAATTGGTAAAGGAGGCATCCAGGTATTCGACCATGGTGACTCGATAAATGTTCGAATCGGTGATCCAGATTTAAATAAAAATGTACGAACCCGGTGGGTATTAATGGACCTGGGCACTGATGTATTATTATCGGATGATGATTATACGTTAGAAAATGGTATAGATCCATTTGAAATTAATGCCTGGAAAAGTACCAATGTTAACCTCCACCTATTTCAGCAAAGAATTAATCTTATCAACCATGCTGTCAATTTGAAATGGGGTTTGACATTTCATTTTCACAAGTATATGTTCGATAATCCGGTCACTTTAGATGCGGATTCTCCACAGGCTACATTCACCTATCATGAAGGTGTTAATTTCAAAAAGAACCGACTCAGCGCAACGTATTTAACCATGCCCGTAATGTTCAACTTTGAAACCAAACCGCGCAAAAAAAATCGCTCGTTTCATATCAACGTTGGTGCCTATGGCGGACCCCGCCTAGGCGCCAATTTTAAAACAAAATTAGATGGCAATAAAGATAAAGTGAAAGATGACTTCAATCTTGCGAAATGGCGTTACGGACTTCGAACGGAAATAGGTTTCAGTGGAATCAATTTATATGCGACACTAGCCTTGAATGAATTATTTCAAGAGAATAAAAACAATGGCTATAAGGTCACACCGCTTAGCGTTGGATTTGTGTTGATTCCGTTTTAGAATTAGTAAACAGTGTCAATCCTGCGGATTTCTTCCATGCTAATTTTAATTGACACTAGTAAAGAGTCTCTCATTCGAAGAAAATGATCTTGAAGCATCATGTTTCACAACGATTAGAATAAAAACGACTAACAAATTTAAAATCGCCCATTTAGTACTTCATGAAATGGGCGATTCTAAATCCTGCTATATTTACTCGACTTTTATCATCTGATTCGTTCCAATCGATTGTCCTGAAATTATTTGGTATGTATACACGCCTGGAGGTATAGCGTTCGAAAATCTCACCGAATTCAAACCCTGATATCCCTCTATCTTCGATTCATGTAGAACTCGACCTTCAACAGACCAAATAATAAGACGTACATCCGCATTTCTTTCGAGATAAAAATCTATGTATGTTTCTTCTGTAAATGGATTTGGTCGGTTTTGAAATAATTTGATATTCTCTGCCTGATAATCATAAATTGATGACATACTTTGGGGGCAATAAGAGCGCCCGAGATCAGTAATCGTAAGCGGGACATTGTTTTGTCCCGAGACTACGCCGGTATTTGGATCCAGAAATCCCAACATGTTAGTCGCATTGTCGTAGTACCAAATATTTCCGACATTATCAATGGTTATTTGTGATGAAGAACCGGAAGGAATCACGGACAGTACGGTGAACGTATTCGTATTAGTATTGTATTCCAAAATATTATTGGCATTAATATTATTGTAAATGGACATGAGCATGCGCTCGTTGTCGAGACCGCCTTCGAGTACTACAAAATCTCCAAAATTTCCGGTTGGTACACTGCCATTGGTTAAATTAACCAGTGGTCCATCGAAGCTCTTGCCGTCAGCGCCAATTGGCACTCTAAAAATATCATCTATTTGATTGGCCGTCTCAGGTCCGAGATATAAGTGGCCATTCCAAAAAGAAGCCGCTGCCGCGGATAATGAACCCGGTACACCAATATTACCCACGATTCCAAATGTGCCATCCTCCAGATTTACCCAATAAACTGTTTGTAATGATCCAAAATATCCAATCCCCATTTCCGCATTGACTGCTACAGCGTTGGTACCTGTAGTTACGCCTGTACTGACCACTAATTGAAATTCACCAGTTGTAGTGTTAATAGCCGTGAAGTCGCCACCCGTATTAATGGTGTAAATAAATTCACATTGTTCTTCCGTGCACGTTTCATTCGAATCCGAAACGACAAAAGTACCAGAGCAGGTGTCTGTATTACCGGCCGCGTCAAATACCACAATTGTATATTCTACCGTGTCCATGTAATTATTAATATCATCACAAGTCATCACCAGCGAATTTGTCAAAAGACATGAGTCGTTAGGAATTTTAACAAATGACATTCCATTCACTAAATTTCCATTAAACTCAGTTTCGGTTGGTAAAGAGCCAACCCTAACAATAGTTTCATTAATAGGATCAATTTTTATAAGTTCTCTTTCCTCTCTGGCAAACAACATGTTGTCGCAAACAGCGAAATCTGAAATAATTCTATCGTCAACACTAAATTCAAATTGCAATGTTGGATCTGGTACTGTAAGATCAACGCTGCTAAAAATCATTCCTATATTTTGGACATGGTCACTTGCAAACAGCTTTCCATCAACCCAGGATAAATGATCGAAGTCAACGCCGGACTTGTGAGAAAAATCGTACGTTTCTAACACAAAACCAGTTGTGTAATCAATCGAAAACAAAGTTTGCGATCTATTACCACCATTAATAGTACTACCTCCAATTATTAATTTATCAAGTTCCCTTACGTAATGTTCCCCTTCTGTAAAAAATATTTCTGCTGTGTCCAATTCGTAGCGAAGTTCTCCTACGACTACCAAGTTCCCTTCCATGTCAATCTTGGCAAGTGAAGGTCTTTCAGGTAGAGAAGGATGTCCATTTAGTATCGTGAAAAAAGCACCAGCACTATTGATATATTGTAACCTCCCTAACTGTCTACCTCGCATATTTTTTATTTTAGTGATTTTAATAACTTCGGCTGTGTTTGTATCAATAATAATCAAATTCGAGTCGATATGCCCATATAACAACGTTTCGAAGGAGACTTCCTCACAAATCAAAAACAGCGCATCAACATCACCGCAATTGTCCATACTATTGCCTGCAATATCTTCCGTAAACACAGTAATACCGGTCGAATCCTGAAATACCTGAATTTCAATTTCATCACACATGGCGAGCGGGGGTTCACAATCTATGAGTTCTACGATCGTCTCGCATGTTGCCGTATTTCCACACATATCTGATGCTATCCAGCGAATAACATGTTGACCAAATGGAAAATAATCGGGTAGCATCCCGGCCCCGCTTTCATCTGAAATGAATCCTGTATTATTATTAAAGTCAAAGTCAATTTCCCACGATAAAACGGTGGACGAATCACAGTCTATCACATCAGGAGTGGGAATGTCAATTGATATTTCGCAACCATTATTTGGATTTAATAGGCAAAGCGAGTCTCCCTCATTACTAATTGAATCGATACAATTAATTAACTGAATCTCATCGGATTTTATGATGTAAATATTTTGATCGTACTCGCCTAAAAAAGAATCACTCGACATGGGGCACCTGCTGATGACATACCAATGTCGTAAGATGTGGCGGCACGTATCTCCGTTTACTGGAGCATCCTCGTCCTGATATGCGCTCCATAATTCGTCACATGCTCCCGGCACCAGCTCCGGGATTCCCGTGTAGTCCGGATCAATAGAGCCACCTACACAGGCATCAATCACGACATCCGGTGGCCAAATAATTTCTGAGGCTTGAGAATTACAATCAACAATAAATATATTTTGAACACAAGAAGTAATTACCCCACCTTCATTGCTGATTATAAATTCTCTCGTTATAGCAGGTAAGTAGGTTCCATTTTCAAAAACACTTCTTCCACAAACCGTATTTATTGAATATTCTTCCGAAATGGAGAATGGACAATCACTCAGCACCAAGCCGTCGTGCCCCCATTTTTTAGGACCGTTATACGTTTGTCCTTTACAATGTTCTATGTAATCCTGATCATCGATATAAATATCTTCGACATCATCAATATTGTCAACAACTGATCCAAATATGGATAAATCATTCAAGTCAAAAACAAATGAACAGCTAACCGTAATATCAGGAGGACATGTCAGCGATGGAGCAACGTTGCTTTCGACCAAGACACTGGCAATACAAGTCGACAAATTTCCATGAACGTCCCACACACCTACCTCGATTAAGATGGATTGTCCTGCCTCTTCACAACAAAATGTTTCAACATCGTGCCATTGCAAATCATCCACTGATGTCCCATCACAAGACCCTTGAACAACACGACGCAATTGAGCAGAATTCACGCCACAAGGATCCGATACAAACACCAATAAATCATCTACATCTACATAATCTTGACCTGCTCCTAAGTGTATAGTCAGGTTATTTTCACAATTGATAAGAGGGGGAACCAAATCTTCAATTATCAATTCGCTTGTACAAGACGATTGATTCCCACAGCCATCGATTGCGGTGAACGTTAAGGTATGTGATCCTATAGGTAAATTGGATATTATATAGTGTGGATTTTCTGTAGTACCAATATTTAACACATCGCCGTCGGTAGAGGAGACGGTATAGGATACAGAAGAACAGCCATCATCTATATAGGGATGAGGAACATGATATGTAGCTTCGCAATCATATAGGTTTGTTGATCCAAACAGTTCTGGCTCACAATTTATTTCCGGGGCTTCATCGTCCTCCAATCTAATTTGCTGAAAAAATGTAATAAATTCTCCGGTGCACATATTTACAATTTCCCATTCTCTATCTATGATAACTCCGCAAGTCAATTCATGAATAATGTCGGAATAACTTCCCCACAAATCGCAATTCATATTAAGTACATCTCCAATTTCATCTGGTTGCGGAATGCCGTCATTGTTTGCATCCCAGTTGCCACTGCATAATATGGAAGGTGCATCCGTACCATTCCGATTTGGAAAAAAATTAGAATTGGACAAAGTCGGAATTCGTAAATTAATTGTGTCAACACATGTCGTTGTATTTGCTTGATTGTCGGTCGCCGTCCACGTCCTATAAATGGTTCGTGTATATGGACCTCCCAGACTACAATCAATTTCAATAATATTGTCTGTATAACTGAGTTGAATATCCCCACAATTATCATAGTCCTGCACAACAAATGGCCCAACACCTTGAGCCGGTGTTATTACAAATCCCGATGGAATAGGGAATGGAATCGAATCTAATGGATCAGTGCTTGGTTCTGTTTCATTTCGGCAGTTTACATCGTAGGATCCGCACTGTAATGGTGTGATTATGTAATCTTCATAATGGATGAACCCCCAGCATGAGTTTCCCGAAGGATCCTGCACTGAAGCGATAATCGTTTGCCCAATATAATCTGCTGTAATTGGATTTGGAATTGGAGTCCCAGATTGGGTCGTTAAGGTCACAATATAATTATCGTAGCATCCATAAGGACCACCTTCCAATACCATATCTGCTGTTACCAGCACTTCACAATCCATATCCGGAGACAGGTTAATATTCGCATTGCACGCATCATCGGTGATCGGATTTGGAAATTCTAATATCGTGAGCAAAAAATCGCAAGATGACGTATTACCCATACTGTCTGTTGACATCCAGGATTGAAGTGTTGTGCCTATAGGGAATTCGCTGCCCGAAGTAAGTCCTGTGCCATCTGTCTGAACCATAGACTGCAAAGGGCAATCTCCATTCACAGAAACGACATAATCGAAAACTTCACCACATGCTCCAGGATCAGCTGTTATCGTGACATCGGATGGACAGCTGATTGATAGCGGTACGCAACTCTGGGCTATTAACTTTGAAAAGCCACTGATTGTCAGTAATATAAATACAAGTAGGTATGACCTTGACATATACATATACTTTTAAGGATGTACCATGAAAGTAAGAAATAATATAAGAAAGGAAGTATGCTGAAGATCGAGCCCATTCAGTCCGTCAAGCCTTAAGACCTTGAGCTGTTAACGCATATGACGAAAGAATACCGATTCTATGCGAGCTGCTTCTTTACTCAATTTATCCAGTAAGCAGTTTGCTGTTTTTATCTATTTTAAGGTGGAATAAATTGAAAGAACAAGCAGATGTAAATTTCATACCATTACTGCGAACTTATTGTTGAATTAGTCCACATCGTATTCCAACAGATCAACCGATTACCAGTTGTTCGTATAAAAACGTAAATAAAATTTTACTTATTTTTATTGGTTCCATTTATTGAATATGTAAAAGTATAATCATGAAATATTATATTTCTTCGGCAATGATTTTTTCATTTTTGATCACAATTGTGTCAGCTCAGCAAATAACCGTAGACGGTACACCCGGCCAACTGGGTCTGTTAATTGATAATTCAAATGGGGGTAATGGAATATTTGTGGATTCGTCAGCCGACAATGGTATTACGCTACTCAATCCAGCTAATTTTGGTTTACAGATCAACAATGCCGGTCTACATGGTATAAATGTTTCGGACCCGATGTTCAACGGGCTGTTGGTTGCGAATGCCGGTCTCGATGGGATCGCGGTTTCTAATCCTCAGGGCAACGGACTGGTCATCAACAATTCAGTAAATGACGGTATTCGAATATTGAATTCTCAAAACTCAGGTGTCTTTATACAATCTGCAAGTACTGGTTTAGTCATTGATGGCCCCACAGGTACTGGAGTAATCATCTCAGATGCCCTTGACAATGGCATAACCATATTTACACCTGCACAATTGGGGCTTCAAATAAATAATGCCGGTCTTCATGGAATTAATATAAGTGATCCGACATTTATTGGAGTATTATCATCAAACGCGGGTACCGATGGAATGCTAATTAATAATTCAGGTGAAGACGGCCTGGAAATTACTGGCAGTGGCGCAGATGGTATCCGTGTGCTGAATGCAGGGTCTCATGCTGGTTACTTTTCGAATGCAAACACTTCGTCGGCATCAGCATTGTATATTAAAAGTGGGAATGATTCAAATATGGATTTGGAAATATCGGGACATGCTAGAATTACAAGCAAAGGAGGCTATTATTTTCATTTGGACGACAACAATAATAGCAGTGATCCTTTTGACATTATAAATTCAATAGATGAATCTGTTTTCACTATTTTTGAATCAGGAAATGCGACCATTAAGAATCAGCTCAAAATTGAAAATTCAACTGGTGATGCAATACAAATATCGAGTCCCGGTAATGACGCTATTGATGTTTCGGCGGGGCATAATGGCATTCATGTTCATGACGTAACAAACAGAGCTGGTTATTTCCACAATGCGCCAACATCCAACGTGGCCACTGTATTTATCACACATGGGGACGATAGCAAAACGGATTTGGGCTTCGGTGGCCATGCCCGTATTACATCAAATGGCGACCTTGACTTAACCCTGGACGCAAATAATAATGATGATAACATTTTAATCGTGCGACAAAGCGACGGTACACCAATTTTATTAGTGTATGAGTCTCCCATGGAATGTGTGTCACGAGGAAAGCTCAGTGCCTGGGGAGATATAAATGGCCTGTCAGACGCAAACATAGTAGGCATGTTATCAAAAGGATCTGGATCATTCAAAATCGATCATCCTTTGGATCCGACAAATAAATATTTGTATCATTCATTCGTTGAAAGTCCTGATATGATGAACGTATACAATGGCAATGTTCTTACGAATGAAAATGGAATTGCTACAGTTACGCTGCCGGACTATTTTTGTAGCCTTAATCGTGATTTTCGATATCAATTAACCACTATTGGGAGTTTCTCACCGGTGATGATTAAAGAAGAAATAACCGACAATAAATTCGTCATAGCAAGTCGTGATGCACATGTCAAAATTTCCTGGCAAGTGACCGGAATACGACAGGATCCGTTTGCCAATCAAAATAGAATACAGGTAGAGGTTGAAAAAGATGATGAACATAAAGGCACCTACTTGCATCCGGAAGCATGGGGTCATAAAAACCTCAAAACTCCACAAGAGTCTGCTTCGTTGTCTGTGCAATAGCAAGGATTGCACGAGCAATATGTGGTTTTATGAGCTTGAATTTTATAATAATATTATCACGCTCTATTAAAATGGTGTTCAATTACAAAGCCATTTTGCAGGTTCATAATATGGGCAAACAGATCTCAATATAATCTTTAATCGAGTTTTTTGCACATAAAAAATCGGGGGTGGCAGAGCATTTTGGAACGACTATTTATCACCATGTAACCCTTACCACTCAATCTTCAATCTCATTTATCAAATCATTAATCAAACAGGCGTTCCAATGACCATGGAACGGCATGCATGATTTTTTTCAATATTTGGTAGTCTTCCAGCAATGCCTTTTGTATTGTGGTTTTACTTTTGTCCGAGAACATGATTTGATTGCGATGTTTTTCTTGGCTAGCTGGAGAAGCATTAAAAACCTCAAAGCCATCATGCTCAAAATCACTTACACCTAAAAAATCATAAACACGATTCATAACCTTTTGTGTATGATGAATTAGCGTATCAAAATTCAGCAGAAGGATTTGCCCAGTGCTCAAATAAGAATAATACGTTTCAATTTGCTTGCCATAACAAGATATTCCGATGGCTTCTGGGTTTGTCTCCACAAATTTATTTATGTCACCTTCAAAATTATTGTTACGTAACGCGTGTAAGTAATGTGAAATGATGCGTTCAATTGGGTTTTTCATCAAGTATATAATTTTCACATCATCGATAGAAATATTATTCTTTTTGAACGCATTTTCCGAAATATTATAATCTCCATTTGTATAAAATGTTGACGATTCTCCAATTATCTTTTCATCGTTATAACCAGCGAGCATACCGCGTCGCAACAAATCACTGCGTGATATAAAGCGTGTATTTTTGTTTTCGTAATACGACTTAATTATTGGCCATGGCACATAGTAACCGGGTTCCTTTAATGGTTTGGTCATGAATATTTCCGGATGCTGATCCAGGTAAGCATGAAGACTACTTGTTCCGCTTTTTTGCGCTCCAACGATAAATAGAGTAGGTGTCAATCGACACAACTTAATTCTACGTAAATCAAAGAATCGCTCCTCACCCACATGCACATAGTATGGGGGACTCATAAATCCAATAAATCGATTCACGATACTCATTTGGCAATTCCTACAGAATCTGGCAAGAAGATTTCAAGTCGAAATTAAGGAGTTCTTTAATATTATCTGTTTTCTTTGGCTTAAATCTCCACTTAAATGGATAATAGGAACCTCCATCTTGATCAACGCCATTTCGTAAAGCCTCCAGAGTCTCAGCCGGTCATGTTCATTCTCACGTAATGAGTCAAACTCCCAAGGGAAATCAGGTTTGCATAGATAGACTTGATCGTATGAAGTCATATGAGATGGTTGAAACTCATCACTCCAAAGAGACATGCCAAATCTTTCCAACATCCAAATGTCAATCACTAATAACGACGTGTCACATACAATGATTTCATGAATTCGTTCAGCCATTAGCTCGGCTCGAATCTGACCGCGTGCTATTGTTCTCAGGTCCTTTTCTTCGTATAGGCCTTCACTATTTTCTAAGAAATATCGGGCATACTCAGGCACAAAGGCTGCATTCCATTGGCTCGCAGCGTACAAAGCACTAGTCGTCTTACCACTGCACTCCGGTCCCGTGAATAATATTTTTTTGTGTGCCATATATCCGAAAAGTAAGTAAATTACGTTTTGAAGATAATGTTTGTTTTATGAATAGCAGCATGTACTAAAATTGAAACTATGCTCTGACACAAGGTGTTTTAGTTGCATGATTTCAATGTGCTCGATTCATTTTAACCGGTAATCATTAGAGTTAAGGCATTTGCATAATATTGAACCATACTATCATTGGCGGCATCAATATGTCGCGGCGGAAGATGATCAATCACCCTTCTTCGGTCGTACGTATAGTGAATTTGAATATTCAAATAAGATATATAATTATTTGATACATCCGCAATGGGACGAATTCGGTTCTCCTACTCTATTTGCTAAACTATTATTTGCAGATTATGATCAACGATATGCGATCATCGAGCTTATAGGCGAATGGAATGATTGTATACAAAACGATATTATGTTTCTTAAAAACAACATTATTGATAAGCTGCAGTTCTCAGGTATAAGTAAATTCATGGTCGTTTGTGAAAACGTATTGAATTTTCACGCAGGTGACGAGGATTACTACGTCGAATTGCAAGAAGAAATAGCAGAGGCGCACGGCTGGTTTGTTTTGGTTAATATGCTTGATCATGTTTTTCGAGAATTCCAGGAGCAAGGCCTCGGACAATTTGTTTCGTTGGGCGTGCCCTTTCAAAATTTCAATTGGCGAAAATACAAACCTGAACAATTAGCCCTATTAATTGACAGGCATTTACTTGCACCTTACCTCACCGATTAATTTGCTTACGTTCATGTATCTTTGACCTATGGCGCACAAATCTGGTTTTGTGAATATTATAGGTCGTCCAAATGTCGGAAAGTCCACTTTAATAAATCGATTCATTGGTCAAAAAATGGCCATAGTAACACATAAACCACAGACAACAAGACATCGAATTCTTGCTGTCATAAGTGAAGAGGAATATCAAATCGTGTTTTCCGATACTCCAGGCATCGTGCGAGATCCCGGGTATGAATTACATCGTTCATTGAATAGCAGTGCGTATTCGAGCTTTGAAGATGCCGATGTCTTACTTCTCATGACCGATGATCGAGATGATTTGAATCCCCAGGAAAATCTAATTCAGCGGCTCCATAATTTGCAGGCGCCAAAAATCCTTGTTGTTAATAAGATGGACCGAATGGAATCTGAGCATATAGATAAAATAATTTCGCATTGGGCGGACATCGTCTCATTTGAAAACACTTTTACAATCAGCGCTCGTGATGGCATCAATACAGATGAATTGTTCAATTTCATTGTAAAAAGTCTTCCGCCTGGTCCTGCTTATTATCCAAAAGATCAACTAACAGATCGACCTGAACGATTTTTTGTTACGGAAATTATTAGAGAAGAAATCCTACTCCAATTTAGGCAGGAGATCCCATATGCAAGTGAAGTGGTCATCGAAGCTTATCAAGAAGAAGAAACTATTACCCGAATTGCGGCATTAATTTTTGTTAGTCGTAAAACTCAAAAAGGCATTATTATAGGTAAAGGGGGGGCGGCTATAAAAAAATTAGGTACAGAAGCCAGAAAAAAAATCGAAAATTTTCTTGATGCCAAAGTCTACCTTGAATTACATGTGAAAGTGAAAAAGAATTGGAGAGACGATGAAAATATGTTACGCCGCTTTGGATATTGAAACAAGGGTTAAGGGAGTGCCTGATCGCTGATTCTTTCGGTCGAGTGATTGAGTTTGAGCCGGTTAAAGATGCTACACCTATTTTTTAAATATACAAATTGGGTCATTCAGGAACGAAAATTAATGTTGCCTATTCCAGGTTATGAAACACATTCGTGACGTCATCGTCTTCTTCCAGCTTATCAATGAGTTCCAAAACTTCATCCACTTGTTCATCTGTCAATCCTTCCTTGAAAAATTTTGGGATTCGGACGAGTTCGGATTTTTCGACCTTCATATCGTTTTTATCTAAGCCCTCTTGCAAGTTTCCGAATGAAGGAAACTCACAGTAAAACACGTAGAAATCCACTTCTTCGACTACCTCCTCTTCAATTTTTTCCAAATCAAAGTCAATGAGTTCTAATTCGGCCGATTCAATATCCTCAACGGTTTCCCTCTTTACGTAGAAAACACCTTTTCGATCAAAAAGGAAGTCGTGCATTCCTGAGGTTCCAAGGGAACCACCTGTTTTGCGAAAGTACGAGCGGACATTTGCAACAGTTCGCGTCGGATTATCCGTTGCCGCTTCGACTAGAATTGCTACTCCATGAGGTGCCATACCCTCATAAGTCACCTCTTCAAAATTACTTGTATCGCGGTCCGATGCCTTTTTAATGGCTGCTTCGATGCGATCTTTAGGCATTTGAACGGCTTTTGCATTTTGTATGGCCCGCCGCAAAAGTGAGTTGGAATCGGGATCCGGCCCGGCAGCCTTTACCGCTATGGTTATTTGCCGACCGGCTTTGGTAAATTCTTTTGCCATTTTATTCCATCGCGCAAACTTAGTCGCCTTTCTATACTCAAACGCTCTACCCATGTCGTGAAATTTTGAGTAAAAATAAGTAATTGGATACGTTCAAAATTGGAGTATAATTTGATGGTCTAATGGGTTACTAACTGTGCGAGACGCAAGTGCTCTCCTACCCTGTAAATGCTTACTTTTGTCCTCGATTATGGGAAGTCTTGTAGCTATTGTTGGTCGCCCTAATGTTGGAAAATCCACTTTTTTCAACCGTCTGATTGGGGGTCGACAAGCCATTGTCGATAATATCAGTGGGGTAACACGTGACCGTATATACGGCACCAGTGACTGGAATGGTAAGACTTTTTCAGTGGTGGATACAGGTGGATTTGTCAAAAACAGTGACGATGTATTTGAGGCTGCCATTCGTGAACAAGTGCTTATTGCGATTGAAGAGGCCACAGTAATTGTCTTTGTGGTTGATGTTACGACCGGTATCACAGATTTGGATGAGGAGATTACCCAAATGCTTCGACGTTCTGACCGGCCTGTCGTTGTGGCTGTGAACAAAGTGGATAATTCATCCCGTCAGTTGGCTGCAAACGAATTCTGGGGACTAGGATTTGAAGATGTACATTTTATCAGCAGCATTTCTGGAAGCGGTACGGGAGAAATAATGGATGCAATCGTGGAGCACCTTCCTACTTATGAAGAAAATGATGAAGAGGACGATATACCAAAATTTGCCATTTTAGGTCAACCCAATGTTGGAAAATCAACATTTATAAACGCCTTACTCGACGATAATCGAAACTTAGTTACCGATATAGCCGGTACCACGCGCGATAGTATTCATAGTACATACAACAAATTTGGGAAACACTTTATTTTGATTGACACGGCCGGCATTCGAAAAAAAGCGAAAGTGCACGAGAATTTGGAGTTTTATTCTGTCATGCGCGCAATACGATCTTTGGAAGAAAGCGATGTTTGTTTTTTGTTGATCGATGCAAACACTGGGATCGAATCCCAGGATATGAGTATTTTCAAACTGGCGGTAGATCGAAAAAAGGGGGTAGTCGTGCTCGTAAATAAATGGGATACGCAGGATAAAGAAACTAACACCGCTCGAGATATGGAACAGAAGATAAAAAATAAGTTGGCACCGATGAACGACGTGCCAATAATTTTCATGTCTGCCCTTGAGAAACAGCGTATTTACAAGGCTGCTGATGCAGCTATCAAAGTATATAAAAATCGAAGTCGTCGTATAAAAACATCAACGTTGAATGAATGGCTGGAGGATGCTGTTGCACGACACAATCCGCCGTCACATAAAGGAAAATTTATAAAAATTAAATATGTGACACAACTTCCAATGCGATATCCCGCATTTGCATTCTTTTGTAATTATCCAGAATATGTAAAAGATTCTTACAGAAACTATCTGGAAAATTATATTCGAAAACAAGCGGACTTTTCCGGTGTTCCGGTAAGTATATTTTTTAGAAAGAAGTAAAATTTTAGTCTTTGAGATATGAAGATAATTGATACAGGGATAGCGGATTTATTCGTCATCGAACCAAAAGTGTTCAATGATGATCGCGGTTACTTTTTCGAATCATTTAATGCGAGCAAGTGGCCCGAGCATATCGCACAAGTGCCGTTTGTTCAAGATAATGAGGCGTATTCTTCAAAAGGTGTTCTGCGTGGGTTACACTACCAGATCCCGCCATTCGGACAGGCCAAATTGGTTCGAGTAGTCAGTGGTGAAGTATTGGACGTTGTCGTCGACATTCGTCCCAAATCCCCTACTTTTGGCAAAACCTATTCTGTGCGCCTGACTGGTGAAAATAAAAAACAAATGTATGTGCCTCGCGGTTTTGCTCATGGATATGTTGTTCTCAGCGATACCGCAATATTTTCCTACAAATGCGACAACTATTATTCTAAAGCCCATGAAGGTGGTGTGTATTTCAATGATGATCAACTTAATATTGACTGGCAATTTGATCTAAATAAGGTTGAATTATCTGAAAAGGATAAAAGCCTTCCACCTTTGGGAAGTCATCGACCATATAAATTGGAGGAATAAGCACTATGAAAAAAATAGTGATTACAGGTGCAAATGGTCAAGTAGGTCGAAGCTTAAATCAAGTATTGAATAATAAGAACTACAAGTGTTTTTTTCTGGACCGGATGGCCCTGGACTTATCAAAACCCTCGGAAATATATCCGATTCTTTCGTCATTCAATCCAGATTTTTTAGTGAATGCTGCAGCCTATACCAAAGTTGATCAAGCAGAAGAGGACTACGAAATTGCCGAACAAATAAATACTATTGCTTGTACATACATGGCTGAATATTGCAATGAACATACCATACCCATCCTTCACTATTCGTCAGACTATGTCTACCACAATAATGAGAATAGGCCCTTGCTTGAGACCGATGAGACATCACCGAAGTCTGTGTATGCAAGAACTAAACTTTTAGGTGAAGACAGTATTCGAAAAATTAGTAAGAGACACTTTATTATTCGCACTTCTTGGGTGTACGATGCAAAAGGTAAGAACTTTGTGAACACCATGTTGTCGTTATCCAAAAAATATGATCGATTAACTGTTGTTGACGACCAGATCGGCAGTCCGACATATGCAATTGACATCGCAAGATCAACGGGGCAAATTATAGACAAATATTTTGCCGGACAGGTTGAGCAAGAAGAATACGGCATCTACAACTTCAGCAATGAAGGTGTGTGCACCTGGTACGATTTTGCGATTGCAATTTTCGAGCTTTCAGGTATTAAAATGGACGTAACACCCGTGCCTTCAACTGCATATGCGCGACCCGCGGCAAGACCACATTTTAGTGTTTTAAACAAAGGTAAAATTCGGGCATTCCTAACGGAATATCGCATTCCGCATTGGAGGCGAAGTTTAGCCAATTGCTTGGGCGAAATCCATAAAGTTGCCCAACAAAGTAAGCGATGAAAATCCAGCGAGAAGATCTCGTAATTCTTTTACCCATATTCATATGGAATTCGATTCATGATGCAACACACGCTTTGGTTGCATGCATCGTTTATATTGTACCTTAGACTAAAGAAATTTTTGTGTTGAATCGAGGCTTACTTCGTTTTCTATTGACATTGGGATCAGTTTTGTCCATGATCACCCTTCTCATGGCAACACATAACCGCGCGGGCGAAATAACCTATGTCCAAACAGGTGATCTAACGATCGAAGCGACCATAACGACCTATACCAAAGCCAGCAGTGAGCCGGCTGATCGGGACTCATTAACGATTTTTTGGGGTGACGGTACTTCCAGTCGCTTGCCACGAACAAATGGAAACGGACAAGGAGAAATTCTTCCGGGTGATGTCAAATACAATACCTATAAAGGAAGCCACACCTATCCAGGTCGTTCTACCTATACGATGTCCATGCAAGATCCCAATCGGGTTGGCAACATCTTAAATATCAATAATTCGAATTCACTTTCAGTTAAATTCTATATTGAAACAACGATTACTTTTCTGAACCCGCAGTTTCAAGGGAGGAATAAATCGGCACAATTCCAAACGCAACCCATTGACAAGGCATGTGTAGGGCAACGATTTGTACATTTACCGGGAGCGTATGACCCTGATGACGATAGTCTTTCATTTGAGTTAATAACCCCTCTGAATGGTCCCGGAGACCCTGTCCCTGAATATGTTCTTCCGTCTTCTATAAGTCCTGGCCCCGAAAATCAAGTATTCTTTAATGAATTGAATGGTGAATTTATTTGGGATGCACCTCAACGTGCCGGTGAATACAACATTGCCATTTTAATTAAGGAGTATCGAAATGGTGTACTTATCAATACGATAATTCGCGATATGCAAATCACCGTAGAACAATGTGACAATCGCCCTCCCGTCGTTCTAGCTGATGATAGAATCTGTGTTGTGGCCGGAGAAACAATCCTACGAGATATTGTAGTCGAAGATCCTGATTTGGGTCAACGCGTTCGGCTTTCTGCTTCTGGAGGCCCATTTATCGTCACACCGCCGACGGCCCAATTGACGGTTGACTCGGGTTACCAACCCAAACCATTGACTGGGCAATTTCTTTGGAATACGACATGCGACCATATCGTTAAAAACGACTATTCTGCCGTCTTTAAAGCAGAAGATGATTTTTTCCGAAACGAATTTGATACATCTGGCCTTGTAGATTTGCACGAATTGCGCATTCATGTGAGTGGACCAGCTCCTCAAAATTTGGATGCCGTATCAGCCGGACCGGCCATTCAACTTGCTTGGGATAGTCCATACACCTGCGAAACAACCGCTCGAGACTTCTTTCGAGGTTTCACAATATGGAGGGCATTGATCCCGACAACGGTCGACATCGATACATGTGGAACAGATCTTACTTCTTACGGATATGTGCCGATTGCTTTTCAGATTACCGACAGAGTGGGTAATCGATACGGCTATCTTGATGAGAATGTGGAAAGGGGTGTAACCTATTGTTATCGTGTAACTGCGGAGTTTGCGCAAATTTCTCCAGGTGGGAATATATTCAACCGAGTTCAGGGCCTGCCATCAGACGAAATTTGCCTCCAGGTTTCCCGAGATCTGCCCTTGATCACACACGTCACCGTGGATGAGACGAATGCAACTTCCGGTCAAATAACCATCAGGTGGGTTCCTCCCTTGGCCCAAGATCTGGACACCGTTGAGAATCCTGGACCATATCGATATCGATTACTTCGATCAGATGGCATCGGAACTTCGTTATTTGCACAAGTTCCTGGAGCTGTTTTCGACGCGTTGACTTTTGCTGAATTAGTCCAAATTCGTGAATATGTAGATGCTAATATAAATACAGAAAGTAAGGGCTACACATATGCCCTGGAATTTTTTGCTACGGATTTAAGTTCAGTTTTTGGACTAAGCCAAAGCGCCTCCAGCGTATACTTAGATGTTGTTGGGTCAGACAGAAGAGCACAGTTAAATTGGTCTTTTGAAGTACCCTGGTTTGTACAGCATCACGTCGTGTATCGGGAAAATGCTACTACAGGACTATTCGATTCCATCGCGATAACTATGGACTCATTTTATATAGACCTGCCTTTAGAAAATGATCGTGAATATTGCTACTACGTTAAAACGGTGGGGTCTTATGGATTATCCGATATTGTGAGTCCACTGGAAAATCTGTCTCAAATCGACTGTGCTATCCCGGTTGATTCCATACCGCCTTGTCAGCCTTTCTTAGTGGTTGAAAATAATTGCTCGGAAAACCTGGAAGAGCCGATAGACGACTTCATTGATTTTCTTACATGGCATTTTGGCGGAGGTGGCTGTTTGGATTCAATGGACATAGGAGTAACGGAGATCTTTTTCATATCGAACTTAACAAATGATACACAACTCGTCGCGAGTTTAGAAGGATTGGAAATCAGAAGTTATACCCACGAGGTTGACCCGGAGGAAAGCGGCTGCTATTTAATTCGCTCGATAGACATAAATGGAAATATTGGTCCATTTTCATCCATCGTTTGTGCCGAAACTTGTCCGGAATATGATTTGCCGAATGTATTTACTCCGAATAACGACGGAGCTAATGATATATTTATGCCTTTCCCCTATCGCTCGGTTACACGTATTGAGTTTCAGGTTTTTTCGAGATGGGGTGAACTTTTGTTTGAAACGGAGGATCCTAATATTAATTGGGATGGAAGTGATAGTAAAGGAAATGATTTACCAGAAGACGTTTATTTTTATACATGCAACGTTTTTTCCGGTGGTCCTGTCAACGGCTTTAACCTCGAAAAGACTTTTGCGGGCAACATCACATTGATCCGAGAATAGCCAGCGTTTTATCCATTTCATTTCATAGGACACTTATTCAAAGTAGAAGGGTCGCTTTGTATATTTATCCGGTAAAAAGATTAATAATTGAAAATATGTTCACAGGAATAATAGAGGATGTTGGAAAGATTGTAGCAATTAATGAATCCGGCACTAATAGGACATTCTTGGTATCGGCGTCGCTTTCTGATCAATTGAAAGTTGACCAGAGTGTAAGCCATGACGGAGTTTGTCTAACAGTTGAATCATGCGCAGCTCATCAATACGAGGTAACAATGATACAAGAAACGCTTAAACGATCCAACCTCGATAGTAAAAAGAAAGGTGACTTATTAAACCTGGAACGTTGCTTAAAACTTTCTGACCGCCTAGATGGTCATATCGTTCAAGGTCATGTAGATACAACTATTACTTGTCTTGGCATTCAAGACTTGGATGGCAGTTGGACATTCGAATTTGAATTACCCGAAACGTATAAAAAGTTAGTTGTGCAAAAAGGGTCAATTTGTATTAATGGTGTAAGTTTGACCATATCCGCACTAGACAAAAATTCTTTTAGCGTATCAATTATTCCATATACATATGCGCATACTAATTTTTCGAAAATAGATATTGGGGATAAAGTAAATGTCGAATTTGACATCCTGGGAAAATATGTCCTTCGAAATTTTGATGTAAGATAATTATTGAAACTACACTTAATCCAAAAAACAAAGGCGGTCTTGTAATACAAGGCCGCCTTCATCATAAGTAGCAATGGAATTCGATTTCTTTACCCCATCATCATTTCATCCTCCAATCCATTTCCGTTTGAAATCTCGTTTTTATTCAACACGATTACATCAGTAAATTCTTCCAACCCGGTTCCCGCAGGAATAAGTTTTCCAACAATTACATTTTCCTTCAATCCTCTTAAGTCATCTTTTTTAGCGCCTATCGCTGCCGTACTCAAAACCTTTGTCGTTTCCTGGAATGACGCGGCAGAAATCCAACTTTCCGTTCCCAATGACGACTTCGTTATACCTTGGAGGATTGGTTTCGACGTAGCGGGTATCGCATCGCGATATTGCACTACATTGAGATCATTTCGTTTTAGATAAGAATTTTCCTCGCGTAATTGACGCAACGTGACCAATTGGCCTGGTTTTAATTTATTGGAGTCTCCTGATTCAACAACAAATTTCTTATCATATATCCAATCATTCGTTTCAAGGAAGTTGTATTTTTCTACAGCTTCTCCTTCAAGGAATGGTGTATCGCCAGAATCTTCAATTTGCACTCGACGCATCATTTGACGAATGATGACTTCAATATGTTTGTCATTAATTGTAATCCCTTGAGAACGATATACTTCTTGGACGCCATTAACCAGGTATTGCTGAACTGCAAAAGGCCCTTTAATTAATAGAATATCTATAGGCGCAATGGCTCCATCGGATAGTCGCATTCCCGCTCGAACAAAATCGCCCTCTTGCACATGAATGTGTTTTGAAAGCCCAATGAGATATTTACTCTTCTGGCCAGTACGCTCATCTTCGACAATCACTTCTTGATTACCTCGCTTGATTTTTCCAAATGAAACGACACCATCAATTTCGGAAACTTTTGCAGGGTTTGACGGATTTCGAGCCTCAAACAACTCCGTAACTCGAGGTAAGCCGCCCGTGATATCCTGAACACCACCTAATTTCCGTGGAATTTTGGCAATGGTTCCACCAGATTTAATTTCTTCTCCCTCATCAACAGACAGATAAGCACCCACCGGAAGGTTGTAACTTTTCAGTTCTTCTCCATCGGGACTAACAATCTTAATCTTTGGAATCTTCTTTTTATTCTTCGTTTCGATTATTACTTTCTCCGCATACCCTGTTTGATCGTCTCGTTCTAATCGGAACGTTACGTTTTCCTCAACATTTTCGTAATGAACCAATCCAGATAATTCTGAAATAATGACACTGTTAAAAGGGTCCCAAGAGCAAATCAAGTCACCTTTCTTGATTTTTGCCTTATCCTTGACCTCAATAATTGCTCCATATGGAACATGATTATTATTTAATATTTTATCCGTTTCGGGATGACGTGTTTTAATTTCTCCAGATCGAGAAAGCACAACCATATTTTTCTTGTCGCCTTCGATAGGAATCGTCTTCATGTTGTCAAATTCGATGACCCCGTCGAATTTAGCTCGCAATTCTGACTCTTGTTGTGTAACAGAAGCGATACCACCAACGTGAAACGTCCGAAGTGTCAATTGTGTCCCAGGCTCTCCAATGGACTGTGCTGCTATAATTCCCACAGCGTCACCCTTCTCCGCCAATCGTCCGGTAGCCAGATTTTTACCGTAACACTTCGCACAAACTCCACGCTTCGTCTCACATGTCAATACGCTTCGTATTGTGACTTCTTCTATTCCGGCAGCATCGATAGCTTCAGCTAAATTATGGTCGATAAACTGATTTTCTTGAACCAGAATTTCACCGGTTTCCGGATGCTCTATTTCATAGAGGGAATAGCGACCTTCAATTCTTGCCGAAAGCGGCTCTATAATTTTATCACTGTCTTTGACTGCCGTAGTCTCAATTCCTCTCAGTGTATGACAGTCATCCTCCATGATGACGACATCCTGGGCAACGTCTACCAGACGACGTGTGAGGTAACCGGCATCCGCTGTCTTCAATGCCGTATCGGCCAAACCTTTACGCGCACCATGTGTGGAAATAAAATATTCAAGAACCGAGAGGCCATCAACAAAATTCGACAGAATCGGATTCTCGATAATTGCCCCGCCCGTGTCACCAGATTTTCTCGGTTTTGCCATCAGACCACGAAGTCCACATAGCTGTTTAATTTGTTGCTTTGACCCACGAGCACCTGAGTGAAGCATCATGTAAACAGAATTAAAACCTTGCTTGTGTTCCGCAAGCTCGACCATTAAATTATCCGTGATTGTATTATCCGCAAAAGTCCACTTATCGATAATTTGGTTGTAGCGCTCATTGTACGTAATGAGCCCCATATTGTAATTATCCCACACTTCGTCTACTTCCTCCTGTGCATCATCCAAGACTTTTTGTTTCACTGTAGGCGATATTAAATCACCCAGGTTAAATGACAGACCGCCTTTAAATGACCAATAAAATCCGCGTTCTTTAATATCATCTAAAAATTTAGCTGTTGTATTAAAGTCGGTACGGTTAATTATATCGCTTATTACTTTTTTCAAATTTTTCTTTGTCAATAATACATTGACATAAGGAACACTTTTAGGAACGGCTTCATTGAAAATTACTTTTCCAGGAGTGGTTTCAACAATTTCTTTTGAGACAGTACCGTCAGCTCCTTCAACATCAACACGAACTTTAACAACGGCATGTAAAGCCAATTGTCCTTCGTTATAGGCAATACGTACTTCCTCAGGAGAATAAAATGTTCTGCCCTCTCCTTTAACTTTGTTTTTACCTACAGACCTCAGTTCTTTCGTCAAATAATATAGTCCTAAAACCATATCCTGCGATGGAAGCGTAATAGGTGATCCGTCCTGTGGATTCAACATATTATGTGATGAAAGCATGAGCACTTGCGCTTCCAAAATCGCCGCATGACTCAGTGGCACATGAACGGCCATTTGGTCACCGTCAAAATCGGCATTGAATGCACCACAAACAAGTGGATGTAATTGAATAGCCTTCCCCTCTACAAGTCGAGGTTGGAATGCCTGAATTGAAAGTCTGTGAAGTGTAGGTGCTCTATTGAGCATAACGGGGTGACCTTTCAATATATTTTCAAGAATTTCCCAAATTACCGGTTCTTTTCTATCAACTAATTTTTTAGCTGATTTAACCGTTTTGACGATCCCGCGCTCGATCAATTTTCGTATTACAAAAGGCTTGAATAATTCAGCAGCCATTCCTTTCGGAAGTCCGCATTCATGTAATTTCAATGTCGGCCCAACAACAATGACGGAACGACCGGAATAATCAACACGTTTTCCTAAAAGATTTTGACGGAATCGACCTTGCTTTCCTTTTAATATATCGGACAACGATTTCAATGGTCGGCCACCTTCGGCTTTTACTGCATTTGATTTCCTCGAGTTATCAAAAAGCGAGTCAACCGCTTCTTGAAGCATACGCTTTTCATTTCTTAAAATTACCTCCGGCGCTTTTATTTCCAGGAGACGCTTCAATCGATTATTCCGGATAATTACTCGACGATACAAATCATTTAAATCCGAACTTGCAAATCGTCCCCCGTCCAGTGGAACAAGTGGTCGCAGCTCTGGCGGAATAATTGGCACGTACTGAATGATTGTCCACTCCGGTCGATTCTCTATTCGGGTCAATCCATCACGGAAAGATTCCACGACTCGTAGTCGTTTTAGCGCCTCCGACTTTCTTTGCTGGCTCGTTTCAGTTGCTGCCTGGTGTCGAAGCTGAAAGGATAAATTGTCTAGCTCAAGTCGCTCAAGTAAGTCTTTAACCGCGTCTGCACCCATCTTGGCTATGAACTTACGAGGGTCATCATCAGGTAAAGATTGATTCTCTGCCGGTAGTGTATCCAACACTTCAAAATATTCTTCCTCCGTCAACAAATCCAATTTGGCAACACCATCTTCTTCTTTGACACCGGGTTGGATGACTACGAAGCGCTCATAGTAAATAATTGATTCCAATTTTTTGGAGGCTATCCCTAAAAGGTAACCAATTTTGTTCGGGAGTGATTTGAAAAACCAAATATGCACTACAGGAACCACTAATTTAATGTGGCCCATACGCTCACGTCTGACTTTTTTCTCAGTCACTTCAACGCCACATCGATCACATACGATTCCCTTGTAACGAATACGCTTATATTTTCCACAAGCGCATTCAAAATCTTTAACAGGCCCAAAAATTCGCTCACAAAATAATCCATCGCGTTCAGGCTTATACGAACGATAATTAATTGTCTCCGGTTTTAGCACCTCACCATAACTGCGCTCTAATATTTCATCAGGAGAACAGAGGCTGATAGTAATTCCTTCGAATGTTTGAGTTTGAATATTGCTCTTCTTTATAAAAGGCATGATATTGAATTATGTCGTGTTGATAAAATAGTCGTGATTCATTCAGTTGGTTTTTAACCAGATAAATGAATGCATTAATCAAATTTCACATCTAATGCTAATCCGCGCAATTCGTGAATGAGTACATTAAATGATTCCGGAATATTTGGCTCAGGTAAATTGTTCCCTTTCACAATGGCTTCGTACGCCTTTGCCCGTCCAATAATGTCATCAGACTTAATCGTTAACAATTCACGCAATATATTACTTGCACCGAAGGCTTCAAGTGCCCACACCTCCATCTCACCGAATCGCTGTCCACCAAATTGAGCTTTACCACCGAGCGGTTGTTGGGTAATCAATGAATAAGGTCCTATGGAGCGAGCATGCATTTTGTCATCAACCATATGTGATAATTTCAGCATATAGATCACACCTACAGTCGCCTGCTGATGAAAACGATCGCCAGTCTCTCCATCAAAGAGATATGTCTGACCGAGTTGAGGCAATTTGGCTTGGTCGATATATTGCTCGATATCACTTGTTGTCGCACCATCGAAAATAGGTGTAGCAAATTTGACTCCTAATTTCTCTCCGGCCCAGCCAAGAACTGTTTCAAAAATTTGACCCAAATTCATACGGGAGGGTACACCAAGTGGATTCAGTACAATGTCCACTGGTGTGCCGTCTTCAAGGAATGGCATATCTTCTTGACGGACGATCCGTGATACAATCCCTTTATTTCCGTGACGACCAGCTAATTTATCCCCTACTTTTAATTTGCGTTTTTTGGCCATGTATACTTTAGCCAATTTTAGGACGCCTGCAGGAAGCTCATCTCCAATATTAATATTAAATTTCTCCCGCTTGTATCGACCCCGCTCTTCATTTACTTTAATTGTATAATTATGAAGCAGTCGTGCAATCAATTTATTAACGTCATCATCTTTAACCCAATTGGAGTAGTCAACCACTGCATAATCAATATCCTTCAGTACGCGTTGAGAGAAGCGAGTACCTTTTGGAATTAATTCCTCATTGTAAACACTCATCACTCCTTGGGATACGCGATTTTTCAGCAGAACCAACAATTTGTCTACCAGCGTCGTCTTATATTCATTTAAGACAACAGCATGTTTATCATCCAATTGCTTGAGCAATTCTTTTTCTTTTTCTTTTTGCACTTTATCCTTTTTAGCGCGCGCAAAAAGTTGCTTATTTATGATAATACCTTGTGTAGATGGTGGTGCTTTCATTGAAGCATCCTTTACATCCCCTGCCTTATCTCCGAATATTGCTCTTAATAATTTTTCTTCCGGCGTTGGATCCGATTCACCTTTAGGTGTAATCTTACCGATTAATATATCACCTTCACTAATCCATGCACCTACTCTGATGATCCCATTTTCATCAAGATCCTTCGTAGCATCTTCACTTACGTTGGGAATATCATTCGTTAATTCTTCCTCTCCTAGTTTGGTATCACGCACATCCATTTCGAAATGCTCGATATGAATTGATGTGAAAATATCCTCTCGAACCACACGTTCGCTCAGTACGATGGCATCTTCGAAGTTGTACCCTTTCCATGGCATAAAGGCTACTTTCAAGTTCTGCCCCAATGCCAATTCTCCATTATCCGTTGCATATCCATCACACAGAATTTGTCCTTTCGTAACGCGATCACCTTTCTTTACGATTGGTTTCAGATTAATGCAAGTTCCCTGATTCGTTCGTTGAAATTTTGTGAGATTATATGTCACTAAATTAGACTCGAATGTTACAAGGTTTTCTTCGTCGGATCTATCATATTTAATTATGATTTTGTTGGCATCAACATATTCAACAACACCTTCTCCTTCGGCATTGATAAGCATACGTGAATCACGAGCCACTTTTGCCTCTAGTCCGGTTCCCACGATTGGGGATTTTGGCCTTACGAGTGGTACTGCCTGTCGCTGCATGTTGGAGCCCATCAGGGCTCGGTTGGCATCATCATTTTCAAGAAATGGAATCAATGAAGCCGAAACTCCGACGATTTGATTCGGTGCAACATCCATATACTCAATATCCGCAGGGGCCAGAACTGGAAAATCTCCATGTTCTCTGCACTTAATACGATCAGATTCAAAGTTTCCCTTATCATCAATAGCCGAATTTGCCTGAGCTATTTTTTTGAAATCTTCCCCTTCTGCCGATAAGTATTCAATCCCAGATTTGAGATTTACTTTTCCTTCCTCAACGCGGCGATATGGCGTTTCCAGAAATCCCATTTTGTTGACTTTGGCATGAACACAAAGCGTGGATATCAATCCAATGTTCGGTCCTTCAGGCGTTTCGATTGTACATAACCTACCGTAGTGCGAATAGTGTACATCGCGCACCTCGAAACCAGCGCGTTCTCTCGAAAGTCCGCCGGGTCCCAATGCAGAAATTCTACGTTTATGGGTTATTTCCGAAAGGGGATTCGTTTGATCCAGAAATTGAGAAAGTTGATTCGTACCGAAGAATGAGTTAATCACTGACGAAAGCGTCCGCGCATTAATTAAGTCAACAGGTGTAAACACTTCATTGTCGCGAACATTCATACGTTCGCGAATTGTCCGTGCCATACGCGCGAGTCCAACCCCAAATTGAGCATACAATTGTTCACCTACCGTTCGTACACGACGATTACTTAAGTGATCGATGTCATCTAACTCAGCTTTTTGATTGACTAACCGAATTAAATAATTAACGATGCTAATAATGTCTTCCTTCGTTAAAACAAGTAATTCTGGGTCAATATTTAAATTAAGTTTTCGATTGATTTTATATCGCCCTACCTCTCCTAAATTATACCGTCGATCAGAGAAGAATAATTTATCTATAATACCACGAGCTGTCTCCTCATCCGGCGGGTCAGAACCTCTTAATTGACGATAAATGTATTGCACTGCTTCCATTTCAGAACTCGATGGATCCTTGTGCAGCGTATTATAAATTATGGAGTAATCTTCTTCAACATCTTCTTTTTGAAGAATTACGCGATCAACGTCAGCTTCTAATATTAAATTAATATTTTCTTCGTCCAGGGCGATATCGCGCTCAAGAATTATTTCATTTCTTTCTATTGTCGTTACTTCTCCAGTATCCTCGTCAACAAAATCCTCAGTCCAACTGCGCAAAACGCGCGCCGCCAACTTTCGGCCAATAGCTTTTTTGAGTGATGTTTTATTTGCTTTTATCTCCTCAGACAATCCAAAAATATCCAAAATTTCACGGTCGGAATCGTACCCTATTGCGCGCAATAATGTCGTCACGGGAAACTTTTTCTTTCTATCGATGTACGCATACATGACAGAATTTATGTCAGTGGCAAATTCCATCCAAGCCCCTTTAAACGGAATGACGCGAGCGGAATGCAGCTTGGTGCCATTAGGGTGGAAACTTTGACTAAAAAATACACCGGGAGAACGGTGCAATTGTGAAACAATTACACGTTCGGCACCATTAATGACAAATGTTCCTTTAGGTGTAATATACGGTATGTTACCAAGAAAAACATCTTGTACGATTGTTTGAAAGTCGATGTGCTCTTCATCGTTACAAGACAATCTAAGTTTAGCTTTTAGTGGGACACTGTATGTCAATCCTCGTTGCATGCATTCATCGATGCTGTAACGAGGTGGGTCAACGAAATAGTCCAGAAATTCCAAAACGAAAATATTTCTCGCATCGGTAATTGGAAAATTTTCTTGAAAAACACGAAACAGGCCTTCATTCGATCTATTTTCTGGAGTAGTTTCCAATTGGAAAAACTCCATGAAAGATTTCAGTTGAATTTCGAGTAAATCCGGGTAGGCTGATGCCATTTTTATTCGCCCAAAGTTTACACGAGAAGAACCGTTTGCGGAAGAAATCGCAGTAGACGCCATCGCGAAAGAATTTAAAGGTTTAAAGCAATCTTAAATCTCATTCATACTTACATCCTCAAAAAAGGATCGGTATATACACGAATAGGCCTGACCTAAAACTGTCGTTTCAAGTCAAGCCTTTAAATCGTATATGTTGTTATTGTCAATCTTCAGTGTCGTGCTTTTATTTTAACTCAACACTAGCTCCTACTTCTTCCAATGCAGCTTTTATAGACTCTGCCTCTTCTTTAGCTACACCTTCTTTAATTGTTGACGGTGCGCCATCAACAAGGTCTTTGGCATCTTTCAATCCCAATCCGAGTAGGTTCTTTACTTCTTTGACAACTTTGAGTTTAGCCGCACCAGCTGATTCCAACACCACGTCGAATTCAGTTTGTTCTGCTGCTGCTTCACCACCGCCACCTGCAGGTCCAGCTGCAACAGCAACCGCTGCCGCGGCGGGTTCAATTCCGTAATTTTCTTTTAAAATGTCAGCCAATTCGCTCACCTCTTTTACGGAGAGGCCAACTAATTGTTCTGCCAATGCACTTAAATCTGCCATGATTTTTTTGTTTTTTAATTCGTTAAAAAAATTCGAGTCTGCTCCGTATTCGTCTGTGTCCGAGAAAATTGGCACAAACTCGTATGGCGCGTATGTATAAT
Organism: Saprospiraceae bacterium; assembly: GCA_028279185.1. Lineage (GTDB taxonomy): Bacteria > Bacteroidota > Bacteroidia > Chitinophagales > Saprospiraceae > JANQSS01. The sequence continues at coordinate 114,139 of JANQSS010000027.1, read as the reverse complement.
AAAACTTGGAAGCCAAATTCAATTTGAAGCCGAGAACTCAACGACTTCAGGAGAATACATTTATTCTCCGCGTTCTTCCAGCGCTTTCAACAATCCGGAAATTGTTTGACCTCCTGATTGCAAGCTGGATATAACAGTTTTTATCGGTGACTGCAACAACATAATTATATCGCCAACCAAGTCCTCTTTGGACTTCATTGCAGATAACGTGCTGATCTGCTCGTCTCCAACGAAAACATCGGAATCGATGTACGCCCCTTTCAACAAAGGTCTTTCATTCGACTTGCGAAATTCCTTCATAATTTTAGCCGGAACATTCGCTGTGTTGGTAAAAAGCAAAGCCGAAGTTCCTTTTAACAATGGAATTACATCATCGAACGAATCTTTATTTTCCAGCGATTCGATTGCCTTAATAGCCAAAGTATTTTTGACTACTTTCATTTCAACATTTTGCTCAAAACATTTACGGCGAAAATCCGAGACTTCGGCAACAGTCATCGAAGATGAGTCAGCGAAATAAATAAATGGTGTTGAGCCAATTTTATCTGATAATTCCGCAACTACGGCGGTTTTTTCTTCTCTTGTCATTTCTCAAATTCAATTTAATGGATTAACGAATTGATCTAGTGTCAATTTTTACGCCCGGGCTCATTGTACTGGCAACGGTTACCGATTTCATATATGTACCTTTTGCCGACGATGGCTTCATTCTATTAATGGTTGAAATTAATTCACTCGCATTTCCGGCTAGTTTGTCCGCATCGAATGACACGCGTCCGATCGACGAATGTATAATTCCGAACTTATCAACCCGAAAAGCGATCTTTCCACCCTTAACATCATTAACGGCTGATGCAACATCTGCCGTAACCGTTCCAGACTTTGGATTAGGCATCAATCCACGAGGACCAAGAACTCGTCCTAATCGCCCGACCTTCGCCATTACGGAGGGCATGGCAACAACAACATCAAAATCTGTCCACCCATCCTGTACTTTTTGCACCATTTCATCCAATCCGACAAAATCGGCACCCGCCTCTTTTGCCTCAGCCTCTTTATCAGGTGTGCAAAAAACCAAGACGCGTTTCGTTTTTCCCGTGCCGTGCGGCAACGTTACAGTTCCCCGAATAGCTTGATCGGCTTTACGAGGGTCAACGCCAAGTCGAATATGCAAATCGACAGACGCATCAAATTTGGCCGTATTAACTTCTTTAACCAATGCCATCGCTTCTCCTAAATCGTAGGATTTCATAGCATCAATTTTTTGTTCGACAGCCTTTCTTTTTTTACTAATTTTTGCCATAGTTCTTCTTTTGAGGTAGTTAACGTTTGACACTGATTTAAATCTAATCAAACTCCCTACAAGATGAATTAATAATTAATTTATTCTGTGGATTCTTTTGTTTCCCAAGGTGGCGTACCACTTACAGTTAATCCCATGCTTCGTGCTGTTCCGGCAACCATTTTCATACCGGATTCGACAGTAAATGCGTTCAAATCCTGCATTTTACTTTCGACTATTTCGCGAATTTGATCCCAATTCACGGAACCAACTTTTTGTCTGTTTGACTCTGGAGAACCTTTTTTTAATTTGGCTTTCTCTAAAAGTTGAGATGCAGCAGGTGGTGATTTAACAACAAAGTCAAAAGATTTGTCCTTATAAACCGTAATTACAACTGGAAGTAATTTCCCTTGCGAATCTTGAGAAGCAGCATTGAATCGTTTGCAAAATTCCATAATATTCAGTCCTTTTGCACCAAGTGCTGGACCCACAGGAGGGGCGGGATTAGCCTGACCACCTCTTACTTGTAATTTTACATATCCTTCTATTTCTTTTGCCATTTTCTTTCTATTATTCTAACTAATGATCAACATTCAGGGAAGCACCTTCGAGAGGTCTGAATATTTCTTATGATTGTTTTTCGACTTGCATAAAATTGAGCTCAACTTCAGTTCCACGCCCAAATATTTTTACGATAACTTTTAGCTTTTTCTTTTCTTCATTTACTTCTTGGATATCACCAACAAAATTGCTGAACGGGCCATCTGTAATTTTGACTGTTTCGCCTTTGATAAATGGCTCGAGCATTGCTTCGGCGACCTCTTGACTCTCATCTACTTTTCCAAGCAAGCGATTCGCCTCTGCGTCCTGCATGGGTATCGGATTGTTCTTGCCTAAAAAGTGAATAACATTCGGCATGTTTGCAATTGTCTGCACCATCTCCGGAGAGAACTTTTTTTGAATAGCTTCGACTAAAATATAACCGGGTAAAATATTCCGTTCCTGAATAACCTTTTTTCCATTACGGATTTTATAAACTTTTTCGGTTGGAACCAATACTTGCGTGATTACATCATTCCAATTGGAACGTTGAATTTCCAACTCAATCCTTTCGATGATCTTCCTTTCCTTGCCACTTATAACACGAAGGGAATACCACTTTTTATTTTGGTCTATCGTAACCTCGCTCATTACTCTTACGTATTGTAAATTAATTTCAACAACTGACTCGCTACACCATCCATTACAAAAATGATAAGTGTAATGACGATTGTGGCAATTAAGACGACACGCGAAGTGCTAATCAAACTGCCCCAAGAAGGCCATGTCACTTTATTGACGAGCTCGTCATAACTTTCTTTAATATATCCAATGATACTTTCCATCGATTCCCTATAAATTGTGCACGGGCAGGAGGACTTGAACCCCCAGCCTACAGTTTTGGAGACTGTCGCTCTACCAGTTGAGCTATGCCCGTAGAATGAGGACAACCGTTAAATAATATGCTCCCCAAGACAACGATAATCCTAACGCGTTGTCATTCAGTGCATTAAATATTAAACTAATCCTCGATTTTAAATATGTCCTTAAAGCACAAATAAGCATTCCACGTTTGGAATGCTTATGTGCATGCTTAATACTTTATATGTCGGAAAGACGATCTGTGATCTTAAGCGAATATTTTTATTCGATAATTTCGGTTACCTGACCGGCACCCACAGTACGTCCACCTTCTCGAATCGCAAATCGAAGTCCTTTTTCCATTGCGATTGAGTTAATCAATTTAACTTCTAATGTTACGTTGTCTCCTGGCATTACCATTTCAACACCATCTGGTAATGAAACATCACCGGTTACATCAGTCGTTCTAAAATAGAATTGTGGTCGATATCCATTAAAAAATGGTGTGTGTCGTCCACCTTCATCTTTTCCTAAAACATAAACTTCGCATTTGAAGTGTTTGTGTGGCTTCACTGAACCTGGAGCGCATATTACCTGACCACGGCTAATAGCCTCTTTGTCAATTCCACGAAGGAGTAATCCGGCATTATCACCAGCTTCCCCGCGATCCAGGATTTTGCGGAACATTTCAACTCCAGTAATGGTGGAGGTCAATGGTTTTTCACCATCTTTCATCATTCCGACAATTTCAACTGCATCACCTACATTGGTTACACCCCGTTCGATACGTCCTGTTGCAACAGTTCCGCGACCGGTGATTGAGAACACATCCTCAACCGGCATTAGGAAAGGCTGGTCTACCAAGCGTGTAGGCTCAGGAATATCCGCGTCAACAGCAGCCATCAATTCTTTAATTTTTCCAGCTGCATCTGCATCACCTTCCAATGCTTTTAATGCAGAACCAGCTACGATCGAGGCGTTGTCACCATCAAATTCATACTGATCCAACAATTCACGTACTTCCATTTCAACTAGTTCAAGCATTTCTTCGTCATCAACGAGATCTACTTTGTTGAGGAATACAACAATTTTAGGCACACCAACCTGGCGAGCAAGCAGGATGTGCTCACGCGTTTGAGGCATAGGACCATCAGTAGCGGCAACTACTAATATGGCACCGTCCATTTGTGCGGCACCCGTAACCATGTTTTTTACATAGTCGGCGTGTCCTGGACAGTCAACGTGTGCATAGTGTCTGTTCTCCGTTTCATATTCAACGTGAGCTGTGTTAATCGTGATACCTCTTTCCTTTTCCTCAGGTGCGGCATCGATGGCGTCATAATCCATTTTACTGGCGAGGCCATCAGAGGATAAGACGTATGTGATAGCAGCAGTAAGAGTTGTCTTACCGTGATCTACGTGTCCGATTGTTCCGACATTGAGGTGAGGTTTGTTTCTTTCGAAAGTTTCCTTTGCCATCAGTTAAAGTATTTAAATAAGTTGATTAATTACGTTTAATAAAAATTTGAAAGAGCCAATGAAGGGATTTGAACCCCCGACCCCTTCCTTACCATGGAAGTGCTCTACCCCTGAGCTACATTGGCGAAAATGAGTTAAGTTGAGTGCGAATACTCCTATGTTTGGGCAATTGTTGCGTGAAACTTTCAGTTCACAATTATCCCGATCCAAGGATTTGACATCAAACTCTCAATACGTACGCACAACATTCTGCAGCTGTTCCACTTCCATCATCCTCTGTTTCTTCGAACAGCGCCCTTCCCAATAATTGAGCGGAAGACGAGACTCGAACCCGCGACCCTCAGCTTGGAAGGCTGATGCTCTACCAACTGAGCTACTTCCGCTTGTTTGGTATGAAAGGCAATTTCTGCATAAATAGGCTTTACTTGCACTCGTTATAAGTCATTATCCAATCCACATTTGTGGGGGTGATAGGATTCGAACCTATTCAGTCGAAACACCAGATTTACAGTCTGGCCCGGCTCTCCAACTCCGGCGCACCCCCATACGATGTAAATTCAATTTACACAAGCCATCCGGGCATTGTGATCTGTGCCAATGCACACCAAGTTTTCATTCAATAATATATTTGAAAGAGCCAGTGGACGGACTCGAACCGCCGGCCGGCTGATTACAAATCAGCTGCTCTACCAGCTGAGCTACACTGGCTTAATAGACCTTTCAAAGTAACTTTGACAGACGTTTCTGAAAAAGCGACTGCAAAGATAACACTTAGGAGTGAATATTTTCCAGAGATTTTAAAATATCACATATTTTTTGAAAATGGCTAGAACGCCCGTCAACACTAGCGATAAGAGCGCTGAAGTTCCTTGTACTTTATTAGATTACGCTTCAACGTGTCAACCGCCCCATCGGTTGCGGCTTCAAACGTCTTATCCACGTCCTTCACAAACAATGTTTCGCCCGGAACGTGAAGTTTGATTTCGACAATCTTGTCTTTAATTTGACCCGCATTTTCAAGCTTCAAAATCACTTCAGCATCCATGATGCGATCGTAATAGTTTTCCATCTTACTAACTTTTCTAGTTACGTAGTCAAGGAGTTTTGAGTCGGCATTTAAGTGTGGAGATTCTATTCGTACTATCATTGGTTGGGTTTGAATGTATGTGAACTTAATATCTATCCAGTGGCATTACCGGCCCTCGGATGCGCATTTACATACGCTTGTTTTAATTTTTCTATTGATGTATGTGTATAAATTTGAGTGGCATTGAGATCAGCATGACCAAGTAGTTCTTTAATGGCATTTATGTCCGCGCCTTGGTCAAGCATCAATGTCGCAAATGTATGTCGTAAGGCGTGTGGCCCCATATTCTCTGCCGCTGTGATTGCTCTCATATACCTTCTAACTAAATTATAGACAAATTTTGGATACAATGGTTTTCCCTGGTTAGTCAAAAAAAGATGAGGCGAATCTGGATTAGAAGACGCCCGATGCACCAGGTAAGCTTGAAGCTTTTTCGATATATAATTTGTGAGCGGCACGATACGCTCTTTTTTTCGTTTCCCTAGCACGCGCAACGTGCGATTCGCCAGATGTAAATCGGAAAGGTGTAATTGCATCAACTCACTTCTTCGAATACCGGTGGAATACAGCAATGCAATGATGACATGATCTCTCCCCGTTTGTAAATCGTCTATCGCTGGCAAATGTTCTTCGAGCTTAGCCAATTCACCTTCACGCAGGTAGCCAGGTAATTTCTTTTTTGCTTTTGGTATAACGATGGTTTCAACGGGGTTTATCTTGCAGCGCCCTTGCTTTAAAGCGAAATTGTAAAAAGAGTTGAGTACAGATCGCTTTCTTCTAATTGACTTCGGGTCGAGCTCCTCCTGAACGAGCGCTATTATATAGGAGCGCACCATCTGTGATGTGGCGAGTAGCATGTCATTCGTATCATAGACATCAATTAAATAAGCCTGATATTGCCTAAGGTCTGAGGTGTATGCCCTTACGGTATGCGCTGAATAGCGCCTTTCAGATGTGAGGTAATTCTGGAATAATTTAAGAATCACATTACTAAAATATGTAATTCTTTCGAGATGCGCAATACGATGTGGCCTTAGCCCTGGTCTCCGTACTTTTCGTTCTTGTAGATGGCCTTAAGCACCTCAGTTCGTCTTTTAACCGAAGGTTTGACGAAGTGCTTTCTGCGACGCAGTTCTTTGATAACTCCCGAACGTTCAAACTTGCGTTTGTACTTTTTCAGTGCACGATCTATTGACTCGCCATCTTTAACATCAATGATTAACATAAACAGGTTCAATTTTTAAGAGCCGCAAAGTTACCACTCCGATTTGATAATACCAAGTCCCGACCCTAACTTTGAAGCGTCTTTACTAGTTGACCAGGAGTAGAACATTGGTTTGTCCTATCTTTGCGATTCTGCCCGAATTTGACTATACAAATCACCTCTCTGATTCGTTATTAGATGTATATTATGTAAAAGTCGATAATCTGCTACCACCATTATGAAACTTATATGCTACACCATTCTTTTTATATGCTTTTCGCTCATTTCATTGGCCCAGGCGCCAGAGAATTCACCAAGTATCAATGAAGCACACGCAGGAATGGTTTATAACAATACAACCATTCGAATCAAGGCGAAAAATAAGTATATCTCCTATGATGAAGCCAGACAGCGGTATGACGAAATCAAAGGATCGCCATACTTGCATCTGGATCATATGCCACTTGTTGATTTATACATGAATACTGGAGAAGTAGTAGAAAACGCTACTATACAGTACGATTGTTATCAAAATGAAATTATCGCCACGAAAGGAGATCAAAAAGAAATCATACTGGAAACGGCTTTTTTTGAATCTATTGTATCACCAACGAATGATATGCCGTATCCACTTCTTAGAGTCAATCGTGATAATCCGACCAAATTCTATGAAATTCTGTATCAAGACAGCCTTATCACTTTTTTTAAAGATACGCGTGTTGAATTAACAAATCATACAAGAAACATCCCCGGACAGCAGACTACTATGGACAAGTTTTATCGCACACATGATTATTACATTGTACGTGGCAGAAGAAGTCCTGTTAAATTTAATTTGAAAAAGGATGATATTTTTAAACTCTTGCCAAAACAAAAAAGGGGTGACGTAAAACTTGCTATGGACGCGTTAAAATTAAATAAGCTGAAAAAGGAAGCTGATTACGTTCGTGTATTCAATTATTTCAACGAAAAGGGTTAGTTAGCACATCTGCCTATCTCAATAAAATAACGTCTCCGGAAAATATTTCAGATTGTTCGCAATTGCCATTTGAATATTCAATTTGATACACGTATGTTCCGGTTTGCGCAGCTCGTCCATTTACATTTCCATCCCAACGAATATCCACTCCAGTTTGTTTGAATACTTGATTTCCAAAGCGATCAAAAATGGAAAGTGTGTATTCTTGAATATTGTCATTTTCAAAAAATAGTTGGAAATGATCGTTGATTGCGTCATCATTAGGTGAGAATGCTGATGGTACGAAGAAATTCCCAAGATTCGCTAACGTTATTTGTACTGAATCGGTGACAAGGCAGTTATTTTCGTCTATAGCAGTCACAAACAATATATCCGATTGACTTAAGATATAAGTTGGCTGTACTGTTCCATCCGGCCATGATGTCTCCGTCCATGGACTTTGAATGGTAATCGATCGCGCACAAATTACTTGATCGGGTCCCAAAAAATCAGGCACGATATCAAAATCAAATATTTCATATCTAAATATTGTATCGCAGATTTGATTTGGGTATGAAATTGTATCTACATAAACTCCAGGAATGGAAAATGATCGTCCATCGACAACAATTTCTTGTCCAATGCATTTTCCGACAATTCGATTTACAACCGGGTCTTCGGTAATAGAAATTTCAACTGAATCGATTAATTCACAATCATTTTCTTCTACAACGGTTAGGCTGTAATTTCCGGATTGCGTAACAATAATTGCATTTGAATTTATTCCTGTGCTCCAATTGTATGAATTAAAAATGTCGTCCACCTGAAGGAAAATTGTATCACCAAAGCACGTGTAAACATCATTACCTAATTCTATTGACTTGGTTACCAGACAGCAACAATCACCGGCCAATTGTGGGTCATCACAATCAATAAACCCATCTAAGTCATCATCGATACCATTTCCACATTCCTCGCTGGATACTGAGGATAGCGCACATACTGCATCGATGTCAGCACCAGGAATTTCAGGTTCGTCCTCACATTGCGCATCCACACGATCTTGTATTTCTATTGCATTAAATTTTAATACACCTTTGACATATCCTGGCAGCAAATTGTCGATGTCTATAGAGGACGTCGCTCCCATCGAGCTTCCCAATTCATAAAAACCGTCTCCGTCCGAATCCAAAATGCCGGCTTGGTTAAGCGCCTGATTTGTTGTGTCGTCAGCGGGTCTGAGCTCTATAAACGTAACTTCTGCTGTGATGCCAACTTCGAAAATCCAAATATCGGGTTCGTCCGTTCCGCTGTTAATCACCAGGTTATCGCTGAACCCAAGCTTAATTGATCCTCCCTCTCCCAGACTAACGAAATTTGCGGACGCACTCGAGTTAAGCTCATTATCCGCAACTCCTAAGGCCTCTTCAGGTGAAGTGAATTGATTGGTTGTTTCGCATGCACCATCGTACTCGATGACATAATCGGCAAAGGACAATCCATCGAACAAGCACGTCACACAGCCCATATTGGCTAACGCCTGACATTCTGAATCATCACAATCAAAATTACCATCACCATCATTATCCAATCCATCCGAACATAAAATGGAATTATTTTCTTGGGCTAGAAGACCGTAGCTGAATGTGCTAAGAATAAAAAGAGTACAAAAAAATGCTTTGCGCGAGAAAATCTTCAACGTTTTATTTTTATAGCGTAAATAAATAAAGCCCAATTTGATAACAAACTGGGCTTTATTAATTACTATTTCTTCAATAATAGGCAGGGATTATTAGTCAAACCTACCAACTTCCGTTCCGTCAGGATCGAATAATACCATCTCGCCACCATTTACAGTAACAGATCCGATAGTGATTAAATTTTCACCATCAGGATCAGAAGGTGTATATGAGTAGAATTTATCGATGCTATAGTCGATCGTGCTGTATACTGAAGTAGACATTTCAGGTGCAACAACACCACCTTTAAATAGTGTTAACTGCAAGTCAATTTCAAACGAATCAATTGCTCCGCTAATCACGAGACCGGAAATACTTCCATCTCCAAATAGATTCGCAACTAAATCATATGTACCATCAGCGGTGATGTCGTCAGCAAATACAAGTTCTGGGCATGCACCAGTAGCTCCAGCGAAACCAGATACCTCATTGCCCATATCATCAAATATCAACAGGTCCATATCCGTATTGCCACATGTATTGAATGTATTACCACTAAAAAGGAAGCTATTGTCCCAATTCAATTGGATAGCAGGTGGATAAATCTTATTTTCAATATTCATTACCAATGTCGTTTGCGTTTCTGGTAAACCGAAAGGCTCATCACCCGCAAATGTCAAAATAACCGTTTCTGTTGGTTCTGGTAAGAAGTCTTCATCGACCGTAATGGATAATCCACCTTCGCCCACAACAGCTGCAACGTCAACTGCATGCGATGATAAGTGAAAATCTGCATCTTCAGTCGCCGTTGATTCTTCGTCTACAGAGACGACTACATGTACATCGATTATCTGTTTTTCATCGAAAGTAAAGTCCAGAGGAAATGTGGCCGCTTCTTCAGGCACTGTAATTGCCTCTGGCAAAGTAGTGAATGTAAATTTCTCTACTTCCGTAATTGTTGATGGCTCTGTATCATCATCTTTGCACGAGAAAATTATTGTCGCGCAAAAAATGAGTAAGAGAACATTTTTTATTTTAAAAGTCATTTTTAATCAATTTTTTAGTTGACAATTTTTTCCATTACTTCATAGAATTCACGAGGACCTGATCCATCTGTGAAATATCCGTACGTCAGAATTAGTCTGTGCTTACCTCCAACATCGTCAGGAATCAAAACATTTGATCCGGCGCATGGAACATTCACAAAGAATTCTGGCTCTGAATGACAGCCAACGGCTCGATTTCCAGAAAACAATGGATTCCCATTGGCAAGCTGGCCATCACCATCAATTAGTGGAACAGTGATTGAATTATCTGTTTCATCTATAGAAAACGTAAAACTATTACCAGCCCAACCAAATGGCCCCCAGTTATCATTATGCGAATATGTTGTAGCATCAACCGAACCGATGAAAATATCGGTACCATTCCAGCCACCATTATCAGCTCCAATTCGGAAATAACTGCTCTCCAAAACTCGGTACAGGCCAGCAAAACGGCTTAGGACACCAACAATCATGCTACCAGTAAGTGGAATATCACCACTTGCTGTTGTTCCTTCGAAACGCATGCGCCACAGTGAACCGATTGCAAGAGCTGTTTGATCGTCTGGCATTGCACCACCATTGATTACGATTCCATTTTTCAAATCATCATACGTGATTTCCTGATCAACAGCCGTGAGCGCTCCTGAAACAGCATATGTGCCAAAAACAACCTCATCTGATACGTCGCCTGTAGCTGCATCTTCAAACTGACTGTACACGGTCACTTGTGACAATGCTTTCGTTCCATTTACAACGTTAAAGCCTAAATTGTAAGAAGGAGTTCCAGCCTGGAAAGAAACAACACCCGTTCTCACTTGTAGAAATGGATCTGTAATTTCCTGGAATAATCCAGAACTATATTCTACTGGGTCATCTTCGTTGCATGAGAATGCACATGCTGCTAGAACAAAGACACCCAAGATTTTAATTATATTCTTCATATCTGATTATTGTTTTGATTAATTATCCCAGAATACTTTGTCAGTCACGGTAGGCTGACCTGGGAAATTTGGATTAAGATTTTGCTCAGACTCGGCATATAACCATCGCGATGGAAATGTACGTCCGGGTAATGCAGATTGAAGTGGCACTTGGAACACCCCACCGTCACCAGTGAAATATGGAGTTGAAGGCGTGTCAAATCGACGTGATTCAATCCAACCTTCTGCTTCTTGTAATCCAGTCATTGATATCCATTTTTGAACAGCTAACAATCTATCCTGGACGTCTGCAGAAGCGCCACCAAAGTTGAACGAAGTAAGGAAAGTTTCGACGTCTCCAGCGGGCACTCCAAGGTAAGCAGAGTTCTCGCGAATAGCCGTCTCAACAGCACCAACGAAGTCATCACCTGTGTTGAACTTCCTCGCAGCCTCAGCACGTAAGAACCAAGTTTCCCAGCTACTCATGAAAATTGTAGGAACTGCAGCACCATATGTTACATCTGCTGGATCACTCCAATCTTCGTTAACCGCACCAAAATCCAATGCTATTTGGTTCTGGTCTCCTGCTCTTATTTCTCCAGGAAAGTTTACAGCCTCCTTGTAGAAATAAAATAATCTTGGGTCATCCGTATCATCCAAAATTTCTGTTACTGTCGTGGCAGCTTTATAAAAAAGACCTATTCCTGATTCTTCCCACGCATACATTGGGTTTTCAGAGCCTGTTTCGCCAGAAAAAGCAACTTCTGCTTGAATGCTTTCAAGGAATTCACCATTAGCCATTACCTCTGCAACCTGCGCCGATACATCATTTACACCAGACATGCGCATCAAAATTCGCAATTTCAAAGAATTGGCGAATTTGGTCCAATTTGCAATGCTACCCCCAAAAACTAAATCCTCTGATCCAATATCATCAGCTCCGGACAAATCTGCCAAAGCCTCATCCAATGTCGTCACAAGGGCCGGATAAATGGCTGCATCGTCATCGAAATTCGGAGCAACAATAGAACCATCTTCTATTGCACCATTGATTGCCTCAGAATATGGCACATCACCGAAGTGGTCCACCAAATACTGATAGATGAAAGCTTCCATCACTTTAGCAATACCAGAATACGCCGGATTTTCTGCTTTTTTGAGAAATTTTACATCGGCTAAAGCATTGCTGTAAGAGCGAGCCCAAGCCTGATTGGCATCTCTTGGCTCTTGAATGTACCGAGCATTGTCACCTAGTGATACACCCGTTCCCCAAGTCCAAAATTGACCCCAAAGAAAGGCCTCGTTGTTGTACTGCGCATCCATGACGAATGCTGTGTAATCCAGCACGGCTGTCAATACTTCCTGAGGACGAGCCGTAGATGGATTATCCGGATCAATATTGATCTCGGCCAATTCTTCTCCACATGATGTGACCATAAAAGCCGCTGCGAAGAGAATCAGAATATATTTATTCAATATAGATTTCATATTAAGTAATTTTTCAAGTTCTGATTAAAATACAAGACCTAAAGTCACACCATAACTCTTAGAAGGAGGTGTTTGAGTCGTTTCAATTCCAGTGGCATTTCCAGTAAGAGCAGGACCATTGATTTCCGGATCAGCGAATGTATTTTCATCTGGTAACCAGAATCTTAAGTTCTTCGCGAATAGACCAACGTTAGCGCTCTTGAAAGGAAGCTTATCTAAAACAGAACCCGGTACTTGATAACGTAATCCAACTTCACGTAATTTTACGAAGCTAGCATCGATCAAGTGCTCTGAAAATGGCTTGTTTCTTACGAAATCATAAGGAGCAACAGGAATTGTATTTTCGACAAAGTTTCCATCTGCATCCATTACAACTGCATCTTCAACAACGAATGCCTCACGATCTCCAATTAATGTAGTCAAAGCCGTTCCGTTGAACTCAACTAAATCCTTCGTATATGATAGGAATTGTCCACCCTGACGAACATCGAAGAGGACATTGGCACTCAACCCTTTAAATCCTATAGTTGTTCCCAAACTTGCAGTATAATCCGGCTGATAAGATCCAAGATAATCCTGCTGATTTGTATATGATGGAAGTCCACTTGCATCAACGATCATTCGACCCTGAGGATCGCGGTCAACTACAAGTCCTTTGAATGTACCATAAGGAAGACCAACTTTAGCCACAGTTGTAACACCAGCAAAATTATCAATCGTTAATTCATCCTGATTCGCCTCAGGATTTACGCTGATAACTTCATTCTCATTCTTAGCATACAGCAAGTTGATGTCCCAGTTCAATCCGTTAGAATTAACCAATGGACGAAGTGTCACAGCCAACTCATGTCCTTTGTTGTTCATCTCTCCTAAGTTGGCAACGGTACTCGTATAACCAGAAGAACTAGGAAGTGTAACGATAACGATCTGATCAGTGTGATCAGAGTTGTAATATGTATATTCTAAATTAATGCGATCCTTCAAGAAAGATGCATCAATACCAGCTTCAAATGTAGTCGTTAACTCAGGCTTCAAATCCGGGTTACCAATTCTATTACCTTGTGTAAATCCTGCCTGACCATTAACAGGGAAGAATAAGTCGTGATTGTTACCCAAAGACTGAAGCGTTGGATTTGCAACAAAAACAGGCTCTAGCAAGTATAATCCTGCATCTTTTCCTGTTGTTCCATAACTGGCGCGTAATTTCAAGAAAGAAAGAACGTCACTCTCAACATTGAAGATATCCGTCATTACAGCTGATGCCCCTACTGCTTGGTAGAAGAATGAATTATTTTCTTCAGGAAGTGTTGAAGACCAGTCATTACGTGCGGAGTACTCTAAGAATACCTTGTTCTGCCATCCGAATCGCACATTTCCGAAAAGACCCATGATGCGATAGTGTGATTCACCATCAACAGCTCTTGGCGTACTTACCGAGTTTGAGAGATCATAGAAACCAGGTACTACGATACCACCAACAGTTTCACCATATAATCTTTCTGTCTTACGATCAAACCAGTTGAATCCAGCAGAAATGTCAGCTGAGATATCATCTGTTAAGCTCAATCCATAATTTGTCAAACCCGTAAAATCAAGGTTTGTATTATTTAGATCAGTTTCGCTATATGCACCTGCGAATGTCTGACGTCCACCTCTAGGAGTTGGATTAAGATTGTCACCCCAAACTAAGTGATCTTCATAAGCATATTGAGGAACCGCCTGACGAACGTCTGTTTGAACATTGTTCAAACCAAACTTGGCACTTATGTCCCAATTGCTTGTCAAATTGTATGTTAATCCTACATTTCCAATTAAGTTTCTAATTTTCCCTTCGTTCACATTTTCGTTCAATACGAAATATGGATTTACAGTGTAAGAACCATAGAATCCTTTGAAATCATGGAAAGGACTGTTGTAGTCACGTAATTCATTGTACGGAATGTTCACAGGTGCCTGCAATGCATTTGCATAGGCATTTTGACCTTCAAAAGGACGTTGTCCTTCTTGAGCCGTATTCTGCGTCACTAGTGAGTAGCTGATAGAGAAATTTGTTGAAAATCTCTCAGCAACTTTAGCGCTTGAAGCAAGCTTAAACGTGTTACGGTTATAGCCCGTGTTCTGCAAAATACCTTCCTGATCTGTGTTTGAGTAAGAAGCGTAGTATGTGAAATTATCTTTCGCTCCTGAGAAGTAAATAGAGTTAGAAAGCGTATTACCTAAGTCGAAGAACTTCTCGATTTGGTTATCTACCGCACTGTATGGACGTGAAAGATATTCTAGATCACCATCACCATCGGCATCGACAGGAGACGTCCATGGCCGAACTACGCCGTCAAATTCCGGTCCCCAAGACCAGTTTTCACCTGAATCTCTACCAGGAATCGGCTGAAAAGGGATACCAAATCCTTGACCGTAACGGTCTTGGCGTTGCATAAGTACGTATGCCTCTTCAACGGAGAACGAAGAGTTGATACCAACTTCGATCTTACCATCTTTTCCAGATCCGTTCTTTGTTGTAATTAAAAGTACACCGGAGGCACCACGCGAACCATAAAGAGATGTGGCAGAAGGTCCTTTTAATACCGTTACGGACTCAATGTCATTCGGGTTCAAGTCATTGAACCTGTTTCCAAAGTCAGCATAACCATCCTGAGCAAAGTTGCCTAGTCGATTATTTGGATCTCCAGAGCGCGTTGCATCATTATCAATAGGAATACCATCGATAACGATCAATGCGTTGTTATTACCCGTCAATGATCCTTCTCCACGGAGAACGATCCTTGTAGAGGCACCAACAGATCCTGAACCTTGTGAAATTTTCACACCGGCTACTTTTCCGCGTAAGGCTTCTAGGGTACTTTTGTTAGGTGCTGAAAGCAGGTCCTCTGCTTCAACGGTTTGATTGGCATAAGCCACATCACGAGAATTTCTATCAATTCCCAACGCAGTTACAACTGCCTCGGTCAAATAGATTCCCTCTGACATGGAAACATCAATCACGTTAGATACGCCGAGTTCGATTTCTTGCGATTCGAATCCAGTGTAACTTACCACTAGCGTGGTAGCGTCTTCGGGTACTTCGAGTTCGTACCGACCGTCAAAGTCAGTCACGGTTCCGATAGTAGTTCCTTTAACGATTACGTTCGCACCAATTAGCGCTTCGCCATCGGCGTCCGCAATCGTACCTGAGACTGTACGTTGGGCCATTAAGGCACCAATTCCAAATACGCTCAGGCAGAGCATAAGTAAAAGTCGTTTCATATCCACTTTTATTTGATTTGGTAAATAAATATTCAATCTAAGCCGCAAATATAGAAATATTATAACAGCGTTAAATTCATGTTAATTCCAGTTAAAAACGTTGACCCAACGCAATATGCTGCCATTTCGGCCAAAAAATCACATGTTGGGTCGAAATTGTCCGTAATTTACTGAACTTTTTGTAAGTACCTATATATTAGTAACTTATATGGGATAATTTTCGTTTATACATAGGAATAATATTCTCTAAACCAAAATATAGAGCATCTGAGATCAAGGCATGTCCGATCGATACCTCGAGTAGTCCCGGAACCATTCGACTATACCATTGTAAATTATCCAAATCCAGGTCATGCCCTGCATTCAATCCGATACCCAATACTTTGGCTTGGTTCGCACAGCTCACATGAGCTGCTACGGCCATATGAGGGTCCCGAACGTAATCCGCAGCGAATTTTCCAGTGTAGATTTCAACCCTATCGGAGCCAACCTTAGCAGCTTCTGCCACCGAGCTTTCTTTTGGGTCGATGAATAAGGAAGTACGAATACCAGCATTCTTAAGCGTAGCAATTACATCTCTTAATAAGCTGGCATTTTCAGCTATAGCCCACCCACAATTTGAAGTTAGTACACCTGGTGGATCAGGGACGAGCGTGCATTGATCCGGTTTGGTAGTTAATACATGCTTCATGAATGTATCAGAGGGGTAACCCTCAATGTTAAATTCTGTTCGGTTTGCATTTTTCAAAGGCAATAAATCATCATATCGTACGTGCCGCTCATCCGGTCGCGGATGTACGGTGATGCCATCTGCGCCGAAATCTTCACAATCGCGTGCAACTTGAACAAGATCAGGTCGATTGCCTCCGCGACTGTTCCGAATGAGCGCGACCTTGTTAATATTAACACTGAGTTTTGTCCGAGCAATATCCATTCCCCAAAATTAGGAAATGCTATTGTCAAGTGTTTAGCTCAACACAGCGACGTATCTTCGTCTCGTGAATAATCTGAAACAACGTGTAATCTCATCACTTGTCATGGTCATCGTTTTCGGTATTGCCGTCGCGATACATCCAATTGGATTGCTTTTGACATTTGGCTTACTCGTTTTTCTCACAACGACTGAATACATAGCAATGGTAAAACCGGGCAATCGAATTGTTCTTCCGGCTGCCTTCGCTGTTCTAATATATTTTGCTATTTACCTTGCATCACGTAACATTTCGCTTAAAAATTTTCTTCTTTTTATTGGATTTGTTGCCGTATACCATGTTTATGTTTTTATCGAAATATTTTTGCTAAAGTCAAAAAGACCTTTGCGTTATTTTATTCCAGGATTAATCTATTTGACGCTTGCAGCTTCGTGCATTCATTACTTCCAATATTTCAATGAATACCAAATTGATTTATTCATTGTTTTAGCACTGGTTTGGGCCAGCGATACAGGCAGTTATTTTATGGGTAAATATTTTGGCAAGCGTCCGCTGGCACCACGTATTTCCCCCAGTAAAACTATTGAAGGTTTTTTTGGCGGATGGCTTTTAGGTTTTCTATTTAATTCTATATTGGTGTTATGCAATGTAATCGATTATCGCATACTTTTTGTTGCTTTAATCGTACATGGTCTAGTTGTACTCGGTGATTTAATCGAGTCAAAACTGAAGCGAATAACAAAGGTTAAAGATAGCAGCCATCTAATCCCAGGACACGGTGGATTCCTGGACCGATGTGATGGCTTGTTATTTTCATTACCTTTTGCAATATTGCTATATCATTTCATATTTAATGCATAGCTCGTAACATGGCATATTTTCATCGTGAAGGCTCTTCTTATATTACAATCGGGCTTATTTTATCAATTGGTACATTTTTAGGGTTCACTTTTTTCCCCTCCTTATGGGTTATTCTTGCCTTTTTTGGCAGTTTTATTTTTTTAGTCTTTTCATTACAGTTTTTTCGATTACCAAAACGACAGACGCCTGCGGTAGCGTATTTTCATCTCACGAGTCCCGCGGATGGCAAACTTGTGGCGAATGAAATAATAGAGGATGGCAGAAGACAGATTTCAATTTTCATGTCGCCAACAAATGTACATGCCAATTGGATTCCAATAGCTGGTGAAATTGTGAGAAGTCAATATGTGCCGGGAAAGTATCTTGTCGCATGGCATCCAAAATCATCCACTGAAAATGAACGACACGAATTAGATATACGAATTCATAACAATTTAATCATCACGGTAAAACAAATAGCCGGTGCAGTGGCGCGTCGCGTAATTTGTTATGTCAATGAAGGCCAACAAGTTGAACGTGGAGAAGAATTAGGGTTTATAAAATTTGGTTCTCGTGTCGACATTTTACTTCCACCAGATGCTGAAGTAATAGTTCCATTGGAAGAACGTGTTACGGGAAATAAAACCGTTCTAGCGCATTTGCCGAAGAAATCATCTTAAGTGCAGGCTCAAAATAGTCAAACCGGCATGCACGTACTTTAACTTTGCCCTACCATTTTAGCGGATTCACGTCGAGGCAAAGTAGAAGGGTCATGCCTTTCTATGACGAAAAAACCATCCTGACCAAGAGGTTGGTATAAGGGCATAAGTAAAAGCCCACCGCATTTGGCTTTAATTACCCCATTCTTATCATCGGCCAATTCTTCTCCCTCTTGAATGTAATCAAAGTTCTTGTAACCAGGTCGCATCACAAAAGCATCACCAGGCTCAATTCTATGCGTATAAATGAGCTGTGCCACTTTTGGTAAGTTTCGGCTATGGTCTATTAACAATTTGTCGTGATGGTTTTCGACATACTTTCCATCAACACAGCCAACTGTGCGCATACAATTGATGATAGCCGCAATTGCGCGGTTTATACTTAATGGATTTTCATGTTGACCCGATTCAAATGATATCGACGTTATAGACGTATTGAAGTGCTCCTCATTAAAATAGTGCAAGGTTGTGCCCTCCAGTCCATTGAGCATACCACGAACAACAGGTGCGTGCAACTCCACACCTAATTCGATGCTATCCAGATCTTCGCGGACTATGGAAAAAATTCCACCCTCGCAAGAAGTTGTATGCAGATCTAGAATGATTATTTTTTCCGGTTCGTAATTCGCAATTTCCAAATGACAAGCTCGGATCAACTCCCGAAGCTCAAGACGCTCGAACGACAACTCTTCGAGAGGTGTGGTCATCACTTCATGAATGATTTCCTTAGTCCAGATGCGATTGAGATCTTCGCGAAAGTAGCGTACCCGTTGCTCGATAGCTTGCAAGTTGCCCTTAAAGCCCACTACGCGCCCACTAAATACAAAATCAGGATTTGTAATTGGCTCTACTTCGATCATTTTGAATAACAGCTCTAAGGCCCGTAACCCAGCTAGTTCATTGCCGTGCATAGCGCCTAAACAAATCATTAAAGGCCCCTTGTGCTGCCCCGTATATCGGCCAATCAGCCGCTTTCCCATCTCAATCATGCCCGCAAATATAGCTAAAGACGCATGGCATTTTTATTTAAATCTATCATGATTTGACACATGGTTAAAACCAATTTGCTTAGGGTAGTTTTATTATAGATTTGAGCGCAACTTTACCTATGATTTGTAATTTTGCACTTTGATGTCAAAACTGTATAACATAGAAAATTCCGATGCGCTGAAGGCCAAAAGGCTATTGGCAAATGAAGAGCGGATTACGCTCTCATTTTATGCATACGCCAAGATTCTGAACCCTAGTTTTTTTCGGGATCATCTATATATTATTCTGTCCGAATTAGATGTCTGCGGGCGGATCTACATAGCAAAAGAAGGCGTGAACGCTCAATTGAACGTCCCAGCCCTTAAGTTCGATACTTTTGAAGAAGCGATACGATCAATATCATTTTTCGAAGGAATGCGCTTAAATATTGCCGTTGAGAAAAATAAATTCTCCTTTTTTAAATTAATCGTTAAAGTGCGACCAAAAATAGTAGCTGATGGGCTAGATGACGAAAGTTTTGATGTGACAAAAAAAGGTGAACATGTGGATGCAAAAAAATTTAATTCATTAGCAGATCGAGATGATACAATTTTAATTGACATGCGCAACCACTATGAAAGCGAAGTTGGACATTTTGAAAATGCAATTTGTCCGGACGTCGAAACTTTTAGGGAATCCTTACCGATTATTGAAGACATGCTATCCGATAAAAAGGACAAAAACCTACTGATGTATTGCACCGGAGGTATACGTTGTGAAAAAGCAAGTGCTTATTTCAAGCATAAGGGATTTGAGCGTGTATATCAATTGGATGGTGGTATTATTGAATATGCTCGGAAAGTCAAAGCGGAAGGATTGGAAAATAAATTTAAAGGAAAAAACTTTGTGTTTGACGAGCGTATGGGGGAGCGGATAAGCGCTGAAGTGATTGCAAAATGTCACCAATGTGGTAAACCCTGTGATGACCATGTAAATTGCACAAATGACGCCTGTCATATTCTTTTTATACAGTGTGAAAGTTGTGCCGATAAGTATGACAATTGTTGTTCTAAAAAGTGCGCTACTTTTACAGCCCTCGACGATGAAGAAAAAAGCAAACTAAAACCTAAAATTTCCTTCAACGGAACACGTTTTGGCAAAGGTCGTTACAAAGCATTAACCGCCGACGAGGAGCTCGACTTATCTTAATATGTTGTGGAAATACTTGAATCCACTTTATTGATTTTCGCAGGAATAGCCGCCGGATTTATAAATACGCTAGCGGGCAATGGCTCATTAATTACGCTGACAATATTGCTTGAATTCATCGGTCTTCCAGCCTTAACCGCGAATGGCACGAATCGCGTTGGAATTTTTTTCCACTCCATAATTACGTCCTATTCCATGCAGCAATCACACGCTATGAATATGGGGCATGCCAAGCGGATTTTACCGATAATGTTTATCGGTGGAATCTGTGGGGGTGTCCTATCGGTTATCGTTTCACCCGAACAATTTAAATTTGTTTATAGATTTTTATTGATAGCACTTTTTATTACGTTATTCATTAATCCTAAAAAATGGCTTGAACCAGAACGATTTAGCAAGAAATTACCACCGTATATCAAAGCCTTCATACTTTTTTGTGTTGGCGTGTACGGTGGCTTTATACAAATGGGAATGGGTATTGTGTTGCTAGCCGTCTTAGTGCTATTTTATCAGATTCCTTTATTACAAGCGAACACGATTAAATTGTTTTCGGTGCTTGTATATACGCCTATTGTTTTTGCCATTTTAATTTTCCATGATTTGGTGAACTGGCACTACGGGCTATTGTTGGCGGCAGGTCAGATCATAGGAGGTTGGATAACAGCTCGATACATTTCGAGATGGAAACATGCAAATCATTTAGCCTATATTCTTCTTCTGATCATGGTAAGCGCGGCTCTCATCAAAATATTTTTATTTCCTTAATAAAATTCCCTTATACCAGCTTTTCAGTGCTTCTACTGGGGAATGATCGAGTCGGCTACCTCTGGCGTCATAGTCGCAAAGACATAGATAAACGAAAGTGCTGTAATAATGATTCCTACAGTAAAAACATTATAACAATACCAGAGTAGTCGATATTTTTTGGCTAGTACAATTCCTAAGAAATATAGATCCTTCGTTAAACTACTGTACAGCATGTCTTCATTATTCATCAAAGTATTGATGCCCCATTCGAATTTATCTAAAGGAATTTTGAAAAAATTACCAAAAAACAGCAGATTAACTTTCTTATTTAAAAAAGCTTCCTCCGAAAACTCGCCTGTTGATATTTTGGGCCGCGTGGCCAGTACTGCAATTATAATGGATACCACGCAAGTTGCTGTTAATAGAATAGTTGGTATGGTGAGTTCTGAATTGGTATCCAATTTCGAAGCCAAGCTTGATAGGACAATGGAAAGCATAATCGAATTAATACTCAACATAATGTTTGCCTTGTTATCGGCAATGACGCTTAGGTTGTTATGGTTTCTTAGTGTGACACGGAACATAGTTTCTATACCCCGATCGGCTCGATTAGACGGCAACGAAAGAGCCAAATTATCTTTCTCCAAGTCTACATCGGCCACTTGTTGTTCGTAATCCAGTAAGCCTGTAAGTTCCTTTTGAACTTTCAATATATTCTTACGCTTTCTCGCACCAAATTCAGCTTCAGCGACCGGCGTATGGAATTTATGGTCGTGCAAAAACTTCAAATTGCCTGTCAACCAATCTTTAGCCGGAATATCCTTGCCACTAGTTTTTTGCAACTCGGCTTTGAGCATTCCCGTTTTTGCCATAAATGTCTTTATACCAACATGATGGCAATCTGCGTCTTTTATTATCTTACCTAAGTCACTTTCCGGGTTCGCATCCATCTTCGTCTGTAGGATGAGATTAGCGATTCGCGATTTACGCTCAGCGTTTAAATCCGCACCAAATATGTTATCCAATTCCTCCACGGCTCGTTCTTCGTGCTTGTTAGCTCCCTCGGTGTAGCCTATGTCATGCAGCCAACACGCGATTTCCAGATCGGTCCTTTCATCCGCTGAAAGGCTATAGTGCTCGGCTAATGAGAGAGCGACCTCCTTCATTTCCTCAACATGTTGAATATTATGATACGTAAAGACTTTTGGATCCAATTCGTGTATCATGATTTGCCGGGCATGCGATTTAGCCCGTTGTATCAGCTCTTTATTCGACATCCTACTATATTGAATGTGTTAATACGTAAATGTAAGCAATGTTGTTGTGCAAGAGCTAAGGTAGTGTCTATTACAACAGCTCTTTCCACGTTGCGCTTACGGCGGTCTGTCTGAAAAAGTGCCTATCCAATTAGGGCAAACGTATTGCATGAAAACACCGCACTCAAAGCTTTATGTAGGTTGTCATTTGCCAATTTTTGTTCTGAAATTGCGGTGGCTGTCGAATTACGAAATTCAATAAATCAAATTATCTATTCAATTATAACCTCCTTCACTCGGGCATATATTGAATTTGATGGAATGGGAATAAATTGCGCTGCATGTCTGTAGTACGCTTCCGCTTTTGAATTAAAATACTTTAAGTCAACAGAAAATGAGCCATATACATTTGATATAGCCATATGCTTACAGGGATACCAAGCCCATACGGTAAGATCTGTCAGCGATGGTCCCATTCTATAGATAACTTCATAAGGCGTCCACTCTATTTGATAATAATACTCATACCCCGGATCATCGGAAAAATATCCGTCATCATCGTCTAATTCAATGTTGATGTCATCATCGTGAACAATTGATGTATTTATGAGGAGCGGTGCTTGTCTAACCGGTCCAGGTCGCTCTTCCATTCTCCTAATTAAAAATGGCCCCTTATTTCCTTCGCTGTAGGGATACGATAACAACAAGCTCTGATCAAAACCTATGGGTTGCTCGACAATATTCAGGCATTCTCTTTTTCCCCCTCCCATAGTAAATGAAAACCAAAGCTGATCTGCTTCATAAGGCATTATGCCCGGATAGTGATGCGTATCCCAAGCATCAATATTTTGTCTTTTTTCGTTATACGCAGAAGTTCCTTCATCCGGAAATAAATCGTCATTGGGATAGTGCTTGTCTCCTTCATTAGCGACACCGACTTCTAGATTAAAATCGAAATCAGATCGTACTGCTTGGCAATATTGTTGATCATAGCCCGATGTATTGGTTGGAGGGATCCAGAATGCATATCCTAGCCCACGGTGAATATCATGTTCATTGTACAACTTAGGAATTTGGGCTTTAATCGTGTATTTCCCATATAAAAGAGGCCGATACTTGATGGCGGTTTTTTCCAATTCAATCGGTTCCTTTTCGCAATCATCAACAGCTGGAACTTCCATGAGAAGTCCACCTTCTGAAACACTGTTGGTCACATTATCACCAGAATTGGCGCCTGTACCAAGTATGACATCTTTGAGTTCGTCCTGATGAAAAAAGTGGGCTGCCCAATTATAGTCCAACTGTGTATACTCATCGACATTTCTATGAAGAGGAATTTTCTTTAAGTCATTAATCACTTGATGATCGTCAATTGATACTTCCCATGCCAATCGTGGATGTGTGTTGATGTCTTCTCCCGAAAGAATATTTTGTCCTAAGTCATTCACATCTTGGTGCACCTTAATTTTGAGCACATCGTTTGATTCCGCTACAGCTGTATTGGCTGTCCAAGCACTGTTGGTTAAATTTCTCCATTGAAATGGACTGACATAGTGAGAATTACGATACTGGTCACTCGAATTAACCAGATAAGGACGATGGTTATTAGAAAAATAATCTGGATCCGCCGTAACCACTATGAGAAATTTGTATTCGCCTACTCTGGGTACCTTTCTCCAACGCCCCATAATACCACTGTCATTATTTTCATTCGGATCATCCGTCCATTTTAGAGGTTGTGACTGGTATTTTAACTCATTTCGCGGATTTCCCCTAATTCTAAAATATCCCACTACATCTTCCGTATTTCCCTGGGCCACATGTGTAATTGGTCGCAGGCCAGGATTAAATGATTCGTCAAAACCCCAACTTCCATAAAAATTGCTCCCGGAATGAAATAACGTAGAGCCCAGTTCCGGGTATTTATAGGATTCATTCTGATAAAAAATAACATAGTACAATGTACTGTTTGAAGTATTATTGGTCAGTTCAAAAGAAAACTTAAAATATTCATTTTCTTCCTCGTTTTCATCAAAATTTGGAATAAAGTCATGTTGGTGGGCGAATTTTACTACGTATTCTAACTGACCGTTTCCATTTTGTAAAAGGGGGTCACCGTCTACCATATTTTGGTGATTCATATTATCCGTCGGATCAGCAGACAAGCTATGAGGAGTTCCTACTTTTATACCCGTAATAGCATTAAAATTTTGTATCACGATAGACCCATCATTACTTTGTCCCGCATTCGTTAAAGGAGGGTTGTCCGTGTAATTGTTCTTACTTAAATACGGCATGAAAGTTGGGTTGACATCGTAAGTCGCCTGTAAGGCATCCATGTCGGTATTACTTGATTGTGAAATTCCATGAGTTATTGAGAATACAATCAACATAACAGCCAGGACATTACACCATAAAAATTTTATATAACTCATTCTTCTAATTATTTAATACAATTAAAGTATGTTGATATTCTTCACCATTTTTGCCTATTGCCAAAATAAAATAGGTTCCATTTGGCCACTGCGCAATATTTACCGCGATCCTATCAGTACCTTTTTCCAAGTCTTTTTGATCAAGAGCAAGTACATCAAGGCCCAGCGAGTTGTATATTCGTATCTCGGATATTGCTAATTCTTCTTTTGTATTTATGTAAAAGTTATTAGTGGCTGGATTCGGACCAAATGTTACATCTGACGACTCGTTTTCTTCTTTCCCTAAGCGAGAATTACCTTGATTATTAGGATTGAACATGACAACGTCAGATGAACAATACAAGCCTGTCGTTTGATTCAACCAACCGGATTGGCTCGAATTATTATATCCAAAAATAAGTGCACAATCACCGGAACCAGTCAATGGAACAAACTGACCAATATCGAATTCGAAGTTTTCGTAATATTTAGGATTTTTAACTGGATCTTCATATCCGATGTAATCCAGGTTTCCCAATATAAACATAGCGGGGTCAGGGATTTGAGTAAAAAGCTGAGAGGTTTTCATGTCATACCTTGATTCTCTGTTGTCATTTATGACTTCATCTACCCCCTCACCGGTAAAATCTGCCGAGTACACATTATCCCATCTGGAATTGAGTTCGGGATCAAACGTCTCAAATAAGCTTTCGAATTCGACAACTTCTTGTCCAGTCAAATAAAACATGTGGCTAGGAAAAAAATGCAGATCACTTGCAAAAAATAATCCATCCCTGCTATCGTTTTCCAAGAATTTTCCAACGGTTGAATTCTGATCGTTGATAAAAAAAGTGCTAAATCCGTCAAAATCTATCCCTTGTCCAAGAAGTTCCCATTCATAAATTGAAAACATCGGCTTAAGTCCGAATAAATGCCAGGTTGCATTGAGCGTATTGAACATTAACAATTCATCTTTCCCGTCGCCGTTGAAGTCTCCGACTTTAAAAAAGTTTATAAAAGGGTTATATGGTTCATCCGTAATTTTACCTTTATCAGTCCCCCATAAATACTGCCAGTCTAATGAATTGGTATAGGTATTACAATTATCTGTTGGTATGAATTTGATCAGGTTGATATGTCCATTACTTGGGTGAAGTGCTAAAATCTGGTCATACCCCGCACCTGCAAAGTCTCCCACCACATACCGGTCTTGACCCGGATCAATATTAAAATAACCTAAGGCCCCGTTGATACTTGACCAGGTGTCGTGCATGGAATTAGACGTCTGGCAATAAGAATAAACTCGTGCGACCTTATCCCCGTTGTCAAACCCCATGACCATGACTTCTTCGGGATTATTGCCTTCAGATGTAGCGTTTACAAAATTGCCCTTAAAGTGTCTGACAAGCCCTTGGGCTTCCAATGTATAGAAAAAAACATGGAGGTCGTCCAACTCAACATCGGCCTTCTTCAAGTCGTAGTTGCAAAAGCGGTGTTGGCCAAGGGTCATGCTGGCGCAGAACATAATAACTGGTAGGCAAAAAAATCTGAAAATCATTTGAATTATTTTTAACTAATTTAATTTTCTATAACCCTAATTCTTACTAAAACTCCTCTGTTGAATTATTTTATCATCTGCATTAAGCAAAATAAATTGATAATTTCCAGGTGTCCAATTCTGCACATCAAGACGTTCTATTTCTGATGGTTTATAGATTCTATGCACGAGTTGGCCTTGACTATTGTAAATTTTCAAAGTTCGAATTTCGAATTTGTCCATAGCATCGAAATTAATGTTCACCATATTATTACCGGGATTTGGATACACTTGAAACATGATAGCATCATCTACATTGCCCTCATGGCCTGGATTAATACTTCTGAATCCATTTTTCCCTCCATTTGTACAAGGAATTAGTTGCATTTCATTACTCATCGCAATACACCCAGTATTCCTATCTTTTACGTCCACCTGAAAAATTCCGTCACAGACACAGTCCAACTGACAAGTCTCCAGGCCATTATTCCAAATGACATGAAAATCGTTTGGGCTACAGTAATCGAGTAATCCGCCTAATGGATTGTTAGCATATAGCGTCTTTGCGTCAGAATTAAAACAATTAAAAGATTGTATATCAACCTCAAATGAATTGAAGTGCGGGTATATAAAGAGTAAGTGGATTTGGTTTGTCGAATATTCAGGAGGAAATTCGCAGTCTGTGGCCGAAAATAAGTCGACAACCTCTATTGTTTGGCCAAAAGCAAGGTCGGTATGGCCCTGTATTCCGAGTAAGACATGATTTATTTTCAATTCGGCCACTCCACTAAATATCGGTTCGCACAAATAAATACAATCAGTGCTTCCTTGAGTGCGAGCTGATGCGGACTTAGCTATCAATCTGACTCCAATGGCATATGCATCTCCCGGTAGTGAAGTCTTAGGTACTTTGATATAATATGTATTAGGCGTAACCTCATGAATAGTTGCGCCAAAATTTTGGCCTTCAATGCCAAGCGCCACAGCTGTCCATTTCCCGGGATTATCGTCGATATGCTTAAATGTGGTATGGCCTAAAATCGAGAATTTATGACCTCCATTCACCTCATTGAATTCCAACTCAACAAAAGATTGAACAATGCAACCATCATCAAGGGGGATTCCTGATGGTTCTCCACCAACGGTAAACGTAAATCTGTAGTGATCGTCATCTGTGCAGTTTTGTTGTGGCAAAAACAATTCCACAATAAATTCCGGATTTAGTTGTGCAGACAAATCCAATACTGGTAGGATAAAAACAACCACATAAGTCCACCTTTTTATTAAAGAAATACAACTAGTTTTCATCATAGATTTATTTATTAGAATTTAACGAATTCATTACTCTCAATTATCTGATCATCCTGATCATACAAGAGCACTTTGTAGGTACCCGGGGGCCAGTCGGTAATTTGTAATTCCATGTTCATTTCAACGGACTCATTGCTGTAAATGTGTTCCCCTAGCATATTATACACTCCGATTCTACTTAACTCCTCAATCTCATATTGATTGAATAAAATCGATATGGTGTTTTTGGCAGGATTAGGGAAAATAGTAACCGACTTTTCGGTTTTACTAGTTTTATCTGCACAATTAAACGGCTGCTGTTTTAGCACTTCTGCCAATTCTGAAAAATCATCCAGTATATAGTAATCTCCATGTTCAGAGGGGAGGCCTTTTTTTCCGGCATTATTTCCACTCAACAGACCAAACCAATGCGGTGCATTGTGATCATTGACACCCTGCGCACCTATTCCGACAATACGGATACCTGATGCTTTCAGCTCATTGGCAATATGAACGGCCTCGTAGTGTGCTTGTGTACGTGACATTTTCTTCTGATATGCACAATTAGGTGGTGCATCGGTAATTAAATAAACCAAATCAGGCCTTTCTTCCATTTCGCCAACCGCCTGAAGAGCCATCGACCAGTCCGTGACACTGGTATGGTCTACTTGATTTTCTGCGTAATCCTTCAACTTCATTGAGAGTTGATTTTTGTCAACCTGCTCGTCCAAACTGAAATACTCAGTTGACAGCATCACTTCCTGATCAAATGCCATCATAGCTATTTCAACCTCGCTATTTTTTTCGACAAGCCCCTGCATTACAGCAGTTTGAATGCCCATTTTTTCCTCTTTTTTCATCGACGAAGAACCATCCAGTAGAAATAAGATTCGTTTAGCACAATCAAGCCTGGGGTTAGCGACCTGTTCTTTCTCATCGAATGACAGGAATTTGGCAGGCAGCTGCTTTTCCAGACTTTTTTGGATAAAAGGATCAGGCGATGAAATGTGTATTTCCGAGATAGGTTCCGGGAAGTAAACATTAATTTCTCCTACAGTTCCAGGACGGAAATGGACTTCGCCTTTTTCTGAAGAAAAATAATTATCAATGTTGGATGGTCCAGATATGATTGGTGAAATTACACTTCCTTTTTGACCTTTGCCTAAAACCAAAAATTTTATATTTTCCGTGTGAATTATTTTTTTTCCCATTGCAGTCGGCAGAAATAAAGAAAATGATATTTTCTCATGAATCTGATCGAATGTTATTCGGTCAAATTCTCCTTTGTATCGAAGTAAACAACCGTCCATATCTCGACTCATTTGACCAGAAGTTTCCATTACATTAAAATAGAATGTAATCAAAAAAAAGACAAAGAAATACTTACTGTTCATAACTTTATATTTTAAACTTTCAATTCACCACTAGTAGATTGTGAATGTTCACAATTATCCCTTTAAAAAACCTTATTCATCAGCAATCAAGCTCTTCTACATATGCAGCTGTAGTCGTGACTATGGCTATCGTTCTTTCCAAATAACAGGAAATTATCTATAAGTATAAAATCTTCAAAGAATCACCTACAACCTGATAAATTCCACCATTAAAGCGGTTACTTGGATCCATATTACTACTATTTTGTAGTCGTTTTATGGAATCGGTCTTCATATTTATGACATACAAAGTCTTTTTATCTCTAGTCGCCACAATGCTATTGAAAATAGATAATTGCTGAGGGAGGGTCATTTCCTTTTTACTATATCTTTCTCCTTCACGATGGAAGATTACGTCTACGCTCCCACCACTAACACCACCCAAGTCAATTTCATAGATTACTCCATTATCTATGTCAACACTTTTACGGGACATCCGTTTTACAACCCATTTACCATTTTCGGTCTCTTGTAAATACGAAAAATAATGATTAAAATAGTACTTGTTTTTTTCAGTATCATGAAAATATGAGACATAGCCAAAGTCTTCGGACAAAAGATGATACAATCTTGGAGTATAAAAATATGAACTATCCAATAGGTTTAACGAAGTATCAAATTCATATAATTTCACTATTTTTTCTACCGAAGTATCATATTGCGTCTTTTTATCAAATACTAACATGCCTATTTTATCTTTTGAATGTATTAAGTTGAAAACACGCCCCTTTGACAATTCAAATTTTATGTGATTTTCTATATTTTCTAATTCTATACTATATCTATAAATTTTTGATCCATCATATACAAAAAAATATTTGCCACTGGTGTCCATTGTATAGTTCAAAACGTCTTGCCTAATAAAGAATGCTACATCGTCAATACTTACAGTCTTTTCAAATTCTTTTTTTTCAACCCAATCAGGAGGTTTTGATTGAAAACATCCAAGGTTTAAAAAAACCATTGCCATAAACAGGAATCCAGTTCTCGAGTCGATATACATATTCCGTCCAATTGAGATTAATTCCCCTGTAGACTTGAATGAAACGGGATAACCTTATTCGCAACATTGTTTAAAGCCTTAAATCGTTTAAACGATCTTGTCCTCATAATTCTTGCGTTGTCCGGAACGCGCGGGGGCAACGTCCCTGAAGTGGTTGTTACCGTCGACTTTCCATGCGATGCTCCTTCAATTACAACATTAACATGTACTCCATCGTTTGTCATATCTCCTGCTACAGCATCTCCATTTATGATCACTAAGTCATTTTTTAAAGATTCTGCATTGACCTTACTATTAACAACCTGTTCAAATCCTTCTGGAGAATCCGCCACATCACTTGACGAGTTCAAAGTACTTCCATCTGCCGCTGTAAATTCAATCTCTAGTCCATTTTCTGAGGCAAAGCGTATTAATAAGGAACACGCTAAATCCGCACAATCAAACCTTTCCTCATTATCTTGTATTTCTTCGACCTCATCACTCACAAATGATTGATAATTTTTAAAGTCCTGTTGTGTCCATTCTCTAATAACAGGCCACGACGAATCACCATTCATATCAATAAATATGATAGGGTTATTGCTTGCATACAAATATGGAGATTGCTCTGGAAAGTTATCTGCGAATCGATCATGTTTCATAAATCGCCCGATACTCGGATCATACCACCTGGCTCCATAATCTAAGTAGCTTGTTAAATCTCCTTCGTGTTCTTTTCCGTTGTATGTGTAATTGTTCTTCCGATCCGTCAACGGCACTTGCCACCCGATCTTATGCTCCATGCCAAAAGGATAATAGTCTTTGACCTGAAGAATTTCACCTGAATTTGGATCCTGGCAGTCGATGACGCCGTCCCCATTGCGATCACTGAACCAAAGGCGTCCATTGCCCAGGTGGTCATCGATATGATATTCGTAATAAAACTTTTCATCATTCTTATCCCACGCTAATCGTCCTCCATTATAATATATCTCATAACCTTCCGTCTCCGAACTATAGACGACCCCTTCGAGGTAGAAATTTGTTTTATCTCCCGCCACCATTTTTGTCTTTGTACCATCGGCATCGTAGAAATTCGATATATGGCTATTTTTCACGTCGATCTCCGTAGGCATATTAAAATAGTCGTACTTGATGCTTGTGATCTCTTTGAAGTCATTGGTCAACATATTACCATTGGCATCGTAAGTCATTTCGCCACCAGCCGTTAAAAAGCCATTTTCAGTGTATTGATTGGCTGGATTCTCTGCGACGGACATTAATCGATTACCCTGATAATTCATTGTCAAGTCATCCATTTTGTCAAATATTAATACCTGATTCTGCAGGTCTATAGCACCATTTCGTTTTATCGATAAAATATTACCGGCTGCATCGTAGGACAAGTCGACGTTGTAATTACCCGAAAAATTAAACTGACCATTGACAGGCGTTCTGGAGGCATAGTTAGCTTTTTCCAAGCGGTCTGCATCGTCGTATGTATATACGTATGCATGTATTTCCGGACTGTACGCATTGATCCATTTGTTGTAGGAAATATTTCCACTGAATTGTGGATTGGCATTTAAATCAGGGTCAACCGGGTCCTCATAAATAATTTCTTCGGCAAATAAATCGCAGGGATCTTCTTTCGGCTCGACCAATAAATCATGATAATCATCACCGAAAATAATATTTAACCACTCATGCAACAATTCCGTAAAATAATAGGGTGTCAAATAACAATCGGGACAACTTCGCTCTCGCCCAAATGACGGTTCTACCGTTTGTCCATTTCCACAAATGAATAATGCCCTATCAAAAGCGGCATCCGTTCTCGTAATTTTGATTTCCGTCTCACTCACGAAGACATCATCATAGGCGTGTCCATCATTCAACCAATCGATAATACGAGAACGCAGCGAATATTGGTGTAACGAATTATTCATCGTATACTCGACCCCTGGTGGAATAAGATTCTCTTCACCCGCCCATAGTTCTATTAATTTAAAATCGTCTGCAAAACAAGGCGTGAACGATTCGGGTCGTTCAATATTCAACGTGTAATCCCCTTCAATTTGGCATTCACATGACGTTTCATTGTCTGCAGTAAAATGATGAGATCGCTCCTCAAGCCCATTATCAAAATTGTATTCTACACCGAACCTGCTGTAGCTATTAATATTGGAGGCGTCTAGTAGTTTAATCCTATAGTGCGAGTAATTTCCAATGACTTCTGTTTCTATTTTAGCTGTTCCTCCGCCATGATCAGAGAGCCAGGAATTCATGTGTTGTTCAGCCAGATTAATGTCACTGGAACTATTGAGGTTATAGTTTTGCTCTAAGATGTTAACACCATTAAATCGTACTTCATTTAAGAAAAAATAGCCGGGTAATAAGCTTCCAAATTGGCCTCGAGCTATAAAATCGCATTGTGTTGAAGCCGAATAATTGGCTAAGGTGTAGAGGTCGCCATCCAGATCTTTACTCATTTCCTCTATCACCAAATCCAGATCAGCCGCCCCGTATATTTGATAGGTATCTCCATCCGAGTAATTTACCTTTGCCGGATCACCTCCGTTGACCGGAAGACTATACCTTCGACTAAATGGGTAGGTACCGGCATAAGCGCCCGTATGCACGGTAACATTTCCATTGATAGAAATTCGATAATTGGTGGCAATACAGTCCGCAATGTCTTGTCGGTCATATTCTGTTATCAAAGTGAAAATAATATCATAGAGGTCGTCCTCTCCCAGTGGGGGTAGATCCGGACCGACAAATCCTTCGACGTCATCAAGGATCTCATCAATGCTGTTAATGTTAGTGATCCAGCCTCGCTCATTGTAGCCGTAGTCCACATTTTGAAGTGGGTATTGCATGTTGTCTCCCATCTTATGGAGGATGCGCCAGTCATTGTCGTTATAAACGTATTGGCTGACCAGCGGTGGCTCTGAAAAGACAAAACCTTCAATCCCAACGTATTCTTTAACCACGCGCCCCCCATGATCAAATTCGTTTTTATAAACAACATGTCCATGACCGGGCAATGTTCGACGCATTCGTCCGACTAGATCCGCATGATCCATTTCAAGATAGTCAAACGTGGCGCTGCCCCCAGGACTCGATACATTTCTCCGTGTGACGCGGCCAAATTCATCATAAGTATAATCTCTGAATGTGGCTCCTCCCTGATCAACCTGAAGTTCTTCTGTTTGGATTTGACCCGTTTTGCCAGGACCTGTCGGATAATAGGTATATTCTTTGACGATCGGCCCGTTTAATCCATCTTTACGCACCTTTTCTAATTGACCATAGTCGTTGTAGATGTTCACTAATTTTTGGTTCAAAGGATCAGTCGTTCTTTTTAAAAGGTCATTGTCGTAATAGTTATATTTATGCAGTCCTCCATCCGGAACGGTTTTGGTCTTTAAGCGGCCCCGACCATCGTATGTGTAATCATAATCACCAGCGGGACCAGAAACTACATCCACATTTCCACGATCATCATAGGTGTAGGTAGTGACATTGCCGAGGCCATCAGTTTGTGCGATCGTTCGCCCTAATGCATCCGCCAACGTTTTCGTTTCTCTTTCATCCTCATCTTTACGTATCGTTTTGAAATAACCGTTTTCGGAGCCATATGTGTACATCACACTTTTTGGCCAGTTTCCCTGCTTTTCGGTGAGCATACGTTCAATAGGTGAAGGCTCAAAGGTGTACTGATAGTATGAGCCCTCAGCGGGATTGGATCGTATTTCGACCCGTCCCATTTCATCGTATCCAACCCCTTCATTCCAGTTGGCGTGAGATGCCGTATATCCCAATTTGGTAAGCACAGTGGGTCGGCCCAGGCCATCAAAATATTGTTCTGTGTCAAAGGCGTAATAGTCATCGTCGGATAGATCTACTTGTTTCAACATCGAATTTTTACCGTGCACGACCGCGAAGTGATAGTCATAGGTTGTGGTAATCGCTCCTTCCCGCTGATTTTGTTCCTCTAACCGTTGAAATCCATCATATGTAAAATCAACAACCTGAAGGTCTTTATCGGTGAATTGTTTCATTTTTCGATTTTCATCGAAATAGTAGTCATAGTTCCAGGTCCAACTGCCCCAGTTTCGCTCCGTCATGCGATCTTCTGTCCATGCGTAGTGCTCGGGATTATCATAACCTCTCTTTGAAATTTGCGTAGGTAATCCCAGTGCATTGTACTGATCAATGGTCACCTCTGTCTGCCATTGATTATGAAAGCTGTTCCAGCTCTGATATAACTGAGGTCTAACTTCGCCATTCCAATCCGCATAGACCACTTTTGATCCTCCTCCGCTGCCACTATTAACTTTAGACTCTAAGGGAATTCCTGTCATATTTTTACCAAGCAATAATGCATTGGCTAATTGGTCGGCGTATTTCACTTCGGTGGTCAGATTTACACCCGGGCCATAAGTGTTTGATGTCTGTACCATGAAATTGTTATCATAGTATGTATTGCTGCTCCCTGTAACAACATTACCCTCAGGGAAGTATGTCGTCGTCTCACTATTGGTCAGTTTATGCCATTGTGGAATCGTGGCGTAATAATAAATTCGTCTGCCATAGTATTGTGGGTCAACACAAGGATCGGAGCTGCCTCCAGATTGGGAGATGACAATTTCAACGAACATTGACCAAATACGGTTAAAGAAGTCGACATCAAACTCGTAATTGTTGATCGTTTCTTCGACTAATTCGAAAGATGTGCCATCCAGAATTTTATAATGTTTTTCTTTGAGAAGATTGCCATTGGATAAATTGTAAAATCGCGGGATGGAACCGGGTAATTCATATGTCCTGGCTGATGTTGGCTCGTTCATGTATTCGTACACGCTTTTGCCGAACTCATTTTCTTCACCCAGGTATTGGGTCACGGTAGAATATCCGACAAAATTGCCAGCCATGGCATTGCTCAATCCATTAAGACTACTGCTGTTTCTTTCCAGGACTTGCAGAAGATATTCGCTATATAAACACCCGGGTTGATTCTGCGCCCCAGATCCTTTGTATGTCAATCTCTCGTATAAGGGATTATTTATGATGAGGCCGGAAGATTGATCATCTTCGTCCAAGTATTCAAATTCTGTAAAGAGACCTGCTACATTGGTCATCGACTTCAGGCGCATCCCCGCTCCTACTTCACAGTCCACGATTTCGTATTGATCGAAACTTATTTCGGCATTTGCACAAGTTAAATTATCAGGCCATACCTGACCCGGGATCAGCCTCTCTAAAATGATTTCATACTCACCAGGAATCAAAGTGAAGTCTGTATCTTCTAAAATATATTGGGTGGCACCACCAATATCTGTACAACAGATGTAATTATGTCCTTCAATACTTTGATTAAAATGCCAGGTTTTGTAAGGACCGGTATGTCCCACTTTATTAAGCGTAACCTTAAATCCGTTGGGCGACGTTTCCCAATTATTCGGATCAATATGAGCGGTATTCGTATAGCCACAATTTCCATTGGTTAGTGTCCATTCCAATTTAAATCGGGCCGGTATCTGACCATGGGGTATTTCTTGTGGGACAGTGAATCCAGCTTGATAAATGTTCGGGTCGCCGGTTGGGCAATCACAGTAATGCTCCAAATGGTGGCTCTCATCTCCAGTTATTACATAGCTTTCCGGAATATTACAAAATGAGTTGGGTTCATATTCAAAAATCGCTACACCACCCGTTGGATACTGAATTCCAGTAAGTAACCATGCTTTCATAATATCCGGATCGGAAGATCGATCCGCACCCGGGAACTGATGCAAATCGTCATTGAAATCCACTCCTTCCCACGCCGGTATATAGGTATCATTTGTAGAACTGCTTGTATGATCCCGCCCATACCCCCAGTGATCGATGGAATAAGAGGTTTTTGGAGGCAAGCCAGTACTCTCATCATACGTGAAGGTTGCAATAGGCAATACCTGCCCATCTGTAGCAATTTGCTCCACAGACTTCAACTTGAGGCGTTTGTTGAGCACGTTTTGACCAAATGTGAAGTTCACTTCGGAGTCCTCGTTCCAAAGATGATCAGTACTGGAGGTTACAGATTCGAAATATCCATAAAGCATGCGATAATCATAGATAATGTTTCCTCCGTTGACTACTTTGATATTTTCCAGTTGACGCCCCCCCTGAAGGTCCATGCGTGTCGTAGAGGAATAGTCAAATTTGACGGTCATAAATGACCCAACTATTTCATCAAGTGTTATACGATCATATTCTATGTGATCGACCAAAATCGTTCTAACGACGGCCATACTTGGAAATCCTGCGCCATTTTGGCAAGTGGCTATTGCATCTACAGCCAATGGATGACTTTCCATTTCGCTAAATCCCGGTAGCGGTCTAACGATACCATCTTTTGTGTAGTTCAGATTAACTGTTTGACCATTTGGTGATTCAATTCGATCCAAAAACCAGGTAGAAATGTATTGTTCCGGGTCACAGGTTTCCGGTAGTTCTCCATCGTTTTGTGAACCGGAATAGACGTATGTATCCTTGTCTAAGTGCGTGTATTGTCGACTATTGTCCGTGCTCCCGAAATAATAAGTAAAACCGTCATTGGTTGTAACTGACCATGAAAGACCATTGGCGTCTGCGGAAATATTAACGACGTTTCTATTATCCAGTGTAATAAATTTTCCAGCTTCCCGGTCGAAAATAAATTTACCACTACTACCATTAATATTAAACGTATACAAATCCGGTTCGAAGTCATGATCGCAAAACTCCGTCAAGTCATACGTTTCGCCACCAAAGTCACATGTTGTAATATCATCGGGTTGCGGAATACAGTCAAAATGGACAATACTACTATAGTCATCATATTCGATTGAATAATAATTATCCGGGATATCGGGTATATCTTGATAACCATCCATGTAAGGAATATCATGTGAGCATGTGTATCCATGATCCCAATCGTTGCCACCACGAACGACTCTTGTTATCATCCCCCCTGCATTCAAGTTCCAACCTAGTCCGACCTGACTTGCTTCTTCCGATACCCTGATGCCGTTTGAATGATATGACAAGCTGATCGGTACCGATATTTCTGGATCCGATAAGGTATAAATTGGAACATCTATTTGAGGAAGTCCTGTGTAAAAACTTACGGGTACATCGGCAAATTTGCCCAATCCTGTAGCTTCAGGAGAAGAGGGTACAGCACTTTGGAAGGAGGAGACTCCCTGTGCGTTCAGCATAGGATGCATAGCGGCCAGGCACATGGTTAGCGCCAAGTGAAAACACTTCGTTATTTCAGATAATTTCTTTTTCAAAACTTTATTAATTTTCATTGTAGTCTAGACAGTCAAATTGTTTGAATAATTAATCCCAGGCTCAACAATTCAGTAGATCAACACTGATCACAATACCTGTCATTTTTTTAATTCATAAGTTATTAATGCTATGGAGACCAAGAGCTTTGAGCAAAACGTTTTAACCTATACGTTCAAAAACAGCAAGGAAATTGGTGTACCGCATATTTTTGTGTTTTGAGCAAAGGCCATTCACATTGGCACCACGGAGCAATATTATAAGTTGAAAACGGTATAATATTAAATTAAGCATATCACTTTCGTAAGTGCGTTCAGATATTGCGTAACTGCGTTGTTGAAAAGGCCTTTTAACCACGGTCGGGCCCATTCTTTGACCTGCGAAGAGTTTTTAATTCATCCAACGGATATAAGATATAAGCATTGGCTCCTCATAGATATCGAAACAGACATCAGGCTTGTATTTATCAAATAACCCTTAATTCTATTAAATTACACATATTAAGTAGAGATAAACTTTGAGCGCATCATTAGCTTACTTCGAACATCTTAACTTATAAGATGATAATTCACCCGTTGAGGTAATCAATCTAATCAATTGTGTAACACAAAACCGCTAGCTTACTACTATGTTTGGAACATTCATGGATAAGTTGTTTTAACAAAGATGTTCGATAATCTCTAGTTCGAAAATCCTCATTATTGGGACTACCCTAGTTTATTTAAGAGTTGCCTTTTTCTTCGATAGGAAACTGGAATTTCAAACCCAGAAGTCGTGCGTAGGTAACCGCCTCTTCCTTTGTCAACCTCAGCTACGTGGTTGAGATTGGCTATGTAAGATTTATGAATACGAATGAACGATTCAGACAATTGGGCCTCAAACTGTGCCAGTGTATATGCGGTGACAATTCTAGTACAATCAATGTGATAAACAAATGAACAGTGGTCCTCCGCCTGAATATGAGTCACATCGTACTCACCTAAAATTACTCTTCTGTGGAAGCTTTGGAGCACCAACTTTTTATTGTTGATATTTTCTGAATTATTCAAAAGATTAACTATGCGTCCAACTGCCTGTTCTACCTCATATTCACTAATAGGTTTTAGGATATAGTCTATAACGCCTCTCTTTATAGCTTGAATAGCATATTGCTCATAGCTTGTAACCATGCAAATAGCTTTGGGTCTCCAATTTATTTGATCCAACAGCTCAAAACTAGTTCCATCAGGTAATTCTACATCCAAAAAATAGATATCAGGATCGTGATCACTCAAAACTTGCAGAGCTTGAGCAATAGAAGTAGCGGTATGCAGCTCAGAAATGCGCGGCTGAAGCGATAACATCTTATAAAGTAGGTTGAGGCTCGGTTTTTCATCCTCAACAATTATAGCCGAATAGGTCGGTTGATCATGCATATTTCACTGGTAATATAAACGTAATCTTTGTCCCTTTATTGAGCTCAATATCTAATGGACTTTGAACGTCAATGTCGGCAAGGTGGTAGTTAAAATGGTCTCTAAGAAGCCTCAATCTCTCTCGTACTATGTTTAAAGCATGTGGTTTTTTGTCGAGATTAGAATGAATAACCATTTTAGAGTTGATTCGGGGACCGGAGTTTTCTATTTTCACCACGATGTAGTTTTTGTTATTCTCCATGAATTCAAACAATATTTTTACATATCCCGCTTCATCATCACGAGCTATTCCATGTTTAATCGCATTTTCAACAATGGGTTGAATTAAAACAGAGGGAATCAACAAGGCGTCCTCATTAATATTTTGTGCACAATGAACTTCATAAATCAACTTATCCGGAAGCCTTAGTTTTTCCATTTCCAGGTATATCTCCAAAAACTCAATTTCATGACTTATAGCTATGAACTCTAGCTTACTATAATGAAAAAACATTCGGACAAGGCGTGAAAACTTGCTTAAATAATGGCCCGCCAATTCTTTTTCATTTTCATATATATACATCTGAATAGAATTCAATACGTTGTATATGAAGTGTGGATTCATTTGACTTCGTATTGATTTGAGTTCAATTTCTTTAATTGCAAACTGTCGCTGTCGGGCTTTTAAGGTTTTTTTCATTTGATATTGTCTATATGCAATACCAATGCAGAAGATTAAGAACGCAACTATTGTACGCAGGATCCAACTTTCTGTCCAATGCCTATTTATCGTCCAAGAAAGATAAATGGGATCACTCTCAATCCGCTGCGTGTTTCGGGTCAGGACAGTTAGATTATATTGACCTGGGGATAAATTATTCAATCTAATTTTTCCATCATATAAACTTTCATCTTCAATCAACATATCATTGCTTCTTAGCTGATAATGATAAAATCGATGACCTATGTTTCGATAGACACTAGAACCGTCGATTTCGATCACAAAATTATTTTCCCTATTTTCGAAATTGTGACCCATTAATTCTCCTGTCTTTATTTCATTTTCGTTTACTGTGATTCGCTGAATGGATACGGTTGGTTTGATCTTGGGTAGTTCAAACGCTGCCATAGGAGAGATCATTAGACCCTTGGGCGTAGCAATCCAAATCGTGTCATCGTGTACTTCGATATCATGAATGAAATTTGACAGTAAACCTTCGGCAGTTGTAAATTTTTGGGCTTGTATAACATGGTAAGGGCTTTCAAATGAGTCAAATTGAATCCTGACCAATCCATCATTTAACCCGAATAAAACGCAATCCTCAGAATATGCTTTAATGCAGTTTATAGATTTAAAATTTAGTAATGGATGGTCTATTCTTGACGTTTGTCCTTCGTTGACAAAACCAACTCCGACTCCAAGATTAGCAGTTAAGATATCATTGCCAAAGCTTTCGATATCATTAACTCGCTCACCACTAAAATATACGGTATCCACATTAAAATAACTCTTGTTTTTCAATTTGGTAAACGATGTCTTATAGAGCCCGTCAATGGTTGCAATCCAATACCCATTTTCTTCAGCTATTAAATCGTAACTTCTTTTAGGAACAACTTCATTCGCGTCTATTCTAAATGAGTTTCGCCAAACTATTTCGTGACCATTCACTTTCGCAATAACTGCTCGATGCTTTTGCTCAGTATTTACCACTTTTGACAAATTATCGGCTAAACGTATGCCATCCAGACAGAAAGAATCGATATTTTCCAAAAATCTTCTGTAGTATGCATTACCTGCCAACTGTTCAATTTTTTTATCCTTATTCAACATATATAGACCATATACTTCAGTGCCGATCAACATATGACCTTCCTGCGAAGACAACGAAATTGGATGATCTCCTGGATCAATAGGAAAACTATTCAACTGTCTCATCATCATATTGGGAACTCTCATGACGCCATTATTGATTGTGGAAATCCATAGATTTTCTTCTCGGTCAACCAAAGAAGATGTACAGTTTATATTATCAATTACTAAACTTATATTATCAAAATCATTTAACCTAACGAGGCCAAATGACGTTGAATAATATTTCGTACTACCTATTGTATCTACCCATCGAATAGGCATAATTCCTGGACGAATCATCTGATCGTGCCCGATTTCGTGGAGAATTAATTTTTGCTCTTTTTCGATCTTCGCAATTTCACTTCGAAAGTAAACTTCCGACAAAGTATCTAATTCACTTCTATTATATTCTACCACACGTACAGGACCATAATCAAAAATAATTACGCGTTGATGTTCAAGACCATAAACAGAACAACCTTCTTTAGAAAGCACCCTGTTTATGGGTAGTACTTTTACATTATTATCTGTCAGTGAATACTTAAGGATGTGAAGAGTTTCCTTGGGTGTATTCATAAAGTTTTTAAATAAAAGTTTGTTCTTGTGTAATGTTAGCATACGATAATTTGCCCCATGTCGATTCATACTGTCAATAAAAGTATTACCGACGAAGTCATTAAACTGATCGTCTTGTAAAACAGTTATTCTGCCCGAGAGTCCATTACATAATATTTTCCCATCAGGAAGTTGTGCAATGTCCAGAATACAATTGTCCGACAGTCCATTTTCTATAGTATAGGTTTTCCATGAAAGACCATTGTACCGAATCAAGCCCCTATCACTGGCAAACCAGATATAGCCTTTCTTATCCTGTAATATTTTATAAATTTCATTACTCGGCAAACCATCTTCTACACCATATATCCAAATGCTAGCAATGTCCTGCGCTGTTAAAACAACATTAATTAGAAAGCAGCTCACGATCGTAATAACAATTCTGTTCATACCAATGATGCTAGAGACTACAAGATAACAGTCTGACAATTGATTGAGTCAGAAACTTACATACACACGAAAAAAATACCGTATTCACCCTCTCAATATCACAAACCCCAGCATATGGAGGAAGGACATTAATTGATAAATAATATATCGCATTGTAAAATACGCCAACACAATGGAATTAATCACCCTAAATTCTGGACCAAAGAACATTAACATTAACTAATGCCACCTATCTGTTAACTTCAGCTTCGAGCTAGCACTATCTCAATTAGCGAAATTTAATACTTTCTCATTTTTCCTCTGCGCCAGCATCTACAAAATTGATAAACGCTTGGTCAAGTCCAGATTGTCAAATTCATAGGATGAGATTTTTCAACTAGTATTAGGTAAACAGAGATCACCGAAGTTAATACAAGTGAAGAAAACATTACATTTTGAGTACAATTTAAGAAATATCCGTTTCCGGTGAATACGGTAGACACACCGTATTCCCCATTTTTTATAGTAATGTGTTTCATTTTGGTCACCCCTAAATTGAACTACACCTTCTCTGAACCAGGAATGATGGGAATTATTTTTTTATGTAAAATAAAGTTATCACATCGCCTTATATAACTTGGATTTTCAAATATTGCTATGACAATCTAAAGGCACGAAATTCTTCAAAAGCCAGTAAAGAAACAATGGAATGTTTAAAAACTCAATCACCTCCATTTCTCTTTGGCCTTTATGCAACGGGCCAATATGAAGTGTATTTCGCTCTATATGGTTGAATGGTTGGAGTGGATCAAATAAATGTAAGATCAAACACTTAGTATTTGAGGCATCTTGTAAGCTAATTGGATGCTGCTAAACTTCGCTATTTCAAGGACATCAAATAATGATCGCTTGCTGCTTCTGTTTCCCGATTAGGTGAAAAAGAAAGAGCGGGTCTCTTTCGAAACCCGCTTTGTATCCGCGCCCCCTCAAGGACTTGAACCTTGGACCTACGGATTAACAGTCCGGCGCTCTAACCAGCTGAGCTAAGGAGGCTTTAAAACGGATGCAAATGTACTTCATCCCGATCATTTTGACAAATAAATGCTTACAAACTTCATGGAGGAGGATCAACTACAGAAGAGCAATCACTCTTCGAGGAAGATTCGTAATCGGACACTCCTACTGCCGGGGACATTACCTCCAATTAAATAGAGAATGCCAGTCGGCAATAGCTCACCGAACCCTTACACAGATTCTACGTAAATGACATGTACTTTTCCTCGCAAAGACTAATCTCAACATCTCAATTCAATACCAAAAAGAATATACCCCTCATTACTCGACATGGCAGCTTTCATTGCATGAATCAGATGCCAACTCTATTCAATATTACTTTACTAAAGTTATCCATTCTCTTTCCTTCAATTAAAAAGAAAGGAAGCGATTGACTTCATTTGGCTTATATAAAATCTCACGTACGCGAAAATGATTTATCCATCAGGAAATAAAATCTTCATCGCTTGGTATCACTTCATGTAGAATACGCATTATGTATAATTATTCATTAAATACCAGGTGGCGGTTAAACAATATAGTCCTCTAACTCCTCTTACGATATTTTATAGCGCATCAGATGACGCAAATCTATTTTTTGTTCTTTCATAGACAATATTCGTTCTATATTTGAAAGGAAAAATAGTACATAATCGTTATGCGATGACTCATGACGACTACCATTGACCCCAATAACGACATCATTCAG
This sequence comes from Saprospiraceae bacterium, assembly GCA_028279185.1. Taxonomy (GTDB): domain Bacteria; phylum Bacteroidota; class Bacteroidia; order Chitinophagales; family Saprospiraceae; genus JANQSS01. Next base: position 70,694 of record JANQSS010000027.1, on the reverse strand, counting down.
CTAATCACTCAGCGAAAAGAAGAAGGCATTAATTTGTTATATGATAGGTATGCAGCAAGTATCTATGGACTTGTCTTTCGAATTGTCAAACAGGAAGAAGAAGCGCAGACAATATTACAGGATACCTTCTTAAAGGTCTGGGAGCGTATTGATCAGTACCGGTCTGAGAAAGGTCGATTTATCACGTGGATATTCAATATTGCGAGAAATGCTTCTTTGGATATGTTGCGGTCCAAATCCTATAGAAACCATCGTGCTATTGATGTCTTAGACGAAAATACGACGCAATTTTCGGCTTCCTCGTACGATATATATGTCGATGGAATAGGTATAAAAGAAATGATTCGGCAAATAGATCCAAAATACCGAACCATTATCGATTTAATTTACTTCAATGGTTATACGCATGCTGAGATCGCCAAAGAAAAAAATATTCCACTCGGCACTGTGAAAAGCAGAGCAAAAAAAGCCCTTCAATTAATGAGAAAAATAATACCAGCAGATGAATGAAATAAAGGAATTTATAGAATCCGGCATCTTAGAGAATTATGTACTTGGACAGCTCAATGCTACAGAAGAGGCGGAAGTAGAACAGCAAGTTAAACGGCACCCTGAAGTCCTCAGCGCCTTGCATGCTATACAGGATAATCTCAACACATATATTGATGGTCTGGCGATTTTACCTCCTAAAAATCAAACCCTCGAAATACGTAATAAAATTCGAGTAAGCTCGGCTATAATCTTTAATGCAAAAAACCGATTGGAAATGTTTGTTGATATTAGTGAACATAAAACAATTTCTGAGTGGCGGCATGTAATAGCCGCATTGGATAGACCAGGTGAATTTAATACCCATGTTCACGAACTTTACAAAGACGATGAAAAATCTCTAGCCATTTTGTGGGTACGTGGAACACTGTCAGAGGATGAGCATGTTGACATAAAAGAGAGTGTCTTAGTGGTGAAGGGCTCATGTACGGGTGAGCTTGATGATGAAATCGTAGAACTCAAACCAGGTGACTATTGGGAGATCCCCATGCGGAAGCCGCATAAATTAATAGTAGCGCCAAAAGAAACAGTTGTACTCATTGTTATGAGAAGAGCCGCATAATTGTTGGTTTTCACGTATTATCTTTCGACTTATTATCCAACTTATACAACAGTCCTTTGGATTCTAAAAAGTCCAGTTCGATCCAGTTCGTAAATCCATTAGCCCACGCTTCGTGGCGACGTGACTTAATGGCTGGACTATTGGTCACTGTTATATTGGTTCCACAAGGAATGGCGTACGCTACCTTAGCCGGCTTCCCCCCCGTGTACGGGTTGTTCGCAGCTTTCATTCCTTTGGTAGTTTATCCTTTTTTTGGCTCCTCCCGACATTTGTCGGTAGGACCTGTTGCATTGGTCAGTATCATGATTTATGGTGGATTGTCCACCATGGCGAAGCCGCTGTCCCCTGAATTTATTCAACTTGGGATTTTGACTGCATTGATTGCCGGAGTCATTCAAATAGCACTTGCCATATTAAGGATGGGTTTTTTGATTAATTTTCTATCAGAACCTGTTATAAAGGGATTCACCTTCTCCGCCGGTCTCATAATTATACTCAGCCAACTTTTTGGTATTTTCGGAATAAAAAAGTCAGTAGGATCAAGCGCATTAGAATTGCTGCGACATTTAACCCTGGATATTTCCAACATTCACTTAATGACGGCGGTCATTGGATCGTCGGCCCTGGCCCTGTTGACTATAGTTCGGTATCTCAAAAAGACTTTTCCAATTGGAATACTAGTCGTAATACTTGCAACGACTGCAACGTACTTTTTTAAATTGCATACATCAGGACTGGCGATAACCGCAGACGTCCCGGGTGGCCTACCAGCTATTCGATATGATTTTATTACCTATGCCAATGCCATTAAAGTGTTGCCCCTGGCCTTCGCCATTTGCCTGATTAGTTTTATCGAATCATTGGCTATTGCCCAATCCATCAATTCACGACATAGACATCCTCCTATCGATGCCAATCGAGAATTGTTTGCTCTAGGCCTTGCGAAATTTGTGGGCTCCTTTTTTCAGGCATTTCCAAACACAGGCAGCTTTTCCAGATCCGCCGTGAACGATGAGGCCGGTGCTCAAAGTGGACTGGCTTCCCTTTTTGCAGCAGCGTTTATTGGGTTGGTGTTGATGTTCTTCACACCGCTATTCTATTATTTACCAAAATGTATTCTTTCGGCAATTGTGATAGCCGCCGTACTTAGTCTTATTCAGGTCAACTACATCAAGGTATTATATCAGTTCGACAGGAAAGATTTTATTGTATTCATGGTAACTTGTCTGGCCACGTTCATTTTTGGCATTCAAATTGGTGTAGCTACAGGTATTGCTATTTCGATTGTTATGATTCTGCGAAAGTCAGCCAAACCCCATTACGCAATTTTAGGACAACTTCCCCAGACACGTTCATTTCGAAATATTAACAGATATAAAGAAGCCGTCACACATGATAATTTTGTCGTGATTCGCTATGACCAAGATATTTATTTTGGCAATGCCATACACTTTCATGACACGATAATAAATTTGACTCGATCGTTCCCGAAGGCATCAGCGATCATTTTAAATGCTGGGGTAATATCCGATATTGATAGTACGGGAATGACTCAGCTAAAGCGCCTAGTCGAGAAATTAAATGAAAAAGAAATTAGCCTCTATCTTACTCATGTGCGCGGCCCTGTTCGGGACAAATTGACGGAGTCTGATGTACTAAAAATGATTGGTGAAAATAACCTTTATCTTACCGTGCACGATGCTGTTTATCAACAAGAAAATGTTGGAACTGCGCGTGATGTTAGCATAAACTATGCTTCACAATCAGATAAAAACAAAAATACTAAGAGTGATTTATAAATGAAGTACGGATTTGTAATAGACAATCGAAAATGCATAGGTTGTCACGCGTGCACCACTGCCTGTAAATCGGAACACGAAGTCCCGGTAGGCGTGAATAGAACCTGGGTGAAAAATGTCGAAACAGGTGTTTTCCCCGAAACAAAAAGGCTCTTTTCGGTCATGCGATGTAATCATTGTTCGGACGCACCTTGTGTAACGATATGTCCTACAGAAGCACTTTACACGCGCAGCGACGGAATCGTAGATTTTGACAAGGACAGGTGCATCGGATGCAAATCCTGTATGCAGGCTTGCCCCTATGACGCGCTATACATCGATCCTGATACAAATACTGCCGCAAAATGCAATTATTGCGCGCATCGTATTGATGTTGGCCTTGAACCAGCTTGCGTGAATGTATGTCCTGAACATGCCATCATATCGGGGGACATGGAAAATCCAACTTCTGAAATAGCACAATTACTTGCCGCGCACGACACAAAAGTTAGAAAAGCAGAAAAAAACACAAAGCCAAATCTTTTTTATATCAAAGCTGAAGATGCATCACTAAATTCACATGCGTCAACACATAATTCATATTCACTCTGGGGCGCTCAAAATAGGGGTGTCGGTCATTTCGCAAAGGAAGCAGAAAAACTTGCCTTTAGTAATTCTGACATCGTTGCAGAACTTGTGAATATAAATGGCGGATATCAAGATAATGGAAAGACTGTTACTGCACCGAAGTCGATCGATGTGCTTTTGAATGACGTCAAAAGAGTATACGACGCCCCGAAAAAAGGAATATTATGGGGATGGGAAGTTTCCATGTATGTTTGGACAAAAGCAATTGCGGCCGGCATTATATTAATTCCATTTTTTGCAAATATTTTTTTCGATATAACTTTTACCGCTCACAACCTGGTAGTAGCCGCATCAATAGGTCTTCTTTTTTTAACAATTACCGGAATTCTTTTAATTAAAGATTTGGATCGACCCGATCGATTTCTCTATGTACTATTAAGGCCTCATTGGTCTTCTTGGCTTGTAAAAGGTGGTTATGCGATCAGTGTATATGGGATTCTACTTACAGGCATTTTCTTAGCAGGCATGCTCAATCTTACACCGTGGTTCAAGCCATTGCTCATAGTTACAGCTATTGTAGCTTCAATTGTAGCAATTTATACAGCCTTTTTATTTGCGCAAGCGCGGGCGCGAGACCTATGGCAAAGTAAGTGGCTGAGCGCCCATATGTTCATACATTCAGTAACCGCTGGGGCGGCTGGCTATTTGTTATTATCGTCCATTTTTAGTTTTTCAATCGATTTCATAACTTTTTTGCGACCCACTCTGCTCGTATCGCTTGGGATTAGTGCACTCATTTTAATTTTAGAAATTTTTGAAAATCACGATGCTATCGATTTGAACAGAACAATTCAATCCATTCGATCCGGGCCGTATAGAAGTAAATTTCTATTCTTGGTTTTAGGTGTTGGGCATCTTGTACCGATGTTACTTCTATTAATAGCTGCACCCATTGCGCCCGTATTTATAGTAACAGGATTAACCGTATTAATTGGAATCTATATCTCGGAAGATATTTGGGTCTCAGCGCCTCAGCAAATACAATTAAGTTAAACCCTCAATTCGCATGAAAAAAACAAAAAGAAAGCACATGCCTACAACAATTGAGCGTATAGCTGAAAAACTAGGTATAATCCCAAACTTACAACAGGGTAGAAATCCAACATTGGACCGATTGACAGATAATGACCTTGATCAATTTCCTCCACTCGATCAGTGGGACCATTGGGAAGAATACGAAGCAACTTCCTGGCCTAAAAAAGAGAAAAAAGCCTATACTATTGTTCCAACTACTTGTTTTAATTGTGAAAGTGCCTGTGGTCTTACCGCGTATGTGGATAAAAAAGATGGGCGTATTCGCAAGTTTGAAGGAAATCCATACCACCCTGGAAGCCGTGGGAGAAATTGTGCAAAGGGACCGGCTACAATTAATCAAATTACTGATCCCGACCGAATACTTTATCCGCTTAAAAGAGTTGGTAAACGAGGTGAAGGAAAATGGGAAAAAATCTCCTGGGACGAAGTATTAGACACTATTGCTGCTCGCATTCGTACAGCCTTAAAAGAGAAACGCAACAACGAAATTGCCTATCACGTTGGACGCCCTGGCCATGAAGGTTATGCTAATCGTGTATTACAAGCATGGGGGATAGACGGGCATAATAGCCACACAAATATTTGTTCTTCTGGAGCACGGTTTGGTTATAATATATGGTATGGCCACGACCGTCCTTCTCCTGATCACGCAAACGCAAAATTCATTCTTCTGATCTCTGCTCATTTGGAAAGTGGACATTATTTTAATCCGCATGCGCAGCGAATTATAGAAGGAAAGATGAAAGGCGCAAAATTAGCAACGATGGATCCCAGGCTATCAAATACGGCAAGTATGTCGGATTATTGGATGCCCACATATCCTGGCACGGAAGCGGCCGTTCTTTTAGCTATGGCCAAGGTAATTTTAGACGAGGGAATGTATAATCGCCCGTACATGGAAAAATGGGTAAACTGGGACGAATATTTAATAAAAAAACATCCAAATGCGCCCATAAATTTTGAAAATTTTATCGAAAAAATTAAAGAAGAATATGTAGAATTTACACCTGAATATGCAGAAAATGAGAGTGGTGTAAAAGCACATATAATCGTTGAGGTCGCTCGTAAAATTGGTGAAGCAGGAGAACGATTTGCTTCGCATAATTGGCGCGCAGCCGCAAGTGGGAATTTAGGTGGATGGTGCGTCTCGCGTTGTCTTCACTTCTTAAGTGTTTTAACAGGGAGTGTCGGCACAGAAGGTGGGACATCACCAAATTCGTGGAGTAAATTTAAACCAACATTTCACAGTGTTCCTCCTGGCCAAAAATTTTGGAACGAACTTCATTTTCCAAAAGAATATCCATTGGCCATGTTTGAAATGAGTTTTTTACTGCCCCACATGCTAAAAGAAGGTCGAGGTAAGATGGATGTCTATTTTTCAAGGGTGTTCAATCCTGTTTGGACTTATCCCGACGGGTTCACATGGATGGAAGCATTTTTGGATGAAAGTTTGTTTGGCTCGCATATTGCCATGACACCAACATGGAATGAAACGGCTTTTTTTGCGGACTTTGTCCTTCCAATGGGTCATAGTGCGGAAAGACATGATTTGAACAGTTATGCCACACATTCCGGTAAATGGATTGCCTTTAGACAACCTGTCCTTCGGGAAGCAGCTCGAAGAGCGGGGAAAACTGTAGAATTTACTTATGAAACAAACCCAGGTGAAGTTTGGGAAGAAGATGAATTTTGGATTGAACTGAGTTGGCGCATTGATCCGGATGGTGACCTTGGTATTCGTCAACACTTTACCTCACCTTACCGACCCGGAAAAAAAATTACGATTGACGAATATTATCAATACATATTTGAGCACACACCAAATTTACCTGAAGCTGCAAAAAAAGAAGGATTGTCCGAACTAAACTATATGCGGAAATTTGGAGCCTTCGAAATAGCTCCACATACGTATAAACAAAATGAACGAATAGTCCCTGAGGAGTTATTACAAGGTGCCCAATTAAACAATGACAAAAATATTTATAAAAAAGGTGGTAAAAATATAGCCCTAAAAGTAGATGGTGGTAATAGAGAAGGCTTTCCTACCCCATCGATGAAAAATGAATTTTATTCACAAACCATGGTCGATTGGAAATGGCCTGAATTTGCCATTCCGACATATATTAAAAGTCATATTCACCAAGAAAAGCTTAATAAGGAAAATGGTGAATACGTGCTTGTCCCAACATTTAGACTTCCTACGCTTATTCATTCACGATCAGGAAACGCAAAGTGGCTTACCGAAATAAGCAATAGAAATCCAATTTGGATGCATCCCGAAGATGCCAAGCGATGGAATTTTAAAACAGGCGATCTTGTGAAAATGAATACGGACATAGGCTACTTTGTAGACAAAGTTTGGGTTACCCAAGGGATGCGGCCCGGCGTAGTTGCATGTTCACATCATCTGGGCCGATGGAGACGTGAACAAGATCAAGGAAACCGTTGGGCGACTAATACTGTTGCCATCCAAAACATGGGCAATGGCCAGTGGAAGATGAATACGAAATCAGGAATCATGCCATTTGAAAGCGCTGACAAGGATAGCAAACGGATTTTTTGGGCTGATGGAGGTGTTCATCAAAACATTACGCATGCTGTGCATCCAGACCCAATTAGTGGTATGCATTGCTGGCATCAAAGAGTGCGAATTGAAGCTCCCGGGCCTCAAGACAAATATGGGGACATCCTGGTCGACACAAATAAATCGATGGAAAATTATCGTACCTGGTTGAAATTAACCAGGCCCGCACCTGGACCCAATGGTTTACGTCGACCACTATGGTTCAAACGGCCATTAAAACCGGATGAATCGGCCTACTATTTCTAATAATCTCACCCATATCTTAAAATTAATATTCCGGAAATTTAATAGGATCTGATGTCAAAGTTGTTCGCTTATCCTAAAAGCGTCAAAATCATTTTGATAAATAATCTTAACGCGTAATTTTAATTCAGGAGAATAAAACTGACTATACGCTGGGCGACTCTGGCGAACATTTGCATCAAATTTTATATTACCAACATATTTATCCGTATTGTTAGACTTATCAACCTTGGAATGATGAATTGACTTCTGAAGTTCATCAAATACGGCTATTGAGCTCTTAAGACCTAACTTCTTTTCGATTTTTGGAATTTCTAATTGCAAGGCCTTCGCCAACACAATTTGGTCGTAAAAACTATTTTTAATTGAAGGTGAGAATTGAGCTCGCCAGTGTGGGTTGCATTTTTGTATGTCCAATTGCTCAAGGAGTGTAACGAAGTATTCAAAAGACAGTCCAGTCCGACCTTTGAGTGAAGGAAAATCCATATAAAATATTTCATGATTCCGTTTTAATCCGACGAGCAAATGTATATATGAACTTACCGCTCTTTCATATGGATCTCGTACCACCTTTACTTTGTAATATCCTCTACCGCGTGATTTTATAAATGCATTAACAGCTTGTTGATATTCGGACGAGTGCATGAATATCTTTTGTCGATACTTGTGTGGAAAGTGATGATATTTGAGCACTTCATCAAGCAAACCAAGCTGGTAAAAAAACCACTTGAGAACGAAGGTACTCGCAGATTTCGCAGACCAAAAGATAGCTAAATCAATATCGTTCGATACCAATATTTTAGGATTTTGTCTCCTAATTTTTGATTTAAATGTCTGAATTCTAAATATTTTCACGACGCCGGCAAAAGATAAGAACTTATTTTATCAACCCATCTGACTACCTACTGATGTACGGAAAACTCAGCACGGATCAATTCGAACATGGAACAATATCGATTATTAATCCATTTGTTCTATCTTACGGCGCTAACATTTGCTGCCCATGAAGATTGGTTTTTTGCGTAGTCCAGATGATAGTCGATGTCCCTTATCGACCATGGCCTTGACTAAATTTGAGAAGCTCGGTTTTGAAGTCCATGTAGAACGAGGACTGGGCACATCAATAGGTATTTCATTTCCAAGTATTGAAGTTGATCGTGAACTCATCCTTTCGACTGCCGATATTATCTGTTCTGTCAGCCCAATTCCTGAAGTCATCCAAGGCAAGGCAAGGTCCAATATGATAGTGGTTTCATTCTACCAACCCTATGTCCCTAATTTTGATTCTGATCAATTCTCCCATGTTCAAGCCAAAATATTTAGTTTGGATATGATTCCCAGATCCACCTTAGCTCAATCGATGGATGCTTTGTCTGCGATGGCATCACTTGCCGGCTACAAGGCTGTCTTGCTCGCTGCTGAGAAATTGCCCCGCCTGTTTCCAATGATGATGACGGCAAGTGGAGCGATACGACCAGCCAATGTCTTAATTCTCGGTGCGGGTGTCGCGGGCTTACAGGCCATTGCCACGGCCAGACGACTAGGGGCTCGTGTTGAAGCATTTGATGTTCGGTCGGCCGTCCGAGAAGAAGTAAAAAGCTTGGGCGCAAAATTTGTTGAGGTCGAGGGAGCAACTGAGGATAAAGCAGCCGGTGGGTATGCGGTAGAGCAAACTGAAGAATACAAACGGAAGCAAAAAGAAGCGATTGCTGCAAGTGTTAAAAAGGCAGATGTTGTCATTACAACAGCCCAAATACGTGGACGAACTGCACCTATATTAGTAACTGAAGATATGATAAAAGCTATGTCACCTGGATCAGTAATCATCGACATGGCTTCATCGACAGGTGGCAACGTCGAATTGATTGAGGATAAGGCGGAGGTCATAAAGCACGGTGTAATGCTCATTGGTGACTCGCATTTGTATTTGTATGCTAAACGTGATGCCAGTGATTTACTAGCAAACATATTTTACAATTATGTGAGCCAATTTATCCGTGAAGGTCAAATAAAAATAGATGAAGAAAATCCTATTTTAACAAGTTCTTTAATACATCCAAAAGCATAATGTATGGCGGATTTGATGCAATTTATTTCTGAAAATATATTGAGTATTTATTTACTCGTTTTTGCAATTTTCTTAGGCTTCGAGTTAATATCCAAGGTTCCTTCCGTATTACATACGCCCCTCATGTCCGGAGCAAACGCAATTAGTGGAATTGTATTGGTCGGTTCCATCTTCTTTTTACGCACAGCAGATCCGCAAGACTATTTTTCGTTAGCCATAGGTTCTATAGCACTTATCATGGCAGCCGTTAATATTGTTGGCGGATTTGCGGTAACGAATCGGATGTTGTCTATGTTCAAGAATAAAAAGCAATAAATGGAAGTAATTTGTCAAATTGCCTATTTGGTCGGTGCTATTTGTTTCATTCTTGGTCTTCGGGGTCTTAGTCATCCAAAAACAGCCAGGCGAGGAAATTTAATCGCAGCGTGGGGAATGGGTATTGCTATCCTCGCCTCTTTATTTTATCCACTGGAAAATGTTCCAAATAATTTTGTTTGGATTTTTGGTGCATTGCTTATTGGCTCCATTATTGGCTGGATCAGCGCGGCCCGCGTGCAAATGACGGGAATGCCACAACTGGTATCCATATTCAACGGTTTGGGAGGTGGCAGTGCTATGCTTTTAGCAATTTTAGAATTTTATAAATCTACAAATAACGCTGGTTCGCTAGGATTAGTCGTCATCGTTTTTACACTATTAGTTGGCGCTATCTCTTTTTCAGGAAGCATTCTTGCGTATTTAAAACTTGATGGAAAGGTTAAGGATAAAAATGTAATACTACCAAAACACCAATTTATCAATTCGATATTTCTTGTTGGTTGCCTAGTGCTTTTCCTCTTTTTAGTATTGAACCCAAGTCCTCAATTATTACTTATTGCAACAATCATTTTTCTCGTTTATGGGTTCTCATTTGTAGCTCCAATTGGCGGAGCTGATATGCCAGTGGTCATTTCTCTACTAAATTCTGTTACGGGTATTTCCGCTGCGACGGCTGGTTTTTTATATGACAACCAGATCATGATTTTGGGTGGAATTCTAGTCGGAGCATCAGGAACTATCCTCACAGTCCTGATGTGTCAAGCGATGAATAGATCTTTGTTCAACGTAATTATGGGCGGCTTTGGATCATCAAATGTGAGTTCCGCGGGTCCAGTAGGCGGTGACCAAGGCACTGTTCAATCTGTACAGGCTGTCGACGTCGCTATTCTATTGAATTATGCTTCTCGAGTCATATTGGTACCTGGCTATGGAATGGCAGTCGCCAGAGCCCAAAAGCAAGCCAAGGAATTGGAAGAAATATTGGCCGGTAAAGACATCGACATGTCCTTCGGAATTCACCCCGTTGCTGGGCGAATGCCCGGTCATATGAATGTCTTGTTGGCCGAAGTTGACATTAACTACGACAAGCTCCTTGATCTTGAAAAATGTAACAGTGAGCTCGACGAAACAGACGTTGTTCTTGTAGTAGGAGCCAACGATGTGGTCAATCCATCGGCTCTGGATGACCCGGGGAGTTCAATCTACGGTATGCCCGTTCTCGAAGTCTGGAATGCTAAGCAAGTGGTCGTTTTCAAACGAAGTATGAAGCCAGGATATGCCGGCATTCAAAATCCATTGTTCTTCAAACCGAATACAAAAATGTTGTTTGGTGATGCTGCGGATACTCTCTCCGCTATAATAGATGAAATTAAAAACTTAGGCTAGCTCTGGGGCCATATCCGACTTTAAAAAGTTCATCACAATCACTCCCTTGTGCAAATGAAGCTTATCCAAAAGGGTTCGCAGGAATGCCGCTGTCATTCTGGTTGTACAAGTAAACGACCAGCATGATGAAAAGGATAAGTGAAATAAAGAACCACATGATTGCTTTACCCTTGGCGCCTTTGTTGATTATTTCTTCAGACATGTATTTGTACTTTAAGGCACAAATAACGGACATATTTAGCTTTGTTGCAAATGATTCATGCCCTACTTAAGAGGAAGTCTGTACATCTTCAATTAAAATCAAACCCTGGAAGCTCTCCGTAATTCAGCCATCCGATTTCGGTAAGAAAAATAAGGCCATACTGGTAGCGCAATGGATTTAAATAGCATATACGCAAAGCATGCTGCCTTAAGTAGGGTGTTGTCTCATCCGGTTCCAGTCTGGACGCTAGATAAGGCCTCTACTAAATCAAAATTTTTAAAATCAACAGGTATACGAGTAACCGGATTATAATCAACCCATCCAGGAATATAGAATAAAACGACAATGGTCTATTCGCCATTGGAATCACAAAACCTAAAATCGCGGCTGTTGCAACGAGTTGAATCGAAATGCTATAGGCAAAATCAAAATTGAGCAACCAAAGCGTAATTGAATGAATAAGGAAGATTGCAACAGCAAGTATTTTCAATGATCTATAACTCATGGCAGTTGCCAAGGTTTTGACATGAATAGCTCTATCCTCATGCACATCTCGTGCATCAAACGGTATCGTAATAAGTACAAAAAATAAAAATCGCTCCATCATCAATCCCGGGTAGTATGTAGTCCAATTTCCATCAATCACATATGGAGCCAGCGTAGATACAATCGCCCAGACACTTGCAATCGCCCATATTTTAAAATAAGATAAATCGCGAATTCGTCGACTTTTAAATACTGGTAAAAGGTATAATGCAGATAGGACTCCCAAGAGAAAAATTATCCAAATATTCGACAAAAAATAGTATACGATTACGATACTACCTATTATGAAAGCCACAACCACGGAACTATAAATAAGACTCCTATATCTATTGAGAAATTCCATTCGCTTTGAGCGAACTCCACTGTACATCTTTAATTGAATTATGCGATGGATGCCGTAGAACTGAATCGTCGCCAATCCAATTAAAAAGCACAATTCGATATTAACTGATTTCGATAAAACAACGTAGGTTTCGGCACACAATGAAAACGCGGCTAAACCAATAAGTAAATGGCTTGCATCCAAGAATTGGATGACTCTACTAAGAAAAGTTGAAATAGAATTATATATATTTAAACGTCTGACCGTTTTTGATGCGAATTACTGTTTCATAAATTAAATTGATGACGTCTTCGATATCTGATGTATGTGCCATTTCTACTGTAGTATGCATATAGCGTAGTGGTAAAGAAATTAGTGCAGATGGAATTCCACGACCTGTATATGCAAATGCATCTGTATCTGTACCCGTTGAACGCGAAGCCACCTCGCGTTGCAAGTTTATTTTTTTTGTTTTGGCCGTTTTAATAATAAGATTGAGTAAATTATTATGAACCGATGGTGCGAAGGTAATTGCAGGACCATTCCCACATTTCGTATCACCAAATTTCTTAGGTTCGATATGCGGAGTGGACGTGTCATGCGTGACATCCGTAACTATAGCTACATCAGGTTGTATTGTATTTGCTATCATTTGAGCTCCACGCAACCCAATTTCTTCTTGAACTGAATTGACGATGTAAAGACCAAAAGGTAGTTTCTTCTTCTTAGCGTGCAGCATCCGTACTACTTGAGCTATACAAAATCCTCCCATTTTATTATCTAAAGCACGTCCAACATAGAAATTGCCCATCTTCATTAATTCATCTTCGTATGTAATTACATTACCAACTTCGATTCCCAATTTTAATACCTCATCCTTCGTACTTGCGCCTACATCAATAAATATTTTATCCAAAGTCGGGCTCATATTAGCATCCTTTCCCTTTCGGGTATGGATGGCAGGCCATCCAAAAACACCCTTTACGATGCCCTTATCTGTATGAATATCAACACGTTTCGAAGGTGCGATTGCATGATCTGAGCCGCCATTCCGAATTACACGAATCATACCATCTTTACCAATATAATTGACAAACCAAGATATTTCATCGGCGTGTGCTTCAATGACTACCTTATACTCTTTTTCCGGATTAATAATAGCGTAAGCCGTTCCATAATTATCCGTATCAAATTTGTCCACATATGGTTCTAAGTAATCCATCCAAATTTTCTGTCCGGATGCTTCAAATCCCGTTGGTGAGGAATTGTTTAAATATTTATTTAGAAAGTCAGTTGCTTTTTTATCGAAAATTTTCATTCAACGCGTATTCTGATGGTTTATAAATTTTAATTATTTGATCGTGTTTGTGTTTCCCATGATTTCGGATTTAATCGCCAGGTGCGAACCAATTCTACGTCCTCGGACGACATTCCGGTGTGCAAAGCTTGCTTTAGCAAATCATCCAAAGTGATCAAAGTTCGAAAAGGAATACCAGCGTCGTCAAATGCCTTTTGCGCTTCGTCGAAACCGTAGGAAAAAATGGCCAATACTCCGATCACGTGCGCTCCAGTGGCCTCGATGGCCTGAGCAGCGCGTATACTGCTTCCACCTGTGGAGATCAAGTCTTCTATCAGCAAAACTGAGGCGCCTTCTTTTAGCTGGCCTTCGATTTGATTCTGGCGTCCATGCGCTTTCGCTTTCGATCTGACATAAATGAATGGCTTTTCTAAAGCATCCGCCAGCAGCACGCCATGTGGAATACCTGCGGTTGCTACTCCACCTACAACATCAAATTCATGCCAATTTAATGCCGCCTCTACAAAAGCCTGTCGGACAGCTCCACGCACTGCAGGATAAGATAACAAAAGTCGATTATCACAATACATTGGTGATTTCATGCCCGAACTCCATGTAAATGGATTTTTGGCATTAATTTTGACTGCTCCTATGCGCAATAAATGGCTCGCTATTTTGTGGTGTGTGGTTGACATCTAAATTGTTGGGATAAAACAAATTCAAGAGCATGCAAATTTATAAAATATACATAAACGAAGCGCCATTAATTTTAGCCAAAACTGACGATATTGAAAAGTTCAAACTCGGTTCGGAGTCTTATTTGTTTGTCCGCTACTCGGGTGGTCAAAAATCAATATTCCAATGCATTGATGTCCTTGAAAAAGGAGGTCCATATGATGGTATCATCTTACATTATCCAAGGCTGAAAGAATTAAAAAGCGCTGTTCGAAGTGTATTTAAGATTATTAAGGCCGGTGGCGGGTTGGTTATGAATGAAAATGGAGAAGCACTATTCATTTTCCGAAGAGGTCATTGGGATTTACCAAAAGGTAAATTAGATCCAGGGGAGAATTATAAGACTGCCGCAGTGAGGGAAGTAATAGAAGAAACTGGTATTCAGGGAGTTATTCGCAAAGAAAAAATACTTCGTGCGCGACACGTCTATCGAGAAAAAAACGGCAATCGGATATTGAAATTGACAAATTTCTATTTAATGTCCACTAAAAAACAAAGATTAGCACCGCAAATTGAAGAAGATATAGAAAAAGCTGTTTGGATGAATCCAAAAGTCTTTTTAGCTAATTGTAGTCCCATCTATAAAAATATTGAAGAGACCGTTCAAAATTATCTATCGAGAATTTGCAAGAACAAATGAGTTATCAAGTATGCCTACTCTTTAAGTAATTCTCGGCTGATAACGAGTTTTTGAATCTCCGAAGTCCCTTCTCCAATCGTGCAAAGTTTAGAATCCCTGAAAAATTTCTCAACTGGAAATTCCTTCGTATAACCATAGCCGCCATGGATTTGAACAGCATCCGTAGCTATTTCAACGCAGATTTCGGAGGCGTAATATTTAGCTATAGCCGATTCCTTAATAACCTTTTGTCCATTATTTTTAATGTCGGCCGCACGACGAGTGAGCAGTTCCGCGGCCTCTATTTTTGTCAGCATATCAGCTAACTTGAATGAAATCGCTTGAAATTCTGCTATAGGTTTCCCAAACTGCTGACGCTCCTTTGCATAGGCAACAGATGCCTCATATGATCCTTTAGCTATTCCCAATGACAGCGCAGCAATGGAGATTCGACCTCCATCAAGGACTTTCATCGCTTGTATAAAGCCGTCACCTTCATTACCCATCATTCTATCCGATGAAACAGTACAATCTTCGAAAATCAATTCGGCAGTTTCCGAACATCGCATCCCGAGTTTGTCTTCTTTTTTACCTCCTCGAAATCCCGCATCAGTCCGTTCCACGATAAATGCCGACATACCATGTGAATCTAAAAGCTCTCCGGTCCGAACTATTACAACAGCAATGTCGCCGCTAATTCCATGTGTAATCCAGTTCTTGCTTCCATTAATTATGTATTCATCACCCTTCTTTTCAGCGACACATTGCATTCGACCGGCATCGGAACCCGTATTTGCCTCTGTCAATCCCCAAGCTCCAATCCACTCGCCAGAGGCAAGTTTTGGAAGATACCTTCTCTTTTGTTCTTCTGATCCAAACTGCAAGATGTGCCCAGTGCACAACGAATTATGCGCTGCAACCGAAAGTCCAAGCGATGAATCAACTTTTGCTATTTCCTCAATGATCGTAATATACTCCTGATAACCCAACCCGGAACCACCATACTCTTCAGGCACCAGCACCCCCAGAAAACCATGTTCACCAAGCTTCTTCATGACATCAATAGGAAAATGTTGTCTTTCATCCCAGTCCATGACGTGCGGGCGCACATATGTCTCGGCAAAATCACGTGCACTGGCTCGGATTATATCCATATCATTAACAGTCATTGTGTCCATATACTTTCGAAATAATTGATGTGAAATAGGTTGCGAAGATAAGAAACAAGGCGCCATCATGGTTGTATCACGACCACTATGTACTGCCCGAAAGGAATATTATTTCAACCATATTGGTCGCAACTCAAGGTGAAAAAACGTAATCCGTCATTTGTCGTGGATTCTGTGTCACGAATTGCCTACTCACAAAGCAACTTTTCGTACCGTTTCATCATATACTATATATTTACAATGTCAAACGAGAAAATGAATAATATTATGACAAAAGTTATCACGCCACTTATACTTTCATTATTTATCTGCATGTGCGCACACCTTCAGGCGCAGAATATGCCAAAACGATATGCTACTATCGAACTATTTACAAATACGCCATGTGGCAATTGCCAAAACCAAAACCCCGGGTTTATAAGCCTGTTATCCGGGTATAGCGGAGATGTTCACCTGATTAGCTTTTACCCAGGGAGTCCTTATTCAAGTTGTCCAATATACCAAGGAAACATGTCAGAGAACCAGCACCATAAATCACGTCGTAACAACATTTTTACGCCTCAAGTCTTTTTCAATGGTGCAAACCCCACTAACTCAGGGAGTGTTAATGCCGCCAGGATGAATCAGGAGACCGGCGCAGAAAGTTTTCTCTATGTAAAGGTCGAAGAATCTGGAACAGCAACACGCTCAGTCGATGTTCAATTACAAACCTTTGATACCCCAACTGCTACTTCGGGTCGTCTTTTTGTAGCTGCAGTCGAACGAGAATACAATATTCCAAATGCTCCTGGTAATTGGGAAGATGAACATCATAATGTCTTTCGTAAATTCATCACCCCGCAAGAAGGAATTGCAGTAGATCTTTCGCAAAACGACCAGTTACTATCCTATACATATACAATCGATAGTGAATGGAATGAGGATGAAATGTATGCGTTGGCCTGGGTTGAAGATGCCTCCAGCGAAACAGTCATCAATAGCGGAACACGATTCGATGAGCCGTTTTCAAGTACGTCTAATTTAAGAAAGGCTGAAAAGGTATCCGTCTATCCTAATCCTGTTGTCGACATACTTACGCTCGATACGCCTTCGGATTTTGAGTTAGAGAGTGTAAATATTTACGACACCAAAGGAAGACTCATGTTAACTGCTGATGGCGGATCGGCAATATCCGTTGCTTCACTCGCATCGGGCCAATACGTTTTAATAGCGGATGGCAGTAATGGCTCATTAGTACAATCATCTTTTACCAAAAAGTAATTAGAAGGACTAATTCTTCTACAAATTTAATAGTGAATAGACAAAGTCTATTCACTATTTTTTTATGCTCATAGTTCCTTTCTTTAGTTCCGCACTCAACTGCAAACCATGATCTGAATCTTGAGTATATTCAGCTTCTTTCTTTTTAACCCAAGATTCATCCGGAAATGATAATTGTGTCTTCTTTGCAACAAAAGTTGCCCGCACAGAACCACCTCGCAGATTGATTGAGGTGTTACTCGATTCCATTTGATGTTGAACCTGAACAGATCGACCAGCCATTAAACTTAAGTCATTACTTCCACGTAAAGAACTCAATGTCATCCGATATGGTATTTTTTGAAGAACAAATAAAACATCGGTTAAATGGAATGAAGCGATTTCGCGGATATCGGTAAATTCGACGGAAGATCGAACCGCCTTCACATTCGCGCGCTGCGTTGTTCCCGAACTAAAACTACAATTTGAGAGCTGCGCTTCAACCGTTTCAAATCCAATTGATTCCAGCGATGAGCGCTTCAGGTCAAATATCCCCGTCCCAACATTTGACAGCACTAAATATCCATGCTCACCTCCTACCTCCAGTGTTTTTACTCCCGACGCATCAATTAGAAATTGATCACCCTTTGCTGTTATTTTTTGCGACATCTTTGCGTATAGGGCCGCATCTACTAAATCTACATGTATGTGATTCTGAATACTTCCGGTGAACACTTGCCCATGATGCTGATGCACATGAGGTGTGATATGAGGAGGGATTTTCACCCGATATTCAATTACGACATCATTAGCCAAATCCATTAAATCACTATCCTCTTTTAATAATTTTTCATTAAAATTCGTTGTGATAAAAAGGCTGTCGTTTCTCGTTACATGTGTTATAGAAATTTTATCCATTATTCCAACAGCCTTTGGTGCATCTTCTTCGCTAAATAAAAACATTACCTGGGCACCCAATTGATCAACTGAAGAGGTTAAAAAGACCCGGCCATATCCAGTACTTACCATTAAATGATTAAATTTTTCGGCCGGAAATTCCTTAAAAAAAAGTTGCTCTTTGTGCTGCGCAAATGTTGTTGTGAAGCAAAGAGCAAATAAAAATATTATAGCAATTAATTTCATGACTCGGCAATTAATTGATCGAATACATTTGGAGCAGACTTCAACCTATCGATGACAAACAACTTACCCATGCACTTCATTGTATCAAAGAGATCTGGTCCTTTTACATCACCGCTTAAGGCGAGACGTAAAAGCGGTAGCACTTCACCAAAAGAAGAGTCGCATGCGGCGATTCCATCTTCAATAACCGACTTGCAATTAGCAGCATTCCATTGCGAAACTTGTGCTAAGTTTTCGGTTATAAAATTGTACGTAATAATTCCATTTTCCTTCCATTTTTTTCGAATCATTTTGTTGTTGTATTGGTCGACTTTTTGAAAAAAATATTTCCCTGCTTCAAACAAATCTGCCAACCTTTCGATTCTGGGGCGAAAAAGCTCTACATACGCATTTAAAAAATCTTCCGATCGTTCAATATTTACTTCTTTCAATTGCTTTTTCAATTCTTCCACGAGAATCGAAGCATCGGACGTAAGAATATATTGCTGATTAAACCATTTTGCCTTCTCAAAATCAAATCGTGCTCCACCCTTGCTCACATCAGTGAGCTTGAAAGCTTTCATTAATTCTTCCAATGTAAATATTTCCTGGTCACTACCAGGATTCCATCCAAGAAATGCAAGAAAGTTAACAACAGCTTCTGGCAAAAATCCCATTTCTCGGAATCCACCGAACATTTCATCGGATCCATTCCATTGTATTGGAAATACAGGGATTCCCATTTTTTGTCCGTCTCGCTTACTCAATTTTCCTTTTCCGGTAGGCTTTAATATGAGGGGGAGGTGCGCGAATTTTGGCATGGACGATTCCCAACCAAAAGCACGATACAGCAAAACATGATGGGCCGTACTGCTCAACCATTCTTCACCCCGAATCACATGACTTATTTTCATTTCATGGTCATCAATGACATTAGCAAGATGATACGTGGGTAGGCCATCACTTTTCATCAAAACCTTATCATCCAGTTCAGAAGAATTAAATACTACTCGTCCTCTAATAATATCCTCAAATCCAATTTCTTGCTGTGGTTCCACCCGCAGGCGAATCGTGTATGCAGCCGAAGCATCCATCAAGGTTTTCACTTCAGCATCAGATAATGTAATGCTATTGCGCATCTGCATGCGTGTTTCAAAGTTATACTTCGGTGAGTGCACGCCCTTTTGTTCAAGTTGAGTTCGCATGTTCTCAATTTCCGCCGCAGAATCGAAAGCATAATAAGCCTGCCCATTATCTATTAATGTTTGTATGTGACTTTGGTAGATTTTCCTTCGCTCCGACTGCCGATATGGTCCGTAATCTCCACCGACATCTGGCCCTTCATCGAGCTTTAAACCGGCCCAATTGAGCGCTTCTCGAATGTAGTCTTCAGCACCTTCCACATATCGGTTTTGATCCGTATCTTCGACCCGAAGAATGAAGGCCCCACCTTTGTTTTTTGCATAGAGATAGTTGTAAAGCGCCGTACGTAACCCCCCGATGTGAAGAGGACCTGTTGGACTAGGAGCAAATCTAACTCGAACTGGATTCATTGAAATAGTAATTAATTGATCGTGCAAAAGTACGTTGTCGTATGTATACGAAAATGTAAATGTTGGCGATTGTCAAGGCAATTTCCTATAAGATGTAGGTCATTGAATAAAATAAATGCCGCTTTGAAACGCTTATAGACAGCGATTTCTAGCGGTAAAGCGTTATAAATCGAACTCTTTTTTATTGACAAGGTTGGCACAGTATTTGCACCAGCGAGGTAATATACTTTAATAATGTATTTAATCAAAACACCTAAATTTATTCAAACACTTTTTCCAAATTTTATTTGGAATATGGACACGAACGCCAATGAAATCTTTCTAACATTCGATGATGGTCCCATTCCTGAAGTTACACCTTGGGTGTTGGAAACCTTGGAAAACTATAATGCCAAGGCGACATTCTTTTGTGTGGGAGACAACATCCAAAAACATCCGGATATCTTTAAAATGGTGCTTGATGCTGAGCACAGTATCGGCAATCATACATTTAATCATTTAGCCGGTTGGTCAACGGAGAACATCCGTTATTTTCACAATGTGCGAAAGTGCGCACATCTCGCAAAAACCGACCTCTTCAGACCTCCATATGGCCGTATTCGTCCTAGTCAGGCTCAGTTTTTAACACGTCACTATAATATCATTATGTGGGATGTTTTGAGTGGTGATTTTGATGAAAATCTAACACGAGAAGAATGTGCAGCCAATGTCATATTAAAAGGTGGTCCGGGATCCATTGTTGTATTTCACGATAGCCTGAAGGCACAGCGAAATATGAAGTACGCATTAACTGCTACGTTAGAGCATTTTTCAGCTCTGGGCTATACCTTTAAAAGAATCGATGAAACCGTTTTAAATCCGACTGCGTCAGATCTGAAGCTTCAAATAGCTTGATTTCATGATAACAAAGGGAATACGCCGTATTTAATGAAGCAAATAAAAAATGCCCTCTTCTAAAAAGAAGGCATTTTTACTTTTCGTTCTGTAGCCTATATCATTCCGAATCCGTCAACCCTTGAACGAGAAGTGAAACTTCATTATTCAAGACTTCTACGAATCCCTTTGATATCGTGTATAAGATGGTTTCATTTTCTTCCGTCAAGAGCCGAACCTGTCCCGATCCAAGCGCAGAAACAATTGGAGCGTGATTGTCCAAAATCTCAAATTGACCCGTAATTCCCGGAACTTTTATTGATTTTACTGCCCCCTGAAATACTTCACGACCTGGTGTCAAAACAGATAATAACATTTCGATTCTTGATTAAAATGTTTAATAAAAATTAGAATTCAAAACTATGAAGCCTCGGCAAGCATTTTTTCGCCGGCTTCAATACAATCTTCAATTGAACCTTTCAAGTTAAATGCCGCTTCCGGATATTTATCTACTTCCCCATCCAAGATCATGTTAAATCCTCTTATCGTATCTTGAATATCAACTAAGACACCTGGAATTCCTGTAAATTGCTCGGCTACGTGAAAGGGCTGTGACAAGAATCGTTGCACACGTCGCGCGCGATGCACTACTTGCTTATCCTCTTCGGATAGTTCGTCCATACCCAAAATGGCAATGATATCTTGTAATTCATTGTAACGCTGCAAGATATTCTTCACACGTTCGGCACATTCATAATGCTCAGCTCCGATAATATTCGGATCCATTATTCTCGAAGTTGAATCGAGCGGATCCACAGCAGGATAAATTCCCAAAGACGCAATTTTACGACTCAGTACTGTGGTGGCATCAAGGTGAGCAAATGTGGTTGCCGGAGCCGGGTCAGTCAAGTCATCTGCTGGAACATACACGGCCTGTACAGACGTGATTGAACCTCGCTTGGTAGATGTAATACGCTCCTGCATAAGTCCCATTTCTGTAGCCAATGTCGGCTGATAACCAACGGCTGATGGCATACGACCCAAAAGGGCCGAAACTTCGGAACCTGCTTGTGTAAATCTGAAGATGTTATCTATAAAGAAGAGGATATCGCGTCCACCGTTTGGATCTGACATGTCTCCATCCCGATAATATTCTGCTACGGTCAAACCAGATAAAGCCACTCGCGCCCGCGCGCCAGGAGGTTCATTCATCTGACCAAATACAAGGGTTGCTTTTGATTCCTCGAGGTCTTTTGAATTAACCTTGGACAAATCCCAGCCTCCTTCCTCCATCGAATGCAGAAAATCTTCACCATATTTTATAACGCCTGATTCCAACATCTCGCGCAACAAGTCGTTCCCTTCACGTGTTCGTTCTCCCACTCCAGCGAATACAGAAATACCTTCATACGCCTTAGCAATGTTATTGATGAGCTCCATGATGAGGACCGTTTTCCCCACACCGGCGCCACCAAATAGTCCAATCTTACCTCCTTTCGAATACGGCTCAATGAGATCAATCACTTTGATTCCTGTAAATAAAACTTCCGCCTCCGTGGAAAGATTTTCATATGAGGGTGGCTCTCTGTGAATTGGATAGGCGTTTTCATCTGCCGTTACCTTGCCGATGCCATCAATGGCCTCTCCAACCACATTAAACAATCTTCCTTTGATTTCTGGCCCCACCGGCATGGCTATTGGTCGTCCTTGATCTGTAACATGTTGACCGCGTGTCAAACCGTCTGTTGAATCCATTGCAATTGCCCGAACACTATTTTCTCCAAGGTGGCTTTGCACTTCAAGCACCAATTTTTCGCCATTGTCTCTTTCAATTACAAGTGCGTTGAATATTTCCGGTAGTGTTGATCCTTCAAGATCAAAACTAACGTCTACTACAGGTCCAATGATCTGTTTGATTCGTCCAATGTTTGCCATCTAACTTTTTGCTTATGGTTTTACAATAAAAATTCGGCCTGAAATGACCCTCATTTTGAGACCGCAAATGTAGCTCTTTACCCTTTAAAAACAAAGGCCACAGCCGAATATTGACCATATTCTTTCAATCATTGAAATGACGAATAACCAATAAAAAATGAGCTATTTGATAAATGTACAAACTAAAATTGTGCGATTGGGTTTATGAGACAGATGAGCATTGGTTATTTATGAAAACGACATACCATATATCGGGCATGACATGTCCAGGCTGCGTAACAAAAATTCGTACTGGCCTGCTTGATTCATTGCCAATTCAATCTATCGATATCGACTTGTCGAGTGGGCTGATCACCCTCGAAAGTGATACGACAATCTCAAATGAAAACCTGGCTACCGCTGTTTCAACACTGGGTCCATATCACCTCGAACAACCTCAGACCAAAGTTTACCTGGATCCCTGGTATAAAATTTATCAGCCTGTATTAGTAATTGTTCTTGTAGCCAGCCTCCTTGCCCTAGTTCTGTCATTATCCACAGGCAACCCCGGATTAAAATCTGGCATGCGCTACTTCATGGGTATGTTCTTTGTATTCTTTGCCTCGTTTAAGCTGATTGATCTTTCGGGATTCGCCGACAGTTATTCGACATATGATTTATTGGCCTCCAAATGGCCAGCTTACGGATTCATGTACCCCTTTTTAGAACTGGGAATAGGGCTTGCACTCATCGCTTCTTATAAACTGTCATTTGTATTACCTGCAATGATTATTTTAATGTCCTTCAGCTCTATCGGTGTTATTCGTGCTGTGTCAAAAAAGGAAAAAATAAAATGTGCTTGTCTTGGAACGGCTTTTAATCTACCCATGAGTACTGTGACCATCGTAGAGGATGTTGCCATGGTCGTCATGGGATTAATAATGTACTTGCTATAATTCTGGTTTAATTAAATCTTGTTTTGGGATCATTCTGTTACGAGAAATTATTTTACTGAAATTAAGCATGATTTTCTTGATGGATTTACTATACTTACGCGGAATGAAATTGCCTGATGCCTCTCGTCGAATTTACCAATAAAGGATTTTATGTGCCACAGGCTGATTGCTATGTGGATCCGGAGAAAAAAGTAGAACGTGCTATTATTACCCACGGACATTCAGATCATGCGCGTAAGGGCTGCGGTCATTATTTTGCGACGCCACTTACCGCAATCATCATGGATCATCGGTATCGTATTAAAAATTGTACGACATTCGATTTTAATGAAGTTTTTGAATTAAACGGTGTAGCATTTAGTTTTCATCCGGCAGGTCATGTCCCGGGTTCGGCACAAGTTCGTATTTCTTACAAAGGAGAAACATGGGTAATTACAGGAGATTACAAACGAGCAATAGATAATGTCTGTCGTCCTTTCGAAGTTGTTCCCTGCGATCATTTTGTTACCGAATGTACATTCGGTCTACCGATTTATCAATGGAAATCCGAAGAGGAGTTGGCAGAAGAAATAAAATTATGGTGGCAGGAAAATCGGCAAAAAAAACGGGCTAGTTTGCTCATGGGTTATTCACTTGGCAAGGCACAGCGACTAATGCAAATGGTGAAAGAACCCATAGGTCCGATTTATTGTGATCCGACTATTTATAAAACAAATGAAGTTTTGCGTCAGGCAGGAATAGATTTTCATCCATACGAGTTGTATGAAGGATTGGAAAGTGAAATGGACTTATCGAATGCGCTAATAATTGGGTCACCCTCTGCAGCACGAAGTGAATGGGCAAACAGTTTAGGCGACTTCTCTTCCGCGTCAGCCAGTGGCTGGAATCAAACGAAAAAAAGACGACTTGGTGGACCGGAACGGCATTTTGTTGTTTCAGATCACGCCGATTGGTCTGAATTAATTCAAACAGTTGAAGAAACCGGAGCCGATAATATTTATGTGATGCATGGGTTTACCGAAACGTTTGGCCAACATTTACGTGACCTCGGCTACAATGCTAAGACAGTATCACATCGCCTTAACCAACAACCGAAATAGAAAATGGAGAAATTCGCCCGGTTGATTGATGAGTTAG
Organism: Saprospiraceae bacterium; assembly: GCA_028279185.1. Lineage (GTDB taxonomy): Bacteria > Bacteroidota > Bacteroidia > Chitinophagales > Saprospiraceae > JANQSS01. Next base: position 45,839 of record JANQSS010000027.1, on the reverse strand, counting down.
GTGTGCCGTCCTCTCAAGAAGATCAAATACAAAAAGTACATGCCTATTTATCCCATTGTGATGAAGAATCGCTGAATTGGTCTGTCCACTTACTGCGAGGTCATCCATTCAAGCGACTATGCTCGAAGAAAGAACTAGTAACATTATTTATAAACCATATTGAATTTTCTGAGCACATTTTTGAGCAATGCATTGATGCCACGGGTGACATCCTTGAAGCCATCAGTCTATCGTACCCGAAGCCCGGTAAAGCAATTTCTATAGAATTGGCAGTAATATTAAAAGAGGTAGAACTGGTTCGAAGTAATAAAGAAGAAATCGATCATTTTATTATAAGTAGCTGGCAGAAATTAGCCCTAACGCAACGCTATTACTTTAATAAAATCATTACGAGTACATTTCGCAGCCCCGTTTCCTCTTCCGTACTATGTGCGGCATTAGCTCAATATTTAAATCAACCTTTGGATGCTACCACATACAATTTTCATTATGTGCAGGATAAAACGCCTCTACGAGTGTCGAAGTTAAGAAGTGAAATAAAGGACAAACATAATGTGTTACCCATTCCTATTATCGAACCGGTAGAAAACAATCTTGATTTAAATAGTACAACATGGGAGAACCATTTTATATCATATCAGTGGAACGGCGTTCGCTGCCAATTACTAACACATGACAACGGACATGAAATATGGTCGAGACGATTGGAATTAATTACAGACAAATTTCCAGAATTCAACCATATTTCATTACCAAAAAATACGATTCTGGACGGTGTAATAATCGCTATTTCCAACGGAAAAATATTGCCTAAATCAGAAGTTCGTAAACGGATTGATCGTAAACGAATCACCAAAAAAGACCTCGAAAAACTAACGATGTCTTTTTTAGCTTTCGATATCATGCGATCTGCAGGTCAGGATGTTACCGGCCTTACATTAGAAGAGCGACTAGTATTTCTTCAAAACTTATTCGCTGAAATGTCCAACACAGATCGACTACAATTGGCAGAAAATCTATTGGACTCAGAATTTTTAACTATTCAAGAAATTTGGGAATCGGCTAAAACAATGAACAGTCGCGCCTTGATCATTAAAGCTAAAAACGATGCCTACAATACAGCAACTCATTGGATCAAATATAGTGCAAAAGCACAGACGACATGTGGCGTATTGTTATACGCTCGGAGAGGAGAGGGCTATCGGTCAAATGAATTTGTGGAGTTGACGTTGGGTGCAAGACAAGGCTCCAATTTAATACCCTTCACCAAGGTCATTCCTAATCTGGAAGAAGAAGAAAGGTTGGCAATTCGTGCCTTCATCCGTGAAAATCTGATTGAGCGATTCGGCCCGGTTTACAGTGTTCGAGCATCTATAATTATTAAAATTTCGTTTGACGGTGTCGAACCTTCTCGACGACATAAGTGTGGATTGAAATTGAAGAATCCACTATTTCTCTCCTGGGAGAAGGACAAATCACAGGAGGATGTTATTTCATTAGAGGAGTTGATGAATGAGATTGGGTGATACAATGGATTTAATCTTATAGCTTATCATCATTTTGCTTGTATAAGTACATCTATGCTTTGGGCATATATTCAAGGGTTTTCACACAATAATTACAACTGATATTGAAAAATCACTGGAAACTTTCATTATCTTGGTTAAAAAGAAAAGTATTGGAAGAATGAAGAACACAATTTTCATGCTGAATTTTATTCTAGGCTTGTTGCTATGCGACAATTCACAATTGAATGCAGCTCATATCATCGGCGGAGATATGACATATGAAAACATAGGGGTTGGTGAGTATCAAATAACCATGACTCTATATCGTGATTGTCAATCTGGCGGTGCCAATTTCGATTCAGAACCTATGGCACTGCTTGGGAGAATCACGGTCTATAACGGACAACAGATTTATGCCCCATATGGATCTCTTCCTTTGCTGCCTCCTGTGGTAAGTGCAATTGAAAATTCGACATGTGATCAAAATTTATGTATTGAAAAAGGTATCTACACATTTACTATTTCATTGCCTATTTCCCAAAATGTATATTCGATCGTTTATCAACGATGCTGTCGAAATGCTGGACTGACAAATGTCTTCATGCCTGATATTGTTGGAACGACCATTTATGTACAAATTTCGCCTTTGGCACAGCATGTCGGAAATTCCGGGCCAAAATTTGCTGCAGATCCTCTATTTGAGGCATGTTTAAATACGAATTACGTACTTGATCACTCTTGTACGAATTCCGACACAGTCGCTACTTCACTACGTTATTTGCTGTGCACTCCAAAGATCGGTGGAGGACCTATAGGAGCTCTAGGCGGAACAGGTCATGAGCAACCTGATGGCGTCGCGCCCAATCCTGATTTACCTCCACCCTATGAAGAATTAGCATTTACTGCACCTCACTACACCTACTTTAATCCACTGGGCGAAACGTCCACGTTTACTTTGGATTCAGTTTCGGGTCAACTCTCACTGAATGGCAGTACCTCAGGCACGTACGCTTATGGCGTCTGTGTAAAAGAGTATCTGAATGACGAAGTAATCGCAGAATCAAGACGCGATTACGTCCTATACTTATCAAATCATGTAAATGTGACAGAGCACAATAATTATGAGATTGGAGATATATGGTATGACTCAAAAGACGTTTCTTTTCAAGTGATAAAAAATTATGACGGCGAAGAATTAAAACTTGTCGTCTTTGGCATTAATAGTCTGCGGATGAACGAATATTCGATTAAAGAAAACCGGACGGTGATAGATGCATCATCCTATTCTTCAGGCATGTACATCCTTTTATTGCTTGATCAAAAAGGTAGATCAAGCCAACGGAAAATAATTATTTTTTAATGAAAATATTTCGTTAATAAATATCACAATTATTATCTTCTTTTAATATTGCATCGATAATCTCTAAATCCGACATTTCGTTTCAATTATATTGTCGGAAATTTTTAGAATTTTCAGTAATTTGTATTACCAAAAAATAATTGGTTTTTGGAAGAGAATACATTCGATCGAGAAAGACAAGGACCGATAACTCGAAACATGAAGATGACATTTCGAATGAATGATTTTTTGCAATGAATGTGGATTATTATACGCACTCTCGACTCAACAATGTTTGTCTCAATATGATAACATAGTTGGTAGATCCATTAGTGCGATTACAATTCACTAATAATCGACAGCGGCTTTTTCATAAGCCTGTTCTTCTATCAATTGTCTAAGACATCACAATATTGGAATGACTTATCCTAAAATACGCTAATATTGCGTTCCCAATGCAGTCATCGACCTATACGATACAACTTGAGCATTTTGAAGGTCCATTCGACCTACTCCTCTTTTTCATCCACCGCGATGAAATTGACATATACGATATCCCCATAGCTAAGATCACCGATGATTTCCTGTCCTATATGAGGCAGATGGAAAAGCTCAACATAGAGCTTGCATCGGAGTTCATCGTTGTGGCGGCAACGCTGATGCGCATCAAAGCGAAGATGTTGTTGCCTCGCAAACAGGTAAACGAGGAGGGCGAGGAAATAGATCCGCGCGAAGAATTGGTGGCCCGCCTCATGGAGTACAAGCGTTACAAAGAGGTCATCGTCGACTTGCGTCAAATGGAGGACAGGCGTAATAATATTTTCCGCCGTGGCAATGTATCGGATGAACTGCAAATCCAGGCTAATCGTGCCCTCGTTGACATTGAGCTTGAGTCGCTCACTCTGTTTAACTTGTTCAAGGCTTTTCAAAAAGTATTGGAACGACAAAAGGAAAAAGCCAAAAAGTCAGTCCATACAATTGTCCGATACAACTATACGATCCGCAGCCAGCAATCTGTGATATTTCATCGGATCCTGCAATATGACAGGCCATCCTTCGAGGAGATTTTCGAAGAGATGGAAAATCGCATACATGCCATTGTTAACTTTCTTGCTCTTTTAGAACTGGCCAACCAACAGATCATCTACGTTGTCACAGGAGATCAAGTGAATCAGTTTTGGATCGAAAAAGGAGTTAGTTTTGAAAAGCGTGATGAAATCCTCTCAGCACGTACATCGACGGAAGAAGAGTAATTTGATCTATCGTCAGCATTGAATTCCGCCATTCATCTGCCTATATTTGCGCCCCCTGATATAAAAAATGAAGTCACGCAGGCAACATACGGTCATAGACACTTCGGCTTACAAGCCCACTATTCAATTGATTTCCAATTCATTTGAAATTCCTCAATTGAAACAACGTCGTCGTATCTGGGCACTACTTCCTCATGATTATTATACAAGCGATAAGTCATATCCGGTCTTGTATCTGCAAGATGCTCAAAACTTATTTGATGATGCCGCTCCGTTTGGAAACTGGGCCATTGACAAGCATATGGAGGCCCTTGCATCAGAAGGTAATGGCGGCTTAATTATCATCGCTATCGATCACGGTGGGAAGGAACGAATAAGTGAGTATAGCCCTTATTTCCATCGTAAGTTTGGGAAAGGAAAAGGTGTGAAGTATGCTAACTTCATTATCAACACGCTCAAACCATATGTTGATGGTCATTTTCGGACCAAAACAGATCGCGAAAATAATGGCATTGGTGGCAGCTCCATGGGTGGTTTAATAAGCGCCTACATAGGTCTCGTACATGCTGAATATTTCAGCAAAATGATGATTTTCAGTCCGTCGTTTTGGTTTTCCGATGAGATATATTTTGATGCATTTAAATACGATTATACGTTTCCTTCACGCATATTTTTATATGGCGGGGAACAAGAATCTGAATACATGTCTCGTCACATTCATCAGTTCAAATCTGCCGTTCAGGTCGAACGAAAAACAGGACTGTATAATGAATGGAAAATTGTGATAAACCCGGAAGGACAACATACAGAATCGGATTGGAGTAAGATTTTTCCGAAGGCCGTAGAATGGCTTTATTTTAATAAAAAGTAATTTATATAATTTTGAATTTACAAATATCAACTTCCTACCAAAATAGTTCAGAGCACACAACTTTAATATTACCATTCAACAGCCAAGAAATATCTTCTTTTCAGCCACCTGAGGATGTCAGCATACCTGCTATAGGCCGGATGCTCTCAATTCTTGAGAATTCGAAGAACAAATCGATTGAGAGTTTTAATTCGGAGAACGGCAAAACCATAGCCTCGATTTTGTGGTCGATAAAATTCAATAATCAAGCAGCATTAAATCATAGCGCCGCCGAATTTATTAAAAAACATGGTAGGACAATCAGTGATAGTTTGACTATTGATTTGCGATTACTGAAAAATGATAAACACCGTCAATTGCTGACCACCCTCTTGCGTTCGCATTTACTCAGTTTGCATAACGTTGGCAAATTAAAAACGGAGCCATCGTGCACACAACACGAAATAAATTCAATCTGCGTTGTGTCAGATAGCATAAAGCAAGTAGAATTAGACCAATTGTTCGAACGTGTTAAACACGAAGCCGAGGCCATAATTTCGTCGATGTCATTGGTCGATGCACCTGCCAATCATAAGCGGCCTCAAGACTTAGCCCGTCATGTTGTAGATTCTGGCAAAAAGTATGGATATAAGGTAACGGTCTTCGATAAAGAGCAACTGGAAGAAAAGGGGTTTAAGGCCTTATTAGCGGTAAATCGAGGTAGTGAAGATCCAGCCCAATGCATAATTGCTGAATACACAGGTGCTGGCTCTAAAGATACTCCCACAGTTGCCATCGTAGGTAAGGGCGTTACATTCGATACTGGAGGCATGTCAATCAAACCATCACAAAACATGCATTACATGAAAAGTGATATGGGTGGGGCTGCTGCTGTTATTGGTGCGATTGAATTAGCCGCCCGGCTAAAGATCAAGGCAAACATCGTTGCAGTCGTTCCCTGCACAGACAATAGCGTTGACAAATACGCTATCAAACCCGGAGATGTGATTGGCAGCTTTAAGGGAAGTACAATTGAAGTGATCGACACGGATGCCGAAGGGCGATTAATTCTTGCGGATGGCCTCAATTATGCTATTACGCAATACAAGCCTGACTATGTGGTCGACTTGGCAACTTTAACCGGAAGTATAGTACGTACACTTGGATCACACGCCGCCGGTCTTATGACAAAAAGCGATAAACTAGCGGAAGCTTTAATTGTCGCCGGAGAAAAAAGTGGAGATCGAATTTGGCAACTACCATTATGGGATGATTACGATCAATACCTGGTCTCTGATGTTGCAGACATTCGAAATTTAAGTACGAAGCCAATCGGTGGCGCCATAACTGCAGCCAAATTTTTAGAGCATTTTACAGATGCGCACGCAAATTGGGCACACCTGGATATAGCTGGTACGGCTTTTGGCAATACGACCTATGCAAAAGGTTATAGCGCTACTGGATTTGGAATATTATTATTATTATCTTGGGTTGAAAACCTTACCTAAAGAAAATATTATGGCCAAACAGTTAACATTTCTCTGCGTCGCATGTGATTTTAAAGGCAAAGAATTTCTCATAGCGCTGCATGAATTGGGACATAAAGTCTTCTTAGTTTCTTCGCAAAAAACTGAATCCGAACCCTGGCCACGTGAATGTCTTCAAGATATTTTTTTTATGCCTCAAAATGATGGTCGGCATTGGGACATGGAGACATTCATGGCTGGAACGGCCTACATCTTCAGGGAACACAACATCGACAAAATAATTGCACTCGATGATTACGATGTAAAAAAAGTAGCCATGTTGCGGGAAGAATTCCGGTCACCTGGAATGGGCGATACAACGGCTCGGCACTTCTACGATAAGTTGGCCATGCGTATGATTGCAGAGGAAAATAAAATCAAAATCCCGGGTTTTACGGCTTTATTTAATAACGAAGAAATAAATAAGTTTTTTGAAAATAGCGAGGGCCCATATGTTGTAAAACCCCGGTCCGACGCGGGTGCATTGGGAATTCGAAAACTCAATAGTGCGGCGGATTTTTGGAAATGGAATGATGAGCATCAAGATATTAGACACACCTATTTAATAGAAGAATTTAAACCGGGTCACGTCTATCATGTCGATTCCCTGTTTACGAATTATAAAGCACTTTTTACCCGCTCATCTCGATATTTGCAACCACCATTTGAAATTGCTCATGGTGGTGGTGTATTTCGATCTCAAAGCTTGCCGGAAAATTCAGATGAAAGCAAGACGCTGGTACAATTGAATGAAAGATTGTTAAAGGCTTTTGGATTAAATTTCGGTGCTTCTCATTCAGAATTTATAAAAGGAGAGGCTGACGGCGAATTTTATTTTCTGGAAACATCAGCCCGTGTTGGCGGTGCCCACCTTGCCGAAATGGTGGAAGCAGCCAGCGGAATCAATCTTTGGGCAGAGTGGGCAAAAATTGAGTCCGCCATGCTACTTGGACAATCCTACACGCCACCAAAACCAAGTAACTCAAATGCAGGAATCATCGTTACCTTAAGTAAGTTCGAAACACCAGACTACGGCCCACTTCAGCATCCAGCTGTGTGGTGGACATTGGACAAAAAGTATCATGTCGGTTTGATTGTGCAACGGGATGATAGCGATGAAGTATTTGACCTTCTCAATCAATTTACTGACAAAATTTTTGCCGATTATCACTCTTCTGTACCACTTGTAGAATAAAAGAGTTAGCGACAGGTATAGGGCAGTCGGATTGACAGACCTTCAAATGCACGGTTAAAAAATGCCGCCATTGAGTGTATTGATCAATGTACATTGTATCTTTAGAGTAAATCATTGCCAGAATTATGAAACGCAGCCTACTCATTATACCTGTACTGGGTCTTCTAGCCTTTGCACTGACGAGACTAACTAAGGAATTCCAGGAGCGCACCTCGGATAAAATTCAAGCCGACGAACATCCGGGCTGGCAAGAAGATTGGCAATTGATGAAAATAGAAGATGGAAAGCAAATTCCGGAAGACTTAACGGCTCGGTTATACGCGCAATTTCATGGTCGACAAGCAAATCGAAACATCGTATCCAACATCGAAAACATCAAAGAAATTGGACCAAACTCAGTCGCGGGGCGAATTCGTGCTTTCATCATCGATTGGGCCAATACTAATCGATATTTGGCGGCCGGTGTTTCAGGGGGCCTATGGGAATCACTCGACCAGGGCCATTCGTGGACGAATTTAATGCCTGACGGTGCTTTTTTAAATATTACCGGTCTAACTCAATCTCCTTTTGACCCTAATACATTTTATTTTTCCACGGGTGAAGCTGCGGGGAATAGCGCTGGCATTTCCGGAGCCGGATTATTCAAAAGTACAGACGGGGGATATACATTCGATCTGCTCCCGGGAACCGAGGTCACACCATTTTTTCGAACATGGCGTATTGTGCACTCGCGTACGGATACAAATACATTTTACGTAGCCTCACCGAGTGGATTGTTTGTCAGTCGGGATGCGGGCAAATTCATGGATCAATTACTTTTTGAAAGCTGTACCGATATTGAAATCCACTCCAATGGAGAAATGTATGTTGGTACAGATGGTGATGGCATATTTTATTCTAGCGATGGCTCTGATGGATCTTTTGGCCTCGTTGATCAAGATCTACCGTTCGAGTACGGTCGTGTGGAGTTGGCCATTTCCGAGGAAAACAAAAATGTAATAGTAGCTGCGTTAGAGGATGTCGAAGAGGGAACTCTTGGCGGGATCTACTACTCACAAAACAAAGGTCAGTCATGGATTGAATTACGCAATCCCCGTGAGACCATTTTGAATACAAGTTTTGCCTGGTACTGTCATACATTACTGGTGCATCCTGAAGATCCGGACTTTATTATTTATGGGGCTTCTGATGGGGCTTACACTTTTGATCGAGGAGTTCAATGGCAAAAACTAACCGATATTCATGCTGACATTCACTCCGGCCAGTGGAATCCGGAAAACAACTTACAAGTTGTTATGACATCTGACGGCGGATTAGACCGTTTTGAACGGTATATGGACTTCGACCTGGCCTTCTACGAAAATCTAAACAACGGTATAAATATCACGCAATTCTACACGGGTGCAGTCTTTCCAAATGGAGATGTAATTGGTGGCACACAGGATAATGGAACTTGGTTTGCTACAAAAGATGGAAGCAACTTTGACAAAATTTTCGGAGCGGATGGTTCGTATTGTGCTGTGAACCCGCAGGACTCAAACGATGTCTATATTTCCTATCAACGTGGAAATGTGTATCGACTTTATCCATTCTATAACAACCCGTCGTTTAATTATATTTCTTCAATAATTCAAGATAGCGATGATTCGCAATATTTTATAGCTCCATTTCAGTTAAATAAATACAATCCTTCGCAATTATTTCATGCCACGAGACAACGCATTTGGTTTAGCAATGATTTCGGCGAATTCTGGTCACCACTTACGGAAGATATCTCTCCCTATAGAGTTACACCATTTTTAAAAAATGACACGACATCATTATTTATCGGAGGATCCGGCGCAAGCTTTTATCGAATAAATAATTTAGAAACGCATTTCTCTGGTGACGAAATCGATTTAAGTGGGTCCGTTCCGAATGCTGTGACAAGCGCATTTTTAAGAGAGCTTGTCCCCCATCCTACTGAAGATGCACTCTTTGCTGTTTTCAGTTCATTCTCCGACGAAGACCGGGTATGGAAAATCACGGATATTTTTGGTGAGAGCCCTATTTGGCATTCTGTATCGGGTGATTTACCCGAATTCGTTCCAGCGAATACAATCATAGTAAATCCAAAAAACACAGATGTAATGGCTGTTGGAACCGATTTTGGATTATTCACCACACGTGATGCAGGTGATCAGTGGCAACTTGAACGCGACATACCCCAAACCGTCATTTTTCAACTCACACTGCATGATGACGGCACACTCAATATCTTTACACATGGAAGAGGAATATTTTCAGCCAAAATGCGAGACTTTGTCAACAACAAAAATGAAATTTCGCACGAAAAAATATTCACGGTTTTTCCTAATCCAGCCATGGATAGAATTAGAATTGCAAATCTGGAGGCATCAGAAATTAGTCGGATTGGTGTATACAATATAGCGGGCAAATGTATGCGTAGAATCACGCAACCTTCCGAAAACACGATAGATGTTAGTGGATTGGTTGAGGGATCCTATGTCTTGAAGGTTCAATTGTATGATGGCCGCTTTGCGAGCGAGTCATTTTTAAAGACAGTGGAATAATTTGGAGCCGACGTACAGATCTACTTAATTGTCTAATTTATCTGTCTTGTTGAAAAAAGGCTACTGAACCGCCCACCCAGGTTTTATCTTTATTGTATTTCACTCCGATCATTTCACCTCGGCTTAGGCGAGCCAGATTATTGACAATACGCGGTCTTGGTTCCCCAGGCTCCCAAATCAAAAGCATGCGAATTTCACATTTTATTTTGTCATCAAGTCCTTGAACGACTGGTGAATATTTCACCTTTTCCTGCAAAATAAAATTGGAAGGATCTTCAATAGCATTGAAATGTTCTGGCTTTACATTGAACACAACACCAGACCCTGAAAAGGAATACAATGGTTTCAATACAAAATTTTCCAAGTCTTCCGGCATGCGATCCAACTGATCAAGAAAATATGTACGCGGAACGTATTTATTTCGAAACAGAGGAATAGAAAACTTACTTATCCTAAAAAACCAATGCGGATGTCCAGCCCATTCTACATCTGCCTCATCATTAAATCTAAATTCGCGTTTCAAGTCCTTGCGACCGATAAGCTCATCGAAGATCACACGATTATAAATACGATGGACACCTATTTTTTTTCCATCATGCTCGTAATAAACATCCTTTCCTTCCTTTTTTAAATCAGAAACACAAATTGTCTTAATACCAAGCTCGCGAGATGTACATAAGAAGTCAATTTGTGTCGGTTGAATTTCGGGTTCGGTTTCGAGTAATATAACATTTTTTGGATCGTGTGAACCTACAATAACCCGACGTAATAAAGCTTTGTATTCCTCTGATGTCAAGCCTTTAGCCAAGTGCGAATAATTTTCGGCAATTTCAAAATGTTCTCGATACTTTTTTGCTATCAGATCCTGGTAAAAGTATAACGTTGGAAATCCCTGCACTTCGATGAGTTTCGGAATCAATTCACCATCTTCCTCGCAAACACCGAAATCATACTGCAGAAATAGGCTGTGTTCGGTTTCATTGGGAACAACAAACTCCGGCCGAATCGCTTTGGCTGTTAATTCCTTAAAATCAGGACGAATAATTGTATCAGTAATTTGATTGCACGCATCAAAGACTTTAGCCTTTAAATCGAGGTCAATGAAAACGGGTGTTTCGGCGATGCGGAAAGTAGGTCGGTGATTAAACTCTCGTTCTATATCATTCAGGAAATTAGTATAGCGTTGATCTGTAAAATTTGCATTAAATATGGAACGCGCATTTTTCTCCATTATATTGTACAATTTTCTTTCTGACGCGATTGTATTCGCTCAGTTGCCCATGCTATAAAATTGGGAAGGATAGCATCAAATGTAACTTTTAATTTTGTAGGATCCTCGGCCAATGCTACCATTTTATTATATCGCTCGACACCTCGTTTATCGATTATATCAAGTTTCTTCGATGGATCACTAAAATGTTTAAGCATTCCTTCCGGATCCGCTTCTGGGTGAAACTGTGTACCTATCCATTCAGGTGAAAATCGTATTGCCATCATTGCTCTTTCCAGGTCAACATGGGGTCTGATTTTTTCAAGAGCCAATACTTTACAACCGATGCGATCAATTCGCTCTTGCATGGGTTGAATTACTTGCCAAGCCCTGAAATCACCCACATAGAAAATATCGTTCAGGCCATCAAAAACCTCTTCATTTTTTCCATGTTCTGTCATGTGTACAGGCAATATTCCCAAAGAAGGTGTTTTGCGTAAAACAATATCACCGAGGCTTAAAAAATTACATGCCATTTGAAAAGAATGGCAAATAAAAAAGGCGTACTTTTTATTGGTTTCGCGCTGATTGTGCTTCCATAATTTATCAAGGAAATAGTAAAATGCGCGATCCCATACACCATCTCCTTCAAGCGGACTACCCGGTCCTCCGCTTAAAATATACAAGTCATATTCGAGGTCGGGTAATTCGCATTTTCCTCTTACATCGAATATTGCCGGTTGTAAATGCGGAAACCGATCAACGATATTTAATATTGACGACATACCTAAATTCTCGGTACCGTCGTACATGTCAAGTATGGCTACTTTCATTTTATTCGTTATTTCTTATCCATTACTTTAATTACGGTCGACTACCTTTTACACCGCTTTTGATAAAGTTGCCCCAACTGACATTGACTTTGTCAAAATCCTGTTTTTTGGCAAAGTCAATGGCCATATTAGCTGCATTCTCGACGATCCATTCGAAGTTTTTTTCTCCAACTGAATTCACATCTGCGTCAGGTGCTGGATTACAGAAGTCGATGGCGATAGGCACACCATCACGAACAGCAAATTCTACAGTATTGAAATCATAGCCCAGCGCATGATTAATTCTGATCACATAGTCTTTAATCGTTGCTAACAATTTAGGATCATCATCCGCTGGTTCATCTATGTATCGCAGATGATGCGGATTTCGTGGTTCATATGGCATAATATGAACTCGATCACCGCCCAGATAATAGCATCGCCAATAGCTAGAAAAGTCTATATTTTCTTGAAGCATCATGACGAGTTGCTCCGTCTCATTGTAACACTGCCATAGATGTTCGAGGCTCTTCACCTTATACACGCTTTTCCATCCTCCTCCTGCATGTGGTTTGAAGTACATAGGGAAACCTCCCAGATATTCGATGATCTTTTCCCAATCTAACGGAAACTTAAGGTTCGAAAACGATTCCCCACTGGTATCATCTGGCATTTTATTGCTAGGCAGTAAGACGGTTTTCGGCACTGGAATATCAATATGCTCACAAAGGCAGTTATTGAAGAATTTCTCGTCAGCGCTCCACCAAAATGGGTTATTGATCACTTTTGTACCTGTAAGGGCTGCATTCTTAAGATAGGATCTGTAGAAGGGGACATCCTGCGATATTCGATCAATGATGACAGCATATTGAGTCGCTTTGCCTTGTATTACTTCGTCGACATGCACAAATTCTGCGCTTATGTTGGCCTCATTTTTCTCATTAACCCGTGCGACAAAGGCTTCCGGGAAGGTGCGTTCTTTTCCAAATAAAATTCCAATCTTCTTTTCGTTCATCAGAATAACGTATTTCGTTTCATTTATAGGTTTACAGCTGCTGTTTGACCGGACTTGAGCAGCCCAATATCGATACGCAAAGATAGACAATACAGTGGCAAAGCCATCTTTTATACCAGTAGATTCACACTCAAAGTGAAATGAGGCCAGATAGGTCCATCTTTATCATTTTTCATCAAATTTTATGACAACCTTTACATCGCTTTAGGCGTACGCAACGTTTGTATAAAGGAATTTACTCCTCAAGGTGAGGAAATCTATATAGATACACGGGCCAAGGTCGGAAACTATGGTTCACGTCTTGAACAATAAAATGAAAGAACTGTATACAAATAGCAATGTCATCATATGCTCTGGCTTTCTTGACCTGAAGAATGATTTAACCGTAAAAAATATATGAAACGAAACTACTTGTTACTCCCTCTTTTTACGCTCCTGTCAGCACTTGCATGGACGGACGCTGGCTATGGAGATCAAGATGTTCAGGGCCAATTTCCAAATCTTCATTTCATACCAAATCTGGGACAGTGGGAAGGCCCACATTCATTCGAAGCCAGCCTTGGCATTTCAAAACTGTTTACGGAAAAGCATGCCCTCACGTATTTGCTAATTGATGAAAAGAACAACCCTGTCCACCATCACCCAAATGAAGCATTTGATTCAGATGCCCGAATCAAAGCCCACGCATATAAAGTTGCATTTGATGGTGCTTTGGAGAGTACTGAAGTTATAGGAAAAAAGCCGAAGGAAACCTATAACAATTACTATTTAGGCAGTGATGCTTCAAAATGGCATTCACATGTCCCGCTTTACAATTATGTTTTGTACCGAGATTTATATCAAGGCATCGACATGAAAGTTTATCAATCCAACGGTGCATTGAAATATGATTTTATCGTCTACCCCGGCCATAACGCCGCTGACATTAAAATGACATATAATGGCGTGGATAATATTAAAATAAAGAATGGAGAATTAATAATTGAAACATCTATTGGAACCGTCATAGAAAAAAAACCATATGCCTACCAATATTTAGGAGACGAAAAAGTTGTTGTTCCCTGTTCATTTAAATTGAATAAAAATTCGGTTACATTCTCATTTCCGAAAGGATACAATACAGCTTTTGAATTGATCATTGATCCTGTACTTGTTTTCTCCACATATACGGGATCAACATCCAGTAATTTTGGTGCCAGTGCGGCGTTTGACTCCGGTGGCAACGGATTCGCTGCGGGAATTGCGTATGGTCCGGGGTATCCGACAACTTTTGGGGCTTTTGACATTTCTTACAACGATCCAAACATTGGTGCAATTGAGGGCGGCGTAGATGTGAGTATTTCAAAATTCAATTCTACCGGTACAGGGTTAATATATTCGACATATTTAGGAGGTAATCAACGCGACATACCGCACAGTTTAATAGTCAACTCAAACGACGAATTAATTGTGTTTGGGTCAACCTCATCCGGCAATTTTCCAACTAGCCCGGGGGCATATGATAATTTGTTCAATGGTGGAAATATGTTCAATCCAAATGGCCAACTATTCAACAATGGATCAGATATATTTATTTCTGCTTTTGCAAGTGATGGAAGTGCATTGATTGGCTCAACATTTATTGGAGGAAGCAGAAATGATGGTGTGAACGATGACCCCGATTTAGTCGTAAATTATGCAGATCAATTTAGAGGCGAGGTAATTGTAGATGATGCTGATAATATTTATGTGGCGAGTACAACCACATCCACTGATTTTCCAACCACGCCCGGTGCGTTCAGCGAGACCCACAATGGTGGAACGTATGACGGCATTATACTTAAATTTAATTCGAACCTATCCAACCTGTTGTGGTCAACCTATTTTGGAGGATCAGGAAATGACGTTGCCTACTCCATGAAAATTGACGGGAGTGGAGATCTATATTTCGCCGGCGGTACTACGAGTTCGAATATTCCTACCACGGCTAACGCCGAAGGACCGAGTTATCATGGAGGCATATCGGATGGCTTTTTAGGTAAATTCAATAATAATGGGTCCGCTCTTCTTGCCTCTACCTATATGGGGACATCCGGTCCTGATCAATGTTATTTTATTGAAGTTGACCCTGAAGATCAAGTTTATGTACTTGGAGATGCACGAAGTGGAAACTACCCGATCACATCTGGTCGCTATAGCATCCCGGGGAGCACGCATTTTATCCATAAGATGAAGCCAAATTTAGACTCCACTTTTTTTTCAACGGTTATTGGCAGTGGTTTCACTTCTGGTGTACTTGCGCTCAATGCTTTTATGATCGACGACTGCTACCGCATCTATCTGTCCGGTTGGGGTGGCACCACAAATACGTTGGATCCTATGAGTCCCTCTACTACTAGTGTCCTCGGCTTTCCTACGACTTCTGATGCATTTCAATCCGTAACTGACGGCTCAGATTTCTATTTTCTTGTTCTTAAGCCAAATGTGAGCGACATTCAATATGGGACTTTTTTTGGCGGAGTACAAGATTTTGACGGGGGCGTTGGAGAACACGTAGATGGAGGTACAAGTCGATTTGATAGACGAGGAATTATTTATCAGGCTATCTGTGCCGGTTGTCGTGGTCAAAGTGACTTACCCGTGTCCGGTACAGCTTACGCTACGAGAAATGGAATGGAAGGTCAAACGGGACAGGGAACATTTGGTTCTTGCAATCAGGCACTCGTGAAATTCGACTTTCAATTAGATGAAATTGTGGTGAACGCCAGCGTTACACCAGCTTTAAGCGGCTGCGCGCCATTTGACGTTCAGTTTACAAACTTTAGCCGTGGTCCAATCGACATATATGAATGGACTTTTGGCGACGGAACGGTGAGCGACGAAGTATCACCGCGCCATACCTATGATGTTGGAACGCACCAGGTTATGCTAATCGGGCTTTCAGAATTTGCCTGCGTCGATCCCGATACAGCATTTCTTACGATTGAAGTTGTCGATCCGGATGAGACCACAAATGAAGTCATGTCTAAATGCGCTGAAGATCCCTTAACGCTTGAGTCAAAACATATTATGGTTGGCGCCGACTACGAGTGGCAAGATGGTACAACTTCCTCTTCAATAACCGTAATAGATCCGGGAATCTATTATGTAAAGACCATTTCAGGTGCTGGCTGTTTCGTTGACAGTTTTCAGATTAACAACTTTCCTATACCTTCTTCTTCCGTGCCCGTAGAGGGATGTGAACCCGAGGATTACGTACTCGGACCACCAGATATCAATCCTCCTTTGCAATTTCTATGGCAAGACGGAAGTACGGGTACGTCCTTGACTGCGCGCGATGCAGGCATTTACTGGGTACAAACGCTCGACCCAAACAACTGCGATCGTATCGATTCATTCATCATCGATGAATATCCCTTGAAGGATCCTATCGTTGAACGATTTGATCTTTGTCCGGGTAAGACAACAACATTAAGGGCCAGTGACACATCTCCTGGATTAACCCACCTATGGTCTGATGGAACAACGAGTGAGCAGATTACAATCGACGGTCCGGGCACATACATTGTGGTAACTACATATCCTGATGAATGTCCGCTGACCGACTCTTTCATTGTTATGGCGGATACCATAAATCCTATAACATTGGACAGTATACGAATCTGCGAGGACGACAATTTTGTCTTATCAAGTAAACAGGTCCAAGATGGAGCGACCTATATTTGGAATACCGGCGAGACTACTCCCACCATCGAGGTTGGCGAAAGCGGACTATTTGAAGTAGTAACCGATTTTAATCGCGTATGTCCATATACGAATCGATATGCCGTACAAGCCTTTCCGGTCATTGATGAAAATGACATTTATTTTCCCAATGCCTTTTCACCGAATAACGATGGAATAAATGAGACGTTTCGGCCTTATTTTAGCGATTTAGTAATTGTTCTCGGTTACGAATTACACATATTTAATCGCTGGGGGCAAAAGGTTTTTGAATCTTATAACCAAAATATTGGTTGGGATGGTGTCGATTTCAATCAACCGGAAGCTGTTGCCGTTTACGCCTATTATAGCTTGATCAATTTAGTTTCTTGTCGGGGAGAGCCCTTGCAAGTTATGATAGAGGGAGATATTACCCTCATGAAATAATTTACATTTTAATACGCGTCAATTAAACAAGCCGGAGTAACAATTAATTGGCAATGTGGCGACTTTTAGGTCTCGCTTTTTCTGTAGCTTAAATTTCGTTTTATTTGGCGAATATGATCTTCGACATGATAAGTCGTAAAATACATTATTTCACGCATGGTTAATATTCCCAAGGCTGGATGAGGTACGATTATTTCGTCTAAGTTTCTCTCCGAATATTTTCCAATGTTACGTTCGATTTTATGAATGTTTTTCATCATTTTGTCAATATGAAATTGACGATCCACGTACGAAATGGCTTCAGGAATAAACGGACCTGTTGCCTTAAATCCGTCTTCAATTCCCTTTCGATAAAATGCAACTACCTCATCGTATGACCGCGATGGCCGATTTGCTTTTCCAAATTTTAATCGTATTAGAAACCTTGGCATCGTACTTGCCTTGGCGAGTACGGCAACAGTGCGATTTATGTGGTCCAGCTGTTGCCCACAATCCCATTTTTCACCATGATGATTATACAAATAGTCCTCTTCAGGCATTGATGCTAGAAGGTGTGCAAAGTTTTTATAGTTTTTTCTATGTTTTGAAAAAATTGACTTCTTATCCATTACAACTATGACTGATCCAATCGCCCTATTAATCGGGATGAAATGTTCAGAAAATTTTGCTCCGTAATCATTCCGATTAATTGTTTTTCTCGAACCACCGGTAGACATCGTACTCTATGTTCTCGAAACTTTTCCATCGCTTCACCAATAGAAGCTTCCGGGTCAATGGTATGCACATCTTTGATCATAATATCAGCCGCAGACAAGTGTTTCGTACTCTTTTGAGTGCGCAATTTTAGTAGGTGATTTAATAATGTGCGTTCTGTCACGAGGCCCATTAATTCACCCATTTCATTTTCCACGGCCACATAACGTAACTTTTTCCATACCATCATTTCCCCCACGAGATCTATGAGATCATCGCCGTTAACTGTAAATAAATCAGCGTCCATAAATTCGTCTACGCGTAAAGCCGAAGGCCTATATGATGTAAAATCTTTTTCATCCGGACTGGCCCAGGTGTGCACCGGCCGGCTTTGTGATTGGTTATCATAGATAGCGGCGGTTAGTTTTGTTATAGCTTCATCCCGAGGAACTTGCTCAATTAAATGTGTAAAAGTGCGGAGCATCCAACGAGCGCCGGTCATATGTTCTTCAGCTCGACCGGTAATGACATTTAAATAACGGTCAATATCAGTTTTATCAATTTTCATCGACTCCAAACCTTCCCGGGCTACATCAATGATTTCAGACCGGATCAATTCGACAGCACTTACTTTCCGATCGTTCATCCACGAAAACTTTGTATCGATACCATACCTGGCTGCCTTTGCAAAATTATCTTTGACGTCGGAAAAGCTAACAAATTCCCGTACATCCTTCATCCGATTTTGGTAACCTTTCATCGCACCCAGCCATAACGCTGCATTTGCCATTTCATCTATAACCGATGGCCCGGACGCCAAGACACGATTTTCGATCCGTAGATGAGGTTTTCCATTTGAGCTTATACCATAGCATGGGCGATTCCACCTGTATATTGTCGAATTATGCACTTGCAGCGCACGTAGTTTCGGCACCTCCCCTTTTTTAATAAGATCCAGTGAGTGCTCCTCCTGATCACCACTGATGATCGGTCTAAAACGCGCTATATCTTCTTTATAGATGTCCAGTATGCTATTACTAATCCAGTCATTACCAAAACTCACGCGAGCCGAACGTTCGCGCATGTGTTCGGTAGATGACCGGGTGTCGAGCGACTGTTGAAACATGGCAATGCGCGTTTCATGCCAAAGTCTGCGACCAAAAACGATGGGCGAATTGGCTGCAATCGCCAAAACCGGAGCGGCTAGACATTGGGCTATATTGTACATCTGGACAAACTCCTGTGGCGCAATTTGCAAGTGTACTTGAAAACTCGTATTACAAGCTTCGATAAATGGTGTACTGTGCTTGACAATCAACTCATCAATGCCCAGCAATCGTAATTCATGAAAACGACCAAGATTTTGGCTTTTTATTGCATCCATTAGCGCTTTATAGCGCTTTTTGGGTGTCAGGTTGTGGCTTTCCAGGTCGTATTTACGAAGTGTAGGCAGTATACCGGTTAATAAAATTGACGTATCCAGTTCTCCGAGATGGCCGGCCATAATACCAAGCTTCTCCCGAATTTCATGTTCCATGTCTGCTAGACCAGATCCTGTAAATACTCTGGGTTCGAGATTAATTTCCAAATTAAACTTTGCAAGTTCTGATTCCACCCATTCCAAATCCTTCATCATGTCAAGGGCCTCCACAGCTTTGGAGGCTGGTTTATAGGTTTTCCGATCAACCAGAACCATTTCTTGTTCAGCGCCTATGCGTGTAACATCTGATTCGAACCAATCATTTGTGAGCATATAATCCATCGCTTCAACGTCGTCTAACAACATGCGAACGAAGCGTTTCATATTGCGTTGTTCGGATAACAAAGTAACTTTCTGCTCTCCCATCGGTTTTTTGTCTTATTTCGTAATAATGTTAAGAAAAATTTGGCGTTCTACTGACACATGAAGCACAAATCATTCCAAAATATATTGTTGAGTTTGGCGCTATTGATATGTCTACTGCCCATATCATCTTGTGGCGATGATGACCAAGACTACTTGTTTGAGGTGGATTATGCTTTTACCATCACAGTGCCGACAGGGCAGAATCCTGCTTTGTCCTTGGTATTTCCATTTGAGCATTTGGCGTCTCAAATCGTCCAGCAATTGTCGAGTCGAGGGCTAACGGAAGCGGATATAACATCCATCCACACGACAAGATCGCGACTTGACTTACTCGGATTTGATGGTGACTTTAGCGACTTACAAGAAGCTATCGTAAATGTATACTTAGGTCCTAACCCCTCAGCCAATCCATTTGAGGCTGCCTATACGATTGAAATTCGAGATCGGTTCACGGACCAGTTGGACATTGTGCCATCGCTCACAAATCTCAAAGAAGTGTTGACAAAAGACTTTTTCAATATGGAGTTAGTCTTGACACAGCGGCGAACGATAGTTGTTCCCATGGAGGCACGCTTCTCAATTACATTCGGGGTTATTCAATAAAAGACCACCGGGATTAATTGTATTTCAAAGATCAAACGTTAAAACTCTACATTAACTTCAATAGAGGTCATAAAATGAATTTGAAATCGTCGATTACCGTTTCAATTTCTTTATGTCTGATCTCAGACGCTGCATTTCTTTTTTATCGGTACCCGTATAAAATCCTCGAATATTCCGATTCGGGTCAATCAAAACGACCTTTTCCGAGTGAATGAAATCATCATCAATATTTTCCACGACTTCCATGGCGGACAAAAACAACTCGTACCGTGCGAAATGATAAAGCTCCTTTTTATTCCCAGTTAAGAAATACCAGTTTTTATCATGGGGGATTTTATGCGATGTCATGAATTGTCGCAAACGGTCTGGTTGATCACGTTTGGGATCGACACTGGCCGAATAAAAAATGATATTTTCGTTATCTACATATTCTTTAAATACCTCGGCAAGATTATCCGTCATGAGAGGACAAATTGTCGGGCATGACGTAAAGAAATAGTTCATCACCATTATTTGACCATCTTCTTTGGTAGATACCCGTTCATTTCCGGAGTGATCGATAAATGAGAAGTCGTCAACAACGTGTGGTAGTTCATTGCCTTTTTCATCAATATCGGGTTGTCCTAGAATAGGTAATGGTGCATCCTGCTGACAAGAGGTCAGCACAAGTAATGCAAATACAAAAAGGTGGTAATATTTACTGGCAATATTGGTCAAAAGCCGCAATAAGATTTCCAGCAATCATATCAGCCGAGGCACCTTCAATATGATGTCTTTCGAGCATGTGCACCAAACGACCGTCTTTGAACAAGGCTATGGATGGTGATGAGGGTGGATAAGGTCTCATATAGGCCCGAGCTTTGTCGGTAGCCTCGCGATCAACTCCAGCAAAAACAGTCACGCTCTTGTCCGGTGCATGATCATGGCCAAGCGCTTTCATAACAGCAGGTCGGGCGTTGGCAGCCGCGCAACCGCAAACAGAGTTAACCACAACCATAGTCGTGCCTTCTTTTTGACCAAGTATAGCATCGACTTCTGCTGCTGATTGCAGGCTCTCGACCCCTTTATCGTTTAATTCTTTAGCCATCGGAGCTGTAAGTTCTGGAGGATACATTTTGTTATTTTTTTCTTTTTAGTAAATGCAAAAAAAACGGCAAAAGTTTAATTCAAAATGCGTGGAGTCGCCAGGCTCCTTTAGGTGTCCAGCGGTATTTCGGCTAGAAACCTTGTTATGCTTGATTTGACGCCTTTTTCTTGCACGTTGAACGAACTGCAAATTAGCGACAAATATATATCAGCTTTTCGGTGTTGTCATACTCCTTTAACTTCATTTTTTTTGATATCGATCCCAATCTTCAATTTCGTCTATATCATGAAGTCGCTCCAGAAGCATGGTGGTAAGTGATAGGCCATTACAGTTTGACAGGAGTTGTGCGCACACATTTGATGTACTCCAGGCTACATCCTCGAACAGGTTTGAATGCATCATTTTTAATCCTAGCAGATAAAAACCACCATCAAAGGAGGGCCCGATAACGATGTCATTGTCATCCAGTTTTGATCTCGCTCTTGTCAAAAGCTCTGGAGAAATGTATGGACAATCCGATCCAATAACAAGTACTTTTTTACTTGAAAGCAAAGCAGTGGATATGGCATGGGCAATGCGCTCACCTAAATCGCTTGACTGTAGTTGCAAATGTTTTATGGCTGTAGCAGGCCAACGATCAAATGTGTCTATAAAGTTTGAATAAAATACATGCAAATTAAAATCAACACTTCCAGAGTGGTCTTGTGTTATATGTATTAATTCTTCATAAATATTCAATGCCTGAATATTTCCTACTTTTTTTGCGATACGTGTTTTTGCAAATCCTAGAATTGGGTTTTTAGTTAAGACAACGAGTGCAGTACTATTTATTTCGTTTTCTCTTTTTCTTTTTATCGTCATCTTTTTTAATTCGAATTTCGTCGCCCTGCTCCAATTCCTTAATAATTGTATTGTACGGTCCTGAAACAATTGCGTCACCCTCTTTCAAACCAGTAAGCACTTGAATATAGTCCGGATCCTGAATACCAGTTGTCACCTCAACCATGTCAACGGTATCTCCTTTAATAACGAAAACAACTTCCATGAGGTCTTCATCTTCCAATTCTGATCTCTTTTTATCAGAATCCTCATCACGTTCGCGAGCAGTAACGCATTGAATTGGCACAGTAGGAACATCCGAAACGCGCTCTGTGAGGATGTCAACACTAGCGGACATACCAGGCCGTAAAGGAAATATTTTATTGGGGTTGATAAGGTCAGCGTAAGATGACGGATCGACGCGAATTTTCACGATGAAGTTAGTGACCTGTTCCGTTGTCAAAGCCACGGCTGCCATTGCTGCATTAGCCGCGGAACTTGCTATCTCAGATACAGTTCCCTTGAATTTTCTGTCGATGTATGCGTCGAGCTCGATTTCAACGTCGTCCCCCACATCTACGCGTAAAATGTCATTTTCACTGACTTCGACTCGAACCTCCATTGATGAAAAGTTTGAGATGCGCATCATTTCCGTTCCAGCCATTTGAATTGTGCCAACTACGCGTTCTCCTTCTTCAACATTCAGCATACTGACGATTCCATTTGTAGGAGAAGAAATGGAGGTCCTGTTTAAGTTGGTTCGCAATTCTTTTAACGATGCAGCCATACTTTTAACCGAATATTCCGAAGCTTTTACACTTTCTTGTCCGGATTCAATGCTTGCATCAGCTGCTCTTAAATTTGCCATTAGAGAACGAACATTTGTCTCCGCGGCTTCTAAATCTTGCTTTGCGATAACCCCATCTTCAAATAGTTTTTGGTTCCGTTTTAGGATCTCTTGTGCGTTGCCCAACTGGGCCTCGATTTGCGCCTTTTGGGCTTCGGCATTTTTCACAGATGACTTACTTACCGCTAGCTGTGCTTTTGTATTGTCCAATCCTGCTTGTCCTCGTTCTACAGCCGATGTGTAAGCCTCAGGATCTATTCTGGCAAGAATTTGGCCTACTCGTACGCTATCGCCTTCTTTCACATACAACTCGACAATTTCACCACTAACATCTGAACTAATTTTCACCTCCTTTTCAGGAAATATTTTGCCGCTGGCACTCACGCGTTCAACGATCGTTCGATTAACCACTTTTTCGGATTCGACTTCTTCTCCAGTTTCGGCATTTTGGCCTTTTATGACTGCAATTAAAAGAAGCAGAAGCAGGAGCCCGCCCATAATATACATCCACTTATTACTTTTTTTCTTTTTGGCCATGATCAATTATAATTTCAATGGGTTTCCGAGATAGTAATCGATTACTTTTAATTTAAATATGTAATCGTATTTTGCCTGAGTCAGGGAGTTCTCACTAATACTCAGATTATTTTTTGCCGTTATAAATTCAAAGTTATTAGCAGCTCCTACGGCTAATTTTTTTTCGAGGTTATTAAAACTGTTTTCTTGTGCACCCACGGATTTTTGAGCGGCTAAATAAACCTCTCTCGCAGCCCTGGCTTGTGCGACTGCATTCTGAATTGTAGCCTTTAAGGTTTGACGATTAATTTCATTTTGTGTATGAACTTGTTTAAATCCAATCTCAGATCGCTCAACATTAATCCTGCTTGCATAATTATTGTAAATTGGAAGACTCAATGTCAGCCCAAAGCCATACCCTAAGTTATTGTCCAACTGGTCAAAATAAGGGGTATCATCGAAAAGGAAATTAGTACCAGGAAAACCCACATCTACTGACATTCCGTTTATTACAACCGGAGTTGTATTAATAACATCTTCGGCACCAACCACTTCCCTTGAAAGTGAGGAAAAATTAGTTGAAACTGACCCTCCAATAGAAAGTGAAGGTAGCAAACGACCTTCGCTTATTTTCGTATCAAAATCTGCAGCAATCAGATCCATTGAATCCGCTCTGATAGATGGCTGATAGTTTAAAGCTCGATAATAAACCTCCTCAAGTGGCATATCTAAAATGGCATCATCAATCTCGACTAGGTTTGGATCTAGTTTTTTTAGATTTATACTTTCGCCAACATCGATGAGCAAGAGGTTTTTCAGATTTAGAATAGCTATTTCATAGGTGTTTTCTGAGTTGATTAATTGCTGCTGATCTCGGGCAGATTGTGCCTCTAATTCAAGACGATCATTTGCAGGAACGGTGCCGGCATTAATTAATTTATCCAAACGTTCAATTTGTGTACGTGTTAATTCAATTTGTATTTCTGCCAAAGCCCTAGACTCATCTGCCAAAAGCGCATTTAAATAATTTTGAGCTACTTGTAATCCAATATTATCAAGCAATGCGTCCTTACGATACTTTGCAGCTATCTGACGAATACCGGATTGCTCTATCGAATTATTAATAACACCGCCTTGAAATAAGGTCACTGAAGTGTTGAGTTGAGCCCTCTGAAATGATGAAGTTTGGTTTGCAAAAACGTTTGTGGTTGGGTCGATGGTCCTTCCGACATTGTACCCGTATGTTGTCGACCCGTTCAGAGAAGGATAGCGATTATGTTTGGCTTGTAGCGCATTTACGTTAGCCATTTCAATATTCAAGTCTGCATTCTGAATTTGAAGACTTTTTGCGTATGCTATGTCAACACATTGCTGAAGGTTCAGTGTACGTTGTGCGGATAATACTTCACAGCAGCAAACAAAAAAGAGCAGTAAGAAAACATGTACAATACGATCTTTCATGAGTAGTAAATGATTATACAATAGTAAGTGTAAGATCGATCGAAAGATAAATAAATCTATAAAGGAAGGGTGAAATCGGACAAAATGAAGTTCGCTATTATTCGGTAATGTCCTAAACAAAAAAAGTGAATGCGGCGGTTCTACCTGTCGCATTCACCTAATTTTTTTGTCATATTGACCATTTACTTATTTAGCTGCCGCATAACGACGATTCACTTCATCCCAATTAATTACATTGAAGAAAGCGTTAACATAGTCAGGGCGGCGATTCTGATAGTTTAGGTAGTATGCATGTTCCCAGACATCCAAACCGAGTATTGGTGTGCCGCCACAGCCATTTTCTTGTTCGATATCCATCAATGGATTATCTTGATTTGCAGTAGAGCAAACATTTAATTCGCCATCTTTGACGCATAGCCAAGCCCATCCGGAGCCAAACCGAGTACCTGCCGCAGAGCTGAATTTTTCTTTAAACGATTCATATGATCCGAAGGCTTTGTCAATGGCCTCGGCCACTTCTCCTGTTGGGCTTCCACCGCCATTTGGTGACATTACCTTCCAAAATAAGTCGTGATTATAGTATCCTCCACCGTTGTTTCTTACACCACTTGAATGCGCGGATACATTCGCCAATATTTCTTCAATGGACTTTCCTTCCAGCTCCGTCCCTTCGATCGCCGCATTTAATTTTTTTGTGTATCCAGCATGATGTTTATCGTGATGTATCTCCATTGTCCGCGCATCAAGATGCGGTTCCAGCGCATCAAACGCATACGGTAAATCCGGTAGTTGAAATGCCATAGTATTTAAATTTTATTTGTTTTGAAATGAAACAGAAGTAAAGATAATAAGTTGAGTCGATTTTCATTGATGATGTCTTGTGGCCAGAGTTATGAAACCAAATAGGCGAAAGTGATCATTTATTGATTTGATGTAAAAAGCTACCGCCAAACCAAAATGCTACTTTCGCATTTTATTCTAGAATCAAAGTTCAATTGTATGAAGACCAGACAAGAACGGGATAGCATCGGATACATTGAGGTACCAGTTGAAAAATATTGGGGTGCTCAAACTCAGCGATCAAAACAGAACTTTCAAATTGGCAGGCACGCGATGCCAACGGAGGTAATCCGAGCATATGCAATATTGAAAAAGGCAGCTGCAATAACTAACCAAAAAGCGGGTATTTTATCACCGGAAAAATCAGAATTGATCGGACGCGTCTGCGACGAAATACGAAATGGTGAATTGGACGATCAATTTCCGCTAGTTGTGTGGCAAACAGGCAGTGGCACACAGACTAACATGAATGTGAATGAAGTCATTGCCAACCGAGGACATGTACTTAACGGCGGAAAGCTGACTGATAAAACGAAGTTTTTGCATCCAAATGATGACGTGAACAAATCACAATCTTCCAACGACACATTCCCGACTGCTATGCACATAGCGGCTTATACAGTTTTGGAAAATAGATGTTTGCCGGCCATCACGCGATTGCATGATATGTTGAAAGAAAAGTCGGAGGCATTTGACGACGTTGTCAAAATTGGGCGAACACATATGATGGATGCTACCCCATTAACTGTTGGTCAGGAGTTGAGCGGCTACGTAAGTCAATTGGCGCATGGTATTAAGTCAATTCGAGCATCAATGGGACACCTGGCCGAGTTAGCATTGGGTGGCACCGCTGTCGGTACAGGCCTAAACACGCCTAAAGATTACGCAGAAAATGTCGCCGTTGAAATTAAACGTATATCTGGACTCCCCTTTCAGACGGCAGACAACAAATTTGAGGCATTGGCGGCGCATGATGCCTTAGTTGCGTCGCATGGTGCTTTAAAAACAGTTGCCTGTTCACTAATGAAAATTGCTAATGACATACGCATGTTGGCTTCCGGCCCACGAAGCGGAATTGGTGAATTGATGATACCTGCAAATGAACCGGGATCATCTATCATGCCAGGTAAGGTAAATCCTACGCAGGCAGAGGCTTTGACCATGGCTATGGCACAGGTAATTGGAAATGACGTGGCTATAAGCGTTGGTGGCATGAGCGGCCATTTCGAGTTGAATGTTTTTAAACCCCTGATGATTCACAATTTTATTGAATCTGCCGACCTGATCACGACGGCAGTAGATAGCTTTAACGTCAATTGCATAGCAGGGTTAAAGCCGAACGAATCTCGTATCCACCAAAACTTATACAACTCGCTCATGCTAGTGACAGCTTTGAATACACACATCGGCTATGACAAAGCTGCAGAGATAGCTAAAAAGGCCTTCAAAGAAGGAACCACCTTAAAAGACGCGGCTTTGGCCTTAGAATATCTTACAGAAGAAGAGTTTGACCTATGGGTTCGGCCGGAAAAAATGATAGGACGGTAAAACAAAAGCTGAATTTTGGTGACTTGCCTACTCAATTTGCTGAAGGCCAACTACTTAGTAACATAGTACAGCTTGATACTGAACATATTGCATAGTGTAGTATCTTATATTCCAACAACCGATGTTGGAAGTGTAAGATTCTGTTGCCCTTAATTTTGCAATACGCTGGATTACACGTACCTTTGCCGCCCGTTTAAAAACGTTCATTGAATCATGGATCCTTTGGCTAGTTATGTTCTTCCGATACGCGGAATGGGCGTGGGCATGCACAACTATATGTTCGTTGTTGATGAATACTTTCTAAGTCATTATGAGCAATGTCCATATAAGCAAGCACAAGTCTCAGCTCGTGTTTTTGCGGATAAACAGGAAAATTTGATTGCACTTAACATCGAGATCAAAGGCAAGGTACATTGTCCCTGTGATCGTTGTACCGCACCTTTAAATTTGCCGATAAAGGGAGCGTATCAGGTATACTTAAAAACAAAATCGGATGTTATCAGCAAAACCGATGATGTAATTTTTATTGATTTCAATCAAACGTCATTTGACATTTCTGACTTATTGTATGATTTGTTTTTAATCACCATTCCACTTCAGAAAACATATGACTGTGAAAATGAAATCGAACCACCTTGTGATAACTCGGTACTTGATAAACTTGATGAAGGATTAGATTCTAAAACAGAAAGCGGGTCGTCCATATGGGATGAATTGAAAAAACAAATAACTTAATATTAAAATTTAGGATCATGGCACATCCAAAGAGTAAAATTTCAAAACAACGTAAGCGAAAAAGAAGAACGCATTACAAAGCTACAGCTCCTCAGGTGGCTGTTTGTCCGAATACGGGTGAGCCGCATTTATATCATCGTGCTTATTGGCATGATGGTAATTTATATTACCGTGGAAAGATGCTCGTGAAGATGTTGGATGAAGATGAAAATTAAATTCCAGGGTTTGCTATACATCGAGCCACATAGTTAGTATATAATTATGTGGCTCTTTTTTTACAGGTAACTTAGGGTCACTTTTTTGGAATGAGTAGCAAGGCATTTGCTATTTTTCTTTCGCCATTCCAGTCACTCGGATTGTTAAGAATCCCACAAGATTTTGACCATAACGTGGATGATCCACCCCCATCAAAATTAATCGCATCCCGACATTTCATTTTTTTAACAAGTTCTTGCAGGGTTGACAATGGCATTCCATCTGCATCCGAACGTCGACCATCTACAACAACAAGCTTGACTTCATCCTTCGTTATACAAAGACAGGTACGCGGATGCCTATCTGAAACAAAGGAAGTTTGGGGCAATTTTTTTCTTTTCCCATTTTCGACTAAAATAGGGCCAGCGACCAGGACAAATTGCTCATTTTTCGATTTGATAAAAAACTTTTCCTTCCTATTTTTTTTTATTGAAATATTGCCGTCTTTTTTGATCACAATCGCGCCATTGAGAATGGCCTCATTAATATACCAAGGCTGTCCTTTTTTTCTTGATCCAAAGATGCGCCTATCTTCTTCTTCGAAATAGGTCACGCTTCCTCCATTATCAACATCAAAATAGCTGCCATTCATAGCCACTACAGCTCCTGCCTCTTTTCCAAATTCACTCGTTGTCTTTGAATTAAGGAGGTCATGACCAATAGACCAATAATAGTCTTTTAACGCTGTTTTAGGAATAGATATAATCGAAATTTGTTGTTCATCATTTGATTCTGTTTTGACAATTTTTCGATATTCAAGTACACCCTGTAAATCGCATTTTTCAACTTTTCCTTCACAACTAATTAGAAGAATGAAGAACAAAAAGAAGATCAAATATCGGTTAACATGCATCGTGCAATAAAGCAAAACTCAATTTATAAATTTACGTGCTGTTAATAAAATTTACATTTTTTACTCAACGCTCAAAATTCGACAGGCCAAATCACAGAGGCGGGCCGAGTAACCTGCTTCATTATCATACCAGCTCACAACTTTGATTAAATCCTGATTTACATCCGTCATCAAAGAGTCAAAAATGGAAGAATATGGGCTACGGACTATGTCACTCGACACAATGGGATCCTCGGTATATGCCAATATTCCTCTTAACTGTCCTTCTGCAGCCTTCTTGAATGTTTCATTGACTTCGTCTCGGGAAGAGGGAACATTATTCACACGTACATCCAGTTCTATGAGGCTTCCGGTAATAACAGGAACACGTATCGCTATTGCTGATAGTTTTCCTTTGACCGGTGGGTATACGATTGACGCTGCTGTAGCCGCACCTGTTGTAGTTGGAACGATGTTAAAGGCCCCAGCTCGTGCTCTACGTAAATCGCGATGTGGGGCATCCTGCAACCGCTGATCTGCCGTATATGCGTGCACGGTTGTCATATACCCGGCCTGGATATCATAGTTTTCATGTATTACTTTCAATACCGGTGCCAGGCAATTCGTCGTACATGATGCATTTGAAAAAACATTATGTCGTCGATCAATTTCGTGATCATTAACCCCTAACACAATCGTTTGTACTCCATCGCTTTTCGCTGGAGCCGAGAGCAAAACATCGCGTGCTCCGGCTTTAAGATGTAAGCTTGCTTTCTCCTTGGTCCGAAAAACACCTGTACATTCAAGTACGAGGTCCACTCCTAAAGCCTTCCAAGGAAGCTGAGCAGGATCTCGTTCGGAGAAAGCGGCAATAGCCGTACCGTTTACGATAAGTTTGTCATCCGTATAGTCAACTGTTCCTTCGAAAGCCCCCTGAGACGAATCATACTTCAGCAAATGAGCCAACGTTCTATTATCAGTTAAGTCATTTATGGCAACCACTTCAACTCCTGCTCGCTTAATTAGCCGGCGAAAGGTCAAACGTCCAATTCGTCCAAATCCATTTATTGCAATCCGCATATTCTATGAGTTTAAATTTTTAAGAGGGTCGAATATATACAATCTTTATGATCTTAGTGTAAAGTCTACAATAAGCCAGAACAATTTTAAGTCCAGAAAGATGCTGGAAATTGGAATTTTAATATATTTGCGATCCGTTTAACAAAACGGCGTACGTCCTCATGATTGTCTGACCTGAAGACGAACTGGAGTCAAAGATGAACTTGCTGAAAAGTTATCTACTGATAAAATTTAGCAATTTCATCAGGCCCCTTCGTCTATCGGCTAGGACGCCAGGTTTTCATCCTGGAAAGAGGGGTTCGATTCCCCTAGGGGCTACGAAATGGGGGCTCGTCGGATTTCGACGAGCCTTTTTTGTTTCGAGAAAGACCTAACCCACCTCCTTTGTAAATTATACGGACATTTAACACGACGAACCTTACGGGTACTGCAGCAAGACTATTTGACTGCCGCTTTTGGTGAAATTTCAGCCTGTACTTCGTTAGAAATACGCGATGTATCTCCGGCCACCTGCTTGACGGACGGGTGGGCACCTGTGTTTTCCATCTTGCCCGCCCGAAGTTTTACTCAAAATTAACTCGACGTCCATGACCTGATAAAGCCCCAAGGTTTGCCTAGGAAAAATATATAGTGTGTATCCAATCGCGTAAATCATTTGGCTACAAAATGTATTGATTTGATCTAACCGTGGCCCTATAAATAGGATCGAATTTACATGAATAGGGAAGTTATGCTAATTTACACCCTGCGCAATCGTATGAAATTTTATGGGATTTTGCCTTTTCGAAATTATACCCCAATCCAGCAGAAAATGGAAATTAGTTTATCCCTCTTTAGCATTAAGTCTAGACGATAGAACTTAATGCGTGGTATAAATTACCGGTCTGCAGCAAAACCATGAATTGATCAATCGTTTACTTAAATATGGGAACCCATAGGCATCAACATCTGAGGTTACGCTGCATTTTTTTTATTCATACGCCCTGATTGACTACATTTACTTTTTCATTAAGTACTCATATCTATACCATGCAGCATCTAGAATTTAAAGATAAACGTGTTCTCATAAGAGTCGATTTTAATGTTCCACTTGATGAAAACCTGCAAATCATAGATGACACACGAATTCGTGCCGCATTGCCAACTTTGCGACACATTATCAAAGAAGGAGGTAGCGTACTATTGACTTCTCACCTCGGGCGACCCGAAAAAGATAAGGACGATAATGGGCGGATTAAAAGACATAAATATTCACTTGTTCATGTCGTAGATCGACTACAAAAATTACTAAACTGCCCCGTTCATTTTGTCGATGATACAAAAGGACAGGGTGTTATTTATGCTGCTGGTGCCTTGAAGCCAGGAGAAATCCTAATTTTAGAAAATACGCGATTTTATTCAGAAGAAAAACGCGGGGATAAAACCTTTGCTAAATCCCTTGCTAACTTGGCAGATATATATATCAATGATGCTTTCGGAACGGCGCACCGTGCACATGCCTCCACCTCAATAGTAGCAGAATTTTTCGAACCTCAAAACAAGACCTTCGGGCGATTGATTAACAAAGAATTGGAAAATGCGAATAAATTATTGGTCGATCCGTCACAGCCTTTTGTAAGTATATTAGGAGGTGCGAAGGTCAGTGATAAAATACTCTTGATCGAAAGGCTTGTGGACAAAGTGGATACAATCATTGTTGGTGGTGGTATGGCCTATACATTCTTTAAAGCAATGGGTGGACATGTTGGAAATTCACTGGTCGAGGAAGACAAAGTTGAATTGGCCAAGACTTTAATGGAAAAAGCGAAGCATGCGAATACAGAAATAATTCTTCCGGAAGATTCGCTCTGCGCTACTTCCTTTGCCAACCTTGATGATCCACCATCATATCCTTCCGATGCGATACCAACTGATTCGATGGGACTGGATATTGGACCAAAAGCAATCGAACGAGCCCGGCAAGTTATCAGTGAAGCCAAGACTATTTTTTGGAATGGACCAATGGGTGTTTTCGAATTTCCGGGATTTGCAAATGGGACGCTGGCAGTAGCTCAGGCCGTAGCCACAGCAACAAAAAGTGGTGCATATTCATTGATCGGTGGAGGAGATTCTGTAGCTGCCATTAATCAATCAGGGCTTGCAGATGAGGTCAGTTTCATTTCAACTGGGGGTGGTGCTATGCTGACATTATTGGAAGGTGGATCCATGCCAGGGCTCGCCGCTATTGATGAAAACTACAAACGTTAAAAATCTTTCCATTATTAGCTAAGGCCCCTTTTCACACGCGTTCGACACCAAGTATCTTCACCTCTTTATCTTTACCTTTTAGCGTTACTATACCCAGATTGGTAAATTCATATTTTATTTCAGTCTGCTCCTGTTTAAATTCCTGAACCAAGTCTTCACTTACAATTAATTGTTGATCAAACTCATTGCACTTGCCCTGAATACGCGAGGCTGTATTAATTGTATCGCCGTGATACGCAATTTCTCTTTTAATTTCGCCGACTTCAGCGAGAACAACTTTTCCAATGTGTATTCCAGCTTTGAAAAATGGTACGACACCGAATTTATCCATATAATACTCACTTTTCGAATTCAACCGTTCCATAAATGCGAAATATGCTTCGATACAATTAAATGATGTCACACCAGTTTTTTTCTTCCATACCAACACCACTTCGTCACCAACATATTGAAATACTTCGGCACCGTATTTTTGAACAACAGAAACGTCATGAAAACAATCTTGCAACAGTTGACTATATTTAATGTTCCCAAGTCGCTCAGCCAATGTCGTCGCGCTTTTTAAATCAAGAAACATGAATATGCGCTCCATTTCTTTTGGCTCTCTAAATTCTCCTTTGACCATTTTCCATAAGTTACCTGGCCCTAACTTCTGATCTATCGCCTTCACCATCTCTAGCGCGTAGGCCGCCACCCCTGCAAACATCCAAAATTTAATGACCTTGAATCGTTGAATGAATGTTCGAAAATCATCGGCAACCTCAAGCTGTGCCACGAACCGAACCAGCACATATAATACGAAAGCCGCGAACATAGTAAAAACCAATTGTTGAATAAAAAGGATAATTAATTTTTTGCGAAATGATATTTTATTGCGAAACCCTTTCATATTCCAGCGCCATTCCGCTACTGTATTCAATGTGGCCAGGACGAATGTGATTAAAATCGAAAAAGACATACGAAACGAGTGCGTGTGTTCATAATTAAAATGTTCATGTTTGTAATCAGGCGAAGCAATCGTCATCCAAATAAAGATGAGATTTCCCCACCAAAAGACATTTAGCAAAAAATGATTGCGTAACCTCTTATTCATTTTCTACACCTTTATACAACTGATCCATCATCTCATCCATGTGGGTAAAGCGAGTCTTATATTTATACTGCATAACATAGCGCGGATGTAAGAGAGGAACTATCTGTTGATACCACTTATGTTTTTCGTTTAGCCGTTGAAAGTACTTGAAATTTTTTCCCTTTCCTAACATAAATGCCGTTTTGCGAACGGAACATTTAGCCTGAAGTAAGTCTTGTTGCTCAACGATAAGCCCTTCTGATTTTTGCGTTAGTTCCCTATCGTCATAGTAATTGATGTTTTTTCCTTGTGCCACGAAACCAAGCGGACAGACGGATAGAATAATAAATTGCTTATAGAATTCCCTAACACTATTTGTGCGTGTTATCCATGCATATATGAATCGCGATGAAAGCTCTTCCTTTTTATCGAATGAATTCGGAATGCCGCAGTAGTTTTCCAGTTTCTCAGGATCTGTAAACGATATTCCGGTTATACCAGCACCTAACCTACCAGGGTTAATTCCAAGAATTACCGATCGTTCTTTTTTATCGTTATAATATTTGTTGTAGAATTGATCGCAAACAGCCCGGACATCCTGTCTTGCATAAGGGTCCAACAATTGAATGGTGCTTGGAGGATTTAACCGTTTGCTGCAGCTATATATAAAGGGTAGCCAATCTTTCATCCAAGCCGACATATAAAACATATTTTGTTGGCGCTGAATGTACGAAAGAGAAAGTTGTGAAAAGCCTTCTAACGCAATTTAATGTATGATGCTCTATTAGATGGATCGATCGATGACATAACAGCGTACACATTCTTCTGAATAGTTCGATTTGCTTTTGCCATCACTTCCATGATTTCTTCTGACTTGGCAACAGAAAACAGCTGTACAACCATGTTATTAGGATAGGCGTCTCGTGTTGATTTTACAATATTCAGAGCCTCATTCAGTGAATTTTGTCCTGCATACACATTTTTATGCATAACATCCAATCCTTGTAGATGATAGCGATACATAGCTAATCTATAATCTTCAACTTTAGGGTTGAGCAAATTTTCCACGAGCCAAAAACGATTGCGGTCACTATCTATTCCTTGCCAACCTCCAACATCCTCTGCCACTCCTGTGGGTACTGCCGTAACTATGTTCTGTGCCATCTGAAAATAAGGGCTGCCTCCTTTCGGGGCGAATGAATCATAGTCAACACCAATGATCATGAGCGCCCAATAAGACATTATACTCGATAGATTATTAATATATCCATCTGGTGCAAATTGAAGTATTGTCCCATTAGCATATTGAAATTTTAAATCGCTATCGACAAAGGCCAGTAATACGGATTTGTATTCACTGCCATATACAGGTCTCGTGGATTGAATGGCCAGGTCTGCCGTAAATGTACTACCGCCTATTTCATCTCGAATTGTGAGCTGAAAATTACAATCTATCCGTTCATGCTCCTCATATTGTTCATTTGTAAAAGCCTGATTATTTAAAAAATTCTGTAGGTCTCGTTCTAATTCCTGAAATATTCTAGGATCAGTTTTCTGTAGTTGTGGTGTATTTACTGAAACAATAGCATTTAATTCTTGCGCCTTGGCAAAAGATTGCAACAATAAAAACACAAAAAGAAAAGTGATTTGTTTATACATATTCATCATTTATTCAACCTATCAACAATTTCATCGACAATGTCCGTTGCGACGGCCGTTTTTAACTTCAATTCGTATGCCTTATGCGTTCCATCTGCTCGAAGAATGGTAATTTTATTTGTGTCATGTGCAAATCCGGCTCCTTTATCTTGTAGCGAATTCAAAACAATAAAATCAAAATTCTTCTTTTTTAATTTTTTAGCCGCATAGGCCATTTCATTATTTGTTTCCAGCGCAAACCCGACAAGCAATTGATTTGATTTTTTAACCCCTCCAAGAGAAGCTGCGATGTCATTTGTTTCAGTCAACTCCAATTTCAACTCATCATCTACGGATTTCTTAATTTTTTGTTCTGCAGCCGACTTTGGTCGATAGTCAGCGACCGCGGCAGCCATAATTGCAACATCACTTTCGGCAAAGAATGCTTTTGCCTCCTGAAACATTTCGGATGCCGATTCAACCCGATGGACCCGCACCCCGTTGCTTTCGCAAGATAAATGCGTTGGTCCGAGTATTAAATCAACTTGAGCTCCTCTTTGCGCACATTCCTTTGCCAGCGCTATACCCATCTTTCCACTACTTCTGTTGCCGATATAACGTACTGGGTCGATAGCTTCGTACGTCGGACCAGCGGTAATCATAACTCGTTTGTCGCCTAAATCATTGTTAACGTTTTGGTCCAGAGCACTGAATACAAAATCGCGAATATGCTCGGGCTCAGCCATACGACCCTCTCCTACTAGTCCGGAAGCTAATTCCCCGTATTCAACTGGAATTACGTGGACTCCGAAACCGATCAATGTCTCAATATTTTTTTGCGTACTGGGATGATGATACATATCAACATCCATCGCTGGCGATATGAAAACAGGACATCGCGCGGAAAGATATGTGGCCAGTACGATATTGTCAGCAATTCCAGATGCCATTTTGGCCATTGTGTTGGCTGTGCACGGGGCGACAATAAGTGCATCTGCCCACAAGCCACTCTCCACATGATTATTCCATTCTGCATCACTACTTATATCTGAATCAACAGGTTTTTCGGAGAGCACAGAAAAGGTTAGTGGATTTACAAAGTCCTTAGCGGCCTGTGTCATGAGAATTTTGACATCGCAATGTGCCTTTCGCAATAGGCGAAGTAAAAAAACAGCCTTATAAGCCGCTATGCTGCCTGTAACAGCAAGTAAAATGCGTCGTTTTTTCACGCAGTTAAGTTGTTCCTACTCCTCGTTTTCAGAATCGCTTTCTGTTTCATCGCGATTTCTAAATTCCAATTCTTCGTGTAAAAATTCTTCGGTAGCTATTACTGAAGGGTTGGGAAGACGTTCATAAAACTTGGAAATTTCGATTTGCTCTTTATTTTCCATTACTTCTTCAATCGCATCGGTTACGGATGCGAACTCTTCCAACTTAGCGTAAAGTTCAGATTTAATTTGATCGTTTAAGTTTCTTGCGCGTGAAGCGATTACATTGAGCGACTTGTACACGTTGTCCGTTTGACTAGTCATGGCACTCATGTCGCGGGCCTGGACATTTGGATCGACATTCTGAACTTTGGATTTAATATCAGACATTGGATAGTATTTTTATTTCTTGAATGGATTTGCTATTCAACACATCAAGTTCTTTTTTGTACTTGCTTGTTGGATACCGTTTTATAAATTCCTCATAATATTCAACTGCTTTGATGAATCGAGGTTTCTTTTTTTCATAGTAGCTATCGACGGCTAAGTTATAAGCCGCCTTCGTAATTAAATAGCGTATGTTCTCTGCATCAGGTGTCTCAGGATAGTCTTTAAGTAAGTTTTCAAATGAGTGCAAAGCAGATTTATAATTAGCCATATTATAATAGAGCTCGGCACTATTAAAAGCTTTCTTTTCCAGCTTTCTCCGTAACTCATCAATTAAATCATTACACTCCGCAACCTTCTCGCTTTGAGGATGAAAGTTTACAAACTTTTGATAGGCGTCAATTGCCTTTTCGGTGTATTGTTGTTCCAATCGAAAAGAAGGGCTCAACTGATAGTATGAATGCGCCGTCATGAAATCGGCATCTTCTCTTTTTTCACTATTCGCGTATGTGGCTGAGAAGCGTTCGAAGTAATAAGCAGCTGTCAAATAGCGGGCTAGTTTAAACTGCGTGTCAGCGTACCTATAATAGAGCTGTTCACCTTCCTTCTTGCCACGATAATGTGTAAGGACAAGTTCAAAAAGCGTATTTGCTTTGAGGTAATCACCTTCGTCATAGTAGACATTGGCTTGCTCATAGACCTCTGTTGGATCACCACTCTCGCGCACCTTTTCAAATTGGCTTTTGCAAGAAGCCAACATGAATGTCAATATTGCCAGTATAACTACTTGATTTATAGCTCCTCTCATGAGGCCGCAAAGGTAAGGAGATGTTTCTAAAGTTGTCATAGTGATTCACTATTAAAATTCGCTGCTCAAGTTTGGGTTAGAAGCACCATTTCAATCCCGTCTCAAAGACCTGGGCCTCTTGTTATGACTACAACTTGAGCTTAAACAGGAACTTACAATTATCCTATCTTGGATTGAGACACCACCGCCTCGTCTTATACAAACGGCCAATGTACTCAATTCGTATAGGGTTATCCCTTTTTACATTGCCTTGGGCCTGCTATTCTATCTCTCTTAAGCCATCTGCAATAATTCGATTGTTGGACAAAATGGGAACCTTGTTCTGACCTCCCTGCTTTCCCTGCCGTCGCATATAGGCGGAGAATGTGCCCGTGTCGAGTAGCGTAATTTTTGGCGTCGCTAACATTGCACTTTGCCTCAGGTCACGGTAATAACTATTCGCCTCCTGAACCGATTGATCCAGTATGGTGGCCATTTTGATTTCATCAGCTGGACCAGATTCCAATTCAAGTAAATATTCATGATAAGACAAGCCGTCTGTATCTTCGATCATAGGTGCAACTGTAAATGCAGCGATACTCAATCCGAGGGTAGTTGTCATATTCGTAAGTGCATCTTCGATTTCCTTTGAAATGACGTGTTCACCAAATGCTGAAATAAAATGCTTAATACGGCCGGTTACGCGTATTCGATATGGATTCCGTGAGGTAAATTCGACCGTGTCGCCAATATTATACGCCCATAGACCAGCATTCGAGGATAGAATGATGGCATAGTTAACGCCAATCTGCACTTCAGAAATTGTTAAGCGGGTTGGTTTTTCATGAAATATTTCATCAACAGGGACAAATTCATAAAAAATACCGGAGTTCGTATTGAGCAAAAGACCATCTTCTTCTTTATTATCTTGAAAAGCGATGAACCCTTCGGAGGCAGGGTAAGTTTCTACGCTATGAAAAGGCCTTCCAATTAAATCATTAAAGGCGCGACGATATGGTTCAAAATTAACACCGCCGTGAACGATAAATTGAAGATTTGGAAACAATTCACCTACTGATCTGGCTTTGGCGCGATCAATTAATCTTTCAAAATAATCCTTAACCCAGGGTGGTATTCCACTTATTAATGTCATGTTTGCCGAAACTGTTTCATCGATGATTCGATCTATTTTAATCTCCCAATCCTCCAGGCAATTCGTATCGTATGACGGTAATTGATTTTTGCGTAACCATGAAGGCACCGCATGGTTTACAATGCCGGATAGTCTACCGGTTGGAATTCCATTTAATAGATCCAATTCTGGTGAGCCTGATAAAAATATCATCTTCCCATTGAAAAATGAAAAATCATTTAACCGACTCGCCTGACAGAACAACGCATTTCTAGCCGAATTAAAATGATTTGGCATGCTTTGCTTGGTTATTGGAATAAATTTAGCACCTGAGGTCGTTCCAGAAGTCTTAGCAAAGTACTTTGGACGCCCGGGCCATAGGATATCGCGCTGCCCCGCAGTAACCATGTCTATGTAGGGTTTCAACACCTCATAATCGCGTATAGGGACTTGATCAATAAAATCCCTATGATTCTCAATTGAAGTATAGTTGTGGTCGACTCCAAATTTTGTGGCTTTTGCTTTAGTCACTAAATGCTGAAAAATAATTTGTTGGTGACGAACAGCGAGTAGGCTGTCTTTTCGCACTTTCGCGGCAATGCGTCGAGCCAAAGGTTTTATCAATGCGCTTTTAATTCCCAATGTTTATTGCTTTTGGCAATTTTCAATCAATCGTCAATTTTCTAGCGTAAAATAAATTACCTGTACTTATTAAGACGTTCTAAATCTCTTTTTTGATCCTTATCTCGAATGGAAGCGCGCTTATCGTAACTCTTTTTGCCTTTTGTTAACGCAATAATCACCTTTGCCAATCCACGTTCGTTAACAAAAAATAACAACGGCACAATCGTCAAACCGCGTTCATCTAACTTTCGTTTTAGCTTCTTCAACTCTTGCTTCTTCAATAGAAGTTTCCGGTCCCGACGTTCAAGATGATTTTGATTGTTTCCAAATTTATACGTGGCGATAAAGGCGTTTTTAAGAAAAAGCTCTTTCCCCTTGAAAATACAATACGCATCGCTCAAGTTGACCTCACCATTCTTCACCGATTTTATCTCCGTACCGGACAATACAATTCCAGCTTCGAATTCCTCAACGATAATGTACTCGAAGTAAGCTTTTTTATTCTTTATTTCAATTAGCCTCAATCTATCTGCCATAGCGAAAATATGGTTCTTGAATCTTTAACATGAAAGCTATACAACCAATTTGTTTCACACCTTGTTCCTATAGTCAGTAATTTCTCCATTTTATCCCGGCACAGCGAAGATAGTAATTCGGTATACAAGGTCGTTTCGTTGGTCTGATTTCTCACCATAACATTCACTCTTGCCTAGCGCTATGTTTCGTACTATTTTGCCATTTAGATCATTACGCCGAACTTCGCCACTAATGAAAACGTAAGTAAATATGGTGGGCCATTGGTTTGAAAATATTCTTATTTTGAGATGAAGGTTTGCTAGAGTAAATGATGATCCGAACTATCATAATTATAGTGTTGTGGCCAACGCTGATGGCAATTCTATATGGTCAGGAAATCTCCATTC
The DNA here is from genome assembly GCA_028279185.1 of Saprospiraceae bacterium. Lineage (GTDB taxonomy): Bacteria > Bacteroidota > Bacteroidia > Chitinophagales > Saprospiraceae > JANQSS01. Next base: position 5,250 of record JANQSS010000027.1, on the reverse strand, counting down.
TTAGACGTTACTCCCTCAAAGACGGTCTACCCAGCTTGACTATATACGATATCAAACAGGACTCTAAGGGATACTTGTGGGTCGCGACCGAGGAAGGATTGTGTCGATTTGACGGGCGTACCTTCGTGTCCATAGAGGATGCGGCTTGGCACTCAAAAGCGATCCTGCAAATCATGGTAGACTCCAAAGATCGCATTTGGTCTTCTCTTGACAATGAACATCCTGAATATTACGCAGATGGTACTGTACATCGAATAGAATCAATTTCTCGAAAAATTAGTCGAAAATACAATTCATACCATGAGCGCCAGGACAACAAAATTGGCATAACTCATCGCAGAAGTCTTTATGTAGTAGATGAAGATAATAATGTGATCGAATCCTCCTCCATTAACCAACTGCAATATGACATCATATCATCCACAAAAAACGCCTTATATGACGATCAAACTATTCTACTCGGTTACAAAAAACAGCCGCTAACGATTTTCAATCACAGCGATTCAACTGTAACATCAATTGATTCTAAAAGTCATAAAAAATTAGAACAACTTAGTATTCACTCTTGCTACCAAGAATTTGACAATGTCTGGATTTGTACATCGGACGGATTGTATCACGGGACGATTTCAAAAAAGTTTCATGATTTAACAAGAATCATGGACTCTATTATACCCTATAGGTTAACCTCCGATCGTGATGGTAATTTTTGGTTGGGCTCCAAAAATTCCGGCTTATACCATGTATCCAGAAGTCAACTTCTGTCTGCTACCCATACCAATCCATTACTTTTTGATATCAAAAACGTTGACAATGTATTTTCATTTGATTCAATTATATGCCTGGCTGTAAATAGAAGAAATGTATTCGTTTATAATTCAAGATTTGAATTGACTCATCACTTTCTTGTTGGTAAAGGCGACATTGTTTACAACATCGTAAAGCAAGGAGAGAATTTATACACGCTGTGCAATAAAGAATTGATGAGTTACAATCTCCAAACTAAAAAAATTGGCACGAAGACCCCTCGTACGAGTGCGGGCATCTTCAAACATCTTCATGAATTGCCCAATGACGAATTGCTCATAATTGGGTCGGAATTTCTTCATATACGAAAAAATGAAGAACCACTCGTATTGGATTATTTTCCAAATCAAAAAATTCTAGTTTCCGGTGTAGTAAGTGACTCAATGTTATGGTATGCCACAAGTGACGAATTGTATTCATACAATTTTGCATTGAAGACTCCTCCTGAAAAAATAAAAGAAATTCGCGGTTTTGCCATCCATGCCATATTCAAATTAGCCAATGATGAGGCAATCATTATTACTTCAAACGGAAGAATTGACAAGTACAACAGCAAAACAAATAAAATAATCAAATCACAAACTTTGAGAAATACGTTAGTCACTGACGTACTCATTCAAGAAAAAATATTTTTGGCCACCCCAAATGGTGTTATATATGTTAACCCGTTTAGTCTTGAAATAGATGGCTTTTCAGAGTTTAATGAATACCTACAACATGAAGATGTCCTATTTGTAGATAAGTTCCAAGAAAATTTAGTCATGGGTACAAAATCGAAAATACTCAAACTTCAGCATGACGCTGTACAGAATCACGACAAGCTAAATCTACATTTCGATGCGTTTTTTATTAATGATTCGTTCAGCTCATTTACGACCAAACCTGTATTACACCATTCAAAGAACAACATTCGCATATCTTACAGTTGTCCATTTTTTAGTTTGGAAAGACCATACTTTCAATATGTTCTTACGGCAGGAAAGTCACAAGATACCATTCAAACCAATGAATCTTCGGTCTATTTTTCCAGTCTTCAACCAGGTCAATATACATTTACTATTTCGGCTAAAACTAATTTAGGATTAAATTCTGACCCCGTTTCGCTTCAATTTGATATTCGACCTCCATGGTGGCGATCAACATGGTTTTATATTTTAAGCATCTGCTTCATTTTATTAGTCATATATTATTTATATCGACAAAATGAAGAACGCTCACAGGCACGGTATTCATTGTTGCAAGAGCGGCTAAGCGCACTACAGGCTCAAATGAATCCTCATTTTTTATTCAATGCATTACAATCTCTTCAATACTACATAAGCAAAAATGATAGGAAGCGCGCCAGTTCGTATCTAACTATATTCGCAACATTAGTTCGAAAGACATTGGAAAGTTCGGCTCAGGAGTATATTTTACTGGAAGATGAGATTGATTATTTGACAAGTTATTTAGAGATGGAAAAGGAAAAATTGGATGGAAATCTGAATTATGAATTCTTATATAACCAAAACTTGAAAGCATCGACAATGATACCAACGATGATCATTCAACCTTTTGTCGAAAACTCGATCGTGCATGGGTTCGGTTCTCGATCCGTACGTAATCATATCCAAATCTTCTTTGAAAAAACAACTTCGAAAGAAATCCGTTGTGAAATTACTGACAATGGCAGGTTCAACCCACCTAATACGCCCAAAAGTGGTCATAAATCTTTCTCCAGTAAGGCGGTTGAAAAGCGTATCAAATTACTACATCAGTTGCATAAAACTTCGCCTTCCAAAAATAAAACTGGCATTCAAATTTTATCAAATGCGGATGCTCGATCGGTATTTGAGGAGGGCACAACCGTGCGACTTACATTACCCTGTATTCAGGCGTCACCATGATCAAGGAAAAGTGCAATGTCAAGGTTTATTTATGTAAATTAGATTTCTGTGGCTGGAACATAATCCTACGCCACAAAAACCCAATTTGCGTTTGTTAATAGGAATTCTATTAGTGTCGGCCTCTGAATATAATAGGTGTTTTTCGTGCGCACCTCAAAGATGTGTAAAACCCCATCTCCAAAAAGCTAAAACTGCCGAATTTAGCCTTATACTGTCCGAATCGAAGCTGTACTTGTCCGAAGCTTTAGATAAGACTTTAACGATTCTTTTTTATACATTTATGGGTGTGAGAAAGCGCCATACCGACCCAACCTTTATGCTAATTATTCTGAAGGGAATTCCAATTGTGGCACTTTTACTTTTCGCTTACTATCTGGGAATTGGGCAGGAGTCATCGCATTATTTAAACTATACTATTCAAGATGGCTTACCATCTAATCGTATTTATTCCGTTATTCAAAACGAAGAAGGATATTTATATATAGGTACGGATAAAGGGCTGTGTAAATTTGATGGTGTTTCATTCGATTATTTCGGATACGAATCAGGTCTTCCAAACCTGGAAATATTGGCGCTATATCTTGATAAAAAAGATCGAATCTGGATTAGCTCTTTTAGCGAGTGGCCACTTTTTCTTTACCGTGACTCTTTGCATGTTGTATCAACCGTGCCTAAACAAAACCCAACTATTTTTAGCTATGGATTTATCGAACCGGATACGCTCGTGGCTTACACTAAATCGCAGGCGTTTTATCTGGATATTTACTCACTCTCGCTTCACAAAATTGTGAAATTGAATTCCAGAATACTTGGAGCGATAAACACACTCTCCTATTTCAGTTTCTTGAATGACAGTCGCATTAATATGCGATTGAAGGACGAGCTAATTCAATATTATAACAAACGATACTTTTCCATCACTCCTAATGAATACAGTTGGTCACCCATTTTCGCTGATGTAATACCATATATAGAAACATACGGGCCATTCAAAGGAGGCAAATGTATTGAGCGGGACTCTCTCCTTTATGCACGATCTACAAACGGACTTTTAATTTTCACATTGAAAGATTTACAGCTTTCTAAAACATATTTGAACCATGCTGACATTTTTGGATTGGATCGCGATTGGCACGATAGATTACTGGTTGGAACAAAGAACGATGGGCTGTACATTATTGAAGACAAAATAATCAAAAGTAGTGCAGGTTTGATTAAGACATACCAAACAGATGGCAGCCTATTATTTAAGGATAGTCCTCGAGCAAACTCATCTGTCTTTTTTTTCAATAAAAACCATGAATTTCATTCTATAGACTTAAATAGCCAACAACAATTGATATTGGCCAAATTTTCCGTTGATAATATTTCGGATTTCACAATTCGAGGATCCGAACTACACTTACTACTATCGGGCTCAGTCTTATACCAAATAAAACCAAACCAGGTGCTTACACAAGTAGACAGTTTTACGAGTGAAGATATTGTGAAGCATATTCTAGAATTAACCGAAAATCATTTCTGCGCATTTTCCAATCGCATTTTATTTTATAACAATTATAATTGCATTGATACAATTCGTTATTCACCTGATGTTCGGACGCTCTGCAGATATCGCCTTTCTGATTCTATAATTCTTGTAGGAACGCTTTCGGGGTTTCATATAATTAAATATAATGCTGATAATAATTCACTTTCTAACTATCAATCCTATTTACGAGACCCTATTAGCCACATTGCTGGCATAGCTGAAGATCGATTTTGTGTTTCTTCTGATGCTTTTGGAATAAAATGTTTTCACTTGCAAGAAAGAGGGCTAAGCGAAACAAGTCATTGGCATCCGAGCAATGACTTTATAAAGCAAATTACCCGTGACGACAAAACGCTTCTGGCACTCTCCAATAAAGGGCTTCACCGTCTATCTCTTCCAGATCTAAGGTTCATAGATTTTATCGAGACAAATGGCAGCGGACCAATACAATACATTTTTCAAAAAGAAGACAAATTGTTAATTGCCGGTAAAGATGTTACCCAAGTATACCAAGGCACTATCTCTTCTCAAATACCAAAGGCCGAGATGCATATCATAAACGTATCAAGTAACGAAGTAACCGTTGATCCATCAAAATTAACCGCTTTACAAAACAATTTGGACATCGAATTAAGTACCCCTTATTTTTCACAAAAACCACCGACTATTCACTACAAATTGGTGGGTATAGATGATCACTATCTCACAACGAATGACCGGGTAATTAGACTTAGAAATTTACCTTCCGGAAGCTATTCATTTTCCGCTCAGGCATTTGTTGGAGGAAAGCCCATTTCACAAAGAATAACATTACCTATTAATCTTCCGCCTGTATTCTGGAAAACGTGGTGGTTTATTACTTTGGTAATACTATTCTTTTCAGGCATACTCTACTATTATTTTCTACAGTCGCGTAATAGACAAAAGGCCAAAACGGCCTTGCTCCAACAACGATTAAATGCTCTTCATGCTCAAATGAATCCACATTTTTTATTCAATGCCTTACAATCTCTTCAATACTACATA
>JANQSS010000004.1 GCA_028279185.1 Saprospiraceae bacterium | reverse complement strand
TAAGGAGGGGCGTCGATCATCGACTACATTGACCAATGCATAGGTGTCTATTTCCGACATCGTACATGTGTCATACATATTGATGAAGACCGTGTCGATGCCAATGTCCGCGCAAGTAAAACTGGCTGCTGTGAATGATGTGCGAACCTGAGACCCAGTACTATACATCGTAATTGACTGGATGTCTTCTTCGCTTATTTCATACGTACCATTCTGACTTAATACTGCATCAAATGGCATAGCAATGAAGTTGAATGGATCGCATACGGATTCATAAGCACCCATATCAACCGTACCTTCAAATATGCGCGTATTTCCCTCTAAATCGCTTGAAATGCCAGCTGGCACCGCCGCGTTGTTTCCGGCGTCTATGGCTGTCGAATTGCCGACTAAGTGATAATCATCTCCGCTAAAATTGACAAAAGGAATCGGTTGATCAACCAGATTATTTCCTCCATCCGTCACGCCAGTTGGTAAGGCACTATTAGTGAAATAAGAATACGATACATTGGCAGAAGAATTAAAAAGGTCAATTTCAACCCCCGCACCAATCAAGATACAATTTTGAAAAGTCGCAGCGGATGAGCCAGAATTTGTAGCCGAGCCATAGGAGACTCCATCGGCAATATTATTTTGATTAAAAGCAAAAGTTGTATTGATAAATTTTGGTGAAGCATCACCCATGAATCCAAAGGCGTAGACACCGGCACCTGATTGCACAGAATTATTTTTGGCTATCAGGCAATTGACGAATTCAGGCGAGGCTATCCCAGCATCACGTCCTAAAATCATGACACCTCCACCGCCACCACCAGAAGACCCGCTACCTCCGGAGCGATTGTTTATAATTCGACAATTGATAATTTTTGGATCGGAGTTTATCCCATCTCTACTTTGTATACCAAACTCATCTTCAGCTTCAATGAAAATACCGGCGCCGTAATTATTTGGGAACATATCTCCCCGTGAATGACCATCACGAATTGTAAATCCATCAAGGATGGTATTTCCAGATCCAACGTTGTAGAATGTAACAACATGCACGGCGTTGTCCGAACTATCTCCCAAGGTCCCTACATCACCGCTCAAAACGGTTTCATTAGAAGACAAGTCGCGATCTCCTCCGCCTGCCGGATAGGCGCCTAATACAGTTACACCTGCAGGCATATTGAACGTAGCTGTGCTATCATCTGCAGTTTGGCCAAGTCCTTCATCAGGATAATATGTCCCTGCAGCCACTAAAATGGTATCACCTGCATCGAGACAAGATAAGTTTAATGCATCCTGTAAATGGTCAAACGCTGAAGCCCAGGATGTACCTGATCCATTGGCCGATGCAGACGCGTCCACATAAAATACCGTTTCCGGAGAGGTATTTACTCCAGTAAACTCGTATGCCCCCATGTCTACCGTAGAATTGACGATTCGATTGAGATAATCCAGGTCAGTTGTGACGCCAGAAGGGATTAAGGCATTGTCTCCGGCATCGATGGCTGGCGAACATGTTGATAATCTCAGGTTTCCATGAATTGGATCCAGGAATAAAGGATTCGCACTTACATTACCCCCCATGTCATCAATGCCGGATGATAGAGAGCCTTGGTAAATGCTATGGCTTAGCTTAAGAGATGAATTGGCTCCAGTAAGATCGAAGCTTTCGCCACTATCCTTCCATAGAATGCTATTATCAACGGTACAACTTACCATTCCCATCCCGGAAGATTCTATCTCCAAAATAGCATCATCGACATCGTTCTCATAAAAGGAACAATTTGTAAATGTTGGTTCTATTTTGCTTGAAGCTGAGGCAAAGTTTCCATAAAAAAACGATGAACCGAAGGTCGATGAGTTTGCAAAAAACAGACAATTGACGTAGTCTTCATGGTTTTCTCCGCCACTAAATGAAGATAGACCAAAAGATACCGCTCCGTTACTCCCTGATTGGTTTCCAATAAATTGAGAGTTGGATACCCTCGTGAACAGATTGGAAGAAGCATCCGTAATCCAGGTTCCGATCGCGCCTCCTAGGTTACTGGGTACCATATTATTGAAAAAGTTACAACTATCGATATTCAACGCAATGTTTTGGTTTGCTCCAACTTCCATTCCGATTGCCCCGCCACTTACGACTGCAGCATTTGCCATAAATAATGACCCGAAGAGGTTGATTGTAGTCGTGTCAGCCGATCCTGAAATACCTATGGCGCCTCCTCGTCGATTAAGCGTGCTATTGTTTCGAAAGGTCGATTTGGTTATTTCAATGTCTGCTTCTGTGCTAATAGCTCCACCGTTGTTCGCTTCATTTACATTGGATTCAAAAATGCACGCTTCGATTTTACAGGATAGCACATTCGCTGCACCTTGCATATTTATGGCCCCTCCAAATGCTCGAGCCCTGTTGTCCTCAAATTTGCAAGAAGTGAACGTGACAGGCTGTCCACTTGCATTCGAAATGTATACTGCTCCGCCTCTACTGAAGGTAACGACATTGTTAGCAAAGACGCAATTGATTACATTCGGCCCTCCTGTTCCGGAATTATTTCCCGTCGAATGGAAGGCACCGCCCTCGGAGATGGCGGTATTATGTGTGAATGTACAATTCGAAATGGTGGGATTCCATTGATTTAAATTGTTGTCATCGGTATTGTACCATCCACCACCATGTCCAGCGGATCCGCCCGCAAAGGCATTTCCTCGCGTAATCGTGAAACCATCTACATGGGTAGTAGCACCAACACTTGTAGTTGTCACGACGTGGTAGGCATTGTCCGTGCTATCACCGACTGTGCCAATATCTCCACTTAATATTGATGTGAAGGCGTCAATATCTCTAGCACCTGTAGCTGCATTGTGACCACCGAGGACGACGACACCATTGGGTATATTGTAGGTAGATGTACGTGCATTATTCGTCTGGCCGGCCCCTTCATCGGGGTAGTATGTGCCTTGTGCCACGCAAATCGTATCGCCATCCGTGGCGACTGCAAGTGCATCCTGAAGCGTCTTGAATGCCATTGCCCACGTGCTGCCATCGCCAGGAACAGCGATAGCTGAATCAACATAATATTTTGAAGACAATGACACGGATAGTTTGAGAGTGAAAACATCAGATTCTCCATTGGACGAAATGTTTCCTCCAGACCCGCCAGGATTCAAATTCAGCGAACTAAAATAGGCGGCTGTGCAATGCATATTATTATTGGCATCAATAATTAGGTTACCTGCCCTTTCAGATTGAGTGTTTCCATAGGTCTGCACATGAATGTAGGCTCCATCTGCGTCATGCGATACTAAAAACAAATCTTGAGAATTAGAATTGCTCGTTACTTCACCACCAGAGCTAGACGGATCAAAGTCTACTGTCCCTCTAAAGAACCCCCAGGTATATATATTATCGTCAGCACCAATGGCTACACTTTCCGCTCTATCCAATAAGAATCCCGTACCTCCGAAGGTCCTAACCCATTGAAAGGCACCGGAACTATTGTACTTCGCCAAAAACGCATCCTGGAATCCGGTCGACGTTTGATTACCTCCGCTACCGCCAGGATTAAAGTCAACCGTGCCAGCATACTCACCTACGACATATAGATTATCATCGTCGTCAATGGTGAAATTCAACAGCTGATCATTAAATTGGCCACCCAAAGTTGTTACGTTTTGATATATGCCCGAAGTGTTGAGCTCGACGATGAACATATCCCTGGCACCATTTGACGTGGCATTCGCTGTACCTGGTCCCGGGTCAAAGTCGATTGGTGAACCACTGGTTTCAAAACTGCCACCTACATAAATATTTCCAGAGCCGTTGGATGTTATGGAACTTGGAAATACATTCGTTGGTCCTCCAAAAGTCAAAGCAAAATCTAAATTTCCAGTTGGACTTAGCTTAACAACCCATGCATCGGAACCTCCATTTGAGGGAACCACTGGATCGGTAGATCCCGGTGAAAATTGAATATTTCCACGGAATTGGCCAGTGACATAACAATTTCCAGCATCGTCGACATGAACGAACCTAGCCTGTCCAAATTCGGACACCTCGAAATGCCTGACCCATTGAAAGTCGCCTGCGGCGTTATGTTTTACAACAAAAGGATCACGGGAATTGAGCGATGTAGCAACTCCGCCACTGGCAGGCCCATTAAAATCAACCGTATTTGAAAAACTGCCGACAACAAAAGAATTCCCTTGGTTGTCAACAGCAGCATCAGTGGAAAAATCTGTACCCGTCCCTCCGAATGATTTAGCCCACTGAAATTGACCAGCCGAATTGTGTTTGACCAAAAAGAAATCAAACGAACCATTTGACACAAAGGCACCTGGTGGTTGCCCAGGATTGAAATCCACCGAATCTACGAAGTACGCTGCCGTGTATACATTACCCTGTCCATCTACACCCACTTTAGCATTTTCATCTGTACTGGGGCCTCCCATTGACACGGCCCATTGAAAATCGGCATTTTGAGCGGGCAATGAAACGTACATTGCTGCCATAAAAAACAATCCCATGAGACATTTAGGAGTTAATAATCGCCAATTTCCACGACGATAAGCAGATGGATTTAAAAATAGCATAGCATTACATATTAATAGTTTAGTAAATTGACCTCGTACGTCTTTAGTGAACTCCAGCGGCGAAGAAGTGCTCGTTTTGTCGCTGTGAGCTGACGATCTATTACTTGCAGAACGTCTCGTATTTGGTATTTTAATTTTCATAAGTACAATCAAGATTTTGTGATTAATTCGAGCATTGTATCCATCAATAAAATCGTGATACTAAACTCTTCTTTGTGACATAAAAATGAGTGACGGCCACGTTTTTTTTTACGTGTTGTGGTACAAAGACAAATACTTGTGATCAATCGACAAAAAGCTGTGATAAATGGCAAAATGCCGCTGTCAAATTGCCCTTAAATTGAAATACCAGAAATATTTAAAATATAAATTTGCCACTAGCCACTGTTTAAATCGATGAAATAAAAAGGCCAATACCGTTCTAGGTTATCGATTGAGTCTTTTATATAAAAAATGATTAATTAAAAACATGACCGTCATAATTGTCGAGCATAACCTCGTCTACCAAAAAGAGCTTTGCAGCCTGATCGAAAGTCTGGGGCATGACATAATTTATAGAACTCAAAAATTGAATGAAGGAATAAATTTGATGATAAAGCGTAAGCCTCATGTTGCCATTATCAGTTTGCCTTTCAAAGCGATGATGAGAGGCAGAAAAAACTGGAATACCCTCAATCTGCTTGATACCCCTATCGTATTCCTGACAGTAAAATCATCAAAAGAAGAGTACGAATCAATCAAACGAATCAAACACTTTGCTCTTTTATCGAAACCAATTACGGCATATGAATTGGAGCAAACTATGAAACTACTTACGAGTCATCGTACGAACGGACGATTACATCCTACCAACTTACCGGATTCCAGTATAGACGCATTTGTATACCTTCGTCAAGGTGATTCATTTTACCGGCAAATGGTAAAAAATATACTGTTTATACGTTCTCAAGGAAACTACCTACTTGTAACGACAGATAAACAAACGATTAGAATTCGAAAAACATTACAAGGATTTAGCCGGGAATTGCCCAAGTCCCAATTTGCTCAGGTTCACCGCTCTGTCATATTAAATTTGAGCATGGTCGATGAAGTACTATGGTCAGAGGGCATCGTAAAAGTTGGTTCAACCACTCTCCCTTTCAGTCGAAAAGGACGAAAGATATTGAAGGACAGGCTCACCTTCATTTAACACACGAGATTACCCACTCCTGGCATAGGCGCCTGCGAGATATTACAAGTAAAAAGTGACTAAGCCAAAGGTTAGTCGTTGTAAAAAATATAAAAACATTTATTTTTGCTTTCTTCGAACCGAGTTCGATGCTAGCTTAGACATCAGTAGATTTAATACTTACTCAAAATAGCTATACTCAAAATTCTATATAAAATTTTCTATGCTAATCCATTGAAGTATGAATCTTCAAGTTCTTATAGTCGAAGATAACATTTCATATCAGGTTGAGCTACGCATGCTGATAGCAGAACTTGGTTTTAAAGTCATAGGAACGGTAAGTTCATCATCCGAAGCACTTGAGTTAATATTAGCATCAAATCCGGACGTCATTATCATGGATATTCAAATTGAAGGTCGTCATTCAGGAACGGAAATTGGCGCTCTGGTAAAGGATAAAAAGATTCCAATCATATTTCTAACAGCTCATCCAACTAAACAACATTTTGAGGAGGCTCAAGATTCAGGGCTCTTTGCATTTTTATCAAAACCAATTGAGCTTTTTGAGCTCCAGCAAACGATTCATTTATTGATAAATCAACGTTCTATAAAATCGCCGGAGACAATTTCAGGCAATTCGATGGAGAGTGCCAGTCCTACCAGCATATATCTTAAAAATAAAGAATCTTTTGTGCGCATTGACATTCATGATATTTCATATCTGGAATCAAATGGAAACATGGTTACCGTTTTCCTGGATGAAGCCGAACATAGCGTTCGACGCACGATTAGCAGTTTTTCGGACGAGTTAGAACCTTTTGACTTTTTACGTGTCCATCGGTCGTTCATGGTAAACTTGAATAAAATCACAGAGGTGCACTGGTCCGATTACACATTAGTGGTAAATGACAAAACAATACCTTGCAGTCGTCAGGGAAGAACAAAACTAAGAGAACGACTAAAATTTCTCTAAGTAATAATTGGGGTTGATACGTCAGGAAGTCATCCAGGTGTAGAATTAACCATTTTCAACTTATTGTGTGCACCATGTGCTTTACTTTTGGTAAAGCGACTTCGACAGTTGTTCCGTTACCTATGCTTGATTCAATCTCGATAGACCCATGATTTCTTTCAATCAACTTTTTGATTAGATACAGCCCCAATCCGGTACTCTTCTTTCCTTCGGTATCAGCTTGGGATTTTTCTTTGGACAGTTTAAAAATATTTTCGAGTTGGTCAGCATGTATTCCTTGTCCATTATCTCGAATCGAAATTTTAATCAACCCGTCAGTATCACGACTCTGTAAGTCAATGCGTCCATTTGTAGGTGTATGTTTAAGGGCGTTATCAAGTACATTTCTGAAAATAATTTTGAATGATTCCTCATCACAAATAAGGTGTTGGTCGATATTAATTTTATTGTGAATTTCTATATTCTTTCTCTGAAGTTCAGGTTCAAAAAGAGCAATCACATCTAAAAGCATATTACTGACCTGAATTACATCTTTCTTTATAGTCAATACGTCCATTTCCAGTATGGCCCAATTTATCAGATTATCGGTTATTCCGTAAAGTCGATCCGTGCTTTTTTCCAGGCTTTCACCTAGTTTATCCATGGTGTCATATTCTTTGTTACGCACCAGGTATTTTATTTTTTTGGATAGACCTCTGAACGCAAGAGCCGGGGCGCGCAGATCGTGTGCGATGACAGCAAATATGTGGTCTTTTACTCGGCCGAGTTCTTCGAGTTGTATTTTTTGTTTACGTAGTCTACTGCCGAAATACAATCCAATAAGCAGTAAAAATCCGAGAGCAGACAGACCGATAGTCAGTCTATTTCTGGCTAACTTTTCTGCTGCCACTTCTTTTTCGTGTGCCAACTTCAATGCTGCCTCTTCTTTTTCAAACTGCAGATCTTTTTCCAATTCAACAATTTGACGCAGGGTTTCTTTTCCAGAAAGCGAATCGACCAAGGTTTCATATTGTTCATAGTACGACAGGGCTTCCTTATAATGTCCTAACCCCTTATGGGATAAATACAAGATATGCGTTAATTGCAATTGGTGGTCATAATCCATTTGCGTACCAAACATTGATTGGGCGCGCTTTGCATTGGAAAGTGCATCTTTAAAATTCTCACGTTTGATTTGATAATCAGCCAAATAATAACTTGAAATTGCCTGCCACTGACGGTTTTCATTTTGAATAGCCTCTTTCAATATATGAGCGGTTATGATTTCTGCGCTATCGACATTGCCCATTTGGCTATAGGTAAATGCCTCATTCGAAAGTGCATTTAAATACGACTCAGTATTTGAAATTTTTCTTGCTGCTGTCTGTGCGTTTCGAAATTCATTAATCGAAAGACGAAAATTTGCCTTATACTCAGCCGCCAGGATAGCTTTTAAATTATGAATTTCTGTTCTCACGAGCCAGTCATCACTTTTTACATATACATCAGCGGAATCCAAGGCCAATAAAGAAGATTCGTAATCTTGCATGGCATACCTTATCTCGGCGACTGATAAATAATACTGACCAACATAATGTTCTGGCAATCCAGCCTTCCGAACAAAGTCTATGCCTTCGAGCAAAGTCTTAATTGCCGGAACCGATGCCCCTGTCAATTGATGTATACCGGCAATGGAATAGTAAATATCCAGAATTTGAAAATGAGCGCCATTTGCGCGTTTGATCAGCGCTTTCATATCATCTTCATACTGGTCGAGCAGTTTCTCCTTCCCCGTGCCATACAGACACATGACCAATGCGTGATATTCAGATACCCATACTGAATCAGACAGGTCTGCCATAAATTCACGTAATGAATCAACATGATGGATCACAGCTTCACAAGAAAGTTCTGGACTCAATTCCTGATGCAAATCGGGTGATATTGACGTGCTGTCAGGTTGTGATGCGTCACCATTGCTTTGTGAAAATCCAAATGTTGCGATGGCCCCTATGATAAAAATTAAAATTACTGAACGCATGTCCCGACTCAATTTGTTATTTACAAGGCAGCTGCTAATGTAGGAAGTTGTGGTGTTATTCAAACTTGCAAACCCAGACTCCGACCACGATTATTTTCTTTGCTTCAAGTCTCGGCTATTAGAGTTTGTAAAATACTCGATCAGTAGACGCACCCAACTTCATCGTCCCACTTAATAAAACACCTCAGTCGTGTGTTACTAAGAAAGAAGTAATCCTACACTGAATTCGCTCATTTAATCTTAAATTAATCGTGCAAAATGAAGAGGTCTACTTTTTTCGTTCATATTGCTCAAGTCTGGAAACAGCGCCAACCAGCTTGCTTAGACGATTTTATTAGTTTAGTATTGATTGCACTACTGATATATGTACATCACATCGGTGCATTTTACCAAAATTAAAATCGTGCCTTATTCACACTCAACCAACTCCCTTTTCAAAATCTTATTATAGAATTTTTCATACAAGCATACAATTTTATCCAGATTAAATTGCTGTGCTCGATTAAATGCCGCTTGTGAATATTTTTCATGCATATCTGAATTATTCAATAATTCAATTGCATGCTCCGCCATTTTTTGATAATCGCCTACGGCTGTTAAAAAACCGGTCTGTTCGTGCACATTCACTTCTGGGAGACCGCCCGCATTGGACGAAATGACGGGAACGCCACAAGCCATGGCCTCAAGCGCAGACAGCCCAAAACTCTCGGTTTCTGAGGGTAACAAGAAGATATCAGAAACAGCCAATATTTCTTCTATGGCATCTTGCTTTCCAAGAAAAACGACTTTATTATTTAGTTGAAGTTCGACGACTAGTTTTTCGATAGATAATCGTTCCGGGCCATCGCCTACTAAAATTAACTTACTAGGAACCTCTCTTGCAACAATATTAAAGGAGCGAACTGCATCTTCGATCCTTTTTACTTTTCTAAAATTGGAAACATGGACAAGAATGGATTCACCATGTGGTGAAATTGCCTTTTTAAAATGGTTTTTATCTATTTGCTTAAATCTATTGAAATCTACAAAATTGTAGATAACTTCAATATCCTTCGTGATACTAAACGTGTCTTCGGTTAATATTTTTAAATAATTGGATACTGCCGTAACGCCATCAGAGGCATTGATACTAAATTCGACGACCGGAGCAAAAGAAGGGTCAGAACCAACCAGTGTAATATCCGTTCCGTGCAATGTCGTAACGAAAGGAATGTCGATATTCTGTGTGCGTAAAATTTGTTGTGCTAAATAGGCCACTGCAGCATGAGGAATTGCATAATGCACGTGAAGAATATCGAGTTTTTCATGAATGGCCACATGCACCATTTTACTCGATAGGGCACTTTCATATGGTGCATATTCGAACAATGGGTAGTCATAAGCGCTAACCTCGTGAAAGTAGATATTTTCATGAAAGGCTGAAAGACGGGCAGGCATTCGATAGGTTATGAAATGTACCTTATGGCCTTTACCCGCCAATCCCATTCCAAGCTCAGTGGCCAAAACGCCACTTCCTCCATAGGTTGGATAACAAACGATTCCTATGTTCATATCAAGTTTTTATTGTTTTTGTCCAACAATTTACAGCTCGAAGTGTTTCAAATTCCACATATAATTCCCTGTTTAAAATTGGCTCAATACAGCATCACAGATCTCGAACGATTCACAGGCGTTAAAGCGCATACCATACGCATTTGGGAAAAGCGATACTGCATCTGCAAACCTTCTCGCGATGCTAATAACATTAGACAATATGACGAAGATGATTTACAACATCTGATTAAAGTAAGTCATTTAAAGGAACAGGGGCACAAGATATCAGCCATAGCCTGCCTATCCACAGCTGAATTGGATCAATTGTACAGTCTCTCTGTGAATAGCAATAGCGGTTGCTGTATTCAGGACAAACTCACCATAGCTGTGCAAAAGACGCAGGAGAGTAAGCTGTACAGTTTGCTCAAGCAACAATTGGACGTATTAGGTATAAAGGCCTTCGTGCATTCAATTTGGGAACCTATGCAAGAGCGACTTGGCTTTCTTGTTTTATCGGGTGCTTTACATAAAGTACATATTCGATTATTTGATCAAATTGTAGAGCGTATTCTCGAATCAGAAAACATCGACTTGATGTTGGGTCATGCTATTTGCAAAGGATCGGCCTTAATGATTAATACGTGTGGTCGTTCAAGTTCAGTCTTCCACCACCTGACCAAGCGGTTGCTGATTGAAAAGCATATTGATGTTTTAAGTTTGAGTCTGTGTCAGAGTGATTGGGATAGTTTGAGCATAATACTTCAAAACCGAATGTTTCACCACATTTTTATTCATTACAAATCGGCTGAGTATGCTAGTCCTCCGCCCTGCGACATGCTTGATGAGTGGTTAACGGATCAAACAAAGGTTATTCTGTATGGATCGAAAGATGCTCAATTCCAGTTACCTGTGGGCTGGATGAATTTAGAGGTTGACGAAGTACTTACCTATGTTACCAGCATTGATACCTATAAACAAGAAGTTGAGTTGTCGACAAGTTGACAATAAAAGGTACTTTTGCGGCGATTTATCACATATATCTATAAAATTCATAATAAAACTATCGTAAAAATGAAAAGACCAATCATGTATTTCTTGGCTGTCATGCTTGCCGCATCTGTTATTTCTTGTAAGAAAGACAAAGGCGAAGCAGCTACAACATCAGATGCAGGAAAAGTTAAGAAAGTGGAAGCCGCCGCTACGTATGCGGTTAATACTGCTGCCTCAAACGTTCTTTGGGAAGGATACAAACCAACAGGGACGCATAACGGCAGTATAAAAGTATCTTCTGGTTCAGTACAAATGAAAGATGGAAAACTCGCCGCAGGGGAATTTGTAATGGATATGAATAGCATCAATGTATTGGATTTGTCCGGAGATGAAAAGGCCGGATTAGAAGGCCATTTAAAAGGATCCGATGATAAAAGTGCAGATGACTTTTTTAATGTATCAAAGTATCCGACTAGTACATTTAAAATAACGAAAGTCGTGAACTTAGAAAATGATGCAGAAGCGAACACAATGGTTTACGGTAACTTAACCATAAAAGATCAAACGCAACAAATTGGATTCAAAGCGAATGTCAATGTAACAGGCAACGCATTAAAAGTATCAACTCCTAAATTTAATATTGACCGAACTAAGTGGAATGTTAAATATGGTTCAAAATCAATATTTGATAACTTAGGTGACAAATTTATTAATGATGAAATCGGCTTGACGATAGCACTTGCTGCTAATAAGAAGTAATTCGATTCAACATATAGAATAAAAAAGGGTTCTTGATGTAGATCAAGAACCCTTTTTTATTTTGTAAGTATATCAAAACGAAAATGCTCGGATCAAGAATAAGTAGCTTTTTGTTTTCAGCTTTTACTTCATTTTAATTTATAATATTCAACTAAAGCAGCAATTTCATTATCTTCTTTTGCATTTGGAATAAGCGCATAAAAAGCAGATAGCATAGACGCGTCTTCCTCTACGGCCTCCGTCAATAAGTTTATACCGTTTTTCTTATCTCCTTGCGCAAAGGCAAGGGCAGATTTAATATATTGAATCTCCGGACCGTATGTATGATATTCCGCTTCTGCCAGTACTTCGGCCGCTGCTTCATAGGCCTGAATATCAAATAGAAATACAATGTGATGAAACCAGTATTTCATTTCTTCCGGCCCTGCTTCTGTTGCTTTATTAAAATAATAATCGGCAAGCGTATATTTTCCGGTCAGATGATACGATTTAGCGATGTCGGCATAATACTCCTCTCGTCTATCTTCTAATTTTATGGCCTCTGCAAAACATTGAATTGCATCTTCAAATCGACCAATACGAAAATGACAAAGCCCTTGATAGTAATGTGCTTCATCATCATATGGATCTACTTTAACGGCTTGTTTCAGATATTGGTAGGCATCGGAGGGATTATCCAATTCAAGGTAACATCGGCCAATGCTAACGAGTAATTCCATGTCAGGGCCAAATTGCCTGTAGGCGTCGAGATAAATGCTCAGTGCTTGTCGAAATCGACCAATTTGGAAGCACATTTCTGCACAATCTTTATAGCCTACCTCGAACTTTTCATCGATCAAAAAAGAATACTCAAGCGACATAATTGACTCAGGGTATTCACCCAGGCATGCATAGGCATGGCCCAGATTGTACCATGCCCGATGATTGTAAGGATTGCGATCAATGATATATTTGTGCAATAAAATACTCTCCTTGTAATTTTTGCATATTTCGACTGCAATCCAAATTTTCTCAAGTGCCCGGTCTTGATTAGGCTCTATCATGAGAGCTTTTTTTAAGGCGTTGAACATACCCTCAAAGTCTTTCTCTTTTTCGAAAATGTACGATTGGCAAATTAAAAGATCCACGCGATCCTCGCCTTTCGCATTTGTAATCAGTTTAGAAATGAGCTTTTTCGCGGGTAACAAGTTTCCGGCTTCCGTTTGAGTGTGAATTTTCAATAATTCAAGCTCCATTTCATTTGGCGCAATGGCCAAGCCATCCTCAATTGTCGTAAGCGCCTCTTCAAACTCTTCCATAAGCAGCAGAACCCGTGCTTTTGAAAGATAGAAGTCAGAATTAAAAGCATACTGGTTCAATCCATGTTGTGCTACTTCAAGTGCTTTGCCATAGTCAAGTTCGTTTTCATAAAAAGTAAGAATTTGCAGGAGTTCCTTGTCCTCGAAATATGCATGAGTCTCGTCATCTTTCGATTCAAATGCGGAAATCAGACGATTCAATACATAGTTATCTTCTAAGCGTTGCTGCATGGGATATTTTGTCTAAGGATTAATGGTTTTTCGATTCATCAATTGTGTTTGCTTTCTCCGTCACAGAAAGCTGTGCTAATTTGAGAATCTTTATCCACTATTCAAAACGGTATTTTTGGTATTAAAAGAAATCGTAATTCCATGATAAGTCACTGATAGTCTGTGTATTATACATAATTCCTTAACATAGCCAAAACTTTGTAAATTTTAACGTGCACGACAATAAGAATTAACACATGAAAAACGACTCTAATACAAGCGTAAAAAAATTGAAAATTTACGTCTACGGCCGGAAAAATCGGCGCCAGAAGCTCAATTTATCCGTACTAACCAATAGGATACTGACCAAGATCAGTGCTGCCGCGACGGATTTAACCAGTGTCATTTTTTCAATGCCAAGTGAAACACTGAATATCGTAGCGACAAGCGGTTGCAAATAAAGGTAGATACTGACGACAGTGGAATTAACCTTACTCAATGCAAAACCATTAAATCGATAGGCAAGATATGTAGTGAGGAGAATAACATAACATACAGCCAATATTGAATTGCGATCAAACCGGGACCAATCTATTTGTCCTGCTTGAGGGATTGCGAAAGGAAGGACGATCATCAGGCCATAGAGAAATACAAATTTCAATACTTGCGTGGGTGGGTATTTCGACATTAGCGGTTTGGCAATAATCAAATAGATAGCATAGGATAATGCATTTATAAAAATCATAATGTTTCCAAGTAATGCATTTTCAAAGTGTCCTGAATTTTTTTGAATAATTATCAGTATAGCACCAAACAGTCCGCAAATAATGCCGATTCCTTTATGCAGTTTCCACACCGCACCCACAAAGATCATAGATAGTAAATAGACTAAAACTGGCGTCGTCGTCATAATCAATGCGGATTGAATGGGTCCTGATAACTTCAGGCCGTTAAAAAAGAACAATTGATTGATGGCTATGCCGGTTAATCCACAAAGCATTAATCGGATATGGTCTTTCCCAGAAAATGGGTTTTGTATACCGTGAAATAAAAAGAACAAAATTACGGCTGAAACCGCTCGCATACCAATAAAAGCATTGGGCCCAATTAACCCATTCACCATAACCCCTCTGGCAACGATATAATTGCCGCCATAGATTACGGCCGTACCAAACAAGGCCAAATGCGCGATATAATTTATTGAAATTCGCAATCCACAAATAGTAAAAAAGAAGGTACAAGTACCTTCTTTTCATCATACATGTGTTGACATTAATCGCTATACGTAAAGCGATTTGTAGTCATTAAACTACTTTACTTCAAACGTGATTTTTGCATTCACTCTGAATTCTGTAATGTCGTCATCCTTAACAACAGCTGACTGCTCGTTGATATAAATTGAACGAATTCCCTTAACAGATTCTGAAGCTTTGCGTACAGCTTTTCGAGCTGCATCTTCCCAGCTTTTATCAGAGTTTGCTAACACTTCAATTACTTTTAATACTGCCATAATATACTATTTTAAGTGGTTAAAAAAATCCAACTAGTTGTTGGCCATTCGCTGTTCAATATCGCGTAATTTTTCTTTAGCCCGTTCGTCGGAAGGTGCTAATTGAGATGCGCGTTCAAAAGACTCTTTTGCCTTTTGCCAGTTTTCAGACAAGTAATGAGCTTCACCTAGATAATAATGGGCCAAAACGAAATTATTGTCATGCACGAGTGCTTCATTAAAAGCGGTTGTTGCCCGGGTGAATGAATCTAATTCAAGAAAAATCAATCCTTGATTAAAGTATCCTTTTGCAAAGTCTTTGTGCTGCTCCAATAGTTGCTCATAAACGCCAAGTGCTTGTTCATAATTGTTCCGCATCCAATGATAGTTTGCAATTGCCATTTTTGCTTCCTCATTACTCGGATCTACCCGAACTGCATTTTCATAATATTTGAGCGCTAACGAATTTTTTGCTTCTTCAAACAATTGGCCGAGCATAAGGTGCCCATCCGTTAAATCAGGATCACTTTGAATAGCTTGTTGCATAAACTCAACTGCTTGCAGCGGCTTATTTTGATATTTGTAAACCAACCCTTTGAGCAACAAGGCTTCTGCATGATTTGGCGCTTTGTCCAATATAGCGTCAAGATTAAAATGAGCTGCCTGGAAACGTTCGATGATCGTCTGATATTCGGCTAGTTGAAATCGAGCCGGGATATGATTCGGGCTAATTTTCAAAAAGTCCTCCAGTGACTCAACAGCCTGCCGTGAACGATTATCATCAAGATAGGCTTGAGCTAAGCCTTGCCAACATACAGAGTTGGTGGATTCAAGTTCCGTGCACCGTATAAAATCGCTAATAGCCTTAGAGTAAAGATCATGTGAGACATAATATTCTGCTCGGGTCAAGAACACTTGTGGATCATCAGGATTGGCCTCAGTAGCGGATGTAAGTGCAGACAGGGCTTTATCTTGATCATTTTGACTTGTGTGAATTGAATGCACATCAGGTTTCTCCCCACAAGCACTCAAAAATGCCAGAAGCAGCACAACAAGCAAGCTTCCTGTTCCATTATACATATTCAATTGTTTTACATTCAACGCACAAATGTATCTGTTATCGATCGGCTAAGAACATATATGTTGTACATACTTTGTCATTTTTGCCTTATAGCAAAAAGCCAAACCACTTTTGAAATTAATGACGTAAAAACCATAGATGTCCGTTTGAAACACATTGTGCAACTTGAACAAGCATCTGGGTTGATTAGTTTTTCCACGATCGAAGACTTTGTAATTGCCCCGAATGATACCTTAGGTCAAAATGGCGGTGGTGATTTGCTACTTGCTCGACTCGATGGATCATTCGCGGTCACCGATTACTTGGAATTTGGCAGCGCTTCTGACGACGAAGTACAATTCATTCAACAATGGGGAGAAGATATTATCGTAGGTGGTTTGTTTTGGGATTCAATCCACATAAACAATTCATCTTACTTTTCGATAGGGCAACGTGGTGCCTTTGTAACAGCGATGGATCATCATTTTAATCATAGAAATGGAATGACATTTACGAGTGATGGACTAGTTCGATTAGGAAAAGGCCATCCAACTCAATCAGGCGAATTTTTAATTTCAGGTTGGTGTACGGAAAATCTATCTATTAATGGTGAAATTATCAGAGACGATTTTAGCGGAATATTTCTAATTCATATTAATGCCGATTTTTCGATAGTGTCCGCTCAATATTGGTCCGTTACAGATGATGTTTACATGGCAGACATTTTTTCTTTTGAAGAAGAATTCATCTTGCATGTAAATTTTCGAGATTCATTGGTATTATCGAATGATGTCATATTAACGACACGCACTTTTCAAATAAGCAATTCTGCGCTTCTTAAAATCGACAACGATCTAAATCTAATAGAATATCTTCAATTTAAATCTACTTTTAGTAATAATCTTATCCTGGAAAAGGAATCCGAGTCTCTATTTAATTGCGCACTCAATTATCGTGGGAATCTGGAAGTTGGTAATATGTCGATATCGGGACTTCCACTTAGTAATCAAGCAATTATTTTTGAAATCAATTCGTCGTTTGATATTGTGTCTTTTGAACAATTAAATTCATCCACTGGTATTTCGTTTTCAGCCCTTGTTACAAATAATGAAACATTATTTGCCGGTCGAGGCTTAGCCGATCACTGGACTGGAGAAACACCTGTGGACCCATGGTTGTCCGCAAATCCCGTATCCGCGGGGGCCTCCTTTGCCTTGATAACGGGCGACGACTTTTTATTCGATCATATATTTCAAAGGGGAGAAGATATTATCGTGGCAGGCGTATTTCGAGGCACCTTAAGGTTGGGGGAAGACATCTTAAATCACGAAGAATTATCCTATCGATTTTTTCGTGCAGCGGTGCAAATAAAATATAATGAGCAACCACCATCAGATCTTCGAATCATACCGAACCCGGTTTCAGACGAATTTTCCATTCTTCCCTATCCGGGTGATGTCCCCTATACGATGTATGGGTTGGACGGTAGAATTATACAAAAAGGCATTTTGTCCAGGAAGATGAATATATCTTCGCTGCTGCCGGGTATTTACTTAATGCAATTAAATGAAGATACAAAGACAAGAAGTCTTCCGACAATAGTAAAATTGGATTAGAATCCGCGCGCACGAAAATCAGAATAGCAATAGAAACTTCACTCGAAGTTGTAAGATGTTTGCAGCTTCATATAGTATTTTGAATTCGCTGCTTTCCTTATTCATCTCGAAATGCGCATTTTCAACTACAATTGTAGGGGTTTCGAAACTATAAATTAATTCTTGTATCTTGTTTGAGGCATGGCACCAGAACGTATGCGCGCGCTACTTTTCTCTATTGTCTTCATTGCAACGTACAACACTTCTTTCGAGCAGTTGATTGCGCAAGAAAGTGATCCATTTGCAACAAATTGGGAGTTCGTTAAGTATTCTAAAAAAGACGGCTTACCCGAGGACGTGATTGTTGATATTTTACAAGATAGTCGCGGCATTATGTGGCTTATCACCCCTTATCATGTTGTAAAATACGATGGATTTACGTTTACATCAGTTAAATGCGTCATTCCGAATGTGCGACCTCATTTTTATCGTGGCCATGAAATTGATGACTATGGCCGAATTTGGCTTTCGGGGAGGACTAACGGCATTATTTTATTTGATACGAAGCTTATGGAATTTATCCATCTGTTTCCAAATGAGGAAACAAAAGCTCCTACTCTTTCGACCCATGAAGTCATTTCCGATTCCGATGGCACAATATGGTATAGAACGTCTAATGGAATAATGGGTGTTCAGCCTCCAGAAAACAATACATTGAATATTCATGACTTTCTTGTAAAAGCGTTTGAAACTTACATGTATTCTCCTTCTTACCTTGATAGTGTCCATTCCAGCCGGATGTCTGACCTTCAAGATCTATCACAAATTGGTAACCTGGTTGATACGACCTTAATATTTGAGGTAGAAGAGGAAAAGACATTTCTTATCTGGTGCAGTGGTGAATTCAAATATTCTGAGGGGTGGGTAGATCGCGGATGGATCGAAACAGAGCACAATACTGTCGTGTGGGATTTCAGGGTATCGGCTAAAAGACACTGTGGGGGATTCGGATCGCTACATGAGACAGTCGACACCGTCAAACTTAAACCGGGAAGATATAGGATTCGGTATCAGACGAACGACCTTCTTTCATACCAGCAATGGCAATCCCATGCGTATCCAAAAAACAGAGATAGGTGGGGAATGAAGATTATACCTTATATCAATGAAATCAAACTTCCACTGGAAGACCAGGCTAAATCGACTCAATATCTACCTACTAATTTCATCATGTCTTTATTCCGGACAGTTCAAGGTCAAGTCTTTTTTTCAACTCCTCAACAAGTCTTAAAAATTTCGAAGGGAACATCTGGTATTCATAAAGCAGAATTTAAGACAGTAGCTTTTGATTCTATCCACTTTCCTATAAAAAGTCAAAAAGCTGGCCTTAACAAAAAGTCGCTCACCTTATCCCTGTCCGGTTCGGATGATGGTGATCACTTGGCGATATTATCTCATCCAATATTTATTCGAGATAGCCTATTATTCAGACCCCGGTGGACCGGATCAGCTCGTCATCTTTCCTCATCCCAATTAGTCAACAATATTAGAACTGCCTTATTTTTCGATGACCAGAACATTTTATGGTTTCAAGACGACCCTCCTGTTTTACGTCGTGTTTCAATTTTTCATAAGCTCGACTCCCTACAATTGAATTATTTAAATCTTCCTTCTCCCTATCACTTATGGAGTATATTCATGGACTCTCAAGGAAATATCTGGTTGGCAACGAGGAATCGCGCCTTGATCAAATTAAAAAAGCCGGCATATCACATACACCAAATACCATTACCGCAGTCTACTTCAGCAGAAGATATCACCTTTACAACTATAGCAGAGGACGAGGAAGAGTCTTTATGGATTGACACACGAAAATCCGGATTACTTAAATATAATCTGGAAACAAAAGGTTTTACAGCTTACAAAGCTGATCAATTAAAAAACAACATCAATTCTAACGAAGGGTCGTTGTTCATAGATTCACATGGAAATCGTTGGTACAGTCATGACTATAGCATCCAAAGTATGCCAAAGGGTTCCACAGAATTTTCAACCGTCTTGCGTTCGAAGGAAAGATTACCAATTATTGTCAACGAGTCCCAACATATGCTCCTGGGTAAATTGACTGATTTTAATCAGTCACCTTCTTACCGGTATTTTTGTTTCAATAATCAAATTTTTAATCCAATTCTAAAAAATTCCAATTATTGGCGTTATCAACCAGGACTAGAAAATGAATATTTTTTTTATGAATTTGATGGTGCTCATGTTTATTCTTTAATCGACAAGGATTGCAATACGGAGCATTCGCATGATATACTGGATACGCTATACACGGATATATGGTTTTTACAAGAAACAGCACATAATTATTTATGGATTGGCACGTATGACCAAGGGCTTATTCGCTATAATGTGCAGTCCGGAATTTCTGATAACTTTACAAAGGCCGATGGTCTACTTAGTAATTTTATTGTCCATGGCTTCGAGGACGACGGCGATCGACTATGGCTTCTCAGCGACTTAGGTATGAATGTCCTGGATATCAAAGCACAATTTGCTATACACCGGCTACCGCAATTAAATGAATATATCCATAAATATAACCTGATAACTGATGTAGAGCGTGATCCGAAAAATTATCTGTTCGCCAGCAATAATCACATCTTCATTTTAGGCCAAAAATTTATTCATCATTTCGATGTCGACGAAGCCATAAAGTCCAGTTCGACAGCGCAATCCGCCATTTTGGATATTTCAATTCGGAATTCAAATTCGTCTTCCAACTCCATAAACATTAGTGGTAAAGATCTCGATTTACACCTCACATACCAGGAGAATAATTTTGCCATACGTTATACCGGTATTCTATTTAATGAGTCATCAGAGCTGACATTTGCTTACAAATTAAATGGTCTTCACGATGATTGGACCTTTGTCGGAAAAGAGCGAATTGCCCGATTTATAAATGTCGACCCTGGTGATTATACTTTCCATGTTAAATCTGCTAATGCGAAAGGTGATTGGGGTCCCGCGAAACAACTAAGTATAACAATTCATCCCCCCTGGTATTGGAATTTATGGACCAAGTTGATGTATATGATCATCCTCGTATTATCTATATATAGCCTATATCGATATCTTTTAAACCGTCAACTCGAAAAGCAAAAAGCGCTGAGATTACAACAATTGGATGACTTGAAAACAAGACTATACACTAACGTGACACATGAATTTCGATCGCCACTAACCATTATTTTGGGCATGACAGATAAAATACGAGACTACGTAACGGAAGGAGAAATCAATAAATTCAATGATGGAACAAAGCTCATACGCAGCAGTGGACAGCGGTTACTAAAATTAGTCAATCAAATGTTGGATCTCAGCAAAGTGGATGCCGGTCATTCGCTTATTCGCTACCAACAGCAAAATATCATTCCCTATATTAATTATCTCGTCGAAGCATTTCATTCATTGGCTTTAGACAATCAGATTGTGCTCAAATTACAACACTCAGTTGACCAGGTGGTAATGGATTTTGACGAAGATATAATACAAAAAATACTATCTAACCTCATATCAAATGCCATAAATTTTAGTTTTCCTGAAAGTATCGTTTTCATAAACACCAGCCCAGAAAAGGGTGTATTTAGGATAGAAATAAGAGATACAGGACAGGGAATTTCTGAGGCGGATGCACCCCATATATTTGACCGTTTTTATCAAGTGGATAAAATTAGTCGGACCGGGACTGGAGTTGGTCTGGCATTGACAAAACAGTTAGTGATACAATTAAATGGGAACATATGGGTCGAATCACAAATCAATAAAGGATCGACATTTCATGTCTCCCTCCCGATTTCAAATAAAGCGCCCTTGACGAATCAAATTCAAACCAAGTTACCTCCTGTCAATACATTACCAGAACTAACAATGGCTACTGGAGGCGATAATAGTCGGCCCTTGATTTTAATCATAGAGGACAATCGCGAAGTGGCTTATTATATCGGTCAATGCCTTGAGCAGGCCTATCAATTAATCTACGCTGAAGACGGGGAAGAAGGTATCTATATGGCCATTGAAGCCACTCCTGACTTTATTATTAGCGATGTCATGATGCCTAAAAAATTGGGTTATGATGTTGTCGCTGAACTCAAAAATGACATTCGGACTAGTCATATTCCCATCATATTACTCACAGCCAAAACGAATGAGCAGTCGAAAATAAAAGGCTTAGAAAAAGGTGCGGATGCCTATTTGACAAAACCTTTTAACAAAGAAGAATTACTCATTCGAATCGAGCAATTGATTCAACTTCGTCAAACCTTGCAAAAAAAGTACAGCACATTCGCTGCGTCTACAAAACCTGATGAAGGGTATCATTCGGAAAAAGAAGACAAATTTATCTTGGGTTTACGTGAACTCATATTGGATAGCTTGACGGATGATTTAACAGTACCAATCCTTTGCCAAAAGATCGGAATGAGCCGATCTCAGTTGCACCGCAAATTATCTGCCCTTACCAATCAATCTACCACGCAATTTATTCGAATGACACGGTTTCAAAAAGCTAAAGAATTTCTATTAGCAACTGACCTGACTATATCAGAAATCGCCTATGAAACCGGATTTTCATCACCGGCCTACTTTACACGTATGTTCACAAAAGAAATGGGTGTCAATCCGACGACTTATCGAAATAGGTAAGTGAATCGAATATTTTTTTGCAAATAATCTCATTTCCATCTTATCCAAATGGTTCTTTCGCTCCTTGTGCGAGAGCCCTAAAATTCGAACGAATATCTGCTATTGAAAGCCAAATGAATCGCTTGGCCTCTTCCGTACTGAGGGCATCTACTAAATGCACCATGTCCTCTTTGAATCCGATTACTGCGTAGGTATGATTTTCCAAAACATTTTCTGAAGGTGGACGCAATTTGCTTACTATGACGGTAGGGCGAACTTTATTGGTTTTTATTAAGGTTTTAAGTTCACGGTTTGTGAGATCAGAAAGTATATGCATGTGTTCTTCACCTGTCATATGTAACATAACCATTCCAACATCCAAGCTATGATTCAAACTTTCATAGCTATTAAAAGCCATCATTTGGATATACGCTTTTTCGGCGATCGAAGGCCACAATGACCCGCCTAATCCAACAGCATAAAATATTTCATCACGTTTAATGTCGAAAAGAAGAGCCCCTGAAACCTTTTTTGTAATGGGTCTAATGCCTCTTGAAGAACTGGAATCAGAAACATAGAATTTCACATGAAACAACCTTGAATTCTCGGGAGGACCTAATTTTTCAATCTTGTTCTCAGTGGGCATTTCATCTGGAGAAAATTCAAAATCTTCTTTCTTTCTAATGGATAAAATATTGGCTTTGGACTCCAGGATCATTTTTAATTTAATATATCGCTGAAACTTTGGGACACGGGTCATAGCCGTCATGATGGCACCAAGAGGGCAATTGTCGAGCCACACTTGTCTGAATTCGTCTGGAATTGGTTCTCCATTAAATAAGGGTAATTTAGCTGCTCTTAATTCTATGTTCGATTCAAAGTCACTAAAGCTTCCTATTGGAGGTTTAGAGGGTGAAGGCTCCTCTATCTTGATCACGGGAGACGCGGTTGTTTCGCCTCCAAGGACGGTGGGATCCACCTTTGTAGCGTCTGTGTTAGGGGCTTCGGTTGCAGGAGCTTCCGTTATGGTAGCCAGCTCACCATGCTTTATTAATATATTTTCCAGGAAGTTCATGACTTAAGATTCGACAATCCTCTCCAACAACTCTTGATCCACCGAACCGAATATTGATCGGTATGCATTCAATGATTCCTCATTTCCAGAATTAATTAATTCTAAAGCCAGTTCCACTTTTTGATTCGTCAGTTGTTTTTCTCGTAATGTTTCTTGTTGCATGCCCAAGGCGTAATTATCGAGCGCGATACCATGACCGAGTAAGGCATCAATAATAACAGCAGAGGTCTTGATCGTGTATGTGCTCTGATCCAGGACTATGCCATCTACTGGCACACCTCCTTCCGGATAAAACGGATTCTGTTCATTTATTGTTCTATTGCGCTTCACTCGGATGTAGGCATTCTCTAATTCGAATCTTTCCGCAATTGGTCTGGCTATCTCCTCATCACCATTTACCTGTACAACTTCTAAAAGTTCATGGCGAATTCCCCTAAAATCATATACTTCATTTATTTGACGAAGCAATTGGTCTTTGATAAATTGTTTAGGAGTTTGTCCCCCAAAAGGAGAATTTGGATCTGCAAGTCCTCCTGTACTTACGTCTGCTACATATTTATCCAACATGTCATCGATTTCATGAATTTGAAATATTTCAACGGTATTTCTATCATTAACAAATGCGATGGAAACATCTATCAGTGACAAAAAAGTGGTAAATTCTTGATTTAATTCTCGAGTGACAATATTTAGTGTGCGACTGAGATTGGTATTTTTTATTTTTCTTTCAGTAATGCGTTCAAATTCCTGCTCTTCGGTCTTTTCTATTTCCTGTGTGACCTCTGTATCTCTTTTCGAAGAAGCTTTGGCTGCATGTTTTTTATTGACTTTTGCAACATTTTTACTTATCGATTCACGAGCGGATGAGGCATCGAGATTGTTGGACCATTCTCCTTCAAAAGAGGCTTTTGCTTTTATTTTTCGCCCGTTATAGCCAGCTTCCCCGGCCGCTCTATATTTTCGGTGAATAGACCTGGATCGATTATGGGTTAGTGAATTTGAATTTTCGCGTTCCATATCGCTTTCATATTCATTAGCTGCTTCCTCTGAAAATGAATCAAATACGCTCGAGGCTTCCTTAATTCGCTGCTCTGTACGTCTCCAATCGCGGATATAAAGTGTCGTCTCTTCCCCGGGCATTAGTGAGAATACACCTACTGTACGACCCGCACCATAGTCTCCGAAGATGCTTGAAGTTCGATAATGCTCGACAATAAAAAAACCTGGATTTGCATCTTCT
Organism: Saprospiraceae bacterium; assembly: GCA_028279185.1. Taxonomy (GTDB): domain Bacteria; phylum Bacteroidota; class Bacteroidia; order Chitinophagales; family Saprospiraceae; genus JANQSS01. The sequence continues at coordinate 135,821 of JANQSS010000004.1, read as the reverse complement.
TCCGATTGCGCTTCAATCGCATAGTCCATCTTCAAGGTGCCACCAAATGTGTGGTAAAACATCGGCACCATATTATTTTCGACAGCTTTTGCTAATTCTTTCATTGGAATAAGTGAGCCATCATATTGCAAAAAGATGTCCTCCGAATTATCGTTATTACTTGATTCGACACGCATTGAATCTATCGTCGAAGAAGATTCTACTGATTCGACAACTGGTCGATTTATAAATCCAATGGTCGGTCGGTTCTCAATTTCGTGGTGTGGCTCAGACGGAATACTGACGGAACTACCGGCATCCCGAGTGGTTGCTAAATTCGGCAACAGAGCAATGTCTTGTATGAGCGGCGGTGGAATATCCGGATCCACCCTTCTTGTCTCCAGGTATTCCGTCAATAACCTAACCATATTAGTGCCCGTTCTGGCTGCTGGTGTCCAGGGTACTTGATTGTTGAAAAAATCGGTCTCGATATAATGTTTAGCCGCAAAAGATCCGGGAAGGGGCACCGAATAATTAAGACGGGGAACATTAGCATCTGTCGCATCTCCAAAACGGACAAGGCTGCTTTCAGAAACCTGTGGGTTTATTAATTGATCTATGTTGCTTTCCATGATTTTTTTATTTATTGGTTATTAATTGGATTCTCGCTTCCTCAAATTATCGTACACATGCGCAAGATTTTGGCGGATTTAGCTGTACGGGATTTATTATTGCGGCATCCGACAGGCTAAATGTGTAGTAACCAGAATAGGTCTCAGCAAATCCAATCGTGGTGTCTGCTGGATTGATGGTCGGATTAGAACCAATGCCGCCTTCGATCTCGATGTTAACACCGCTGATACCACTGAAAGCATAAGCATATGCGGCATCTGCATCGTGCGCATACTGGCTACTATAGGCATATTTGGATACTCCATCAAACAACGTAGATGTGAATAAAAGCGCGGTATCTAAACCTGCGAAATGCACGAGTTCTTCTATTGACGGTAAATGCCAATCATCATGACCATTCAAGTCCAGCTCACGACAGTAAGTAGCACATTCAGCTAGATTGAATGTCGAGTCCTTATTGATATGGATATCCTGTGGCGATCTTGGGTAGTTAGCTCTTAGATATCCCAAGGTAACAGCATCATCTTCATCCACAGGGTCTTGACATTTAATACGACCTTCAACATCCAATTTACTACTTGGCACGCTTGTCCCAATACCGACTTCGATATCTGGATTATTGGCACCAATTATAATGGTATTCGGAAGTGCTAATTCTGCACCGTGACCTATAGCAACAGAATTTTGAATGGTCGCTCCTCCTACCGCCGGAGAGTAGGTAGTATTATTTCCAATAAAAATATTATCGTTTCCGATTGCCGTTCCAACACCATCTTTTGTGCCCGATTGATTGCCGATATAAATATTGTCATCTCCATCTTCCATATTATTTCCGGCCTCATGCCCCATTGCGATGTTGCCATCACCAGCCAGCGTCCAGGCTGCTTTATGACCGATGGCGGTATTTCGATATTGTTCAAATGTCCCTGTCTCAAAAGGGTTCTGTAGTGCCATATTTCCAACAGCGACATTTTCGTTGCCATCCGTATTTTGTTGTAGGGCAAAAGCACCAATGGACACATTATCACTACCGAATTCAATGTCGTGTGCTGCATTGTAGCCAAGTGTCGTATTGCGTTCTCCAAGGGTAAGATTAAATGCTGATCTGGAACCAATGATTGTATTTTCCTGTATGCCGGCGTCGGCGTTCGATGCAGCGGACTTTCCAATGATGACGTTGTCACTTGCTGTGCCGATACCGGTACCTTCAAATGCTTCTTCTCCAATCACCACATTGTCGTACAGGCTATCCACGCTGTACGCCGCACGATTACCCATGATGACATTGCCATCAAATACCCGCGAAGAAAGCGCAGCTCGATCACCAATGACCACTGATCCGCTTCCGGGAATACTTTGCTGAGCTGCACTACGTCCCACCACAATATTGCCGTCCCCTCCGCTGCCATCTCTTGCTGCAGATTGTCCAAGTATGATATTGTAAGAAGACGTATCATATCGACCGGCATCCTGTCCCATATAAATATTTTGTGAGCCGTTAAGATTATTGGATCCGGCAAAAGGACCAATGGCGATATTGTTGATCCCCGTCTCATTGTTCGTGCCTGCTGACTGACCGATGTATACATTATCATTGGCCCTATTATTCTCACCGGCCAATGGGCCGATGAATACGTTGTGATCCCCTTCGTTGTGCCGACCGGCACCACTACCGAGTGCTACGTTGTCGCTCCCGCCATCTCCGCTTGCATTGGCTTGAAATCCTATGAAAACATTGCTACCAGCGTTCTCCAGCGACCTTCCAGCTTCCTGACCGATAGCGATATTGTTACTGCCGCCGACGGTATTTTGCCCTGCACGACGCCCGATGAGGACATTATTAAATACTTGATTGGCATTTTCAGCGGCCTGGAAGCCGATGACCGTGCTCTGGTTGTTGTTCAAAGAATTTTCGGCAGCCTGATACCCGATGACGATGGATTGTCCGCCATTGGTGGCGTCATTACTGGCATCAGCACCAATAATTACATTTTGCTGTGAATTGGTAATAGTTTCTGCCGCGTTTTGCCCTATGATTATGTTTGAGCTGCCACTTGTTAGAGACTCTCCTGCATTCTCCCCAAGCAAAATAGTACCGTTCGAATTCGGCATTTCATACTGCGTATAATCCCCCGCATTCCTTCGTATCTCAAGGATTTCATCTCCGTTCAAATCCATTCGGATAACATCTTCATCCGGACTTTCTTCAGTCTGAATTCGTGTGTCCCCATCTCCATCATGAATGATCGAATGGTCAAAACCAACACTATTCAATAAGGCAGACCACGTCGTACCTCTATAATAATAAAATGAATTATCCGTAGGCTGATAGACTAATAACCCTGTTGTCGGCTGAGCCACGGTAGACGTATCAACCCTGGGAATGAGCACACCTTTGTCAGACGACTGAATGTCCAAAATAGCGCCAGAATTCGGATCACTGCCATCTTCATTAATTGAAAGAGGTGTCTCAATATTCGAATGCTGGGCATGCGATTTTATTGCGAAAAGAAATAACCCGAAAAGAAAAATTAATCGTAACGTTTTCATCGTAATAGTAATTAATGTGTGATTCAATTATTATCTACGATTCAAATGTATACTGGGCTGCGACTAGGCATTTGCACATATGTTCTATTCACTTGCACTATTGTTTCAAATGACGATTGATGCTTGAAAACCCACAACCCTACATGTAATAATGCTATTCCTTCAAATCAAGTAAAAGCTATATAATAAAAAAAAGGCCCGGTTACCTTAACCGAGCCTTTTGATTAAACTGCTTTGTTTCGCTTACTTATTTTTTAAACAAATTTCCGAGCACACCGCCACCCATTTTCAATAAATCATCCATGATGCTACCGTCACCGTCCTGATCGATAAACTTCTCAATAATGCTCATTTCCTCTCGACTTTGCGAAGAAGATTGTACGGTGTTTGAAAGAAGCGAAGCAAGGCCTCCTTCGTCCAAATTTTCTTGTCGTTTTTGTTTTCCAAGTGCACCCATCACCATTGGAGCTAATTTGGCCATCAAAGAGAATGTCGACTGTTTGTCCAAGCCTGACATACGTGAAATCATGTCCGTGGCATTATCTTGTTTTTGTCCGAGAATGTGTCCTAATATGCCGGCACCATTTACGGCGCGTTGGTTTACCGGTTGACTACCACCAGTGACCATGCCCATCAAATCATCCAATACACTTCCGTCATGGTCGCGGTCAAGGGCATTTGCCAAAGCGCTTCTACCTTCGGGAGAAGCAGCGTTTTTTGCAAGTGCTGCCGTGAGTGTTGAGAATATACCGCTTGCAGCAGCGGCAGTCTGAGATTTGTCTTGGCCGCCAATTTGATTTGTGAGCGACTCAATAAGACTGTCTGACATTTGGTTTTGAAGAATGTCTAAGATATTCATTTACTTTTTTTTTGATTATGAATGTTATACATATTGTAGACTAACTATGTGTGCAAAGTAACGACTAAAGTGAAAAATTAATTAAACCGTAACAACGCAATTGAAATGAGCAGCAAGTCGTTTAGTAAAACATTCCTGACACTTAATCGAAAAAGTATATCAACTCAAATCGACCAATGTCCTTTTGTAAATCGATGCTATTGTTTTTATATTACAAAGATATGCTACATATTTATTGTTGTTTAACAAATACTTAGGCACGATTTTTGCAGCTTTCGAAATGAAAGTCAACAACGCTCTTACTATGTTTAAATATGTCTCAATTCTGACATTATTCGTTAGTCTGGCCGCTGCTCAACCGAATAGAGCAAGCAATCAGGCCGTAATCGAGTCCTATGTGGACAAGTACAAAGACATCGCCGTGGACGAAATGATACGAACGGGGATTCCCGCTTCAATTAAGCTGGCTCAGGCCGTATTAGAGTCAAATGCCGGTCGAAGCTACCTCGCAGTGCATGGTAACAATCATTTTGGCATTAAATGCGGAAAATATTGGAAGGGGCGTACAATCGCAAGAGAAGATGATGATTATGTCAATGGAAAGTTGATAAAATCTTGTTTCAGGGCATTCCCTAGCGTCGCCTTTTCCTTCAAGGCGCATTCTGAATTTCTGCTGGACCCAAAGAAAGATTATCGCTATGGTTTTCTCTTTGATCTGCCAACGGAGGATTATAAAGCCTGGGCCAAAGGGCTAAAAAAAGCGGGCTATGCAACTGATCCAAAGTATCCGACTCGCCTCATATCAATAATTGAACGACATCAGTTGTATCAATATGATGAAATTGCTTTGGTAGCGGCTTCGAATCATACTGTCACAAAAAATATTATTGCTGAAACCAAAAAAGAAGTCAGTTCTCCTGAATCCACTTATGTCGAACAGATCGAAAACGACATGATTCAACCTTCACAAACAGCTTCAGTTGAAGAAAGTACAACAATAGCCAAGGTTCCTGAACAACAGAAAGAAGATTTTTTTGTGGATCAAGCGCGCTCATTTACCATTGAGGAAAATAACGATGTGCCTTTTGTTCTCTCCACGTTTGGGGATAATTTGGAATCAATATCATTGGAACTAGGCGTTCCGGTAGATGATTTAATTGCATTTAATGAATTCCAATATTCCGCCGCTCAAAAGCTGGAAAATCAGACGATGATATATATCGAAGAAAAACGAAATAAATATTTTGGCAATCGAGAAACGTACCGAGCAAATAAAGGAGAATCAGTGGCAGACATTGCCCAACGATTCGGTATAAAATCGGCAAAATTACGTAAACGGAATAAGTGGCCCGATCATTATCAACCTCGAGGAGGCGAACTTGTATATCTGAAAGGGAAGAAAAAATAATGCATCAGTCCATCATTTTAAAAAGCTACTTCTAAAAAAGTAGCTTTTTTTATACTTTTTGATTCAAGCCCTCACGGTTCATCAATTTACCTCAAATTTTATTGGCAACGTGTAACGGGCGGCTACCGCCTTTCCATTTAATGTTGCGGGTTCCCAAGGACCCGAAACACCCATCATTGCTTCAATAGCGTGGTACGCAGCAGCATCTGTCTCTGGTGTGAGGGCTTTGGTCAACGTCAAATTCGACATCGTTCCATCCGCTTCTATGACAAAACTATGAAGAACGGTCCCATTTACATTGTCCTCTACGGCCTTTGAAGGGTACTTAATAACTTTCTGCAGTGTTTGCATCATTTTTTGCTGGGCACATGCCTTTCGAACTTCGTATTCTACATCGCTGCATCCCGGATACAACGGATAAGTGTCCGGAGAAGAGGGTTCCTTTTCAGCTTTCGACGCTTGATTATTAGTCTCGTCTTTTTTGTTCTTTTTTCTTTTGTTTTTTCCTTTTTTATTTTGCTTCTTGGCTTCCTGGACTTCCGCTTTGTCCAAGTTTCTATCGTTCGACCGATCATTGGCGCACGAGGCTACAGTAATAAGCAAGCACATGACAAGTAATTCGAAATATTTCATCCTGTATGATATTCTTAAGTCATTCAATAGTATAGAGGGGCAAAGATAAAGAAGGATGTCGACAGTTGGCACACCGGATAATTTATCGGACCGAGAATCGCGTCGTCTAATTTGCACAGCGCTTATAAAAAAAAGAGCGCTCCTTGAGCGCCCTTTTTATTCAGGATCATACCTGTCTGTTGAGCTACAAAACGGAGTTAATTAAAATTCACCATCTATTTTATCACCAGACATCTTATCATCCATTTTAAATTTGATGGGCAAGTTGTATTGGACTTTAACAGGCACGCCACGTTGATGACCGGGTCGCCATTTATCCGCCATGTGATTCATTAATTCTACCACACGTTTTGCTTCTTCACTACAACCTCCTGAAACAGGTCGTACGACTCGAATGTCATCCAATGAGCCATCAGTATCTACAATAAAAGAGATCACGACGGTACCTTCGACTCCTTTTGATTTAGCTTCCGGGGGATAGTTTAAATTATTCGACAGAAACTCCAATAAATGATTCATCGCACATTTGTCGAGGTCGCCTGATGATAAATTCTGGTCTTCACAACCTGGAAACCTCGGGCGCTCCTCTACTATTTTAAAAATTTCATCACCCTCATATTTTTTTGTATGAATTTTCTCTTGATTCTTTGCAGGTTCACCTAATTTAAATCTGATCGGAAGGTTGTATTGTACGTTGACGGCCTCTCCTTTTTGCTTACCTGGAATCCAAAGCATATTTTTCATTGTCTCCACCACACGTTTTGCTTCAACACCGCAACCATCTCCTGGGTCACGAAGAAGTTTTATATCTGATACGCTTCCATCTTTTTTAACGATAAAGCCAACAACGGCTGTCCCTTCCGTCCCATTTTTCCTTGCCTGAGGTGGATATTTAATTTGATCGTATAAATAGTATAGCATTTTTTGTTGAGCACAATTTTTTCGATCAGAGGGCGTAGTTATATCTTCACAGCCTGGAAATCGAGGAAGCTCTTCAACAACTTTAAAAACTTCTTCTTCGGCGCCCTCAGCTTTTACTTCGCTCATACTCTTTTTGGGGGACTCACTTGATAATTTAAATTTTACCGGAAGCAACATTTGCACATTTACATTTTGCCCATCATGCCTACCTGGTGTCCAATTTCCAGCTTCCTCATTCATTAACATCACTACACGCAGGGCCTCTTCCCCGCAACCATATCCAATATTTTTAGCTACAACTGCATCCTTTATAATACCCTTATCAGAGACAGTAAATTGCATAATCACGGTTCCTTCAATTCCATGTTTTCTTGCTAATTCAGGGTACTTAATATTGTTGCCAAGGAATTGAATTAATTTTGATTGAGCACAAGAACGAATCTCGGCTTCATCCTCATTGATTTTCTCGCAACCTGGAAACCGGGGCATCTGATCTGTGACTTTCAATACATCTGTATTTCCAATTCGAGGTAGTGTATCCAATACTATAGGTTCGGATGACACAGCTTTAAAATTACTAGAGGTCATTGGGACTTTCGGAATCAATGCATCATCAACATTTTCCGTGCGTAAATTCATTGCCATACTAAGTATTATAACCATTGGAAGTAGCGCAAGAAAGAGCAACCTCGACTTCAAACTGGATTCATTTTGTTGTTTCATTTTGTTAATTCGTTTTTTTACATTTTGAGAATTAAAAGCATGCGTAAGCGGTAGGCCAATAGAATAATATACAGATTCTAAAAGTGCACGTTGGTACGTGCTTACTTTATACCCACGTAAGGCAACTCGATCAGCATAATATTCATGTACTTCTTTCAAATAGAATTCATATAAGTAAATGAGTGGATTAAGCCACAACAAGGCGCCTAGAACTCTACTGATCAGGATATCAAAAGTATGTCCTTGTCGTACATGAGCGATTTCATGGTCGGTTATTATTTCTAAATATTCAGGAGGAAAATTTACAGGTATAAAAACACGACGTAAAAAAGCAAATGGTTGCAACTGTCTTTTGTGAAAGATAATTTTAACATTACTTTTCCAACTTATACGTTCCGGTTTTATATTAAATACACTGCGTACGGCTAGTACAATCCGTAAGAGTAAAGCAATGACAACAGCAAAATAGACAAAGGCAAACAGACCATTCCATGAGAAGAATGATAAATAACCCGTCTCTTTAGGTGTAGCGACATAGTCATTTACAACAACAGCAATGTGGTCTATTTGATTATGAACGCCATATACAAACTCCGGTGCATTGGTTAAAAAATTTGGAACCAAGGGAATACAAATTCCAAATATTATAGATAGTAATAAATAAATTCGGGCTAGGTGGTAATGGCCTACATTTCGTAAACAAATATGATAAAATGCCAAAAATATTGCCCAGCAAATTGCAGATTGAATGATGATTGTTGTCAGTATTTTTATCATTCTTCCTCATTTATAAGATCCTGTAAATCGGATAAGCCAATTTCTTTTTCATTCACTAAGAATGATACGAGATTCTCAACTGACCCTTCAAAATAGTTGGCTACGAGGTTTTTTAGCGAGTTCTTTTTATAATGTGCTTTATCGACAATGGGTCGATATACATAGGTTCGACCATAGGCAACGTGATCGACAAACCCTTTTTTTTCTAGGATGCGTACTATTGACGAAATGGTGGAATGGGGTGGCTTCGGATTTTCTAGCTGTTCTATTATTTGGGATACCGTACAAGATTTAAGTTCCCAAATAAACTTCATGACGTCTTCTTCAACTCGTGTAAGTTTCTTCATATCACAAATATAACGTATTTCTACGTTATAAAACGAATTTTACAGTTGAATTTATGGCTTGAATTGATCTAAAGTTGATACAGCGCAGTATTCATGGGCATTGTAGTCGGTGGAATGGAATAAATGAGCGTAAAAACAAGGTACGGATATGTTAATTTTTCGATACGAACCTTTGCTGCCCGCCGTAGACAGTACTGATAAATCTCGACTCTCGCTGTCTACTAACATATACATCTATTTCCCTAATACGTAGATGAAGTCAATTCTCCCAGTCTACTAGCTATACTGGATGCCGTGAAAAACTTACCCGTAAAATCTCTCCTGTGTTCTATATCAAGGTATACAGTACAATATCATCGTGACAAGTTAACCCTCAAGGAAAACGTATGGTTACACATACAACTTAGGTTGGATGAAATTTACCGAAAAAAGTGCTGGTCGTCCTTTCGGGTGATCAATTCGCCTTGGTACGCCGTACGCAAAGACTAATCAACATATATAACCTTACGTAAAAATCGGAATCCTAACGTGATTTCATATGTGACATTTCGTACGCGATTCTCTGGGATAATTTGATTGGGATTATTAATTGCTCGTTGTGCAGGTATAATTATTTGATCTGAAAAATCCGGGTGTACAGAAAATTCAATCAGTCCACCAACCAATTCAGAAAACATATATTCCATGCCTATGCTTGCCGTAACACCATACACGAATTTAGTGACTTGATCTTCCAACGTTTCATATATATCTGGTAATTCTACGGAAAGATTATATTCTCCTCGCAGGGCTACTCCAAAATACCATTTTGACCACAAACCTAAATCAAACTTTTGCTTGCCTCCTAACTGAAACGCAACATTTCCAAAAATCGATTTTCTCGTTCGCGCCGGAATTCGATTGCCGTTCATATTCGTAAATGCGGGTGTACGTATGGCACTTCCTCTTTGATGATACCCTATTTGCCCAAATAGAGCATATTTGTCTTCTTCGGACAAACTTTCCATGTATAGCGCTCCATGATAGGCAAATAATACATCCCGCTGATACCCTCTCGTGCTTTGTTGAGCAAGTGATAGTCCACCTTTCGGCCCCCATGCAAATCCTTGTGCTGAAATAATTGAACCGGGTAGGAGTAAAAGAACCAGAATCGCTATATATTTATCCATTCCGTGAATATAGAAATATCAGGAGAATGAAGCATAAATTGTTAATGGCCGCTAAAGAATTCGGAACACCCATCTATGTTTACGATGCAGAGGCGATTAGCGCTAAATATTCAAAATTTATCAGTGCATTTAATGTCCCCTCTCTTAAGGTACATTATGCCTGTAAAGCGTTAAGCAATCCGCACATTCTAAAATTGATGTTGTCGTTAGGTTCACATATCGACACCGTTTCATTGAATGAAATTCGCCTTGCTCGTGCAGTAGGCTTTTCTTCTAACCAGATAATATTTACGCCAAACATGATTTCCGCAGACGAACTCGATCAAGCCATAGCTTGGAATGTTCAGGTCAATGTAGGAAGTATACGATTGCTCGAACACATAGGTCAAAATCATCCTGGATTAAGTGTAGGTATTCGTATTAATCCGCACATCATGGCAGGAGGGCATAAAAAAATATCTACGGGCCATATTGATTCTAAATTTGGCATTTCCATCCACCAACTTCCATTGATCAAGCGATTAGTCCAAGCGCTCGATATCAAAGTATCGGGAATTCATATGCACAACGGTTCGGATATTATTGATAGTCACGTCTTCATGACGGCTGCTGACATTCTCTTCAACGCTGCGCGAGACTTTGTCAAGGATCTGACCTATTTAGATTTTGGGAGTGGGTTTAAAGTAAAATACTTCGATCAAGATGTGGAAACAAATATCGAGAAACTCGGTAATCTTATGTCGAAGAAATTCAATGCCTATTGTGACGAAATTGGGAAAAAACTATCACTCTATTTTGAACCAGGAAAATATTTAGTGAGTGAAGCGGGCTATTTCTTAGCACAATGTAATCAAGTCAAGCAAACAACTAGTACTGTTTTTATAGGACTGAATACCGGTTTTTCACATTTAATTCGTCCCATGTTCTACGACGCTCATCATGAAATTATAAATTTATCTTCAACGTCAAAAGACAAAAGAGTGTATACGATTGTCGGTCAAATTTGTGAAACGGACACATTTGCAATAAATCGGCTTCTTCCAGAAACTACTCCTGGTGATATAATTTGTCTTAAAAACGCAGGTGCATACTGTTTTGAAATGGCGTCAAACTACAATGCACATGGTCGACCAGCAGAAATATTAATGGAAAAAGATGGTCTAAGACTGATTCGGAATGCAGAGACATTTGATGATATGATGCGACTAGTGCCGAATTTTGATACTGTATTAACTTAATGCATTTTCAACGTAATGAGTCAAATTCAAATAAAGGATCAACTTCTATAGAATCAGGCTCAAAATCAAATTCCGGCTTCTCCGGTTTATCGGGACGAGGGAGTAAACTAAATGTGTCCGTATCCATAAGTAATTCAGTCCCCGATAGCACGGAATCCACTTGAGATCGTGCCATTTCAAGTGCATTCTGCCTGCATTTTTTTATTTGACCGGCATGAAATTGAGCCATCTTTTCCAAATAAAACGTGCGTATTTTTTCCCGGGCAAATAGTCCCGATGTATCGGCTCGCTGAAAACTCAATAATGCCAAGCACAGGAATATTACTATATAGCTGGTATTTTTCATTCCAATTTCCGTATTGATTCGTATTCATCTCGCAACAAACTGTCAAAATAGAACCTAACCAATGAATCCGACTGAACATCACAAAGTGAATCGTAGTAGTTCCTCCACTGATTTTGATGTGTTACTAACGTAGAATCAATATGTCGGCGTTCTGAAAAAGTCAAGGCCCGGTTTGGGTCATCTGCGCAGGAAAAAAGAAAAAAAGTGCCGTATAACAACATTGCTGGCAATGTGAAAACCTGATGCTTTATTCGTTCAACATTCACTATCTTGTCAATTACATTTATCTTAATGCGTACTAATTAGCAACTTATTTTCTGCTATAATTTTGCAAATTAGACTAATCCAGGTTTATTACTTTTCGCTTTAATTCAAAGTTTTTGCCTAAGTAGACTTTGCGAACCATTTCATCAGCTGCTAATTCTTCGGCAGTACCGGATTTTAATATATTTCCTTCAAACATGAGATATGCTCGATCCGTAATCGAAAGTGTTTCCTGGACATTGTGATCTGTTATTAGAATTCCGATATTCTTTAATTTCAATCGCGCAACAATATGTTGGATATCTTCCACCGCAATTGGGTCAATTCCCGCAAATGGTTCATCAAGTAATATGAATTTTGGGTCCGTAGCAAGCGCACGTGCGATTTCAGTTCGCCTTCGTTCACCTCCGGATAATGTATCTCCATTTCCATTTCGGACTTTATGTAAACTGAACTCATCGATCAATGATTCAAGTTTATGCGCCTGTTCACCTTTTGTTAATTTCGTCATTTCTAGAACAGCACGAAGATTATCCTCCACACTCAACTTTCTAAACACTGAAGGTTCCTGTGGAAGATACCCCACCCCTCTTTGCGCGCGACGATACATTGGGAGTGCAGTAATCTCATTGTCATCCAAAAACACTTTACCAGATGAAGGTTTAATGAATCCAACCACCATGTAAAAAGTCGTTGTTTTTCCAGCACCGTTTGGCCCCAATAATCCCACTATTTCACCCTGGTTCACTTCGAGTGAAACCTCCTTTACCACTTGCCGACGGCCATAGTACTTCACCAATTTTTCTGATCGTAATATCACTTCCTCGTCTTTTTGAAATTGTTTATTCTTCTATTTTTATTTTGTCGGTTGGACATCAATCTGAACATCCCAATCTGGTCGCAATTTATTTATTTCTTGACTCACAATCGGTTCTGGAATCATACGAAGATCGAAAAATCCTCCATCACGGATTCCATTGTTATTCAAATCACTTATAAGATCCAGCGTATGTTTCTTTGGAAATAAACCCGGTATCATCCAAGTATATTCCATTTCTCCTTTTATAGTCAATTCATTAATAACAACACCTCGATCATTTTTGAGTTTCAGCAAGTAGCTCGTCGCTGGATCTAAGTCGTCAATCTCAACAATTAGGTTGCTTAAACTCGACGACCCAATTGGTCTTAGCGGTAATATTGTATCATCATTTTCGAAACGCCATGAAGAAACAGCGCCTTTCTCCAATAATATTGAATCTGTCAATCCACGGCTATCGTAGGTTACATTGATATTATGTGCAGTATTAAAACTTGAGTCAAGCTCAATTTGTGTTAACTTAACAAAAACACTATCCTTGTTTAAGGCCTTAAATTTATTTAAATCGATTCCAGACACAGGTCCGCTTACAACCATATTAACATAAATTCGTCCGCCTATTTTTCGAGCGTCATAACTCTTAATTAGAACGTTTTTTAGTGGATTATTCGCATCCTGTTCGACGCGTAAAGAAGCAATCTGAATTGTGTCGTCGGGAAGAAACATATTTTCCAGGATGACGTAGGGAATCTCCTCACGGGTATAAAGATACACAGTATCTTGCCGCTTATACATTTCTATTTTCGATCCTCCAGGAGCTTTCCAATTAATATAATCCGTCTCTCCATCTATGGTGCAAGCATAGAGCAAGCTATCAATTTTATTAATCGAGGACAAGCGAGGAGGAGTCAATTCACTATACATATGTATGGTGTATGTCGTTGCCGGATTGATACTTGATGATATAAACGTGTCTAAGTATCCAATTTGTTCTTCAGCGTTATCCAATTGATAATTTCTATTTTCATCCTTCAGAGAAATTATCCTATACTTCCCTGGACGTGTATTTTTAACTATCGCTAAGCCTGAGCTGTCACTTTTCGAAAAATAAACTGGTTTTCCAGTCCGGATAACAGTATCACTAAGCGTTTCATACAACATGACAAAGGCTCCTTCTACGGGAGCACCATCTGTCAGGTTTCGAACAAATACACGTACTTGCATCGAATCAATCTTGTCACCTGTTGCCAATACGTAGCGCAAATTCTGAATAGGGTTTTTTTCTGTTATATCTTTTATTGATTCACCAAATTGTACCGAATATGTCGTGTTCGGACTTAATTCTTCTTCCGGATGAAATTTGAAAATTATTTTTTTACCACGTGCAATCGGCGTCAACGAATATCTTAATGGCGGGGAAATAATTATTTGTTCACCTGGGTTATCCAATTCCACGAACTCATCAAAATACAAAGCAAATTCACGGGAATCAAAATTTGTTTGAAAATTTTTATCTGACTTTTCAACATCAAGCTCTGGTGCTTTTTCATCCTTGGCACCCCCTTCAATTGACAATTTGTTAGCGCACTGATTAAGTAAGATGAGACACATACACAGTCCTATCAAATTAAACAATCGATTGATTTCGATATTCGTTTTCCGGCTCAAATGAGTAACTTAATTTTTATTGTGCGAAGCATGGCTTCTTGGGTGATAAAGATCAATTGTTTCTCGCAAAAACTGCGCATCCATATGTGTATATATTTCTGTTGTTGTAATAGAAACATGTCCCAACATATCCTGAACGGCACGTAAATCCGCACCGCCTTCGACCAAATGGGTGGCAAATGAATGTCTAAATGTGTGCGGGCTCACTTTCTTCAATAAACCTGCCTTTTCCGCAAATTGTTGGCAAAGAATGAATATCATATTTCGTGTCAATCGACTACCACGTCTATTTAAAAAAACAATGTCCTCGCTCTCCTTTTTAGGATTTCCATGAGGAATACGTTCATTTTCTAGATATTGTCGCACATGTTTTATGGCTGTACTACCGATTGGCACTAAACGCTCTTTATTGTTTTTGCCAAGAACTTTGATGACGCCTACATCAAAATACAAATTTGACAGCTGCAAATTAACCAATTCGCTAACCCGCAAACCACATGCATAAAGCACTTCGAAAATTGCCCTGTTCCGCGTTCCCTGGGGGTGGCTCAAATCAATTGCAGCCAAGAACGACGTCATTTCCTCAATTGAAAGCACTTCAGGTATCTTGCGTGTCAATCGCGGTCCGGTTAACATTTTAGCCGGATTTTGAGTCATGAGCCCCTCGAGGATGAGATAATTAAAAAAAGATTTCACTCCTGACATTATGCGCGCCTGTGTTCTTGCACTCAGCCCAAGATCATAGATTAACTGGACAAATGAAGAAAGATGATCTTTTTCTACAGCTGTTGGTCCAATTGAGAATGATTCAGAAGCAAAAAGATGTAGCTTAGACACGTCCTCCAAATACCCTTCCAGCGTGTGTTTTGAAACTCCTTTTTCCAATATAAGATAGTTTTTAAACCCTTGTATCGTGCTAGACCAGTCCATGTTTGAATATGCAAAGAAGTAAATTTCTGAATGCTAATCTGTTATGATTCTATTAATATTGTAATTTAAAATGCCTTGTCGACATGTTCGGTTTGCATTTTTATAGTAAAAAGCCAATTCACTCGTCATATGAAGCTGAAACTCATTTTTACCGTTTGCATCACAGCGTGCTGGTCCATTATCTCCTATAGTCAGACTGGGCATGCAAATGTGTCGAGTCCCTACCATGCTGTATTCAACCATCTGCATTATTTGCAACCAGATTCATATGAACCGGCTCTATCGGCAGTATCCTTGAACTATGCAGCATGCGCGGATAGTGCAGAGTGCATCGAGCGCGCCATACAACTAAAACAAATACTTGATGGCGAAGGCTTATTCGTGAATCTTGAGGTATTGCCGAAAAGGGGTGACTATGTTGACTCGTCTTCGAATAAAGCCACTTATGTCCTCTTTCCGGAGTTATTGCCAGAAGTGTATTTGGTGAGGAAGGATGAAAATTGGTTTTTCGCGCCACAAACGCTGCAACTCATTCCCACCATACATAAAAAAGTTTTTCCATTTGGTTCTACATTTTTAATGAATCTCTTTTCTAGTTTTGGGCAACGTACCTTTCTCAATCTGGCCATCTGGCAGTACCTTGGATTTTTGCTGATAGCCTTATGTAGCTTCATCTTATATTGGTTTACCCAACGCTTGTTAAGACCATTTGTACGTCGGGCTTTAAAACGATGGATACTAAAGGATGACGGTGAACAGCTTAAGTTAGTGGATCGCTTAACCTCAGCGATCAGTTTGCTGCTCATACTTCAAATTATCTTGTACCTCGTCCCCATGCTCTTGCTGCCGATTAAACTTGGAGCATTTCTGACCAAAGCCATAACAATTATTCAAATAGCCTGTATCGCGCTCGTACTTATCCGCGTTGCAAACTTCTTCATCTATCATCTAAATGCCCTCGTCACCACGACCTCGAGCAAAATGGATGATCAACTTTTGCCTTTATTAAAGAAGATTGTACATCTTGTAATCGTAGCCGGAGCCATTCTTCAAGTTCTTCATGTACTCGAGGTAAATGTTACAGCCCTGATAGCTGGGGTTTCGATCGGTGGGTTGGCTATTGCATTGGCTGCTCAAGATGCGGTAAAAAATTTCATCGGTTCGATTATGATTTTTGCTGACAAACCATTCCAAATTGGCGATTATATAATCGGTTCTGGTTTTGAAGGGCAAGTCGAGGAAGTTGGGTTTCGCACCACTCGTATTAAGAGTATTGACACATCGATTATATCTGTTCCAAACGGAACACTTGCCAATATGAATATTCAAAATCTTGGTGTTCGCAGTCTTCGAATTTTTGACACAAAGATTGGTGTCACCTATGACGCTCAGCCAGAACAATTGCGCGCGTATGTAAACGATTTAAAAAACCTGATTCTCAATCATGAAATGCTGGCAAATCAAAACTATTATGTGCATGTAAAGGAGATGGCTGAATCTTCCATTAATATCATGTTTCGCGCATACCTTGAAGTACCGGGTTATTCAGACGAGCTGAAAATTAAGGAGGAAATAATATACGAAATGATGCAGCTTGCTAAATCAAATGGGCTGGAATTTGCTTTTCCTAGTCAAACGATTTACACAAAATCGTTAGATAGTCCATCCAACTAATGTAAGAAGTTGGCAAAAAGGAAGATCAAAATACAAAAACCAGTTTTCGATCACGCTACAAAAGGTAAAATAATTCCAAGAATAACGAGTAATATTAAAATGAGCTCTGCATTACTCTCTCGTTTAAATTTAAGGACCCCTTCCGCTGTGTAATAGGCAAAGACAGGCGTTAGAAGAATTAAGTTGTGTTTAGAAGGAAGGCCACTGATCACATGAATCAATAAAATAAAAACAATAGAAACTGTGATCACATTTATCTTGCGAACACTTTGAATACTCTTTTTAGAAACGACAGTGTTGTACGTAATCAGAACGATTAATAAATACAGCGATGTCAGTACAACGATCAGCCAGGATTCCAAGCTCTCTGGAATGGATATATTTCCTATACCAAATTGATCACTATAGTTGGTTGTTACATCGCCAAATGGTAGATCCCAAAGAAGAGCGTACAAAGACGCAAATAAAAAGGGGAGTAAAACTCCATTCAATAAATTAAATATAGTCCGTTGTTTTAACGAAGTGAGCCAACTTATTGAAATGATAATCATAAAAAAAAACAACAAATTGGGCAAGACTAGTATCATCATAAGACCCAAATAAAGTCCAACATTGAATATTTTGTTTACAACACTGGTCCGAGCATTGATATACATTAAATTAGACAACAACAAAATAAATGCTAACAAGGCAACCGATACTGAGGATACAAACTCAAATATTGGAAACGCAGACATCAACACAATCAAAAACAAGCCCGGATACAACGTAATCGTGTTTGAAAGTCGATTGATGATTACAAGACGATTGAGTAATACAGCTTTAGTAAAAAAAAGCAGTGAAAGGACCAGCCAGTGCGTAATCGGCATATTTAAATAAAAATCTTGTAAATAGGGATCGATCAGATCATTATAGACAGGAAATTCGATTGACGGGTTTAGCAATACATTCAGATTTAACAGCAGCGCAACCGGCAATAGGAGCAGGCTGCGCATGAATTGATTTTTTCTGAATAATTTTAACACGACGTAAGCTACATTAGCAGAATCAAAAGTAGGACAATTTGAAAAACCAGTTGTCTTCTTCTCTGTTTTATTCATGGACATACATAGAAAAGTCTCGATTATATATAGGAAGTACAGCGTATGACTAAACTGAGCCGATTAAAGGCGCCAATAAAACCTCAACTTGAGCAGTTCGAAACCTATTTTCGAGATACCATGAAGAGTCGTGTCCCGTTGCTCGATAGGATTACGTATTACATCGTCAAACGAAAAGGTAAACAGCTGCGGCCCATGTTCGTACTCTATTGTGCAAAATTGTGCGGAGGCATTTCAGAAAAGACGTACATAGCGGCATCAATGGTCGAACTTTTACATACCGCCACATTGGTCCATGACGACGTTGTGGATGACGCAATGACTCGTCGTGGTTTTTTCTCAATTAACGCCCTATGGAAAAATAAAGCCGCTGTTCTGGTTGGAGATTATTTATTGTCTAAAGGGTTGCTCATTTCACTTGAGAACAAAGAATATAGGCTGCTTGACGTTATGTCGAAGGCGGTACGGGATATGAGTGAAGGTGAGCTCCTTCAAATGGAAAAATCACGATCCCTGGACATAGATGAGTCGACCTACTTTGAAATTATCCGTAAAAAAACGGCTTCACTCATTTCAGCATCTTGCGAAGCTGGAGCTGTATCTGCCACAGGGGACGAATCGCTAATCGATGAAATAGCGGCTTTTGGGCAAAAAATTGGCATTGCATTCCAAATGAAAGATGACTTATTTGATTATGGCGAAAATCATGTTGGAAAACCCGTTGGCAACGATATTAAAGAGAAGAAAATGACGTTGCCGCTCATACACACGTTAGCAGCCATGGGTTTTAGCGAGCGAAAAAAATACCTAAAAACCATTCGAAAACACCATGACAACAGCAAGCGCATGAAGGAAATAATTAACAGGGTAAGGTCTGGCGACGGTATGGACTACACCCGTGAAAAGATGATGTACTATAAAAACGAGGCACTTCAGCATCTTTCCCATTTTGCATCGAGTGACGTTTACGACCAAGTGGTAAATATGGTTGAGTACGTCATAGAACGAAAAAAATAGACGGCTGCGACTACATAGGGCTGAACCTTTCAATTTTAGCCCCAATTGCATTTAGTCGTTCATCTATGTGTTGATATCCACGGTCAATTTGATTGATGTTGTGAATAGTGCTGCGACCCTCTGCCGACATAGCAGCTATTAATAAGGATACCCCAGCCCGGATATCCGGTGAACTCATCTCGATACCGCGTAGCGATTGACTTCGCCCCAGGCCAATTACCGTCGCACGATGCGGGTCGCACAGAATGATCTGAGCCCCCATATCGATCAGTTTGTCAACAAAAAACAATCGACTTTCAAACATCTTTTGATGGATTAGTACACTTCCTCTGGCTTGAGTAGCAACAACTAAAGCTATACTCATGAGGTCCGGTGTGAAACCCGGCCAAGGACTGTCATAAATAGTCATTATTGATCCATCCATGAATGTCGATATCTCATAGACTTCTTGCGGAGGAATTCGGATGGAATTATCGTTGAGTTCCATCGAAATTCCGAGTGAATTAAAGACACCTGGAATCACACCCAACTCTTTATAATCGACATCCGTAATGGTCAAATCTGATTGTGTCATAGCCGCTAATCCGATAAAACTGCCAACCTCGATCATATCAGGCATGACCGTTATAGATGTACCCCCCAAATGACCCACACCTCTAATCGTAAGAAGATTCGATCCGATTCCCTGAATATCTGCTCCCATATTTGAAAGCATCGAGCATAGTTGCTGTAAGTAGGGTTCACAGGCAGCGTTATAAATGGTGGTTTTTCCATTGGTCATGACGGCCGCCATGACAATGTTGGCTGTTCCAGTGACGCTTATTTCATCCATTAAGATATCTGCACCGCGAAGAGATTTAGCGTCGAGATAATAACTCTTACTCTCTGCATTGTATCGTACTTCTGCCCCAAGTTTAATAAATGCGTTGAAATGCGTATCTAATCGCCGTCTGCCAATTTTGTCACCTCCTGGATTTGGAATATAGGCTCTTCCGAATCGATGCATGAGCGGTGCTAAAAGCATGACAGAACCCCTAATTTTACGAGCCTCTTCCTGGTATTCTGTGGTTGCTGTAAAATTAAAATCAATATCACGCGCTTGAAATACATACGTGCTTTCGTCAATCCGCTCAACCTGTACTCCAAGCCCGGTTACAAGCCGTATCAACTTTCTAACATCTACGATGTCCGGGACATTTCGAATAACCACCTCCTCCTCGGTCATCAATGTTGCGCAAATTAATTGCAATACTTCATTTTTTGCACCTTGAGGCTTTATGGATCCGGACAACTTATGTCCGCCCTCAATGATGAAATAATCGTTAACCGCCATCTCTTTATTTTGAAAATCTTAAAATTACAAATTACATAATTAACCAATATGTTTTTGTATTCTGCACACAGAATACTGCCAACAACTATCAGTTAAGACCCTACAAAGGGTCAAACAAATCCTCGTAAGGATATCATCTGGGTGAGAGGAAGGGTGTTAACACACGCTTTGTCAAAAGCGTACGAGCAAAAAAACTTCGACTAGGCGATCATCGTTTGTTTCGCCTTCTATTGGAATTATTGTTCTTTTTGTTTCGGTTGTTATTTTTTCCCCGACGTTTATTGCTTGATGAAGATGGGCGTGTTTGAATTTTAATATGTGGTGAAACGATTCGTAATTCTTCAGGTAGCTCACCTCGACCTGCAATGAGTGCTTTTAAATCATTGACAATTAATTCGTCTCCAATATGGGGGTCTCGATTCCAAACTTTATAGGCCGTTTTCATATAGGAAGCAATACTTGAGAAAAAACCACGTCGTTTTTCGGGATCATTTTCCAAAAGCGCTTTATCAATTAATTCTTGGATATAAGCACCATAGTGACGAAATTTCTTTGTGTTTCGAGGATAATTAATTCTACCGGGGCGAAGGTTTTTATTTTCTTCCTTAGGTAATTCTATTCCTTCAGGTACGACATCAATTTTATAATCGGAAATAATAAATAAATGTCGCCACAATTTTAATTCGATATCCGGCGTGGGCTTTCCCTGATTACTTACCTGGGCCATTAATCGAATGATCTGATATGCCGCTGCTTCACGCTTTTTGGGGTCTTCGATTGTTACAGCATGGTCAATTAAATTTTGAATATGACGTCCATATTCCGGTATTTTTAATGTATCTTCTTCTGAATTATAGCGCAATCCACGCATTTGATTTGTCATATTTTTATTTAATTTATTCCACCGTGACAGACTTCGCCAAATTTCTTGGCTGATCCACGTTGCAACCACGTAATACGGCTGCATGGTATGATAATAATTGTAATGGTATTACGGACAATAAAGGTGTAAATGGTTCTGCTGTTTTAGGAATTTCAATGCTGTAATCCGCCATTTCACGGATGGCGCGTTCACCTTCCTGCACAATGGCAATTACACGGCCTTTTCGTGCTTTGACTTCTTGCACGTTGCTGACAATTTTTTCATATGCACTTTCATTTGTGGCAATAACAACTACAGGCATATTTTCGTCAATTAAGGCAATCGGACCATGCTTCATTTCCGCCGCGGGATATCCCTCTGCGTGTATGTATGAAATCTCTTTCATCTTAAGAGCTCCTTCTAACGCAACCGGAAAATTATATCCCCGTCCTAAATACAAAGCGTGATTCGAATCTTTTATTTCCTCCGCGATATAACGTATCGCGTCATCTTGCTGCAAAACGACATCAATTTTTCTTGGAATATCGTGGAGTTCGGTCATAAGTCGATGCAAATCGCTTTTTGAAATTGTGCCTCGCTTTTCTGCTAGTGTGAGTGCGAGTAAAGCTAAAAGTGTGACTTGTCCCGTAAATGCCTTAGTTGAAGCAACTCCAATTTCAGGTCCGGCATGAATATATGATCCAGCATCGGTAAGTCGAGCGATGGATGAACCAACGACATTTACAACACCATAGAGGAGTGCACCCTTGTCCCGAGCATATTTCAACGCGGCCAGCGTGTCTGCCGTTTCACCTGATTGTGAAATTCCAATTACGATTTCATTCTGATGAATAACCGGATTTCGATACCGGAACTCAGAAGCATATTCAACTTCCACTGAGAGTTGTGCCAAATCTTCAATGAGGTATTCTCCAATCAATCCGGAATGCCATGACGTTCCACAGGCAGCAATAATGAGACGATCAGCTTGAACAAATCGTTCTGTATATTCGCCCATACCACCAAGACCTACCCATCCATCAATTGGATTTAATCGGCCCCTCATGGCGTCCTTTACTGTTTTGGCCTGCTGGTTAACTTCCTTCAACATAAAGTGTTCATAACCGCCTTTCTCCAGTTCTTCAATTTTCAGATCTAATTCTTTTATTTCTGGATTTTGGGGTATGTTCTGGATATTCTTTATGCTAAAGGAGCCATCTCTATTGACGACAGCTAGCTCCTCATCTTTCAGATAGACCACTTTATTTGTATGGCTAATGATGGGTGATGCATCCGAAGCTATAAAAAATTCATCGTCACCTATTCCGAGCAATAAAGGACTAGATTTTCGAGCTGCAACTATTTTGTCCGGGTCATCCTGATCAATAACGACCATGGCGTAAGCACCCACCACTTTATTCATAGCCAGATGAACCGCATCCTCCAGGGCAATACTGTCCCGACTCTGATATTCTTCAATTAAGTGCACGAGCACTTCCGTATCGGTGTCAGTATTGAATCGATGGCCCAATTTGGTCAACGCTTCTTTTAATGTGGCGTAATTTTCAATTATACCATTGTGCACAAGCGCAAGCCGTTCGTTTCCGGACGTATGGGGATGTGCGTTTTTATCATCTGGCTTACCATGAGTTGCCCATCTCGTATGGCCAATTCCAGAAGTAGCATCAAGCTTAAGGTCCCCAATATGATCCACTAAATCCTGAACCTTCCCTTTCTTCTTATAGACTTGAACCCCGCCATTAAGAACGGCTATTCCAGCGCTATCATATCCTCGATACTCTAGTCGACGAAGGCCTTCAATTAATATTGGAAAGGCTTCTCGTTCGCCAATGTAGGCTACAATTCCACACATGTTATTTGACTATTGATTTTCAGTGTAACTAATCTTCAAGCGAATCGCTCCTGAAGGGATCTGTTGACCAAAAATAGCACTTCTTGCGCTAGATTCTGACATATTTAACGGTCCAAAGTTATTTCTTCGTGCCTCATTGGTTGGAACAAATGTTCCCTGAAGGCGAATAGCGTCATCAAAAACAGTCCCATCAACCAATTGTTGTGTTACGATTGGGATATTAAAGACGTAATAAGGTTGATTCTCAATCGTGTCCAAACGACCAATTGGTGTGAATCCAAAAGCACCAGACTCCAAAAATTCGTCAACGAAAACCTGACTTCCATTTAAGGCCTTGCGTGTCATCAGTAATGTGCGCATTTCGTTAAAGTTCGCGTAATCCACATTATCATTAGACAGTGGAATGGACAACTCAGCTTTATTCACCAGTACATCACCAAGCGCGCTGACATTGTCGAATTTCATATCTACGCTGACACCGCCATTTCCTTGAATATAAAACAAATCTGAAGACACTTGATCCAGTGCATCTTGAACCTTGGTATCCGTGTAATCGTACTGATATCGTTGTACAACAGGTGTCCTGCGGTCTCCTATGAAGGCGGCAGCTCTGAATATTTTAGGCACCGTATCCATTTCATTTGTTCGATAGTGTATGCGTATAGCGGATGAAGATGTCTGTGCAACTGAAATGTAAGGCCTAATCCCCATTAAATGATTGTACTCACCAACCGGAAAAATGTAAAATCCACCAAATTTTTCTGCGAATAATAGGGCAGAATCCACTGTGGTTGTATCGTATTGAAAAACCTCTTCAGCTATCGAAACAGGTAATGGAATACTAGCTGTTGGTCCTTGCTCATTAATAGAATCAACACGTTCGTAATCAGGGGTGAATGCATGCTCTGATAATAAAATCTGGCCAACAGCAAAAGTGGCATCGGAAAAGTATTCTTGAGTTCCATCAATGAATTCTGTGATTCGACCAATGGCTATGGAAACTTCCTCCACTGGGCCATATGATGATGCTTGGTCCAAGTAAAGTACGAGTTTTACGCTGTCGATCACTGCCTCATCACCAGGCCGGAAATCTATTTCCGCTGGAATGAATTGCATATAAAAACCAGCACGTGTAATGCCAAAAGTGGCATCATGGAGTGCCCCGCATTGTGCCTGGTTTATAAGATTTAATGATCCATCAGCATATGTCAATACGGGTTCTTCCGGAACTTGTGTAAATGAGGCTTCATATTCAGCTACCTTTATGGGCAAAGCGTCATTGTCCACAATTCCAGCGCCAATAGTGGTCGGGTCATTGCATGCTCCTATAACCAGTGCGATGAGCGCAATCACGCAACATGAATAAAATAACTCAGCTTTTTTTGTCATGTACGAGCGTTGAATACTGCAGTCCGAAAATCTTACTCTTCGACCTCAGCCAGTGCTTTGTAAAAATCGATGTAAGCAGGTAACAATTCTTCTTCTGTCTGATAGCCTAGTAGTGGTTTGTTCTCAACTATCTTATCGAGGTCTTCTATATCCTCACTTCCCTGAACGACTGCGTCCGCATGTACGATGCCTCCTGCATTAAGTGTCAACCCTGATCCATTTGTAAATGCCTCCAGGTCAGACTCCGACAGATTATTGATTTGGGCTTTCTCTAAAAAGTGCGCTCCAAGTGTGTCATCCATCGAATTGTTATACACGGAATAGATAATCTTAGAGTTTTTGAACAAAGGCTCATTTGCATAAGCCTGTTTGAGGTATAATGGTATGAGACTAGTCATCCACCCGTGACAGTGAATTACGTCTGGTGGCCAACCAAATTTTTTAACTGTTTCGACAACACCTTTACAGAAAAATACCATTCTATCCGCATTGTCTTTAAAAGGCTTGCCTTTATTGTCCGTAAAAATGTATTTACGTTTGAAAAATTCCTCATTGTCGAGGAAGTAAACCTGCATACGTGCTCCAGGTAGCGAGGCAACTTTAATTATTAATGGAAAGTCTTCGTCGTCGACGATAATATTCATGCCTGAAAGTCTAACAACCTCATGTAAACGATGTCGTCTCTCGTTAATTGTCCCATACCTTGGCATTAGAATGCGAATTTCCATGCCTTTGTCCTGTGCGTATTGGGGCAGTCGCCGGACTATATCTGAAATCTCGCTGAGTGTGGTGTATGGCTTCATCTCTTGCGTTACAAATAAGACCCTCGTCTTCGCCATATGTCAATTCACTTTTGGTTATTGAAAAAGGACCGCAAAGATACTAAAATTCAGCTGTTTTTTGCAGTACCCATGTCATTCAATTCATTTGACAACATACAGAGTACGAATTAATTACGACAATGCATTCCATCAACAAATGCGTGTCGATCTGAAAAATTGAGCTTTCCTATCTGGAATTATACGGTTGAAGGGATTTAATAAACCCAACGGCTAAATAAGTCTTGTCGGCCCACCAGTCGTATTCAATGCCTGCTTTCCTGCCAATTTTTGCTGACATATGCTCCAGGGACAAATACCGGTTAAAAAACTCCATCAGTCATCAAAAATATCCTCGAGAACTTTCGTTTTATACAAGACGATAAAGCACCTGCCTAAAGCATTCAAATCCGCTTCAGCATGACCCGCATTCTGATAAGACTTTCCGAAGATCCGCTGATGCAACTCGGGTAATGAAGGCCATTTGTACTTACCTCGTCTTCCTGGCAATGCACAGTAATAAGTGGTTTCCTGCATGAGGCAATATGCATCTGCTGATGATAACCTGTCAATGACACCACTCCTATCGGACTCAGCACCCACTATACCTTGGTTAAGAGCTAGGTTATGTGCAAAAACCATGTCCGCTTCTGGAACAATCTGCATAAATGCCTCCACACAGACTTTTAAGTCCTTACCTTCTTTGGTAATAGCACTTTTTGTTAACCGGTGTCGCTCGGCCATCCCCTCATTAAGCTCGTATCCCTTTGGTTTGATCAAATCATTCGCCGACTTGATAATTTGCCCTTTATCGTTCATTAAATTCCAGGCGAGATGAGTCATACGGGGCCAGTTTGCGGTGTCTCTTACAGATGCTTTGTAGTCAGCGGGCTTGCCGTTTGATGAAGTATCGAATAATAAAAATAACATTAAGCTTAATCTATGATGTTAAAATTTGAAAATCAATTATTTTCACATATAACAATAATTACATGTGTTTTGTATTTTTAATGGGTATATCCCATAGAATACATTACCTTTGCACGATTGTTCAAAATCGAAACAAGATAGCCTGTTCATGAATATTACCGTTGGCGAAATTGCTAAAATGTTGAATGCTGAGGTGGAAGGAGACCCGTCGATTTCCATTTCTGGTCCTTCCAAAATTGAGGAGGGCCAGCCAGGTATGTTGACCTTTTTAGCCAATCCCAGGTATGAACATTATGTGTATAAAACCATGGCCAGCGCCGTTCTTGTCGACAAAAATTTTAATCCTACCCAACCGGTTGAAGCAGCCCTAATTCGCGTTGACAATGTATATGCATCCGTAGGACAATTGTTAAAATGGTATGAATCGCAGGGTCAAAATGGCCATCAGGTCACAGATGGACCTGTTTCGGAAAACATTCATCCGAGTGCTCAAGTTGCGGACGATGTTGTCATTGGCCCAATGTGCATGGTTGGACATAGTGCGATCATAGGTGCAGGATGCGAACTCAAAGGACAAGTTTTCATAGGTCATAATGTGAAAATCGGTGCACGCTGCAAATTTCACCCCGGTGTTCGCATCATGCATGACACAATAATCGGTGACGACTGTGTTTTTTATCCCAATGCCGTCGTGGGAAGCGATGGGTTCGGGTATAGTAAAGGAGAGCATGGTTATGAAAAGATCCCTCAAGTCGGTATTGCCAGAATTGGGAACAAAGTAGAGATTGGTGCAAGTTCGGTAATTGATCGAGCCGTAATGGGCGAAACCATAATTGAAGATGGCGTCATCATAGACAATCTTGTTCATATAGCGCATAACGTTGTGGTCGGAGCATCAACGGCTATAGCAGCACAAACGGGTATTGCAGGAAGTACAAAAATTGGTAAAAATTGCATTATTGGCGGTCAGGTTGGAATTGCCGGACATATTTCAATTGCGGATGGAACGATGATACAGGCAAAAAGTGGTCTATCGAAAAAAATAACCAAAGAAAACTCAAAACTATTCGGCTACCCGGCGATTGAATACAAATCGTACTTGAAGGCTTACGCTCACTTTAAACGCTTGCCTGATATGGACAATATCTTGACTCAACTTTTGGATCGAATCTCGCAACTGGAAGAAAAGGTCAAAGATTAAGTATTGCCATTATTGCCTTCGAGCAGTTCTGCCAGAAAAATTTCATTTAATGAACCAAACCACACTTCATAAATCAATTGCTATAGCAGGTGTTGGCCTGCATACAGGAAAAGAAGTCAATCTCAGTATAAAGCCTGCAGATATAAATACGGGCTATCGTTTTGTGCGAGTAGACAAAGAAAACAAACCCATCGTCCTCGCTGATGTGAATAAAGTGGTGTCAACAAATCGTGGAACTAAAATTGAGCAAGGGGATGTGTCCATAAGCACAATTGAACACGTACTATCTGCTCTTCGTGGAATGGAAGTCGACAACGCTATTCTTGAGGTAGATGGCCCTGAAATGCCAATTATGGATGGAAGTGCTCAATTGTTTGCACAAAAGATTCAAGAAGTAGGACTCGTCGAACAAGATGCAGAACGCGAATATTTAGTCATTGAAGAGCCAGTGGAATTCAAAGATGAGGAAACAGGTTCCGAATATCTGGCATTACCTGCTGATCATTTCGAAGCGACAGTTATGATCGACTTTAATTCACCGGTACTCGGACAGCAATATGCTCACCTTTATTCACTTAAGGATTATGAAAGTAAAATAGCCCCAAGTCGGACATTTGTGTTCTTACATGAATTGGAAATGTTACTCGATCAAAATTTAATTAAAGGAGGTGATTTGGATAATGCCGTTGTCATTGTCGATCGCGTAATGGAACATGATGAATTAAAAAAGCTTGCCAATAAACTGGACAAACCAAACATTGACATTGTCGAAGAAGGTGTTTTAAATACCACGGACCTACGATTTAAAAATGAACCAGCTCGACATAAATTATTGGATGTTGTGGGAGATCTTGCATTAGTCGGTCGTCCAATTAAAGGACGTATCGTCGCAACAAAACCTGGTCATACATCAAATGTTCGATTCGCTTCGAAACTGAAGAAAATTTTAAAAGAACAACAGCGGCTTCGTGGTAAACCAAAATATGATCCGGACGCACCCGCACTGAAGGATACGAATGGCATTATGGCCATGCTTCCTCATCGATTTCCATTTTTATTAGTCGATAAGGTCATAGAGCTTTCTGAAAGTCACGTTGTCGGAGTAAAAAACGTTACACTAAATGAATTCTTTTTTCAAGGACATTTTCCTGGCAATCCCGTCTTTCCGGGTGTTCTTCAAATCGAAGCGTTGGCGCAGACAGGAGGTATATTGGCACTAAGCACAGTGCCCGACCCCGAAAACTGGGATACATATTTTCTCAAAATTGAACATGCGAAATTTAAATGGAAAGTAGTTCCTGGAGACACATTAATATTAAAAATGGAATTGTTGTCACCCATTCGTCGTGGGATTTGTCATATGTACGGTACAGCTTATGTTGGAAATCGGATTGCTTCTGAAGGCGAATTAATCGCACAGATTGTCCGACGGGTTGTTGATTAATCAAATATTTTGTCCACGTCTATTTTTTCAATAACGCTCCAAGGTATTTCAAAACGATACGGATACCAATGGATATTTGAAGACCTATCCGTTTCATTCCTTCAAGGAAAATCATATGCTATTCGCGGGTTCAATGGATCTGGTAAGTCCACTTTATTGCGTATCCTGAGTTCTATGGAATCCCCATCCACAGGAAAGCGACTTTACCAATTTGATTCGCAGCCAATTTCAGTACATAGCGTCCCAAAAATATTATCTTTCTCCGCCCCTTACATGAATATTCCCGATCACCACACCGTGCGAGAAGCTATCAGTTTTCATGGAAAATTTAAATCGATGACATTATCGACGGACGAGTTGCTGGGCGAAATAAATATGGATGAACACGCGGATAAATCAATTCATGTATTATCATCTGGTCAGCGACAAAAAATCAAACTTGCTTTGGCGATGTACAACAACGACATTTTATTATTATTAGATGAACCAGGTACAAATCTGGATGAGAATAATTATCAGTGGTTCGCTAATACATTTGATCAAGTTAAGAAATCGAAACTGGCATGCATTGCTACAAATGAAGAACGAGACGCAAAATTGTGTGATACAGCCATTTGGCTGGCATCTTAAGCACCCTTTAATCCAAGGAGGACTTCAGATCGTTGAGATTTTTCTTTAATTTATTAAGTCTGGCGATGAGCTCCTGTTGGCGTTTGATGGCTTTGCGCTTTTCCTTTATTTCCCTTTTCGCACCATCAAGGGTATATCCTTTTTCCTTTACGAGGTGATAGATTGTGTTGAGCTGGTCGATGTTTTGTTTTGTAAACCGCCGATCGCCCTTACTGTTTTTTTGGGGCTTTAGATACGTGAATTCTGATTCCCAATACCGTATGAGACTGGGTGATACGTCAAACAGCTCAGCTACTTCACCAATGGAATAATACAGTTTTGTTAAAATCGATACGTCAACCATGAGTAATTCTGATGTCCGGAGCCAAGATACTGACTTCCAAGTGAATGGCTTGAGCGAAATGAACAATTTATACATCCATCAACGCAGATGGCAATGACTACCTTCTTTTTCAGATGAAAAGTATTTCGCCAGATACGAATCAGTTAGTTAGTCAAAAGAATGGTTGTGCTGACAAGCAGCTTCTAATAATGTATTGTATTCTTCCGGGGACAGTCCATCCATACAATACTGAATTGGATTTATTGCCTGACCATTTCGCCTGACTTCATAATGTACATGTGGTGCTGTAGCGGTACCTGTTCGCCCAATTGTACCAATTTGCTCGCCTCGCTTTATTTTTTGCCCCTTCTTAACCTCGATCTTGTCAAGGTGCGCATACAACGATGTATATCCGAATCCGTGATCGATCAATATCGACCTGCCATAACCCGTGCGCCTTCTTTTCACGGAAACAACAGTTCCATTTCCTGTGGCTATCACAGGTGTTCCGCGTCGAGCTGGAAAATCAATTCCTTTGTGCATTCGATTTACCTTGTGTACAGGGTGCTTACGCATGCCAAACCCCGACAACATGTGCACATATGTATCGGACTTAGACATTTGTACCGGACGTATGGATGGAATGTTTTGTTTTCGAAGGTCATCTTCCTTTGCGCTCTGTTCCACTTCGTCCAGGTATTTAGAGTGTAAAACAAGCTTACGCTCCATTTCCTCAATGGAATTCGTCAATGCCGTTAAACTGACATCGTCAGTGATTACCTCACCCTCAATATCGTGCCCCCCGATACCTCCATGCCAGATATGTTTATCGATTGGCTGAGCACCTAACAATAACTCATAGACTTCCGAATCGCGATCCTTAATATTGTCTAACACGGCTATCATATCATTCACTTCAGCGTTCATGATATCATATTCCGATTTCAGATGGTCCATTTTCTCCATCAGTGAGGCTTCTCTTGGAGAAGGTAAGTAAAAACTAAACACGAAGTAAAATAAAAATGCCGTCACAAAGACGGAGATCATATAGGCAATGGCCTTTGCTATTCGACGTTTTGGGCTTGGTGTTATTTCCATAAATGTATCAGTAGAGACGTCGTACGTATATTGCTTTTTAGCCATGTAATTGTTTTCTTAAATCAAGACCTGTATAAACCTTAAGGAATCAGGGTGTTACGCAGCGAACGTTGTCGTCTAAAAAGACATGCGAATATACGTTATTTTACACCACTGAAACTGCCATTAAGAAAACATTAAGAATGTGATGGAAATTGTATTCCGGATGGTCTTTTACTTCTCTTTTTTGAGTTCAGACATTCGGAAATGATACAGGTGGTTCGGATTTGAGTCAATTTGAGCTGCAAAGGTGTCTTCTTGTTTTTCATCACCCGTCATAATTGCCAGTAAAAGTCCATTCCATTCGAGCGATTGAATCCCTGACGGAGATAAATCATTTGCATGCAAGCGCTCCTTGACTTTTATCAATGCCTCGGAATAGCGATCATCTTTGATAAGGCAATCAATAGATAGCAATTGGCTTTCTTCGTACCGAATATCGTCTTTTGATACGTTAGAAAAAGCCTTACCAGCCGCTTCATATGCCTCCTCTGCGTAAAGAGCCAATGCAGCGGAAAAATTTTCGCTTAATATTTCGTTTTGACTGCTACGGTTAATATCTAGGAATGGTTCTGAATAATAGGAGGCGAAAAGTTCGGCCTGGCTGGGGCCCCTGGTAATTAAGAATGTAGCCACCAAGAGTATAGCCAATGCAGCCGCCCAGGCAAATACTGTCGGCATTCTGAATCGTCTGGGCCGCTCGATTAATTGTGTTGATGAAGTATGTTGTTCCAACCTTGTGTCTGCAAACAATGCCTTCAGCTCCTGATCGCGATTGAATTCAAGTGCCTCGTGGATCAATTTCTGCTCCAAATAGATTTGATTCAAATCGGGATCGTGTTTTAATGCCTCCTGTACGCGAATTTTAGTTTCCGCATCCAACTTACCTTCAACAAGGTCTATGATCGTATTTTCGTCCAAGTTCATTTTTTATTCTGGTGTCAATTCGCTTTTTACATAGTTTGCTAATGAGCTATTGCGACGCATTTTCTGACGCAACCGATTAAGACATCTATACTTTTCTTTAGTTGCGCGCGTCTTATTGACAAAGTTCAACTCTTTGGCTATGGCATCAATTGAATAACCATGTGCAAATAACATGAGCAGTTTCCGGCACTTTTCTCCGAGTAGATTGACAACTTGTTTTAATATTTCAGCACGTTCGTTTCTTTCATAATAGTAGGACACATCAGCCTCCACCTCAAATTCATCGATTACGGTTTCACTTTCTCGCTTTTGATACGACCTGAATTTGTTGAACCAATTCAACTTGGCTATTCCGAAAATGTAATTTTCAATAGACGAAAGTTCCATGAAATCACCCACAACAACTTTTCGGTCAAATATGATGATAGCATCCTGATACAGATCTTCAGCATCTTCACGCGTGCAACCTTTAGAGGTTAAGTATCGGATTACTTTCAATCGTTTTGCGTCATCTTGAAAAATCGATCGAAGTGCATTCAATCGCTCTTGCCCGCCATTCCGAATTGCCCGAATCAGTCTTGCATCATTATTAATTACTTTGCTCACTTATAAGTGTTTGAAACCTCCGAAATATACCCACCCGAAATGTTAAAAAATTGATCTACATCAATTTTTTTTTGATCATGCCCTTTTTACAGGTTTTTCGACGGTTTTGAAGTGTGTCAACATTGAACTTCTAATTAGGATAAAAAATCATTCGTATTCTCAATCGATTAATTATTCGGTCATTTTGTCACTTACTTTTGTTGCAAAATGTGTCATTATGGCGCATCAATGGGCTCGAAGTTGAATAATTGACAGTCGTTTCCGTTTGGAGCCGCAATTGATCATGTGAAAGCAAGATTATTTAATAAACAAAATGACGATTTAATATGAAACAATCAACCTGTTCTCCGGCAAAAAGGCACATGCGACATGGAATGAGACAGTATTATCAGCATACACCTCGTGTGAATGTTGTGAAACAGGCCGATAACTATCTTCTTCAACTAGCAATTCCGGGATTGGCTAAAGAAGATATTTCGATCGATGTCAACGGCTTTCAATTGACAGTTAGTCACACGGCCTCTGAAAACTCGAATTTTGACTTCATTAATAAAGGGTTTGACCTCAACGGATTTAGTCGCACATTCAAACTTTCTCAGGATATCGACGTGAGCAAAGTACATGCTTCATTTGATGCAGGAGTTTTGACTATTTCACTACCGCTGAGCGATAATGCAAAGCCTCGCACAATTTCTATTCAGTAAATTAAATAAACCAGAATTATGCATAAAATAAATTTAAATCCCCTATTTGATGAACTACGACCCGTGGCTTCCGTCTTTGACGAATTACTTCAGGGTGGACTTTCAACGATATTAGGAGAAGGGTTAGCAACAACATCTCCGCGCGTCAATATTGTGAAAAATGAAAAAGACTATATCATCGAATTGGCCGCTCCCGGTTTGAATAAGTCCGACTTTAATTTGGACGTCGAACAAAGTGAATTAAATGTTTCTGTAGCCATAAAAGATGAATCGGGCGATTCCGAAAACTTCATCCGCAGAGAATATCGAAATGCATCTTTTTCGAAATCATTTCATATCCCAAAAGATGTTGATACAGCAGCTATTTCAGCAACTTACGAAAATGGTGTTTTGCGTATTGCATTACCAAAAATTAACACCGATGAGAATACATGGTCGCGTACAATTGATATAAATTAATCAACAGGAAAGAGGTAAGTATTGGGATTCATGTTTTCAAAGGGCAGAAGCGATGCTGATGCCCTTTTTATTTTCGATCCCATTTTATGTTATCCCCCGGGTGTATATCATAAGCATTCGAAAACCCACCATTAACTTCCAAAACATACTTTACGGGTCCGGCACAAGCAACACGGGCTGGTTCACCGGAAATATCTTTTGTCGCTGGAACATTTGAAGAGATCTGTAGTATTTTCCCTTCTACATCTATAAAAATGATATCCAAGGGGATATAGGTATTTTCCATCCAAAAACTTTGGGGTGAAGGATTTTCGAAAACAAAAAGCATACCTCTATTCGCTTTCATAGATGTTCTATACATAAGACCTCGTTGACGTCTCTCTGGATTGTCAGCGATTTCAATTTGAATCGCTACAATTTCTTCTTCATCTGAATTGAAAGTCAAATTTCCTTCGAGCTTAAAGGATATGTCATCATCATCCTTGGCATATGAAGTCGGAGTTGATTCGGGACGCTTATAGGCTGGCTCTTCTTTTGCTTTTTTTGACGTAGTAATTTGAGGCGGCAGAATTGACGGCAAAATGAACGCTATCATGGCCAACGCCATTAGACCAATAATAAATTTTCGCTTCATCTTTGTACTGTACGTTTTTCTATTCCCATTATTGCGCTTTTGCGCGATAAAGATAAGGTTGCAAACAAAATGATTTCAAATAGCTCTTGCTCTTAAAATCTGGGTACTTTTACATTATAAAACGATATGCAACCATATCCATCTGTATCATTAATAATTTCGACTTACAATTGGCCGGCTGCGCTGAAGCTTGTCCTTTTAAGCATTTGTCGGCTGCGTGTGATGCCAGACGAAATAATTGTTGCAGATGACGGATCAACCTCAGAAACGCGCCATTTGATCGATACGATGCGAAGCAAATTCTCCGTCCCACTCCTTCATGTCTGGCAGGCTGACGAAGGTTTTCGACTCAGTACCATTCGGAATAAAGCTATTTGTCAGTGCCATTCAGATTACATTATTCAAATTGACGGAGACGTCATTTTGCATCCAAGTTTCATCGAAGACCACCTTCGTTTGGCAGCTGAAAGTCAATTTTTAATTGGATCACGTGTCCTGTTAAACGCAAACACGACAGCTCAGGCTCAGCAAAATGGGAATGTCTCGTTTAACGCGTGTAGTCCAGGTATCAAAAACCGGATCAATGCTATTCGACTCCCTATATTGTCAAAATTATTTTTAGCCCCAACAACCAACCCGGGGCGTATGATTGACCAAGTACGCGGCTGTAATATGAGTTTTTGGAAAAAAGATTTTCACATTGCAAATGGATACAATGAAGAAATCGTCGGCTGGGGTCGTGAAGACTCTGAACTTTGTATCCGATTTATTCATAATGGTCTGGTAAAAAGGAGAATTAAATTCGGAGCAATTCAATATCACCAACATCATGTGTCCGAATCTCGAAATAGAATTAGCGCAAACGATACCATTATGTTAACTGCACTAAAGGAAGTGAGAATGCGATGCGTGAAAGGAGTAGATCAGCATTGTGTCTACAAGAAATAGTTACGCCGCTGCCGTCTTTGACTCTGTTTTTCCTACTTGATGACTGGTGCAATACCACAGCGCCAAAGAAGCAAATGTCGTAAAACATACTTTGCCCAACTGTAGTTCGATACTATAATCTCCAATAAAACTGCCTAACGTCGCCCCATAAATTAAGATGACCAAATTGTTTTTTCGTTGATCCTTGTACGTCAGTGGATAAAAAATAAAAATAAAAAATAGGATTCCCCCGACTAAGCCAAATACAGTTGTCGAATAGATAAATTGTGTTACTGGAGGAAATTGCAACTCCGGAGGAATGTCAGGATAAAAACTCTTATAAATTTTCTGCACTTCTATATCCAAATCACCAATTCCAACTCCAAGCATTGGGTTTTGTTCGATTAAATACAACCCATTCGAAATGGAAATTAATCGCAAATTATCAGAATACAAGTAATGCCCCGTATCATTCATATACATCTTAATGTCATGGCGCATGTATTGCCATTTATTCTTCAATGAAGGCACAAACCGCACGGCCAGAACAAGTAAAACCAACAGAGCAAGGGCTAGGCCGGCCATTTGAGTCCTTTTGAAATAGGCCTGACCTTTCAAAATAAAGAAGAAAAAAAGTGCTACGTAGAATGCCAAAATACCGGTGCGAACAGCTAATACATGTAAAAACACAAAGAGAAAAGCACTCAAGTATGGCAGCGATTTTCGTGCAATTGGTCGCAATTCCTTGCGCTCAAAAAGCAGCCCTATACTTAGGACCAGCGCCATACATATGAAAAAACTATATCGAATATGAAGCAATGGCGTCGCAATAGTTTTACCTGTTTTATAGGCTTCTGAATATGTGGAGAAATTCAATATATATTGGATTAAAACAAACACCGCACTCAATACAGAAACCACAATGAATCCAAAAAATATATTTCGAATAAATGACTTGGTCATTGGCTGAAGCATCGAAATGCCCAGCGGAATAAGCAAAAAATAATTATTAGTTTTAAGTCTTAGGAGTGCAGTTGTTTTATCCTCGCTCATAAACGCGGAAAAAAGATAGAGTAAAAAAATGAGGATAAATGGAATTGTGTGCCTATTCCAAATCGCTTCTTTCCAAGAGGACCTATTGACTAAGTTCAATATTCCAAGCGTGAAGACACTAACATCAAATATCGAAACGAAGGCTCGCGAGTAATACAAACCAATAACGACAAGCGCAAATCCGAGGTATAAAAAATTCGGGTGAAGGACAAATGCTCGGATTTGATTTATGGCTTTTGACATTGTCGCAAATATACGGGGAGCATGAATGTATACAAGACAATGGCGGCTAGCAAGATTAACGGTGGAACTGAGATTCGCAAAATTAAAAAAGCCCGGTTGTTCAACCGGGCTTCCCTTTTGTAGCGGAGGCAGGACTTGAACCTGCGACCTTCGGGTTATGAGCCCGACGAGCTACCAACTGCTCCACTCCGCGATGTTTAAAACGGACGGCAAAGATACAATTCCTAGCCTCAGCAGCCAAACATTCTTCAAAGACTTGTTCAATCATTCTGAACAATGTCCATTACCATTTTCCAAATTCTGCATAACTTAGATTGCGCGCTTCAACAAGAAATTTTGCTGATGTGCCGACGGCCAATGTTTTATACAACATTTTACGTGTTCTAACAAATACTATTCAATGTCAAAAAACTTAAGCGAATTAGCCGGAAGAGGAGGAGTTGTCGACAATCTCTTTGAAAAAATGGGTCATGCTGCTAAAGAAAGCGGGACACCCAACCAAGAAGACTTGGCAGCTTTAGCAGATGAGTTTCTAATTGGAAAAGCTAATACTTATGGTACGGCCTCCTTCTACGACTTCATGAAGCCCGAAAATCAAGGTAAGAAGATTTACGTGTGC
Organism: Saprospiraceae bacterium; assembly: GCA_028279185.1. Classification (GTDB taxonomy): domain Bacteria; phylum Bacteroidota; class Bacteroidia; order Chitinophagales; family Saprospiraceae; genus JANQSS01. The sequence goes on along the minus strand of JANQSS010000004.1, from coordinate 98,657 downwards.
AACGGAACCGCCTGCTTATGTGCTGGTACACAAGATGCCGTTCTTCTAGGAATCAAACAACACTTCAGTGATGATGAAATTGGACACATGACATGTCTGGGACGTTGTCACGAAAACAGTGCTTTTCATGTTAATGGATCCAATTATTCAGGTGATTCGATTCTGAACTTATCGTCTATCGTTGAACAGGGAAGCCCGCGGGTAGATGACTATCACGTTGGTGGTAACATGCAGATTTTAACCGGCGAGGCGGTGACGATCGATCAATTTAAAGATTCCGTTCTGGCCGTGCTCAACCAAAACCCATTAGATGTTCTCGAGCAAATAAAAGCTTCTAATCTGCGCGGCCGCGGAGGAGCAGGATTTCCCATTGGATTTAAACTGTCAGCTTGCCGCGACACAAATAATGATACGAAATTCATCATTTGCAATGCTGATGAGGGCGACCCCGGGGCCTATTCAGACCGATACCTCATGGAAAAACAAGTCTATTCTGTATTGTTCGGTATGATGGTAGCGGGCTTTGTGACGGATGCAAATTGGGGTATTCTCTATATCAGAGCTGAATATCCAGAAAGTATTTCTATTGTTCAGGCGGCTATCGATGAAATTCGACAAAACAATTTCTTAGGTGACGGGATTGCTGGTACAGATTTTCAGTTCGACTTAAAAATCATCGCGGCTCAGGGTGCTTACATCTGTGGGGAGGAAACGGCACTGATCAATTCTATAGAGGGTCAGCGACCGGAAGTCCGCGTTCGTCCGCCCTACCCTACTCAACAAGGCCTATTCAACAAACCTACAGTCGTCAATAATGTCGAAACACTCGCGGCACTTTATTCAGTGGTTACGCAAGGAGGCGATCACTATGCTTCCATTGGCACTGAAAAATCATCAGGCACAAAACTGATTTGTTTGGACAGTTATTTTAATCGCCCTGGAATTTATGAGGTTAAAATGGGCACTCCATTATCCGAAGTAATATATGAAATGGGAAAAGGATTTAAGGAACAAGTTAAAGCTTTGCACATCGGAGGACCACTTGGTGGATTAGTACCTGTCCATAAAATTGAATCGCTAACGGTTGACTTTGAGTCGTTTTCAAATAAAGGTTTTTTACTAGGACATGCTTCCGTTATTTCTATTCCAGAAACCTTTCCAATAATAAAATACCTCGAACATTTATTTGATTTTGCGGCTTACGAAAGCTGCGGAAAATGTTTTCCCTGTAGACTGGGAACAACTCGTGCGCACGAAATGCTCTCTAAAGTGCAAAATGAAAAATACAGAATACCCAAAAATCTATTTGCAGATTTACTGACTACACTTGAGGCGGGATCACTATGCGCGCACGGAGGTGGAATACCCTTACCCGCACGTAATGCCCTTGAATATTTTTCAGATGAATTAAGTCCATATTTTGAAAATTAATTGCTTCGGCAAAATTAAAATACTAACGTAATGAGCAACATTGCTTATATAAATAATCAACCTTTCGAGATTGAAGCAGGTGAAACAATATTGTCATTTATTCGTCGGCATCAAGGAAATCAAGTGGTCCCTACATTATGTGATGCGCCTAATCTGGAGCCCTTTGGTTCATGTCGCGTTTGCAGCGTTGATGTAGCACTAGAGGTCGAAGGTCGACGAAAAACGATGGCGTCTTGCCACGCACCAGTTGCGCCTGGCCAATATATTTATCCAAATTCTTCAGAAATTCGCGCTTTACGAAAAAATATTATTGAACTTGTTCTTACTGATCATCCGCTTGACTGTCTAACATGTGAGGTCAACGGTAATTGTGAGCTCCAAGATGTTGCCGCGCGAGTGGGTATAACAGAAGTGCGCTATCCCGAGGGAGCCAATCATCTCGACCGAGAAAAAGATTTGTCACATCCTTACATGACATCCGATTTATCTAAATGTATTAATTGCTACAGATGTGTGCGAGCCTGCGACGAAGTTCAGGGTGAATTTGTTCTAAACATGGCGGGTCGCGGATTCGATAGTCATATTATAAAAGGTTTTGATCAATCCTTTATGGAATCTGACTGTGTGAGTTGCGGAGCATGCGCTCAGGCTTGTCCTACATCGGCCATATCTGATGTTTTTCATTCAAAAGGTATTGTTGCCGAAAAGACGACTCGTACCATTTGCACCTATTGCGGTGTTGGTTGCAACCTGGAAGTTTCAACCGTAAACGGTGAAATAGTTTCCATTCAGGCTCCTTATGAGGCTGAAGCAAATGGCGGGCATACGTGCCTAAAAGGTCGGTATGCATTCAAGTTTTATAACCATCCTGATCGTCTTCGTACACCGCTAATCAAGCGCAATGGAAATTTTGAAGAGGCTACTTGGGATGAAGCTTATGATTTTATCGTCGCTGAATTTAATCGAATAAAATCGGAACACGGTCCAGACGCTATAGCTGGAATATCGTCAGCTCGCACCCCCAATGAAGAAAATTATTTAATGCAAAAATTTATGCGTGCGGTTATTGGAACAAATAACATAGATTGTTGTGCGCGTGTATGCCATTCTCCTACAGCCTTAGGTATGCAACGCGCGTTCGGAACCGGAGCCGCCACAAATTCAATAAAAGATCTGGATGTAACCGATTGTATTTTTGTCATTGGCGCAAATCCAACTGATGCCCACCCTGTTACAGGTGCGAAAATCAAACAACGATTAATGAAGGGTGTAACCGGAATTGTTGTTGATCCCAGAAGAATCGAATTAGCAAAATATGCAACTTATCATCTTCAATTAAGACCGGGAACGAACGTCGCATTGTTGAATATGATGTTACATTTTATCATTGACGAAGGACTAGCCGATGACGCATTTATTCGCGAACGATGCGAGGGGTACGAAGAATTTAAAGCCGAAATTCTCAGACAAGACATCGATAAACTAGCCGAAATTACGGGCGTTGATAAAAACCTCGTTCGTGATGCAAGTATTGCGTACGCTACTGCAAATGCCGCTATGGAATTTCATGGGTTGGGTGTCACCGAGCATACGCAAGGAACATTTGCCGTTCAACTTATTGCCGACTTGGCAATGTTGACAGGAAACATAGGTAAACCCGGTGCAGGTGTGAACCCGCTCCGCGGCCAGAACAATGTGCAAGGAGCTGCCGATATGGGTGCTCAACCTCATCAAGGTGCAGGTTACCTGGATGTGACAAATCCAGAAGTCAATGCTCGGTACAATGCTTTTTATGGTGCACAAACACCTTCTCATGTTGGATATAAAATTCCTGAGATGTTCGATGCAGCTATCGACGGTGATTTAAAAGCGCTCTGGCTCATCGGTGAAGACGTCGTACAAACCGATCCTAACACGATGAAAGTTCGAAAAGCTATGGAAAGCCTGGACTTATTAATTGTGCAAGAAATTTTCATGACCGAGACGTCCAAGTATGCAACGGTTATTTTACCAAGTACATCATTTTTTGAAAAAAGTGGAACCTTCACAAATGGAGAACGTCGAATTCAGCGTGTTCAACAGGTGGTTGAACCATTACCTGGAACAAAATCGGATGGTCAAATTGTAATCGATATTATGAACCGCATGGGCTACAAACAACCGGATTATACACCTGACGGCATGTTGGAGGAAATCTCTCAAATCGTTCCATTTTTTGCCGGAGTAAAATGGGACGAATTAGGAGATAATGGAAAGCAATGGCCTGTTGCGGATGACGGCTCGGATTCCCAAATCATTCATACGGAAATGTTTAAACGAGGTAAAGGTAAATTCACCTCGATGGACTTTAAAGAATCACGAGAAATTGAAACCTATCAAAAAGATTATCCCTACATTATCACGACTAATCGAGAACTCGAACACTACAATGCCGGGACAATGACTCGCCGAACTGGAAATGTTGAAATACTCAAAGAAGATGTTTTATTAATTCATCCAGACGATGCAGCCAATCATGCTATTTCAGATGGTGATATGGTTTGCGTTGAATCACCTCGTGGAAAAATTGACATCAAAGCAAAACTGACAGATGAAGTAAAACCGGGTGTGTTGAGTTCGACATTTCATTTCCCGGAAATTATGCTCAATAATATTACATCAGATGAGCATTGCTCTGAAGCACTCTGTCCTGAATATAAAGTTGTGTCTTGTCGGATTCGAAAAAGTAAGGGAAAGTTTAAGGAGGTGCTAGTGTAAATCAATCTAATATGACTATGAAAACACTCAACCCCTTATATTTTGAATGTTTTTTATTGATCGGCACGGCTTTTCAATACAGCTGCGAGCATCAATCGAACTGGTTTGCATAGAGTCTTGGTAATGAACTGCCATTTATGAGCGCGTCTGGTGGTGAAGTCGAAATTAACAATGGCTGATCCGAACCTTAACTCCGGGAGATACGACGAATTTGAGTAAGAACTCCTTGCAGACTCATCCGGTTTATCAATAAAAATGGACGAGTTTTTAAGAACCGATTTATAATGAATAAGATTATTTTTCTTCTCGTTTGTTTTTTAATAGGCGGTTGTTCGGCGGGTCGCTACACCTCGCTTCGACTTTCATCGACAAAAAAAATAAAAAAGCATGTTACTTCATCCGAACTTTTGAATAATCATCTAACCGGCCTTGTCCTATTTGATTTAAAAAATAATCAATACGTATTTGATTTTAACGGCGACAAGTACTTTACACCAGGATCCAATACGAAAACCTGGACATTACATGCGGCCTTAGACATTCTCGGTGATTCGATTGCATGGATGGCCTATCAAAATGTTGACAACCGTCGAGTTTATTTTCCAATGGCAGACCCTACTTTTTTGCATCCTTTCATGAAGCCAAATCCTAGAATAGAGAATTACTTTGCTTCGCATCACGAAGTTGGTGATACGATTTATATGAGTACGAGTCATTTTCGTGACGATCGATTCGGCTCGGGATGGATGTGGGATGATATCAACTATTACTTTCAACCCGAAAAATCAATTTTCCCATTTCATGCAAATACAGTAAAAATCAATCCGCTTGGACAGGGATACTATCCCGAATGGTTGACTATCAATTACGACATGTCAAATCGTAAAAGTAGGTCAAGGCATGAATACAAAAATCACTTTTCAGTACCCATTTCAATGAAAGAGCCTGTCTACATGCCCATTGTCACTTCTCAGGATGTAGTGGCCGAATATTTCAGTTCATTGGGATTGCATCTTGAATTGGTCGATGTGGACATAAATAATAATGAGGTGAAAATCATCTATAGCCGCGCCGCGCATGACGTCTATGAATTTTACATGGCTGAAAGTGACAACTTAATCGCCGAGCACCTCCTCCTACAATGCAGTCAAGCCAAATTGGGCTACATGCGAACTACAGCCATTATCGATACCCTGCTAAATGGAGAATTCAGCCAATGGAAGAGAACTTGGCGATGGGAAGATGGTTCGGGCATTAGCCGATACAATTTGGTAACACCAAAAGCGATGTGTGGTATTACCACGTCGCTTATTCATAAACATGGAAAGGAATTGGTTGAAGCGTTGCTCCCAGCTGGTGGACAAGGAACGTTGTCATCGTGGTACGAATATGATCCACCAAGGGTATTCGCGAAATCGGGTTCGGTACGCTATTGCCATAATCTGACCGGCATTGTCAATACCGCTTCAGGCAATTCGTATACCTTTAGTTTTATGCATAACAATTTCGTCGAACCACCTTCAGCTGTAAAGGAGGCCATGGCCGAAGTCTTGGATCTAATTATTGCAAATTACTAAGAACTCAGGTCAGATTTACTAAACCCTAAATTTACTGTCGATAATCCAAGTCGGGTAGTCGCTTCAAGAAGGCTCCCAATTTGAAGCGGTCCAGGCACTATAAGAAGGATGACAATCCTGTTACAAGCGGGCCGGCATACGTACAGGACAAGGTATTATTACCGCTGATACAGACCTGTTGACGCAAGACGTGATGTAGGCGATTTCTTGTGTCTGTCATAGCAGTCGATTAAACGCTTATTTCGCAAAGTTTTACATTTCACGAGGCCTTGAAAGATCGTCGATGAAATGACAAATTATTAACATTAAATTTTTGTCATATTATATAAATATTTAATACATTTGTTTTTGACTATCAGACAACATATAAATATTTTTTAATATGTTGGGCTTGCTATTCACTCCATCCTTCCCAAAATCGGGGTTTCGAGAGGCTTTTTGTCTTATTTTTGTTACCCCTTAGTAAGCTTTGCCGTCTCAATGAGACGACTTATTATTTACTATATCCCATGAAAGAGCGCATATGCAGTGTTTGACAAAATATGTTCTAATCATTCTTTTTGCATCGATGGCGAGCACCATCTCGGCACAGGCCTATCGGACAATTTCAGGTAAGCAAAATAATCTTACGAATACGGAATGGGGATCCGCTCATGGTCCAACCTCAAGACTGACGGACGCTGTGTTTTCGGATGGAATCAGCAGTCCGGCCGCTGAATCACGGGCAAACCCTCGACTCATAAGTAATGAAATTTTTGCGCAGTCCGAGAATATCCACGAATCGGGCAAGCACAGTGATTTTGTTTGGGTATTCGGTCAATTCATTGACCATGATATTACGTTGATTGAAAGCAATGCGAACGAACCCATGATCATCAATGTTCCCTCGTGTGATGAACATTTCGACCCAACCTGCACGGGTGAAGCCATCATACCTTTGAATCGATCTCTTGAACGAGAAGGTTCTGGCACGTCTACTGACAATCCGCGTGAATATTCCAACGCGATAACCGCTTTTATAGACGCGAGTAATGTTTATGGTTCAGATCTAGAACGCGCAGCTTATTTGCGCACATTTGAGGGAGGCAAGCTAAAAACATCACAAGATGAAATGCTACCGTTCAATACAATTGACGGAGAATTCAATAGTGGTCGCGATTTTTCGGCACCTCCAATGGACATGGGTAATCCAGGCGCCAATAAATTCTTTGTAGCCGGAGATGTGCGAGCCAATGAAAATGTCCTGCTTGCCAGTATGCATACACTTTTTGTCCGTGAGCATAATCGATGGACAGATCAGCTAAAATCAGAACATCCGCTTTGGTCGGATGAGACACTATACCAAGAAGCAAAATTGCGCACGTCTGCTGTAATTCAGGCTATTGTTTATGAAGAATGGCTGCCTGCTATGGGCATTCAATTACCGACATATAGTGGTTATTCCGCAGAAGTCGACCCCAGTATTGTAAAAGTATTTTCGGCTGCAGCTTTTCGATTAGGTCACACCATGTTAAACAGTACCATAAAACGGATAATGGTCAATTGTGATCCGCATCCCAATGGTGACATCACGTTGGCCGAAGCTTTTTTCAATCCGACAATGGTCGTCCAAGATGGTGGTATTGAACCGCTGTTACGCGGTATGGCTGCTCAGGACATGCAAGAAATTGATGGACATCTCGTAGACGATGTACGTAACTTTTTATTCGGACCTCCAGGGTCAGGTGTAGGAATGGATTTAGCAGCTATAAATATTCAACGTGGCCGAGAAATGGGGCTGCCGGATTTTAATGCAGTACGCCAAACATTTGGGCTGCCGCGCTACAGCACATTCGAAGAAATTTGCCTTGACAAAACTGTGACCGACAAGCTTGAAGCTATGTATGGCCATGTGGATAACATCGACCCTTGGGTTGGCATGTTATGTGAGGAGCATATGAATGATGGCTCGATGTTTGGACGAACAATCACGGAAATATTAAAATATCAATTTGCTGTCTTACGTGATGGCGATCGATTCTATTACGAAAATGAAGTACTGCTTTCTACAGAAGAAATCGCAGCTATAAAAAATACACGCCTTGGCGATGTTATCAAACGAAATACATCCCTTCGTTTCATGCAGGACAATGTGTTCTTGACCGAAACGGACTGTGATCATACTAACCTCACACTAGCACCTGTCATGCTTGATGCTGTTGTATATCCAAATCCTGCTTTTGATCAACAGGAAGTAAATATTGGGGTTTATTCCACTGTGAGCACAACTGACATGGATGTGTATATCTATGATAATTTAGGTCGTGTCATGCAAATTTCACGCTGTGTGATAGAAGAAGGCATGAATGTCGTGAAAGTTGACATTTCCAATTTACCTAAAGGCAATTTCCTCTTGCACATGGCGTCTGGTGCGGCTATAAATCAGAAGCCATTTGTGAAGTTGTAGATATAAGACATCTACTAAAATAAATCCTTACCTAGGTATTCTCTAAAGCCATACAATTAATCAGTCGTGCGTCTGCACGCTTGATATTAGATTTAGCTTGATTCTATTAAGGCTTCAAAACTATATTATTCTCACGGCCCTGAAAAAATGAACACGATTTGATTACGCTTATTTATCAAATCGCGCTCTATTCAGAAATTAGTTGTCATATTATTAAAAGCACTTGGTCGCGGTGAACGTACCTTTAAGAAAGTTGTCATCATTAAAGTGGATATCCATTTCTATTACCAGCGTATTTTCATTTTCTTCAATGATTTGGTAATATCCACTCCTATCAACCACCGTATTCATGAATGATCCGGGCTTTATAAATGATAATGTATTGGGGCCGGTTGAAATTCCTGAAATATTCATATCAACCCGCTCTGTAGATTGGGCCGGTTTAAAGATGACTCTTACATCATCGTTATTTGAGTCACAAGGTTCCATCAATGATGGCCCCTCATTGTAAATAATTACATTGTAGGCCGAATCGAATATATCGCCATATCTAGATCCTCCAAAAGTAAAATCAACTCCCCGAACCTTTCCCGTTAGAATTCCGCTTACATCGGACTCATCATCGTCATTACAACTGATGAAAGTCAGACAGCCTAATAAGATAATAAATGTACTTCTCAACATGTTTTATAGATTTTAATTATATAAAAAAGTATTTATGAGCAGTCATACTAAAAACCGAACCGATCGAATATCATAGTATTCACTGCGCTTAAGTAGTGTTATATAGTTGAGTTATTCCCCGTCGGAATACTTTGTTTTACTCATGCAAAAAGACAGTTATCCAGAAGAGCGCCAAAGTATATTAATTCTATTAAAAAAGCATGTTCAATGTTCGAATGCAGGGCAAAAATGTACGAATTGGTCATATTAACTGCCGACGATCTACATTGAATTTATTTTAATGTCTCTGTCGCTCCAAGATCACTTTGTAGTTGACCCGTCAATCATTTTCGCTCCTTTAAAAGTATTGTTGATGGAAAAATGAATCTTATATTTAAGGGTGAAAAAACACGCTGCATCAGCCTCATCCCGTACGATCTGGGCGATGATTATTGCCATCCTTATCGGCTACATCATCGGATTTACTTCCATTTATTTTTTTGGAGAATATGGATGGGCCGTCTTCGTGGCCGTTCCATTTTTCCTGGGATTTGTTCCGACAGCCATTATTGGTCTTCGGGAAAATATACCCATTAATCGTTCGCTAAAAATTGGATTCACTGCACTTGGAGCATTTTGCCTGACTACGCTTGTTCTTGCAGTTGAAGGAATCATTTGTATCATAATGGCATCGCCCTTAATGGCGGTCTCCACGATGGTTGGTGCCCTTGTCGGAAACTGGTTGATTAAACGAAATAGACAACGTTCACAAAAGCTTTATTCTATTATTCTGCTTCCGATTCTCCTACTGGCAATGGATTTATCAACAAACTCATCCTCACATTTAGAAGTTAAAACGTCCATAGAAATCGCGGCTCCGGTAGGCAACGTTTGGGCCAATGTGGTTAGTTTTGGTGAGATAGCAGAACAGCCAACAGGTTGGCTGTTCAAGACTGGCATTGCCTATCCTACTCATGCTACGATAGATGGAAGGGGTGTCGGTGCAGTGCGGTACTGTCATTTCACTACAGGTAGTTTTGTCGAACCTATTACAATTTGGGACAAACCAAATCGCCTTGCTTTTCGCGTGGAGGATCAACCCACACCAATGCGAGAACTCAATCCTTTTTGGGATGTGCACCCCCCTCATTTAGATGGATATTTTCAATCAAAAAAAGGCGAATTTCGACTTTCGGCCACACCTCATGGAACTACCATTTTAGAAGGAACAACCTGGTACAATATTCATATCCACCCTGTTCAATATTGGGATGTTTGGTCAAAATTTATATTACATAAAATCCATTATCGGGTGTTGGAACATATTAAAACAAGTAGTGAGGAAAATCTAAAGGGCTAACGGAAAGGTGATAATACTATGAAAAAATTTCATATAACCATTAACATTATGCTATGGGCATTTTTTGCTTATAGCCAATCATTTTTCGAGGGCGATATAGTTTACAAGGTAGAAGTGGAGATTAAAGATAAATCGCATCCATGGGCAGATTACCTTGCGAACAAATGGGGTGATACGATGATCGTTTCGCATAATACAGATGGATTTCAAAAAAGAATTTACAAAAATAGCAAACCAAATGGATTCTTCTGGCATATTTATAATGCAGAAACCAACGAATATTTTGCCACGTGGCACAATTTAGACACAATTTATTATTATAACTGTGCCGAATCGATCACCAATCTGGTCGAACTAAAAAAAGAAAAATCAGAAATTGTACTAAACAAAATATGTCCTTCATTTTCAATTGAATTTAAAGATATCTCAAGTCACGAGATGATCACTACCACAATTTATTATGATCCGGATCTACCAATTAATTTCTTGGCTTACAGAAATTTTCGAGATACACATATAGATGAAATTTACAAACATAGCCATTCTCATCTTGTCAAATGGTCAATTGACATGGAATTAGTACACGTCACATTTACTGCCATTCAAGTCATTGAAAAAAAACTCCCAACAGATCATTTTCTAATTCCCTACGGATTCCCCATGAAAAAATCGTAAGGTGCTAAGTGAACCACAGGTAATGTGTTGTCGTTAGCCTGTATGTTTTCTTCCCGCATGTTGAAGAAGAGCCAGTAGAACACCATAATTAAACACCTTATCTTGCGTCCAAATTCAATACCAGAGAGATAAAACCCCACCCTGCAATTATTTTCAATTTATAGACAAATGACATTTCAAGACCTACATATTATCCCTTCAATTCTTAAGGCCCTTCATGATACAGGCTATACAGAGCCCACTCCCATACAAGCACAAGCCATTCCATTCGGATTGAGGCGGCAGGATATCCTCGGTATAGCTCAGACCGGAACGGGAAAGACGGCCGCTTTTGCCATTCCTATTTTACAGCACATCGCACAGGAAACCGAACGCAAAAAAGAAAGCCGGGCTATTTCCAGCCTCATCGTAACGCCAACAAGAGAATTGGCCATTCAAATTGATGAGAGTTTTGCGGCGTATGGGAAATACACCGGTGTTAAACACGCAGTTATTTTTGGTGGTGTCCCGCAAGGAAAGCAAGTCAAGGCATTGGAGCGAGGAGTTGATGTTTTGGTCGCTACTCCCGGAAGACTGCTCGATCTTATGAACCAAGGCTTCATTTCACTGGAACGTATCAAATATTTTGTGTTGGATGAAGCGGATCGTATGCTCGACATGGGTTTTATTCACGACATAAAAAAATTACTCACCGCACTTCCGAAAAAGAGGCAATCGCTTTTCTTTTCAGCAACTATGCCGCCAAAAATTGCAAATCTGTCAAAGCAAATTCTCTACAAGCCTAAAAAAGTTGCTGTCAATCCTATATCCTCGACAGCAGAAATGATACATCAATCGGTTTACATGACGAATAAAAGTAGCAAAAAAGAACTGCTCTTACATATATTGAAAAACCCGAAAATCGATCAAGTATTATTATTTTCCAGAACAAAACACGGCGCTGATCGGATCGTTCGAAATCTTCGGAAAAAGAAAATTGCCTGTGCTGCCATTCACGGTGAAAAAAGTCAAAACCAACGTCAAAAAGCATTAGGTGATTTTAAGTCGTCCAAAATACGGGTATTGGTTGCGACAGATATAGCATCACGCGGAATAGACATCGACAAACTGCGATATGTTATCAACTACGATGTTCCAAATGAACCTGAATCCTATGTACACCGTATAGGAAGATGCGGACGCGCTGGTGAAGAAGGTGTTGCTATATCGCTTTGTGAACCTGAAGAAAATATCTACATCCGAAATATCGAAAGGTTAATTAAGCAAAAAATAAGCATTATTGAGGACCATCCTTTTCCTCAGACAGATAAGCCGATGACGGCAGCCGAAAAAAAAGAATTTGAAAAAGAAAAACAGCGGAGGAGACAGGAATTTTTTGCTAATCGGAGGAAGAAAAGAGGCGAACACCATAGTTCACCTGGTAAAAAAAGAAAACGTAAAAATAACAAGTAGCAATTCGCCTCGCACGAACTCCTTATATCACTTCTATCGGCGATTCATGTTACACATTTTAGTTTTCAAACTTCAGTTGGTATTGCGACAGTGCACGACACCCTTTCAACTTTCGAGTCCAACCCCTTTTACCTGATAAGATGATAGGGCATTTTATTCTAAAAAATGAATATACGGGGATCTATTACTGTTGTTTAAAGAGAAATAAAAAAAGCTCCCCGTTAAATTTCAACAATCCATAAAAAAAGTTTTCTCCAAAGAATTTAGTTTTCATTATTGAACTTTTTATAGCATCAAACAAAAGTAAATCTAGTCTTCATTTTTATCCAATTGCGTCTGGAAATTGGAATACGATATTCTACATCATCCACTCGGAGAACTGCTTCATTTCTTGATATTATATCAATAAAGTCAGAATTCACTATGAAGCTTTGGTGGTTCCGAATAAAATTATTAGGTAATGCATGCTCCAATTCTTTTATTGGTTTTGATGCAAGCCAGCTGGAGCCAAAAATATCCCAAATATGAGAATAACATGATTCGGCCTGGACATATACAATTTCGGAAAGCGGTACAATTTTGTATTGTGATTTAGACCGAATAGCTAAAGCACTTTTATGCGTAGGTAAGGCGCGGAGTTTTACCTCCGGCCTTACTATTTGATGATTTAATTTTGTGTTTTTCATATGTGTTTCATTTGCAAGTTCCGACTTCAGCCTGAAAAAAACTTCTGCTTTTCGCATGAAAACCGGGCCTTAATTCAATAAAAGATCCTGCCCGAAAAACGACACTGCCGCCATTGTTTCGGCATTTATCTTCGGCCAACGAGCAATAAAAGGGTGACGTGCAATCATCAGGATCATCACATTCTCCTAGGATAATTGGTGGATTGATTTCATAATTTTCAGCCGATATAGAAAATGCCGTCTGCCGGACAAAAGCTATACCAGTCGTCCCCGATAAGGTCGAAGTACTTAGGTTGCAGCCAAGAAATCCACAAGGTCCGGTAGCCCCATCATGATCATCGGCATCATACACATTTTGATTGGCAAAAACTTGATTCGTGCTTAGCATTCCCGTGGAGACATTACATATTTTTGGAATTCGTTGGCCCTTGAACTTAGATGATGTTTGTCGAGCTGGTACGGTGCTAAAATCCGACGGTCCGATATATCCATAGTAAATTGCAAAATGTAAATGAACGGCACTGGCCGGACCAACCTCTCCTTCATAACCGATGATATCACCAGCAGAAACTACTTCACCTACAACTACTTCTGCAGTATTTTCGGCGATATGAAAATAAGCCGACCACTCGTCCCCGGCATGTTCAATAAAAATTCCATTTATTTTATTGTCCGTGGTAAAACCGCAGATGCTATCATTAGTTACATTTCTACAACAAAAAGAGTCAATGACCCAACGAACGACACCATCTGCAGCTGCTACAATCGGAGATCCAATATCTCCGTCGAGCGAGTCGCAAGTTAGATTATCATCATCATAGGTTGTGGGATACGTTCTTGCATCACCTCCATTATGGCCCAGCTGACGAAGGTTACCACCAGTTTCTACCGTTTGCGTGTCATTGATCATATACGGCATTTGGTACCAGTTTAATGAAAATGAGTTTGACCGTTCGAATTCATGATTGTCACCCTGTCCTCTGGCATAAAATGAAATGATGAAAAACAAGCAGGTAATTAAAAGTTTATTGAGCGTTTTCATTTTGTTTCATTTTCAAGTGTATTAATTCTGCTCTCCAACTGTATAATGTACAATGTCAACTCCTCTATTTTTTCCATCATTTTAGTTTGCATCTCCCCTAGCTGTATACCTTCTTCTTCGACCGTACTCGCAGATGGAATACCAGGAAGGTGGCCAAGTCGTTTTATTTCTTCGTGTAATTCAGGAATGCTTTTCAAATGATAAGATGGATCGAACACATAATCTGGCCAGGAGCCAGACATTTCAACGCGAATTTCTTCTGCAATAATTTTTCCGTCGACTGCGAGTTCATAACCGGCTGGGAGATTTGCGACGTCCGAAACACCAATACCGACAGCACCTGCACCCGAATTACTACAAAGCAGAATATCGCCCGAATTTCTTTGAATTTCTACATAGTCATCGGCAAATTGCAAATCAATAAAGCGTCTGGAAGAAGTACCATCATTGTATCCCAATCCCATACTTGCTCCTGTGAAAGAACCCGGGTTTGATGTAATATAAGCGTACCGAGCTGAGGCCGGTTGGCTTTTAAAATACATGCGTGGCGATCCCGAAGATGCTTCATTGAGAAGCAATTGGGGATTTCCAGCTGACGAGACTGATCTCACCTCTAACTTCGCATCTGGTGAAGACGTGCCTATGCCAACTTGATTGTCTGAAGATGCCACAACAAGCGAATTGCCATCAACCAACAAATCTCCACCATGGGGTTGAACAAATAAATTCGAGCCTGTATCATTAATTCTGGCTTGAATTTCGTTGTTATCCATAATCAGGTTCGTACTTGATTCGGATCCCATCATAAAAAATCCATCGCTAAACAAACTAGCTTCATTGCCACCTTCAATGTGTAGTTTTGATTGCGGATCCAAGGACCCAATGCCCACATTTCCTCCATGAACCTGCAGTAGTAATCGCTCTGCAGAGTTGTTGTTTCGTGATTGAATTTCATTATCGTCAAATGAAATATTTGTTGCGTTTATGTTGCCTATCGTCAGTGATCCATGGGCGGTCAAACTTACATCAGGCCCTTGACCCAGGTGCAGAAATGAGACGGGGTCCGTTTGACCTATACCCACATGACCACTGCTTCCTTCGATGATCATGCGAGGAGAGATTAATCCACTTGATCCGGTCCAAAACTCCTGGTCACCCCATGGGCTTAAAAATTGAATTCCATCACCTACGTTGCGATATATGCCCTCCGTGCGACTTTCTGTTTCATCGAATAAGGACAATTGGGGTTGATTGTGACGAATTATTGCATTTCCTTCTACATCTAAATTAATCTGGCCGAAACCAAAAAAAGGGTTGAAAAAAATAATCAGAGTCAGAATTTTTAATTGATTTTTCATAATAAAAAAGTTAAGAGTGAATAGATATCATAGCATACGGAAATAGGGATTAAGTGTAGAGTAGCATAGGAATAAAAAATAAATATTTAATAATAAACTAAACCATTAGTGAGAATGCAAAAGAGATCAAAAACGGTAAAATGACCATCTTTCTAATTAATATTTTAAGTGAATATTACTGAACCGATGGTCTCATTCTGAAAAACATAATTAGATGCAAAACAAAACCACCTATTTATTGAAAATCGAACGAGTGCTCGCTTTTACCGCACACAACGACACCTAGAAAGAGCACCACCAGGAGGTACTGGCGTCGCGGGAAATTGAGCCGTACTACTAATACTACTTGGACGAGAGTCCCCATTATCCAAACGCACAACGGTCTTAGAGCTCGTCGTAAGTTTGTATTCATTTCCAATTTGAACGGTTGATATGGTATCAGGTGCGTGAAAACAATTCGAGCAAATGTCCATCGCAATTTGGTTTATCCCGCCCCAGGCCCATGCGACATTGCTTTGAGCACTGAACGGCGTGGATGTCCAAAGATAATTTGAATCCACGGTTATACCTGTGTAATAAAATAATTGTTCGGCACTGGGTATTCCCCAGTCGAAGTGTCCATTTTCATTCAATGCCCTACAGTATGATGCGCATTGTGCGAATGTCATTGACGAATCTGACCCTAGGCTTATATTATGTGGGTGAATCGGCAAGTTATTTTCGACGTAATTTTCCATATACCCAAGAGTGACTGCGTGCGCGGACAACAGTGGATCTTCAACTGCAACTCGCCCCACATCATCTATTTCCACATGATCTCCAAGAAGTATTGTATTAGAACTGGATATAGGTTTTGTCGTTCCCAATGCCACTGAATTTTCAATCGTATCCCCCAGTGTCACCCCTTCAAATTGCGTATTATTTCCGATAAAAATATTATTCCGACCACCAATTTGATTGCCCATGCCAGAAGGTGATCCGGCATAATTTCCGATATAAATATTTTCACTCGAATGCTCGATGTGGTTTCCGGCGTTTTGGCCAATGGCGATATTTCCGTCACCTGAAATTCGAACTGCTGCCTCCTGACCAATCGCAACATTATTGGATTGCGAAAAATTCGGATTGGGTGGCCCGAATGGACTTCCTAAAGCGAAATTACCTATGGCCACATTATTGTGTCCATCTTGATTGGAATAGAGCGCTCGGTCACCCAGTGCTACATTGCCATTTCCATCACGCACATTCCCGCCGGCTTGAAAGCCGACGAGTTGATTTCGCTGACCTTTGTGAATATTGATGCCTGCCCCAGAACCGATCACAGTCGTACTATCGATAGATGATTCGGCATTGGCGCCGGCGTCCTTTCCGATTATAACATTGTCGTGGGCCATTGAATTTCCACTAACACCCGCAAACCCGTCAGCTGCCCCGTCACCGATGATGACATTATTTTGAAGAGAATCCAGGTCAAAGGCTGCATTTTTTCCAATGATGACATTGCCTCCAAATAGCCGAGACGCACTTGCCGTCTCCTGACCAATGGCTATGTCCCCATTTCCTTTACCGCCTGTACTTCCGGCTCGATGCCCCAGAAATATGTTTCCTTCTCCAACCGTCAGTCCTAATCCGGCTTGAAATCCAATTGCGACATTATTTGATGCGGTGTCGGCAAGCCCAGCCTGTTCTCCTATATAAATATTGTTACTTCCCGATTCGTTTTGTCCTCCGGCATGCTCACCTAATGCGATATTATTATTTCCCGATTCATTGGCAAGACCCGCATCCTGTCCTACATAAATATTATTATTTCCGGAATTATTTTCGCCGGCATCATCTCCCATGATAACATTGTGATCTCCATTATTATTTCTTCCGGATCCATTGCCTAGAACTATGTTGTCGTTGCCGCCCTCGCCATTATTATTGGCAAATCGTCCAATGACGACATTGGAAGCAGCACCGTCAAAATCCTCTCCAGCACGTTCACCAATAATGACATTACCCGAGGTAGCATTCGAAAATTGTGCGGCCTGTTTTCCAATAACTACGGAATTTTGCAGTTGGTCTGCGTGTGAACCAGCGAGTTGGCCGATAATTGTACTATTATTTGCATTATCGGAAAACTGTACCGCCCGATTTCCTATAATGGTCATACGATTTCCAGCAGCCATTTCCATGGCTGCGTTGGCACCAATTATCGTATTGTCCACAGTATTCGGTAAGTCCTCCCCTGCGTTGTCGCCAACAAAAACACTCGCAGATCCCGAAGTTAGGGCTGTTCCTGCGTCATCACCTATTACGACACTTGCCCTGGGATTTGGGAGTTGAATACGGGTAAAGGCCCCACTATTACGTTCTATCGTGAGTACTTCTGCTCCAGCGACGTCCATATGTATGACATCTTCATCAGTACTTTCCTCTGTCTGGATTTGTGTATCCCCATCGGCATCGGCTATACTGGTCATCTCGGACGACACACCTGAAGATAAGGTTGTCCAAGCGTTATCGTTGTAGTAGTAAAAGGAGTTGTCTGATGGTTGGTATATCAACAGTCCATTTACAGGGATGCTGACACTTCCTGTGTCCAATCTTGGAATTAATATCCCTTTATCCGATGATTGAATATCGAGTATAGCGCTGGGGTTTGGGTTAGCTCCATCTTCATTAATGCTTAAAGGTGTTTCGATATTTGAAATTTGAGCTATTGAATTTTTGACACCTAATAGAATGATCAGCATTAAACAGAAATAAAATAATAGCGTTTTCATAAATTTTGTTTTATCTAATTTTTAAAGAGATAGCCGGGAAACCAAAAGGAATTAATTCAAATATGTAAGAGTAGGGAATAAACAAGGTGCACATATGTTTCAATATGATGAACATATGTTGCATAGAGCCTAAGGCGCTGTATTACCAGGGTTCACACCATGAATTCAAAAGCTAAATAAAAGGTTTTCCGAAAGTTCAGAAGGCGAATTGTTTATTGAAATGTACCTATTTCAAATACATTTTATGGAATGCAGTTTGTCAATTGCGGATGTTTGAATCACGAAATTCTGACGGACTGATACCTACCTCCTTGGCAAACATTCGGCTAAAGTAGGAGGGTGTTTTAAATCCGGTTTCGTATGCCACCTCGGCAATGGTAAGCGATGGATCACGAAGCAAATCCTTGGCAACTTGGAAGCGAACCGAGCGAATAAATTGTGTGGTGGTGAGCCCGGTTAATGCAGTGAGTTTACGATGCAATTGGGAACGGCTCATGCCGATTTTTTGGCATAACATTGAAACACTGAGGTCGGACAAGAGATTAGTATTGATGATATGACGCAGTTCTTTTATGAATTCATCCTCTTTAGACGCAGATATGGCCACTTCATCTTCACTATCGACGTCCTGATTTAAGTACTTATTCCTTAGTTGAAGTCGAAGGGCTATCAATTGTTCCATCCGTACGAGCAATTCTTCTTTATCAAAAGGTTTGGTGAGATAGGCGTCGGCACCCATTTTAAGACCTTCTATTCTGGACTGACTACTTGCCTTCGCAGTCAACAAAATAATTGGAATGTGACTGGTACGGATGTCATTTTTTAATTCGTTGGTGACTTCGAATCCTGATCTCAATGGCATCATCACATCGCTTATGATGAAGTCAGGTATCTGCTCTAAAGCCTGATCAATACCTTCTTGACCATTTTTTGCATAGAGCAGGCTGTAATCATTTTCAAGGCATTGTGCGATATAGTGCGCGACTTCCTCATTGTCTTCGATGAGGAGAACAAGCGGCTGATCGGCGTCGCCTGCTGTGATATTCATTTTCAAACCCGTTTCTATCGAAGGGGATTGCAATTGCAGCGAATTTTCGCTCAAGGGTGCCTGATTCGTGATAGGTAATGAAATGATAAAGCACGAGCCCTGATTTTCTTGACTTTCGACGTGTATTTCGCCATTCAATTTTCGTACCAGTTCTCTTGTCAAAGCTAATCCAACTCCGGTGCCCACTCGTCGTTGCTCATCAACTTTATAAAATCGATCAAAAATATGCGGTAAGTCTTCGGCAGGAATTCCTTCACCAAAATCCTGTATTTCTATTTCGAGATGGCCATCTGTAGATTTTGTGCTAATTAATATTTCTTCATTTATCTTACTGAACTTTATCGCATTGGATAGCAGATTGGTAAGAATTTTTTGAAGCGCGTCTTCGTCGGTATCCATGACAAGTGATCCTATTGTATGCCGAGAAACAAACTGAATTCCCTTGTCGCTTGCCAGTGAATGAAAGGATTCAACCATGTAATTGATGAATTGAATGACATCCACTTGTATCATTATGTTTTTTCCAAATCCAGCATCGAGTTTACCCAACTCTAACATCTGATCAACAAGACTGAGAAGTCGTTTACCATTTCTTCGAATCAAATATCGGCCTTCTTCAAACCTAACCTCATCTGCCATATCAAAATGATCTTTTATTCTGTCGGACATGCCAAGAATGACTGTTAGAGGTGACCGAAATTCATGCGTTACGTTTGTGTAAAGTTTAGTCTTGAGTTCGTCAAGTTGACGCAATTGTAATGTTTCTTGTTGTTCGCGTTGTCGCTGGAGTAGGAATTTAAACAATCCATATCCGGCGAACAAGGCGGCCAGTGCATAAGCAATTTTTGACCAAAGTGACCAATACCAGGGCGGATTAACGGTGAAATACACCTTATTTGGTTCCTCGATCCAGGATCCAGAGCCATAAGCTGACCGCAGGTCTAGTGTATATGAGCCTGGATCTAAATTTGTAAACGTAATTTCTTTATTATTACCAATATCTCGCCACTGATCGCTTTGTCCTTTCAGCCGATAAGAAAACCTGTATAGTCTTTCATTTTTATATGCTGGCTGGCTAAATTGAAATGCAATATTATTTTGTCGATGATTTAAAGTAAAATCGCGTTGGACATTTAAGGCTGAATGCAGAATATCAAAGCTATCTCCTGGAACAACTGTTTGATTAAATAATTTAAGTTCAGTAAATATCAGTTTTTCAGTTTTGGATTGCACGTCGGCTTGCTCCGGATCGACAATGGTAAATGCACCTGCTTGTCCGAACAGGATCTTTCCATTTTTATCCTTAAGCGATTTTCGACCTCTAAATATACCCATGCGCACACCGTCCACTTCAGAATATGTATTTACTTGTAAGCTCGCTGGGTCAAATCGAACGATGTAATTTGATGTTGATAACCAAAGTCTATTGAAATCGTCTTCTTCTATACTCTTTATGACTTGCTCTGGAAACCCATGTTTTTTATTGAATGTTTTAAAAGAATTCAAATGTTCGTTAAAAAGACAAAGTCCATTGGCCGTTCCCACCCATATTCGATTGTCCGAATCTTGAAATACACATTCAACCCTGTTGCTTGACAAAGTATGCTCGTTACTTTCCTGTGAGAATATGGTTGAATTGCCGGACGGATCGATTTGAATGATGCCACCGGCAAACGTCGGTATCCAAATTCGACTTAGATGATCTATGATGAGTGAATTGCAAATAACAGCCCTGCTAGTATCCGTATATAACAATTCAGGAGGCTCAGTGGCATTTTCAAAACTAAGCAATTGTAGCGGGTTGACTCCAACGATCACTCCACCGTTCTGATTGGGACCAATATGGAATATATTGCTATGTTTTGTGGTTGAATCTTTTAATATTAGCCGCGGCATGTTCG
The DNA here is from genome assembly GCA_028279185.1 of Saprospiraceae bacterium. Classification (GTDB taxonomy): domain Bacteria; phylum Bacteroidota; class Bacteroidia; order Chitinophagales; family Saprospiraceae; genus JANQSS01. The sequence continues at coordinate 77,490 of JANQSS010000004.1, read as the reverse complement.
ATTGTGCTTCGACAACATACAAGCCATATCCATTGTCCTTTTTATGATGATAACTAAACCAGCGACTATTATTATCCTCCTGATAATAAAACTCCAACCCACTTTTCCAATCAGGATTGACTGTAAAACCGAAATCAGGTGTGCGCCATGTGCTGCTATCTGTTAATATTGGAATGAGACCTCGATAGGAAAAATAATGCATTTGGCCATCGTCTAGAAAATAATGTGCTTCTCGGGCATAGGCTGGTCGCAAACGTTTTATTTGATACGTTTGGAAACCACGACTAAAACATACTATTGCCAATCGTCCATTTTCAAATTGAAAAAGGAGTTCACCATTTTTTGTATAAATGGCGTCTCGGCGATTCCGGCTCCATACGATTTGTAAGTCATCTGAACGCGTTACCAGATCAAAATTGCCTACTTGCTTTACAGCTTTGTATAAACCTGCTTTGTTTGTAAGAAGGTATACATAGTTTGAATCAGCAACCAAATTCACAATAAATTCATCTCCAAAATCCTGTACTTCTGTAACGGCATCGGAGTTCAAATTATATAACATTATTTTATTCTTGTTCCCAATATATATTTCATCTTTATTTCTCATTGAAACATTCGGCCCATTGCTAAACTTATGATAGTGGTTAAAAGGAAGTTCAGAAACGACTTCCCCTGTACGTGCGTTGAACTTCACAATTGACTTAGCTGCCAACGCCCAAAGATTTTCTTTGGTGCCATGAAGTAGCTCAGGACATTGAACTTGGCTGAAATAGAATAAGGAATCTTTTTTATAATCAAAATAAAAAGTACCCGCTGGGCCTGACATATACAATCGATCGTCATCTGACTCGAGAAATGTGAAAAATTGATGATACTTACTTTGAGGATTGAGGCCTACAATCATCTTTTTGTAGCTCGTAAATTCATCCAGGCTTGGATTGTATCTTTGAAGACAATTTTCATTAGTTCCTATCCAAAATTTTCCCTGTTTGTCCTGATGTAAACCAATTATGTTCTTTCCTTCTAAGGCATCCGGTATATCAAGACTTGAAGGTATGCGAAGACTCTTCTGTCCATCATATTTATACAATCCATCAGACGTTCCTATCCACAAAAATCCATCCCGATCCTGAATAAGAACATTTGGCAATATGTTAACTCCGTCGGGATTAAAAAATGATGACTTTATATAAACTTCTGGCTCCTTCTCAAATACCTCTTCGCGCGTTTGACTGTTAACGGATGTGAAGACGAGGCTTAAGAAAATAGTAATGATCCTTCTATTGATTTCTATTTTCAAAATACATTATGACGCTATACTAGCTCAATTTACCAATAATATCTCAAACGAAGTAGCACATTTATAATATGCAGGATATAATAATTTGAATAATAAAGCTCCATATTTTTTACGGGGTAAACCGTACGTTCAGTCTGTCAATTCAATTGAACATAAATAAAATTCAAGACTGTATTTTCATTGAATATTAGAATCAATATTCAGTACATCCTCTTGATACTGCACAACGTATTTATTGTTTTCAACATTTATAATGGCTACAAAAGATGCCGGAAATGCATCACGCATTGGAGGAAACCACTTCTTCAATGTGGGGTTGATTAAAATAAAAAGCCCCTGCTCATCGCCTAAAGCACAAAATCGCTCACTGCAACCGTGGTAGTCGGTTATTAGCAATTGCTCCTTTAGTTGATCGGCAATTTTCATCACTTCTTTCGAAACAACACCTATTTCAGAAATGGAATAAACACTCGAACTCGGGTTAAATGATCGATTTTCTTTTTGGCCTAAGTCATGACGAGCAATAAACTCAACTAAATTACCATCGGGATCATAAAAATATACTGCATGCGCATTCCAAGATTCAAATTTGATTATTTCTTTTTGTCCATCCGGCACGATACCAACTTTTCGTTTAACCCAGTCAGCCGCCTCTCCAATTTTATTAGATGGAATATTAAAGGCAAAATGATAAGGAAGTGCATTACTCGAAGCTAAAAAAGTCAACTTCGTTTCTCCAGTCTGTATGGTAAAATGTGTATCCGACTTGTCAATTATAGGAAATTGACACACGTCCGAATAAAAACGAAACTGAGCACCCAGATCATTGGAATAGAGTCGCAGTTCATCAATATACATAACTAATAAACAACCGCACGCCCAAGTAGTTGCAATTATTAGTCTTGCGCTGCAAACACCTTTTTTAATAAATCCGTAACTCGTTTTGCCGGATTATCGCGAATCGCCTTTTCCTCTTTGGCCACCATTTGGAATAAACCATCAAGCGCCTCTTTCGTTACATAATCATCCAATCGTGGATTGGCTTTTTCGACGAAGGGAATTTTATTATACGTATTCACAGCATCGCCCCAATATTTTACTGCATTAACTTCTTCCAAAGAATTATAAATAACCGGTTGAAATTTGGAATATAACTGTCCCTCGGTTACGCGTCTTAAATAGTTCGTTGCTGCATTATCTTCACCTTTGAGTATATTCCATGCGTCCTGAATTGTCATTTGTCGAATAGCAGAAACGAATATAGGTTTTGCTTCGGTAGCCGCGTCTTCGGCCGCACGATTTAACTTTTGTACAATTACCTCTTCAACATTATTGAATCCGGGAACCTTTGAAAGCGTGTTGACCACCTTTTTTGCTTCTTCCGGAAGCAATATTTTATACACACTTTTGTAGTATCCATCTTTTTGAGACAATAAATCACTTCCTACCGATATTCCTCTAGTTAAGGCCTCTTTTAAACCCAGACCAACTTCCTCCGTGGTCAAACCGCCACCTCCATTGTTGAGCAAATCCTCTAAGTCTTTTGGTGTGCAGGCGACAAGTGCGCAAATCATTGATAGGGCCACTAATTTCATCTTCATTTCGAACAATTTTGATTTATCGTTGATCAATACAACTCAAAAGTAGCCGTAAAAATTTTGAAATGAGGCTGAACTAGGGTTAAGGAATTCATAATCTATGTTGTAACAACGGAATAATAGAACCAAAATCGAGGTTAAAGCCGTAAGTTCTATATCTTTAATTTGAAAGATGACTTACCTAAGCTGTATACAATTGCCGTACAGGCAAGGGCTGACTGTGCTATGTCTGCTCCTATTGTTTTGTGCACAGCAAAAATCGTCATCGCAATCAACACTCGTAGACACAATAGACCATTTTTTTGAGCGTGATGAACCCGTTAAAGCCATAGAAAGGGCGTTTCATCAAATAGAAGAATGGCTCGTCCATGGTGGAAAACGGCAAGAAGCCGAAAAACTACTTAACCACATCAATTCACTTCCCTTTAGTGAATCAACACCGGTATCATGTTCTATGTATCGGAGATATCTAAATGCATTTGTCAAACAAGAAATCTACGATCAGCATGAAGCGCCGGGAAAAACCTATCTCGAGCTTCTTCGAGAAATAGATTCCGGATCATATAAATTGCGTCGGTTGAAACACAGAATTTACAAGAGCATGGTGTCATCTGCTCTTGTGCTGAACAAATTGGACTCGGCTGTTCTATTCGCCCAAACGGCATATCAGTTGGGAGCAGAGTTATATGGAAAAAACTCCTGTAAATATGTGCACGACTGTTTCATTTTAGCCTATTGTTTAATAGAAACTGGCCAAGATGCGCTTGCACTGCCAGTGGCACAAGAGGCTATTTTGATAGCTGAAAGTTGCTGCGCTGAAACGAGTCCGCAATATATAGATGCTCATCGAATCATGGGCTACTACTACGTAAAGTCTAATTATCAGGCTACTCGAGGTGTACCATTCTATCAGAAGGCTCTTCTCCGAAGTCTTGAAACAAAAGACGCAGACAGGGCATTCAAAAGCCTGTATTATATCTGTCGAACAGGAATTCTCTCAAATGATAATGAATTGGTTAATGACTACCTACCATATTTTGACACGATTGGGCGCATCGCCGACGACATATCTCGAATCAAATCAGAAGTTGCAAGACTCGACATCGCATATGAGCTTCGCGTTCAGGAAAATAAATTGCTCGAAGCAATTGGCCTTAAGCTCGAATTTTTGAATTTGTTACAAAATAAATTACCAGAGCGTACGACGGCAGCATTTGATGCCTATTATTCCATAATAGAAAAGTATATTGAATTGCATGACAAACATCATATTCAAATATATTTGCAAAAGCTGGAAGAATTTGCTAGTCGAAACCCATTAAATAATGATCAATTATTATCCTACTATGCCATAAAATCAACCAGCCTAATTGAATTGGGTGAATGGGAGTCGGCTCTTCATGTAGCACAAAGGGGAATAGCACATACGGCTGGTGAGAAATGGCACATCCATTTACAGAATGAAGAATTCGACAATATTGTTGACCTCTATTTTTATAGAAAGTTTGTAGACATTTTTGCTCTATACTACCATCGGCAACACAAAAATTCGGCTTCACAAGAAAGTTTAAAAAATGAATTCGATTATTTAAATCAGGTTGTGTCAAGTACCATACGCATGATTGAGCGTGATGACGAACGTCTATCCATTCAAAAACCAGCCGAAATCGCATATGATTTTGAGCGACTTATTTCTTGTGCCCTTAAAATGCATAAGCAAACGAAAGTGACATCGTACTTAACATTAGCGTTTCAATTGACGGATATGGCGTCAAACTTAACTTTTTTCAGGGGTCGGCAAGCACGTCAGACAACGCTGCGTAGCATGAAATCAGACAGTATCATCACAGTTAAATATCAATTAGCGCGAAAACTGTCAACACTAAACCACATAGTCACTAGTAATTCACAGGAACAACAGCAGATAAAGGAGCAACAACTTGACCTACAGCTGATGCTGTCTCGAATAGATCAATACTTAGCCAAAGAAGAACCGCTGTATATGTCAAACATTCGCGCCATTTCCTTTGTAGACATAAAGGAGGTACAGGCGCAAGTGCTTGACGGTCATTCTGCCTTTATTCACTTTTTTTATTACGACAGATTGTTTGCACTTATCGCACTCGAAAATAAAATTATTGAAGTTCCTATTGCTATTCCCCCTGATTTTGAAAATATACTCCAGGAATTTCAGCGTATCTCTATGGATCCCATTGCTGATGCACAAACATATTACCGTGTTTCTCGATTATTATCCAAGACCATAATGGATCCCATTGTTGATGTTTTGCCTAAAGGAATAAATCGTATCTGCATTTCACCGTATGGAAAACTCAGCAATGTTTCATTTGAAAGTTTAGTAATAGAAGATGTTAATCAAACAACGGATTTTGGTCAGCTTCCTTATCTGATTAAAAAATATGCGATAAGTTATGCTTTCTCCATGGCGGCATTATTAGATGTTCAAAAATCATCATTTTCATCCCCAGCGTCTTTATTGGCAGTGGCTCCCACATATTCTATGCCCATTGAAATAACCGGGTCCCTTGAAAACCAGATCGTTCGGGACGCCTTATTGCCTTTAAATGGGGCAAAGTCTGAGGTGAATAAAATAGCAAAATTTATTAAAAACAAACAGCTATTATTGGGTAATTCGGTAAACGAAAATATTGTGCAACGCGAAATGGATAAATACTCCATTTGGCATTTTGCGATGCATGCAACGTTGGATGAAGAAGATGCTATGCGATCATCACTCAAGTTTCCAGACGAAGTTCACAGCACCCAACGACAATTTACTGCTGCTGAATTATATCAGATGGACGTACGTGCACATATGGTAGTTCTGAGCGCATGTAACACGGGTGTGGGAACCACTGACTACACCCATGGGCCCATGAGTTTGGCAAGAGCCTTTTCATATTCTGGGGCTGAAAGTACTGTGCTTGCTAATTGGCCAGCACCCGACAAAGCGGCGGCGATGTTCTTTCCAACATTTTATGGTGGATTGGCTGATGGTTTGGCAAAGGACAAAGCTATGCAGCGGGCAAAGGTGGATTGGCTGCAAAATGTTTCTGTGGATCAATACCAACATCCCTATTACTGGAATGCCTTTACCCTGTGGGGAAGTACGGCAGCTTTCGAATCCTGGGAGCGGCCGTCAAGTATTCATCCGGCTTTATTTTTAATCCTCTGCGGATTGGGTCTTATTCTTTTAGTATTCGTCCTCAAGCGTTTTATCAGAATACAAAAAAAGAATTAGTGCGCGCCTCGAAAATAAATTCCAAAAAATAAACATATTTGCGTTACCCAATCGTAGTCTTGGTTTTCGTAAAAATTTAGTTGTTCCAAAACGAATGAAGTTAAAAAGCATGAATAAATACACTTGGCTAATTCTTTTTTATTTCACAATGCTCATCCAGTCAAACGATGCACAGAACTACTTTTACAACACATCACAGTTTGGCCTGCAGAGTACACTTTTAGGTGGCACAACAACGTCTGGCAATAGTGATTTAAGCATGGCTTATTACAATCCTGCTGCTCTACACCTGGCAAAGTCAAAAGCAGATATCTCGCTTATCACACCACGGTTTGATAATTTTGGTTTTGACAACTACTTCGGTCCGATGGAAACGGAAGACACAGATTTTAGTATCGATTTTGGACCGAATTTGGCCTCATACAATATTAAAGCCAACGATAAAATTAATATTACCGCAATTACGATAAAACAAAGTGAATGGAATCGTTCGATCGTTTCACAAAATGTAGAAGAATTACCAAACGGAAAGCGAGAACAGTTCTTTCAATATGCTTATTCTGGGCGTGATCGTTGGGTGGGTGCCGGATTTAGTATTAAATTAAATAATAATGTAGCAATAGGTTTTAGCCAATTTTTTAGCTCTGCTCGATATGCGTACAACTATACCTTGCAATCGAATACATTTGAATCTTCTGCAAGTGAGCCCTCCATGCGCTTCCAAGAGCGCCTTCAGTCTTCACACGCTAATAGACTGTCTCTATTATCGAAACTAGGGCTCCATTTAAATTATTCCCATCATACTATTGGTTTAGTAATTAAAACACCTAACTATGTCAAACTTCTAAGAAGCGGGACATTTGATCGTGAATTATTGGATATTACGACTCAACATACGGGGCTAAAGACTTTTCGCGACTACGAGCTCAAACCCAATATTAGAACGCCTTGGGAATTCAACTTGGGATATGCCTTATCCTTGAATGACGGATCAAAATTATGGTTTAACACAGCGTACTATCCAGGGATTGAAGAATATGACATGGTTTCAATGCAAAACGTGGATGAAAATATACTTAATTGGAAAAACGGAAATAAAGAGGTGCTAAATTTTGGCGTCGGGTATTCAAAAATAGTTAAACCCGGATTTGAAATAATAGGGAGTTTCAGGCGCAATTTATTCTCTCAGAAAAAACTGACGGTTCAGGAGAATGCCTTTCAAACGTTGATTCTTGACGATGATAGAAATCATTTAGCCCTAGGCAGTAAATTCAATTTCTTTAATAACCCAGTTGAGTTTGGACTTGACTGGAGTTTTGGAAAGCGACCTAATCAAGACGTGTTCAGCGGATTCAGTAATATTGAAAGGCTGACGACAACATCATCTGATTATTCATTTAACTCCATCAGCATTTTATTGACGTATGGATTCATCATCGATTCGGTTACAAGAAGGGTATCGGATAACCTATCCGAATGAGAACGGAAATAAAAAATTGTAGCGAGAGAGTGACTTGAACACTCGACCTCGGCATTATGAATGCCGCGCTCTAACCAGCTGAGCTACCTCGCCATTTGGGTATGTGTTTGAGTGTGGGTATACTTGCCGCCCTGGCCTTGCACCCAGGAGTAAGCAGCAGTCCCCCTACCCATGCATCTTCGAAATCAGATAACCCTTTGGCCAAATCCAGCACTCAAAGATAGCGGCGCAAAGATAATGCTTGTTCTATAATTCTCAACGACCAAATATGAAAATGACAAAGCAACCAACTTGCTCGGGCTAAGCACATTTGAGGTGCCAGCTGTGTTGATATCATTGCATCTTCTTATTGGTTAGAAACTTAATTTCACAAATTATGACATTAATTAGCTGTAAATCTGTCTATTGTATCATCGGCAGGGACGCACGATAATACAATTGGCTTATTATTAAGCATTGAATGGAGTCTTCCGACACATCAAAATAGGTCTTATCCATAGCTCATAACCAAGGCCATTGTTATATAGACTCGGTCCGAGGTCGACCTGCGCTAGTACTCAATCTCAATATGTTCCGTAAGAGGCCGTGCCTGGCAAGCGAGAATCATACCACTTTTAATTTCGTCATCGTCCAATGCCAAACATACCTTCATGGACACATCGCCCATCACAATTTTTGTTCTGCACGTGCCACAGACACCGCTTTCACACGAATACGGTGGATCGGCATTCTCTTCTTTCAGGACCTGTAATATTGTTTTCCCTTTTGGAATTTTTAGACGAAAAGTCTTCCCGTCTAATTTTGCAGTTAGATTGGCATTATCTATAATTGTTCCTTCTTCATCAGACTCATCATCAAGCGCACCAAATTGTTCAACATGAATTAAATCCTGAGGGACTCCAAGATTGATAAGTGTTTCTCGGACGGTATTATTCATTGCACCGGGTCCGCAGATGTAATATTCTGTATTTTGAGCCAGCGGTGGATGGTTGGTGATAAAATGTTCAACGGACTCCGCATTTATTCTGCCTTTTCTACCTTTCCATTGTGTCCATGTAGTCCAAACCTTTGGATTGCTCAGCGTATGAATAATGTTCAAACGATCCGGATATTTTGATTCCAGATCAGCGAGTGCGTCATAAAATATTATCGTGTCCTGGTTTGCATTTCCATAGAATAAATTCACCGTACTCTGTGGCGATGTATATAGTACAGATTTTAGGATAGAAAAAATAGGCGTAATTCCACTCCCTGCTGCAAATAAAAAGTAGGTTTTATAGCCATGAGGATCTATGTTTGCAAAAAATCGCCCTTGTGGCACCATCACTTCAATACTATCTCCCACTCGAAAATTATCGCCTATATAATTTGAGACCAGTCCATTTTCCACTCTTTTAACGGTTACCTGCAGTGCCTCGTCGTTATACGGACAACTATTCATTGAATAGCTTCGTCGAACTTCCTTTCCGTCGATCATTAGTTTAAGAACAATATGCTGACCGGGATAAAACGAAAATGTCTGGTACAAATTCGTCGGTACGTCCAAGGTAATTGACGTGGCGGTTTCGATGGGATTTTCTAGCCCAACAATTTGTAGTTTATAAAATTGGCCTGACATAAAATTAATAATAGCGATTGTAAACCTAATTAATTTTCAATCCAACGTTTCACGATTGTTTGAAAGTTGCGCACGGTGCTTTCCCCATTTTTTGCTGTTCGAGACACGTTAAACAATGGATTTTTTAGAGACTTTTGCTGTTGTTCGCACACATATACATCTTCTTCCATAAAGTCGTTCCAATCCATTGGATCTTCCGAGCTGAGATCAGGTTTTTTTCCATATTTTGTTTCACCTCCCATGATGCCGTGCCACGACATACCTGATTTCCATTGCTGTTTGGTGAATTCCCAATTCGACATTGGTTCCAATTTTGAGCGAATAATTACTTTCGTTTCTTGCGGTGATAGGGGAATAGCGTGAAACGTACTCCAGCTAGATTCTGTTTCAGACAAACCGAAATTTGGAAACAACCAAGGTACAAAAGCACCGAGATATTCATCCGTCATCTCGGCTATTCGCTTAAAAGGCATTAGTTTATCCAGATTTTCACCGTATTTCTTCGCATGTGGTTCCCAAAAGACATAGTGGTCTCCAATAAATCCATATTCGGCCTTCGAATGATCGTACATATTAAGCGTATTTGAATGCAAATGCGCCAAGTGATAGACATCCATGAAGTTTTCCGCAACGATCTTCCAATTTGCCTTAATTAATTTTTCATATCGACTATCCGGATACTCTACCAAACGTAAAGGGTCATGCGGACCTAAATGCTCCTGAACTCCTTCAAACCATCTGGCTATCGACTCAGCATCTGGATTCGGATGCACCCAGAGCATTCCGCGCCATATATCTACCGAGGCTTTGTGCAAACATATTTGATCCAATTCTAGGTTCGGAAACTCCGTTTCCTTTTGCGGTACGCTTACCAACTGCCCACTCAAATCATATGTCCAATCATGATATGGACACGTCAGTGCCTTTTGTTTTTTGCCTACAGCACGTAAAAGTTGAGTACCTCTATGCCTGCAAAGGTTATGAAATGCCCGAAGTCGCTGATCCCGGCCTTTGACAACTAGAAGATTTTGATATCCACACTGCACCGTAATGTAGTCACCTGGGTCTTGTATATCTTCCACTAACCCGGCGAATTGCCAAGAATTACCAAAAATAATTTCTTGTTCCTTATCAAACCACTCCTGAGAAGTGTAAGCCTCTACTGGAAGAATTGGCATAGCACGGCTTTCTTTCATATACGCAATGTATTAGTTTGGTTGAATCTGATTCAAATTTATAAACAGTCAGGATGTATTAGTTTGACATAAGTCAAATATTTACACCGTTTTGCTCAATTCTTCTACCTTTAGAAACCGTTGATATACCGATGGTAAAACGAACATAACCTCTGAAAAAGCCAACACGTAGTACAACATTGTAAAAAATGTTCCCAATGCATTCTCACCTTCCATATTCACCAGGATTATAAGAGAAAGTAAAAGAAAGCCAAATGACAAGAATTCGATAATGGACAAATTAATAGCAGAAATGCGTAGCAATCCCCTATTGTGACCTTCCATTTTCTTTTGGTGCTCAAAATACTTGCTGGGGTCACGCATTTCTAATAACCCATACTCCCTATTTAATTCTTCAGCGTATAATCGACTAATATGAATAGTTTGTTTGCGTTGAATAAAGTAAAGAAAGACAACAATAACGCCCAATATTAAGGCTAAAACAAAAACAATTTTATTTAAGATAAACAAAATTATCAATACCAACACCAATCGTATTATGGATTCGAGACCCTTGATTAAGTCACCTTTAAAGCATTCAGTCATAGCATATATAATGGCGCTTTTCGGTGTAAGTTTTGCATGTTCTTCTCCTTCCGCTAGTGGTTGACCTATCCTTTCTGTAAGAAGCGCATCATAAATTACTTTGTAAGACTTACTTATACGAACCTGCTTTAAATAAGAGATTATCAATTTCCCTATGAAAAGTGCGCACAACACGAAAATCCCTGACCAGGATTGATTAAGTAAATCATTAATCGCTCTTCCTATGAAATAAAATTGCGCAACGTACAAAAGACTTTCGATTAACGTCATGATAATAACGCTAATTACAGCACTGCGATGTTCTACGAGTAAGTTACTTAATGAAAACAGATATGCCATATTTCAGTATTTACCATTTGTCGTTGATGAGCAAAAGATAGAATCACCTTGTTGCGATCATATTCGGCTCCATTATTTCTGCATAAAGAAGTCGATTGTATCACTTCGAATATTCGCATTGATGTATAAGTCTTTCAATCATATAGACAAGACATCAATGATCTTTTTCGCTTCTCTAATTCCACTTAAATACGCACCATGGACCGTTCCACGGTAGTCCCTGGATGTATGTTCTCCTGCAAAAAAAATTCTATTATTAACTGACTTTTTGAACACGTCAAAATCCGACGAACGACTTCCATTTGCACAAAAAGAATAAGACCCAAAAGTGAACTCATTTGACGACCACTTTGTCCGTAAAAATTGTTTGGGATACGGAATATTATCCCCGTAAATAGTCTCAAGGTTTGCCATTATCGCATGCATTACTTCCGAATCATCCATACTTTCTGTTTCTACAGAATAGTTTCCGAAAGCAAAAGTCATCAATGCATTAGCCGGTACAAATTTTTTTAAATTTAAGAAATAATTGAATTCTCCCTTCACATTTGATGTGTATCCTATATACTGCAAATCCGTGTTCCAAAATGCCTTATCCCACAAGCAAAAAAACTTATTGACAGAACCCATATCTAAATTATCAATTGCCTTTTGTGTTTCTGAAGGCAAGCCGGGTTGAAACTGAATTGAATTACGTTTTAATACACCCAATGGAACTGCTACCAAGACTAAATCTGCGTTGTACTCATCATTATCAGTTATAATTTTAATCCTTGAATTGTTGTAACTTATGGAATTGACTTTAGATTCCAATATTACATTAAGGTCACGGCTAAGATAATTTGCAATCCGATCATATCCATTGGTTACGATAAGATCATCTCCTGGAAACGATTCATCATCATAAAAATCTAAGGAGGATAAATCCGCTATATCTGCTCCAGTGTCGAATTCCAAATAAGCAGAAAGCATATACATCCATAATCTATCGGATGCATACTGTGGGTAACTGTCTAAAAAAGTTGTTGCAAAAGAAGAATCCCGATCTCCCCTTAGATCATTTAATATCTTATTGAATTTCTTCTCCGCATCGACTAAAACAGCACTGTCATATCGGCCACCTCCAATATCAAATACTTCGACACTATCATCACTTGTCAGAAATGTTTGCACTCCAGCTTTATCGGCCAAAGTCATAATTGGATTTCCGCCTTTAGGACCATGTATCCAGCTAGCCCCTTCATCAAATGGAATCCCAAGACTTCGATTTGTGCGAAGTCGGCCACCTACTTTTTTCTGGGCCTCCAACACGGTCACATCTACACCTCTATCATCTAAAAACTTGGCCGCTCCAAGACCTGCTATTCCTGCCCCAATTATTATTATCTTTTTATTCGTGGTAAAAACCGGTATTTTATTGTGACAAGAGTTGAAAAAAAACGGAAGGAGGCAAGCACCGGCACTTCCTAAAATTGACCGTTCAATGAAAATCCTTCTTTCCATTTTATTCTTTTAGTCTTCAAAAATTAATCCGACACAACTTCGTTTACCTAGTTATTTTCCCTATTATTACAATTATGGGTCTCACTGCAACGACTTCCATTCCGGAAAAACTAGCGTGCCAATAAAAAAGAAACTCATCAGAAGCCATGTAATAACAATAATCCAAAATAAGACGGGATGCTCCTTCTTTTCAATTGGCTCCATGAAGTAGGTAACGCCCGACAAAATATCCGGAACAACCCAGAGCAAGAAAAGAATCCCCCAAACCCAATACCAATTGAACCAAACAGCTAAATAAACTAAAATAAGACCAACAATTGTGCGCCACTTTATGGGTTTATAATTATTTCGTTGTGCCATTATTTTCTACAAATTTTATTATTTTTTATCTGAATTCAACTCCCCATACAATAAGGCAATCCTTTTCCATACAACAACTGCATAATACCACTAACTATTGGAGTAGCCTTTGACAATATATAGAAAAATCAACAATTATATTTAAAAGGATTTAAAAAGTGTGCATCCACTGAAAGCCGTTGAGAAGCGACACACTTACAACGAGATGGCTTTGATACCGGTACAACACCTTGCTTACTGGTCCAATGAATCGATTTTGACATAAGTCAAAAGAAAAGGTGTAATTAAGTACAATTTTTGCGTTAACAATTGAACATTAAGTTATTTTTTACCAATATGTTACGATCTTCTTATCTGTTGAGCTTGCTTTTGTGCCTTTGTTCCACAATCTCTGATGGACAAGTGTACGACGACTACATCGGTGCAGGTCATATGCACAAAGTCCTAATTTCATCAAGTACCGATAGCCAATACAGTGCCACAAGTACAATTAACGGTTTAGGCCTCGAAATCGACGAATACGCGGCTTCAAGATTTTTAAATTATTCCTCGCTTGGGGCGGACTTCGAAACAATCAATACGGTGGCCGATATGGGTATTTCAAATTGGCTCGATATGCAATTCAATTTAGCTCCACAGATTAGTTTCACCGATTCAACCTGGATGATTTGGGATCATTTCTACCCACAATATATTTCTATTTGGGGTTATGACTACATTGTCAATCATGGTGATGCCGTCATACCCTATTGGTTTTATTGGAAGATGGCCTGGTGGAATAACATTTTAAAGTCGGAAGACCACCTACGTCAAAGGACCGCTCAAGCCCTGAGTCAAATTTTTGTCATTTCCGAAAAGTCAAATTTACAATTAAGTGGTCCTGGCATGGCCAATTTCTATGATTTACTATACAATCATGCGTTTGGAAATTTCAGGGACCTACTCTACGATGTATCCCTACACCCCATGATGGGTTTTTACCTAAGCCACATAAATAACCCGAAATCGGATACTGCCGCTAATATTCATCCCGATGAAAACTACGCTCGAGAAATTATGCAATTATTCTCAATAGGGTTGTTCGAATTAAACTTAGATGGAACGGTGGTATTTGATTCACATGGGTTCCCTGTACCCACTTACAATAATAATGATATAAAAGAATTTGCCAAGATATTTACTGGACTAGCTCCTGCTGGATATTATTGGCCTTGGGAAGACTATTCAGGACTGATTACGGAGTGGGGCAATGAATTTAATGAGAGCCCTGCAACTGTCATTACGTGGGAGCCCATGATTCCATTTGATAACTGGCACGAACCAGGAGAAAAATATTTACTTAATGGCCAAGTTGTTCCGGCCGGACAGACAACGTTACAGGACATTGACAGTGCTATAGACAACTTATTTAATCACCCCAATGTCGGGCCTTTTATTGGAAAATTACTTATCCAACGATTGGTTAAATCAAACCCATCACCGGAATATGTCAAACGTGTTGCAACGGCATTTAACAATAATGGACAAGGTCAACGTGGCGATATGAAATCGGTGATCCGAGCGATTCTCACCGATGCTGAAGCCATCGATTGCTGGTGGCAAACTGAATCTACGAGCGGAAAACTAAAGGAACCGCTTCTTCGATATACACAAGCACTGCGCGCTTTTAATGTGACCAATCAGTCTGGCAGGCTTTGGAATTGGGGCTATTTATTCGATGAAGCTGTCAGTCAGGGCATCTTATCTTCTCCGAGTGTGTTTAATTTTTACCTCCCTGAGTTTCAACCCAATGGCCCTATTGCAGACGCAGATTTATTCGCCCCAGAATATCAAATACATACTTCTGCCACATCTATAAATTATATCAATCTGGTATACAACTGGTTTGTCAATGACTATCTAGGAGAAATTGCAACGCATGCCGGCAATGCCGTGCATAATGCACCAAGTTATGATATTAATGACCTAGATCCAGCAGATTACCTCTACCTAGATTTAACCGATGAAATAAATATTGCTGATGATGCAAACGCATTGGTTGATCGTCTGGATTTAATTCTCACCGGAGGGCTTTTTTCAGACGAAACTAAAAACTCAATTATATCAACCATTCAACAACTTTCGGACCAAGAAGAACGCGTTCAAGCGGCATTGTTTCTTTCATTTATTGCCACCGAATACAATGTACAGAAATAGTGTGTAGATTCTTTTAAATACTTGGTTAACAAACACATAATTCAACTATGACTAGAAGAAATTTTATTGGAAGCGCTTCATGTGCAGCCATGGGTTCAACGACATTATTAAGTTCGATTCTCAATCTGGGTTTAGCCAATTCACTATCCGGGCTGACCATGTCGTCTGTAGATTCTGACGATAATTATAAGGCGCTTATCTGCATTTTGTTGGCAGGAGGAAATGACAGTTTTAACATGCTCGTGCCTCGTAATGGCGCACATTATGCGCAGTATGCGAGTACACGATCCAACCTTGCCATATCACAAAACAATTTATTACCGATAAATTTTACGGATAACAATGGGAAGCAATTTGGTCTTCACCCATCTATGCCTGAAGTTCAAGAATTGTTTAATTCCGGAAAGTTGTCTTTCGTTTCCAATATAGGTACACTGATCGAACCCATGACGAAAACGCAGTATGTAAATAATAGTATTCCGGTCCCAGTAGGACTTCTTTCACATGCTGATCAAATTCAACAGTGGCAGACATCAATTCCTCAAACACGATCTTCAAAAGGATGGGGAGGGAGAATGGCTGACATACTTCATGCCGGAAATTCGAATCAAAATATTTCGATGAATATATCGCTTTCCGGATCTAACATTTTTCAGATCGGAGAAAACTCGACGGAGTATGCAATCCGTGCCTCGGCTGGGGGCAGCGTTGGAATTAATGTCCTTGAAGCCAACAATTCATTTGACCAGGTATTAAAAGGAGGTGCAGAGAGTCTGCTGGCACATCAATACCAAGATATATTTAAATCCACTTTTAAAAATAAAATTAATCATTCACAAAGTAATCATGAAGAGTTTAGTGCTGCTATAACTCAAGCCCCTCAACTCACAACCACTTTCTCCGATAATAATGTATCCGCTAATATGGAATTAATAGCCAAAACGATTGCCGTTCGAAGTGCATTAAATGTTAGCAGACAAACATTTTTTGTGAATTTTGGTGGGTGGGATCATCATGATAATGTATTGAACAATCAAACTGCCATGCTCGGAATTGTAAGTAAAGCACTTTCAGAGTTTCAATTAGCTTTGGAGGAATTGAATGTAGCAGATCGTGTAACAACATTCACCATTTCTGATTTTGGACGCACACTAACATCGAATGGAAATGGAAGTGACCATGCGTGGGGTGGAAATGTCATGGTTATGGGTGATAGTGTTGCAGGAGGTCAGGTGTTTGGAGAATACCCTTCGCTTGCCTTGGGTGGTGCCGATGATGTTGGAGGTAGTATAATGCTACCTACATTGTCCACCGACCAATATTTCGCCGAACTCACAAAATGGTTTGGCGTCTCAAATGGTGACATTCCGTACGTCCTTCCAAATATTGGTAATTTTTATGATGTGCACAGTGCTGACCTCCCGATTGGTTTTATGAATATTTAATTTTCTAGTTATGCGATTAATTATAATATTGACTTTCTTCCTTATTCAGACTTCTTTGATTGGTCAAACATGTAGTTCAACTAAACATTCGACTAATAAAAATGATAGTTGGATCTCTTGTACGGTATCTGACAATCCGAACATCTTGCGCGGCAATTCACATTGGGTAATGTATGATTTAGGTTTTATATATAATTTGGGATCAACACATTTTTGGAATTACAATGTCATAAATGAAGTTGAAAACGGAATGAAAAATATCGTAATTGATTATTCGATTGATGGTACCGAATGGTTTGAAGCCCAAAACTTCACACTTCCTATGGCTACGGGAAGTTCGGACTACATGGGCAGCAGCGGGCCAAATCTCGGTGGTATCGATGCACGATACGTTCTCCTTACATGTACAGAAACATGGGGCGGGCCTTGTGCCGGTATATCTGAAGTGCGATTTGACATAGAATCTAATTCGTCCATACCGGCAGATGTCTTTGCCGATGATGACGAAATTGTCCTTTATCCAAATCCAACTACTGGGTTGTTTGTCATTCGCGGTCAGCTTACCAATTATCAAATTTCAATATTAAATGTGCAAGGAGTCGAAGTGGAAGAACTAGAAACAGAATATAATCAAACCGTAATCGACATACATGACTTACCGAACGGACTCTATTTTGTTTCTATACGAAATACAAATACAGACAAGTTGTGCATGAAAAAAATATTGAAGCACAATTGATCCTTCCTATTTTCTGCGAATTCTACTCAAAGTTTCTTGCGTAATACCCAGTAATGATGCAATGTAGCCTAAGTTTACACGCTGCGTTATATCAGGAAAATAATTTATCAGGACATCCAATTTTTCCTTAGCATTCATGAACACCTGTCCTTTAAAAAAAGAGTCTAAGAAAACGAGTTGCTCTTGGCAAATCAGGCGACCAAAATGTTGAAATTTTGAATTGCGATTGAATAAATCTTGTAGTTTTTCATGTGATATACTAGTCACATGTAATGTTTCCAAGGCTTGAAGTTCTTCGAAGGATGGTGATCGCGTATAAAAACTACTCCATGCCGTTGCTAGCTGTTCTTCGCGGTATATCCATGATGTAACCTCTTTATCCTGATGATAATAATACGTGCGTGCGCATCCCGATTGAATAAAATACATTCTATGCGCTACTTGACCTTCCTTTATCAGCAACTCACCCTTTTTTATAATAGAAGAATCACACGCTTCTTCAGCAATTTCCATTTCCTGTGGACTTAACTGTACTCTTGAA
The DNA here is from genome assembly GCA_028279185.1 of Saprospiraceae bacterium. GTDB lineage: Bacteria > Bacteroidota > Bacteroidia > Chitinophagales > Saprospiraceae > JANQSS01. The sequence continues at coordinate 59,328 of JANQSS010000004.1, read as the reverse complement.
TTTATATAAGAAGAAAAGGACATAAATTTTTCGACCATCAATAATCACGTTTTCAATTGATGTTAATACTTACCTGGCAAACTGCTGCATCAGTTGTTGAAAATAGCTTACATTTTGCTGATCACCCATTTGCTGATAAATTTGAATCAAAAGTTGGTATGACTGCCTATGCGTGTGATTGGTTTCAATATTTTTTCGTAAATCAGCTATGGCACCCGATTGATTTCCTTTGCGCGATCTGATCATAGCTCTATAATAACGTGAATTGACGTCCTTTTCATTCCGCTCGATCGCATCATCGAGCATTGGTAAAGCTTCATCCAATTTGTTTTGATTAATATATGCCAGTGACAAATATGATGTCGCCACCTGGCTTTCAGGGCTTAATTCCAAAACCTTTTTGAATGCCGATTCAGCCTTAGGAAGATTTTGCTTTGCAAAATAGGCCTTTCCGAGTCCTTGCCATGCATTTTCATTGTATTCATTATCCGCGACTTCACGTTCAAATAAGCTGATTGCTTGATCATAATTTTGCGCTTTTAGGGCTTCGTATCCTTTCGTAGCCAAACGCTCCTCACTATTTTTATAAATCATACAAAAAGGTGTATCGCCTTTTCCGATCACCTTTACAACATTTTTGTCAAGGTATTTACCTGTACGAATTTGTGCACCGTCAATCAGATGATTAATAAAAATGGCATAATCCCAGTCTTTCTCATAACGTTCTCTAAACCGGGCATAGCCCGATTTCACATGCTCGTATTTATTAATGTACTGGCGGGCAACAAAAAGTGAATTTGCACGAACTCTAATTGGTTCATCCCCATCAAAATACCCCTGATCTTCCATCCATTCGACAGCCGCTTTTTGTGAGACACCCCAGTAGTCTAATTCATAGTTTCCAAGAGCACCTTTAACACCTCCAGCTAATTCGTTAAAATACACATATGTAGTTCTGAAGTTTAGCGCAATGTGCGATAATGGAAGCAACGCAAGTATTGCCATGATGCCGCCAATAGCCAAAGCGACCGGATTATTGGTATTTTCGAATTTTCTCAACGCATAATCAAAGCCCAGTCCAGCCATAACAGCCAAAGGAGGAATTAAAAATAGCATGTGCCGTAGGCCACAATAGAGATTTGATTGTTTGTACAAAATATAGAGGACAGGGAAAACGAATGCAAAGCACACCATTCCCACATAAAATTTATTACTTCGCTTAAATATACCTTTTGAAAATGCAATAAAAATTATTACCCCTAACAATAGAATTAACGGGAGTCCAATTCCTAACCAAGTGAACATATATTTAGCGGTACTTATATCAGTTGACCACGACATATCCCCGGCAAATAACATGCGCAATACGGTCGTATAGTTCGAGAACTCTGTCAAAGACTGCATAACATTTTTAATTGGGGCGGCCAAGCCATACGGCCAAAACAATAGCGCGAGGCCATAACCTAAAGCACTTGCTAATGCACCAAATTTTAAATAGCTTGCAAAAAGACCTTGATTTGAGATTCGCTTATCTCCTAGGGTGCGCCACATGTGAATTAGCCCAAACAGGCCTAAATAAGCAAACAGTAAAAGTCCACCAGATCTCGTAGCAAAAGCCAGCGCTAATCCTGCTCCCAATCCTACGACTGTTTTCCAGGATACTTTTGGAATTTCACCAAAAAATTTAACCATAAAATAAATGGACATTATATAGCCTGACGCGAATGGTAAATCACGGGGATTGATTCCCGAATGACCTAAAAACCGCGGGCTTAAAAATAAAATGATCATCGCCAAGATGCCTACACGCCATCCACCTATGCGCTTACCGAGTAACCCAGCAAATAAGAAAGCAAGTAGCCCAATGAGTCCAATAATAATATGCCGAAAAGCTCCATAACCCTTTGTTCCTTGTTCAAACCCAAGTATTTTATTCCCGACTCCGGTTAGTATATCGACGAACCCGCCGTAAAGAACTATTTTGCCGAACTCCAAATCCAGTATGTCCTTCTTCTCTCCTCCTGAACCATAGTAATCCATTAAGCCGTCGACATACGAGTAGTGAAATTTTTCATCTTCGTTCACTCCTGTATTAACCGCCATTATTAATGTCAATAAACTGATAACAGTAAAGGCAATCCAGAATATTTTACGATATAACCTATCGTTATCATCAGAAGGAACACTTTGAAAAATAGACCAACCAGACTTATTTGATTTAGCTTTTTTAGTTGGTTTTTCTTGCTTTTGCTTGCTCTTAACTACCTTTTTTTTTGCCATTATTGCAGTTTAATTTTATACAGTGCAAAACAGAGTCGTCCTTTGGCGTATAAGCTACCGTTAGACGTGTTGAAATTGGCTTATCAAAGATCTTTTTAAATAAAAATCATTTAACGTTCACTTCAATTGCTTCGTCTCGATTTCCCAATTCCCAAATTAAATGGAATATGTGCCTACCTATGGTAGACATTTTGTTAAAATTTATCTTTTCAATTGTATCACTTGGTCGATGATAATCATCATGAGTACCGTTAAAAAAGAAAATAGCCGGAATATTTTTTTGTGCAAAATTATAATGGTCCGATCTGTAATAATACCTGTTTGGATCATCGGGTGCGTTGTACGTATAATCAAGTTCCAGTTTTTCATATTTATCATTCACTGCCTCATTCACTTCATGCAATGTCGTGCTGAGTCGATCCGCTCCGATGACATAAACATAATTTTCGTTTTCATGCAATTTATCTAGACGACCGACCATGTCAATATTGACATTAACCATTGTTTGCTCTAATGGTATCAGTGGGTAGTCCGTATAAAATTTAGACCCTAACAACCCTTTCTCTTCACCTGATACTAACAAAAAGACAATCGAGCGATCAGTACCCTGATCAAAAGCCGCTGCCGTGGCAAAGGCTTCGGCTAACTCGAGCACTGTGGAAGTTCCAGAAGCATTATCATCAGCTCCATTAAAAATATCACTTCCTCGCTTACCCAAGTGATCAAAATGAGCGGTTACAATAATATACTCGTCCCGCTTTTCCTTATCCTTTCCCGGCAGGAGACCAATGACATTTGCCGTTTGGCGATCATTTACCTTTTTGATCATATGACCAGAAATATTCGACTCAATTTTCAATCCCTTTGTTGATTTTCCACGGCTATTTTTCTTTCGGTATTTTTTAACCTTTTTCAGTTTTCCGCCAGCCATGTTTTTGGCCATTTCTGGATTAATTACCATATATTGAAATGTGCTTCGCTTTTCCGTAGTTTCGTCTTTCGGTGGTTCCAGACTCACTCGTGGACCCATGAGAAATTTTCGATTCGCAGCTATTTGCCCTTTAAAATCTTCTGCAATTACAAACACCATCGTAGCTCCTTTTTTACGAGCTAAACTTATTTTTTTACTAACGTCAGTTGACCATGCTGACGCAGTCTTGTTTCCTGAAATAATATAATCTCCGTTACTATTTTTCGGCTCTCCACCGTACATGAGTACAGCTTTGCCTCTCACGTTCGTATTTTTATAATTGTTAAGTCTATCATCTTCTATTCCATATCCAACGAAGGTTATATCATTAAAACTGAACGCACCCGCACCAGCATTATCCTTGTGCAGTGCATAAAAATCCCAAATATGACGATACTCCTCCCCATTAATGGTCACATCAATTTTCTCCCATCGCTTTGACACCATATGAATTGGCTGAAGGTACGACCCGTCCTTTGTAACCGATAAAAGCCCCAGGCGCTCATATTCATCGCTCAAATAGGCTGCGGCCTTTTCATTTCCTGATGTCCCCGTTTCTCTTCCTTCCATTTCATCTGATGCCAGAACTTTCATATGTTTTGTCAAATCTTCAATGGTAATAGTGGCTGCAATTTCAGTCCGCAACTCAGATGGTTTGATTGCATCAAGTGGATTATCAACAGTTTTCGTTTGTGCTATAGTAAGCGACGAAAAGAGAAATAAAAATGAAAAGAGGGAAAAATATCTCATGGACATTTAATTAAGTGCAGGCAATTTTAGAAACACGACGTGCATGACGGCCGCCCTCAAAGTTGGTTTTTATAAATAATTCAGCATACGTCAAGGCCTGGTGTGATGACATGAAACGTGCAGGCAAGGCGATGATATTTGCGTCGTTGTGCCATCGCGCAAGTTGAGTAATCTCCTTAGACCAGCAAATTGCACATCGAATATTGGGATGTTTATTCGCGGTCATTGCAACACCGTTTGCCGATCCACAAATTAAAATTCCAAATTCACTCGATTGATCCGACACGTTAGAAGCAACCTTATGAGCAAAATCTGGATAGTCAACAGAATCTGGCCCAAATGTTCCACAGTCGATTAATTCAACTCCTTCCTGCTCGGATAATTTAGATTTAATTATCTCTTTGTAGTCATATCCTGCATGATCACAACCTATAGATATTTTCATAAATTCTATTAATTTCTTGAAGGAACTGGCTCGTAAGGCGACAACATGTCGACAATTTCTTTTTTGAATTCCTGATCCTCCACTGAATTCATCATGTACAACAGCTGCCTAATGGTACCATCCCAAGTCCTTTTTTGCTCGCCAAAGCCAGTGCCCGGTTGCTTATTAGAAGCCTTTAACGTTTTATAAAATTCCATGTGCTGGCGTGCTTGCTCCGCCAGGATGCGTATGTGTTCTTTAGCCGAATCTGCCTTCGCACCGAGTAGTACTTGAATGAATGGCACAACCGTGCCATCATAATGGAAATTCATATGTGGAAAAGCTTCAAAGTATTTTTCTGCCACTTCGACTGCACGCTTATTGTCACCTCGTTGCTGTAATGTTTGTGCGGTGCGAGCCATCGAAAGCCGCATGGATTGTTGGGTTGCTTTATATGAATCATCAACGTACAAATCCTTTTTATCAAAATTACCCCATTCCCACTGATTCATCATGCTATTGTATGACTTCTCAACATCGATTCGTCCATAACCAAAAATTCCATATTCTTTCAAAGGCTTCGATTTATAGGGAACGACACGAAGCGCCATTCCCTCTAATTGCATGTATTCCTGATATCCTTTGATAAAGCTTGGCATGATTGTCGTATTAAAATAAACCGGACGTTCATACACATTCGACGCAACGATGTCCATAACGGCCAGTTCACCCTTTGTTATGGCATTTACATTTCCAAAATCAAATGGAATCCTATCGACTACAGGAGCAGGGTCATTAGCTGAAATCCAACCTGAAGCAATTGCTCTATTTCGATCGACAGGAACGTACAATTTTCTGGACGGCAAATAGCTCTCTAAGGTTCTATTGGCTGTAGGTACCGGGTGATATTCACCGCAGAATTTTAATCCTTGGTAAACAGACATGGGTCGATTAACATTATTGCCGTGAAAGATTACTTGGCCTCTTTTGTATCCGCGATAAGCCTCGGCTGGTATAGTATATTTTACAGGCGGTGAATCATTCATGGCACGACGCTGGTGATTTATATACCAGTCCACACCTATCAAACTTAGGTTCACAACACGAACATCTGTGCGCACATTTTCCACCTCCTGGACATACCAAAGAGGATAGGTATCATTGTCACCGAATGTGAATAATATCGCATCTTTTTCAAGCCCCCTTAGAAAATTAGCCGCATAGTCACGCGCTGCCCGAATATCCTTTCTACTGTGATTACTATAATTTCCAAATCCCATTAACAAGGGTGCACTGAGACAAAGTGCACCAGCCAATATAGCAGGTATTGTTCCTGATATATTAAGTTTATCACGAAGCAAACGGAATAGGAATAGCACACCCATTCCTATCCAAATGGCAAACGTAATGAAGGAACCGACAAATATATAATCGCGTTCCCGTGGTTCATTGGGCGGTGAATTTGAAAAAACAGAAATTCCAATTCCGGTGATAACAAACAACATTAAAATGGTTAAAAAATCACCTCTTTTATGCTTATAGTGAAAAATCATTCCCAGAATCCCAAATAAAAAAGGAATCATATAGAATGTATTTCGTGCCTTGTTATTTTTCATTACATCGGGCATCTTTTCCATATTATGCAAGCGCATTTCATCTAACGGTCGAATTCCACTAAGCCAATTTCCATCTTTGACATTTTTTGGATTAAATCCTTGATACCCATTTTGTCTACCGGCAAAATTCCATAGAAAATAACGCCAATACATCCAACCAATTTGATATTTAATAAAAAACCCAATATTCTCAGCCATCGTTGGTGGTTTGCTAATGTTCCACATTTTTTGATAAAGCCGTTTCCGATTTGCGTCGCTATGACTTATTCTCGGAAACAACATTTTATCTGATGATTTGTACTGAGGCGTTATTTTTTCATCTGTGATTTCATATTTATCACCCACACGACCGTAGCGTTTTTCAAAGTCATAGCTGGAGGGCCGCGCATCATAGTGCGGTCCGTACAAAATTGGACGCTCGCCGTATTGCTCACGATTTAGGTATGGAAGAAGTCGCATGGCATCTGTAGGTTCATTCATATTTATCGGTGGGTGTGCATTTGAACGAACGAGGACGACACCTATGGTGGAGAATCCGATAACGACCAAGGAGAGGCCAACAAACAATTGCTGCCAATAGCCATGATTGTTTCTATGAGCATAACGGAGTCCGAAGTAAATCAGCGCTCCGACAACTAACAGGGTTGGTATAATTCCTGAATGAATGGGAAGGCCAAGTCCGTTTACCATGAGCAATTCAAACTGCTGCCATAAACCAGGTAAGCCAGCTATGATTAATTTATTGATCACCCCTATGAGCAGAAGGCTGGCGACCATTGAAATAGCAGCTCCCTTTAACGTGGGATTCTTAAATTTCTTGAAATAGTAAAAAAGAACAAGAGCCGGAAATGTAAGTAAGGACAGCAAGTGAACACCAATCGACATGGCGGCTGAAAACAGCGCAAAAATGATCCACCGGTCGTGTGTTGGTTCATTTGGAAGGTGGTACCACTCAACTACGGCCCAAAGCGTCATTGCCGTAAAAAAAGTCGACATCGCATATACTTCACCTTCAACGGCTGAAAACCATACAGAGGTGGCGAATGCGGCAGACAAACCAGCAACTACACCGGCAAAAAGTAGTGCTATGCGCTCTCCCTGCGTTGTGCTTCCACCTCGGCCCACAAGAGCAATCTTACCGAGCAAGAAGGTTGACATGCTGATGAACATAGCTGCAAATGCCGTGCACAAGCCCGACATAAGGTTTACTGCGAATGCAATACTCGAGGGGTCATCAGAGAAAACTTCGGCTAGAAAAGTAAACATGCGTCCGACGATTAAAAAGAGTGGCGCACCTGGTGGGTGAACAACTTGCAATTTATAGGCCGCAAGTACAAACTCACCACAATCCCAGAGACTTCCCGTGCGCTCCACGGACAAGTAGTAGACGAACGACGAAATTATCAATACAACAAGGCCAGCTATCCGCTTTGCATTCTTCTCTGTTAACATATTTCGAGTAACTTTATTCGTGATTTGCTATCGCGCAAAAGTAGCTATTTTTTTAACGAGCATGCGGGAGCACTTTGTATGCGTGTTAAGCCTTCAAGCGTGCATAGCGTCAATAAAATAGGACATGATCAAATATATAATTACCGCTGTCGTGATTTACTTTCTACTCCGTTCATTTTCATCCAAGCCCTGGGGTAGAAAAGAAATTCACATTCATCATAAAAAACCGATGACAAGCTCATCAGACGATCAAATATCAAGCGTTGACGACGACTATGTGGAATACGAAGAGGTTGATTAATAATGTGTAATTTCGCCGCGACAAGTCAATTCATAAATTTGGGATAGACGATTGATCATCAATGATTTAGTCGTTCTGTCGACCTTTCAAACATGCAGTCATTTTCAATCGAATCAAATAATCATGATTAATAAAATTTGGACATTTGTCCGACAGAACATCATAAGCGGATTGATCCCAGAGGGAGATAAGGGCATCAAAATGATCGGATATGAAAATTACGTTGGAGGTAAATGGGAAGAAATAGGTCAGTTTCAATTTGATTTCATGGTGTCACAAGGACTCAAACCAAACCATATTCTGATGGACATTGGCTGCGGAGCTGGTCGTGGTGGCATCAAATATGTCAACTATCTGGATTCGGGAAATTACCTCGGATTAGACAAAGAGCAGACGCTCATCGACATTGCCAGGAATAAGGTTATGGGCCCTGAACTTGTTGCTAGCAAGAGACCAGAATTCGTGCGAAGTGATGACTTCGGGTTCTCAGCTTTCACCAAAAAACCGGATTATGCCATTTCCGTTTCTCTGTTTACGCATCTTTCTGGCGCTGATATAAGTACATGTCTTAAAAATTTACGTGATTTTGTGGAGCCTGGCTTTATTTATTACACGTCGTTTTTCGAGGGCACGCAGCAACGTCACAAAAACAAATCACATAGTCTCGCACATGTAGAACATACTAAAGAGGAAATGATCGATTACGCAGGCGCTGGATGGAATGCGATTTACATAGGAAATTGGGATCATCCACGCGATCAAAAGTTGATGAAATACGAAGCGGTGTAATCTGCACAACGAAGTATGAAAGAAGAAAAGGCATCATCACGGACGGAGATTGGAACTCTCGGTGAATTTGGATTGATTGAACGTATTACGAGTCAACATCAAACGATTCATCATAGCACGATTGCAGGTGTCGGCGACGATGCAGCAGTTTTGGATAATGGTGATCGCTACCAACTTATCAGCACTGATTTATTGTTGGAGGGAATTCACTTTGACTTAATGTATCATCCACTCAAGCATTTGGGATATAAAGCCGTTGTCGTCAACTTGTCCGACATATGTGCCATGAACGGAAAACCAACGCACATAACCGTGTCTATTGGATTATCGAACCGTTTTTCTATTGAGGCTGTTGAGGAGATATACGAGGGAATATATGCTGCGTGTAGACAATACGATGTGGATCTGATAGGAGGCGACACGACGTCTTCACGACAGGGACTCGTCATATCTGTGACGGCAATTGGTGAAGTTGAAAAAGAGGAAGTTGTATATCGATCGGGAGCAAAAGATGGAGACCTGGTTTGCATAACAGGCGATTTAGGAGCTGCCTATTTGGGCTTACAACTTCTTGAACGAGAAAAACAACTCTATCTTGATAATCCGGAAATTCAACCGGATTTAGAAGAGCAGTCATATGTCGTTGGCCGGCAACTAAAACCAGAAGCACGAACCGATATCATCGATTTGTTTCGGAAATCTAATTTTAGGCCAACGGCCATGATTGATATTTCTGATGGTCTGGCATCGGAAATATTTCACATTTGTCAAGCTAGTAATTGCGGTGTTCTATTGGAAGAAGCAATGGTACCATTGCGTGATGAAAGTCAATTGCTCGCACTGAAATTTCAACTTGATCCGATAACGACGGCCTTAAGTGGTGGAGAGGACTATGAACTTCTTTTTACCGCCCCCATAACGGACTTAGAATTATTAAAGCGAATGCCCGGTATTTATATTATCGGCGAAATAAAAAATGCAGCATTTGGTAAAAAACTCCTTACAACGGGTGGAAATCATCACGACCTAAAAGCACAGGGTTGGGCTCATTTTGAAAAGTAAGTGGATCTTTTGATTATTTTCTCTGCCGAGGGTGCAAATAGCTGATTCGATACCTAAATGGTTCGGTTCAATTTTTTGCCCTGTATATCTTTCATACTAATTTTCGAAACACTTCTACAGCGGTAGACATCATAATTTTATGGCCCGTCTCGTTTGGATGAACACCATCATCTAAAAAATCCGCCACAGTCAAGGAAATATTAAAATCGATATACGGTGCTTTATCATGCACGGCAAATGCAAGTAATTCGGATCGAAATTTATCCAGTTTTTCTTTAAACGATTTAGCTGACAACATATTAGTACCCGAGTCGTCATTTTTTTGATATATCGCGGGAGGAATTCCCACTATGTAGGTGGCTCCGAAGTGGCGAGCTTGTCTCGTCATAGATTTTATATTGGCTAAAATAAAATTAGTATGAATATCAAAAGCAACATCATTTGTTCCTCCCATGATTATCACATGGGATGGTTGATGTTGATTCATTGAAACATAGAACCGGCTCAATATTCCTGCAGTTGTATCACCAGAAATTCCTTCGTTAACTACCCTTATATTTAATTGATCTTCTAACAGGTTTGTCCACCGAACGTGTGCGTCAACATTATACCCTTCAGTCAAACTATCTCCTATGCAAAGTAGCCTCGGTTGGATCATTATTTTACTAGTCGAATTTTATGGGGGCTGGTTTTCGGAATCCGCTCTATAATATTTCGTGCCTCTAAATCCAACTTCACGGTAACAATATACCAAACGACCTTCCCATCAAATGTCGGGGTCAAGTCCTCAATTGCACGATCTGACATTTCTTGGTAGGATATTTCTTTTTCATGCTCAAGCAATTTTACTATATAATCCTTGATTACGTCGTATCGCCTTTTGAGAATGTGTACACCTTGTTTTCCTGCCGGGTGAAGGGTCATTATTTTTTCTTCCATCTTATATATTATTAAGTTGTGTCGTTGGATTTACTTCCGTTCAACCAGAGCAATGGCTTCCGTAATCCAATCAAGACGTTGTGCTTGTTGCACACCTGCATAAGCGGCAAATTTACACCGATTAAATAAATCGATAGCGCGTTGAATAGCCTCATCATGTACACCAGCTATTTTCAATGTATCCTGTAGCGTATTCATAGACCAGTTTGATTCAGTAATCTGATATTTGCGTCTGTAGTAATCACCCAATATTTCTTCAATTCTGTGAGCAAATGAATCCGACGACGTTGTCTGTAAATTAGTCAATTCCTGAATTGCATGTTCTTCCAGACTCAGGACAATTTCTTTTCGGCTTGATCGAATAAATGACCATTTGAAGAATGTAAATGTCATTCCGCTCAATAAGAGGAGCAGCCACATCCATCGCAGGGTTGGCACTTGTACCATAAGAGAACGCTGACCAAAATTTTGTCCATCGGCTCGAACGTATTCAAATACTGGCTTTTCTTTGTTCTCTTTTCGTGTTCCACTTCCTTGCTTCACATTAAATGTAAGTTCCTTTGATTTAAGGGTAACGTACGCATTGCTATCAACGTCGAAATATACAAATTCGGGCTGTACCTTATATTTTCCAGGCTCGCTAGTCGTATATAGGTATTCTATGACTGCGAAATGATCCTTCTTTTTCTGATTTTGGTCATTATTTCTGGATATTATTTTAGGTTCATATGCCTCCAATTTTGAAGAAGTCGATATGGGTTTAATGGAAAACCTATTTGAATCACCATTTCCTTTAATCCGCATTCTGACCGTTAAGGCATCATCTGTCGTCAATTGATTTGAAGGGCTTAATGCCTGCATCGTGTAGGACCCAACCAATCCAGAAAAGTTCTTGGGTACATTATCAGGTAATTCGCGAACGACGAGTTTCAAACCATTTGACTGAGCATATTTATTTTCATAATTGTTAAAGAAAAATCCTCTACGCTTTGATTTCGGAATCATCAGCATGATTTGAGCCGGATCCAGATCATGTTCGCCTACACGTTTAGGAAAAATGGTAAAACGTTTTAGTAATTTAGTTGAGTACACTTCTCCAGAAATTTCAACTTTATCAACCGACTCATTTATTAAGTGAAGCCCTTGCCAATAGAAATCGCTTAAGTCCGGCATACTCCTGAACTCGACATTCTCAACATTAATTTTTGAGAAGATTCTATAATCCAATAATATTTGTTGACCTGAATAAGCTGTATCTTTATTAAGCTCAGCTACAATGAAATACTGCTCACCTGATGGAGCCCCTTTACTTAGTAGGTCCTCTTGTTTAAGTGGGGATAGTACAGAAATGTGAACCGGATTGCTCTTTATGCGTTTGTTCCCTACGGTAATAGCTGCCGGTTGAATAACATAATCCCCTTCTTTTAGAGCTTTTAATGTATAGCTGTACCCCTCGAAACTATTGGTTCGTCCATTAACGACAGTGGTTTGAAATGAACGCGTAGGACCAGCTGCCACTTTAAAGTCCTTAAAATTTGGCGCTTCAAATGATCGTCCTTTCGCATCGGACAATTGATATTCTATTTTAAAGAATGATCCCTGATAGACTTTTTCATCATCAACATGAGCATAAAACGTGGCTTGCCCAACCGTCAAATGGATTCCTATGAATAAAAAGATATATGCTAATAAATATCGAATCAAATTTGCGTGACGTTCTTATCCTTTTTAGACTTTTTAAGTGGTCTCTTCGGAATTGCATGTGATGGGTCCCAATCTTCATTCTCAGTTGCGTGTACATTTGTTTCTGGTGATGTAAACTGTTCACCTTCGGCCTTCACCGCAGCACTGGGGATTTTATAGTCTCCAGGTTCCGTTAACTGAAAAACATATGTATAAGTAAATTCTTGGCTCATGGCACCGTTGACTATACTGATACTGGAAGAGTAGTTTGGTCCTCCAACCAAACGCAATTCTCCAAAATCCGGTGCCACGAATTCTCCTCTTGCTCCCTTTAACGTATATGTGACAGTGACGGTTTTTCCCACCTGAATCGTGTCTTTATCGACTGTAAGCGTAAATGAAATTTTTTGGGCGTTGCTTTGAATGGGCATCAGATACAAGATGGATAAACCAAGCGCGATAAACATTATTTTTTTCATCTGGTATTTGTTCATTAAGTGATTTTATTACCAGTTTTTACTGGTCTGTTTTTTAGTCGAATTCTGTTTCTTTAGCTTTTTTTGAACAAAGTCATCCGTATTTTCTATTATTTCAAGAAGTTGCTCCGCTTCTTCTCGGCTCATTTCTTGATCCTCTGGCCTTGGCTGTGATTCCTCATCTTCTTTTTGTTCTTGTTGCTCTTCTTTTTGCTGCTGTTCTTCTTCCTTATCCTGTTGTTGTTCATTTTGCTGAGGACTTTGAGGTTCATTTTCATCCGACGAATCCTCGTTTTCATTGTCCTCCTTATTTTCGCTTTCCTTTTGTTCTTGTTCCTGTTGTTGTTGATTTTTTAATGCAAACATAAAGTTTCGCTTGGCGTCTTCATCATTAGGATTAAGTAACAGGGACTTTTTATAGGCTTCGAGACTTTCTTGATACTTTCCTTCTTGAAGAAGACTGTTCCCTTTATTGTATAGTGCTTTTGCTCTGAATACCGTGTCGGTCGAAAGATTAACCGCTTGTTGAAATTCTTCGGCCGCCTCCTGGTATCGCCCTTGATTATAAAGACTATTTCCAAGGTTAAACTTTGACTGTGACGATAGCTCCTTCACCGCGGCGTCACGATAGCTTTTCTCGGCCTCGTCAAATTCCTGAACGTGGTAATGCGCATCACCTTCTCGTAAATCAACATGTGCAGATTGTCCGACCATCAAGGTAGAGAAGAGCATGAGAAAAAGGACACCAGAAAGAAAGTAATAATGTTTCATATTTCTAAATACGCGTTAAAAGATAAACGAATTTCCATTAGAATTATTTATTGGTTTCATTTGCGCTTGTAGTCGATCTAAATAGGGGCCATAAAAATGGCAATGCTAAGAGTATAATCCCCGGTAAAAGAAGATATTGAAAGTAACTTTCCCTGGCCGTAAATAACGTTTTTTCATAGTTACGACGTTCCATCCGCTGCACTTTTTCTTTGACGGTCTCGTACATATCCTTACCAACTTGATAGTCGAAAAACAACCCCCCACCTTGTCGCGCTATTTCCTCCAGATCACTCGTATTGATGCGCGTACGCACCGGTTGACCAGATTGGTCGCGCAGGTAATCGCTTTGCCCACCATGTTTGATGGGAATAAAACCGCCTTCGGATGTCCCAACTCCCACAGTGAATACTGCTGTACCACTTTCAAAGGCTGTTTTTGCGAGTTTTGCTGCTTCTCCTTCATGATCTTCGCCATCTGTTATAATGATTAGGGTTCTGCGCTTGGGTGAAAGGTCATCTTCTGTGCGCTTCGAAGCCATCTCTATAGCATCTCCAATGGCCGTTCCCTGGAGGCCGGCTTGTTCTGGCGACGCATTACGTAAAAACACAATAGCCGTCCGATAATCAGTTGTTAATGGCATTTGTAAGTATGCCTCACCTGCAAAAAAGATCAATCCAATCCGTTCTGTTTTTAACTCACTTATGAACCTTTCACCAATTTTTTTTGCTCGCTCTAATCGAGAAGGACTTAAATCTTCAGCTAACATAGATTGCGAAATATCCAATGCAATAAAGACATCAGCACTTTCATGGTCTACCTTTTCTTTCCGATATCCATATTGAGGATTAGTTAAGGCCAAACACATAAATAGGAGGCCCAACATAAAACAAATAAATCGTTTCTTTAGCCTAGCTCTGGATGCTAGGGCTTGCTCCGGTAATACAGAAAAATATGCGCTTAACTTGATTGCATACTTCATATAAAAGAAACATACTATTGCGAGCAAAGGGAGCAATAATAATGCGTAGAATAATATGGGTTCTTCTATCCGTAGCATAAGGTTAATCCGGCCAGAGTCGTACGACTTGATATTTTAACAAAATGAATAATGAAAACAATATAATGGATATCGAAAGTGGGTATCGAAAATATTCTTTTTCTCTTCGAATAACGGTTACTTCCATTTCCGTTTTTTCTAATTCATCAATTTTAGCATAAATCTTTTGCAACTCCTCTGCATTGATCGCTCGATAATATTCGCCACCAGTTTCCCGTGCTATCTGTTCGAGAAGTTCATCATCTATTTCAACCCGCGTGCGTGCGAATTGATATGTACCATTCCTGGTTCGTCCAACTGGAGAAAGCGCCATTCCTACAGAGCCTACGCCAATGGTATACACTTTAATATCAAATTCAGATGCAATTTTGGTAGCGGTAACAGGGTCAATATATCCAGCATTATTGACACCATCAGTCAATAATATGACAACTTTACTGGTTGCCTCGCTGTCTTTTAATCGATTGACGGCCGTCGCTAAGCCCATACCAATTGCCGTGCCGTCTTTTAAGTACCCGCAATTTAATTCTTGCAACAATGATTGCACAATTTTATGATCCGATGTTAATGGAGTTTGGGTGTAAGCTTCTCCAGCAAAGGAAACGAGACCCAAACGATCATATGGACGTTTCTCCACAAAATCGATAGCCACATTTTTACTTACAGTTAAACGGTCCGGTGTAAAATCTTTTGACAGCATACTACTCGAAAGATCCATGACTAAAAAAATGTCAATTCCTTCTGCATTAATACGCTCTTCGACCAAAACCACCTGAGGGCGTGCAAGACTAAAAATCCCAAATACGAAGGACAAGCCTACAACCCAAGGCAAACATTTAGCTAACAAAAATTTTATACTTGACCATTTTATTTCGTCAGAAATTTGCGATACAGGCAGCGCTGAAAGTCCACCTAAATTATTTCTTCTAACAAAAAATAAATACGCAGGTAAAAGCAACAACAGAAGCAAATAAAGTGGACTCTCAAATGATATATTATTTACTATCTCACTCACTCCTCTTCGTTTTGATATTTCGTAGACCAATCATGAATTCTTCGGATCAACATTCGCATGGACTCGGTAGACCCATCAACTTCTTGCGCATCAGGACGCATTTTTGCGTACTTAATCATGTCGATAGTTTGAAGCCGCTCAATAATATTTGATTTATCATGTTCATTAAATCCAATTGACATGAGGCTATACCCAATTTCATTGGTGGTAGATTCAGCGGCCGGAAACCCAAACCCGGCCTCTAAATACGTTCGTAAGATTATGGATAAGCGCGCATAGTGTTCTTTTATTTGATTCTTGGCAATTAATCGCTCTTTCTCCAATATTTGTAAATTTTCATTGGCGACTTGAAATGGTGTTTTAGGTGGTAAGATTATTTCATCCTGTTTCTTTTTTTGTGCTTTCCTCATTAAGTAAATTATAATACCAAGAAACAACAGTACGCCTCCAACGACTGCAAAAAGCCAATAGTAGTCAGACAAAAAAATGGGTTCCTCAATTATCGGTTTAATCGGTGCCAGAAGACTGTCAACTGCAATCGGTTTCACGATAATCGGGATAGACTGTGTCATCACCGTATCACGATTACCTGCATTGTTGATAACAACATCCATAGAAGGAATGTAATAGGCTCCAGTATCAAAAAAAGCTACAAGAAATTCACGTTTGTATTGTACTTCACTCGATTCTTCTGATTTGTACAATGGCGACTGTGCCACGAGTTCGAATTTATCATCATTCTCAATTCCTGATGTTATGAAATCAACCTTATCGGCAGGATCAGCTATATTTAAATGAACATGGATTCGAGTCTGGTCGCCAATAAAAAAAGTTGTTGAGTCTAAATAGGCTCGAACATCTTGCCCTCGAGTGATAAACCCAATTACGAGAAGAACACCGACAAAACTGATTCTCTTTATTCTCATCATTTGCGGGATGCGCGTTTTTTAAAAAACTTATGCAGGGCTGCTGTATATGGCTGGCCGGTCTCAAGAATTAAAAAGTCACTTCCTGCTCTTTGTAGGGTCGATTTCGTTCGTTCAATATGATCGTTGTAAGTAGAAGACCACTTGCTTCCTAGATGGGTTGACGACGTGTCAATATAAAATGCCCGACCTGTTTCTGCATTTTTTGCTCGGATAAAACCACGAGGTAATAGTTCACGTTCCATTTTATCAAAAATACCCAGGCCTATCAAGTCATGTCTTTTGGCCGTAATATTCAAGGGTGTGTTAAATGGTTCACTTATAAAATCAGAAAGCAAAAAACAAATACATCGCTTTTTTTGAACATTGTTGACATATCGCAAAGCCATGCCTAAATCTGTCTCACGCTCCTGATATGTCATATTCAAAAGCTCACGAATAATTCTTAATATATGCGACCTGCCTTTTTTAGGCGGAATAAATAACTCAATTTTATCAGAAAATAAAATGAGTCCTACTTTATCATTGTTACTCGAAGCTGAAAATGCGATTACTGCGCACAATTCCGTTATCCAATCTTTTTTCAAAATGCCATCGGAACCAAAAAAAACAGATCCGCTAACATCAGCCATAAGCATAACAGTCAGTTCTCGTTCCTCTTCAAATTGTTTGATATAGGGTTCATCAGATCTAGCTGTAACATTCCAATCTATATTTCGTACGTCGTCACCATATTGATACGCACGGACTTCCGAAAATGACATTCCACGACCCTTAAATGCACTATGGTAGTCTCCTGAGAAGAGGTGTTTACTTAGGCCCTTGGTTTTTATTTCCAATCGCCTGACCTTGGCCAATAGCTCGTTTGTGTTCACTTTTTAATATCGTCTAACTTGCGTTTCATGCGAATATTCGCTTCAGCCCATGAAATATGTTCGGTAAATCGTGAATTAGAAGAATTGAAGAACCCTTTTTTTAAAAGTCCATATCGATCAAAACTCAATCCAATATATTTATCATCCCGTGTACTATTCTCAATGCTCTCTATCGAACCCGAGCGGATTAATTCTGGTATTCCAATAAACTGTTCGTCCCTTCGGTCAAATAAAAAAGTAAATCCGGCGACAGCGCTTTCTTGCGTTATATATTCAAATGAACCGGCAATGTATTGAGATGACCAAAAATCGATATCACAAATTGCGTAGTTGCGTACTCCAAACCGACTACCTCGATTAGCTTGTGGCCCAAGTGCCAATTCGTCCGCCCACTTCACCAATGTTGTTTGCAAACTATCCACAAACCGACGTCCAAAATCAGGAATAAGCGCCTCAGCAGTTGTGTGCCCATGAATGAATCGGTATGGAACCACTGGAATCTCTTCTATGATTCTGGATTCATTAAATTCAAGAATACCCGATTCGGTATAATAATATACGTGTTCATACTGGCGATTTGATGCAAAGTCAACAACTTTATTCAATCCAGGGAGTTCGTATTTTCCAATTTTAATAGTAGGGCTAAGGGGTATTTCGAATAATTTTTTTTCATCTAAATTCGACTGACTAGTTTCATATCGAATGCAATTTAAATCAACGGTCATTTCTTCCTCATCTACAAAGAACAACAGCGGCAATTGTGATTTATAAATTTTGTCATACCAATATCCGTCGAAATAATTTCCACGATTGATTAATAAAAATTCCGCTGTCGGGTTTAAATAATCGTCAATTTCACTGCATCGCAATGTATCGCCATAGGTCATACCCACCAAAATCCGGGGTTCTTTTTCTAAGTCATCGTAGGTGATATTCCCTTCCATCAATCCGTCGATCGATTCACCCAAACTAATATCAAAGCGATAAACACCATCTATTAACCCTTGACCTTGGATTTGACTAAATGAGGTTGGTACATAAAATATCAATGTATATACTATTGCTAGAAATGTTTTCACTAGGGAATTTCCACTTTTGCCAATAATGTGTCGACTATATCATCCGTAGTCATGGATTCTGCCTCAGCTTCATAAGTAATACCTATTCTATGCCGCAATACGTCTTTGGCAATAGAGCGAACATCTTCTGGAACCACAAAAGCCCGTTGATTCAGAAAGGCCATACATCTTGCAGCTTTTGCCAAATTAATGCTTGCCCGAGGTGAACCTCCGAACGAAATTAGCGGTTCCAATTCATCAATATTCGCATTTGAAGGAAACCGAGTGGCAAATACAAGATCAAGTATGTATTGCTCGATCTTTTCATCCATGTATATTTTATTGGAGAATTCACGAGCACGCGTTATTTGATCAACAGTTAACGTAGAAGTTAGTGGTTCATTTACCGTGTGATTGAGATTCATTCGAATGATTTGTCGTTCTTCTTCTTTGGTGGGATAGCCGACATTAACCTTCAACATGAATCGGTCCATCTGTGCTTCCGGCAATGGATAAGTCCCTTCTTGATCAATGGGATTTTGAGTGGCCATGACCAAAAATGGATTTGGAAGAGGAAAGGACGTTTTTCCAATGGTTACCTGCCGCTCCTGCATGGCTTCCAGCAGCGCTGCTTGAACTTTGGCGGGAGCCCGATTGACCTCATCGGCCAAAACGAAGTTGGCAAATATGGGCCCCTTCTTAACGTCGAAGTCCCGGCTTCCAGCGTTGTAAATCATAGTCCCGACGATATCAGCAGGAAGTAGGTCAGGTGTAAATTGAATACGCTTAAAAGACGCGTTGAAAATTTGTGAAAGTGTATTTATAGCCAACGTCTTCGCCAAACCGGGCAGTCCCTCTAATAGAATATGACCGTCGGCGAGCAAACCTATGAGCAAGCGATCAATCATATGATGCTGCCCAACAATTCGCGCTGCTGCCTGTTCTTTGACAGATTGAATGAACTGACTTTCAAGCTTTATTTGTTGTTGCAGCAGTTCTATATCTATTTGACTCATATCAGCGTTATTTTTGCGTTGCAAATTTTACAAATGATCTGTACAAAAACTACGGATCGAGCCAATTTATGAAATTATTAAACAGGTTTTCGATAGACAGACCCTCGTGGTCGATGGGCGCCGCAGTCTTGAGTATCATTCTCGCTATTGGCATGCCATCCCATGCCCAGCAACTCATTGCTACAGACGAAGAAAAACAAATAGCCTTCCAGGAACTTTCCAGGCTTCAAAAAGGTACGCTAGTCGTTGTGCTAAAGAGTGATAAAAAACAATTGGATGCCCTTGACGATGTTATACAGAGTGAGAAATCAAATAGAGGACAAAAGAAACGAGCTATGAAGCAGCGAAAAAAGCTGATGGAAGGGAGAAAAGGATTTCAAGCAGATCTGGTCAAGGCATTTTACAACCTGTTTACCTTTTCTGATTTTGTCGTTGTCTTTGATCATGATTTAACGAAGTTCAAGGATGATGTCGAGGAAGGTGTATTTCTCAACAAGAAACTAGAATATGATTCCTCGATAGAACTAAAGGAAGGAGACATTTTTTTCGCACGTGAGGGCTATACCGACCCGCAAGAAGGCGCACGTGTCCTCTCCTATATCGTATACGATGATGAAAATAATCGTCTGGACCATCCTTTTCCAAGTGTCAAAATCTCAAACCTTGGCCCGACCATGATATTAAAAGGAGTTTTTGAGAACTCCGATTATCGAAATGCGGATTTAGTCGTTGAGCGATTTGATTATAAACTCAAGCACCGTATGGCTACTTTACGAGAGTTTTTGGAAATAAAATGAGGCAACTGTATTCTATTCCGGACCGTTTATGCGTATTCCTTTGTATTGAAAAAAGTGCGCAACTCTTGTTCACTCATCAAATATTTTGATCGCAAGTCTGGGGTAGGTAAAATACAGGATTCGGACTTTCCAAACCACCTATGCCGATTTGCAGCCACTAAATCATATACTGCGTCGCGCACAAATCGAGGTATGATGCGCAACATTCTATAAAACAATGGAATCGACGAGAGCTCCGTTTTAACAGTGAGAACGGCATCAGATTTGTAATACACTTCCTCCTTCCATAGCAGTACGATACTGTCAACTTTTGCATCCAACTTTGGAAGGTTTTCGAATCTATTGTAATCTTGAAGTGCGGCGGCACGCAGCCTATTTGAATTGTCGTTTTGTAAGGACGTCTTTATAAATCGATTACATAAAAGACATTGACCATCGTAAATCAATAGTAATTGATCTTGAGAAGGTAAGTTGGCCCGATCACTCATGAAAATAGTATTGATTTAAGTTCATGTACATAATCTATACCAACACAACGGATATTGTACAAATCTGTTTTTAATCCTTCAAGATTCAAAGATGGAAGGAATATATTCGTCAAACCCATTCGTTCTGCCTCTAGAATTCGATTTTCAACACGTCTTACCGGTCTGACTTCTCCGGACAAGCCTACTTCTCCTGCGAATCCATAGCGATGGTCAATCGCCCTATCGTCGAAGGCGCTTATGAACGAGGCAATCACGGCCAGATCAGTAGCCGGATCTTGAGTACGAATGCCACCTGCTATGTTCAAGAAGACATCATGTTGCCCAAATATAAGCCCACAGCGCCGTTCAAGCACCGCTAGCAACATTTGCATTCTACGTAAGTCAAAACCATTAGGGGACCGCTGTGGATTCCCAAAAACAGCTGTACTCACCAGCGCCTGAACTTCGATTAACAAACTTTTTTGCCCTTCAGTCACCGCTGCGATGGCATTGCCCGGCAGGTTCTGTCCATGTCGATGAAGCAATATCTGTGAAGGATTTGTTACTTCCTGCAAGCCATTTTGCTTCATTTCAAATATGCCAATTTCCTCCGTGGACCCATATCTGTTTTTTTGGCCTCTCAGTAATCTGAAGTGATGGTGACGATCACCTTCAAACAACAATACCACATCAACTATATGTTCAAGTAGTTTTGGTCCTCCTAGCTGACCTTCTTTTGTGATGTGACCAATGAGTAATATTGGAATACCGGAACGCTTTGCATGACGCATAAGAATATTAGCACATTCACGTACCTGTCCTATGCTCCCGGGGCCGCGGTCTAGAGATTCCGTATAAGTCGTTTGGATAGAATCGACAATTATCAGACTCGGATTAATAGATTCAGCCGATTGAATTATATTTTCAAGGCTGCTTGATGCGAGCAAGAACAAGTTTTCATTGACTATTCCAAGGCGACTGGCTCTGTCCTTAATTTGTTGGCTGCTCTCCTCTCCCGATGCATAGAGAACGGTGCTTGTTATAGCTCCAGCGATCTGCAGGACTAGCGTGGACTTACCTATCCCTGGTTGGCCTCCAAGCAACAACACGGAGCCAGGGACGATCCCACCTCCAAGCACTCTATTTACATCGGGGCTATAGGTTGGAATTCGTCCAAAGGATAACTCTTCAATATCGCCGATTCGCTCTGGCTTATCCTTTCCAAGGAGATTGATTTGCCCCTTTGAACCGTTTTTTTTATGTGTACTCACAACATCTTCGACGAATGTATTCCATTCACCGCATGCATGACACTGCCCACTCCACGCGGGTTCTGTCACACCGCAAGAGGTACACACATAGACGGATTTTAATTTTTTTTGCATTTTTTTTCTGTAGATTGTGACCGTACTCAAAATCAACGTCTGAATAGTGAATTTTGATTAACGAATCAAGATTCAAATTTAGACCAACTTTGGGTTTAAATGCTCTTAATTGAGCACATAGATTGTTTTCAATTGGTTTTTTGGGGTTATGCGGGGGAGGCCGGCGAAAGTCGACTCCCTCGTTTTCGTTTTGGCCAGTTATATCCTAAATCAGCTCTTGGCTCAATAAAGTGTAAACGTCCATTGGCTCAACAACAGAAGGCCAAATTCCACGTTTGTATTAGCAAAATCTCCTTCTGGTGGCACAATTCAAGTGGGTTTACGCCTCTCCCACACGGCGGCAGTATTCAATCGGTTTGTATCATGGTGACCGCTCGCGTCATGTCTTAGTCTATGTCAACAATCGCATTTCTGTGATTGACTTTAGCGTGAAGGAGGACAAAAAATACAGTTTCTTTATTGAAGATGAATTCTGTGAATTACATCTTCAAAAAGAAGAGAGTCAGTGGTCCTATGATTTCACGATCAATACAGAAATTCAAACCCCGGCTAACATAATCAGGCGAAAAAGGGAAGTTCGCTACCTAATCTATGCCATAGCCTTCTTACTTTTGTTCGGTGCAATGGTAACCATATTAGTTGCCTTCGTTTTATAAAGAAATACTGACAAATTGGATAAACTTGCCCTCTATATCGAAAGCCTAATATTTTCGTCTCCAGAAGCTATTACCATTTCCGATATCGCCGACGCACTCCAGAAATTTAGCGGAGAAAAATACACGAAAGACTTGTTGGACGTGTATCTGGAAGATATTAAGAAAAAGTACAGCGAAGACGAAGGGCATTTCATGGAATTGATACAAATCTCTGGTGGATATCAGTTTATGACAAAGGTGGAGTACAGTAATTTGATACAGGCGCATCTTAAGAATGTACATAAGAAGAAACTTTCGAAGTCGGCCATGGAAACCCTGGCGGTTATTGCCTATAAACAACCCGTGACGAAACCAGAAATCGAACGCATCCGAGGAGTGGGCTGCGACTATCAACTTCAAAAACTATTAGAGAAAGAATATGTTGCCATTGCAGGACGTGCTGAGACTGTAGGTAAACCTATACTGTATAGCACTTCGGAAAAATTTATGGATCATTTTGGACTGGGATCAATTGCGGACCTGCCGACTCTTAGGGAGTTAGTTACAGCAGATTCTGCAGTTGGTGAAGGCGAAGTAGTCGAAATGATAGCCGATCATTTAGAAGAAAATCTAGAAAATGGAAGCACCGTTAGTCAATCGGATAGCGAAGAGTAAACTGGTTACAATAGACCCGGGAAAATTCTATCCTTCCAATCTATATGTATTCGAC
Source organism: Saprospiraceae bacterium (assembly GCA_028279185.1). Taxonomy (GTDB): domain Bacteria; phylum Bacteroidota; class Bacteroidia; order Chitinophagales; family Saprospiraceae; genus JANQSS01. The sequence continues at coordinate 35,854 of JANQSS010000004.1, read as the reverse complement.
TTAAAAGACTATTTGTATCAAGGGTTGATTTTACGAGAAAAAGAGTTTCGACAAGCCCTAGAGGAGTTTGAGTGGGAATCTCTGGAAAATCTACCGGTACTGGTCCATTGCAGCAATGACGCCATTATTCCACTTTGGGCATATATGTTGGTTGCCAGCAAGGCAAGTGCGTATACCACGAATGTATACGCCGGAGAAAAAGGCTCACTTGTAACCAATCTTATAGTCGAACGAATTAAAAATCAATTCCCGCCGGAAAACATCGAAGGAGGAAAATTCGTCATAAAAGGGTGTGCTGAGTATGAAATATCTCCAGATGTTTACAGCCAGTTGTCAACTTATCTTACAAAGTATGATGCTCGTAGCATTATGTTCGGAGAACCATGCTCAACCGTTCCTATTTATAAAAAAAGAAAAAATTAAACTATGCGCATATCCTGGATAAATGCTCTGTTTGCCGCCCTATTGAGTGGCGCACTATTTCTTTCATACAGCGACAAACATGAAACTAAACCTACCACCTCTTCCGCTATCCATGAAATTACCGCTGATCGAGAACTACCGCAAGTTGTTCAATCAATTGTGCTGGACAAGCAGTATTTTTTTGCTGGAGAGCGCCTTCCAACCGAGCATATTGATGTAAAAGAACGACTTGAACGTGAATTACTGGTTAATTCCTATCGTCATTCATCTACATTACAATACTTAAAACTAATGCCCCGCTACTTTCCATTGATAGAAAGTATTTTAAAGCAAGAGGGGTTACCCGATGATTTCAAATATTTAGCTGTAGCTGAAAGCGGACTGCGTATGGCAGTCTCGCCGGCCGGCGCCAAAGGAATTTGGCAATTTATGAAAGGGACTGCACAAGAATATAATTTAATAGTTGCATCAGATATCGACGAGCGATACCATGTTGAAAAATCTACCCGAGCAGCTTGTAAATATTTGCGTGACCTAAAAAAACAATTCGGTTCCTGGACATTGGCTGCAGCCGCATACAACATGGGGCAAACGGCATTGTCACGCGATTTAAAAACACAAAAAGAAACGAGCTATTACAACCTGAATCTTAGTCGGGAAACGATGCGATATATTTTCAGAATTGTAGCTCTAAAAGAGTTGCATCAAAATAGTCAGCAATATGGATACTTTTTAGAATCGTCTGACTTATATCGTCCTTTAGACAATGTGCAAGTTATTCCTGTAACCGAGACTATTCCAAGCTTAGCTGACTTTGCTCACAAATATGGTGCCACATACAGAGAGTTGAAGATGTATAATCCATGGCTACTGAATCACAAATTTGCGATTACATCGGGTAGAACTTATTACATTCAATTACCGCGTTAGCATAGATATTATTCTATCCTCCGATTAAATAACAGACTTTAAGTTTTCTTTGTTAATTCAATTTTCTAAAATTGTGTGTAGGCTATCGTCGGCCCCATTTTAGAATCGATAGTAGGCAATCTCAAAAAGCTCGGCGTGCATACCTATACAAACTAGAATGACAAATTAGCCATTCGATCAAATAAAACACCAGAAAACTTCGATGTCAAGTTAGTCTCCATTTAATTTAAGCCCAATTGCTTATAATTTCGTAACCCACAATCCAAAAACTGTGCATACTCCTTTTTGTCAGGAGTATAGGGCACTGGATTATTTAACAATTGACCATCTGCTGTCATCAACACATAATAAGGCTGCGCATTGATGTTGAAATACTCTGTCTGTAAATAGGCCCATCGATTGCCTGTCGTGCGCATTTTTTTGCTCCCGCCCGATTTCATCGGCAAAACGACCTGTTCCTCTTCCGGTAGTTCAATTTTTTCATCGACATACAACGAAATTAAGACAAAGTCATCGCGTAAATATTTGTAGACCTCAGGCTCGGGCCATACGTGCTCTTCCATTTTCCGGCAATTGACACATGCATGTCCAGTAAAATCAAGCATGACCGGTTTGTTGACTTTACGAGCATGTGTGAGCCCTTCATTAAGATCCTTAAAACACTCTAGTCCTTGAGGACAGTCCACCTTATGGAGCCAACTGTATCCTACCGGGGGTGCCAAACCGCTTAGAAACTTCAACGAATGAAACGTTCCCGTTTCTGGATTGAATCGAAATCCTGTCATTAAATAAATTGCAAATGAGATCGCCAACACACCTGTTGAAATTCGGAAAAAAGATAATTTTTTAATAGGTGAATCATGCGGAAATTTTATTTTTCCAAATAAATACAAAGCCAACCCTAAGGCAATAAGTATCCATATTATTAAAAAGGGTTCAATTTTTAGTAAACCCCATTTTTTAACTAAATCCGCATTCGATAAAAATTTAAATGCCAACGCTAATTCAATAAACCCTAAAACCACTTTAACTGTATTAAGCCAACCACCGGATTTGGGAAGGCTCTTCATCATCGATGGAAATGCTGCAAAAAGACCAAAAGGCAAGCCCAAAGCCAGGCCAAAGCCGGTAAAACCACTCGTCAATTGCCAGGCGCCTCCGTCGCCTGTGAGAGATCCTGCCAGCAAAGACCCTAAAATTGGTCCCGTACAAGAAAACGAAACCAGAGCCAATGTCAACGCCATAAAGAAAATGCCGATCACACCTCCAATGCCTTCAGCCGCACTAATTTTATTGGTTACGCTGGAAGGCAGTGTCAGGTCAAAATAGCCGAAAAATGAAAATGCAAAAAATAAAAAAATCAAAAAGAAAGCTATGTTTAACGGAACACTTGTAGATATATCATTTAAAATATTGGGGTTTACAGAATCCAACAAATGGAAAGGAACGGATATCAGGACATAAACAAGAAGAATTGAAATTCCATAAAATACTGCATTGAAAAGTCCTTTTCCTTTTTTGTCAGAACTCTTTGTGAAAAAACTTACCGTAAGTGGTATCATTGGAAAAACGCAAGGTGTGAGCAAGGCGATCAACCCACCGATAAAGCCCAAAACAAAAATGCGCCATAATGACGTTGCCTCTTCCACTTTTTCAACACAAGCTCCAACGGGTTCCTGCAACGATGTATAAGAAAGTCCAAACATTTTTTCAAGCTCACTCGTCTCAGCACTGGAGGACCCTCCAGAAAGCAACTCATCTCCAAGCTTAATAGTGGAGGCTTTAGCATCTGCTTCAAAGTCCAGCATCACAGGTGTCAAACACCTATTATGCGTGCATGCCATATAGTCCAAATAACCTTTTACCGGAATCGTCTCATTATTAATATTAAGTGTTTGTGACAGCTCGGCATTGTACTTCAGTTTCACAACCTCCATATCAAAGAACTTGTCATGACCACTTATTATCTCACCTGCAGTTTCTACAATTCCCCCTGACGCACCATAGGCATCACTTTCATCCAACACAATGTCTGTTTTTATTGGCCCGTCTTCTGTCGCCAATGTATTACTATAGATATGCCAGTCATCCTCTATTTCTGCACTGAAAGTTAAAACAGCTTGACCGTTTTCCTTTCGAGTCATCGATGCTTTCCAGGTTACCGGTTCTTCGATTTTATTTTCATCAATATTACCTTCCGAATTTTCTACTGGCAATTGAGCAGAAATAGAAATAGGCTTATCTTTTGTTTTCTCCCTATCACTAGCATCCGCAATAGACACAGAAGAAATCTTGGAAGTATTTTCTGCAGTTTTTGATTTTGATTTTTTTAATTTTCTTACGTTTTCTTTTTCTGTTGGTTGCTCGCTTGGCGTTGTGGCAGCAAATGACACCTTATTGTCACATAAAGTGGTGGCACTGTAAGCGATGGCTTTTTCATCGTAATGATCGGATAAGTCTAATTCAAAATCAACTTCTTTCGGCGCAAGACATTTTTCCTCATCACAAGTCATGAATTCGAGGTAGCCCGTAATCTTTTTGGTGTCGTCACTTACCTTTATTGGTTGGCGAAAAATGGCATGCTTCGAATATTTGACGACGTCCATGTCAAAGAGTTTATCAAAGGCCGCTTTCCGATTTAAGTCGCATTCTTCATTCTTTCCTTTTTTAGTGAAATGCGCACCTTCATCAAAATTGAAACTAGTCGGTACGGGCCCATCTTCTCCTTCCAGATATTGGGAATAGATATACCATCCATTTTCGATTTCCGCCATGAAAATTATGTCATACGTTTTACCGCCTGTTTTGACAATTTTATAATCCCATGAGACCGGATTATAGATCTGGGCAATTAAAGTGGATGAGAATAATAAGGCAAATGTTGCGAGAAGACTGAATTTCTTCATTGGTTTTGATTTAGACCTAATCGAAAATAAACCTCAAAGTTAGCTCCAAAGCCGCGTAATATCGAGGTTTTAATATTTGATTAACTTCTTGTTAATGATGGTTTAAGTGATGCTAGACTGACAACTCTGCTGTCTTACCAACTGTTTGATTTTGCTTTTTTATCATCGATAAAAACATCTTCAAGCCATCTGTATTTCCGAGTTGAGATTCAGATGCTCGTTCAGGATGAGGCATCATACCAAATACATTACGTGATGAATTGCATATGCCGGCTATCGATTCCAAGGACCCATTTATGTTGAATTCATGACCTAATTGGCCACTCGACGAACAATAACGAAATAGGATTTGGTCATTGGTCTGCATTTGATCCAGGGTGTCATGATCACAGATAAATCGTCCCTCTGCATGGGCTATCGGAATACGTACGACATCATGCTTTTCGTATTGATTGGTTAAATGCGAATCCACAGTTTCAATACGAAGAAATATATCTTTACCGATAAATTTTTGTTTTGCATTTCTAACCAAAGCACCTGGAAGTAATTGTGCTTCGCACAAGATTTGAAAGCCATTGCAAATTCCTAAAACGAGCCCTCCTTTTGCCGCATGCGCACTAACAGCCGTCATAATGGGTGCAAGATGCGCTATTGCGCCCGCTCGCACATAGTCGCCATATGAAAATCCACCTGGCAAAACGATGCAATCTTCGGTTGAAAGCCCCGGGAGCTTGGTATCGCGATGCCAAATTTCATGCACCTCACAGTTAACAACATCACGAAGTACATGAACCATATCATGATCACAATTAGATCCGGGAAAAGTAATAATGCCAAATTTCATATGGAGCGATTGGGTTTCATGCAAAAGTAGTGAATTCAGACATCCTCTTGCTAGCGCTCTACTGCCTAATCCATTATCTGATTAATGAGTTTTGTGAGCATTGCGGTCATAGTCCATCCATGCGCTTCTACTTGTTGAGGAAACAGGCTCTTATCCGTCAATCCAGGAATCGTATTGACTTCGATGACATAAAAAACGCGATCTTTCAAAATATAGTCAACTCGAACCATGCCTCGACAATTTAACCCTTTGTAGATACGCTTAGTCAATGTTTTACATGCGTGCGTTAATTCTTCTGATAATGCGGCTGGTGTTATTTCATCGCTTTCATTTTCATACTTAGCTCCAAAATCAAAGTATTCATTGTGCGATATGATTTCAGTAATTGGAAAAGCAATGATTTCGTCCTCCAACCTAATAGCCCCGCAAGTAAACTCACGTCCGTTTAGGTATTCTTCGACTATAAGTTCAGAATCGTACTTGAATCCAAACTCAATTGCTGCCGTAAGTTCATCGGCTTGCTTCACTTTAGTGATACCGTAGCTGGATCCATTTCTGTTGGGTTTAACAAAAACAGGTAATCCCAACTCTTGTATGCGTGCTTTATGCCAATCCTCGCCCTTTCGAATGAGACGCGCACGTGCAGAGAGGATTCCATAATCTGAGAGCACATAATTGCACAAGTATTTATTGAACGTAAGGGCAGAAACCAATGTGTCGCAACTGGAAATAGGCAGTTCTATACTTTCAAAATACCCTTGTAAGCGACCATTTTCGGCCGGATCTCCATGAATAATGATAAGGGCGCAATCAAACGTGATTTTCGTCACGCCTTGCTGGAATGAAAAATCATTTCGATCAATAGTCTCATTTCCATCTCTGTGATACCAACGATGTCTGTCGATGTGAATGATGTAGACATTAAACAGATCTCTATTCAGGCAGTTTTCCACATTTTGCGCACTTAAAATACTGATATCATACTCAGCGCCGTAACCACCTGTCAATAAAGCAACATTTTTTTTCACGAAGGTTGTACTTTTAGTCATACAAATATAGATTATAAAAAATTTTAATATGAAAATGCGATTAGCGCAGATATCAGATATCCACATCGGTGAAAAGTGCGAACGTAGCTTTCATATCGATCCGAAAGAGCAATTCATCAAAACCTTGGCAAACGTTACGACATCCAATCCAGATGCAATTTTGGTCACTGGTGACCTTTGTCTAGATGAGATTGATCCACATGTAAATCCTTGGGTAAAACAACATTTGGACAAGACGGGAATACCTTATTACGTCGTTTCAGGAAATCACGACGACAGTATTGACCTTGCTAACACTTTTCATCCATCACACTTAAAAAAGAGAGAGCTATACTTTAGGGAACGAATTGGCGAAGAAGAAATTATATTCCTGGATAGTTCAAGAGCAAAATTTACTAAAGCACAATGGTCATGGTTAGAAGAACAACTACATGAGGGCTGTCGATATATCGTATGCCACTATCCACCCATTTATGCGGGTGTGCCTCATATGGACAGCAATCATCCGTTTATCGAACAAGATCGGTTCATGGAAGTAATTACGCAATTCAATCGAGAATTTCATCTATTTTCCGGTCATTATCACACGGCTCGATATCTAAGACATGAGAATTTGCATATCCATATTGCTCCATCTACATTGTTTCAAATAAATTTCTTTAAAAGTGAATTTGATGTCGCTTCAACTCAACCGGGCTATCAGTTAATTGATTTTTTTGACAATAGATTGACGACTACGATCATATGGGTAAATGTTTAACTAAATTCGATCTCTAGAATTGATAACAATTAAACATATCGATACACCTTTAGGCAAGATGCGTGCGGGTGCTTTTGAAGATGCGCTTTGTCTTTTAGAATTCGATGAAAAAAATCGAATAAAGATGCAAGAAGAGCGGTTGCATAAACTGTATTCATGCGACCTTGTCGAAAGTGAACATACATTAATTGATGAATTATCACTACAACTGGAGGCGTACTTTTCTGGAGAACGAAAAGTATTTGATCTACCTCTTGATATTCGCGGAGGCACCTTTAGACAACGAATATGGGAACTATTATTGACTATACCCTACGGTCAGACGATTTCTTATTTGGAATTATCTGAAATGTATGGCGATAAAAAGGCCATTCGAGCCGTGGGAACAGCCAATGGTGCTAACCGAATAGCCATTGTTGTGCCTTGTCATCGTGTCATTGGAAAAAACGGGTCTCTTGTCGGCTATGGGGGTGAACTTTGGCGCAAGAAAAAATTACTAGATCTGGAATCACAATATGTTGGTCGCGGACTTCAGTTAGAGATGAATTTTTAATCATCAATTTTTTCTAAAGACCAAATTGTCTACCAATTGGTTTGTGGCACGTAAATAATTTTCTGGACTTTGATCATCGATAATCGCTAACTGGCCATCATCTTTGATACTGTAAGCGATATAACCAAGATTTTGTAGAATGTCCCAGGCTTTTTGGCATCCAATTGTGCCGGCTTCATGATGTAAATGGTATTCCATAATTACAGTAATATTCAACGTATTCAATACTTCATGACCGCCACGGATCACGGCTTCTTCTCCTCCCTCCACATCTATTTTTATCATTACGTCTTGCCCTTTATTATGCGGGATAATTTGATCCAAAGATGATGCTTTAATTTCATAATCGTCAAATGCGATTCCGTCAGTTGAGTACTCCGTTGAAATAGATTGCGCTTTCGCTGCATTGTATTCGGAATGGCTGACTGCATATTCGCGAAATTGAATGGACGAAACATTGGCTACCGCCTCATTATAAATCGAAATATTGTGAAATCTGTTAGCATTCAACTTCAGTACTTCATATGTCTTTTTTGCAGGTTCAAATGCAATAACGCGACCATTGTCCCGACACAAATGACTTGCGAGCTGTGTATAAAAGCCAAAGTGTGCCCCTATATCGACGAAAAGGCCGCTTTTTAAATGCTCCAGCATAAAAGTAGTCAACCGTCTTTCCGCACGATGGGACTTAATACCTAATAAATAAATATCCAACCCGGCAGGTAGATTTATATAAAATGTCTCATCATAAAATGTTTTTGTTCTTGCGATAAGACCATTTTTATAAAGATTACTTCCGATAAATGAAAAGAAAAACCCCTTTATCGTCCTAAATGGTTGCTTCATCAATTTCGACACCAAACCTGCCTCAGCAAGCATGCATGCATGCCGTAATTTGCGGTTATATGTTCTTTTTTTTATCAATTTGCTAAATGCTCCATTTCATAAGAGAATTTAAGGAAGTCTTGCGAACTCTCTACGTTCAACCTGAGGTTGGATTATTTGAATTTAGTTTATGGTTGCAATAGTATTTTGTTATTATCGCCAGAGACAAGAAAAACAATGCACCTACTTTATCTGTCTCGATCATATCATTCATAAACGATACACTTAAAATAATGAATATTGAACTCATCGCTGCTAAAACCAATTGCTTGTCAGCTTTGGATAAATTGCTGTGATAGAGTTTTTGTCCAATGCCAAAAGTCGCATAAACTAAGGAAAGAAATAAGATAAGTCCTAACACCCCCTGCTCAACCCATAACATCAAATAATAGTTGTGTATTCCGGATTGGTCCTTATTATCGCTAACATATGTGGTAAATGACTTTACAGTAAAGGGCCTATAGAAGTCATAAAAATTTGCCGGACCATAGCCCAGTATTGGACGTTCCTTAATCATATTGTACCCGGCTATCCAACGGTAAAATCGCTCCATCGTAGAAAGATCCTCCAGACGATACGTAGCAGACAGCACATCTTCAAAGTCTTGATGTTGGATGGTGGTTTGATAGTTTGGTGCGAATTCCAGATAATTATAATCGTAAATGAGTTTGCCAAAAATAAATGAGACACCTAAAAGAGTTACAAAGAAAGCTGGTTTAATAATTTTCCATTGAACAATAAAAACAAACGGAATGCTCAAGACAACAGAAAGAATGGCTGCACGCGTATAACTGAAGTATAAAGAGATGAGTAAAAAGAATACGACACCAAGTAAAATCGTCCTTTTTCCTTTACGTTTTTCCTGCAAAGCGTGCCAAATGACAAAGGGCAACACTACGGCTATCATGCATGCATAACTCACGTGATTACGATAGAATGGCCAAAGATTAAAGTTGATGGAATCATACGACAAACCGTCTGCCAAATGCCGAATAAACACGACAACGACTGTCAGCAACGTACCAGCAATTAAATACTTAATCAGTCTTTTGTAATCATGCCCATCTTTTAGCAGATATAAGGGAGCAAAAAACAATGCCACGAAATACCAAATTTTAGCTACGAAATATTTAACCGATTGAATAGGTGATTGTGAGCAAATAGCTGTAAAAAATATCCAAGCTAAAATAGCTAGCAGAAGTATTGTAATTGGATTAAGGACATAGTCACCATTTAATCTCGTCCAATACTTAATAAAGGCAAGGCCTCCCATTCCTGTTAGAAACCACATCAATTGCTCCGAAGGAAAATCCGTCCCGAGGCCAATTGAAAAGTAAACTTCATATGACATAGGAACAATGAAAAAGAGTAAAAATAGTGCTGACTTCAACCGAAACAATAATATTGCCGGTACGGCTAAAAACAAAGCCGGAACCAATAGCACAACCCACTCATCCGTAAGTACAAACCCAATGCATGAAGACAACAATAGTACGATAAAAGCGAAATCCTGAACTGAAAGATCGCCTAAATGTTTTCGCAATGTCAGCACCCAATTAATGTTTCACGGATTCCAGTTCTTGCAAACCTGACTTTGCAAGCAAATACAGTATCATGAACAACACAGATGCAATAGTCGCGGCCATAACAATGAACGAACGTCTCGGTTTTATTTTGTCATTTGGCGCATTCGCCCGCTCAATTAAATGAATCGCTGGTGTTTTGGCAACAGCGGCACTTTTTAGTTTATTTAACAATACATCATCTTGTGCAATTTGGGCTTTCAAAGTATAATAATAGCCCTCCATTGTCTCAAGGATGGGACCAATAGTAACGAGTTGTTTAATTCCCATGCCGTTTTCTCCAGTACTATCAACCCCCTCTATACTATTTAATTTACTCTCCAATCCAGCAATCCGTAACTTAACATTTTGAATACTATCGCGCATTGGATTGCGCATGTCTTCGAACATTTTCAATCGCGCCCTTTCAGCCGCGACATCTGCCTTAGCAGATGTGATGATTTTCGAAATTTGTGAAATTTGATTTTTCGTGTCATACAGCTTAAATGTATTTCGCAAATTTAGAATACTGTCATTCAATGCCGCAAATTCTTTGCGCGTGTTTCCCACTTTATTTTCGAGTGATACAACGAAAGCATTCAAGCTTAATTTTATCATGTGCGTCGTAAGGCTGTCTAATACGTTTACAGCACAATTCGCGACGGCGGCAGCAACTTCAGGATCCTTATCGATAAAACTCAATTCCAAAGCATCTAAGTCGTTTCGAATAACTTTAAAGTTTTTTCGAAATATCTTCTCCACCTTTGATACACTCTTTGATTTCTTTTTGTCGATTTTATAGTGAGTAAAAAGGTCAATTTTTGACAAGACCCCTTCTAGCAATTGTTGAGATTGACTAATAGATAGAATACGATCGCGTTCCTGATTTCCACCATAGAAATATGTTCTTTCCGTGGCAAGACCAAAAATGACATTCGGTCGACTCATATCATCGCTCGCAGGATAGAATATAGAAGTTGCTTTATATTGATTTGGTAGCAACAGACTAATAAGCGCTGTCAAAATGAAAACACCAATGGCCACCTTTGCTATAAGCATTCGTTTTTGATAAAGAAGCCTATAGATGTCTAGTAAAGAAGTATGTTGCATGCGTTGATTATGTTTTAACCTATTGACCAACCAAGAGTCAACACCCGTCCTGCTATTGACGTTGCGCATTGCGTGAAAGTTGGGCTACAAGTCGATAATTGAGGCTCAAATATAGCAGTCCAAGCAAGGCAAATTGTAACAACAGGCCAGGTATCATATCAAATCTTGAAAACTGAGTCATGAAATACCCGATAAATGCAGCTATCGGGAGTATTGCCATTGCCGTTAGATACCCTCGAAGTCGCCCAATTACCAAGTCATATCGATGTATTAATGCAACACAACATATAGCCACGAACACCTGTGATGCCAATGTTGCCCATGAGGCACCTATTATTCCTAGTTTCGGAATACACACATAATTTACCCCAACGTTAATCAAAATTGAAATGCTAAATACAAGGCCAAGCGCTAGAAACCGTTTGGCAGAAGTGAGAAGTGCGCTTGAAACAAATAACACACTTTTCCATATAAATGCAGCTAATAGGATTGCCAGAGACAGTTCTGACCCTTCCGTCACATCAACATAGAGTGCATGCATAACCGAGGATCTATAAAAAATAAGCGGAACGGACACGATAATCGCGAGTCCAATGATCATATTCATTGAACTATAATAAAGCATATTAGCTCGATTTCTATCTGATTTAGCTTCAGAGAACATAGGAAGTAGTAACGTGACGAATAAAAATGTGAGCATATTTGCCGCATCATACAGCCTATAAGCACTTGCATAAAGCCCGGCCTCACGGTCTCCATCTGTTAGCATTGATTCAATCATCAATGCATCTACTCGAGTGTACAGAAACATAAGTCCAATAAGAATGCCATGCGGAATGGCCTGCCTCACATACCTGCGAATTGCATCCCACGAAACTCGCGTAAATCGCATTCGTCTTCCAAGTATGAGAACTCCAACCAAAATGACGACGAATAAACTCGCCATTTGAATTTCAACAAAAGTATGAATGGAAAAGGCGGTCTTATCGCCCATGTAAAAGAAAAAAATGATCAGCACAAGCATTAGGAATTTATCCGCTGACGAAAGAAGGCTGTCAAAAAAATATAGTCCCAATCCCGATATATTTGATCGAATATACTGTAACGAGCTTATCAGCAATACATTAACAGTAATCATCCCGAACAGCCAAGGGTCTCGCTGAACGTACCCCAACATGAATCCAACCAACGTAACTATTGCGAAGAATAAAAGTCCTAAGCCCAATCGTGCTACCGAAATATTGGAGACGTATTTCGAAACCAGCCCCCTATTTGTTGGCAATTCTGTATATGTGAAATTTTGAAGACCAAGGTCGCTTACGAGTTGAAAAATGTAAGCCAGATTCAGAATTGCAAAATACAGTCCATATGCATCATTTCCGACAAGATTCTGAACAGGGATCTCAACCGCAAAGATGTAAGCAGGTTTTACAAGCACATTAATAAAAACCAAGAGGACAATATTGACTAAGAAGCTATTACGCACTTTGGATAAGGTGTATAAAGAAGTTATGAAAATTGGCCAGCTTAGCATCCAACTTTTTGTTTGACGCCAAAGTACTTTGTGCGAGGGCGCCAAGTGGGTACCACCTTGAGATGAGTGCTACGTCAAACCAAGTACCCTTTTCTCCTTCCAGGATTGAAAGAGGAAACGCTGAATGCTGAATATCAGCGTACCGATATGGGCTTTCTATGCTCATCAATGGCCACAAAGGTAAACACCCCTTCGATGGCCTTATACCGTTTGTCAGAATACATTTCTTCAAGGAATATCTCAACCTTCACTTGCATGGACGTATTTCCTACCTTGATCACGTTGGCTACGAAGTCCGCTATCGTACCCGAAGGGATGGGGTGATTGAAATCTACCCTGTCCGAGGAAACCGTTACCACGCGTTTTTTTGCAAATCGAGTAGCACAAATGAATGCTACTTCGTCCATCGTCTTCAACGCTTCTCCTCCAAAAAGGGTGTTATAGTGATTTGTTGTGTTGGGGAATACAGCTTTAGAAATAGTCGTTTGCGCTCTTTCAACTCGGTCTTGCATAAATAATTTGCAATTTTTTTTCAGATATGGGTATAAATGTACTCGCTCAGACACTAATTAGTAGAAACCAATTTTTTGTCCGCCATATGCCAGACGAAACTTTGAATTTTTGACTTACTTTAAACCTTATGCCATGCAATCAAATATATCCATTGTGACCGATCATTTTACATCCCCACTGGATTGTTTGCAATCCGTATTCGGATATAGTGCATTTAAGCCCCTACAAGAGGCCGCAATCTCTACGGCGATGAGCGGCCGTGATGCACTAATAATCCTACCTACCGGTGGTGGGAAATCAATGTGTTATCAAATACCTGCTTTATGTACTGATAGACTGACACTGGTAATTTCACCACTTATCGCATTGATGAATGATCAAGTTTTGGCCCTGAGGCAACATAACATTCCCGCCTTTGCTTTACATACAAATGTAAGCCCAAAGGAGAAGTACGTCATACACGACAAGTTGGAGTCCGGTGAATTAAAGTTGTTATATGTCAGTCCTGAAAAAGTAATGGCACCATCTTTTTTATCCTATATCACGGGTTATCCGGTACGTTATATAGCAATCGATGAGGCACATTGTGTTTCCGTTTGGGGAAATGATTTTCGTCCGGAATACACCAAATTATCCACACTTCGTGACTATTTTCCAAAAGCGACCTTCTTAGCATTGACGGCAACGGCGGACGCGGCCACACAGAAAGACATAGCAAACCAACTTGCTTTGGTTGATCCTATTCGACATCTTGGAAGTTTTGAGCGAGAAAACATTTTTGTAGAGGGGCGCCCAGGAATTCAACGATTTGAACAAATTATGGAATATTTAGATGGGCATAGAGGTGAGGCTGGAATTATCTATTGCCTGAGCCGAAAAGGAACCGAAAATATTGCAGGAAAACTAAAGGCGGCTGGTCAAAAAGTTGATTTTTATCATGCCGGATTAAATGCACAACAGCGTAACGATGTCCAAGCAAAATTTCAAAACGATGAAATAAATATTGTGTGCGCTACCATCGCGTTTGGCATGGGAATCGATAAATCGAATATTCGTTGGATTATTCATTACAACATGCCCAAAAATCTAGAAGGATTTTATCAAGAAATTGGCAGAGCTGGACGCGACGATCTTCCCGCATCTTCGTTATTATTTTACGGCTGGGGAGATTACATGAAATTGCAGCGATTCATTGATGAGAGTGAAGCCGATGAAAAATTTAAGGAAATCCAAACCGCCAAACTTTCTCGAATGTGGGAGTTTGCTTCTACAGGAGATTGCAGAACCAATGTCATTTTAAATTATTTTGATGAATACAGGAATGAAGGCTGTAATCACTGCGACAATTGCATCAATCCACCAAAAAAATTCAATGGCACCATACTTGCTCAAAAAGCAATATCGGCATTGTTGCGGTCAAAAGAGAAAATAGGATTGAACTTACTGATCGATGTACTTCGAGGGTCTAAAAGACGGCAAGTAGTTGAACTGGGATTACATAACATTAAAACGTATGGTGCAGGAGCCGATCTTTCCTTTTTGGAATGGAAGTCCTATGTTTCTCAAATGATTAACCAAGGGCTAATACGAGTCGATTACATTGAAAACTTCTCATTGAAAACGACGCCCTTATCGAGGGATGTGTTGAATGGAAATAAACACGTAGAATTTGTCGAATTCGTGATTCATGAAAAGCGCGAAAAAGTTAGAATTCCAAAGAAAACCAAGCGTGAGTTATTTCATGAAGGCCTGCTAATCGAATTAAAAAATTGGCGCTTGGAAAAAGCACGACGCATTGGTACACCACCGTATACAATATTTCATGACTCAAGTTTGGAAGCATTAATAAAAGAAACACCAACTTTAATCAACGATTTAAAAAATGTTCATGGGTTTGGAGAAGCAAAAGTTGCCAAATTTGGCGAAGAAATAATTCAAGTCATAAGGGGTTTCATCGAGAAACAGGATTATTTAAAGAAAGTCAAAGGCTATACCTATGTGGAAACTTTATCACTTTACGAGAAGGGAATTTCGGTCGATGAAATTGCTAAGCATCGCGCGCTTAGTCCTGGCACGATATACAGTCATTTAGCCCACTTATATGAACAGGGTGAATCTGTGAATATTGCGCAATTCGTGAGCAAAGATCAACTCGCACTCATTGCTTCGGCATTGGAAAAATTAGGCGAAAATTCGGAATACAGAGAATTGCGCTCGCATCTGCCAGATGATTTTCCTCTTCATTTAATTTCATTAGGGCGATTGCTTCTGTCTAATAAAGAATAAGCACGATAGACCTGTTTCTCAATTAGACTACTTCTGCGCCCTTGCAACTAAGTAGGCGGCTACAATAGAAAAAACAACATTTGGAATCCAAACGGCTAACAAAGGCGAAATTTGATCGTTTGTCGCAAACGTAAAAGCAAATTTGCTAATGAATATGTAAAGTGCTCCGATAAAAACACCTATGGCAAGATGAAGGCCAATTCCACCCCTAACTTTACGCGAAGCAATAGCAACACCTATTATAGTTAAAATTAATATGGTAAAAGGTTCCGATGTTCTGCGATGTAACTCGAATTCGAAAAGTGAGCTATTTCCGGCCCCTTTTATTTGTTCCTTGCGAATGGCCTCTAAAAGCTCTGGGGTCACCATGTCATCTTTATCGTTACCCCTAAACGTAAAGTCAGAAGGAAATAAATTAATTGTTGTGTCGATCTCCTCCTCGTAGATGGTAATAGACTCTTTTCCATCATCATCTATGGTACGTCGTTGTGCTTGTTTCAATCGCCACGTATTCGGAGGCTCGGCGAGTGACATGGAAGTTGCCTTTACATAACCTGTAAGTCGGCCATCCTTAAATTTTTCGAGCCGAACGATGCGCGCCGACGTATCGCGTTTGAAGTAGTTTCGCACATAGATTTTACTTTCTTTATCGATGTAAATATGGACGTCGCGAAATTTTCCGCGCTCCTTGTTACGACCAAGATACTTTGTATCCATCCCATTGCGAATAGAATTGCTGTGTGGGATAAGAAAGTGATTTCCCAAAAAATGTAAGATGGCAATTAAAAATGCGGATGCCACAAAAGGTCGTAGTAATCTATTATAGCTTACACCAGCGTTTAATATCGAAATGACTTCGGCATTCTTTGCCAAACGCGAGGTAATAAATATGACCGCTATTAAAGCAAATAAAGGCCACAGAACACCATTTATAAAAGGAATAAAATTCAAATAATATTCAAACCAAATTTTTTGCCAAGAAAGATCTGCCTTTACGAATTTGTCAACCTTGTCCGAAAAATCAACAACAGTAGAAATTAGACTAAATATCAATCCCGTGAAGAAGAATGCACCTAAAAACTTCTTTATTATATACCAGTCTATCGTTTTCAGCATACTTAAAATCTTACTCCATATTTACTTTTTCACAGCCGAATGGCCAATTGAACAAGTTTGTCTTTTTTCCAAGATGAAAACGTATCATCTAAAATATGTGCTCGTGCTTCTCGCATCAATCGTAGATAGAATGCAATATTATGCAGGCTTGCAATTTGCTGTCCAAGCGATTCACCAACGGAAAACAAGTGTCGAACATAAGCCTTGGAATAGAATCGATCCACCCGGTGTGCACCCGTTTCATCCAGTTGCGAAAAGTCCGCTTTCCATTTACTATTCTTAATATTGATAATCCCATTATTTGTATACAGCAAGCCATGTCGAGCATTTCGAGTGGGCAAAACACAATCAAACATATCGATCCCTCGGTCAATGCACTCCAATAGATTCATTGGAGTTCCTACTCCCATAAGATAACGTGCTTTGGATTCGGGTAAAATCGAAGTGCATAGATCAGTCATAGCGTACATATCTTCATGTGGTTCTCCTACCGAAAGACCACCAATAGCATAAACGTCGCTTTCTTTCCTCGTTATATATTCAGCGGACTGTTTTCGGAGGGAGGGATAAACACTTCCCTGAACGATTGGCGCTAAGATTTGTCGATGTCCGTGAATGCTATTTCTTTTTGCATATTGATCAAAACATCTTTCCAACCATCGGTGTGTCATGTGCATACTCATTCTTGCATAGTTCTCATCACAAGGATATGGCGTGCACTCATCGAAAGCCATTATAACGTCGGCGCCGATGACTCGTTGAATGTCCATTACTGATTCTGGGGTAAAATGGTGTTTACTCCCGTCGATGTGCGATGCAAATGTCACACCCTCTTCCGTTATTTTTCGACGATCGCCTAGAGAATAGACTTGGTAACCACCGCTATCGGTCAATATTGGCCGGTCCCAATTAATAAATTTGTGCAAGCCACCCGAGCGCTCCATTAAGTCCATTCCCGGCCGGAGGTAAAGGTGATACGTATTCCCTAAAATAATATCTGCTTGAATTTCTTCTGACAATTCATACTGCTGGAGTTTTTTTACAGTACCCAACGTGCCAACCGGCATAAAAATAGGAGTCAACACATCGCCATGTTCCGTAGATAATATCCCGGCTCTGGCTTTCGTAGAAGTTGCAGTATGTATAAGTTGAAACGACACGAGCGCTAAGATAGTCGTATGTATGAAACATTCATCCAAATACTTCTATCCAAGGATCACGATTAAGCACATAAAAATAAAAAAGACCACCAAGTATTCCGTGATACAAACCTAGTGCCCAAAGACTTTGGTAGCGAATAAACAAAAGAGCATAGACAATAGCAAGCAACGTCGTCGCAACCATTAAATACGGAAAAGGGTAATGAATTAGACCAAATAATATGGCTGCCGTACACACGACAACAATTTTATCGCTAAACGGTGCGGGCATTTGTTTCATATTACCAACTACCAAACCAATTAACAAAAATTGCTGGATAAGACCCCAGATCGGATACAATATTAATATAGGAATAATATGCCAATTAAATAGCGAAATATTTTTAAAATATGCATATAATAGAAAAAGAAATACAATAATTAAGGCATAAGGAAATAATAGTATTATTGTCTTTTTTGCATTTCTTTTACTGAGCCCCCAACGACCCCAGATCTCTTTTTCTTGTCTGGATCGCCGCCACACATACACACACCAACAAGCAATAATCATCAATATGAAAAATAGCTTCCATCCTAAAAAATTCACAAAAACAAATTTAAGTATCGCAGTCAGTGCGACAGCCAGTAATTCAGCTCTGTATATATTTTGCATAACATTAGTAGTCCGGTAGAATTCAAACGGTAGTTCTGATTTGTTACTTCTACGTCCAACTCATTTAGATAAAGTCGCACTTATTACAGACTGAACTTCAAAATCATTTTTGTCGTTATTCTACCTATATTAATCGGAAATAGCGTCCTCGGATCTTTACGAAATAGCCATATTTGAGTTGTCATTCAATCTATATCCACTTTATGGGGAAGTATCTATACACTATTTTACTGTTGACTCTTCTTCTTTCTAACAGGTCTCTCCTGTGTCAGACGGAAATCTCCGGTGTGGTTGAGGATGACTTGGGGGACCTTGCAGTCGGCGCCAACGTTTATGTCCAAGGCACATATGACGGTACTTCCACAGATACAGATGGCAAATTCACATTTAGTACAACAGCAACCGGTGACCAAAAAATTATAGTCACGTACATCGGGTTTAAGGATTATGAAGCAGATGTTAGATTGGGTGGCAAACCAATAGCTCTGGCTGTCAAATTGCAGCCGACAGCGGCCAACTTAAAGGAAATTATAATTACTGCAGGAGCGTTTGAGGCAAGTGACGAAAAGAAAGGTGTGGTGTTAAGCTCCCTCGACATTGTTACTACGGCGGGAGCGGCCGCTGATATTGCCGGGGCTCTGAATACGCTTCCGGGAACGCAACGCGTTGGTGAAACGGGTCAATTATTTGTCCGAGGTGGTGCTGCATCTGAGACGGCCACCTTTATCGATGGTCTTAAAGTCCAAAATCCATATACGGGAACGGTACCCGATGTACCTTCTCGAGGGAGATTTTCGCCTTTTTTATTTAAAGGAACGCTTTTTAGCACCGGAGGGTATTCGGCGGAGTATGGACAAGCACTTTCATCAGCGCTGATTCTCAATAGTGTTGACTTGGCCACGGAAACAACTACATCAATCAATCTGATGTCGATTGGTGGTGGACTTGCTCATACGCATGCCACAGAAAATACATCTCTTTCTGTGGATGCGAATTACATAAATTTAGGACCATACATCGAACTCGTTCCACAGGAGCGTGAATGGGAAAAGCCCTTCCAAAGTGTTACCGGCCAAGCCGTATTTCGCCACAAGACATCCGAAACGGGCATGTTTAAATTACATGGAACATACTCAAATAGTTGGTTGGAGTTTCAATATGCTGATCTCGTCGATATTGGAAATACGAATGCACTATCATTAAACAATGAAAACCTCTATCTTAATTCTACATTTCGTGAAGCACTTGGAGAAAAATGGTCATTATTAGCCGGTATAGGTTTTTCGACTGACAATCAGGAGGTCGACGAACTGTTTTCAGTTGCAACGACTGAAGTCACAACACAAGGCAAAATTGCACTCACAAATTTCGTCAGTGATAGAATTACCTTAAGATTCGGAGCAGAACATATTAATAATGATTTTGATGAAAGTTTTAAGGATCAACAGCAAAATGAATTTGATTCGAGATTAATCGAAAACTATTCGGCAGGATTTATTGAGTCAGATATATATTTCAGTAGACGGTTTGCCGCTAAAATTGGTGGTCGACTCGAGCGATCAGGAATATTAGATGACTGGAATGCGGCTCCTCGTGTTTCCATTGCATACAAAACTGGTCCAAAAAGTCAATTTTCGGTTGCTTATGGAAAATTCTATCAGACACCTGTAAATGACTTATTGAAATTTAACGATAATGTTGGGTTTGAAAATTCAACGCATTACATTGCTAATTTTCAACATAGCAAGGATAGTCGAATATTTCGTATTGAGGGCTATTACAAGGAATACGACGACTTAATCAAGCACCCTACGAACCAACAATGGCTGAGCACGAATTCGGGCAAAGGCTTTGCAAAAGGTATAGATTTATTCTTCCGAGATCGAAAAACCTTGACTTATGGGGACTACTGGATATCATATTCTTACCTGGATACCGAACGCGATTATCTCGATTTTCCCAAAGAGGCAACTCCACACTTTGCCTCATCGCATAATGCATCATTCGTATTCAAGTATTGGTTAAAGGATATTACAACATCGCTAAACGCATCTTATTCTTATGGAAGCGGCCGTCCATATAATGATCCAAATTTACCAGGATTCAATCAGGAGCGTACTAAGTCATTTCAAGACCTAAGCATGAATGCGAGCTATCTAACGAATATAAAGGGTAATTTTACGGTCGTTTTTCTATCCGTATCGAATATTCCAGGCTTTGACAATACGTTTGGCTATCGATTTGCTCCTATGCCTGATCAAAATGGACAATTTGCATCTTTTGCGGTTAAGCCCGACGCGAAGCGCTTCTTTTTCATCGGAATGTTTGTTTCAATCGGACAAACATTTAATAAGGATGAGCAGGTGAAACCTGATTAGAAATTGGTGAAAAATGGAACTATATGAATCAATAATTGATTCTAAATATCTGTATATTGGAATAACCTTTTAGAATAAAATCATACTCACAAATCACAAATAGTTTAAGATGAAAAAATACTCACTGTTTTTTAGCTTCATTTTCATTGTAAGTATTGCCTTCGCCCAAAAAGAGCAATACAATAATATGATGACTGAGACCATTTCTAAAATAAATTACAATGCATCTATGGATGAAATCCAAAGTGCTATAAATACGCTGGAGCGTATTGCGAATGTTGAAAAAGAAGAATGGCTACCTTCTTATTACTCAACTATTGGCTACATAACGATGGCCTCCAAGGATATGCAAGCCGGTGGCGGAAAAGTTCAGGACTATGTCGAACAGGCAAAAAAAACGCTTGAAAAGGCACAAGAATTGGCAGGTGATAATTCAGAGGTTATCACCGCTCAAGGCTATTTGTATCTAGCCCACATTTGGATTAATCCAATGGCAAATGGTGCTAAATATAGCCCAATGGCTTATACGGCTTTTGATCAGGCTATGGAGGCCGATCCCTCAAATCCGCGCCCACTCTATTTAAAGGCTCAAAATATTTTCTTTACACCTGAGGCTTTTGGGGGCGGAAAGTCGAATGCGGAACCTTTATTTAAAATGGCTAAGGAAAAATTTGAATCCTTCGAGGCTGCCTCTGAGATTCACCCCGATTGGGGCAAAGAAGCAAATGACTACTTTCTAAGTCTGTGCCGTGATAAAGGCGACCCAGCTGGCGAAGAAAAAGAGAAGGAAGAATAATAATAGAGAAATACCTTCTTCATTAATAAGGCCAGTGGTTGTTCCTCGTCTCGAGGTAATTCACACCTGCTAAAGACTACAGCCACAAGGCCTCTGAACTATTTGTGTATATTTGGTATTAATAAAGATGCACTGCCAGGGCTGTCGGAAGACCAGTAAACCAATCTGATGATTACGGTAATGCTTTGAACCTACGCATTATTTCCTTCTGATGGCTTTGGCGTTTTTTCTAATACGTTAGAAATGAGCGACTTGTGCAAATCTCGATTTTCGTAAATATCCTTCGCCATATACAACGCTTGCAAGAATGAATGATGTCGTGCATCACCATTCCCAGCAATGTTAAAAGCGGTCCCGTGATCGGGCGAGGTACGAACAAGATCTAATCCAGCCGTGACGTTTACACCTCTTCCTTCAGCCAGAGTTTTGAAAGGAATGAGCCCTTGATCGTGGTACATGGCCAATACACCATCATACTTTGCATAATTTCCAGACGCGAAAAAGCCGTCCGGCGAGAATGGTCCCATAGCCAGGATACCTTTCTTCTTCGCTTCAATGACAACAGGCCGTATCACCTCTTCTTCTTCATGACCAAGGACGCCATTGTCACCTGCATGAGGGTTTAAGCCCAATACGGCGATTGTAGGTCGCTGAATACCAAAATCTTGAACAAGGGCATTACCAAATTGATGTAATTTCTTCTCAATCGCGGCTTTAGAGATTGCCGCTGCCACTTCGGCCAATGGGATATGACCTGTCACAATGGATACCCTCAGTTTGTCTGTTGCCATGATCATCAAGGGATCTCCTTGATATTCATCGCCGAAGTATTCCGTATGACCTGGATACTCAAAGCCAGCCGCTTTCATATTATTTTTATCAATGGGCGCTGTTACAATACAGTCAATCAAGCCTTGTTTATGATCGTGTACTGCTTGCTTCAGCGAGATGATCGCGTATTTGCTAATACTACTATCCGACTGACCCAAGTTTAAGTTAATGGAGTCCTGCCAGCAATTGACGATATTTATTTTATCATAGGACGGTCGCTCTGCGGAACGTAAATTTTGAAACTGAAAATGTGTGTCGGGTAATATGTTCTTGTGATAAGAAACCACCTTTCCCGATGCATATATAATCGGAATGAAATGATTTAATATAGCAGGATTTTTTAAAGCTTTGAGCACAACTTCAAGTCCTACACCATTCAAATCACCTACTGTAATGCCTATTCTAAGTTTGTTATTCATAGAGTTGTGAAAATAGTTTAGCTTAACACCGAAGAATGGGCGCAAATTAAGCAAATTTGCACGCAATAATTCTCTGATGAAGGCACGAAAGTCATACGGTCAACATTTTCTCATCGAGCCTGGTGCTGCGGAACGTATAGCTGACTTGTTAGTGGACCACCCCAATATTGAACAAATTGTGGAAGTAGGCCCGGGAATGGGTGCGCTAACAAAACACTTACTTCCACATTCCAAACGATTGATCGCCGTAGAAGCCGACAAGCACCTTCTGCCTTTTTTGTTTAATCACTATGGACAATACCCCAATCTAAAGATTGTGCATGCAAATTTTCTAAAACTAGAGTTAAATGAACAGTGTGGTGATGATGAATTTATTATTATTGGAAATTTTCCATACAATATATCAAGTCAAATTATTTTTAAATTAATTGAATATCGAGCACAATGTCCGGCACTAATTGGGATGTTCCAAAAAGAATTGGCTGACCGCCTAATCGCCGAACCGGGTTCAAAAACATATGGCGTAATCTCTGCCCTCGTTCAACTTTTCTATACCGGCGAACGCATATTTAATTTAGACCCAGGCGCCTTTAACCCACCGCCAAAAGTGAAATCCACAGTGATACGCCTTAATCGAAAAGAACATTTTCCAAAAGTCGATTACAAAAAATATAGAACACTAGTAAAACTCGCATTTGGGCAAAGACGAAAAAAAATGCGAAACACGATTGGGCACATGTTTTCTAAAGAAACAATTAAAAGTCATAAATTTTTTCAAGAACGCCCAGAACAATTGAGTGTCGAAGACTTTATCGAACTCGTGCAAATGGCTAAATAATCGTCGCACGCTCTATGCAGTAAGGGATACGACGCTGACCACGTATAAAGCGTAGAACATAAACATTTTGCTCATCATATCATCAATTATTCGCTAGCTGTCCGCATGCGGCGTCGATATCTTTGCCTCTACTTCGACGCAATGTGGCTACGACATCATTTTTAGCTAAATACGCCATAAAACGATCTAATTTATCTTCTTGAGAAGCCGCGAAAAGCCCATCACCTATAGGATTGTATTCAATAATATTTACACGAACAGGGAAGTATTTACACAATTTGACCAACTCTTTAGCATCGTTAATGTCATCATTAAAATCGCGTAAGGCTATATACTCATATGATATACGATTTCGCGTTTGCGTATAAAAATATTTTATTGCATCCATCAAAGTACTTAAATTATTAGTCTCATTGATCGGCATTATCTTATTCCGTTTTTCATCATTGGCTGCATGCAACGACAAGGCCAAATTGACACGAATTCCATCGTCTGCTAGTTTTCGAATCATCTTTGCTATACCGGCCGTACTTATGGTGATCCGCTTGGCAGACATGCCCAAACCAATTTCATTAGTTAATCGGAAAATGCTTTCATGCACCTGCCGATAATTTAATAATGGTTCACCCATTCCCATATACACCACGTTGGTAATATTCCTTCCATAGGTTTCCCGACATATTGCCTGAACACCTCTAACCTGATCCACAATCTCGGCAGTAGTTAATTGACGCAAAAGGCCCATTTTTCCTGTTGCACAGAAAGAACAATTTAAACTACAGCCTGCCTGCGACGACACACATACTGTATATCGATCATCTCGTTCAACTGGAATTAATACGCTTTCAATTCGGTAATCGTCATATAAAGTAAAACGCATTTTTATCGTTCCATCACTACTTCTTTGCACGGTGTCAATTTTGGGCGGATAGAATGCAAAATCACGTTTCATTAAATCCCTGAAAGACTTAGGCAAGTTGGTCATATCATCAAATGACTGAACACCTTTTTGCCACATCCATTCCTCGATTTGGTTTGCTCTGTAGGAAGACTGATTGGCTGCCTTGACAGCAGCTACCAAAGCTTCCTTATTAAGCGTTCGTATATCTTTCAGTCGTTTCATTATTCCAAGACAAAATTAATAATTCCATGCATGATAGGGCTTAGCCAATCGAACATCGGATTGCATTAAACAAATGAATTGTTGCACAAAGACAATGAGATGTGAACCATCTTAATCAACAAAAAAGGATAAGGTAGGAAAACTAAGAGATTAAAATTGACAGGCTTTACAGTTTTACCAATTTCCTTGTAATTGTGAAATTCCCGTCAGAAGACAAATATCGCACGAAATATAAACCTGCAGACAAATCAGTCACATCTAGGTTACGTTGATCATTTTGTGTGAGATCGATAGCGTGTTGACGAACCAATTTTCCTGCTTCATTAAATATCGAAATTTGACCAACAGCTATACTAAAATCATTCGTCCTGAAAATCAAATGATCGACCATTGGATTGGGATATACATCAAAAATAAAATCATCCGGTCCATTCGTAATCACACCGGAGTTTTCATCGATCGTAATGCAATAATCTTCAAATTCGCCGCTAATTCCTGTTGGACCACAAGGATCTGGATATAAACGCCACCGCATTCCAAGGCGCATTCGGGTCGCACCTATTCGCGCATCCTCCGGAATCGTCACTTCTCCGGTAATACCAAGTGTGTCGGTGGACTCGACTCGAATAACTTCCTCGCTCTCTTCAAATTCGCCATCGGCATTAAAATCAATCCAGAGTATATAGTTTTCATCAAGGTCAACGCCATTTGCACCAGGAACCACTTGTACAGTATATGTTCGCTCACGCTCTGCAACGGGAATGTCCAATGCGGTGAAATCCGCATTTCCTCCGTTATCACCTGACGCATTAATAAATTCTCCAAAGGTGAAGGAATTAATGTATTCGAACTCAGAATCTCCCGATGGTTGCTCACAATAATCTAAATCGAGACAAAATCCGCAACCAGGAACACTCACAAGTAGGCTTTCAGAAAAATCTCCACTCGAATCAGCACAAATGGATTGAATTTGAATTTCATAAATATTACACGGGTCAGTTGCTATATTAAATTGCGTTCCTACAACCATCATTTCCGCCCAGGTCGCCACTCCCTGTCTCCGGTAGCGGACTGTATATTCGGTAGCAGCTGCGATGCCGTTCCATTCCAGGCTAATATTATCTTCACTTACATCTGTGGTCGTAATATCCAGCGGAATATCACAGCACCCATCGGTTTTTACCGTAATGACATTTGAGTACATTGACGTATCGGTGGCACAAATTGCTTTTACGCGAATTTCATAAGACTGGCATGGTAATAAGGTCAGGTAATGTAATGTGGCTTCGGAGGTTTCTACATTCCAGTCATTCATACCGACTTCACGATATTCCACATGCGCTTGAACAGCCGAATCACTTGAACTCCAGGACACAGCCAGACTATCAATACCAACGGGGTCCGCTTGCAATCCGACGAGATTTGGACAAGGGCCGCATGTTCCAAGGAGATACTGCATGGCATTGTTAATATTGAGCCGGCCGCCAGTAACAGTTATTCCGTCAAGACTAGCATTTGGCGTAACGCTGGAAGTAATAGCCGAACGAACAAGAAGAGCTGCAGCTGGCGGATCCGAACGAGCTAAATTAGCCAATTCCACACATGGCGAAGCGTACAACAGCCCTACCGCACCGGTTACATGAGGCGTGGCACCTGATGTTCCACCGAACCCTTCATAACCATTTGGAGTAGCCACTGTCTCTGTATTCTCTCCGTAAGCCCCAAGATCGATGGTCGTCAGTCCATATCCAGCCTGGGTAACTTTTTCATCAGATTCATCAAGATTTGTAACGCTGAGCAGGTAATCACTTGGGCATGCCGTGGGTAAGTCTCCAACCACGTCGATATCAAAATTTCTATTTGCCGTGGCGCCGCAGTTAAGAACACCTTGAAGGCCAAGTGAATCGTACATAGCGCACCATAAGGGGGCATCTTCAGGCTGCCCTTGATCCGTGCCCCAAGAAGCATTGGTCGCTACCACGAATGCGCCTTGTGCACCATTTGTCTGGTTATACATCCGACGCATTTCGAGTGGATAGCTGTATGCTGCCAACGCTTCCTCTTCATCACCAAACCCTCTTATTATCATCAATTTAACATTCCAGTTAATGCCTGCAACACCTGATCCATTATTTCCTTTTGCGCCTATTATACCGGCAACCGGGGTCCCATGGTCATCAAAGTTTAAAATTGTCAGCGGGTCACCGTCATCATCAAAAATGTCATAACCATGGATATCATCGACATAACCATTGCCATCGTCATCTATGCTGTTGCCCGGTATCTCACCATGATTAGTCCACAGGTTGTCCCCAAAGTCTTGATGATTCGGATTTAATCCATCATCGATTACACAAACTACGATCGTATCACCGGTGGCAGTCACACCACCAGTCGTAACGTCCCAAGCCCACTCGATATCAAGGTCTGCATTTATCACCCCATTAGGTAGTTGACCCGTATTAATATATTGCCATTGATCATCGAATCGAGGGTCATCTGGAGTTGTTTGACGCTTTTTAATCAAATGGTTGAATTGAACAGTCTCAACCTCCGGATGAGAGGCGATATAATCGATCATTTGAGTTTCATCAATGCTATTAAAATCGAAGCTAAACTTATGAATATTCATGGCAGGAACCACAGGCTTCGTGCCGTTTAGATGAAATTGATTACGCCGCGCATTGAGTTTGGCCAAGAAGTGCTTAGAGTCATTTTCTTGCTTCAATTTTACAAGCAACTCACCTTGTCTATAATGGAGAACTTGACTCTGGAGAAGAGGGACGCATATCAGGCCTCCTATGAGGAGGAAAAAGAAGCGGAGTAATGCTTTCATAAGTTGTAGTACACAAATATAGTGTTTAGGACCCTAAGGATGTAATCAGTTTCTACAAATGGCTCAATGCGGATTATCTTGCATTCCGCTGACAACATCGATAAAACTTCGTTGCGTAATTGAAAATGTTTATGTTGTTTGACCAATAGATTTACCACTCGATTCAACAATGGGAATAAACATACCTGCGCGAAGACCTTGCCCTAAACGTGTTCTTGCTTACATCATTTCTGCTCTGTTCGAACGTGCAGCCTATTATGGACTAAGGGCCATACTTATCTTACACCTGACCGGTGAGGTTATCAAAATGGAGGCGGCGCAGGCGTTGGAAATATTGGGATGGATAGCCAGCCTTCTTTTACTTTCAAAATTCATAGGTGCCTTTATTGGTGACTTAGTTACTGGAAGCAGAAATGCAATTATCCTGGGAGGCTTTCTTCAATCTTTTGGTGCTTTCAGCTTATACACCCCATCTATTACTGGAGTGTACATCGGAGTTGCGCTGATTGTCTTGGGGGGCGGATTATATTCTCCGAATATCGTTGCAAGTATTGGTAAGCAATATTTAACTAGAACCAAAAAGCTGGACGCTATATTTACTTTATTTTATATTATAATTAATCTTGGCGCTTTTATCGGTATTGTAGCGATTGGCCGCGTCGGAGAGTATTACGGCTACAATATTGGATTTATTCTGAGCGGAATTATCCTGATGCTCTCCATTCTACCCATAATTTTTCTTTCCAAAGAAAGTTCCAAGATAACCGATTTGAAGCACTCATTTGCAAATAAAAAAGCAGGAATCATTTGCGCTACTGCTATTGCTCTCGCTCTTTTTTCAACTGCAATTGATTTTGGAAATGTGGAATTAATTGACCTACAAATGCAATTGAGCAAACATTATCCTCTCGGGTTACCACTAAGTATTTATCAATCATTGAGCTCCATAATAGTCTTAATAGTGAGCATTATTCTTTTCGTCATCTGGTCTTTCTATTATAGTTCACCTTTTACAAAGCTCATGCTAGGATCAATTTTTGGTGTATTGTCATTGGGTGTTTTATTTCACATTCCTGATATGGCGTCTCACGATCACTTATCGTTTTTTTATGTAATTGTTTTATTTCTTGGGATTTCAGAGGTGATGATTGCACCTGTGCTTAATTCTGTGGTTACAAAATATGCTAATGCAAAGTATCTTGCGATCTGTATGAGCGTCGCATTGATCCCATCCATGACATTTCCATATATTACACGCAATTGGATTCGTACTGCTGATATGAATTCGACGAATTTAATTATTGTTGGAATCATATGCCTTGTTATAATATCAATTGGGAGCATCGCATTAAAAGGGGTAACAAATAAGTTGGAAACTCAGACTTTTTAAACCTCGGACATTAGGCATCATTTTATATCTATAATAGTCTTTTGTAAAAAACTATGCCTGCCATACAAATACATGATTTATTATTGAGAACAAAGAAGATTACAGTAGGTCAATTTTGTTCATTTGTTGAATCATCAACTCATTTGACTGTTTGTCAGGCTATAAACAATAAATTTAGTGTGTACTAATTTCGACTACCCTGTTGTTAACGATGAAAATAACATAACCGCGGGTTCGTTACATAATCTGAATTACCACGTTTAACCACATTCAATCGTCCTTCTTTATGAAACCCATCTGCTACTTCGCTTTTTTCATGCTAGTTCAAACCGGGCTGTCTCAAACTCTTCGTCTAGATCCCATTGAACTTCGAAAAATCGTTCGCGACGAAGTACAGGAAGGGTATGCTGCAGGTGTCATAATAAAGCAAAATGGGCAGGTGGTATATGAAGAATATGTCGGCAAACCGGACCCCGCATCGGACGAAATCACATCTCCTAATACCATATTTATGGCGGCTTCCATAACCAAGTCTTTGACTGCTATGGCAATCGTTAAGATGATTGAAAAAGGTGAGTTATCATTAAACCAGGCCATTTCCGATTTCTTTATGGACGTGCCTGAAGAAAAATCTGCCATCACCATTGGAAATTTACTATGGCATAATTCTGGATTTCGACATACATACGCATCCGATGATATTGTGGACAGAACAGAAGCCGTACAAATCATTTTTCAGGATTCCCTGTATTATCCACCTGGAAAAGGATGGTCCTACAGCGGGCTCAACTATCAACTTCTGGCGGCCATCATCGAATTATCGAGTGGTGAATCTTTTGAGCATTACATGCAGAAAAATGTTTTGGATAAAATGAACATGTCAAATTGCTTCTTTTTTGGCAGCACAGCATCTTTATCCTCTGAACATAAAGCGGCTTCCTCATTTCCGTACAATGAATATAGAAACTGGGGATGGATCGGTGGAGGAAATTTATTCAGCACTCCACGAGATTTACTCAATTTTAAAGAAGCAATTTTCGATGGTTCATTTTTTGAACCATCGACCGTAACCAATATTGTCGAAGCCACAGCCAAAATAATTGACAACCGTCTCATGGGTCTTGGATGGTTCATCACAGATCATGAGTTCGGTCGGGAGATATGGTCCCGTGGTAGTGTTGATTGGGGTCATAACGGTGTCATTCGGTACTTTCCGGAATCTGGATTAACGATAATTATTCAAACAAACTCGGGTGAAGGAGAAAATCCTCGTGATACCGGAAATCGCAATATTGGAAATAGGCTGGTTGAATATATCTTCAATATTCAGTGATTATATCAATTGGCTTTTTAGGTGAGAGATATATTATGTATTGTTCCTGATCGGGACGTACCTTCGAAATCGATTGAGTTCATTGATCTAAAAGTATATGACTCTTCCCTGTAACGGATCTCCATGGTTCAACATTTCTAAAATTAAATGAACTTAATCGTTGACCTGGGCTTGCCAAACACACTTTATATAATAGGCATGTTGGAATAAAAATGAAGCGCCACCGCTTCATCTACACAATAGAGATTTTAATGTATGACGGCCAACACAATTGATGAAGTAATTGACAATCTGGATAAAATAATCGAGACAAGCCGTCAAGAAAACAGTGCGCTGGGCTACTTCGCCGCAATCTATCAACGGGTGACGATTATGATCAAAGAAAAGCTAGGTCAAAACTTTTTCGATGATGATGAACGCATGGAGAAGCTGGATATCATTTTCGCTAACCGTTATTTATCTGCATATACTGATTTCTCGCAGCAAAATGACATTACCAAGTCGTGGGAATTTACTTTTACGCAATCGAACCAAAAAAAATTGATCGTACTTCAACACTTATTGCTCGGCATGAACGCACATATTAATCTGGACTTGGGTATCGCGGCTGACGAAATTTCGGTAGGCCATAATATCGACAATTTAAAAGATGACTTCAATCGGATCAATACTATTCTTTCAGATTTGGTGGATGAAGTACAGGAAAATCTAGCAACTATTTGGCCGAAATTGTTATGTATTTTGAAATTTTTTAAAAAAGTCGATAACTTTTTAATCGACTTCAGCATGGCGGTAGCTCGAGATGAGGCATGGCAGTTTGCAAAATCCCTTTCATCTGTAGATGACAGGTCAACCAAAAAATTGATTATTGAGGACCGTGATGAGACGATTAGAAAAATGGCTAACACAATTATCGCCCAAGGTGCTGTCGTTCGATTTCTTTTTTTTATTATCAGAATGAGCGAGCGCGGATCGATTTCCGACAAAATCGATGCATTACGAAAGAACAGTTGACACAACCCCAGTTTATAACAATACCAACTCCATACACATGGCCTCCTTATATCCAAAAGCGTATTTCAATAACAATGTTGATATTAAGCGTACCTCAGCATTTATTATAATGCCATTTGCAGCTCAGTTTGATGAAGTACATATAGCTATTAAACATGCCCTGGAAGCTCAGCCATTGAATTTTGAATGCCGGCGTGGGGACGACTTCAAGGAACCACATATTATCAACACCATATTGGCCGGAATTGCTGAATCCGAATATATTATCGTCGATCTTACAGGCGCGAATGCGAATGTCTTTTATGAATTGGGTTTAGCCCATTGCATCAAAGACATTGACAAAGTAATACTGATATCACAGGATGTCGAATCCATACCGTTCGACGTAAATCAGTTTCGATGTATCAGTTATTCTAATTCAAAAGACGGATTGGAGTATGTATGCAATGAAATAATTGAAACAATTTGCGATCCTAAAAATATTATTAGAGTAGATATTGAAGGTGAGACGACAAAATTAGACAAAAAGATATTTGGCGAGCGTAAGTTTCTTTATTCCATGACATTCAAGTGCTTGCATTATGGACATGATGGAATAAAATTGTCAGTGGAGTATGTTCGGCATGGAGCGCATGGTCCAAATGTAGATATGGAAGGTCATGGATTTTTCCTTGGAGAAGAGGAACGTGAAGTAAAACTTAAATACATTCCATGGAATCTTATATTTTTAGAATCCAATGAAGAGGCCCAGTCGGCAAGCTTGTTGCTTGAACGAAAGAAAAATTAGGCGTGAGGATAAAACCGAGACTTTGATAAACTATTTGGATTCACAGCATTACAACCTACGCTATGACCCGCACACCAGCTGAATCATCAATTTCGTTCAAAACGGAGAGAACAATATCTGCCATTAGTAGTTTACACCTGTGACCGTTGCTAACGGGTTATCCATCCTGTTAACATACAAATAGATGATTTATAAAGGCAAGGCTGAAGAATATTTAGACATAAAACCTATTCATGGAACCAATTGCTTGAAGCAGACGGAACCGATGGATAGTGTGCTCACCTTTTTGTGGTTTCAAGAACAAAGTAAAATGACGGTAGATTCCGTTGAATATACTTTTAGCGTCAACGATATTGTATGTCTAACAGAATTTCACAACGCCTCTATGGAAGGTCTGTGTAAAGCAAAAATGATTCGGTTTAATCGGCAGTTTTATTGCATTAAAGATCATGATAGTGAAGTCGGTTGTAAGGGCATCTTATTTTTTGGAGCCTCTCAGCTGCCTCGTTTCACAATTCCAAATGGCTCACTTGAGGTATTTGAAACGATTTGGAAGATGTTTGAAATGGAAATGCAATCTACGGACAAACTACAACTGGAAATGCTCCAGTCAATGCTCAAGCGCTTCATGATACTTTGTACGCGAACCTATAAAAATCAACATCACTATGATCAAATGGGATCTGGACAGATTGACATAATAAGAGAATATAATTTCCTAGTTGAACAACATTTCAAAGAAAAACACGCCGTATCTGATTATGCGATGATGTTAAACAAATCTCCAAAGACCTTATCAAATCTATTTTCTAAACTGTCCGACAAGACACCACTTCAGTATATAAAAGAACGAAGGCTTCTGGAAGCAAAGCGACTCCTTCAATACAGTGATATGAGCATTAACGAAATTGCCTTCGATATTGGCTTCGATGATGTACAATCTTTCAGTCGGTTTTTCAAGAAAATGGAAGGCCTTCCACCTAGTAGGTACAAGAACTTAGTCCATTAGGGAACAATTGCCAATACTTCGGGAATAGTAGTCTACAAATCGTGTGAGTTCTGCCTTCATATTTGCATTGTCAATAATCATTAAATAACTATCTAAAAATTAAAAGACAATGACAACATTTGAAATTCCGGTAAAAGAGCAAGTATCTGAAAATAACCAGGCAATCTTTAACCAACTTGAAAAAGGGCTTGGTTTCGTACCTAATCTATATGCATTTTTCGCTAAAAACGATACTGCTCTTGGTGACTACCTCGCACTGCAAAATCGAAAATCAACGCTGAAAGCAAAAGAACGAGAAGTTATTAATCTTATTACGAGCCAGGTCAATGGATGTCGTTATTGTCAATCCGCCCATACCGTGCTTGGTAAAATGAATGGATTTTCTGATGAGCAAATAATCGAATTACGCGAAGGAAGCGCATCATTTGACCCAAAACTTGATGCACTGGTAAAGTTTGCCAAAGAGGTCGTGAAAAACCGTGGAAACGTTAGCGCAGGTGTTAAGGTGGCACTGTTTGAGGCTGGATATACTGAGGCAAATATGATCGATATTATTATGGTAATAGGTGATAAAATCATAAGCAACTATATCCACAATTTGGCTGGCTTTGAAATCGATTTTCCAATCGCGCCAGAACTTTAATTTTTAACCATTAAAACCGCAAATCATGATAAAGCAAGTTGATCAGTCCAATTTTCAAGAGACAATTCAAAATAACGAAATCGTACTCGTCGATTTTTACGCAGAATGGTGCGGCCCTTGCAAATCTTTGCACCCGACGCTTGAAGCGCTAGCAGAAGATTTTGATGGACGAGCCATCATCTCTAAGGTCAATGTCGATTCTAGCCCAGAACTTTCAGAGCAATTCGGAGTTCGCAGTATTCCTGCCCTGTTTTATTTTAAAAATGGTCAAGTCGTTGGCAAGCAAAATGGGGTCCAAAATAAATCAACATTGTCCTCAAATCTGGAGAAGTTGATTAGCAATTAAGCAAGATCGTCATGGTTAAGTTGAAGGTCACGGGCCTTCAACTTAACGCTTTTAACCTACTTTTAACCAATCCTTATGACCACCGAAAGTTAAAAGGGGCTTATCTTGTGGCTTGAAAAGCAGGTTTATCGTGAACTTCAAATTGCTGAATCTGTGTTTCTATGTCTAAACAAAAATCATGTCAATGAGAAATCTACTTTATTGTCTGCCTATATTGTTCGCCACGTTTATGGTACAGGCGCAGGCTGAGTATAAAGCACATCAAGATGGTTGGATGGTAAACCTCGATAAAGCGTATGAAGAGTCAAAACGCACGGGCAAACCTATCATGGCTAATTTCACTGGAAGTGACTGGTGCGGATGGTGTAAAAAACTTTCAGCGGCCGTTTTTAATAAGGATGAATTCAAGACCTGGGCATCAGAAAATGTTGTTCTGCTGGAACTGGACTACCCTAGACGATTCAAAGTTCCTTCTGACATCAAAAAGCAAAATGCTGACCTGCAACAAGCATTCAAAGTTCGTGGCTTTCCTACTATTTGGGTGTTTGACCTGGATAAAGACGAAAACAATCGATACTCCATCAATGCAATGGGTAAGACAGGCTATAAGGGTACCGTGCGAGAGTTTACTACCGATATCAATGATATGATAGCGCGGTCTAAACGAAGCTGATAAAATCCAAATAACATCATATAATGATAGGCTCGGCAATTTGTCGGGCCTTTTTCATATTCGCCGGGTTCATAAATAAAATGTCGGTTTCGTATCCGGATGCTTTGTAGGCAACGGATAGAAAATGTAATTTTCAAATTACATCGGGGTTTTACTCCAGTGCTAAACAAGGTATATCTTCGTGGACACAATCAAAATCCGACGTACATGTCCATGCGCACAATTATTCCGGGAGAAGTGGCCACGCGTGACTTACATCAATTCATAGTGGGATCTATCGCGCCCCGCCCGATAGCTTTCGTAAGCACAATAGATGATAAAGGTCTGCCAAATTTAGCTCCTTATAGCTTTTTCAATGCGTTCAGTTCGAATCCGCCTATTGTGGTTTTTTCATCAAATCGACGCGTCTCAAACAATACTACAAAAGACACCCTTCACAACGTCCGTTTGAATAAAGAAGTGGTTATCAATATTGTGAATTACGATATAGTGCGGCAAATGGCAGTTGCTTCAATAGAATTTCCGAGTGATGTAAGTGAATTTGATAAAACTGGCCTAACTAAATTGGCATCACAAACTGTCAAACCCTTTCGTATAAAGGAATCTCCGGTGCATTTGGAATGTGAAGTACAGGACATCATTACCTTGGGAGAACATGGCGGTGCAGGCCACTTAGTTATATGTAAAGTAAATCGAATGCATGTCGCAGAACATGTAATTGATGACCGAAATCGAATCGATCCGAACAAGCTCGATCTTATGGGTCGATTGGGCCGCTCGTACTATGTGCGGGTAAAGGGAGAAGCCATTCAAACCATCGTCCAACCCGTTACAAAACTAGCGGTGGGCTATGACGAACTTCCTGAGTCGATACGCAATTCTTCTATTTTAACGGGCAATGACATTGGCCTCTTAGCGGGTCAACATGCCTTACCCGCATGGCCCGAAGCTGAAATCCTGACAGTAAATGACAAACGAGTAATACAATTACTCGAGAGTAAAGCTGATGTCAGACAATATCACATATACGCGCATGAAGAATTGGAGAGATTAAATGTTGGTTTTGCCATGAAAATACTGATGGTCGGGGAGCGGTTAGGCGGATAACAGCCCTGTAGATGTCACGTGGGGTCGCAGTTGAATTACTGGGCTACT
>JANQSS010000315.1 GCA_028279185.1 Saprospiraceae bacterium | reverse complement strand
GATTTGTCCTTAGTTCTATATACCTTTTATAACACGTACAGCTACCAAATCCTACTTATCTGAGCACAATAAGCCTGAACTTTCAAGCGCGTCGATCGTCCAAGTCGGGCAGCTGCGAGTACACGGAGTACGTTGCTATGGGCGTTAATTGGAATTCTCAGCTAGTTTGCCACTTTCACTGACGTAGCGACTAACCTTTCGAGCCCCACGTTCAAAAGACGAAGGACATAGGGCGTTGCTCGTTTCGTTTCTTTGGACGGCTCCACCCACCGGATTCAATTAACGAATACGCGTAGTATACGGAGACTCCGCCTGCGTGCATAGCAGAGTAATAGTTCGAGCGCGCGCACGCAAAAAGCCGTGTACCTTGGAAACAGAGCGCGTCAAACTTGGAGTAACATTAGTAGTATAGCACTATTTAGACTTTTCGCGATATAGCAGGTTTTGCCAAATCAGGTAACATATAATTATACGGCTGTATTTCGAAACAAAAAACAGTCAAAATTCTATTATGCACAGAAACCCACAAAAGGTGTGTATGCTATTAAGCGTGCGAGAACTGATTATTTACCTTTAGAAGTACAAAAACAATTTGCCCTACAACTGCAATAACAAGATACTCAAAACCTTTCCAAGTACCCTGCGAATTTATATTGCATTTTTTGCCACCTACTACGTAACAAGTTTCGATCGAATCAAAGATGGCCATCTTTAGTTCATTTTAGCCTTTACATGTATGAATGTAGAGACCATCATTTAAGTAGCTAGCTAAGCAAATCTACTCAAAACTCAATCATCAGCAGCTTAAAGTAATTAAAACTGCACATTAAGCCAAAACCAAGAACATAATAATTATGGCAGACCTGGTCGCTTGTATTTCAGCATAATACACACTATTTTCAGTATTTTGTAAGTATTTGCGTATTTAATAGTAAGCTCCAATGAGTTTGAGGTCAGATATTATCAGTAAAAAAATTAATATTGACAAATCTGTATGCTTGGAGGCTCTGATAGAGGGACACCTACTGAGAAAGTTTATTGGGAACGTAATTTTATGTATCATAGCTCACATAATCCACGATCATTTGGACACCTCAGCAGAGTATCATCAATCACAGCCATCCACACGCCATTTCATATTAGGCCTTCAATTCTTTTCAGCGACCATGTTTAGGATATTGAGGTTGCTATTTGGAGGTTCATAATGTGTGCTAATTAGCATGCATTAACTCCATTGCCGTTAACCCAAAAATAGTCTCAATCAAGCCTACTCACTGAGATGTTT
>JANQSS010000289.1 GCA_028279185.1 Saprospiraceae bacterium | reverse complement strand
CTTACAGTAGAGATATCAGACATGGTTCAGCGAATAGTGGGTGAATCGATCGAGGGTGCTGAAATACAAACGGGCGAAGCACGTGGTCGACGATAGGCCAGTTTCGACAAACAACACGAAAAGAACGAGAGAGAACCAGTAGGCGAGGATAGTTCTTGATGTATCCGGCTCGAAGGACCATAAATGTTGCTGGATTCTCGTTACCTTAGGCCTACTTTTATTCGCGTGTACTAATTTTAGCGATTTAAGGTACCTTGGGTTTGGTGGGTATTAATTTTAGCGGTTTTTACTGTCTACATGCATAGTTAGGGCAATCATAGTAGTGCAAATATTATAGCGGATACAATTTTTAGCGATCTTTACCAAATTCGCTAATTTCGCTAAATTTATTACACGCAAAATAAAAGTAGGCCTGAGGTAGATTTAGTCAAACTAGTAAGTGCTACCCCAACCTTACTTCACTGCAAAAAAAAAAATTTTAACAACAACTGAGCATGTGCAGAACCAAACTCAATGAATAATAAATGAGACATAAACAGAGTAAGACCTCCACATTGCAGAGCATGACCTCCACTGGGAAGCCAAGAGGTGCACTTTCAAATGCCTCTTCAAATCATGTTAATTACGACAGTCGGCAACATTCACCGACGATCTCCAACAGCAATTGCCAAGCATGGGAATCTGATGACTTAAAAGTACTAAAAAAACAACAGTCGCTGTCAATCGCTGCCACTGCATGGGTGAGTGTCGGCAACTGTAGGAATTAACATACATGTATTGTAAAAGGAGTGAGTTATCCAAAGGTGGAAGAACAACTGCCTTTGTTATGATGGAATTTCCTCCAAGCTAAAACATTTAATATTGACAGTTGTGCAGATATACACTCAAGTCTCTTATCTCATTCTGATCTTACAACCGTTAATTTTTGTTTGTCCAAAAACTGTCTAGGTGTTTTTTTTTTAATACGGATAAATCTGATAGGACTTCTTTTTATTCTAATCACTTTGTCTACCATTGTCACCAATTTCAGCACACATGCAATTTTGATGGTAGCTATTATTATTATGATACATTCACAGTCCATGCTCAAGTGGTGTGTAGAGCGAGTGTTGACTGTAATGGAAGTGTTGGTGATGATTTGGGAGAGATGACAATAGCAAAATGTTGTTTGG
>JANQSS010000282.1 GCA_028279185.1 Saprospiraceae bacterium | reverse complement strand
CACTTGAAGAAAATGTTAGTTTAACAAAGAAGCCTGCTGACTTATTTAGTTTTCTGAGCAAATAATGATTAACTTATTGTTTACCAATAATAATAATATCCAACCGCCTTCTGCCTTAGCAACCCGTAAATCAGTCAGCATTCGTGGTCTGATCCAACCTAATCCGGTACAGTGCGGAACTTGATAAAAACGATTTTTTGCCGTCACCGGACCAATATCGATGGGTTCAAATAAAATATCGTAGTTGGTGTTGACCGCAGTCATAGATAAAGTTGCTCTTTACACGTGGTGAATTTGCTTATTATAATTACTGACTAACAAGTCAGTCAATTTAATATTTTGTTAATCAGTAGTGAGTGATAAACGACTAGAGAAAGGTGTAGCCAGGCGTAAAGTGATTCTTGATGCTGCGATAAAATGTATTGCGACACGCGGACTATGCGATACAACTTTAGATCGTATTGCACAAATCGCTGGTGTATCTAGAACGCTGGTGGTGTTCCATTTTAAATCAAAAAACGAGATGCTGAAAATTGTTCTTAGTGAGATTGGCGCAGAATACAATCAACAATGGAATGAAATTTTAGAGTCAAGTAAAACGCTTAGTGCAGAAAAAAAACTTATGCGCTTGGTTGACTATGATCTT
This sequence comes from Saprospiraceae bacterium, assembly GCA_028279185.1. GTDB lineage: Bacteria > Bacteroidota > Bacteroidia > Chitinophagales > Saprospiraceae > JANQSS01. Next base: position 795 of record JANQSS010000282.1, on the reverse strand, counting down.
AAATTACCTATCGAAAAACCGGATTTGATTTCAGTTTGGTATACATTTTGGGGCGAGGCAAAAGGTTTATATAAACAGTTTAACGCTAATCGAGATAGAAAGTACGATCAGGATACTTACAGATTAATAGAATCGATTATTAACAATGGCAACTATCAAACGGTCAATGTTAAGCATGTTAGTGCCGCACTGAGCGCCATGTTGCTGGGATTCTGGTGGACTGCACACCTTAACCCGAAACAATACAATTATCAAACAAATCGAAAAATCATCAAGTCATATTTGAAACTGAATTTTCCCGATCATTTTAATTGAGCAGATTTCTTATTGATCTTAAAACTGATTGCCCTATCAAAAAAATAAAAAGTATTTTGCTTTAGTAATAGAGTATTCTGATCATGACTTTTCCAAGTAGTTCGAATATTTATCGTGGTCAAACAGTTTATTCTTTTCGGCGTTTGCGGTAATCCCCTACTTCCATTTCTAATTGCAAGTCGAAGCCAAAAGACTGATCCCGTGGTTCGCCTGCGTTGTCTTGAATCCATTGATGTTGCACTGCCGCTTCAAGAAATAGCCAGTCGCGTAAAAAAGGACGTCTATAGGTCAAAACAACACCATATTCCGGAACACTTTCAGAGTTTTCTTCTTCTCCGCGGATATAGGTACGTGCGGCAATACCGTGACCATTCTGGAGGCGATGGAACCAGGAGGCACCGGTTACCCATTCCCATTGGTTTTCATCTTCGGTGAACTTGGCACTGGAGCCTAATTCCAAAATATCTGTGTAACTGTAAA
>JANQSS010000275.1 GCA_028279185.1 Saprospiraceae bacterium | reverse complement strand
ATGAGTCTGTGGTGAAGAAATAGCAAGAGAAACAGGTACATGACAGCATTATATTACTACTAGGCTATAGCTATTTACATAATCGAGTACAGGCTCATTGCTACGTCAATTATCAAAACGGGATAATCCTTTGAGCAAACAGATTTGCATGTAGCATAAAAACAAGGGATGTTTCAACCCATGAGTCCTCGTCGGCCACTGCATATGCTATTTACATGTAGCTAATAGACTCCTCAGATTTCAGATCCTCATCCTGCTTTGCAGGTTCACGTTGATTAGACAATGGTATACGTCGATCTGTTGCAGGTAAAAGGTATTTAAAATCATATGGTTTGGTCATTGCAGGTTAGCATGTAGGAACGATAAATTAAGATTAGACATAGTTAATTATTCTCTCCCCAGTGTGAGTAGATTCATAATCCAGGCCTGCCAACCTAAAAATATAAAAAAATCTTGAAATGTGGAGCTGCATCTATGAATTTTGCAAAATGATGCATGCAGTTATGCATACAGATCAAAAAATGATTACAAAATAGTTAACCAGTTAGTTATGAATAGTATAATCAAGAGGATTGTGATGTTGCCTTCACGTGTTAGTGGATTAAGTCATTAATTTTGTTATTAGTGCGCCTGATTTGGAATCACATGCTGCATGCAGTACATGTATATTCAACGCAAACTGAGGAGCCTGCTCAAAATCGTGAGATTGTCTGATCAACCCGTGAAAGCGTGAGAAATACTCTCAAACCGTGAGACTCACGGGAAATCTGTGAGAGTTGGTAGGGCTGATGATCATCATGTAAGCTCAAATCTGCATCACTGTCCATATTGCATGCAAAAAATCTTTTCGCTGAAATTTATAGGAGGATCATGTACTCCTACAAAAAATTACTTTGCTTTGAAGCAGTAAAATCTCTTAAGTAGTGTCTCTAAAACTGCAATATGTGACCTGATTTGGCAAAACCCGCCATATCGCTATTTTCGCGAAAATCTAAGTTTGACTCCGATCGCCCGCTCCGTTTCCAAGATATGCGGCTTTTTGCATGCGCTCACTCGAACTATTACTTTGGAGAAATTACGTTCGAAAGACGTTGCTACGCACGCAGGCGGAGTCTCCGTATACTATGCGTATTCGTTAATTGAATCTGGACGACGTTGGGTGGAGCCGTCAAAAAAAACGAAACGAGCTGGCGACTCGACGCAAAGACGCCATATGTAAGAACAGTTCCTTCGTCTTTTGACGTTGGGCTTGAAAGGTTAGTCGCTAGGTCAGTGAAAGTGACAAACTAGCTGGGAATTCCAATTAACGCCCATAGCAACGTGCT
>JANQSS010000260.1 GCA_028279185.1 Saprospiraceae bacterium | reverse complement strand
AGCCGGTACAATTAATTGTACCGGCTTTTTTTTATCTGCACGAAGCGAAGGAAATCACTCTTCTTCTTCGGCTTTTCTTGCAACATCTTTCGGTGTTGGTGCCGTGGAAGCGGCTGCGGCTTCACCGGCCAATTGCGCTTTCAGTTGAGAAAAGGCATCCAATTCTCCTAAAGTAGTTGGTTCCATTTTTGATTTTTGCTTTTGAATAGCATGATCAACTTCTTTACGTTCTTTTTGTCGTTCTCTGCGAACGCTGTCATCTGCCTCCTTTCTAATATCCTCCAAGTACCGAGTATGCGAAACCAATATTCGTTTATCGTCTCTGTTGAATTCGAGCACTTTGACCGTGAAACTATCATCGACATTCGCCATGGAACCAGATTCCAGCTTGATGTGGCGAATCGGTGCATATGCTTCTAATCCATATGGTAGTTGAACGATGGCTCCTCGATCATCCTTTCGCACCACAGTGGCCTCATGGTAGGATCCCACTGGGAAAACGTTTTGGAACGTATCCCACGGATTCTCTTCTATATGCTTGTGACCAAGATTTAATTTTCGGTTGTCTTTATCTATTTCCAAGATGACAATTTCCAAGTCCTCTCCCACTTTCGTGAACTCAGATGGATGCGAGTATCGCTTTGTCCAGCTTAGATCGGAAATATGCACCATTCCACCGATACCTTCTTCCAATTCTACAAAAACTCCATACGGTGTCAAGTTCTTCACTTTTCCGGTATGACGGCTGTTAATTGGATATTTAGCATCGATTTCAGACCATGGATCTTTCGTCAACTGCTTAATACTTAGTGACATTTTTCGATCCTCTCGATCAATTGTCACAACCATAGATTCAAATTCTTGACCCAGCGTAAAGAATTCGCGTGCATTGACCGGCTGATTACTCCAACTCACCTCAGAAACGTGGACTAACCCTTCTACGCCGGGCTCGATTTCTAAGAAAGCGCCATAATCCTCAATATTGACTACTTTACCTTTTACAGTAGATCCTTCCGAAATGCCTTCTGTCAATGTATCCCAAGGATGTGGAAGCAATTGTTTAAGACCCAGCGAAATTCGACGTTTATCTTCATTGAAATCGAGTACAACTACATTCAAGCTCTGATTAAGTTCGAGCACTTCTGATGGGTGGTTGATACGTCCCCATGAAATATCTGTGATATAAAGAAGACCATCAACACCTCCAAGATCCATAAAGGCACCAAAATCTGTGATATTTTTGACTGTTCCTTCAAGCACCTGTCCTTGTTCAAGGCCAGCAATGATAGCTTCTCGTTGTTCAGCCAGATCAGATTCAATGAGGGCCTTGTGCGAGACCACGGCGTTCTTGATCATTTCATTAATCTTGACCACCTTAAATTCCATAGTTTTACCCACATAGGCATCGTAGTCAATGATCGGTTTGATGTCGATTTGTGAACCCGGTAAGAACGTTTCAAGCCCGTTGCAATCAGCAATAAGCCCACCTTTTGTTTTACTTACAACAGTACCTTTTATTATCGTGCCATTTTCATACGAGTCGACAATCATTTCCCATGCCCGGAGCAATTTCGCTTTACGTCTTGATAAGCTTAATTGACCGCGCTCATCCTCTTTTTCTTCGATATAGACCTCTACTTTATCACCAGCTTTTAAATCCGGCTGGTCGCGGAATTCGGACAAAGAAAGCAGGCCATCTGACTTATAGTTAAGGTCAATCACCACATCTCCACCTACGATCGTACGCACGACGCCCTCAACAATCTCATTCTCATCTAGAGTTGTTAGTGTTGCGTCGTATTCCTTTTGGTATTTGGCTATCTCTTCAGCTGTATAGGGAAGGACATTTTCGTTTCCGGCATCCCAGTCAAAATCATCATGTGCGACCGGTGGTGTGGGTTCTGGCTTAGGAGGCTCGGGGGTTTCCGTTGTTTCTTCGGCAGGTTTTTCTGTCTCTGCAACCGTGGTGTCTGGTTGCGTTTCGACTACCTCATCCTCCTTTACTGGATTCGTTTCATCTGACATAATAGTCACTAGTTTGTATGCACTTTCATTAAAGTACAGCGGTTAAAAAATTAAAATGGAGCGCGAAGATAAGGAATATATTGAAGTCGACTCGTACCTGGTAGTTATGTGCGCAACGGGCTGGGCATTCTTTTACTTAATCACAGAAAACGATGTCAATGCTTTGTTTTTTAGCTTCTCGTCGAATACATGTAAAAAGTATTGGCCGGACGGTAAGCTACTTACATCGATGGAATTGGTAAGTTGCGGTGGCAGTACAATTGCCCTACGTCCATACATGTCATAAATAGCGGCACTACTACCATCTAATACATTCCAATCAACTGTAATTCTATCGCGAGCGGGGTTTGGAAATACAGAAACCAAATGAATGTTGTCATTAACCTCATCGGTAGAGAGATAGGTTGTCAAATCCAAGATGTGTGGTTCGAATCCCAAGCTATTATCCGATCGTGCTCCAAAAAATAAAAAGTTTTTATAGCGTATCATTGAATTCGGTAAGGATTCACCGCTTGGATTCAAGTCAATTTCGAACGTTCCGGAAGCAGTTCCATCGGAAATCCATAATTCTGTCCTAAAAGCTCTTCCGGCGCCCATGTATATCAATTCATTATCTGTATAAATGGTGGTCGGCCAAAAAAAGGAAGACTCATCACCATCGGCTATATCTGTTACCCGTGTTGTTCCTGTTTCAGTCCCATCGGACTTCCATAACTCAATGCCTGTTTCAGCATCTTCTGCTTTAAAATGAGGAATCCCTTTATACGTAATTATGGTTCCGTAGGCATAACCCTCTGTTCCGGGATATATATCCTTAAGAATGTGCGTCCCTTCGGCAGTACCATCTGTCACCCACATCTCATCTCCGTGTACCGGGTCACTCGCCGGAAAAAGGGCCAAATCTCCAATTTTTACGATTCTATCGTTGTCCCCCTCAACTATGGCATGACCGAATGAATCTACCGGATAAGTGCCTTCATAGGTACCATCCGACCGCCAAAGACGCTCATATGTGTACATTAATGCATAATCTCCCATATTGATGAGGTCAGAAGGATCGAATCCAAATATGTCAAAAGGGTCATCCTCTCTTACAAGGATTGTTCCTTCGCCGGTGCCATCTGACTTAAACAGTCCATCACGAGTAGCAAATAGGAGTTCCCCATTAAGTATAATGAACCATTGAGGGTGGCTACCCACATTAAATGAAGAATTGTCGTGGCTTATGTTTTTTACTAGCACTGTCCCAGAAGACGTACCATCGGTTTTCCACAGTTCAAAATTGTTTTTGTCGTCAGCACCCGCAAAAAACAACTCCGTCTGATAAATTATGTATTGATGATGGTGCTCTGAAAATGTTACGCCATCATCTTCTCCGGGGTTTAAATCCATAAATAGCTGGGTTCCACTTTCTGTACCATCCGTTATCCACCATTCATCTCCATGAACACCATCATCTACAACAAAAAAAACTTTTCCAGCAAAATGAATAAATTCTTCTACATCAACACCCCCGGCGCCCACGTTTATATCTTTTAATAATTGCGTCGAAAAACCGTCAAAAGTCCATACTTCATTTCCATGAGTCCCATCATTTGCCGTAAAAAGTAAAATGTCATTTATAACCGTAGTCGGTGTATATGCCGTTGTAATGGAGGAAGAAGATCCCGGATTGATATCCTGAATCATAGTCACAGATTGACAAGTAATAAGTGGGATGATGGCGTGTAAAACCAGGAAGGTGCATATTAAATTTTTCATGTGTGTTGAGAATTTCTGTTAATTAATGGCGAAAGCTAGTGAATTCTGACAAACAACCCCAAATTGATTTGAAAAAAATCAACGGTTTTTTGGCTGTTATCAAAATTGTGTGCTGTTAAAACAAATCGTTTATCAATGGTACACACCTTCAAGACGATATTTAGTCACAAAAAGCGCTTGCTCCAATTCCCAACCCAGAGCTTGCAAATCTGCCAGCTCATCGTTGGTACCAATTGAAAGCGTATGGTGGCGTATAAAGTTACCTGGACGTTCGTTCAAAATCCGTGCACGAAATGTAGGCATAAGAGGAGGTATAGCAAGGCTTTGCAACGCTGGGTTTAAACAAATCCTCTCTTAGCATAACCCCTAAATACCTTTATTTACCATAAGTTCGATTTCATCTGAAATTTCTACCTTAGTCAGCTGAAAATTTCCGCCTATGATCTTTCTCGATTTTGAAAAGCCGTTGGAGAAGTATTACGACCAATTAGAGAAGCTTCAACAAGTTGATGAAGAAGGTATTATGGATATGTCAGCTGCAATTAAGGAGTTGGAGAAGAAAATAAAGGCTGAGCGAAAAAGCATCTACGATAACCTCACGGGCTGGCAGCGCGTTCAGTTGTCGAGGCATCCGGAACGACCTTATACCTTGTATTATATTGAAAACATTTGTAAGAAATTTGTCGAGCTGCACGGCGACCGTTACTTCAAAGATGACAAGGCAATTATCGGCGGTATTGGTCAAATTGACAGCCATTCGGTCGTTATCATCGGTCATCATCGCCGATTTCCATGAAACTTTGCCAGTTTAAACGGTCTACCCAAAAACTGGAAAAGACAAACTGGTTTGTGTTTTGGATCTT
>JANQSS010000253.1 GCA_028279185.1 Saprospiraceae bacterium | reverse complement strand
TTCTGACATCGAATAGCATTTCTAGGCGTATTTTGTACGGATCACTCGATAGTTCATTCTATCGGGTGAGTTTTCATTGCTAAGGCTCATAATTAAAGTCTTTGTCACTGACTTTTATTTGTTTATTGAGCTGTCTCTTTTACGATTTTAATCCTATATCAATCATCAATGCCAGGATGGTCAAAACTATCCTGAATACCTTCGATCAAAACAAACCCGCTTACGGAAAATCAAACTTGCCGACTATGGACTAAATACTGGAGTTCTGTTTATAGTGGACAAATAAGATGTGCATCAACTTTAGGCACAGCATCTTTTCCAATATTTTCAAGGCAATAGCAACCATCTAGTATTTCAATTTCTTCACATGTCGGTTTCGAATTATCGGGCATTTGCTTTGTTGCACAGGATGCCGTCAGTACGATTGCTGAAATCGTGAAAATTGACCTAGCCTTATACCTCATCTAGCAATCAATACGTTAGTTTGTATTTGCATGATTTCAAGTGCGGCCTCGTTTTGTAGTTACGTTTTTTGTAATCAGAGTTTAAGCTCATGATTTATGATCTAAACAATGCGATAAGAGTTCAAGTGAATAATTTAGTGTAATACAAAAAACTGAAGGAAATAATACAAAAATGCCGCTGCGCGCAAGTTGTGTATTTGTATTACAAATACCACCTTGGCAAGGGGGCGCTGCCCCGTTGCATCCCGTCTGACCTCTTTTGCCGTCCCATATAGCGATCAAGGCATGAGCATATTCTACCATTTTTCGATTTCTAATTGGCCCGTCAGCACGAGCGTATTTTTTCCACGCCACATTCATGATGACTAAGGGAATATTATGCTCCGTTGCAAATAACTCCTGCCGTAATCGACACTTTCCCAAATGCTAGGGCCGTGCCGCCAAACAATGGTTGACTGACCGACAAGCAAATCTGTTACCCGTCGAGTACTATCATGTTGCGTTTAAACTACCGGATATAATTGCGCAAATTGCCTATCAAAATCCAGCATTACT
>JANQSS010000242.1 GCA_028279185.1 Saprospiraceae bacterium | reverse complement strand
TAGTAAACCGGCTGGTAAAGCATTGAAAGCGTCATCAGTCGGGGCGAATACCGTAAAGGGTCCCTCTCCGGTGAGTGCTCCTACTAAGTCCGCAGCGATGACAGCGTCTTCCAACATTTCATGAACAGGGGAATTGACTATTATGTCAACCACAGTTGTAGTAGGCGGGACCAACACGGCGTCGATTACATGTACAATACCATTGTCAGCAGGAATATCGGCGACAATTACCTGCGCATCATTGATAAAAACACTGTCCATATTAATAGTAACAGTAATCTCGGCTCCATTCAACGTCATGATCATCTGACCGTTCGCCAAGGAATTGGAGGGAGCTTCATCATCAACAACGTGGTACAACAGAATATCCGTCAGTGCACCCATCGGATCAGCCAGCAGCGTGTCGAGAAGGCCAGCGGGTAACTCGTTGAAGGCATCGTCGGTTGGAGCAAATACGGTGTAAGGCCCGGTGCCGCTTAATGTTCCAGCGAGGTCAGCAGCAATGACAGCATCCTCTAGAGTCTCGTGAACGGGTGAATTCACAATGACGTCTACGACGGATTGGGAAAAGACGAGTGAAATCAAAAAGAAAGAGAATGTAATAGAGGTGATAAGTTTTTTCATTTTCTGCAACTTTTGTTTAATTGTTTACACGATATATTAAACAATGGTTGCATCCAAGAAAAAAATAAATATGGACTTTGGGTTGAAATACCGTCCATGATTGATTATTTTTGCAACAAATTGCTTAGAACTATATGTCACAATTAATATCTAATCTCAAGTATTTGCGTGGAGATCAAGGCTTTACTCAGCAACAAATGGCCGATAAATTGGGGATTCCCAGACCCACATATTCGGGATGGGAGCGAGGTTCTGCGGAACCATCCTTAGCAAATCTTAAAAAAGTGTGTGATATCTACGGAGTTTCATTGGACAATTTGGTTTTTGACGACCTCCAATCTGGAAAAAAGGAAAGGCTGGTCGGAGACAATTTTCGAGTGCTAGCCGTGTCAGTGGATGCATCCGACCGACAGCTGGTTGAATTTGTTCCTGAACGTGCTGAAGCCGGGTATGTCGAAAGTTTTTCTAACCCGGAATTTATACAGGAATTACAAAAAATTCAAATTCCGGGGATTCCCGAAGGTACGTATAGGGCCTTTGAAATTAATGGTGAATCCATGTTGCCAATTGAGTCTGGGTCAATTGTGGTTGGGCGCTATATAGAAAGGTTACAGGATATTAAACCGGGCAACACCTACGTAATTATTACAGTTGATGGAATTGTATACAAAAGACTCAGAAATTCCGTTGGTGAAAATTATTTCATAGCCGTTTCTGATAATTCAACTTTTGCACCTTTCGAAATCCAATTTCAGGATATTAAAGAAATATGGCAATATTATTGCCACATCGCCTTTAATGATTCAATTCACAATACAGCCGTAGACCTCCAAATGCAACTTAATCAATTACAAGAGCAAGTACAGCATATTCATGCGTTGCTGAGAAACTAATTTTGGGAAGCGAATAATTGCTGCTAATCTATTCTAAAAAAAATTAAACTACATGATTTAAAATAGGTTGAAAAAGGTTCAACCACCAACTCGCTCATACAGCTTCACCCACTTTTGTGAAGTAGGCTGATAACTTGCCGCCTGAGGCCCTAAAATTATTTTAGGAGGCTGACCGCCAGGCAGAATGTCGGCGACACCAATGACGCGATGTCCATTTGCCACATAATTAGTAGCCCAATTGTACATACTGTTATCAGACCCCGGAATCATGACCCATGAAAAGGGGTGATTCGAAAAATACACGTACTTCGGCTTGTTTTCCATCGCCCATTTTTGCAAATTTTGAATCATTCCATCCTTGCGTTCATGGGGACGATTTAAGTGTGCAAAAAACATATACGGAGTAGGGGTCGGACGACCGATGTAGGCATACATCTGAGGCTCGGATCCGAAAATTAAAAGCTCCTCGTTTGATTTTATTCGCTTTTTTAAGAAATCACCTAAAAACCTTGTTTCCGTAAATGGGTTATCGCCGTACATACGACGATTTACATAAATCTCATTGACATCTTTAAAAAATGGCAGCTGCTGCTGACGGACATAAAACAACCCCCCAATGAATAAAGCGACAAGCAAAAGTCCAGTCATACTTGGTTTCAAAAATGGCTTAGCATATTGTTGTATATAGTATACTGCAAAACCACATCCAATGCTTAAAATCGGCGAGAAATAAGACCAGTAATGTGGGTAAAAACGCAGTCCGGGAAAAATTGCACCAAGACTTGCTAAAAACACCAATGGGACTGTGATACGGACAGTCCACTTTTTACTCAAGAAAGTGCCAGCCAAAACGCCAATAAATCCAACCACCCACATCCAATAATTGAAGGAACTGCATTTCTTAAAAAAGGCTGCCAAAAATTCCTGTCCTTTTTCCCATGGTATTGAAGACGTATATAGACTGCTGTACGTAAAGTTCCAATAGAGACAATCCTTTAAGGTACCTTGTATGATGACTGGCAAGTATATCAACAGCGCGGAGATGGCACTTCCGCCCACAAAATAAAATAAGGCTTTCCAATTACGCTGAGCCTCCCCAAATAAGAAATAGTAACCGAGGCCAATAGAGATTGCGCCATAGGCAAAAATTAAATTTTGTTTAAATAGTACAGCATAGGTGAAAACAGCTCCTCCTGCAAGAAGCCAAATCCATTTTTTACTGATAAGACCTTGCTGAATTAAAACGATTGCAAGTATGGCAATAAAGTTTTGGTATTGCTCGGCCAAAGCTGCAAATCCAAATACAAATGGATTGAATGTAAAGAATGTATAGGCTAGAGCTGTGATACAGGCGAAAAGTCCTCCTTTCCACCGATAACCAAAAATGAAAAGCAAACCCGCCGCAAGAGCATTGGCAACTATAAGAGACCATCGAAGCCCGGAACCACTAAATCCAAAAATAGTATTAAATGCGGCATAAGAATAGAAAATGGCCGGAGGCTTAAAACTATATGCATCCTTATACATATCGCCACCATGTCGAAGTACTTCGCCAAAATTAATATAAGATCCTTCGTCACGATCTAAGCCAAAATCAACATATTGAGAGGCGACACTGGCCATATATAAGATCCCAATAATGGTTAGGCCTAGATAAATATAAGTGGATGGATCTGTAACCCGTTTGGCCTTCGTTTTTTTTATGGCCGGTGGGGTAGTTTTTCTAGTTTTTTTTAATTTCTTCTTTGTCAAAATTCAGATGTAAAGTGAAAATCAATTTCTGGAAAATTTTCTTGTGCCATTTTTAAAGTCCATGCAGATTCAGCTAAAAATACAAGCTTTCCATCTTTATCACGTGCAAGGTCTTTCTTTCGTTTCTTGCTGATTTCTTTTATCGCCTCCGCATTGTCCGAGCCTAACCAACAGGCTTTGTGCAAGCCAACAGGTTCATAGTCACAGGAAGCCCCGTACTCATTTTTCAATCGATATTTGATGACTTCAAATTGCAAAGCACCGACGGTTCCGACTATTTTACGCCCGTTGTCTTCTTTAATAAATAATTGTGCGACTCCCTCATCCATAAGTTGATCCAATCCTTTGGCCAACTGCTTTGATTTCATCGGATCGACATTGTTTACAAACCTGAATTGTTCTGGTGAAAAACTTGGAATTCCTTTATAATGTAAAATTTCTCCCTCGGTAAGTGTGTCACCAATTTTAAAATTACCACTATCATATAATCCAATTATGTCGCCCGGATAGGAGGCATCAATTATCGACTTTTTTGCTGCCATAAATGCAGTTGGATTCGAGAATTTTAATTTTCGTCCAAGTCGGATATGCTGATAGTTGGTATTACGTTCAAATATACCCGAGCATACACGCAAAAAAGCTATGCGATCTCGGTGCTTAGGGTCCATGTTCGCATGGATCTTAAATACAAATCCCGTGAAGTCCTTTTCATCTGGTTCGACGACGCGTTCTTCCGTTTCTCGTGCCACAGGTGGCGGAGCGATTTCGACAAAACAATCAAGTAATTCCTTGACACCAAAATTATTAACAGCGGAACCAAAAAATACGGGCGAATACGTTCCATCTTGGTAGGCATTTCGTTCGAACGAAGGATATACTTCATTAATAATTTCCATCTCACTTCTCAATTCTTCCGCCGCAGATTCACCGATTTGTTTTTCGAGCTCGGAACTGCTTAAATCTTCTATCATCACGGCACTTTCTTCATCTTGTTTTCCATGCGCACGAAAAAGGACTAGCCGCTTCCCATAGATATCATAAACCCCCTGAAATCGCTGCCCCATGCCTACGGGCCAGGAAAGAGGAATCACGGGCAGGTTTAGTTTTTCCTCAATTTCATCAAGAAGAGTAAAAGCGTCTTTTCCTTCTCTGTCCAGTTTGTTGACGAAAACAATCATCGGAGTTGCCCGGCTCCGGCAGACGTTAACCAATTTTTCGGTTTGCCGCTCTACACCTTTGGCTACATCAATGACTACGATTGCGCTATCTACCGCAGTCAGTGTGCGAAAGGTATCTTCAGCAAAATCTTCGTGACCAGGTGTGTCTAAAATATTAATCTTACGGTCTCGATATTCAAATGCCATAACTGATGTGGCCACAGATATACCTCGCTGCCGTTCAATCTCCATAAAATCGGATGTGGCATGTCGCTTGATTTTATTCGATTTTACAGCGCCTGCAACTTGTATAGCTCCTCCGAAGAGCAGAAGCTTCTCCGTAAGAGTGGTCTTTCCGGCATCCGGATGCGAAATTATCCCAAATGTTCTGCGTTTAGCTATTTCTTCTTTTAGCCCCATAAAGTAGGCGCCAAAGGTAAGCTTTTGACCAATTTGGAGAGTCTGACTGCCTTCGATTTGAAACCATTTCAGAATTATGCTTTGACTGCCTATATTCATGCATTTAAAAGCGACAATACCTATGTTTGAATTAGCGAGTATCATTATCCTGGGGATAGCAGCGCAGTGGCTGGCATGGCGATTTGAGGTTCCGGCGATACTTCCGCTGATATTAATTGGCCTGGCTGTAGGACCGCTGTCCACGTTGATCTCGGAAGATGGAAGTAAATTCATTCAACCGGTTTACGATGGTGAAAAGGGCTTCTTTCCAGGGAAGTTGTTGTTTTATTTTGTCTCACTTGCTATTGGAATTATTTTATTCGAAGGCGGACTGACATTGAAACGCAAGGAGATACGGGGTGTCGGCCCCGTGATTTTAAAACTGATAAGCCTCGGCTCATTAATCACTTTCATAGGTGGTGCGCTGGCGGCCTACTACATTGTTGAACTGAGTTGGCCCATAGCTTTTCTTTTTTCAGGCCTGATCATCGTGACCGGACCGACCGTAATAGCACCAATATTGAGAAATGTTCCGTTAAAACGGAATGTGGCGACTGTACTAAAATGGGAAGGCATATTAATTGATCCGATTGGTGCCTTAGTTGCGGTGTTAGTGTTCAATTTCATTTCCGAAGGCATGGAAGCCGGATATTCTTCGGAAGCATTTGGACAGTTCAGTAAAATTGTAGTCACCGGGGTAGCAATAGGAGTAGGAATGGCATATTTTCTGCGATTTATGCTCATTCGAAAATATATACCACATTATTTGATGAATGTGTTCGTTCTGGCCCTTGTCATGCTCGCTTTCTCCGAATCTGATTTAATCGTTCATGAGTCTGGACTTTTGACTGTTGTTGTTATGGGCATGGTTCTCGGAAATATGGACTTGCCCGAATTGCGTGAAATTTTGTATTTCAAAGAGAGTCTGAGCGTTTTACTCATCGCTATCCTGTTTATTTTACTGTCGGCCAACATTAATTTAGATGAATTAATCGGCCTATGGAATTGGCGTCCAATTTTATTGTTTTTGGTTGTTGTCCTCATCTTACGACCATTGAGTGTTTTTGCAAGCACAACTGGCTCTAACTTGAGTTTGAATGATAAGGCTTTTATATCTTGGGTGGGACCGCGTGGAATAGTTGCTGCAGGGATTGCGTCGCTGTTTGGTACATCCCTCGTGGATAAAGGCGTCGAGGGGGCTGAATTAATTACACCCCTGGTTTTTATGATAGTTTTGGGTACGGTCATGCTCAACGCGACTACTGCCAAAGTTGTCGCGCGTATCCTAGGTGTCTCGCAAATTAAGTCTGATGGCATTTTACTTATTGGCGCAAGCCTGCCTGTTCGATTACTAGCCGAATATTTATCGGCACAAGGCCGTCATGTGGCTCTTGTAGACACAAATCCGAATAATATAAAGCAAGCCGAGCAACTTGGGCTAGAGGCATTAGAAGCAAATGTTTATGCCGATGATTTGATTGATAACCTGGAGTTTTCTGACATGGGTTATATGATGGCATTGACGGGGAGTCAAGACGTGAATAACTATGCTTGTGAATCGCTTTCCTCAACCTTTGGCGAGAATGGCACATATAGATTGCTGTCCTCCGCAGAAATGAACTTACCGCCAGAAAAACTACCGATAGAGGGTTTGTTCTCACCTCATGACGATTATATAAATATCAGTGAAACGGCCAGAGATTTTCCAGCAATTAATGAATATAGATTTGAGGAAAAAGATTTAATAGAACAAATTTTGCAGCGTGTTAACCAAGAACGTTACATGGTGCCACTTCTGATTAAACGCAACAATGGAACATTAGACGTGATTTCTGCAACGCAAGCAGGACTAAATATTGAAGAAGGTGATCAGCTTGTCTATCTTGGAAAAGAAATAGAATTATAGAAAATAATCCCACAAATATATTCCATCACAGAACAGGTTCCACAGTAAAACCGCGATCCTTTAAGAGTGCCAGCACTCCTTTTGTCCCTCCGAGGTGACCGGCTCCAACTGCAAAAAATACCGACTCTTTCATGGTCAATTCTTCCATAATAGGAATCCAATTCCGATTCCGATCATACAGCAGTATTTCTGCAAAATCTTCCATCCCAGATTCTTCTTCTAGTGTCATATCGTGCATTTTTTTTAAGTCCTGTGACTTATATATAGTGCCATAGGCGTCCAATGCACTAGCATCGTTTTCTTCAGTCATTTTTATTGACTCAAGCAACATTTGAGCCTGGTCCTGATAAGGAATTTGATCAAAAATGCCTAGTTGATATTCGATCGTTTCCAACCCGCCTTTGCTCAATCCCTGATCGGTTGCCAGTTTATCCAACTCCATTTCATAGGACAAAATACTTCCGTCTGATAAGGCCATGGGGTCCATATCATCTCCAGCGAGTACTGTTAAAAACAATGGTTTTATTTTATCAAGGAATACCATTGGTAATCCCATGTTTTCAAAATGCTCGGCAACAACCGAGTAATCTTCCTCACCCAATAAATCAGATAATTTAACACCATCTTTCATAAATGCTTTCGTCATTAAGCCCATAGCCGCATTCATGTCATTCATATCATCCATATTTATTTCATAGACAATTTTACTTGTTTTCGCCAAAGAAGATTCCGTATGCTCAGGAAAGAAAAAATCCTCCGCGTTTATTAAATGAATTGTTCCATAGATAAAAGATGGTTGATGACCTTTTTTCTTAATTTGCCATAGCAGCGCTTTATCCAGTGGCTCCCAATTTCCTGTTGATGCCGATGAGTCGACCACTTGTTTTTGGCTGGAGCAAGCATAAAAAATAAAACCGGATAGTATTAAATAAAAAATATTTTTCATCGAATAATTATTTCAGTTGATTGTTTCTTGTTATAAGCAATTGATACAAAGCAATTCCAGTAGCCACGGAAACATTTAGCGACTCGGTATTGCCGACTTGAGGAATTGAATAACTTTCGTGACATTTTAAAAGTATGGGTTTTCGAATCCCCTTTTCTTCGTCGCCAACAATAACGGCCAGCGGACCTTCTGAGTTTCGGAATTCGGTGATATTTTTTGTGGCGTACCCTTCGAGTGCTATTACCTCAAACCCGCTTTCTATCAAGTAGTCGATTGCATTTAATAAACTATGTGTACGACATAAAGGTAAGGACATCAATGCCCCCGCACTCGACTTTATTGCAAACTCATTTATCAGGGCCGAACGTTCGGTAGGTAATATCATAGCAGATGCTCCCAATATTTCCGCCGACCGTGCAATGGCTCCAATGTTGCGAACGTCGGTGACACCATCAAGTAAGATGACTAATGGATTGCCAATGCGTTCGAACAAATGAGGGATTAACGCATTATATGTGTAATACTGAATAGGCGTGACGAAAGCGATGACGCCTTGATGATTTGATCTTGACATACGGTCTAATTTGACCTTTTCAACATATGACATTGGAATATTTCGCTCCTTCGATGTCTGTCGTAAGTACTTTTCAAATGGTCCTTTAACAGATCGAGCCAAAAATATTTTTTCTATAGAATGATGCCTTTCGATAGCCTCTTCTATGGCATTTCGCCCAGATATGATTGAAAATTCGTCCAAGTCGCTAAAATACGGCCTTGATTCGGACTAAATCAACATACCGATTAAAATTGAGCATAACTTGTTTTTCTCGCAGAAGACTATATTCATGTTCAAGAGGATTATTCTAATAAATCAAACGCTTGCTCGACGCTATTCGTCTAAAAAGTGAAACTACTTTGTTTTCAGGATCTACAATTCATTGGCTAACTTTAAGTCACTTTAGTACATTTTCTAAATAGATAAGATTTTATGCAATTTCGAGTTTATTCCATCCTTTTTTTATGTCTTTCATTTGCTACAGCAGCTTATAGTCAATCAATCCGCTCACCACAGCAAATTGGAGAAATCCTTCTTGCTGAGCATACCGAATTGGTTCAAAAAGACGTGGAACATTTAAAAGTTGATCGCCAATACATCTCAGAATCTGGTATTACCTATATCTATGTTAGCCAAATTGTAGCCGATGTGCCAGTGTATAACGCCGTCGCCTCAATCACGATCTCCGCTGATGGAACACAAAAGTATGTTTCCAGTAAGTTTATTTCTGAAGCAAATGACTACGTTAAAAAGTCCGGTAGGATAATGCAACCGGAAAAAGCGGTACGTCGCGCCTTTCAATATGGTGGGCTGTCTGGAAATGAATCATTAAAATTAAATGCAACTCGCACAAATGGAACAGATTTTGTTTTTACATCTGAGGCCATTACGGATCATGATGCTCGAGCCAGACTGCGTTATGTATTCAATAATCACGAACTAGTCTTGTCTTGGGATATTTCATTTTTCCCTGTAAACGGAGAAGATTTTTGGAGTTTTCGATTGAATGCCAGCAATGGAGAGTTGATCGATCGCTCGAGTTTTACAGTCAAGTGTAGTTTCGGAGAAAGTAGTGTTCATGACCATGACAAGCACAATTGCGAGTATGCTTCAACCCCGTCTGAAAGTAAAGAATCAATAATATCGTTCGGCGATGACGGTGCGCAATATCGTGTCATTCCTCTACCAACTGAAAGTCCTCTGCATGGACCACGTGCCTTGCTTACAAGCCCTTCTGATGATATTGCCTCTCCATTTGGCTGGCATGATTTAAATAATGTAGATGGAGCAGAAACAAATGTAACGGAGGGAAATAATGTGAATGCATGGTTGGTTCGATCCGGGAACTTTGGAGCTCCAGATAGAGACATTTCAGGAGGACAAGACCTAATTTTTGATTTTCCATATGATAATTTGAGCGAGCCTGTAGACTACCAGGATGCGGCGACTACGAATTTATTCTATATGGTGAATATGATGCATGATTTTACTTATGCTTATGGGTTCAATGAGGAGGCAGGAAACTTTCAACTAAACAATTTTGGTCGAGGAGGGCTTGGAGGTGATGCGGTGCGGGCTTTGGCACAATTTAATGGAAATTCAAGTGGTAACCTCAATAATGCCGATTTCTCCACACCCGATGATGGCTCGCGAGGACAAATGCGAATGTTCCTTTGGAATACCAGAAACGATATAACTGTGTTTGAAGTAGTAGCTCCTTCTGATGTAGCTGGAATTTATGCTTCACGCACAGCAACATTTGGTGAGACCATCGACCAGGACCCACTGATAGCAGAAGTTGAAATTGCGGATGATGGAATGGGCATTGGATCGGACGCTTGTGAATCAATAATTAATGATGACGACATCAACGAAAAAATCGTCATAATTGACCGCGGCGATTGTGAATTTGGTGCAAAAGTGCTTAATGCCGAACAGAATGGAGCTATAGGCGTTATCATTTGTAACAATGAATCCGGCCTTCTATCAGGCCAAATGGGAGCAGGCGCAGTTGGGAATCAAGTAAATATCCCATCCGTTTTTATTTCACAGGCGGACTGTGATCGCATACGGATTCATGTCGGAGATGGACTTGAAGTCAAATTTCAAGCACCTCCTGAAGACGATCAGCCAAGACGTGTCGATGGTTCGATGGATAATGGAATTATAGCGCACGAGTTTGCTCATGGAATTTCAAACCGTTTAACTGCAGGCCCAACCAACACGGGATGCTTAGGAAATCCCAGTATCGGCTCACGTGAGGAAGGAGAACAGATGGGTGAAGGTTGGAGTGATTTCTTTTCGTTGGTGGTTACGGTAGAACCGGGTGATTTGGGCACGGATGCAAGAGGAATTGGGAATTACGCTTTAAGGAATCCAGTGGATGGTTCCGGCATTAGATCATATCCCTACAGTACCGACATGACGATTAACCCTGTTACCTATTATGACACGTACAATGCTAGCGTTCCGCATGGAGTCGGGCAGGTTTGGTGTTCGATGTTATGGGACATGTATTGGTTGTTCGTGGATCGGTATGGGTGGTCTGAGGACTTTATTCATGGTGACAAAGGAAATAACAAAGCCATCCAATTGGTAATGGATGGTATGAAAATGCAGCCTTGCAATCCAGGGTTCGTCGATGGTCGGGATGCTATTTTAAGTGCAGATTTGATGATTAATGATGGTGACAATCAAGACATTATTTGGGAAGCTTTCGCTCGACGCGGACTTGGCCAAAATGCTAGTCAGGGTATTTCGGATTTAGTCGCGGACGGAAAAGAAGACTACAGCATTCCGGCCCAATTCATTAAAACAATGAAACTTGCCAAGTCAATGACATCCCTTATTAATAAAGGGGAACAAATAGCAGTTACACTTGAAGTCCGAAACGATACCGAAGAGGATGTCCTTAATATTGAAATACTGGATATCGCACCAGAAGGAACTGATTTCAACATGGCATCGTTGCCTTCAAGCGCCGTGGTCAGCGGTGATGAAGTAATCTTTAGCATTTCGGAACTCTCAGCTGGAGCTAAAATCGAATTAAGTTACAACCTCAATACACCTGACATTCCTTCCAGGCTCATACTGTTAGATGATTTTGAAGATCCCGGAACTGATGGCAGTACATGGCAAGCATTTAGCACGCAAGGGTCAACCACATTTGATTGGGTAGATGATGATGCAAATAGTGGAGCCCATTCCTGGAAACTAGAAAATATGGGGAATGATGTCGTTCAGTCCGTCTTTTCGTTGTTTGAAACGGCGATCGATGCAGAAAAACCGGTCCTTCGCTTTGCACATAAATTCGATACAGATGCCGGAAATGATGGGTGCATAGTAGAAATTTCGACTGATTTTCTTGTGACGACTCAAGACATCGGCCAGTATATATTTCGCAATCCTTATAATAATGCCATACGAAGAGGGTCGTTTCCTAGTTCTGTAGAGTCTACTTTTTCCGGCTCGACTAATGGAAATTGGATTGAATCGTATATTGACCTGGCCACCTTTAAAGATTCAACCGCTTTGTTTCAATTCACCTTTGCCTCCGATGCCGTTCGACGGAGCAACTCTTGGGCAATTGATGATTTCACTTTTTTTGATGCGCTGACGTATAATAGTGAGGCTTGTCTGTCATATGAGGGTGGAGTAGAACAAATATGTGCTGAAGCAAAAGAGAGGGGCACGATAGTCGAACCTGAAGAGTTTTCATCAACAATCGACTTTGAATCCAATACGGAATTTCTTCATGTGTTTCCGAGCCCGGTAAGTCAGATGTTAAATATTGAGGTTAAAGATTTACAAGGATATGGAGAATTGGCAATCAGAGATGCACGAGGTCGAGTGGTTTGGAATCAGTCAATTCAGCAGTTGGAATCCGCAAGTCGCAATTCTATACGTGTCGATCTGTGGTCCGCTGGTCTGTACTTCGTCGAATTATTAAATGACAACAACCGGTTTACTACCAAATTTATTAAGCAATAGGAAAATCTGTACATGTACTATTTGTCAGATTAATCACTTGAATACATCGTTCGGGCATATGGTTAAATTGTCCGTATGATTGTATTTTCAACAAATTTGCTTTATGACATCTTCGTCATGAAGTCAAAAACTATGTTCTACAACGGATAATATGCAGCGTTCAATGTATAATTCCAATCTCTGATCAAAAGGAGTTCCGTACTTTTGTCACATTAAAATAATATGTTATGCGTAAAATTATCACTCTACTAAGTTTATTCTTGTTTTTAATGGTTTCATCCGTAAATGGCCAAATTTTTGTTTCACAATTGGCAGTTGGTGGCAATAATGACGGCAGTGACTGGGACAATGCCTATCTCGAACTTTCCTTGGCGCTTGACGCAGCAACAGAAGGAGACGAAATATGGATTGCACTAGGGGAGTATTATCCTCCTGAAGCCATCATTGAAGAAGTTGGCGAACGCTCGGACACGACTCATGCTTTTATTATAGATAAAGATTTGAAGATTTATGGTGGTTTTGTCGGTTTCGAAACTTCGGTTGATCAAAGAAACCCACTTTTTAACCCGGTAATTCTTAATGGTGATATAAATGATGACGACATCATCAACCGCTTTGACACTTTAAAAGATGACAATGCGCGACATATCCTTTATATCACGGATGCTGTTACAGATGCTACCGTTATTGATGGTTTGTTTATTTGGAGGGGATATGCAAATAGTAATGAGGGGCTTAACGCAGAAGCCGGTGGTGGAATTTATTGTGAAGGCACGCCGGTTATCAACAATTGTACGATCAACGAATGCTTCGCGCAAGTTGGCGGTGGCGTCTTGCTACTAGGTGGTCTGGATAGCAACAACGATCCGGTTGGAACAATAAACATGACAAATTGTGATATCGACAGAAATGGCGCTTCTCAATTTGCATCTGGCTTATATGCGATTGACTTAGCAATTGTTACAATTGAGGACAGCAAGTTTTCAAGAAACAATTGTGATGCGACAGGTACATTGGTGCTGGAACTAGTCGATTCTACCTTGATCTCAGGAGTTACAATACGAGACAACCTTGCTTCTTTTGGTTCAGGTCTTGCGGCAACTGAAGTCGGTGCACTTCATGTTAACGAGTCCAGAATCAGCGAAAATTTTTCGGGGAATTTGACCGTCCTCATTGAGGACAATGACTATGCACTGTTCACCCAGAGCCAAGTTTTGAATAATGTTGCCGATTCGAATAGCGCCGGACTTCTGAGCCTTGACGGAGAATTACTTTTAATAAATTCCGTCGTAGCAGGAAACTCTGCTAGCGAAGAAGAAGGATTTGGTCAAGTTGGTGTCGGGGAGCGCATCGAATGCCTACATGCTACGATTGGAGGACTAACAAGCCCTGTTATCCTCAATACTGGAGATCTGGAAACAATGAATTCACTTTTTTATGGTGCAGAGTCCAATCTCTATCAAAGTTTTGGAACCACAACTATCACCTCCATGGGCGGAAATCTGTGCGGTGACGCTAGCATGGATAGTGGATTGACATTGGCGACTGATCGATCCAGCCTGGATCCACTTTTGAAAGACGCGCCTATGGGCGACTATTCATTGAAAGCAACGAGCCCAGCCATTGACGCCGCGCTGGGGTCCGCTATAACCGTAGATGTTGAAGGAGTTGCACGCGATGTAAATCCCGATATAGGCGCCTACGAATACGTTTTATCAGCAACTTCTCAAACCAAAATTCCTAATCTATCGATTACATTGTTACCGACATTGGCACAAGATTTTGTGACAATAGATTGGTCCGATGAGAAAAACCGGGATATTTCCTTTCAAATTATGAACATGGAAGGCAAATTGATGATGCGAGGTGCAGTATCAAAGCCAATGCAGCAGCTCGATGTGCAGGCATTTAGCACTGGACAATACCAAATATTGTTTTATGCTGAAGGAGCTGTGACGAGTAGGTCATTTATAAAGCTGTAAAAGGCTCAAAAATAAGCATAGTCGCCAGGCATCTATAGATGCCTGGCGACTACATAAGCTAACGCTTTG
>JANQSS010000190.1 GCA_028279185.1 Saprospiraceae bacterium | reverse complement strand
TCTCTCAAACTTGAAAATCTCAATCTGAAATTCATCCACTTCAACGAAGTACGACACCGGCATAAATACCAATCCGTACAGGGCCTCTATCCAGCCATTTAGATGTGTCTCGTATTTCCCCCACTCGTCCTTGCGACCTACGATTTCAACGATCATCAAGGGGATTGGGAAATGCAAAGTGGGGTGGTTGTAGGTGATGACAAAGTCCGGTGTACGGTGTTCATTAGGTTTCTTGCAGCGTGGTCGTAGTTCACAGATGGGCCATTCTATTTGCTTCATAAGTACAGATAGGAAGTCATGATTAGCGAGTGCTTCAGTATGTTGAACAATATCCCGTACGCCACCTTCTCCTGGGTATGCAGGGACTCTAAGGTCGGATATTGTATAAATAGGCTTGAAACGTGTAGCTATGTGGCTGTGCACAATGTCATACTCATTGTTGTGTATGTCGATGCTAAAGGGAAAAGTTCCTTTAAAGTAAAAGTCATCAGGCACATCAGCGAAGCCACCTTCGGTCAAATCTATACTTAGTAGATCTTCGTGGACTGTATCTCGTGCAAAAAGAGTACACAGGCGCAGAAAAGGCTCGAATGCTTGTCTGAAATAATAGTGAATTTGCTTACAAATATGCATGCAGATGTAGTTTCGAAAATTCAAATTGATGGGGTTATAGAAATTGTGACTGAAAATGTATATTTGATTGAAGTGTTTGCCACAGAATGTAAATGTATCTAATTAAAAAGAATGCGTTTCCCGTTGAAGCCCACAATAGGTGACTGTCCCCGCCAAATGACCTTGATACTCAAAGTTGTAGGTATATTATACCACAAATGAACTTTGTAGTTCAAAGCATTCAAAAGTTGGTGGCAGAATACATATAACTGAAAACATAATGTATTTCAGGTAAAAAAAAAAACATACCTTCCAATAGAGTTTGTGTGCCCTTCTGTAAGTGAAACAGACATATTTTGCACTGCACGAATACACCAGTTTGTGGTTACTCTAGCGTCAGCGTATGCTTCTTGTACTGAAATATTTAGAAATGAAACTTTTTGGTATTCATGGGGGTTGAAAGAATAATATTATTTATATTTTGATTTTCGTAACTAAAATTGCTCGACCTAAAAAGGTATTCAAAATACTTTGTGATAAAGTAAAGAAGAAGTGTTCAGAACACTTTTCGAGATTAGATTGGCATGTTTTTGCAGTGACATGTTATTTTTACTGACTCACCAGCAACACAAATACGGGTAGCTGGATCTTCTGGGTCATTTCTATTCCAAACGTGGTAATCATACTGTGGGTTCCTCCAAAACATATCGTTATGGAATCTAACTCCCACGGATACATAATCCAGCATTTCAAGCATGATGTCCCAAAGTGGGCCTTGAACGACTAAATTATATCCGCCGGGAATTGGCCTGGGTCTGAGAGCATGAGCTTGTTGAGGCTGAATATCTTCCCAGTCCGAGGGGGGGCTTGGGGGTTCATCGTCCAAGTACTTCTTTGATTTCTTCTTTTTTCGTGTACTCCTTCGAGTAGCTACACCTTCTGATGTACCTGTGCTTTTTTTACCAGGAGGTTGTAATTTTATCAATTGCTGAGGTGGTTGTACAGCTGTCTGCTGGTCTTCACCTTCTTCATCATCTGGGTCCGGTTGGAAAATACCACCACCATCACCATCATTATCTTCATCTTCGTCATCATCATAACCATCTCCTTCTTCTGGACGATTCCAATCAGCTGCGAGTGTGTCGAAGTTCAAGTTGAAAGCAGGTGTGGACACTCTTGGGACATAAAAAAGTCCTTTATGTGGTCCTCTATCCATTTCAGGATATAAGTCGACAACTCCATCGAAATGGGGATATCGGACATACAATGGAAATCCATATCCTTTTTGTTTGTTGAATAAGATGGTGTAAAGACTGTACTGCGAAGCATACTGTTGCTTTCTCTTGATATGCCATTCTTGTACACCAGCCATATTTTCGGTGCTATAAGTAGATAATTACGCATGTGATGTTCCATGTAGGGAATTTGTCAAGTGAAATTTGTAACAGAGAACAAGTGAGGAGGAGGAGGAGTATGTGGGGTCTGTTGTACAGCACAGTGGCATCGGAAAAAATGGCGGGAAATGTTTTTAGACTCAGTTTGGTACATTATTGTGAAAATTGAAGGCAGTGTGACTCACATAGAATGCAGAAATGTATGATGATATGTATTTCTTACAAAATAATGTAATAAGGAGTAATTACATACCTGTTTTTTAGCAATTTACGATGAAAAATCAACTTCGCAGCTCATTTTTTCAATATGGCGATGGCGGCAGGGACAAACAGACACTGAAAAGTAGATATGCGCATGCGCTACGAACAGTGGCTGCTGCAAGCAGCAAGAAAGTGGGCGGAGCATGTACACACACAAAAATCAATAATCAAGCCTGGCGTGGAGCGAAAAAGTTCAGAACTGAATGGTCGGCGCTGAGTAGAAAAAACACGAAACAAATTTATTTGTCTACGGCGGGAAAGGGGTTAAGGCGCACAAAACTTTAACGACAGGTGTCATACTGTATTCACTAGGCCAACAGAATGTGTTCAGGGCCTCAAAAAGGGGCACTATTTCTTTATTCGATTATGAAGTGAGATTTGAGCTAGGTGCGCAAAAG
>JANQSS010000189.1 GCA_028279185.1 Saprospiraceae bacterium | reverse complement strand
GAGTAATCTGTATAATAATCATAGTAGTAATATCATTTTTGGGGGGGGGGGGGGGGAGGTTCGGGAGAGGGATAATTTTGTTCAGTAACAGCACAAGGTAACTAAACTCAAGAAAATTAATTTTTATCAGAGGTAGTGATGACCACAATCATTCTTTAAAGTAGTCGTGATGTATCCTCCTTCACCAATCCCCTAACCCTGTCCCCTTACTTATATACAAACAAAAATTTTAGTTGCATGGACCACTATAATTATTACAAAATTTTTTATAATTAGTAATTATTGAAAGTGCTTGAGTCCTATAGCTAATCCCTATTGCATTCACAACACTTGGTGCATGATTATCAGACTAAGGTAATCGCTTGCGGCCAGATCCTTTTTGGCCCTACGTAAAAGACTCTCATGTATAATAATATTATATCTAGTAACCTATATAGTCCCCTGCTCATAGTTGTCGTGTTCACTGTACAAGACTCACCAGTGATCAGTTACGGAATCTGAAACTATTATGGGCGTGGAATTCAATCTCAGAATGAGAGGCTTTAATGGTTTGCCATTTCAGTAGCCCAGGTTTAAGCTATCGGCGAAAACTCAAAGAGATGCATGACGGTAAGTGATTTTTTTTTTTTTTTTTAAGCGACCTACAAACTAAGCAGAAAAAAAAGTCCGGTTAAGTTTTGTCCGGTAAAGGTCGTCACAAATTGCGCGCTCCTCGCACGTAATTAACGCGAAGGCAGGAAGTAGTAACGTTGGTAAAGGGTCGTAAACGTTGAACGCTCGATCCGCGTGCAAGCATGGATTCGCATCTGACCGTATTTCGAGACAGTGAAAATCAACAATCCCATCGGTCAAAAATCTAGTCTTTTTTTCATCTACATAATTATCATTCAAAACCTTTCCAACTTCCCGGGGAATTTCTTTTTCTACAGGATTTAACAAAATGGTAAGCGGTCGTCATCGCGCGGCATGTAATTAATTGGCGGCGGTTAGGTAGAACCTGGCGCACACAATGG
>JANQSS010000168.1 GCA_028279185.1 Saprospiraceae bacterium | reverse complement strand
CCTATTAACAAAATTAAGCTTCACTTATAGCTAAACTTTTCAATAAAAGAAGTTAGTAATGATAAAAATTGTTTAACTGGGACATCCCCTTTATTTTTTTGGCGTAAATTCTAGATGTTCTGCACATATCAAACCAAGGAAGAGAAAAATTCTAATCTTTGGAGTAAAACTATGTTACAGAAAATCAAACAAAATCTTGGGAATTTTGTAGTTATTACAATATTTATTTTTAGTATTTCAACCATCAGTATTTCGGCGGCTACTTTTACCGTAACAAATACAAATGATAGTGGAGCAGGCAGTCTTCGTCAGGCAATTTTGGACGCAAATGACGCCGCCACCGATGACATCATAAATTTTGACGGTGGAGTTTTCAGCACACCACAAACGATTACTATTACTTCTCCCCTAAACATAATCGGTAACGGTTCCTTAACCATAAATGGACCCGGTGCGAACCTCTTAGCGATAGACGGAAATGAACAAACCCGAGGATTTACCATCAACGGAGTCAGTTCCCTGACCTCTATTGTTGCCAATATCAACAATTTAACCATTTCGCGGATGTTTAATAGTTCAGGTAATCAATGGGGTTCTGCTATCGGCGTTAATCCTGATTTTGGAGATGTAACTGTTGCCGTTCAGGTCAATATTGATAAAGTTATTTTCTTAAATGGCGTTGCATTTGGAAATGGAGGTGGAATGGGATGTCGGACGTCAGGACCCGAGATGAACACCGTCATAAACATAAGTAATTCAGTATTTCGGGGAAATAAAGCCAATAGTGGTGGAGCAATTGATACCGGAAGCGGTTTTGGGAATGGCTGCGTTTGGAATATTGACCGAACTTTGTTTGAAGGAAATGAAGGCGACAATGGCGGCGGTGGAGCAATCTCCGGATCAAACAACAATGACGAAGGAGTCAATATCACAAATTCTACTTTTATTAGAAACACCGCAAAAAGAAATGGTAGTGCTCTTCGTCTTGGATTTTCAGGCTCAGAGGGTGTAATTAGCAATTGCGT
>JANQSS010000159.1 GCA_028279185.1 Saprospiraceae bacterium | reverse complement strand
CAAATCTTGGTTTGGCTGATGCTCTTCGCCGCCAAGAGGAAAAAGGGAAGTTGAAGTTTTTTGGTATACGGCACGAAGGGGCGGCCTCTTTTGCCGCTTCGGCTTATGGGAAGCTAACCGGAAAACCGGCCGCCTGTTTTGCAATTGCCGGCCCGGGTGCTACAAATATGTTTACCGGCCTTTACGATGCAAAAGTGGATCGGGCGCCCATTTTAGCCTTGACCGGACAAGTTGCAACGCAGGTGGTAGGAACAGGTAATTTTCAAGAATTGGACCTGGTGCGGGCATTTGACAGTGTTGCGGAATTTAATCATCGCGTAGAACACAAAAGTAGGCACGCCGAATTGATGTCTTTGGCCATTAAACATGCCATCATTAGGCGCGACGTTTCTCACCTGACTTTTCCGGACGAAGTTCAGGTAATACCAGCAGAAGCATATGAAAAGCCAAAAAATGCAACCGGAAGACTGACACCAATGACGATTGCTCCTCCGGAAGAAATGTTTAACAAGGCGCTACAGCTGTTGAATAAGAGTAAAAGGCCTATAATAATAGTTGGTCATGGCGCCCGCTTTCACATGGACAAAATAATCGAGTTGGCCGAGCGCCTCAATTGTCCTGTAATGACAACATTTAAAGGAAAAGGGCAAATATCCGATGCGCATCCGTTGGGTTGCGGCGTACTGGGTAGAAGCGGCACACCTATAGCTTCATGGTTCATGAATGAGGCAGATGTGCTGTTGGTTATAGGCGCCTCTTTTTCAAAGCATACCGGAATTACTCCGAAAATTCCAACGATTCAAATCGACTTTGACCCTTTAGCCTTAAGTAAGTTTCACAAAGTTGATGCGGCCGTCTGGGGTGAAATTTCAGTAACAGTCCAACTATTTTTACATCGATTGGGCGGTACTGAAAATAAATTTGATCATCGGCAGGAAATTAAAGATCGGTGGGCCGTCTGGAATAAAGAAAAACAAAGACGACTGGCAGACAATCGAGGGATGGGCATAAGTTCGATTGCCGTATTTGAAACATTGAATAAATGGGCTCCTGAGAACGCCGTTATGTGCGTTGATGTTGGAAATAATGCTTATTCGTTTGGCCGATATTTTGAAAGCAAAAATCAATCTTTTTTAATGTCCGGTTATCTGGGTTCAATAGGTTTTGCACTTCCAGCTGCGTTAGGGGCTTTTGCCGCTGTGGGTCTTGATAGGCCAATAATAGCTGTTGCAGGTGACGGAGGATTTTGCCAGTATCTGGCCGAAATTACAACAGCTGTCAAATACGAAATGCCAATTAAAATAATAGTGCTCAACAATAATGAGCTTGGAAAAATTTCCAAAGAACAACGAGCGGCTGAATTTGATGTTTGGGCCACAAGTTTAATTAATCCGGATTTTTCAAAATATGCAGAGGGCTGCGGAGCGATGGGAATTAAGGTTACACGCAATGAAGAGTTGAACAATGCAATGAAACAGCTAATGGAGCATAACGGACCAGCTTTGCTCGAAGTGATTACGGATGTGACATTGATATAAGCAGATGTGCGCTGTACATGTTGAAGGTGTTGGAGCACAAACAGAGCGAACTTACCATAGTCACCGGTTGCATTTAGGAAATCACATTTCCTGGGTCTATAGGCAATTATAGCAATAGTGACGTTGCATCTACCAATGCCCAATAAACTCTTCTCGTTATCTGTATCTTTCCAGTGCTTAAAATAATTATAACTTTTTGCACAAAGGAGTCCTTTATATTTTTTTATTTTTTTTGTTATCCTGGCTGTACTTGCCTAAAGTTCAAGCTACCAACTATTATGTTTCCAATTCCGGAAATGACACTAATTCGGGACTAACACTTTCAACAGCATTCGCGACACTGCAACATGCTGTTTCCATAGTAATTGCTGGTGACACAGTCTTTGTTGCTGATGGTGAATATGACGGGTTTGATATTCGGAATAAAAACGGAACAGCAACTTCCCCGATCGTATTTAAAACACTTGGAAGTGAGGTGTTAATTAGTAGTAGCGGGCCCATACGAGATGATGGAATTAATGTTGAAAATGCTGATTACGTGGTTATTGACGGCTTTACGGTGAATGACATGATTGGTAGCGGAAATGGCATTCGCCTTGTCTTGTCCGATAACTGTGTTGTCCGAAATTGTTCATGCGATAATAATGCCGAAAGAGGAATATTTACTGGCTTCACCGATGACATTTTAATCGAGTATAACATTTGTACAAATGCCATTGATGAACATGGAATATATGTTTCCAATAGTTCTGACAATCCTACAATCCGATATAATATTTGTCATAGCAACAATAATATAGGAATTCATATGAACGGAGATTTGTCGGCAGGGGGAGATGGAATAATAAGTAACGCGTACGTCTATGGAAACATTATATACGACAATGGAGGCGCCGCCGGGATTAACATGGATGGATTAGAAAATCCCGTTGTATACAATAATTTAATATATAATAATCATTTTTCTCAGGGGATTGCGTTATTCCAGCAGGATGGTGCCATCGTTACCCAGGGTGCAAAAATTTTTAATAACACAATTGTCGTTCCAACGGATGGGAGATGGGGAATACTTGTGCGATCGGGCGCAAATGTGAATACAGAAATATTTAACAATATTATTATTAATCAGCATGCATGGCGTGGATGTGTGGCCATTGAGGATACGACAAGTTTTGTTTGTGATTATAATATTGTAAATGATAAAATGAGTGACAGTGGTGATGGTTCGACTATCTCTTTTTTGGAGTGGCAGGCCTTGGGCCTTGGGATGCATTCAATGTTGGCAGACGCCGTAAATGAGATTTTTATTGACGCCGCTATGGGCAATTTCCAGTTACTTAGTGGTAGTCAGGCGATAGATACAGGTACGTCTTTGGTCAATTCAATTGTTCTCGATGATATTACGGGTATCGCGAGGCCACAAGGAGGAACATACGACATTGGATGTTATGAATTTGAGTTTACGTCCAGTCTACCACATATTGAGGCTGAACTATCAGGCATTACCATTTTTCCGAACCCCTTTTCGGATACTGTCGTCGTAGATGGCGAGTTAGCTGAGTTCAATGTTAAAGTCTTAGACGCGGGAGGTCAGCTAGTTGTGGATTACAGTAATCAACTTACCCCGATCGTTATTGACTTTTCTGACTTGCCCGCTGGCTTGCATTTTATTTCGGTGCAAAAATCGAATAATACACTCATGGAAGTGTATAAAATTTTGAAGCAGTAGCGGTATGGAAAACGCGTGTTTTTTGTAAAGTGGATTCGATATTATACCTTTGTGACATTCATGACAACTATTAATTATAATATTGAGCAAATGACATGCCTCCAGCATCAAGATTTGTGGCTGGATTTAGAGCGTTATTCAAGACGTTTGACTATTGCATGTTTACCTTTATGATAAGAAACTTAGGAAAAACATTTATACAAAAGCGTCTTGGTTAATCTGAGACGCTTTTTTTTTGGAATAATTTTGAATATTTATTTAATGGTCAAATAGAATTGAAATCTTATAGAAGCAATTGGTAGACAGACGATTGGGTGTTTAAGTAGCACTTGTCATATGACGAGCAGGAATTTCTATGCAATAAATACTACGCAACATGTTGATGATCAATAATTTATTTAAAAAAATACTTGTATATATCACTTAGAATAATAGATATTTGCCAACATAAAACAATGGTAAGAATAGCACAAAATATTATTTACGAACAAGCTTTACTGATCGATATGCATTTATATGCTTCGCTCAATGATCAAGTATCAAAAGGGAATGTTTTGATGAATTAGACTATACTAAATAATTATATTAAATAATCAAAGCATCTCCCGAAATGGAGGTGCTTTTTTTGTGTGATAAACAATAAAGTGTCGTAGCTCAATGGTAGAGTGCTCGACTGTCTATCGAGAAGTTGCGGGTTCGAATCCCGTCGGCACTGCATCGTAAAAAAAAACAGGTTGGCTGAAATATTCTTTATACCTCACTAGCCCAATTGGAAGAGGCATGGGGCTTAAAACCCCAATAGTCCGAGTTCGAATCTCGGGTGAGGTACAAAGCGTAATTATTGCTCCGTTCGTATAAAGGCAGTACACCTGACTTTCTATCAGGAAACACGGGTTCGATTCCCGTACGGAGTACAAGAATGACCTGTGATGTAATGGGTTAGCATATGAGATTTTGAATCTCATTGTACAAGTTCAAATCTTGTCAGGTCATCACATTGTATGTAATTCGAATTGTAATTAAATGGTGTCTTTAGTTTATGTGGTAAAACACCTCGTTGTGATTGAGGAGAATAGGGTTCGAATCTGCAAAGACACCCAAAAATTTTTCAAGGCCTCTTTAGCATAAAAGGAAGTGCTGTGGTAAAAGTCGTTCTAAGCCATGGAGTGATTGGATGAAGCCGTCAGTGGCAAACTCACTGATGAATAGAATTTGCAGAAGCACCGAAAAGGCATAGGATGCTCAGTAGGGAAGCGCATTTATAGCCAATCTGTCCGATATTTTCGGGAGTGTCGGTTCGAATCCGGTAAGAGGCACAATTAATTGATTTACAGTATCTTGGTAGTATTAATACTAAAAGAACCAGAACATGGAAAAGTTAGAAAAAGAAATTGAAACTCCAGGGTTGACCATTATGGACAAGGTCCAGATTCTGGAAAACCAACTAAAACATAGACTCGATAAGCTATGGAAAATATTTAGTTGGACGTCGACGCTATTAATAGCTATTATCGGTGGGATGATGGCTATTGCCAGGGATGGCGATGTAGAGATAGGCCAAAAAATAGCCATCCTGGCAGTCGTGACAATATTAATGATCTATGCTAATAATTGGTTGAAGGAAAATCTTAAACGCGAAAAGAAAATCAGAAAAGCACTAAAAAATGTACTTGAAAATGATAAAATTCAAATTAAACAATTCGATGAAAACGGTAATGTAGTTAAGTCAAAAGAAGTGAATCTTTACGGATATAAGCTGAAGACAGGTCATATAGGGTATCGGAAAGTAATTTGGGTGCTAGGTTTCATTACAGCCTTAGCTACTTGTACGCTGGATGTGGATTGGAAGCAAATTTTTTAGATAGTACGTATCAATTAGCTCTTTGTTATTCTAAATCATCATCGTAGATGTTTCTCTATAACGTAAACGATATTATTATTTATGTCTATTTTTTAAATCACCCACCTTTGCCGTCCAACTAAACTTCCTCATATTTGTTGAATCAATTGACAACTAACTAAATCGTAAACCATGTTATCAGAGCGCGTACAAAATGCATTAAATGCCCAAATCAAAATAGAAGCTCAGTCTTCCCAAGTATATTTAGCGATGGCGTCCTGGTCGGAGATCCAACCCGGGATTGACAACGTCACGGCCTTCTTTTATAAGCATAGTGAGGAAGAACGCCAACATATGCTCAAGCTCATCCACTTCGTAAACGAACGCGGCGGTTTTGCACAAATACCTGAGCTGGCACAACCCCAGCTGACATTTCCATCCATTAAGCATGCCTTTGCTTCCTTGTTAAAACATGAGGAATATGTTTCGGGCAGCATAAACAAGTGCGTCGATATAGCCTTGGAAGAAAAAGATTATGCCACCCACAACTTTCTTCAATGGTATGTTGCGGAACAAATCGAAGAAGAAGCATTGGCACGCACGATGAACGATAAACTTGAACTCATCGGAGACGATAAAAGCGGTATGTATATGTTTGACCGTGATATTCTGACTATCAGCGCAAGTGTGGAAAATATGTAGGCATACGCTGACTTTATGTCGAAAAATTGTTGCAAAAAAAAATGCTGTAAAAAGCATAAAAAGAAAAATAAGAGTTTTTGCAAAAAATGCCCGAAAGTCTGCAAAAAGTGCGACAGATATTAAAGTATTCGGTTGAATCAACTTGAAAAATATAGCACAGTTATCTGGGATTGGAATGGCACATTGCTTAATGATGCTTGGTTATGTGTTGAAATTGTCAATTCTTTTCTATCCAGTCACGGCCGGCAAAAGTTAGATCTCGATTCATATAAAGATGTATTTGGGTTTCCAATTTCGACATATTATCAAAAGATCGGAATCGATTTCGAACGTGAATCATTCGAAAATTTAACGTCGAGGTTTATTTCTTCTTACCAAGCTCAGGTGACCAGTTGTGGTTTACATGAAAAGGTATTGGATACATTACAATTGTTTTCATCTAACAATAAAAAACAATATATTCTGACTGCAGCCCACAAAGAAAGCGTATTACCCTTGCTTCTTAATTATTCTATCCGAGAGTTTTTCGTCGAAATAGAGGGCTTAGATAATCATAGGGCTGAAAGCAAGTTGGAAAGAGGTCGGCATTTAATCCGAAATAATCAAATTGACGTGGCTAAGGCTGTTTTGATAGGTGACACAGTGCACGATTACGATGTGGCAAAAGCCTTGGGCGTTGATTGCATATTAATAGCGGCTGGACATCAGTCGTTTTCCAGATTGGATAAGGGGTCAAGCAAAGACACAATCGTATGCAGATCCATGGAAGATTTACAGCACGCAGGATAAGCAAGGACTTGATGACAATACGCGTTGTTTATGAATACAAAAGTTTATTTGGATAGAATTGGAATTAATACAGAGATAAAGCCGAGTTTAGAAAGCCTTTGCCTTCTTCAAAAACAACACGTCCTACACATTCCATTCGAAAATTTTGATATTCATACAAACCAGAAAATAGAGCTTGCTATTGACCGAATTTATGAAAAAATAGTGCATAATTATCGGGGAGGATTTTGTTACGAATTGAATGGCCTTTTTTTTGAACTTTTACAAAGGATTGGTTTTGATGTACGGCGTATATCTGGACGTGTATTTCACGAAGGTAGCTACGGAAAGGAGTTTGACCATTTGGCCATTATCACAACCATTGATGACAAGGACTATCTGACCGATGTGGGTTTTGGCGAATTTGCATTCCACCCTTTACAGTGTCGATTTGATGAAGTACTCGAAGATGCTCGTGGAATTTTTAAATTCGACAAATATCAGAACGACTACATTCGCGTGTCCAAACGGGTAAATGAGGATTGGGTGCCAGAATATATTTACAAGGATATCCCTCGAAAATTCGATGATTTTAAATCGATGTGCGTTTATCATCAAACGAATGCGAACTCCCATTTTACACAGAAAAAGTTCATTTCAATTCCAAAACTTGACGGTAGAATGACAATATCAAATAATCGTCTAAAAGTGACCAAAGATGAAGAGATTGCAGAAAAAGACTTGAGCCATGTAGAAATTCAGGCAATGCTAACAACACATTTTAATTTTAAGATTACTAAAAACTAAAATCCATATGGCTGGACTTGTAACGAAACAAACTAATAAGAGTGTCAAGGCCTATATTGACGGAATTGAAAACAAGGCTAAAAGGAAAGACGCAGAAATGCTTCTGAGTATGATTCAAAAAATTACGGGAGTAACGCCTAAAGTCTGGGGAGACAATTTTCTAATAGGGTACGGAAAATATACATATAGAAGGAAAAATAGCAAAGAAGAGTTGGAGTGGTTCAACGTCGGCTTTGCTGTTAGAAAATCGAAAATTACCGTTTATCTTACCTTTGATATTTCGCAGGAGGAGGAGTTGCTCAAGGAATTGGGAAAATGCAAATGGGGTAAAGGGTGTCTGTATATTAACAAATTAGCGGATATAGACCTTAACGTATTGAAAGTCCTCATCGGTAAAAGCACAAAATCGCAGTGGCATGGGTAATGATCTGTTTGATCAAACAGCGTGCCTGTCAAATTATACCAGACGGAAAGTGAATTGGGCTATTCCAATTCATATTTCGCCAGATGCCGACTAATAGTTGGCTTAGTCTACCAAACTAGGGTAACGCTGGTATAGAATCGGATTTTATAAATATTAATAGCGAAAACAGCAAACGACATGACGCTTAAACAAACACTTGACAAACTTAAAGCCTTGGGGAACGAAAAAATGTTCGCCCAGAATAAGAAACGAGGCGCGTCAGATAACCAATTTGGGGTTCGGATGGGTGATATTCGTAAGGTCGCAAAGGAAATAAAATTTAATCGCCCACTGGCAATCGAGTTGTGGAATACGGAAATAATTGAAGCACGGCTACTTGCTATTTTATTATTAAAACCAAAAGATCTATCCCCGGATAAAGTAGATGAGATGGTGCGATCGATTAATTTCTTTTGGGTAGCCGATTGGTTTAATTCTTATATCGCCAGCAAACATCCTGACAACGAAATACTCCGACAAAAGTGGATGACGGATAGCAATCCACAGGCGGCACGAGCTGGTTGGAATCTGACGTCTATACGCGCGCGTAAAAACGCTGAGGGTTTGGACTTAAAGCACCTCCTGGATCGTATTGAAAAAGATATGGCAGATGCCGCACCTGAAGCGCAATGGACGATGAATTTTGCGCTAGTGGAAATCGGAATCAATCATCCGGATTTGCGAAAGCGCGCAATCAATATCGGAGAAAAACTCGGCGTATACCGTGACTATGTCGCGCCAAAGGGGTGTACCTCACCTTTTGCACCAATTTGGATCAATGAAATGGTGCGCCGACAAAAGTAATGCGGCGTTTCGTCATACTTCCGTATAAATTGAGCTTTCAATTTATTACCACATCAGATGCTTTTTCTTTTTTTCCTTCGGTTCGTCTATACTTGGATCAGACGGAATAATGGGAATTTGTCTGGTTCGTAATGACTCAGTTGTTTTGTCGAATTCAATTTCCTGCATAGCGGGAACAGGTAATCCCTGGAATTCACGCGGTTTCCTTCGTTCTATTTGCCGTTCAACACGTTTTTCATTATTCTGCGGTGTACCGATTGACTCCGCTTCTGCTTCGTCCGCTTCTGCTTCAATGGGTGCCGCATGCATTTTCGGATTATCTACGGGCTGATTAATGACCGGGGTTGAAGTAGTTGCACGTGCCATTAAGAAATAGATTACAATAGCAACAAGCACGGCTGTAGTAATAGTGAAGAGGAATTTCAATGATTTATTTTGCGCCTTTACTTTTGTTGTCGCATTGTACGACTCCAAGTCAGTTGATAATCGCAGCCAATCATTTCCATCGTAAGAAAATTGCACGCGTTCGACTTCCTCCGCAATATATTTGTCAAATTGATGCATGTTTTTGGAAATCATATCTTTTCTGTTTTAAAGATCCAGGTTTGTAATTGTTTTCGTGCGGCGCGTAAATGATATCGAGAATTTTCAGGTGTAATACCAAGTGAGTCACCAATTTCCTTATGCGAATACCCTTCGATAGCAAATAAATTAAATACACAAGCGGATGTTGTTGGCAACCTTTGAATAAGGTGAACAATACTTTCATAATTATATTGATCAGTAATACCATCTGTCGATGGATCCGACTGAATATTTTCCATCGGATCAAAAGATTGACGGAAATTTTTACTTTTTAATTCATCTAAGGCCTGATTTATAATAATTCGTTTTACCCAGCCGAAAAAATTATCCGGACCTCCTTTAAATTGATCGATCTTGGTAAAAACTTTAAGCATGGCCTTGTTCAATACATCTTTTGCATCTGCCGTGCATGAGGTGTACCGCATGGCAATCTTTAAAGCATCACTGTACATGCACTTAAACAGTTCTTCCTGGGCCCAGGATTTACCTCTTTTACAGGATTTTAATATGCGCGATTCTACCTTCACTAGAAATATACTGTTGCTGTTACAGCTGCTTGGTCCCAACTTTTATTTTGAAGTGGTTCTTTTCGTTCATCGATTCGCGTATCGGTAATTAATAAATATCCCACGTCCAGTGTAATACCCATGTTTTTATAAATATTCAGGCGATAGCCAATGGCTGGGTTAAAATAAACGCCATTGGTTACGGTACGCGGTTCTGCTGTATCACTGTCGGTGTAATCAGGGTTGAGCGTTACACTGTACCCCAATCCAGTCCGCATGTAAAATGCTCCTCGATTATTAAAATGTTGTTGAAGGTCATATTTAAATTGGACCGTTATTGGAATACGCTGCCATTGAATGGGCGTGGCAACTCTGTTTCTGCTGGTTTCGCCAAAATAGAAGACTCCTAACCCAAGTTTAATCCTTTTTTTGATTTTGTAATCGAAACCGATTCCACCGCCACCAAATGGTATGTCTCCTCCACCAGTTGCTCCATAAATAACAGGTGAAATGCGGTGTTTGGGAATGGAGCTTTCAGTCAATTGTGCACGCCCATCTTCAGGAAGACGACTGTTGGCCGGAATTCGCACCAGTCTATCAATTTCATCCATGGAAAATGTCAACGTATCGGATGATGCCGTTTCCAATAATCGGATGTATTCACCTGGTTTTTGTTCAATGACTGTTCCGCGATGAGATATGGAGTCGTTGATGTACACAACATCTAAATCATAGGCTTGTGCCATCAGGGTATATACACTTATTAAGAAAATTATAGGAGTTAAGAATATGTTGTACATGGTCTTGTTATTTTATATTGAACGAATAAAAAATTCGGATTGCAACCCTTTCTAACAAAATGACGGTTGGAACTGGAAGAAATGTGAGTCGCCACCGGAATAAATTGCTTTTTAGCACAGATTAAGGCTCAAATATTGAGGTTAGCAGAAAGGACTACACGGCAACAGGACTGGAATTGCTTTCGTTCAAAGACATTGATTAACGGAGTGATGGTTTTCTGAGCAGAAGTTTGTCTTCATCACTTAGATTTTGCTTTTTCATATTTCTACGTCTTTATAAATAAAATGGATTCCATCATTCCGGAGAAAATCTGCGAGAACTTTGGATATATAACCTCGGTCTCCAAAAAGCTTTCCAAAGATGTTTTCAGTTAACGAACTGATCACCTTTAGATTACGGTCTTCTGCTTTTGCTTAAGTTAGGTAGAAACTAAGGATTTTTCCTTTATCATTAATAATCAAATGAAGTTTAAAACCAAAAAACCAGCCCATCATTCCTCATCCTTTATTGGCTAATCCGGGGAATACTTTATGTTGTTTTTCACGTTTGATACGGCAGACATTTATGGTTTTTGAATCGATGAAATTGATTCTGCGAGATGCACCTAAGGCACGAGATTTCAAGAAAACAATTGGGGGTGTCACCACTCTGGATTGAATTTGATTAAAACGTTCGCAGGAAATCAAATCAGGGATAAATGCAACCAAACAGGACCGATAAGTTAATTGTAAAAGGCCTTAAAATTACGATAAGAACTAAGGTGAAAAGTGATCAATATGGTGATCATCTCACTCTCAGAGAGCTTCGAATTACGCATTCTGAAACCTGATTGACCAGATTCCAGCAAAAATTGACGGATTTGAGGCTCAAATTCTTTATAGAAGTCATCAACAGCGACGAAAATTTCAATAGCTTGGTCTTCTAACATGGGAGAATTATCAAGTTTTACTAATTGATTGTCAGATATTAATATATTAAATATTTTTAATTTTTAATTTTTTTGAATCTTTTCTTATCTATTATTCACGTTAAACTAGTGCACATATTCACCAATTGAATCGTTTACTCAAAAAAAAATAAATAATGATGAACATAAAGCCCTTTTTTTACTTAATTATGGTTTTAGGAATTTTCTCTTGCTCAAACGATGATGACACGCTTGGGTCAGAAGAATGTATACCAACACCGAAATCTTCGTTTTCGAATGAAATCTGTCAAGACGATATTGATCCTAATGATTTTCTATGTGAATATTCTTATTTTGGAAGTTATCTTTTATCAGAACGAAGTAAGAACTTCCTTAGACATTATTGCGAGCCGACCGGTTCATTTCTGAGATATGTGAACTCAGAAGGCGATGTTATGACATTTGATGTCAAAAGGAGAAGAAATCGCATTCAAAGGTTGAGGTATTCAACTGGATTACCGTGTGAAATTGATAGCATGAAGCAAAAAGGAAGATGTATTCATCGACAGGCTACGTCTTATAATTTAGTATCTAGAGATGGCAGTATAGAATTGACTATCGAAGCAGGTAGTGTTCCTGAAGCATCACAAACTTCAGTACAAGGTGATGGGATTGGCGATATTCTTGAAATACTAAGAAAAACAGATTCATCGCTGTCAATTGATTTTCGTGTAATTATTAATCAAGGAACTTTTGTCGGAGACAAATATCAAGATCAAGAAAATTATGATTCTTTAAGCTTTAATGGTAAAATGTTTAATAATGTTATAAGTTCGGATGTACGTTTTAGAACTGATTTTGTCTTTAAATATTATGTGAATGAGGAAAACGGGCTTTTTGCTCTTGAAGACAGAGAAGGAGAGGTCTGGGTCTTGGAAAACTAGCTATCGCTAACATGCTTTAGGATGCACTACACCCAACCGGTCGTACTGCACCTACAGTAGGACCGAATCGAATACTAACTTGGCCCTGCTTATATCGGATTTATCACATTGTAATGCCGTTGAGGGCATGGATAACAAAATGTATTTAGCCACTAGTCTTCCTTTATCCACTGGCATCGTACGATTATTTCCATTTGCCCATATTAAACGATTTTTATAACCCATTTTCCCTTCATGAACTTTGTCGCTCCCTTGAGATAGCAAAAGTTATATGACACCTTAATTTGAATAGTGACATTTTTGATTTACTATTAGAACGTATTCAAATAAAAAATCATGTGGAGCTTAGAAGGTATAAAAAGTAGTCTGGTAAATGGATTAACAACATTTATGTATGCTCTAATTGTTTTTTACTGTTAATGTATGTTTTTTTTATCTGTATCATGGATTCTATTGGTCGTGTTGCATAGCTAGAACTTTCTTCTTGTTAATTATTAGAATAATTGTTGTTGTAATACTTGCGATTCCGAGCATATTTATAGTACCGTTTGAATATGGCCCGGAACTACTTAAATTTGAGAAATACTGCCTTTATGCAAGTCTCTTCTTTGGGTTTATTGGCTTATTTTACAAAGATCATATTGAAAAAGTATAGACTGTAAATGAATTAATCCGTCTGGAAAACAAAAAACACCAATTGATCAACATATACTGTATGGAGAGGAAGCATAGTGTCAGGGAATAAAAGCCGGGTGATTTTCTTATGTTTGCATGAAATCAACAAAACTTCATTGAACATGCGATGTATTCTTTTATTATTTTTCATAGGAATAATTACAATCAACCAGACGAATGCCCAATCGAATACGCTACAGTCAGCTATCAATACGGCTGACTGGAAGACAGAAATACATGACAAGTATGAAATAAAATATCCAGGCGATTGGACGTTTAATGACGAAGGACAGATGGGCACTCTTTTCATCCTACTGAGCCCACAAAGCAATGCTACAGACCTTTTTCAAGAAAACATCAATCTCATTATTCAGGATCTGACCGGACACAACTTAGATCTGGATCAGTATGTTGAAATATCTGAACAGCAAGTCAAAACTATTCTCAGCGCTGACATCGAATCAAGTGAGCGATTGGAAGGCGACCACGGCGAATATCACAGGTTGGTCTACGCTGGAAAGCAAGGTGTCTATGATTTGAAGTTTATCCAGTATTTCTGGGTTATTCGAAACGAAGCTTTTGTACTCACCTTTACCGCGGAACGTGATCAGTTTGATGCGAACCAGGCATTGGGGTTGGCTATTTTGAATTCCTTCGTGATCAAATAGCTTGTCATCATTCTATTAAAAAATGCGCCGCGATATGCAAGGTGCAATGTATCGCGACGCAATCTGCTTATTCTGCATAATTCGCAATATGTAAATCACTCGATGAGTACGCCCATCTTTCCCATTTGTGAATCGCGAATCGCTTCCATGATTTGGGTTTGATCATTCATGACAAAAGGACCATACTGAACGACTTTTTCATTTAGTGGTTTTCCATGGAGGAGTAATAGCCGAGTATCCTCAGCAGCTCGAATCTCCACTTTTTCAGAATCCCCAGCACCCATTTCATAGATCGTTTTTGCATAGGTGATATCACCATTTTGCACGGCAATTGATCCGTCGAGTTGATAAAGTATGCCATTGTCGGATTTTGGAATATCGAATGCAAGCGAGGCGCCAGCTTTTAAGGTGATCGACACGACCGTAACATCGTGTGCTGATTTTATGCCGCCAGAGATGCCTTTGAATTTTCCATGTACGACAGATGCTTGAACACCTTCACCTTCGTATGTGGGTATTTCGTTTGCCTGCAGGGGAAAATAAGCCGGTTGAGCCATCTTTTCAGATGCGGGCAGATTTACCCAAAATTGAATGATTTCAAAATCACCTCCATCAGCTGCAAGTTCTTGCGAAGGGCGTTCCGAATGGGTAACACCTTTGCCGGCAACCATCCATTGAACACCACCGGCCTTCACGATGCTGTCATTGCCAAACGAGTCGCGATGGTGAATGTCACCGGCATAAATCATCGTAACAGGACTAAATCCACGATGTGGATGCGGTCCTACTCCGACCTCCCTTTGACGCTGATCACCAGGGAGTTTATCCTCCCAATGATGAATTAATAAAAAAGGATCAATAGATTGTAAATCACCCACAGGCAGGGGTTGATCGAGGATGATTCCACCCATATTGATCTTTTGCGATTTGTGAATTGACTTAATCGCACGCATTTTACTCTCCTTGTTTAGTGAAAAATTGTGTTCTTTAGAACAGAAATTTTGAAAAGATGTTCATTCATTAAAATTATTCAAATGGCCCGCATACAAATTATTCACGAAGACGAGGCAACAGGACAATTGGCCGAGATCTACAACGACTTGCTGAAGTCCAGGGGTAAATTGGCAAATGTGCACAAAATTCACAGCCTCCACCCCGATAGCCTGGTCGCACACATGGATTTATATATGACGCTCATGTTCAAAAAATCCCCACTTAAGCGATATCAACGCGAATTATTAGGTGTCGTGACCTCGCACAACAATCATTGTGCATATTGCGTCAAGCATCACGCAGAAGCTTTGAATTTTTATTGGAAGGATGAAGAGAAAACACGGCATGTGGCAACGAAATATCACGTGATGGACTTACCTAGATCTGATGAATTGCTTTGCCAATTTGCGGAAGAATTAACTCGGTCTCCGGGAAGCAAAAAAACTGCACATATTGTCGATCAACTAAAAAAAGAAGGTATGTCTGACAGGGCCGTCCTGGATGCTACTATGATTATAGGGTATTTTAATTTCGTTAATCGGATTGTACTTGGGCTCGATGTCGAAGAAGAAGAGCATACGGGTGGCTATAATTATTAAAATAAAAATCCATCGAAATTTGTGTATGCTAATTCAAACGTGCGCGTTTAAAATTTTGTCAATCCAGCCATTGACTGGGCATTGATTTTTACATTATTTATCTTATCTGTATCCCAATCATAAATTATCTTCCATGTGCCACCTTCTTTCTTAAGGATGACATGAAAATAACCATAAAAATATCGGGTGTTATTTTCTCGTGTAGACGTCACTTTAAAATAGCCCGTTTCCACAGCATGGGTATCTGATGCCTTTCTTGAGTCGAAATAAAAATCAATTGTTCGCTGGTCTCCTCTGATCCGGGCTTCTTCATATCTTTTAGCATTTCCTTGCTTGTATTCATCTCCAACACGGATTTTCCAATCGTTAGCCCTAACTATGTCATCACTATGTAAACCATTCATTTTTTCATGGTCAAATGACGCGTAGGCTTCCTGAAATGGACGCCAAACTGATTGATCAATTTCATATTGGACGTTGTTCTCAACTGATTCTTCTTGTTCGGTTTCGCGACAGTTATCCGTTCTACGCGTATCCGTAATACGGGCTATTTTCCAGGCATTTGCGTCGAGTACCAGCTGAAAAGCATTTACACCACAGTGACTTAACTGTTTGCCGAGGTAAAAGGAATATTCCGTCCAAACGGTCGCTAGTGGACCATCACGTCGTACGTCGTAGCTCCAAATGACTTCATTCCATATTGGATCGTGTGGTTGGCCTGCAGCCTGAACAAAATCAACAGCTGAAGTTTGCCGACGTTCTGTCAATCCTGCTTCATTTACGGAATATGTTTCAAGCGTGGCATTCGGCGCAAAAGCACTTTCGATTAGCATTGCATTACCTAGTCGCATGCCATCAAACAAATTTTTTATCGGGGAAATGACTTCCGCATCCTGTCCAATCGCAGTGAAA
Organism: Saprospiraceae bacterium; assembly: GCA_028279185.1. GTDB lineage: Bacteria > Bacteroidota > Bacteroidia > Chitinophagales > Saprospiraceae > JANQSS01. Next base: position 46,606 of record JANQSS010000159.1, on the reverse strand, counting down.
CCTATTAATAAGAATAAAACAACAGCCGATCTATACATAAATTTGATTATTTGAGTGCTCTAAAAATAATGAAAATAACCATGCTACTCCTTGTGTAGTGCGAGAAATGCTGTGTTTTCGACGAGCGGATGAAATAATCAGATTGAGTATGTCGATTCAAAGGAGGTATTTTAGGAGACAATTACACCATTAATACTCTGCATTGTACTTTTTAACTAATTCCATACTACTGTTTACTTGTAATTGCCGGTATATTTTTTTTATATGTGATCGCACAGTATCGATGGAAATGTTTAATTCAGCAGCGATCATTTTATAGCTAAGACCGTCCATCAGGCAATTTATAATTTGGATTTGGCGATCCGACAATTCGTATGCGGGCTTTTTAACAGGTTTAGGCTTAAAATGATTTACAATTTTTCTCGCAATGCTCGGTGACATATATGAGCCCCCATTATAAACGGTGACGATGGACTCCATAATTGTCTTAAGTGGTGTTCGTTTTGATATATAGGAACATGCCCCATTACACAAGGCCGAAAATATTTTGTCCTCTTCCTCATACGTCGTAAACATGATGATGTCCAGCTGAGGGTTGATCTGTTTGAAGGTGGATATGGACTCCAGACCGGACATACCCGGAAGACCGATATCGAGTAAGAGTACATCTGCATGTCTCCCCATGCGTCGTAAGTCCCGAATTCCGTCTTCAGCGCTGTTTGCGGCGAATACCAATTCAAGATTGGGATATTGGTTGATATAAGCTATAAGGCTTTCTCGAGTGACTAAATCGTCTTCTACCACACATATATTAATCATACCTCAGGCTGTTTATTCCATAAAATTAAACTTTTATCCCATGCTTTAAAACCACATGATCATGTGATTTTAAGACAAATCACCAATTAAACCACATGATCATGTGGTAGGTAAAATTAGGGATGTAGTTGATTTCGTAAGAACTTGCATGCATCATTTAAGCTCATAAAACGAAATATGATTATGAAGCAGCTTTTACGACATGAACCAAGGCAATTACAAGTATCACATCAAAGTGAAATACTTCAACTGCGCAAGCAAATTGTTGATATGAAAAAACAAATGGTACAGATGCGGGAAACATTGAGATTGCAAACGGCACGTAAAAAGAAAATTGCCGTGCCTATCGATAATGGTGTAGACTTTATAGCAACAACCGATATAGTCTACTGTAAAGCAGAAGGAAACTACACGACCATCTTTTTGCGTGATCGCTCCATTATTATGTCGAAAACCTTAAAAGCGGTTGAAGCACTGTTGTCTTCATATGAATTTATAAGATGTCATCAATCATATTTAGTTAATGTCAATTTTATCCGACAATTCGCTACAAGCAATGGCTATCAACTTATCCTTGCCGACAATAGCAGATTACCCGTGTCCAGACGAAAAAGAGAAAAGGTCTTAAACGCACTTGATTCATAAATTGAGCAACCGGAGTTTTACCGGTTGCTTCTTCTTTCAATATATATGCAAGCCTACGTCTTTACGCCATGTAATGGTTTTCACTGCGCAAGCTCCAATCGGATAAATTCCGCTTGAATCAATACCTTGTGGCATATGAATAACGTATACTTGTTAATGGTTACTCTACTTCTGGCGACTGGTTGCAGTCCAAAAAACAATGCGACCCGTAAAAACATGGAGTCATTCATTATTGGCTCCGGTGGTGGCGTCTCAGGATTGTATGAGCAATATCGAATATTTGAAAACGGCAAAATTGAACAGTATAATTTTGAAACGAAGTCCTATCAATCCTATACAAATCTATCGGCTAGTGCCAATTCATCCGTATGGAATGCGTTTCGATCACTTGATGTGAAAAAATTTGAAATTGATGATCCCGGTAATTATACCTACTACATCAAATGGGAGAATAATGGTACTATGCAAAAAATCCTATGGAGTGATGAAACGGCGCTTCCATTGAAGGAGTTGAGGAAATTTTTTGCTGATACAGAGTTTTTGGTTAAAAACACACAATAATAAAAATCATGGCTTCAGCATTTGGGCATGCGGTATCGAGCCTCGCGATAGTATCATGTTTTGATATACCAAAACAAACAGTCTTAAAGGCTTCAATATTGGCTATTGGTTGTGCAATTGTGCCTGACGCAGATGTTCTCGCATTTCGATTTGGGATTCCATACAGTCATCCATTTGGGCATCGCGGGTTCACGCATTCAATATTTTTTGCAGTCTTGTTTGCCTTGCTGATTCGTTGGTCGTTTTTTTATAAAGTTAGACGGGGCTCGACGAAAGGGTGGATGCTATTTTTGCTATTTTTTCTCTCAACCGTGTCGCATGGTATATTGGACGCAATGACTACAGGTGGTAGAGGTGTGGCTTTTTTCGGTCCGTTCGACAATACGCGTCATTTTCTACCCTGGCGCATGATCAAAGTATCACCACTCAGCGCCGCACGATTTTTTTCTTCATGGGGTTGGCAAGTTATTAAGAGTGAGTTTGTATGGATTGGCATTCCATCCTTCCTGATTATTATTTTCAATTGGTGCAGGCGCCGGTTGCGCCAATAACTGACAATTTATTATTACAGGGCGGTTCTTACACGTATTGGATAAAAAAGGCAAAACCAAAAAACGACTTTTTTGGCGCAATCATCCAATTTGATGAAAATCCCGTATAGTAAGATATACGCATTAGTAGCGAGAGATGATTAAAAAGAATGTGATCCAACTGAGAAATCGAAATAATGGGACATTATTGGAGGTTAAACGAAATAAATTTGTTCTTTCAAATAACGATGGTCTTCATATTATTCAAAAAGAAACTGTAGTTTATGTTAAAGCTGACGGCAATTATTGCGCGGTAATTTGCAAAGGTGGTCGAAAGATTACTTGTGCCCAAACATTAAAAGCGGTGGCGTCTAAAATCAATATGCCATCGTTTTATAGAATACACCAATCATTTTATATCAATTTTTCATGCGTCACGTGTATTGCAGGTGATTTCAGTATGATTACTATAGATGGTGATATTCATCTTCCTGTCTCTCGATCTAGACGTTCAGGGTTCAGAACTTTTGTTGCCACCTTTATAGCGTGCGCGTAAGCTTAAATCCATGCTATTTGAACAGTCTACGTCATTTGGAATAGGTTGTTTTTTGGCTATTTTTTGTTTTAAGGAGTGACTTTCATGGCAAGACCTGTCTTAACTCTGCAAGCTCCACGTATGAGATTATTGCACGTAACAATTTCTAACAAATAAAATAATCGTTTCATGGCCAAGACCAACATTTTTGATGTTCTTTTGCGAACAATCAGCGACGTACAGCAAAAAAATAAAGTAAATCCAAAAGAGGAAACAGCAGACCCAAGTATTTTTGATATTCTCAAGGAAAAACTCGGAGAACTGGATCAAAAGAGCCGAGAAAAACGATCAGCTCGTGGCAAATCACCTAAAAGTATTTTGGATATGATTCGAAAGGAAATCGAAGGTGTCCGCCGACAAAACAAGCGAGATCCTAAAGTGGCCACAGCTCCAAAGTCGGTATTTGATGATATTTTAAAGAAGGTTGAGCAGCGTCCTCAGCGACAGGCAAGTACGGGTATTCGGGCAATTGTGGAAGAATATAATTTGGATATTAGCCGCTTACCTCGAGAAGTTGTCTATCAAGTACAACAAAAATACGCGTCGGATAAAAGACAATTTGATAAACAATATGCACAGGCAATATTTGATTTGACCAAGCAGTATAAGTAATAAAATCCCTTATGCATCGTCTGGGCCCTGTCATTAATGACAGGGCCTTTTTTGTGATTACGCGCAAAAAATGTCGAAATAAAAAATTTCGGTAATTTATGTCTGGTATTATGAACAAACACAACTAAAACATGACAAATACGGATTTGCTTAATCAGTGTTGGGAGGCTTGTTACAACACAGGAGATTTGAACAAAGTAAAATACTGCTTACAAAACGGATTGAATATAAATGCCAGAAAACCAAGCGGAGCCAGACCATTGGATGCCGCCATAAATGTCATCACTGGAAGGTTAAAAACGTTGTCTTCGAGTACTGATTTTTAACCAATTGATCTGCCTATAAATATCAGAACATTCGGTATTGCTAAGAGTCAAGTACCTACTATGTTGTTAGCAATTTACCGCCGACCGTGACACTGCTTGTATTTCTTCCCACTTCCACAAGGACAAGGATCATTACGCCCAACTTTTGCACCCTCGCGTTTAACCGTTTCAACCGGCTGGCGACGCTCAGCTGCACCGGCTTGCATAGCTGCTCGTTTACGGGCGGCTTCGTCGCGACTGGTTCTAGCCTTGCTAAAGTCTGTTTTTTGAACACGCGCTTCTTCCAACTCCTGGTCGGGATTGCGGAATAGCAATTTGCCTTCAAATAAATAAGAAGTTACATCGTGATTTACTTTATAAATGAAATTTTCAAATAAATCATAAGCCTGCATTTTATAAATAACCAGCGGATCTTTTTGCTCAAACGAAGCCGCCTGAACGGAATCTTTTAATTCGTCCATATTACGCAAATGCTCCTTCCAATTATCATCAATCAAAGCCAGGGTAACCGTTTTTTCGATGTCATGCATAATTGATTTGCCATTGGAGTTTATTCCTTCCTCAAGATCAGCGGCAATCTGTAACGGTTTACTCGTATTGCTTACAAACGGTATGGCAATTCGCTTATATCGATGCCCTTCATTTTCATGTACACGTTTAATTATCGGCAAAAGAATTTCAGTAATTTGATCTCCCTTTCGCCCATAATGCTCCAACGCAGCCTGCTGATATTGTTCGACAAGATCGGACTCACGACCTTCTACGAAATCAGCCGCCTCAAATGGTGGATCAATCCCTAAAATACGCAAGGAGTCTAATTCGAAATTTTTGAAGTCATTGTTGGCTTTATGAACTTCGACTAACGACTCAGTCATTGTCATGAACATCGTATTCAAATCTAGGCTCAATCGTTCACCACTGAGTGCATTTTCACGGCGTTTATAAATGGCCTCTCGTTGAATGTTCATGACGTCGTCATATTCTAATAGCCGCTTTCGGATACCGAAATTGTTTTCCTCGACTTTTTTCTGTGCGCGTTCAATTGATTTTGTGACCATGGAGTGTTGTATGACCTCACCGTCTTGGTGGCCAAGCCGATCCATGACCTTTGCGATTCGCTCGCTATGAAACAGTCGCATAAGATTATCCTCCAGGGATACATAAAATTGAGAAGAACCCGGATCCCCTTGTCGTCCGGCTCGACCTCGGAGCTGTCGGTCAACTCGCCGCGAATCGTGCCGCTCAGTACCGATGATGGCCAACCCACCGTTTTCTTTGACACCCTCTCCCAGCTTAATGTCGGTTCCACGACCTGCCATATTGGTGGCTATAGTAACAGCACCTGGCTGACCAGCTGCTGTTACTATTTCAGCTTCGCGTTGATGTTGTTTTGCATTTAGAACATTATGTGAAATGTTGCGCAAGTTTAACATGCGACTCAATTTCTCTGAAACGTCAACCGAAGTTGTACCAACAAGAACTGGTCGACCGGCTTGGGATAAATTGACAATTTCATCGATGACAGCATTATACTTTTCCCGGGCCGTTTTAAATACTAAATCCTGCCGATCATCTCTAACTATGGGTCGGTTTGTAGGTATGACGCTCACATCTAATTTGTAGATTTCCCATAACTCACTTGCCTCCGTTTCAGCCGTACCAGTCATACCGGACAATTTGTGGTACATGCGAAAGTAATTTTGAAGTGTCACGGTCGCATATGTTTGCGTGAGATCGCCAACCTTTACATTTTCTTTAGCCTCCAGCGCCTGGTGCAAACCATCACTATATCGTCGACCCTCCATCATACGACCCGTTTGCTCATCTACTATCTTGACCTGATTATCAAGTACGACATATTCATCATCGCGTTCAAATAGTGTATAGGCTTTCAGTAATTGTTGAATCGCATGATGACGTTTGGATTTTATAGCATAGTCTCGAATCAATGTTTCGCGATCCTCACGCCTCTTGGCTTCATCATCATATTGGGCCTCTTCCAATTCATTCATTTCATAGGCGATATCTGGCATCACAAAAAAGTTTGGATCCGATTCTCCTCTTGATAAAAACTCATTTCCATTCTCGATCAGTTCGACGCCTCGATTTTTTTCATCAATAGTGAAATAAAGCGGCTTATCTGCAAGATGCATATGCTTGCTCTGCTCTTGCATGTAAAAGTTTTCTGTTTTTTGGAGAATAACCTTTACACCATCTTCACTTAAAAATTTTATAAGCGGTCTATATTTAGGCATTGCACGATGTGCTCGGAGTAAGGCAAGCCCTCCTTGACCCTCTTCGTGACCTGTGTTACCGTCGGCGATTAGTTTTTTTGCCTCGGCAAGAAATTGTGTAGCTAATTTTCGTTGTGCGCCAATGAGCCGTTCGACTTTAGGTTTGAGTTCATTGTATTCTTGTTCTTCTGAACCTTCTGGAATCGGGCCCGAAATTATAAGTGGCGTTCGCGCATCGTCGATTAATACGGAATCGACCTCATCGATCATAGCAAAGTGGTGCTTGCGCTGCACCATTTCATCTTTACTGCGTACCATATTATCACGCAAATAGTCGAAGCCGAATTCATTATTCGTTCCATAAATGATGTCGCACTTATAGGCTTTTTTACGGCCATCCGAATGCGGGTCATATTTATCGATACAATCGACCGTTAGGAACAAAAATTCGAAAATCGGTCCGACCCATTCGGCATCCCGCCGCGCCAGATAGTTGTTTACGGTTACGACATGCACACCTTGACCGGACAGGCCATTTAGGTATGCGGGCAAGGTAGCAACAAGTGTTTTTCCCTCTCCGGTAGCCATCTCCGCAATTTTACCTTCGTGCAGAACCATGCCTCCAATGAGCTGAACATCATAGTGAACCATGTTCCAGGTTATTTCCCCACCTGCCGCCGTCCAACTGTTTCGCCATTTGGCCTTTTCCCCGACAATCTCTATGTAGTTATTTTCAGCCGCCAGATCACGGTCGTGCTGAGTAGCGGTGACTTCGATTATTTCATTTTCCATGAAACGGCGAGCCGTTTCCTTTACCACAGCAAATGCTTCTGGCAGGATTTCTTTTAATATTTTTTCGAGGTGACTATCCCTTTCTTTACGAAGTTCGTCCAATTTATCGAACAAATCTTCTTTAAGCAGCATGTCTTCCTCGGATTCTGCATCAAGCCGCGTTTGCTTAATATCCGCATCAATTTCGCTCAGATAATCCGCAATACGAGACCTGAATTCTATGGTTTTCCCTCGCAAATCGTCATTGCTCAGATTGCGCAACAAGTCGAACTGCTCGTTTATCTCATCCACCATTGGACTGTAAGCCTTAAATTCTTTCTCATGCTTATTGCCAAATATTTTTCCGAGCGATTTTGTGATCTTATCAAACATGTATTGTGTTTTATACTTCGAAGATTGAACGAGTAAGGACGCGCACAAATTGAATGCACGCAGTCAACTCGTGTAAGATGTTCTCTAACACATTCTGTACCAAGATGGTAATTCAGACAAAATGACCGAATCCATCCAGGTATACCTGCAAAAGTAGCAGAAATAACGTGTCTTCGAACGCTGTAAACGGGGTTGTAAGACCGAACATTACGTTGAATCTTAACCGCTAAAAAAATGCGATGCCCTCGATGTACTTTTCTCTAATAGCACACAAGCCTTTCGTTTTGGTTGAGAATTCAATTATTTGCGAGTCTGATGTAACGAGTATAATCTCAAGATGGCAGATTTAAGAAGTCGATACAAGCGCATTATCTATGGCCTGGGGTTGCAGCGTTTCAGGACTTGCTCACGTATTACAAGTAGAAATGAAAATTTACACAAATGAAATGCTGTAATACTTGGCTTAAGGTGACGGTATATGTTATGCTATTTCCGCTTATACTGATCTCCTGTGAAGACGACGAAGGGCGGCGATCTTCTTGCGATGACATCGTAGTGATTAGTGCGGATGACTTTGACAATGGGCCAAATGCCTCCGTGTCGATCATAAACGTGTCTGTCATCGACGATTGTTTGCAAATCGAATACGGTGCAAGCGGATGTGATGGAAACTCTTGGGTGATAGACTTGGTTGATTCCGATGAAGTAGATGGACAGAATAGGCACATTAGACTGGCTTTACAAAATACAGAAGCCTGTCTGGCGTTTTTCACTCGATCAGTTTCATATGACATTTCAGCCTTACAAATACAAGGGTTGAATGAAGTCATATTGAATTTGACAAACTGGGAGATTCCGATTACATATGCGTACTAGCTAAAATGAGAAGGTCGTTTCTGCATATTGTTTTGATTTACTGTATGACTTTTTACGTTGGGTGTTCAAACGACACCAGGTCTACTTTGGATCACTTAATTAATTGCCAACAAAAGGTTGTTGTTGACAAAGATGCGTATGCTAACGACCGAATCAATGAAGTGTGGGTTACAGATGCTGTTATTGAGGATGACTGCCTGATTGTAAATTTCAATTTTGGAGGATGTGGAATTGATGGCGCAGTGTTCGACTTATTTGATTCAGAAAGTGTGGCTGAAAGTTTTCCGGTACAACGATTTATTAAATTACGAATGAAAAATCCGCAACCCTGCGCAGCCATAATTAAGCATGAACTTCGATTCGACGTTTCCGAGTTACGCGTAGGTGGAAGTACATTACTATTAAATTTGGATACCTGGGACAGACCAATTGTTTATACATATTGATTTAAACTATTTTTGATGTCAATAATTTCTATGATCAAGCTGCCTATTTATACTCGGGCGTTCAGGCTTGCATTATTTTCTTTTACTGCTTTTTGTTTCGTTCAGTGTTCGTCTGACGACCCCTTTGAAGCATCGATAATTGTTGATGCAACAGCAATGGTGTCGGGAAACGTAATGGTTGATATCGACACGGATGGATTAGGCGACCTTAATGCAGAAAATATTGTAGTCCTTCTCGGTTTTGAGTCCGCCGTGGATTCGATACCAAATGCTGCATCAGGGTTTGAAAACACAGAACGCTTTCTGTATACGACTACGGATGCAAACGGCGATTTTCAGTTTCCCGGATTACCTCCTGTGCAAAATTGGGTGCTAACGCTAAGTGAAAAAAATAGAATTATCAGTGCTGTGGATAAAACACCTGATAATGAGAACTCGCTACCTAGTTCTGCAACAAAAATCCGGGTTTCTCTGGATGAATTTGAGCATGATGCGAATAATAATTTTATTATATCACCTGAATAAAATATCGACTATAAAGCGAGTTGGCCGTTGATAAACATATTATCCAGGGGTGTATAGAGCGAAAGATTAGATTTCAGCGCAAGTTGTACGACTTGTGTCTGGATCGTGTATATTTTTCAATACGACGATATGTTTCGGACCAGTTTTTTATTGAAAATATTGCACAGGACACATTCATTAAAATCTTTCAACACATAGATCGATATGATCCGAAAATAGCAAAATTTGAAACCTGGATTTCAGCGATTGCTGTTCGCGAAACAATTAATCATTTGCGAAAAAGAAAGTTTGAATTCAGTGACATTGGCGAGGTAACAAACCTCAAGGCAAGCACGGAGTCAGGACTACATAAGCTTCAGGCCGAAGATGTGTTGCGAACCTTAGATGAGCTTCCAAGAGCACACCGCACCGTATTTAGTCTGTATGAAATAGACGGATTTAGTCATCGGGAGATTGGCGAAATGTTACATATTAATGAAAGTACATCACGGTCCTACTTGACACGTGCTAAAATAATATTCAGAGAAAATCTTATAAAACAGAAGTACATAACCCATGGGGAATAACAATAATCGAAGTCATCTTTTCGATCGACTCAAGGCACCTGTCGATCGAGAATCATTTTGGGAAGAATTAGTTGATCGTCCGGATTTTCCTAAACCGAAAAAGAAGAATCGAGGATTCTTATTCTTCTTTCTTGCCGTCGGATTTATCATTGGTTCGATCATGACGTACCATTTTATACAGCTTGAGTCTTCTTCTCAGAGTGCTGCTCCCAAAACGGAAGAAAAATTCAGTAAAGGCAAGATATCAAAACAAACTTCTGTAAAATTAAGCCAAGAAAGCGAAGTGAACGAAATAGAAGATCACATCGAAAAAAGTGCGCGTAATTCATCAGAAAACAAGACTGCAGGAACTGAAAAACCTCGTGTAGTGCAACCCATTAATGCAGGTACCAATTCTATAACACAAACAATATCTCCCGAAGAACCTGAAGCGAGTGCCGAACAAAAGAGAAATACAATACAACGCAGTGATGTCCCTCATTTACCATTGGTCAAACCTAAAATTGAAACAATCAATAAAGTCAATCTTGAAAAACAATTCAATTGGGAAGACCAAGTAAAACCAGTTGAAACACTAGAAATTTTTGCATCAATTGATGAGGTCAACGATGTAGAAGTTGTTAGGCAAGTAGCCACGTTTAAGCGCATTCCGCAGCACATGGCATTCGTTGAATATACGCGCATGCCCGAAGTATTAAGCCCGGCTGCGGAAATAGAAATTAAAAAAGTAACGAAAAATAGAAATGAATTATCTGTAGCCGTTTATGGAACTTTTGCCTTGGATAAGTGGTCTGCTTCTAATCATGACGGTCGACTTCAGCCATTTAATCTGAATGCACTTCAATTTCAGTCCAAGGAATCATCATTAACCAACTTAGGGACGATAGGTGTAGCGGCCGCTTTACAATACAAGATTCGAAATTATGTCATCGGTGCTGAAGCAGCATGGTCAAATACACAGTTGCGGGCAGACTATATTGTTAACCAGGTAACGTTCGAATTAAATAAAGAACCAGATGGAGCTCTGTTTGAACAGCACATCACAAAATTCGAAGAAGAAGGAAGGAAAAACATTAGATTGTTAGACGCAACCCTTTTTGTAGGACGAAGCTTTGCGGTAAAATCCATATATATTATCCCAGTGGTAGGTGTCGGTCTTAACGTATCCCAAGATGCGCCGGCAATAAGTAATGAGGTTAATGTGGATGGTTATAATGGAGATTTTTTAAATCAGAATGCGAGACAAAATCACTATTTTATAGGCCGACTTTCACTCGAAAGACAAATTGCTAATTCCATCTACCTCAGTGCAGGATTGGAAATTCAATCTAAACGATTTTTTGTAAATTCAGAAGCCGGCTTGAAGCAGGACAACACACCAGTAGAAGCCCGCATCGGACTCCGTCATGTCCTGAGATCTTGAAGCAATTGTAGCTGGAAGTTTGAATTTATCCATGAATATCTTTCATATCTTTCGAGTTGAGCGATATTTATATGGTCAAATACATACAGTCCGATAGACGTTTACCCTTTTTATGGGGTTTTAATGCCCTCGCCATCATATTGGTTGCCTTACGAGGATGTACATATAAAGAACCATTAAAACCGTATTATTTCCCAGCGTCCGACAAGGTTTATGTCTATTCATCAAATGACTCTGTGGGCAAAGAATATTGGCACATCACACCAACAGAAAAGGGAATACGTACCCTCGTTTTTAACAGTGAGCGTGAATTAACCCAAACGACTGACGAAAAATTTTATAAAAATGGTGTGAATCTTGAGTCATTACAATTGACAAATGGAAAGGCCGAGGTTATTTCAGGGTTTGTATTTCCATTTAATGAAATTAGTGATAAAGAAGTACTATTGTACCACATAAAATGGCGAGACAACAGCACATCGACTACGTATGAACTCATACGAAACCGACGATTTGTCGGATACAAAAATATGCTGGTTTTTCAAGATTCAGTGTTATGTGCGTCTTTTTTATTGGAGGAGCGAATTATTTCTGAACAAGATGGAAGTGTTGAAATGAAAACGACAGGAACGGAGTTTTATGCCAAAAATATTGGTTTAGTTTATCGAAAAAGACGAATAACCGATGAGCTCCATTTTGAACAAAAACTTTTGGCGATTGAAGAGCAAATACCGGATTGATATGAATCAACCTGGAGTGACTATAGAGCCGAAGGACTGAATTATTGGTGCGATTTATTGGCGATAAATTTCAATAATCCATTTTATACGTCATCTGTAAAAAAGCGCCTTTTCTTCTCTTTTTCAAATTTGGCGGAATTGTAGTCTTTTGATTTGTTTCGGGCAATAGACAATGTTTTCCATTCTTCATTTTGCATTTGTTTTGCGATGAAGACAATTTGTCCTATATGGTAAGCATAATGCCCCAGTTGCCGATGGATGGCCTCGAGTGCCGTATGACCTTCATTTCGGATATAGACGATTTTGTCCAAATCTTCATCATCTATACTTTCTAATGCGCTTAAGACGCAATCCCATCCGGCGTTGTACGTATCGATAAGTTCGCCTCTGCTTTCTATTGTGGCTTCAAATTCACCATCACGATTGCGCCAGGATTTTTCGCCATCACTTGTCATGAAGTTTGTCCACCGTGAAAGCATGTTCCCGTGTAAGTGTTTCGTTATAATGGCCACACTATTGCTTTCGGTATTGTATTGCCAAAATAAAGCCTCATCTGCCAATTGTTCGATAGCCTTCAAGCCAAGCGTTCGATAGTAGGTAAATAAGTCGGTGATTGATCTGAGTTTATTACGATTACGTTTCATATAAGCGGAACAGGTAGCTAGCCCATCGGTTCAAAAAATGAAGATTAACTGTCCCTTTTCTCTTCGGTTCTTCGTCATCAAATTAATTACTTCATTTAAAATTTGATATTATGCTACCAAACTTACCCGTACTGTTTGCCGCCGGACTCATTCCATTCGCGATTGCATTTGTTTATTTTCACCCAAGACTATTTGGAGGCCGACATTGGGCAAATGTTGCAAATCTTAGTACTGATCAAGCAAATAAGTCTGTTTCTCCGGTAAAATTATTGTTGAGTATCTTACTAAATGTCTTTTTAGCCTTTTCGCTCTATATTTTCAGTGTGCACCCATCAGGGGTATTTGGTATGGTGGGTGGTGATACCACACAGCTAGTCGATGGTACGGCCAAAGCTTTTTTAGATGAATATGCACTTAACTACCTCAACTTTGGTCACGGTGTTATTCACGGAGCAATCTTCGGGTCACTGTTTATGGCGCTTCCTTTCTATGGGTACGTGGCCATTTTTGAGCACAAAAGCTGGAAGTATGTTTTGACCAATTATGTGTTTTGGGTTATTTCTATGGCAGTCGTAGGGGGCGTGGTTTGTGCGTATGGTTGGAAATGGGCAGCTTAACGAACCAACGCATAGCACTTTTTTAAGCGTTCTATAATAAGAATGATGAACTAACGCATGCAATGATTAAAAAAATTTGGACCGTCGCAGGGCTGGCATTTTTGTTGGTGATAATGTTATTTGTGATTCCTATTAACACAAGTCCGGAGAATTGCCATAAAATAGCAGACACCGCCGAATACTTTGAGGCTGGAAGTAGCCATGATATTATCGTAAGATTGAAAAATGTCGATGGCTATTTCTACATTAATCGCGGACTGGAACGTGGACTGACAATTGATCAATTAAATAATGAATTACAAGGTCGTGAAATAGAGTTATGGTATGCGCGCTCTTGGAAAATGAAAGGGGGACACGTCACAAAATTGCAGACAGTGGGAAAAGATGTATATAATGAATGGAGTATCCGTTAAATTAGCTTCGGAACTTACCATGACACAATGAAAATGCTTTTTCGCGTTTTTCTGACTTTTCTTGTTGTAGCACTTCTGTACCTCAATGCCCGACTCTATTACATTCCCAAAGTCTCAAGCTATGATAACTATATTGTTAATCAAAGTGTCAAAGCTCAGCTCTACCATTTAAAAAATCAACTGCACAAAAAGAATGCTGGAGTTCGTATGCAGCGCGTATACCCCGAAGGGTTTGTATTTGTTCATGCATTGTACGGTTTGGCTTGGGCGGATTTTATTTCAGCACTTCCGCATAAATCAACGTTGTTTGAAGAAGGACTATCCGAAATTTCATGGTCCCTAAACCAATTAGATGCAGATGTTTGTCGAAGCCCTTTTAATCAGGAAATGGCTTTGAAATTTGGTGTATTTTATCGAGGGTGGTCCAATTATCTACTGGGGCTAAAGTTAAAACTACAACCAAAACATAATCATAATAAACAAGACGTCAAGCGATTTAAGCAAACATGTCTTGACATTGTAGCTGCGTTTGGCCAAGGTGGAACTCCATATTTAGAGTCATACCGCGATATGGCCTGGCCAGCGGATATGGTAGTGGCCATGGCATCAATTGCACATAGTGAGGAATTGGGCTTTGAATCATACTCCGACCAAATAGAGAGTTGGATTCGTCTCGTTAAGTTGAGGCTTGACGAGACGACAGGACTAATTCCTCATCGCGTGTATCCTAAAACAGGAAAATCGATGGAAGGGGCCCAGGGGTCGTCCCAAAGTTTGATATTAAATTTTTTAATCGACGTGGATAGCTCTTTTGCCGTACAGCAGTTTTCAATATACAAAAAGATGTTTCTTGAATATCGACTGGGTTTACCAGGTATACGCGAATTTCCGAAAGGAACGATTGGAGATTCACATATAGATTCCGGACCGGTTATTTGGCAAATTGGCGGTGCTGCTTCACTTATGGGGCAACGCACAATGGCCAAATATTCCGCTGATCAGGAATACGTGGGGTTACGAAATAGCATAGAGGCATTTGGTGTTGGGTTGAAATTCAATGGGAGGAAGAAATATTTATTCGGCGTTCATCCAATGGCAGATGTCTTTATAGCATGGTCTAATGCAGTGGAACACAACGCGATCATAAATACATCTCAATTAAATTGGCGAGCCAAATTTCAGTTGATAACTATGGTAGTTATTTTAGTATGTATCGGCTTGTATATGTTAGTTGCGCGAATAATAAAACAAAGAACACCCGGAAAAAGTGATTAAGCCAATGATAAACTTATATTTTAATGACTGTCGTTTGGTAGAAGAAATTAGTCTCGTTCTCCTTCAGCATAATTATGTAGACCCCGGAAGGTAATTGATCTAAAGATCCGCTATTCAAATGTATTTGATTTATACCGGTAATAATATTCACATTCGATGTGAAGTACACCTGACCTCCAATGTCTGTTATAATGATGGAATACGCTGACTCAATGGGACTTTCAATATTTAAATCAAAGTAGTCGGTGAATGGATTCGGATAAATTGTAATTTCATGATGGAAATATTTGTTCAAAGACTGGAGTGGTTTGACTTTTTTTGGATAGTATTGAGAACTCGATGTGGCGTAATTTTCGTGCGATGCGTTTAGGTCATATTTTTGGTTTAGCGCGTATGTGTGATGAAAGGAAGTATTTACTTGTGCGGTACGATATTTTGTGTCAAATGGCATGGGTGGTTTTTCAATATATTTGACTTCTTTCATCCTTGTTGTTAAAGGTGAAACGACTTCTACCTCCCTATCCAGTACGTTGATTTTAGCATATACATCATGCTTTAGAAAAGATTCCTGCTTTTCCAGCACATTGATATGCAGAAAGACATCTATGTTGTAACAGTTTGTAATGGTGACATTATATATGCCAGCGCATAGACCGTAGATGTCTTCATCGTTGGATATGAAATTCGTTGGGCCCTGCCATTTAAAAGTGAAGGGCCCCGCAGTACCTTGAGCAATGATATCTATGGCTCCATTGCACTCGTCAACCGATGTATATGTTACGCTTACAACGTCGATTTGGGCATACAGGTATGTTGAATTTAAAGCACATACAATCAACATAATGATAGATATGGTATTGCGTTTGATCATGTCCTAAAAGCGTATCATAATAAAAACGAAGCCAATTGGTGTTCCGCGGTGTCGTTTCAATTTTTTTATTCAATACAGAAATGATGTATTAGCGCTGTCATGGAGTGGCGGGGTGCTGGTGAATGCCATATTAATTACCTTTGATAGTCAATGACATTTTGGGTTAACATAGCATTATTTGCCGTAGTACAAGGGCTAATTCTCGGCATGGCTTTGTTGTTTTTTAAGCGATCTGAAAGCCTTGCAAATGTCTACTTGAGTCTTTTAATTATTCTCATGTCAGCCTGGATAGCTGAATTTGCTAGTTATTTTGGGCATTTTTTTTACAAATATCCACATGCTCTTTTTGTAACGATCGGACTTCCTCTTCTTTTTGGTCCGTTATTATTGTTTTATGTGCGGGCACTTAAAAAACAACAAGTTTTTTCCTGGAATAAGAACTGGCCTCATTTTATTCCTTTTCTGCTACACACCATATATTATATTCCATTTTTTATTGAGCCGTCTCATGTCAAATTAAATGCAATTCGGGCATTGCAAAACATGTCAGAACCACCAGAATTTTCCCTTTCTTTTTTTATTAATGAAGGACTGAAGTGGCTTCAATTAACGCTGTACATTTATTTTGTTCATCGCATGGTAAGCGGTACTCGCAGTCATGCGCATGGGTACAAATTCGTTGAAAATTGGGTAAAATATCTTGTCTTTGGAATGACGCTGTTTGCGGTATTTGACTTTATTCATTTTACAAGTATTGCCTTGTTTCAATATGACTACTTGTTTCAAATAGCTAAAGGTCTGCTTAGTTTTGGTGCGATCATGATATATGCAATTGGATACGCCGCTCTTTGGAGACCACAAACATTGGCCGGTGTAAAAATTCAAAATGGAAAAAAGTATGAGAAGTCGTCACTGACGAGCGAAAAGGCAAATTCATTAAAGTTGGCCCTGGATGAATTGATGCAAGGTCAAAGACCTTATCTCAACCCGGATCTAAACTTATCAGGCCTGGCGGAGCAAATGAATATTTCAGCACACCACCTTTCTGAATTATTAAATGTTCACATGAATACATCATTTCATGAGTTAATCAATGAAAGTCGCGTAGAAGCTGCGAAGAAAATGCTGGAAGATGGGTCCTTCGATAACCGGACAATTTTAAGCATTGGCTATGAAGCGGGGTTCAGATCCAAAGCATCCTTTAATGCATCGTTTAAGAAGCGAACCGGTCAAACACCATCAGCCTATAAAAAAGCATACTTCGTCGAAGAATGAGCAAATAATAGGTCTAATCCGTTCGGATTAGGCGCTTACACGTTAGATAGGATGTTACTTGCGCCAAAAAATATTATGGTGCGGATTATACTTTTCTTTTTTCTTTTTCAACTTGGTAACACTAGCGGTCAGGAATTGGAGTGTGATATGGCCTCACTTGTGTCACATCACTATGCTACCAATGGAGATGTCCGTCTGCATTATGTCGCCATTGGCGAAGGTCCACTCGTCTTGTTCTTGCATGGATTTCCGGAGTATTGGTACACTTGGAGGCATCAAATGGAGGCATTAAAAGGTGATTTCAAAGTTGTTGCCATGGATTTGAGGGGTTACAATTTAAGTGATGCACCAGCTGCGGTGTCTGCTTATAAAATGCCTGTTCTTTTGGACGACGTGGAAACGGTGATCAAGCATTGTGGGTCGGAAAAAGCCGTCATTATTGGACATGACTGGGGTGGCGCGATTGCATGGCAATTGGCAATTCAGCGCCCATATCTCGTCCATAAACTTATCGTTTGTAATGCTACTCACCCTTCACCTTCAGCGGCCCATGCCTATCAGGAATTAAAAAAGAATGGTAACCAGTCTTACATGGATGATTTTAGAAAGAAAACATCGGATGATATGCCAGTGTCCTGGCTGACAGGATGGGTGCAGGATGAAGAAGCAAGACCATTTTTTGAAGATGCCATGCGCAGGTCATCCGTCGATGGTATGCTCAATTATTATCGCGCTAACATCAGCACGAAAGAAGAACGCGCAATCTGGTTGGAAAAACCATTTGAACAAAGTACTGACCACGTGTCGGTGCCGACATTATTAATTTTTGGAACAGAAGATCGCTATACGAGCAAAAAGGGACTCAATAATACCTGGGACTTTATTGATAATCGGTTTACACTAGTTACACTTCCTGGTGTTGGACACTTTGTTCAAGAAGAAGCCTTCAATGAGGTAAATCAAGCCATTTTGAATTATTTAGTAAGCAACCACGACCAAGACAATAAACCACATTCGCTTTCATGGCTTCAAGGCTCCTGGCAGTTAAAAGAGAAGCCCTATGTGGAGGAAAGATGGACGCGAAAAGGATCAACACTTCATGGTGTTGGTGTTCAAATCAGAAATAACGAGGAAGTTGTTTCTGAAAAAATGACAATAACAAAAATCGGTGATGAAGTTTTTTATTTAGCCCACGTCCAAGGAAGTGAATGGCCAGTCGCTTTTAAATTAATTAACGAGGGTAATAAACAAGTCGTGTTCGAGAACCCTATCCATGATTTTCCACAGCGCATTTTGTATCAACTAAATGGCGATCAGCAGCTATCCGCACAGATCAGTGACATACAAGATCGGAATAAAATTGAATTTAATTTCATAAAAAAATAATTGAATAATATGACGAACTATAAACTCAATCATCTCATTTGGATACTGATGTTTTTGCCAATGTTGGGGGATCAACCATGTGTGGCACAGCAACTGTATCATGATAGTGTGACAATCGTTCAACTAGATGAAACACTGTATGCTCGCAGTCGCTTAGGTGGGATGTGTGTTGATCGACTTGGATATTTATATGTTTCCAATTTCTATGACGCGGTTTGGAAAATTTCGCGAAACGGTGACGTGACTCTACTTACGGATGGACTTTATGGTTCATCTGGCAATACCGTAGATAAGAATGGCAATTTGTATCAAGCGGGATTTTTTGACCATAGTATTGTTAAAATTGATCGATTTAGCAATGTGACACCATACGTATCAGATGGATTAAATGGGCCAGTCGGAATGGTGTTTGATGAAGAAAATAATTTGTTTGTATGTAATTATCACGAAAATAATATCCTCAAAATATCACCTGATAAGACGATTACTGTCTATGCTCATGGTGAAATGTTTAATGGACCAAATGGGATAACAATCGATGACGGAGGAGATGTATACGTAGCAAATTTTAATACAAATCAAATTATCAAAATTGATGATCAAGGCATTCCATCCGTCTTCACGACAATTCCGGGACCAGATGGAAATGCACACCTTGTTTTTCATAAGGATATGATTTATGTAACAAAAATTAAAAGTAATCAGGTGTTTCGTGTAAATCGTGAAGGTGATTTTAAATTAGTGGGCGGGACAGGACAGCCAATTATTACGGAAGGACAAGCAGTTGCAGCCTCTTTTTCCGCCCCTAATGGTATTGCAGTTGATCCGTTTAGTGATGAAATATTTGTTAACAACGTTAAAGGAAAATGGACGAGTGGCGAAATGACATCCATAGAATTGAGCCGAATAAAAGTTGTAACCATCGCTCAGCTGATGAAAAACTATATAAATGCGGGAGATATCGATGGCGCGAAGGCTGCGTTTTGGAAGTACCACAATGACCCATTTCACGCAAACGAGAATATTGGGCCACCCGTAGGTGCCTTAGGTTGGCAATATATGGCGCAACAGAATGTAACCGCATCGCTGGCACTATTCGCGCTAATCAACGAAGCTTATCCCGATCGGTGGCGACCATATTTTTATCTCGGTGAAGTCTATAAAATTATTGGCCAACCGGACAATGCAATGCCTTTTTATCAAAACGCATTGGAATTGAATCCTAATAACAAAACTATTCAATCCCGCCTGAATGAATTACAAAAGAAATAATGAATTGATATGCAAATAACCTGATCACATGAAGAGAAATATAATAGAACTACATCTACCAGATTACCATAAAAAGGATGTAAAATCTTTAGATGTCTCAGGCCAACTTATTGATAATTGTTTGCTTCAACATTTTACGGGTCAAATAGCTGTACGTGGTGTTAGCATGATTGATCACCCGGATCTCGAAGTAGATGTTTTTATTAAATTAATTCTACAACACGGTACGGATAAGTACGACGAAAATCGAGAAGGAATACATCCAGATCTCGATCATACATACGCTATAGGGTTGCATGCGACGGCTATGGAAATTACAGACCATATTGTCTGTCCGCATTATGATCAAAAAAGTGGGGTGATCAATTCAACTATGGGACAAGTCCTGTATGATTGTCACTATGGAGCGATTATGGATCGGGGCTATGCACTGCATTTGAGTCTTCTTCTCGTATATGATTTAAAAGCACTACGTCCCATATTCATAGAATGGACGGATGAAGAACATCAGCACGCTGATACAGAGGAGTCTTCGCTAGATACATGTGCTTTCCAGTTTAAGTCGGATAAAAAGAAGGCACTGCTTGGTGTTATACATCTCATTTAATCGGCAAATATGTGCGATATGTAAAAGGACAATGTTAACAGAAAATATTTGCCGAGATTAACCCTTTTACTAGTATCAAAACAAGTAATAATGAAAGTCTTTTGCCGTAACTGCTTTTTCACGATGGCCATACTATTTCCGGTGATGATCATGAGCTGTTCTGAACCTCTTGAACAAAATACCGAAACTGTAAATCAACTGTTTTTCGAAGATTTCGAAAATGATTTGTCAAATTGGGAAGTCAGTATTCCCGAAAAAATTAGAATTGTTGAATCCGGTAATGATTCACATGGCCGAGTTTTGGAAATGCATCCCGGAGGGCCTAATGTCTTCGCTTTGATGAAAAATTCAGAAACGTGGGAAGGCTATGTTGTCGAAGGTGATGTGCTCTTTCCAGAATATGAGCATAATTATCTTGGTTTTATCTACAATTATACCGTCGGTAACTTGAGAGCTGATTATGGCTGTATCTATATTAAAGGTAATAGCAGCTATGTTCGCGTTAATCCGCATAGGGATGGGCATGTTTCGCGGATACTTTATGATGAGTATCGAACTCAGTTGACGGGCCTGGATACCATAGAAGCAGGTAAATGGCAGCACTTTAAGGCGGAAGTTATTGGTAATGCCTGCAATTTTTATGTAGGAAACATGGATGTTCCTAAGGTTACATTTCCCTATTTCGAATTTTCATCCGGGAAAGTAGGTTTTGAACCCAGAGTGATTGGTTCACACGTTTGGATAGATAATATTAGCGTGGGAAAGATCAATGCATTTTCGTATGAGGGGCAGCAACCTCAAACGATAAAACATGACGACTCG
Organism: Saprospiraceae bacterium; assembly: GCA_028279185.1. GTDB lineage: Bacteria > Bacteroidota > Bacteroidia > Chitinophagales > Saprospiraceae > JANQSS01. The sequence goes on along the minus strand of JANQSS010000159.1, from coordinate 25,362 downwards.
CGCTTTATTACAAATTGGAAAGCGAGTGGTCCGTATCGCAGACCAGTCGAAAAAATTGAAGAAAATACTTCTATTCTCTCGAAAGACCCGAATGAAAAAATTTGGCAGAATTTTGAATGCGATGGTCGAGGATGTGTCGTTAGTGGAAAAATTATTGAGTGGACAAGCAATCGCGTCTACGCGTATTTTTTGACTGAAATAAATGTTAATGAACCAACAAACAAAATTTTGAATTTAAGCACGACAAATGATTTGGTGGTATTCGTAAACGGAAAGAAGGCCGGGGAAGTAGAAGGAACATTTAAGGCCTGGTACGATTTTCTCGATAATCCCAGGCATGCCGGTCAGCAGTTAAACATTCAGCTGCAAAAAGGATTAAATAAAATTATTATTCGAGACAAAGGAATGGGGTTCGACGGTTATGCCGGAGATGGGTTTTATGCAGCCTTATTAGATACGGAAGAGTAGAGGTCGCTAAAAATTTACTTGTGCACGTAGTTGAATAACATTTGTATTTCCAATATTTCCAACGGCCGCGAATATGTAGTTGAATAAAATTCTGGAAGATGGGTTGAGATGCCAATTTACAGCCAGGGATATATCAGCTATTTTTTCTCCATTAATTGCATCGTCATCCCAGTCATTATAGGTGTAGCGCAGGCCGACTTGCCATGCTCCTGGACCTCCCTCACCAAAATTTCGTTTTGGTATTATGCGATCATAACCCGAACCCGGATTACCGAATTTGTATCGACGAGATTCGCCCGTAATAAAATAGTTGGCATGTGCATAAAAACTAAATAAGCTCGAAGAGTATTTAATCGTTAATGGTTGAGATATAATATTGGACATTGAGAATTCAGCTTGAAAGTTGAACGGTCCCCGAACAAAAGATGCTTCAATTCCGGATAGATGAATGGCTTTTACATTGTCAATATTGCCTGTGCGTAAATATTTTTGTCCGAGATGTATGTCCGGCATTGATTCTAACATCAATAACTCGTCATTTGGTCTTCTATAATTATACGAAACACCAAGGTGTAAAAAGTTTCTTTCATAGACCTTATCCGTTGAAATAATACCAATTAAACGTCCGGCGAAAACTAGTCCTTTATTGGCGATAGTAACTTCACTATCACCAAATCGCATAATACCGACTTGCCACGCCAATTTTTTATCCAGGTAATTGTTGTATAGCAATAATCCACTATTCCGCGTTTCGGAAAATGCGGTTGTCAGGGAGCGCTCTGTAAAAACAAGAAAATTGCTACTCGACTGTATTTCAAGACTGAATGGCTCCTTAAATTGCCCGAGACGTATATTTCCCAAAATGGGAAGTTTGGTTAATTCGATGTAGGCATCTTTAATTGAAGCCCTTCCCTCGGAAAACTCCAATTGCAACTTGTACTTCAATATGTTATGAAGCGTTCCATTACTTCCAAGGCGAACTCGACGCAAATTTAATCCATTTTGAAGCTCCCCATATTGCTGTTGTAATGCGATGTCTTGATCATAGTACAAATAATCATACTGTATTCGTCCACCAAATTTGATTTTAAATCGTCCATCCTCACTTTCAAGGAGAACGCCATTTTTCCACTTGAGATTGAGGTTTTGGTCTACTTGTGCGTGCAATACAAAGGTGAAAAACGAGAAGTATATTAGTAATGGTCTATACATTGTTTTTGTAATACCTGGCACTCATTTGGTGTTAAATGTAAATGAATTGAATCGAAGGGTGGCTATATGGCCATTATGATTTGATTGAAATGGACCCCCAATGACATATTGATCCTTAACATTGGGGTAATATTAGGTAAGTAAAAAGAGGTTAATTTTCGCGTTTGCCTTACCTTCATGTTGGTTCGATCTGTTGGAGGCAAATTTTTGGTCTTCAACTGCTTGCCGGCGTTCAAAACAAAACCAAATGGCCACGTTCTTTCTGATTCTTGTAATTATCCTTTTTATCCTTGCGATCTCCGATCTTATAGTGGGAGTAAGTAATGATGCCGTTAATTTTTTGAATTCAGCTGTGGGCTCGAAGGCGGCATCCTTTAAGGCAATCATGCTTGTTGCCGCCCTTGGTGTTCTCGTAGGGGCGACGTTCTCCAGCGGCATGATGGAAGTCGCACGAAAAGGTATATTTCATCCTGAATATTTCTATTTCTCAGAGATCATGATTCTCTTTCTTGCCGTCATGGTCACGGATGTTATCCTGCTCGACACGTTCAATACTTTTGGTATGCCGACATCGACGACAGTTTCAATTGTATTCGAATTGCTCGGGGCGGCTGTTGCGCTGTCAGTTGTGAAGATATTCACAGATGAAAATGCCTTGCATTTGTACGAATACATCAATCTAGCAAAAGCTTCGGCCATTATATCCGGCATTTTGATATCTGTAGTGATTGCATTTACGGTTGGCGCAGTAATAATGTATCTAAGCCGATTGCTTTTTTCATTCAATTATGAAAAAAGAATGCGCCAATTCGGCTTTATCTGGGGTGGACTGGGTATCATGGCCATCACATACTTTATTCTTATAAAAGGAGCTAAAGGGGCTTCCTTCATGGATGATGACTTAAAGCGAATGGTGCAGGAGAACACCTGGACGATCATGGCAGCAAGTTTCGCTGGGTGGTCGCTCATTCTCTTACTACTCGACCGACTCTTGAAAATTGACATATTGACCGTACTTGTGCTGGTCGGAACATTTGCGCTGGCAATGGCCTTCGCAGGAAATGATTTGGTCAATTTTATTGGCGTGCCCTTGGCGGGTTATAATTCGTATCAACTATTCATTGAGTCCGGAGCTACTTCCGGGGACTTTCTGATGGATGGACTTGCTGGTAAAGTTCCAACGCCGACTCTCTTGTTGTTACTGGCCGGAATCATAATGGTAATTACGCTTTATACTTCCAAGAAAGCCAAAGCTGTCGTTCAAACGTCACTGGATTTAGGACGACAAGATGAGGGTTCTGAGCGGTTTTCGTCATTTCTACTATCCCGTAGCCTCGTTCGCCGATCTTCGGCTGTCGCCCGATTTGTAGGCAATATCTTACCAGATCGCTGGAAAGAAGGGATAAATAATCAATTTGACCAAGCCCCATTTACACGAAAACAAGTCGCTTTGGGTAAGGAGGCACCTGTTTTTGACAAGATTAGAGCCTCGGTTACACTGGTTGTTGCGAGTATATTAATTGCCATAGGAACGAACCTTAAGCTTCCTTTATCAACCACCTACGTAACGTTTATGGTCTTTATGGGTGCTTCACTTGCCGATGGAGCCTGGGGTCGAGAAAGCGCCGTCTATCGGGTTTCTGGGGTACTTTCTGTTATTGGGGGTTGGTTTTTTACAGCATTTTCAGCATTCACCGTGGCCTTTGTTATTGCCATGATCTTCCATTATGGCGGCATGATCGCTATTGTGATTATCCTTTTAATTGCAGGGTTTGTGATTTTCAGAACGCATCGCTTACACAATAAGCGAGTCGAAGAACAATTGCAACTAGATCAAGCCGTAGAAGACGGTGTTTTAACACGAGTAGAGGCAATTGGTCTTTGTAGTCGACAATTAAAGACCTTTTTAAAGCAATACAATCGAATCATTGATGCTTCCCTGGAGGCCTTAGCTACCGAGGACTTATCCAGGCTAAATAAGATATATAAATCATTCAAACCGATACAACAGCGCATAGACCGTTTGAAGTATAATTCGGGATTAGCACTTGATCGCGTGCCTGAGAATGATTTAGAGGCAGGCCATCTATATATCATAATTGTCGACTACCTCGATGAAATGGCAAAAGAAGTAAAGAGTATACTTAAAAACAACCTGGACCATGTGGATAACAACCATAAACCGCTTTTACCGGAGCAAATCGACGAATTACGCGATATAAAAAGTGACTTGGGAATTCGATTTGAGCAAATAATTAATGTATTCAAAAATGTTGATAAAAAAGAAGCACAAAAATTAAATGAGGCACTTCCAGGTTTCACACGTAAATTACGAGATGCAAGAAAAAGTCAAATTAAACGCATTAAAAATCATGCTGTTGGCACACGAAATAGTATTTTATTTTTAAACCATCTAAGTGAAATAAGGAATTTGGCATTATTTGGAAATCGAATGACGAAAGTATTCGAAGACTTAATACTCGATCCGAATGACGGAACGGATTTTGACCCATCCACAATTAAAAAGGACTTAAAGGAAATGAAAAAGGAGGTGAAGGAGCTGAGAAGAGAGGAGGAGAAATTAGAAAAAGAGGATGATCGAGATGCGAATACAGGCCCAACTAATGTTGATGATCACAAACATGATGCATAAAAAACGACATGTATATAAACGCATAGTTGAAGCCAAGACATTTATAGATGAAAACTATCTTCGCCCGATTAAATTAGAAGATATGATGAGAGCTTCATCATATTCTAAATTTCACTTTACCAGACTTTTCAAGCAAGCATACGGCCTTTCACCCCATAAATATTTAACCCGGTTACGCATTAAGCATGCAAAACACGAACTGAAGGATTCGACGAAATCTATAAAAGATATTTGTTTTTCTCTGGGCTTTGAAAGTCCCTCTTCATTTTCACACTTTATCAAAAGAGACACGTCGCATAGTCCTATAGCTTATAGAAAAACCTCACTCGAAACACAAGTTGAAATTCAGAAAAACCCAATGAAATTTATCCCCGGGTGTTATGCGCTGATAAATTAATTTTTGAAATAGCAAGTTTCGACAACATGGTCAAATTAGCTACACATACATTTGATTAAAAATAGTTCAATGATTGCGAAGCTAACCCATACGTTCATATATGTTCTTGATCAAGATGAGGCGTTACAATTCTACACCGAAAAGCTTGGTTTTAATGTTATCGCCAATATCCCTCTAGGCCCCAATAAAAGATGGTTAACTGTAGCTCCTCCAGGTGATTCAGGAATAGAAATCGTACTCATGAAGGCATCAGTTGGCCCTTTTTTTACGGACGAATCAGCGGACTCGATTAACTCGGTCGTTTCAAAAGGACAGCTGGGCTGGTGCGTGTTTTCCTGCCCAAACATCTACGCTACATATGAGGAATTGATTAAAAAGGGTGTGGAATTTATTCACCCGCCAACAGAGACACCTTCAGGTATATCAGCGAACTTTAGGGACAATTCAGGTAATTGGTTCAGCCTTCAGCAGGATGGCGAATGAAATTGGTTGAACCCAGGCAGCGTAAATTGCCGATAGCGGAGTCCTTATACATGGGTTGAAGAATCCCGGTTTTCTTATCTTTTAAACGTTATTGATTGTAGATAGGTATCCCTAAAAACGTGAAATTTGGACAGAAAAAATTTATGTCATGGCAGTTAGAGGAATTATTTGTTTTTTACTTGTTTTGGGAATTGTAATTGTCAGCCATGGACAAGTAAAAGAAGAAACAATACAGCGCAATCTGGAATCGCTGCAGTTTATGGAAGGAACGTGGAAGGCTTGTGCACAGGACTCATCGTTTTCCTCCGTTCTCTCGTATGAATATTCTGACGAACGAAAACTATTGTTCACGACTAATTATCTCTACAATAAAAAAGGGAAACTTTTTCGTAATTACGAAGGAGTATACCTGGTCGACTCTGGCGATATAATTTTTATCATTTCGGGCCCCGCTGGTGAAATACATCGAGGGACCGTTACCCTGGATACGAACAAAGTGGCAACACATTTGGGAAGAATCACACCTGGAACTGGAATAAAAAGCTACCGGTCCGAAATGCATTTGTCACAAGGTAAGTTGCACTATTTGGCGAACTATTCAAAAAAGTTGGATTTCCCAACGAATGTTGATAGATCTAACAGATTAATTTATTCGTTGATTGAAAAGTAACAACCGACGATCTACTTCATCGCCGTAGCGCGCAATACCTCCTCCGCCATATAGCGCACGGTTGATATGCTGGTGCCACCCTCTTTTCGCATCAAGGCGTTTCCATGTTCATCTGCAAATATGAGTGTAGGATAAGCGCTTACACTGTATAGACTTGCCAGGTTAGCGCCATCGGTTTTTCCGGCATTCACTTTTACGTTAATGAAATTCTCATTGAGGTAGTTGGCGAGTTGGCGATCGCCGAATACCTCTTTGTCCATCACCTTGCAGGGCGGGCAATAGTCGGTATAGAAATCAAGGAAAATATACTTGCCGCTTGATTTCGCCTTACTAATTGCGTCACTCATTTTACCACTTCGTTCAAATTTGACCAACGTAGCCTGAGGGCTGGATGATGGTCTCGACTTCTTCACAGTCGACATACGTGAAGATGATCGGGTAGTGTAAGAAGATTTGCTACAAGAAGCCAGGAATAAAGACAAAAGTGCGAAGGAGACAAAGAGTTGTTTCATGAAATTGAATTTATCTAAAAACAGCCAAAACCATGCCGAACATGCTGTTTAAGAGCATTTTAACAATTAATAAAAATTTTAATATATATAGTATTGAGAAGAAAGACCGTGACTTATTCAGGCTGCAGACAAATCATTGTTGCCTGCATGGAAGCGACTTCCTTGCTCGCATAGTCTTAGCGCAGCGATATGGTCTTTAGAGTAGTACGATTTTTGAATGGATGATTACTCTGGCTAGAATGGTATCAGTGGATTGAACTTTTACAACAAAACAACATTTGTAATTTTGTACATTCACCAGTAAAATTAAATTATGAGTAGACTAAGTATAGAAATTACACCAGAGGAACATCGGCAAATTAAAGCCATGGCCGCTTTGCAAGGCAAGTCTATTAAAGACCTGGTCATGGAGCGTATTTTTACGAAATCGGAAGACGCTGATGTTGAATGGGCTGAGTTTACGTCACTCCTTAGAGATCGCATTAAAAAGGCTAAAGAATCTGAACCTCTTATATCTACCTTTACGGATATAGCTAAGGCACACTTGGAGTCCATCGAGAAGTCCAAATGAAGGCCGTGTACAAATTTAGCGCTGAGGCCAAAGCAGATTTATTGAGCATTGTTGAGTACACACTGGATAGATTTGGAGTCGGGCAGGTTCACCAATATGTCGCTAAGTTAGAATTATGTGCTGTTAACATGGCTAAAAACAAACCCGGAACACGAACACTCATGGACATTGATCGCGATTTAAGGTTCATTCATTGTGCGCATCACTACATTTTTGGATTGCTTCAAAGCGATGGTTCGCTACTTATCATAGCTATCCTGCACGAGAGAATGGATATTGAGGCCCGGGTAATAGCCAGATTGAAAAGCGTATAACAAGGTCTCTCGCTAAATGCAAAAGACGCGCACCTTAAATATTTTATTTAAATACGGGTACTGGTTAGACAAATCATTGTTGCCTGCATGGAAGCGACTTCCTTGCCGGTATCGTCATAGACGAAAGCCGAACAGACAGTAAGCTTTTTTCCTGCCTTTAATACTTTGCCTATTGCCCGAATTGCACTTCCGCTAGCCGGACGTAAAAAATTCACCTTAAACTCAACAGTCAGCACGGCAGCATCCAATGGCATGGTTGTGAGTGCGGCATATCCACATGCTACATCGGCGATCGTAGTTGTAACACCGGCATGAAAATATCCATTTTGCTGTGTTTTATCTTCAGAAAATGGACATGTTATTTCCACCAATCCTTCTTCTACCGAAAGGAGTTGGGCACCTAAAAAACGAAGAAAACCTTGCTTTCCGAAGCTGCGTACAATTCTATCTTTATTTTTATCGTCCATTTAAATATTTGTCGATGTCCACAAATAAAACATTCCAGGACAAATATTCCAGTACATCTCCTGACAATGAAATTTGCTCGGCAACAAGCGGTAGCACTTTATTATTAATTAACTCTCCATTCTTGCCTAGAAGCAAATAATAATCACTTTTACCGGCTATCTTATGGGATTTTAAAACAGGTGGTATTCCGCCGCTAATACACCGAATAGCACAGCTTTTGTGGATTTTCCCGACGGCGGGTTTCATGACTCCGAAATAGCATTTTGGATCGATTACTTCTCCCTTTAATGTTGCCTGCCCGATCCGTTTTAGAGGTCTTTCAATTTTAGGTTTCGGCGAACCAATCGAAACCAGCGAATTTTTCATGTCCGTTAACTCCATAAGTGTCTTTCCATCACCCATGATCAAGGTCCCTCGTAAAGTCATGTGCCGCCCATCCAATTCTCCATGTTGATGTTTCATCTCTTGCAATGATACCTCCGCGCCCATCTTACCAAACCCAACTAATAGAACATCACGTGATTGCCCTTCAGGCAACTGATTATCATCCGCAATAAAAACCGGATAAGGGTGTTGGTGCAGGACTCCGGAAATTGTCGATTGATCTCCGAAAAGAAATAAAAAAGAATTAAAATCTTTTTGAAAATGAACAACGACAAAGGCTAACAAAGGGAGAATTATAACAAGAGGCCACAGCCATTTTTTTAAGTGCTTTTTCCTTGAAACGGGCATGTTGTCTTGCCAACCAATATAAAAGTCATCATTTTTTTTCATTAATTGCCAATTTTAGCTGGTTCAACGTGCGTGCCTTCTTCATTTGGTTTAGGGTTAACATATACGTTGTTATCAATTAATTGCACATTGTATGTTTTGATTTTTTCGGTGAAAGGAGGAGGAGATTGACCATTCTCGGGATGATATTGATAGCCATGCCAGGGACACGTTATACAGCCGTCAATTATTTTTCCTTCACCTAAGGGCCCAAGTTGATGCTTACACACATTATGTACCGCTGAAACCTTGTTATCGTATTTATACACAGCGATATTTTCTCCTTTTAGGAAAATGGTCTTAGCACAGTCGTCTGGAATTTCATCGATGTGACCAACATTATAAAAACCCTGTTTTTCCAATGCAAATGTAGAAGCTCGGGTTTTTTTCATTTCTTTCCAACCAGTAAGGAGGTGTAGTGATGAAATCAATATAAATCCAATAGCTACAAGCACAAAATATATCGGATTGTTTTCATATTGAAAAGAACCCGTAAGTACATGAGCGACTAATAGAGCGTAGGCCACATATACGCTCATGTGTAATGCTTTCCATGTCCTTGGGCCTAAATTTTTTAGCCAAAAGTCATGACTTGTGGCGGCCATGACAAATAATATAATCAATGCAAAAAATCCAAATACCTGAAATGGAAAATTACTTACAGAAGCATAGGCCTGGTTGGATGTAAAAACACTTACCAAAGGGTTTACATCACCCAATGCATGAAATTGGACGATGCTAAAGAGACCATGAATGGCCGCTAATAGAAACATGGATACCCCCATGTGCCGCCTGTTGTACAGTAAAGGCAAAAAGCGATCATCAAGACGGCATAATGGCCCGATCATTAAAATAATATGTAATAGAATGAAGGCGCATGTTCCGAAGGCCCGAATAATAAGTGTTTCTATAGTGATATTCGGATGAAATAACAGTTGAAAGCCAAAAAAGCATGTCAAAAATAATACAATTCCTAGCCAAAGATATTTGTCATAACGCTTCTTATTCTTGTTCCATAATATAGCAGAGTACGTATTGCTCACAACAAGATTTTTATAAATAATAGTAGAACAACAATGAAAAGGACAAACCAAATAATTAAGTGCCGTTTTCGCAATTGAATATTCATCGCGCGCTAATCCATTTAATTAAAAAAATGGGCCATAGCATCACAAGACCAGGCAAAATCAATAGTTTAAAGAATAAGCTTCCGTTGTGACCAATGGCGTCTATGTGCTTCAAGCCTTTAAAATAAAAAACGAGGGAGAATAAAGCCCCTAAAGCCAGGTAAATCCCTGTAAACTGAAGGATATATTGAACAACTTCTTCCATTATATTCATTAAGGATTTACTCCAGCATAAGAAATCCCCGTTAGCCGATGCATGTCAATGTCAAATGTAGACAAATCGCCGTGATTAAATTTAGAAATATCATCATATCCGCAAGCACGTGCGACAACTTTAATTAAATCATTGGAAGCGAGTAAAAAGTTATTCAACTGTTGAGCAGAAGCTTCTATGACGAGGCGTTCCCGTAAATGATTCTTTTGTGTTGCTATCCCAACCGGACAATTATTACTTCCGCATGCGCGCATGCCAAGGCAACCTATGGCCTGTAGGGCAGAGTTGGAAATGGCAACGGCGTCGGCGCCTAGCATCAGTGCTTTGGAGAAATCTTCCGGGACGCGCAGACCACCGGTGATGATTAACGCGACGTGGGCCACGTCACGCGCATCTAAATGCCGCCTTGCCCTGGCTAGAGCCGGAATAGTCGGAACATTAATATTGTCCCGCAATATGGTGGGGGCCGAACCCGTGCCACCCCCTCGGCCATCTAAAATGATGTAATCAACGCCGACATCAAGAGCAAAATCTATATCTTCTTCAATATGGCTTGCCGCTATTTTAAATCCTACGGGAATACCACCGGTTCGCTCGCGCACTTCTTCTGCTACTTCCTTAAAGTCAGTAACAGAAAATAAATCCGGAAATGCCGCAGGTGATATTGCGGCCTGGCCCGGTTTTAATCCACGGACGGCGGCAATTTCTTCTGTAACCTTATTACCCGGCAAGTGTCCACCCGTTCCTGTTTTTGCGCCCTGACCACCTTTGAAATGAAAAGCCTGGGCTTTTTTGACCTTGTCCCAAGAAAACCCAAATCTACCCGATGCCAATTCATAGAAATATCGGCTATTATTTTCCTGTTCCTGCGGAAGCATTCCACCCTCGCCACTGCAAATACCGGTACCAGACATTTCGGCGCCTTTTGCCAGGGCGATTTTAGCTTCTCGTGATAGTGCACCAAAGCTCATATCAGATACAAAAAGAGGGATAGCAAGTTTCAATGGTCTTTTTGCATTTTGACCAATTATAACTTCGGTCCTGACGTCTTCATGATCAAGCAACGGTCGAGAAGCTAATTGTGCCGGTAAGAACTGGATACTTTCCCATTTTGGAAGGGTATTGCGATCAACACCCATAGAAGCAGATGGCCCATGGTGTCCGTATTTCGTTAATCCATTTTGAGCAAGAGATTTAATGTATGACGTATAGGGTTCTGTGCTTTCAGGGTGTGTGTCTGCATATTGGCCCAGATAGTTATCGCGATTAAAGGGCTGAGGGTGTTCATCCAAATATGCTGCAATTTCATCAGCATCGATGTAAATAATATCAGACTCAACCTCAGCATAAAATTTGTGCAGCACTTCATCATTGTTGTATTCGCTTACACCCGTGTCGATGCGATAGTCCCAATTGTGCAGACCGCAAATAATATTATCACCGTCGATATATCCATCACCCATAAGTGCGCCTCTGTGCAGACACCGACCATATAAAACTGAAATATTATCGTCGAATCGGATTGCAACTAAATCCAGACCATTAATTAAGAAATGTTTCGGTTGTCGGTCTTCCAGGGCACTCCAATTCGTAAGTTTTATTTTATTCATAAATCAGTTTTTTTTTGATGCTTTCTTAACGAATTAACACTAATTTGTTTATCGCAGTCAATGTCCATTTGTCTAATCCATGGCAAAAAATAACAAGCCGTAGAGGACACAGATAAGCACGAAGATTTTTGTTTTATATTTCTTCGTTTTCCTTGGTGTAATCCGTGGCAATAAGAAGAACCGCGAAAGGCACCGCTTAACACACAATTATTTCCATTTAATATTACAACCTGCACTTGGGTATTGCACGGGGTTCGCCTCTGTTCCCGCCAACATGTCATTTGCGGCTTGACGCATGTCACTTCCGTCAACAGGTATGCCATTTCCCGGACGACTAGCGTCGAGGCGACCGCGATAATATAGTTTTAAATGTTTGTCAAACAAGTAAAAATCCGGAGTGCAGGCGGCATCGTATGCTTTCGCTACTTCCTGGCTCTCATCGTACAAATAAGGAAAAGGGTAGCCTTCGCGTTCAGCATGTGTCTTCATTTTATCTGGTCCATCTTGCGGGTAATGTATTACATCGTTTGAGCTAATCGCGACAACACGAATGTCCTTGGTCGCAAAATCATTCGCAAGTCGTACTAATTCAGCGTTAACGTGCACAACGAATGGACAGTGGTTACAAATAAACATGATGAGCGTACCGGCGTATTCATTCCCATCATGCAACGAGATAGCCTTACCACTAACTGTGTCAGGTAGTGTAAAACTGGGAGCATCAATACCCAAAGACAGCATATTTGATTCAGTTAAAGCCATTAGATTTGGTTTTTGATTTTGAATGGTAATACATCTTAAAATACATAAGGTAGTCAATTGTTCATAGGGTTGTGCTCTCCTTGATTCCCCTCTGTTTCAAAATATTACATTCAACTATTTGGTTGAATGTAATATTTTGCATTATCTTTAGGCCTGGCAAGCGTTATTTGTTGAAAAAAAATTCATTCATGAAAGCAGTTAAAGTCCAATATACTGTCAACCCGAATTTTATTGAGGAAAATAAAAATAATATTAAAAGGGTAATGGAAGCCTTAAGAGCTAACCCGATTGAGGGGATGAAATACGCTTCATTCACTGATGGCTCAGAAGATAATACGTTTGTTCACATCAATATGGCCAAGGATGAAGAGACGATGTCCAAGCTAAACGACTTAGAGGAGTTTATTGAGTTTAGAAAAGCATTGAAAGCAAGCAAGCCATTAAAACCGCCTAAACAAACGACATTGATGCTGGTAGACGCAGGTTTCGATTTAATTTGACGTATAGTGGAAAAGATATTTTCAGCACTCGCTGATCCCAGCCGAAGAAAAATAATCGAACATTTACATGTTGAAAATTCCACATTATTGGAATTATCTGAGAATTTTTCCATTTCATTTCAGGCAGTCAGTAAGCACATAAAAATTTTAGAAAATGCAGATCTGGTAAGAAAGATCAAACGGGGAAAATACCGTGAATTATCACTAAATCGTCAACCACTAATTAAGGCTACGGCATGGATATCTTTTCATGCTAATTTTTGGAACGACTCTTTCAATAACTTGGAAGAGCTAATAAATCAACAACAATATGACGAATCCGGATCAGAATAGTGTCATCGTTCGTCGCCTTTTTAAGTGTCCGGTCAATACATTGTTTAAATGGCTGATTGAACCAGACCTCATTGCACTTTGGTTTGGTCCTAAACAAATTAAAGTCGTGAAAGTGCAAAACAAAATTGCCGTGGGAGGGAAGTATCAAATCAAGTTGCAAAAACCGAATGATGATATTTTTTATATCCAGGGAATCTATTTGGAAATTTTGAAACCAAATAAGATCGTCTACAGCTTTGACTACGTTGGTTTGAACAAGGCACCTCCTTCAAGTGTAGTTTCCATTACGCTTGAGAAAGTTGATAATAGTGTCACCAAGTTGACGCTAACTCAAACGTTTGATCAAATACCATTGGACATGGTTAACCGAACAAAGGCTTGGAAGAACATGATGCTCCTGCTAAGTCAGTTTGTCACCGAGGTTAAAGAATGATAATAGTTGAATTGAACAGTTGATTGATTTTATTACTTGACTTTCTACGACCCAGATCTTTCCGTCCAGTACATATGAGTTGATACGGAACCTGCCCAAGTTTCACAACTCTTTGTATCTTCCGCAACCTAATTTTAATCGTATGAAACAGATCTATATTATAACCATACTGGTGCTTTGCGGGGCCATAGCTTTAAATGCTCAAAAATCGAAAAAAGATAAAAAAGGAGAGCCGGATAAAAAAGAGGAGAAAATTAATTTAGCCGGACTTAAGTTCCGTTGCGTTGGTCCGGCTTTTACATCAGGGCGAATATCTGATTTTGCAATGAACCCGGATAACCCTTTCGAATATTACGTAGCCACGGCTTCTGGAGGTGTATGGAAAACAACAAACAATGGCACGACATTTAAACCAATATTTGATGGACAAGGGTCTTATTCCATCGGATGCATTACAATGGATCCAAACAACCACAACATAATTTGGGTTGGAACCGGTGAAAATAATAACCAAAGAAGTGTGGCCTATGGTGATGGTATTTATAAATCGCTTGATGGTGGATCCTCCTGGAAGAAAATGGGACTCGAAAATTCGGAGCATATTGGTAAAATTATAGTTCATCCGGAAAATTCAAATATTGTTTGGGTGGCGGCTATTGGCCCATTATGGAATAAAGGCGGCGACAGAGGTGTATATAAAACAACTGATGGAGGCGAAACATGGGAGGTCGTTTTGTCAATTGATGAACATACTGGGGTTACCGATTTAATTATAGATCCACGAAATCCGGATGTATTATATGCCGCCGCATTTCAACGAGCTCGCCACGTATTTACATACCTTGGAGGGGGCCCAGGGTCCGGAATTCATAAGACAACGGATGGCGGAAAATCTTGGAAAAAAATAAATAAAGGCTTACCATCAGTTGACCTTGGACGTATTGGATTGGCAATATCACCGGCTGACCCCGAAATAATTTACGCAATTGTTGAAGCCGCGCAGGGGAAAAGTGGGTTTTATCGATCAACAAATCGAGGCGCGAGCTGGCACAAACGAGGAAGTTATGTCACAAGCGGTAATTACTACCAGGAAATAGTTGCTGATCCCGTGGATAAGAATACGATATATGGAATGGATACATGGCTTCACGTTTCTCGAGATGGCGGAAAAACTTTTCAACGGACAGGAGAAAAAACGAAACACGTAGACAACCATTGTATGCATATTTATCCGAATAATAATAATCATTGGCTACTTGGTTGCGACGGTGGAATTTATGAAACTTTTGATGCAGCAAAAACCTGGCAGTTCAAAGCAAATTTGCCCATCACACAATTTTATAAGGTGTCAGTGGACAATGATGAACCGTTTTACTATATATATGGTGGTACGCAAGATAATTTTAGCATGGGTGGCCCGGCGCGCACAAATACATCCCACGGCATATTGAATTCAGATTGGTTTATTACGCACGGAGGTGATGGATTTGAATCTCAAGTGGACCCGGAAAACCCGGATATAGTCTATGCACAATCCCAATATGGTGTGCTTGTACGCTATGATCGTAAAAGTGGCGAAGAAGTGGGTATTCAGCCAACAGCACGTAAAGGGGAAAATGCATATAGGTGGAATTGGGATGCCCCGCTCGTTGCCAGTCCTCATAAAAAAGGGCGTGTCTATTTTGCTGCAAATAAGGTGTTTCGAAGCGATGATTATGGAAACAGTTGGGAGGTAATCAGCGATGATCTAACGAGACAATTAAATCGAAACGAATTGAAAATAATGGATCGGGTTTGGAGTATGGAAGCTGTCGCCAAAAACAGATCAACATCTCCTTATGGAACACTTGTTGCTTTTTCTGAGTCTACAATTAATCCGAATTTATTAATGGCGGGTTCGGATGACGGACTCATTCATATTTCAGAAAATAGCGGTACAGATTGGCGGAAAATAGATAATATTTCCGGCGCACCAAGTCGGTCGTATATCAATGCTGTTTATACATCACAACACGACGAAAATGTAATGTATGTGGCTATTAATCACCACAAATACGGTGATTTTAAGCCCTATCTTTTTAAATCTAATAATAAGGGATTGACGTGGACTAAAATTTCTAATGATTTACCTGAGCGCGGAAGTGTTTATGCCATCGAAGAAGATCACGTTGATCCGAATTTGCTTTTTTGTGGAACCGAGTTTGGTATTTTTTATTCAAATAGCGGAGGGAACAATTGGCGGCAGTTAAAAACAGGTGTGCCCACTATAGCGGTACGTGATATTGCAATACAGCGACGAGAAAACGATATCGTTCTTGGAACATTTGGCCGCGGATTTTATGTATTAGATGATTATTCGAGTTTACGTACAATTACGAAAGATTCAAAATCACAGTTGTTGTCCATCCGCGATGCCTTACTGTTTGAAAAAGCACAACCACTTGGTCTGCCTGGAAAAGCCTTTCAAGGTGACAATTTTTATACGGGAGAGAATCTAAGTTCCGAAGCTCTGATTACGTATTACTACCGGGATGAGGTGAAAACTAAGAAAGACGTTCGACGAGAAGAGGAAAAAAAATTATCAAAAGACAATATTTCGGTACGATATCCGACGTATGAAGAACTTCGATCTGAGGTTGATGAAATTAAACCGCACCTGTTATTTACAATAAGAAATGACAAAGGTGACATTGTACGGAAATATACACGTGATATTGGAAAAGGATTGCAACGATTTAGTTGGGATTTACGATTTAGTTCGAAGGCCCCGGTGAATTTAAATCGCTCTTCGTTTTATAACCCATGGAATCTACCTCCTTCGGGGACGTTGGTTTCACCAGGACAATATTCGGTTGAAATGGAAGAGTTTATTGACGGTGTATATGCGAAAGTGGGCGAGTCCATGACATTCAATGTACGTGCACTCGATAATACTGTTTTACCTGCCGAAAACCGGTTGGAAAAAGTAGCTTTTCAGCGACGTGTTAGCGAATTGACACGGTCAATTCAAGGTGCAAACCATGTATTGGGCGAAATAGGAAATAAGCTGCGCCATATCAAGGAAGCGATTAAACATACAGAGCAGCCTACACCTGATTTAATTGCAAAAGCAAATGAATTATCCATTAAATTGAAAGAACTACGTCGGCAATTAAACGGTGACGGAGAAAAAAATCGACTGGACATCGATCAAATCCCGTCGCCATCCGGACGAATCGGAATGATTAATTATGAACAAAAAAATACGACGTCTACGCCAACTCAAACACACCGAGATAGTTATCGCATTGCAAAAGAGGAGTATGACATAATACGGAGTGCAATTAAAGAATTGGCGGAGAAATCACTCCCGGTACTTGAAGAAATGCTGGAAGAGGCCGGTGCGCCTTACACACCCGGGCGCGGGTTATTAATGATGGAATAGATTCGATTCTATTTAAACACAATGCCCCAATCTTTGGGGTTTCGGAAATATATCGAGGTAGAGTGTTTATGACATGTGATGCACAAAAATCAAGCCTGAAATCAATGGACAACTTGCAAGGTTTCTTTTGAGCAAGTAATTTTTGAAAGGTGTATTTGCAACAAACCTAACGGTTTTGTTTGGAATATAGGCAAAGGCTTGACGTGCTCAGATGTTTGATAGGCAAATAATTATACTCCCCGGGTTGAATGTCATTTACTTTCTCGAAAATAATTATGAATTTTCTCGAAAATTCAATTTCGCAAGTTCAATTTATAAAAGTCCCGATCCATCACATCATCGTCTCGCTTACATAGTTGCTTCAATAATTTTGCATCTGCGTTCCACCCTTTTCCATCATAAAATTCTGCCCCCTTAAAATCCCGAACTTTATAAAGCGAGCCACTTCCATAACATGTACCCAAGTAGACATTTTTTTTGTTGTTTTCATTGGCCCAATTGATGACGGAATGCATCATCAGTTTTCCAACCGGAAATTCAGTTAAGTAATCCAGATTAAAAAATGAAAACCAATAATGGACAGAGAATTCATCTATACCAGCCAATACATAACCCAGTGTTTTTTGATCAGAGCCGATGCCAAATTGAAATACGTGGCTTCCGCACCGGCGTTTTAATATATAGGCCCACCTGGCATCATTCATATGTCCGGATTTGAATCGTTCAGAGGCATATTTTTGACAAAACGCCTTGAATGAATCGTCTGCTTTAAATTCACTGCGACGATAGACCGCACAAGAAACAGCGAAGGGTTCGGATTTTTTTAATACACGCCTATTTTCGGAGGAAGTAGCAAAACAACTTAGGTTTATGCGAAGACTACGTGCACGATAATATATTTCCTGAGTTTCATTATGGCTGTATTCGCTTTCACCAGCATAGGGCAAGAAGCCATTTTCATATGCTTTGGACAGCCTGTCCTCTGGATCCAATAAGGCATAGATGGCGTAACCAAAGGTGTATGTTTCGTAGTTCTTGTTAAATTCTGAACAGAAGATTTTCATCAGCTTAAAATTGAATCATTGTTGCAAGACTTGCTCATAAAAAGGCATTTAAAGGAAGCCATTTCGAGTCTTTTCTCGTTTTGTATTATGAAAATGTTATATGTATATTCACCAAATAATTACCAAATTAACAACAAAACTACATGTTATGAACAAGAGTGTACTTTCGGTTTTTCTCCTGTTGCTCGCCTCTGTAGTCGTACTTGCGCAACAGCGCACAATCACGGGTACGATATCAGATGCAGATGGTGGAGATCCGCTCATCGGTGCTAATGTAGTCGTAAAAGGAACGACGACAGGTACGGTGACTGATTTCGATGGCACATATAGTATATCGGCAAGCCCGGGGGATGTACTATTGATATCGTATGTGGGCTATGCTTCTCAGGAAATTGAGATCGGTGATCAATCTGTTGTGGATGTCACATTGGGTTCGGGCACCGTGCTCGATGAAATGGTCGTTACGGCCCTGGGAATTTCACGCGAAAAGAAAGCCTTGGGATATGCTGTGCAAGAATTAGATGGGGATGAGTTAGCCGCTACACTCGAACCAAATATTACAAATGCCCTACAAGGTAAGATGGCTGGTGTGTTAATTAACTCGTCGAGTGGAGCTCCTGGAGCTGGATCGAATATTCTAATTCGCGGTATCACATCACTCGACCCAAGCGGATCTAATCAACCGCTCATCGTCGTGGATGGTATACCTATAAGCAACCAAACAATTGCGGGAAATCAGCTTCCAAGTAGCGGTTCAAATTCACCTGCCGATAGCGAGCAAGCTAGTTTTACAAATCGCCTGGCCGATATCAATTCGGCGGACATTGCTACTTTAAATGTTCTAAAAGGGGCTTCTGCAACGGCTCTATATGGGCTAAGAGGAGCTAACGGTGTCGTCGTTATTACAACAAAGCAAGGAGAGGCAGGCAAGCCGCGTATTAATTTGAATACGAGCTACGGCATATCTGACATAGCGAAAGCACCGGACTACCAAACGGTGTATCGTGAAGGGCGTTTCGGTCGCCTAAGATTTCGAAGTAATGGTAACCCACTTCGCTTCCAATCTTTTGGCCCAAAAGTATACGACGGCGTTACACCCGTTTTTGATCCAATCGAAGATTTGTTTGTGACGGGAAACAACGCGGACATATCCTTGAGCATTTCTGGCGGAACGGAAGCAGCTCAGTACATCACGTCAATTGGGTATACAAAGCAAGAAGGCATCATTCCATTTTCAGACTGGGATCGATTTAATGTAAAATTAGGAGGACAATTAAATGCATCAAGCAAATTGACAATTAATGGTTCGGTATCGTATTCAAATTCTGGTGGAAATAAACCACACTCAGGGGATAAATCCATCATGAGTTCACTCAGCTATCATCCCACATCATTTGATATTAATGACTACATTAATGCGGATGGCACGCAAAAAGATTATTCGGACGGAATAATTGACAATCCACGATACCTCGCAGAGTTTAGTACACTTACGGATGATGTAAATCGGTTTTTCGGAAATGTCGGATTTAATTATAGATTTAATAATTGGCTCGAGGCGGATTTCAAAGTGGGTAGTGATTATTATAATGATACACGTCAGCGTATCGTCCCACCTGGCCTTGACGTTTCATCACAGACTGGCGGATTTATTATTGAAGAAGATGTGAACTTCAATGAAATAAATACACTGCTTTTCTTGAAAGCGTCAAAGAATTTGACGGATGACTTATCCGGTTCGTTTACTGTAGGGCACAATGTGTCATCGATTACCACCGATGTGACAAATACACGCGGTGAAAATTTCACACTTCCTGATTTCTATGACTTATCAAATACGTCAAATATTTTCGCTTCGAAAAACGATTCAAAGAAGCGCATCGTTGGTTTGATGGGTCTCGTAAATTTAGCCTATAAGGACTATTTATACCTTGATATTACAGGTCGAAATGACTGGTCATCGTCATTACCCAAAGAAAACAGATCGTTTTTCTATCCATCTGTATCGGTTTCATTTATTCCTAGTGAATTGACGGATTTAGGACCACTTGATTTTCTAAAACTACGCGGATCATGGGCACAGGTGGCAAAAGACGCACCGCCACATTTAATTGGTGCTACATACGTAAGCGCATCTAATTTTCCATTCGATGGAATTAATGGATTTACCCAAAGTTCAACTGCTGGTGATGAAAACTTAAAACCAGAAACAACTACAGGAATAGAATTTGGATTTGATGCACGATTTTTAAGCAACCGTGTCGGAATTGACTTTACATACTACAAACAAAATAGTAAAGACCAGATTATTCGCGTACCGGTAAGTAATGCGACTGGGCTTTCACGCTTTGTTACAAATGCTGGAGAAATAGAAAATACCGGTATCGAAGTTTTATTAAATGTAACACCGGTCAGAAAAGCAGACTTCGGTTGGGATGCCTCAGTTAATTTCTCGACGAATGAGGGCAAAGTAATATCCATTGCGGAGGGTATTGATGAAATTGAATTCTTTACCGGAGGATTTGGAAACATCGTAAATAAATTAGTTCCAGGAGGAAAAGTTGGCGACTTGTATGGCTTTAACCATAGAAAGAGCCCTGATGGTCAACTCATCATTGGCAGTAACGGATTTCCAATCGTAAATACGGATTCTGTTGTGCTGGCTGGAAATGCATTACCGGATTGGACGGCAGGTCTGGAGAATACATTCCGATATAAGGGGCTTGCACTTTCATTTTTGCTTGAGTGGCGCGAAGGAGGCGATGTGTATGACATGGGACTTCGAAACAGCATCCGAAATGGTGTAATGGGAATGACGGAGCGTCGATACGAAGAAGTCGTCTTTAAAGGTGTTGTAGACAACGGAGATGGCACATTCAGCCCCAACACGCAGGCCGTAGAAATTACCGGTGAATCATTGTACCGCAGTTCGACACGATACAATCGAGCGACGGACGTCATCTTAGAAGATGCATCGTGGTTTAGACTACGCCGTGTTGCTTTGTCATATGATTTACCGGGTCATTTGTTTGACAATAATTTTATTCAAGGAGTTAAAGTGACGCTTTCCGGAAATAATTTATATATCAATACACCATTTCGTGGTTATGACCCGGAAACAAATTATTTAGGTGCTGGGAGTAATGTATACGGATTTACAGGACTACAAACTCCAGGTGTGAAAACGTATATGGCCACATTAAACTTATCATTTTAAAAGAAAAGCACAATGAAAAATATATTTTATTTTCTATCATTCATGTTGGTTTTCGGCTTGGTTTCCTGCGATGACTTTCTGGATGTCAATGCTGATCCAAATCGGGTGACCGAAGTTTCACTTTCAGCACAACTACCTCCTGTCATTGAAGGCACGAGTCGCGTACATGTAAGCCTGGAAAAATCGGTTGGCCAAATTACCCAACACTTGGGCTCATATTTTGGTTATCCGGATGAAATTAGTTTGGGTGGCTCCTGGTCGACCATTTACTTACGAAATCTGAGCAATGCACAACAAATATTAAATAATGCACGCGAACAAAATTCTCCACATTATGCTGGGGTGGCCGGCGTTTTACTCGCATTCAACTTAGGTCTAGCGACGGATACCTGGGAAGATGTCCCATATTCACAGGCTTTCAACGGTTCTGAGAATTTAAAACCAAGCTACGATGCACAGCAAAGTGTGTATGCCGAAATAGTAGCCTTATTAAATGATGCCATTACGGATTTAGGTGCAACAGAGTCATTTTTATCGCCCTCTAGTAGTGATGATTTGGCGTATGGCGGGGATTTGGCTAAATGGACAAAACTGGCCTATGCGTTGAAGGCGCGGTATCAACTACATTTAATTAATAAAAATGGTGTAGGAACAATATTGACTGATGTAAATAGTGCATTTTCAGATAGTGGAGACGATTTCGAAATTATGTACAACGAGGTAAATTTAAATCCTTGGCATACGGATATAGCTTTGGCAAACAATACGGGTAATTTGAGCCAATCCTTTGGGTCATATTTTATCGACCATATCAATGGTGTACTGATCGATGCGGTTGATCCGCGTTTACCGATTATTACAGATAATGATGGTAGTACATTGGCAATCGGAATAAAATCATTTGATGAAAATGCACCAAGTAACAACGTAGATTTTGAAGAGGAAAATTGGTATTCCACTGCGAATGCACCTGTTCCGATGGTTACATATGCAGAGGTTAAATTCATCGAGGCGGAAGCGGCTCTGGGTACTGATCAGGCACGAGCATATGATGCCTACTTAGAAGGAATTACCGCACACATGTCCAAGTTGGGTGTAGACCCTGTTGCTGCACAGGCATATATAGACGACCCGGACGTGGGCGTGGGTGCTGCAAATTTGACCTTAGCAGATATTATGGAGCAGAAATATATTGCGCTGTTTTTAAACCCGGAAGCATGGGTTGATATGCGACGAATAGGATACGCCAATTTCACGGGATTTGAAATACCCGATCCGACTATTTTTAATGGACCTGCTCAGCGTGCAGAATATCCGGCGGATGAATTAAATCGAAATGGAGCTGCCGTAGCTGCGTCACAAAAACCATATGATCAGCAAATGTGGCGTGATCAATAATTAATTTAATAAAATGAGAAAAATGAAAAATATATATTTTATCGCATTAATATTGACTGTTCTGATCACAGCCTGCCATGATGAGCCGGACTGGTTAGGTGACAATACGACGACGGAGGGGAACCATTTTCCTGTTATTGGAACATTGACTGCCAGCTCAACAACTGTTTCTTCGGGAGGCTCTATTGAGTTGGACATGCGGTATTGGTCACTGGACCCAATTCGTGAAACAGCTTTGATTGAAAAAGCGGAAGGAGCAGCTGATTTTACAATCGTGGATACCTATCCGTATACGTTTAATTTCAATGCGGAAACGCAGGATGAGCAATTAATCATGACTTACATTGCACCTGCTGTTTCTGACACGAGTGAATATGAAGTAGGCGCGCGCGTTATCAATGAAAATGGATTGACACGCGAACGTACGGTTAGCATTACAGTACTGCCGTAGCGGAAGCTCTGAAAATGAAAACAAAGTGGCTGCCTTTTTACTTCGTTTAAGGGTGGCCATTTTTATAATTATTATTTACTATGCTCGGACTTCGCACAACAATTTATAAAGTTCCTGATTTGCTAGCGGCAAAGGCCTGGTACAACAAAGCCTTTGACACTACACCTTATTTCGACGAACCTTTTTATGTCGGCTATAATATTGCCGGGTACGAACTGGGACTGCACCCCTATGAAGGACAATCTGTGCCAGTCGGTGAAAATGTCTTTTCCTATTGGGGTGTCGAAGATGTCAAGTCGTCCTGTAAAAAGCTCGTTGATATCGGTGCAACCATGTTCGAAGAACCGATGGAGGTTGGTGATGACATTATTGTCGCTAGTGTAAAAGACCCCTGGGGAAATATTATTGGCTTGATTTATAATCCGCATTTTAAATTACCTTAGGAAG
The DNA here is from genome assembly GCA_028279185.1 of Saprospiraceae bacterium. Taxonomy (GTDB): domain Bacteria; phylum Bacteroidota; class Bacteroidia; order Chitinophagales; family Saprospiraceae; genus JANQSS01. The sequence goes on along the minus strand of JANQSS010000159.1, from coordinate 1,863 downwards.
ATTAGCATTTTCGCTGCCTGTCGAACAGATTTTGCAACTCTTACCGGCGGGCCAGTCGGGTTTGATGTCAATGATAAAAAGTAAAGCACGATTGGCATGATGTAGAAAACTTAGCCTGACATATGACAATTGTCAAGTAATACATTAATTTAAAGCCGGCAACTATTCCCATTTTTAAGTAATAGAATGGGCAGGTCAAATTTTATTGAAACAAGTATTGACTGGTTTACAATATGATCTTTTAATATCTGAAATAATTAATAGTAACTACACCTCCATCAATTCAATTTCATAATCAATCGGACAATTTTTGGCGAGCATAGCCGACACACCACAATATTTTTCATGTGATAGGGAAACCGCGCGTTCTATTTTTTCACGCTTCAGTTTTGACCCTTTCATGCGGTATTTCATGCGTATGTGCGAATACACTTTTGGATGCTCCTCAGTCAAATCAGCCTCCACATCTATCGTGAATTCATCAAATTTTACGCGCATTTTATCCAGGATTGATACCACATCGATTCCACTACACCCAGCTAATCCCGCTAACAACAAACGTTTTGGGCTTGCTCCCGTATCATCACCGAGCGGTGCAGTCGTGTCCGTCCGTACGACGTGATTACCAACCGTATTATCAAATGCCATTTTACTTTGCCAGATCGATTGAATTTTATGCATAATATTGTTGTTTGATCGGTAACAGATTTTTAATCCGAAGGTTTAAAATGGATCACATATGATGTCGACGACAAAACCAACCCTCGCAATGCTAATTGAAAAATGTAAGACATTTTGCTACGATCATGCTACTGAGAATTTGGAAGCATTCAAACCCATATTTGAATCATTGGTTTTTGAAGAATGGCGCGATTATGTGTGCTTTAATGCGTATAAATATTGCAGAAAAGTACTTCACGTCGAAGAGGCGTTCGAATTGGTAATAATCGGATGGAGCCCTTCCCAGAAAACTGATGTACACGATCATCCGGCGAATGGCTGTTTAGTCAAAGTGCTACACGGCGAACTCACGGAAATTCGAAGCAGCATAGAAGGTGAATCACAAGCATTTTGTCATGAGGCAGGACAAGCCGTTTATATGTGTAATGCATATGGCCGGCATGAAATGGAAAACCGAAGCAAGTCTAAGACCGTTTCACTTCATTTATATTCTCCAGGTACTTCACCTGAATGAACGAAATGCGCGGTGCTATGTTCCTTGGTAGTAAATAGAAGGCTGATATGAAAAAATATATTTTTCCCGCTCTATTAGTATTAGTGGGTTTGGTATGGCTGGGTCGTTACATGTACTTCAAACCAAAGTATATCAATGGCGAGGTCGCCCCAAATTTTACGATGGAACTGATCGACGGTCGAAAGATGGAGTTATATGATTTAAAGGGCAACTTCGTATTACTCGATTTTTGGGGAAGCTGGTGTGGTCCCTGTCGAGCTGACAATCCAAACCTGGTGAAGTTGTATGACGAATTCAATGGGAAGCGTTTTAAGGGTGCAAAGAACTTTGAAATCGTGAGTATAGGATTAGAGATGAAAGAGAGTCGATGGAAGGCCGCTATTGCTAAGGACAAGCTTCGGTGGCCATATCACCATGCCGACTTCAATCGTATGAAAAGTGAGATTGGGGGGCTCTACGGTGTGAATGAGATTCCAACTAAGTATTTGATCACACCTGACGGTCAAATTGCGGGTGTCAATATGACGTATGAAGAAATTCATGGCTTTCTAAGCGAGCGGTTGAAAGGGTGAGGTGATGAGGTTGCTAAGCGAAAACTGGAGGTGAATGTGGACACCTAAAAATCCCCGGTTTCAGCGTTGCGTAGCCATATAGTCGCCAGGCATCTA
>JANQSS010000146.1 GCA_028279185.1 Saprospiraceae bacterium | reverse complement strand
TTGTCTAACCTGCGGGACATAGATTTCGATATAGATATTAATGAGTCATCCCAGTCATCAGCTAGTGCAACCGACACGTCTTCGGATAGATCCCACTCTACAACACGAGAAAGCGCTCGAACAGCCGCAATGCAGACCACTCAGTTTCCTACTCCCACGCGGGTTGAAAGGCAATCGACCGATGAAGAGGTTGTTGTAGACGACATTTCTGTACCCATGACACTTGCTCTCCCTGCTCCGACGTGGACACAGACACAGGTAACTATAAACATTTACAGTAGCGGGTACTTATTCATGCATTTATACAGGCATTTTCACGATTTTCTATTGTTTTCACCTATCTTAGTACCAGAAACATTAAAGATCGAAATTAGAACAAGTCCATAACACACAATTGTAAATGTATTTGGTGCATGTAATCTGTGCATTCCATAGTTTGAGAAATTTATGTTCAATTACAGGCCAGTGCCGTTTCAGTACGTCAAAGTGTCGCAACTACTGTACCGTCATGTGCCGACTCCAGCCAGGTACATATATTTACGATTTTCGATATTTTGTCTGCCAAACGGATACTAACTAACAAATTAATCGGAAATCGAACATTCTCATAATGGTAAATGTATTTTCATCTGTGTTTTCAGTTACACGATATTGGAAGAGTTACCGTTAAAAGGGAGCCTTCAGATCCCATGTTAAAGGACAAGACGTTAATGTTACCCCCTCCTACCGCACCAAGTCGTCGTCCACCTAAACCCTCGAAAATGGTAATGTTGTACCTTCAATTATATTTTCACCTAACACACAACTATGTCTACCAGCACTGACATTGACTACTCATGTACTCATTTTGACTGTGTTTGTTTGTGATTTCAGGATAAAGACATCGAAGTAATAGACATCACACAGGATGATGACGACCAGAATGTTGAACTCCCATCAATGGGCAAAGAGGCATCGTACATTGCACACTCAGGAAATGTAATAATAATAATTTTTATTTTAGTAATTTGATTTATTTTTAATCATGTTACCATTCTCATAGTACGTAACCACACCAAGTGATTATGTCTTTAATTTTAGATTGCATACGTGTCGCCTTTGCCAGTAGCATCAGGGCCATACGCGCCCAGACGTGCGAGGGTCGGCACGGACAAGTACCCTATTAAAAGCACCGTCATTCAAGGGAAGCGTAAGTATGTTTGTCCGTACGAAAACTGTGGGGAAGTGTTTGGAAGCTCTGGTGGTTGTGACTCACACTTAAATGCTCACTTAGGCATCAAGTATGGTCCTTGCCCTAAATGTCGCTTCCGCCATCGAAACATTGATATGTACGAGTCGCACGTTTGCTTCAAAAACCTCCAGGAAAGAAAAAGACGTAAGAAGGATGATGACGGTAAGGATGACAATGATGATAAAGGTTCCACTAAGTTAGGCGCCAATGTTAAGTGACTGCTAAATATCGACCGTTTTATGTGTGTATATTTTATATTTTAGATTTTAAACATTTTTCAGTATTTAATCTTGAACGGACGGACCTCTACAGGAAATGGTTCGTGGTAGATTTTATTAGTTCCATTTTCCGATTTTTATTTCCTTTTCTAGTACACTCATTCCAGATAATCGGAAAATGGAAGGTTTTGAACTTTTATTACTTCTATTGAAGACCCGTAAATGT
>JANQSS010000131.1 GCA_028279185.1 Saprospiraceae bacterium | reverse complement strand
GCGCACCTTTATTACAGAAACTTAACTGCACTGGTATGTGTACTCTATAGTAGGCTGCACTTCATTGTAAGCCACGAGTGCAAGAATCGTTTCAATATTGATTTTCTGGCTGGAATGGTGCAAGATTCTGGAATATAAGTGCGATCTTCGCTATTGTCCTAGACGCTGCGCTCTTTCCGAAAGTGCGATCGACCTGCACACTAATAAACATTGTAGCTGAGGGTATCCTATACACTAAAAAAAATGACAATGAACATACATTATCGTCGTCAAATATTAAAATAAGTTGTGTTTGTAGGGAACAAGAGCGACAAATCGATATACGGTTGATGTAGAAATGTCTAGGCTGAATTTGTACCGGACTGGAGTTAACAAACGAAATGAAGTGGGGGATCCCTTGTAACTCGTACCAGAGTGAAATAGGGAGTAATGTTGATGTTAACAATCTCTTGAGGAAACGTCATTAAGGATGTACTTAGAAGCTCGTCGTTGAACCCTTAAGAGCTGAGAACTATGAGCGAACTCTTGAGATGTACAGGTGGTTATGTTGTGAAGCATATCGTATTGCAGTGCTCGGACCGTAAGAGGCAATAACATCTAGGTCGCGATGACAAAATAACACCCATCAACCTCTGACACCCAATAAAGAGGGCTTATAACCGCACACTTGTTCGACAGGTTCCATTACGAACATTCGGATTCAAGGCTGTCGGTATAGATGATGAGTTTGGTATGATCCGCATACATGTACACAGAAGAGTGGCAAATAGGGATGGGCCCGGTATGCTTCCCTGGGGAACTCAGTAGAAGACTTGCAGTAGATTTGAACTGATTTGCTGATCTATTGGAACAAAGTGACGCCGACCAATTAGGTATGACTTGAATCACACTAATGGGACCAGCAATCCTTAGTCACTTTTGGTGAGGTAAGGAATCGAAAGCTTTTGGAAAGTATTTGCACATCGTTTATTCTCAGCCGTATTGAAAATGTCATGTAGGTGTTTATTAAAACTTTGAGACAATATTTAACAGCTGTTGTGATCATCGTTCAGATCACGTTGGTATCTTCTGCTTTCCACTCATCAGGAATAGAAGTATTTAGACATAGGTTCAGATGAAAAAAAAACAAGATTTGAGTAGCTCACTATGGTCAAATGTAGTGTTAGGCAATACGAAATCGCTTATCGTAATCGTTGAAAGTTGTGCTTTATTGGACTGAGTGGGCTCGAGTTCACTATAACAAACTCAGTATAGCTTTCTGGGGTTTGAAGAGAAAGATTAAACGTTCCTTTTCAATTGAGTTTTAGAGAATTTCGCGGGCTTTGAATACCTGTTACATTTGTGCCACTACACGCTAGCTTACTAGCGCGCATACTCGAGCACTTACCTATTATCACACAGTACATCTTGTCTGTAGTTAGATCTAGAGACAAAAACTGCATGAGCCACATACGTCGTAACTAGAGAACAGCACGGCGATTTTTTTTTTTTTTTTTTTTTTTTTTTTTTTTTTTTGCAAAATATACAAACCATGGCGA
>JANQSS010000055.1 GCA_028279185.1 Saprospiraceae bacterium | reverse complement strand
ATATTTCTTTTTTTCCTCTATTCGCTGAAATATCTTTAATTTTAAATTTAAAAATTCTTTGTTCTTTTGCCGCTCATGTACCGGACTTCCGCGAAATTTTTTAGGATCATCAATTCGCGAAATTTCATTTACTCGGCAACACTATGCGCTCAGAGCTATAAATATATACAGCTGCAGGACTGGAAATCCCTACTTCCGTAAATCCTTGCCGCCGTTTTTTGACCTGTACTCAATGGCCCCTTCTTTGTCCCGGAATATGAACCTTACCCCCCTTTCCGACCTTAACCCCAAAGAAAGAATTCCCCCTTATATCCAACGTCATAATCACAAATTCGCAGAATCCAAATATGGTCAAATATTTTTAACTTATTAACTTTCTAAACGCATCGCTAAAGAACGTACTTAAATAATAATTACCATTAATACAACCCTTCACCCCTCCCTGGACAACAATTTGTGACATACATTCCTAGATTCCGACCAATCCCCTGCATGTCCACCTAGTTGCAGGTGACCATCCCTACTGGAAAATTCCCTGACCCCATAACTTAAAATAAAGACGCTACTTTGCGAATTCCCACAAAATTGCAACACTCACTGAGTACAAGGCAGACAAGGGACATCCATTAAAGGCAATTCTAACGGATTTAAACATGGAAAAAAACAAGAAGTAAGTATATTTACAAATTTATTTAAACATCATACATACATCACATGTAATGCTCTTTTATATAAAAATAACATACCTCTCCTGTAACAAAAAGCTTTCAAGAATCGTAACAATCGCGAGCCTCTAAAATTTCCTATATGAATTGCCGTTGTGCGACTATCTTTATACATTGTATTCTCGGGTAAAGGCACACAAATTTAAGAACGACATAAAATCTTAAATACCTTACAAATAGTAACAAATGAATCATGTCCCAATCCATGATAAACTTGCGATGAGGCCTCCTCTCTAAAGTTGCGAAAACGCACCAATGTAACACTAAAACTGGTAAAACTTGCAAACCTATCATTTACGAGTCATCATTTACCTATTATTTACAGCGGCTACAAAACCATCTCCAAACCCGACGTAGTAATACTGGCCGACGCCGATTCTTCGGAGGACTTACTCCCCGAATTGCAGCGCCCCCGTCCCCCACCCACTGCGAGACCCACTGCAGGGCCATCACAAGCGGCCTCTATAAGTTCAACATTTGCTGTAGAAAGGTAATTAAATTGTATATTGTTTACTTAAAGAAGTAGGAAAAAGATAAATCTAATTAAACTTATACCTAACACAATCTTATTGTTTTTAACGAAGAACCAACATATTCTCACAAGAAGGCTGTAAATGTTAGCCCAAAAAGTCCCGAACTTTCAAAGCAATCAGCAATTCCGTAACATGCGAACATTGAAATGAAATACATCTATTTCTTTAAGACCCAAAAAGATAAAAGGTAATAGTGTTTTCATTTAAGACAGGCATCTAAAAGCCAATTTGTGTTCTTGTGCGCAAGAGTACGTACTCAATACAGTCATCACCAACCCCTGTGCGTTTGTTTACTATTTAATAAAAAACATTTTCCACAATTTCCAGGTCCGCAGCCCCTGCTTATGTTATGGACAATGCAACGTCGTAAGTATTCATCTTATAGAAAACCGCAAATTTTTACAAATTTGTGTTCCACAATCCGCACTAAATATGACCTAAGAAATATAATAACAAACCCGAAACGGCCAACACAAAACCATCAATGGTTTTAATCCTGGTTTGTTGATATAGTGGCAGTGCTCTTGCCGTCTATTAATTGTTTGTCATAACATCACAAATTGTTACAAATTTGCCCAGGACCTCATTTCCAAAACAATAACACAGGAATTGTGCAAAATACATTTAGGATCCTGCCTACAGCAACCGTTACCGTAGCAACAAACTTCTACAAAGTTTTAACATTAACCGTAGCAACCCTTCGCAAATCTTGGAACATATCCAAATTTTCGCATAAACTAATATCCCTAAAATCAAGCATAAAAGGAAATTATTGCAAATTTCCAATCATTTATTATCAATATATCTAAATGTTTATCCTTTCAGAGACAAGGACTGGGAATTGTCCTCCAAGTAAGTTTTTATTTAATATTATCAAAATGCGAAAAAATTAAGCAAATTTCCTAATTTGCAGCTGTCATGTGCATACACGTTGGTTCTGCGTTACTAAACCTTCACCCCTCACCTTATCTCTTTATGACAATAATACTGGCCTACAAAAACTTCCATGAAGTCACCCTTCCTACATAGGCACTACGTCGGCTGCACATTTCTAGTAAAAATGGAAGGACCGAAACACGGCGAGAGAATTCGAAAATTTGTTTTGCAAAAAAATTTCTTAAATTCAATTCCAATGAACAACGAATTGAGACATATCTTCACGGACCATATTCGGCAGAAGAGGAGACAAGCGGACAGGCTCTTAGCCAAGCGGAGGACCATAAATTTGCAGTCAAAGAAGAAAGGTATTTCAATACGAGTTTTTACGTACTTATTTTCAAAAGAACCCCAACTCTGAATGTCATAACTTTCCGAAATTTGTAAATAATTTAAACAATTACTAACCACATGCAATGGTGACTTCATGAAATATTTGTAACACAATATTATTGTCCTAAACTTCGAAGGTAAGCTTACAAGTTGTTAACGCAGAACCAACGTATTCCCACAAGAAGGCTGCAAATTTTTCCCAAAAAATGCCATACCTTTGAAAACAATCAGCAAGTCCGTAACATGCGGACATTAAAATGAAATATATTCATTCCTTTAAGACAAAAAGGCCAA
>JANQSS010000307.1 GCA_028279185.1 Saprospiraceae bacterium | reverse complement strand
TGCAAAAAAAGTCAGATAGGGTGCACTTAACTACTTAGGGTGCAAGGACGGTTTCAAAGTAATGTGGCTACATCAAATGTAAACAATGATATTTCTGGAATTTTCGTAACTTTTCCCCGATCTCCCCCGAGGGTAAGGTACTTGCACGAGGGCACACTGGTTGAAGGAGGTGCCTAGCTTCCGATGGACAGTATTTACGAGTTTGGGTCTGCCAATAGATTCGAAGTGACACAATTTAGAAGGGGTGCTCATTGCCTTCCACTTGAGACTTCGTGTACTCGATTATTTGATTAGCTGGTGATTAACAGTCAGGAATCTTGCTGTTTAATGGCCACTTGTGGTCAATAACGATGATTATGTTACGACAAACACAAATTGCTCTGATGGTCACTATTAAAGGTACTGTCACACAGGTCACGTTAGTTTCAGATGCCATAGCTGCTAGCAAAGAAGTCGCTGTTATCACTTTAGCTCTGTTTAGGGTCGAGAAATGAATTTCATGGGAAATAAGTCGCTGTGTCCATTTTAGGTACAGGAATGGTCAGTCTAGCCAAAAAGTCGCTGTGCTCAAGTATGAACCTAAGGAACAAGTTGATAAGGTCCAGTTGGGATTCACCTAAGCCTAATGAAACAAATAAGTCGCCAAGGTGATGAAGGGTCGCAAAGTTCACTTCACACTGGCCCTTCACTGGGCATGTGCTGGTATTTCACAATAAAGGAATCAATGCATGCAATCACAGTAAATGTGTGGGATTAACTTTCAATACGTAATGGAGTTTTAGTTTCTCAGACTCGATATCCCATATTAGCTAAGGCGCACATTAAAATATCTAATACTCGATTACTGGTATCTAGGTGTTTTGAACGTTAATTCCTAGCAAATGACATCATATACAGAAATGAACTGCTCAGGCCGTGTGAAAGCGTCGTACTAACAAAGGAAAAAAGTTGAATCAGACGCCGATGATTGAAACAATGTTTATGTAGGGTGTTGTTCTTTGATTAATGTTTCTTGGAATAACATTCCACAATTATTATTTATTAGGCGGCATTCAATTAAACGACCTTTCTTCTGAGAAGTAAAGTACAATGTGCAGACAGTTTTGCGATAAATACGTTTCTAAATCATGATAAAGTATTTTGGCCCTTTCAGATATGCCTACTGCAACAGGAAATTACTGAACAATATTCAAAGCAAATTAGATATAAAGTTACACTCTAAAGTTACACTACAGTGTATACTTATTAGGAAATTATAATATATAGCCTATTAACATTTCCAAGTAGAAATAGATTACGATAAAAATACTTACAATTTGCTGGGTTGGATGTGTGGAAGATCTTCCAAAATGCTTCCTCCTTGCACAGAAGCTACTTCGCCAAATCAAAAGTACCACGTAAAAAGCTCAGCTTTAAAGGGTCGGCAGCCACGTGACTCACACGGTTGACCTCAGAGTCATCAATAACAAACAATGTAGGAAAAAAATACCGCACAATCCGATGGATTGAATGGCCACGCAGTAAAATTAAGATAAAAGTAGAAGCCTGAAATTGTGAATTTTTCTGAAGTATGTAGTATGACTTCCTCGTAAATATTTTCTTCTTCCAATTATATTTTAAAATGACTAATGAACCATAAGTTTTACTAGAATGGGTAAATTGAGGAATGCCGGTAGTGAGGGAAAAAGGAATGATCATGATGAAGGACGAAAAACACTCCTCGTGTGCAATTGGGCCAGAATGATGTCATGATCTCACCATGAACATATTTTTACATTCTTAATTTCTTCAGTTTTCTTTAAACTGAAACATATTTAATAAATTCGAAAGTGAAAGCCTTGTGAGATACAAACACCTTAGAAACGGTTTAGTCCTGATTTAAGACTAGAAAAACGTAAGGATGATAAGGGAATATTTCGTGTAAATATTGGATACTTAGTTCCATTGGAAGTAAGAGGTCTATCACATAGACTCTTCACATTAAATAAAGCGAATGAATACAATTCTATTGCTTTAGAAGTCAACAGTAACTCCATCTTTCGTTTATAACATTATATGTTTCGACAGAAGATGGCTCCAGCTCCTAGAGGAGATTTTTCGAATACTGAATAGAACTTTCTAAATGTACAAATATGGTATTAATAACTGTGTTTTTCTTATTTCTAATAAAATAATTGTTTAAAAGGTTTCAAACTTACACACCACAATATTTACAGGGTTTTTATTGCGGCTATTGACCTATTTAGCACATATTTGTGGTTCAGCGGGCAAGATAAGCCTATGCGCACAAGGTACAGACATTGCGCAGTGCGGGAAGTTTAAAAGTGATTAAACCTGAAGAAGGATATGTTTCAAAATGTTGCTTGGAAATAAGTGGCCATGGTCTAAAGGGTTAAACAAGGGTGTAGGTGATGATACTGGTGACATTTCATATTTTTCCGGTGGGATGTCGATGCAATATTGTTGGCAACTGTGGAAGGGATGTGATGCTGACAAGAACTATCGACAGCATCAGATTTCTATATTTATGTCTGTGTTCATGATTAGATGCATTGCTTTATGAAACCCGAATCCAGACTTGAAATAGAACAATGAGTTGTCATGCATGTTTAGCCTACATCTCAAGAATTTTTTTATTCAATTTCCGATATGAATTCATTTTAGTCATCA
>JANQSS010000033.1 GCA_028279185.1 Saprospiraceae bacterium | reverse complement strand
TATCAATGGTGATGTCGTTCACGCCCGCTAACTGCAACAAGCTTAATCCTATTATCGCTGCTGAGTTCATCGATCATCTCCGGTTTTAATACAGCGATACATCTGAATTGACAGAAAAACCAATACTGCGGTGAATGCCGTTTTTAATGCATTGAGCACTTTTGTGTATTCAAATATAGCTCTGGTATCACCAACCCAGCCCATATACAGTTGCTGAAACGTTTTATACAACGCAAATTCCATATTAAATGGTACAGCCAGAAATAATGTAAACAGGTTGACATCTGTTTTAAACAACCGGTAAACAAACCAAAATAAAAATAACAATAATATGGCAATGACCATATCCCGCAATCTGGCCACATAATTGATCAGTAATACTGGAAACAAGAGCAACCAGGCAACGTAGTGAGCACTATGACCGGTAACCATAAAATAAACCGCAATGACCAGGCCAGAACCAAACAAATAGGTCAACTCACTACGCCTATGGGTTTGTGTCAATAAACTGGATAGCAATAAAAAATAGCCAAAGACTAACGGGTAAAACCAGTGATAGCTCATTGCATAAAGCGCATTGGCACGACTGTCCTGATAGACATTTTTGCTGCTGAATGCAGCTTGTCCACCCAGTATCTTTGTCAGTGCCAATGGTACGATAACTGCAACGGCCAGAATGATCAGTGCCGGTACAATTCGTTTAATATTTGTCCAAAATCGCATTTCATCATCGTACAGCGCAATGATAAATATCGGTGCCGTAACTACATAAATTTCACGGCTATTGATGGCCAGCGCCAGACAAATTGCCGCCCAAACAGGTTTATCTTTTTTTAATAACACTGCGGTCGCGGCAATAAACATGATTGGAATGGCTTCATAGCGACCAAAAAAATAAACGGCAAACAATGTAATTGGGTTAAATACCCATATCGCCACGGCAATGGTGGCACGTTTTTTATCATCTATAAATTGCCAGATTAACCACATTGTGACAACGTCACAAATCAAATACGGCAATTTAAATATAAATAAATGCCGGAAAATAGACGTATCATTAACGAATATATAGAAATCCGACATATTGGAGGTCGATAAGGAAATATCTTCAAGATAAAAAATCTTATCGACATTTTCTAAAAATGGGAAAAACAGCCATACGAATAAATATTCGATATAAAAAGTGACTAAACGATTTTGTTGCGGGAAATAAATATCGTTGGAAATACTGTAAACAACACGCCTGAATTCCGAAAACAGATCAACATGCGCAAAAAAAGGCATGATTAACAGCCTTAGTAAAACGCCAAACAATACTATAGTGACAACCGGGTTATCAGCAACCCGATATTTGGTCATTAATGAATCATAGGCTCGCGCTAACTGCATGATTGATTTCTTTAACTTGTTACCTATTCCAGTTCTATTGGCTGAGTTGGCATGATCTTACCACTAGTAGATATGAATCATACTTGAGTAAGCTATCATTAGTTTGTTTTAATTGATACACCATGGTTTTTTACCCTCTTCAGAAACGAAA
>JANQSS010000030.1 GCA_028279185.1 Saprospiraceae bacterium | reverse complement strand
TGATGGCTGCCCCTGTGGGTCATAATATGCATGGTATGTTACATCACCATTTAATAATCCATGTAAGATAAAACTGGTAAGGCTATTTTTATAAATAATAAATAAAATTTTAACATTTAACAACTTTTTCCGATGATTAGTAGATATTGGTGCTGTGATGCGAAAATGTGACATTCCGACTGGAAATCCTAGACCGTTACTGGATCATCGTATGTTTAAGTTTTAATCCATATTGATTACAATATATTTACGGATCCGTATTCCTTGTTGTTACCAATTATCACATAGAGACAATTGCATTTATGATTATCTTGCAGTCTCCAATGGAGCACCATATTCTGAAGAAGATAATCAACAGGATGCCCAACTAGATGATTTAGACCTAACAACTGATTTATCTCAAGAACTACTTAACATAAATAGTATTGGATTGGAGTCCAGTCAACCATTGTTTACACAAGGTACAATTCATAAAATGTTTTGTGTTACAATGTTGATACTAGATTGTGTTATTAACAAGTACAAAATTTCAGTTTCAACATATCACGTATCCTATTGAACAGAGACTAGTGATGTAGCTGAACATCGATGTAGCACCCCTATCACACGTGAAGTGAATAAGGTTGTGACTCCAACAACATTCAACAAGAAAATATTTCCTGCCAATATATTACCGGATACACAGGCTAGCACTCCTGTTAAGAAGAGTCAAGTCAACAACGTTGTGTTAGCTCCAGACACCATAAACGGTATATTATTTAATTAAATTAATTCTCACATAAAAGGGATTGATTTAGCTTCGATACTTTGAGATCTCTTTTTCCATCCATCAAGCTTAATACATTCCCTAATGAATCCTTAAATTAGGTTGAAATTTTCGTATACGAAAATTTAACTTGTTAATCTTGTTCTACTGATTTACAAGATGATGGTATCGGAGCCGGTGGAGATAACAGTGGAGTCGCATCTTTTTCACAAGACTCCTATGAGTGCTTTGCACAGACCAAAACTGGATTTACAGTGAGCATAAGATCGTCTGAACTAACTCCAGCATTATTGAAAGGTTTTCACTTATTCTTGTATTATAAGTAACAAAAATATTACAATGTTTACACAAATACTGTCTCAAATAAATATGCTTCTAATGAAAAGATATTTAACATACTTCCTGATCTATCACTAGCTATAAAGGATGAGTTATTGGATTTTCCGAGTAAAGAGGTAGAAACGATCGCCAATGCTCTTCAAAATCCCATACCGCTACAGAAAGCGTTACTACTTCACAAGGGTCTGCGCACGA
>JANQSS010000003.1 GCA_028279185.1 Saprospiraceae bacterium | reverse complement strand
AATAAGTCGGATTTATTTGCTTCTTTAGATGTCGACAGTTTTGCTGATTGATTAATGTATTGTATAAAGGGGTAATAAGCCGTATTAGTGTGATGGGCTGAGCACTGTAGTTGAATATCACTGTGTTGCGTATCACCAATATATTGCAGTAACTCATAAACCAGTCGGCTTTTGCCGATGCCCGGTTCGCCGGCCAGTAATACGACCTGACCTTCGGAATCAGTAGCACGATGCCATCGTTGTTGTAACAACATGGTCTCTGATTCGCGGCCAATTAGTATCGTATTATCCGGATTGCGTATGGCCTGGAAGCGACTGATGTTTGTTCCTTGCCCCAAAACCTGTCTTACTTTCACCGGTCGGTTAAAACCTTTAATTTGGTGTTCTTGTGCATCTGAACATCTGAACAGGCGTCCAATCAGTCGATAAGTGCCTTGTGAGATAAGAATCTTGCCGGGATCTGCTAAAGCATGCAGCCTTGCGGCAAGGTTTGGAGTTTCACCTAACACCGCCAGTTCTTCGGATGCGCCTTCTCCGACAATATCTCCGGCGACCACTTGACCTGTGGCGATTCCAATACGAACTTGTACCTGTGCTGAAGAAGCAATGGGCAAATTATTAATTTCTTCGATTATTCGAAGCGCTGCCTTGATAGCCCGCTCGGGATCGTCTTCATGGGCTTGAGGATAGCCGAAATAGACTAACAAGCCGTCACCCATATAACGTGCTATATAGCCACCGAATGAATTAATGATACGAGTGGATTTAGATTGATAGTCCGAAAGAATTTCTCGATATTCTTCAAGATCGCTCTGGACTGAAAGGGCCGTTGAGTCGACCATATCGCAAAACATAACTGTAATTTGGCGTCGTTCAGGTGCAGCATGATGATCAGATAAATTATCAGACTGAGCGTCTACTGATGCAGAATTGATTACCTCAATAGCTTTAAGTAATTTTTTGCCATGTCCAAGTGATACGCCTAACTTATGCAAATCGTCTTCAGTCAGTTGATCGAGAATGCTCATGTCGATATCATTCTCTAGAAATGCTGCTGAATATTGGCTCATGCCTATTTCATTTAACCAATGTTCAATGTCGGAATGCAAGTTATGTTCCTTGATGATCGTATAGTTGTTAGCGAATGCGTGTCGTTTAATTTTAGAAACAATGGTAATTATTTTAAAGCAGTTAGATCATAGCTCAAATAACTCAATGAGGCAGGGGAAAGTCCAAAATTATTTATATATCGTAATGTTTGATTTTGTAGCATCTGCATAGGCGATTCAATTTTGAAAATCACCCTTTTGGGTGAGGTAAAAAGAATAGTTTTTGTCTATTATTCATTTAGCAGCACGCATCAGGATGATGCAGTACATCAGGACGATGAGATAGAACAGGAGGTTCTGTGCTGTTGCGAGAAGCCGCCTTTGGGCGGCTTCTTTGTGTTCCAGGGTGCGATTAACCAAAACCGGATTTCGATTGAATAACAATGAAAATTTCTATTCATTAATGTTATCGTATGGTCTTAATCATAAGTTAAATGTCACGGGTAGTATGTCAGCTAAGTCTAATCATTTAAATTCAGTCATTGAAGTAGATAACTATGAACTGCAGGAGAAGTTATACATAGAACGTATTAAGCTTTTATACCGGACTGGTAACGGAGCATTGCTCGGTGTATTTGTTGTCAGCCTGTTTTTGGCAATTTCTCTTTGGATCATTACAGCCGACAAGAATTTATGGTGGTGGATGGCGGTTCTAACGCTGGTAATCCTGCTACGTGGTTTTACCATAGCTATTTATAGTAGAACAGAAAATGAACACCGAGATTATCAGCTTTGGGCAATAATTTATGTAATTGGTGTGGTGTTGTCGGGAAGCTTGTGGGGTGTTGCAGGATGGGTGTTTTTTGATTCAGATAATATGATTACTGTTGTTATTTTAATTACATTCACTCTGGGCATTTCGGCAGGTGCTGCAACATCAATTTCAATTTTTTATCCCGCATTTTTTGGTTTTATCATTTTTGCAATTTTTCCTCTTTCAGTTAGATTATTTCTGGAAGGAAAAATATTTATCCCTTTCGGTGCTGCTGTAATGTTCTACATTCTTGCCAGCACACTTTTTGCTAAGCAATATCATAGAGCCATTTCTGAATCATTGAGACTTAGATTTGAGAATTTAGATTTAATTAACGAAATTACAGCAGAAAAGGAGCTGGTTGAAAAAGAGAAGCAAATTGCTGAGCAAGCAAATATCGCCAAATCTAAATTTCTGGCCGCCACAAGTCACGATTTGCGGCAACCTTTACACGCACTTGGTTTGTTAGTTGATACCTTGGAGTCTACAGATGATTTGAAATCACGGGCTGAAATATTAGGTCATATAAAAGAAAGTGTTTATGCCCTGGATGATTTGTTTAATTCACTGCTTGATATATCCAGGCTGGATGCCGGCATTGTGGAAGTTGATATTGAAGATAGTTCGCTTAAAGAATTATTTGAACTTTTGAATAATGAATTTAGGGTGTTAGCCAAGCAAAATGATGTGGAACTCAAATTTGTTCAGACCAGTTATGTCGTGCGTTCTGACACGGTGCTGTTGGGCCGGGTTTTAAGGAATATAATCTCGAACTCAATCCGTTATACCAGACATGGCAAAGTCCTTGTGGGAGCGAGATCTATTGAGGGGGAAATCGCTATAGATGTGCTGGACCAAGGAATCGGTATCCCGAATGAAGAGCTAAATAACGTTTTTTCCGAATTCAGTCAATTACACAATCCAGAGCGTGACAGAACCAAAGGGTTAGGCCTGGGTTTAGCGATTGTTAAACGTCTTTGTAAACTTTTGGGTCACTCATACGAATTGCGATCCCAACCCGGGAAAGGTACGTTTTTTAGATTAAAGGTGCCAAAAGGCAGCCTGGAAGCAATCGCAATACCCTCAGCAAAACCAGCACATGAATTGGATGATTTTAGCCGCTATACAATTTTAATCATTGATGACGAAAAGGCGGTTCTTGAGTCAATGAGGTTGATCTTAACTAAGTGGGGCTGTGATGTATTGTTTGCGGATTCAATCGAAACAGCTGTTGAATTGGCTAAACACATTAAATGTTCTATTGATTTAATTATTTCAGATTATCGGTTGCGCGATAATACGACGGGTGTTGAAGCAATAAAGAGAATCCGCGAAGTGCTCAATTACCATGTAAATGGTGTTTTAGTCACAGGAGATACCTCGAGCGATATTCTCAAATTAACCAAGCAAAGTGGATTTCCACTGTTGCATAAACCTGTCAAGCCCGCTCAGCTGAAAATGGCTATTGTTGCAATTAAAGAGAATAGACCCGGTGATATCGGTAAAGACTAGAATATGTCTCTTAATAGTTTGACGACATATCATCAAGCACAGGTATTTTGAGGTGGGTTCTAATTCAGTATTCCGTGTTTTCGCCCCAGCCGTACGCACTCCGTTCTGTTTTCGGCTTGCAAGCTACCTAATAATGCGGTGACGTGAGATTTGACTGTATTCTTGGACAAAAATAGTGTGTCCGCGATTTTCTCATTTGTGTATCCTTTCTCCATCAGGGCAAGGACATCAAGTTGTCGTTTTGTGATTCCAAATTGAGTATATGGCTTTTGCTCACCAATATATTCTGATTGTTCTTCTTTTAGCCGGTTCATTTTTTTTAGGACAGATAATGGTATATATTGGTTTCCATCATTGACACTTCTCAGTGCATCAAGCAGCTCTGTACCATTATATGATTTAGGCACAAATCCTAAAGCACCGAGGTTTAAAGCTAGCTGGATGCTATGGATGTCTTCGGTCGCAGAAATGATTACAGTGGGAATCAATATTTTCTTCTGCTTTATATATCTCAGAATTGATAGCCCATCGGATTTAGGCATGTGAATATCGAGTAACAACAGATTGAAATCCGGGTTGGATTCAATTTCTGCCAAACCGCTTTTTGAGTCGTTAGTTATTATTAATTCTATGTTCTCTGCGAGCTGCCTAAGCAAAAATTTCAACCCGTCAGTAAACAATTTGTGGTCGTCAATCACTAATATGCGCATAGTTACATAATTCTTATTTTTAATTAAAAAATTCTATCTGAAAAATAATTTCAGATTAAATATCAGCTTTAATAAGCAATTTCATACTTCTGGGTGATGTAATCCCGTGTCTACTTTGCCATTCTAACAATAATTATTATTGATTGACATATAAAATGTAGTTGGAAGTGTAATTTGTTATGGTACAGGATTGTTTTAAGTTGTATGTCTAGTATTTTCAGCAAAGACTATTTTGAACATTCGGATGTATTCAATCGGGTATTGACAGTTGTTTAATTATTGTTGATTCCGAAAAAATGTTTAACGGATTGAACTATGTATTTGCGAGTTATATTTTTTATTGTTTTATCTTTGATATTAGCCTCTTGTGCGACAGAAGCTCGTTTTGTTCGGTATCTTGAAAACATAAAAGGATGGTCATGGCAGGAAAAAATGGAGCTCAAAAAACGTTCTGCCAGGAAAGATAGACATATTTTATGCGAAACATTGGCCAATGGTTATAAAGAGTGTGCAGACCCAGTTCAAGGAAAATATTGCACTGTTTATTGGCTGGTTGATGACAAGGGCATTATCGTTGATTACCGTTATGAGGGCAGTTACTGCAAATTGGAACCGGATTTATTGTAAATGGGGATGATTTGTTCTGTAAGCAGCTATAGTTCTCTCATCTAGAATAAGTTTTTGTATATGTGCGTTGCTGAAAGTCTGTAGCGTTACAGTTTTGTTGGGAATATGATTATAGTAATGTAAGTGGTATTTATATCTAAGCGGCATTGTTGCTTGTCTGAAATATATAAATCATAAGGTTCAAGCAAAAACAGCTAACTCTTTATGCGAATGTCATGATTACAGAATGAATACTTTGTGATTTTCGACTCCTGATATTTTTGCTTAAGTTTAAAAATAACAGTCGAAGTTTAATTTGGTAACTTTTTCAGAGAAAATTAATTTATAGTCAAGCCAAATAAAATTACGCAAGTAACAAATATTATCGGGCGACTAATGGTGATGAAGAGGTTTGTAGTCTCTTGTGTGGGTTTTTAATATTATGAATGAACAAGGAATCGCATTGATACAAATGAAGAATATTTAAAGAACTAAAAGCTTATTCTCATGTAAGTTAGAGTCCTTAGAGTGGGTGATTAAATAATATTCAAGTAAGTATCCTCGCTCAGGCGAAATGCTGGTTTACTACTTCGGTAGTAAAGCTGAACTAATTATTAAACATCAAATGTTAAAACTTCATAAAAATAATCAATTTGGATATTCAGTAAACATAATTCCAAAAGAAGAATCCAATTATTTGTTAGATCATTGTAAGCCTGTTCTATATACCTCATCAGGTGATTTTCCGACTTATGATGAAGAAATGTATCAAACGATGACACAAGATCATCATAGAAATCGGCTTTATAAGAATGAAATCAAGCATCAGGTTAAGAATAAAATTGTTGTAGACATTGGCACAGGGGCTCATGCTAATTGGGCTTTGTATGCAGCGCAGTGCGGTGCAGCTAGAGTTTATGCTATTGAATTAATAGAAGACGCATATCTTCAGGCAAAAACTGAAATTGGAAATAGCCGATATGCCGATCGAATAATCCTGCTTAAAGGATTGTCTACGGAAGTTGACTTGCCGGAAAAAGCAGATATTTGTATTTCCGAAATTTTGGGATGCCCGGCCAGCTCTGAGGCTGTTATTGCTGTACTGAAGGACGCACAGAAAAGATTTTTGAAAAGTGATGCGAGGTTTATTATTGACAGGTGTGTAACTCAAATTGCAGTATGTTCTCTGGGAGAGGATTTTAAGAATAATCTTGGTATTTGCGAAACCGATCTGAAGTACTTAGACAGGGCCTTCAACTTTATCGGTAAACCGTTTGATATCCGTGTTGTTATTGGTAATTTTCCCAGTAGCTGGATTGTCAGCTCTAGTGTTGAGATGGAAAATATCAATTTCAATGAAGATTTATCTAAATCTAACAGTATTAGTAATTCAATACTGATTAATCAGGATGCAAAAATTGATGGTTTTGTTTGTTGGATTCAGCTGTTTGGCAGTGTTAAGCATGGTCAGGCATTAGATACCTTGAAGATTCCAACAAATTGGTTGCCTGTTTTTATCCCTGTTTTTTATCCTGGGTTGGATGTTAAAAAGGGAGATGTTATAAAGTACAATATCGATATATTTTTGAAAAGCGGAGAAATTAATCCTGATTATTATTTTTATGGTGATGTCTCGAGGAAGGGCCGGTTGATAACTGAATTTGAATTTATGTCGGCCTATGTCAGCGAACAATTTAGAGAAAATGAATTTTATAAAACACTCTTCCCGGAATAAGTTGTTGAGACTACTATCCAATGCTATAAGTATTATTACTTACTTCGGGATGAACCTTAAGTTAGAACTAACCCTATGACTAACGTAGATATAAACACAATAAATAATATCAAAGAAACTGTTGATAAGACAGCAACTGTACTTTTTGATTCAATTCGGCCGGCTATTTTGATGGTTGGTCCGTGGGATGATTATTTCGCAATTATCAAGACCCAGTATAAATGGGCAGATCATGTATTCTCGCCACCCGGCAGAATAAAAAACAATACTTCGTTGATTATCGTTAATAACCGGCATTATTTTAATCAAATTAATTCGATGATAGATGGTTCCGGCATTGATGCTTCTATCATCGTTTATGATGATTCAGAGGATATCCCGGTCGAAGAACGAACTTTATCTAAGAATAGAGTATGCTATTTAAGGTCTTCATCCCCTCGCTATATAAATGGCCACATTCGATCTATGCTTCAATTACAGAGATGGTTTTTAGGTTATACAGAAGGTCACCCTTTGATCATTACAAACTTTGATCTGCATCAGAAAATAAATAAAATTATCAGCTCAATGGACAGGGGATTGCCGATAAATATTAGAGTAGATAATTCATATTATTTTTATTTGCTGTTCAAAACAATGGCAAAAAATACCCAATACAAATTAACCTGTTATGTTGATCACGTGGATAATTTCGATAAGCTCGTATCGTATAATTACACCACTCTTCTGCTCAATGTGAATTCAATCGAGGAATATCGCCTTTATCTTGAAAAACCACTAATGGAATACTGTATTGTGTTTGTTAGTAATTTTGAGATTGAAGATGAGAATATGTATATGACTTTTGATTTGGATGAACTTACCAAATCAAAACCGGTTTTTTTCCTTACTGCTTATTACTATTCCTTACAACAGAATTTAAAAGATGAGAATAATCGAACACGTTTTGTGCAAATGGGAGATTTGAATAAGCTTTACAGTGATGCGGAAAATATTTTTGATTTTTATGAGCAACTCAAATCTCACTACAAAGCGAATACATTACGTTTTAAGAATATGGCGCCGATGAT
>JANQSS010000294.1 GCA_028279185.1 Saprospiraceae bacterium | reverse complement strand
TACTCCAATGAAGCTCCTATTACTTTATTACCCACCGAGATCACTTCTTTTGCTACAGAAGATAATGTATTGATATTTAATTCTGCTGTTAGTTCCTCGGCGAATACCGTCTACAATTCCAGTTCGAATGAGTGTGGATGTAACTTTAGCGTGCTCCCTTTCAACACTGAGTTCGTTTGCGGATTTGTTGCATTAAAGTTCGGACAGTTGCAATCGCAAATTTCCGGCAGGACTGTACGAAGAGCCGTATTACGCCTACACGTACGAAGCCTTCCGGCTAATTTGACTACTTATGCCGTCAATGCTTTTTCCGGGAATTGGTCAACGAATACCATTACCTACAATAATGCCCCTGGATATTGGCTCCAGCGGCAAGTTAATATTACTTCACCAAGTACTTCCGTTATTCCATACGAAATAGACATCACCGCGATCGTGCGCAACTGGGCGAACGGGACATGGTCAAATTATGGTGTAATCCTCAGGGAAATAGTGCCGGCAACACTACCCCCTGTAAGCTTATTAAACGTTTCCGGTTTTGATAGTATCGAGGTGAATGCCGGCAGTGATAGGATACCGCAAATTATCGTTGAGTTTGATTGATCATTGCATATACGAACAAAATCAGCAGCTATGTAGCTGCATAAAAGGATCAAACAAATAGCTCTATAATCTCATCGAAGTCAAGTACTACTCTCCATTAAAGTAATAAGACATCCTTCATCTAAGGATGTCTTATTACTTTGAGCTTCTGAAATTTTCAATGTCCATTCAGATTTTTCATTCGGTTTTTCAATTTACCTTATGCTGGCCATAGCACATACATTGCTCTTTTTTTGTATTTTCGATATTCGCAAATAATTGGAAATATGGGATTTAGTACGGTTTTAGGCAGGCTATGAATACTTAATCTCTATGTCACTTATTTTAATTTTATTAATGGCCATAGTTTGGTTGACGGTATGGTGCTAACCTCTAACTGTTATTGGGAATGAAAAAGTTACTGTTTTTTCTAATTCTTTTGTCGCAGGCAGTATTTTCACAAGTGCCTCCTGTC
>JANQSS010000263.1 GCA_028279185.1 Saprospiraceae bacterium | reverse complement strand
GTTTAGCAGAGGTGCAGATGTTACCGGGATATGGTTTTCGCCCACGTACAGTATTGTCGATCCGCTCAACGTACTATTCCCACCGTAATCCTTCAATATAGGCACGCAGTTGGCCGGCGGTTTTAAATCGTTTTAAGATCAGCGAACGTTTTAGGCCGCAGCAAATTTGTTTAATGGTCTGCGATTGTTTACTATAGTGCTTTTGTCCACCCAGCACCTCATAGAAAATTCGTACAAGGTCGACGGTGTCATCCCGGATATTCTCGGCCTTTGGATGTCCCCAATAGAACATATCCAATAAACGCAATTCAAAATTCAAACCATAACGTTGGACAATAATATTTTCGGCATGTAAATCACCATGGTAGTCACCAAGTTGATGGATTTCTTCCATACCCTTTGCTAATGCGTAAAGTAAATGTAAGGCTTGAAATGGTGTCAAGCGTTTACCGGGAAATGTATTAACAAAATCCTGCAATAAGATACCATCGACAAATTCTGAGACCAGCACAGTTACTGGTTGTTTACGGAATATAATGGTTTCTTCGGTATGATATTGAATAACCATTGAGCAGTTTCTAAGTTTATGCAGCTTGCGGGCATAAAACCGTACGGACTGGTTTTTCAGATTACGTTGTGGAAAAAATAATTTGGCGGCGCGTTCAATGCCGCTGCTTAATTCACGGATTTTATAGACCTCGCCTTCCCAGCCCTGCCCTAATTTGCTAATCACTTCGTATTTGCGAGCGAGTACGCGGCCAGGTTTTAAATCAAAGGTTTCCTGTGTCACGACGGTTATCTTCATTCAGATAATTTTCAAGTGGTATAGACTGTAGCATTAAAAAAGCTAGCTGGATATTTTTCTTTAAAACTGCATGTCTATAGGATTTTTATTTTCTACTCGATAAATAGCAGGCAGGGAATTTCTGCTTCGCGGTTCTATAAGCCGTAGGGTTTCCATTTAGTTTTTTATCAGTATTTCTCTCTATACCTAGTATCTGATATATTGCTGTTCCATTATTTGCCCTAGGTAATAAATACAGGGTATTGTATTGACAGCTTTATGCGTTAAGATCAGCATATCAGCCAGTGGTTGGCTACTAAAAATAGTAATAATTCTGCAGAGTTAGCATTTATAGCTATAATTTCCCTGAAATTGGGCCGACTCTGATAATCAATGATTTTTTGGGGGATATATTATGATAATGAATAAACCACTCTGTTTGTTACCAGTAGGTCTTTTGGTTACAGCACTTTCAACGACAACTTATGCCGCGCTTGAAGAGGTTATCGTTACCGCACAAAAGCGTAATCAAAACGTACAAGACGTCCCTATTTCAATTTCTGTGACGAGTGGTGAACGCATCGAAAAAGCTGCTATTCCTGATTTGGATCGTTTAGCGACTTATATCCCTAATATCAGTATTGATACTAGTGATG
>JANQSS010000241.1 GCA_028279185.1 Saprospiraceae bacterium | reverse complement strand
TCGAATTTCAATGGGTAAGTAAACTTTTTGTGAAATGGGTTTACCACCGACATAAGCTTGAGCGATGAATGTATAGTGCCCAGAAGTTAAATTTCGCAGTCTGATCATACGGTCGTTAGAGACAAGTTCTTGCTCGTCTGCACCTTCCAGTTTGTAGTGAATAGAAGGCGTTTTTTGTGAAAAATAAGGAACGCTAAGCTTAATATCGAGATTATTTTGATATGCATTGAGATTTATCGGGTCAACAGATTCGCTATTAGATGTAACATGAACTATTTTTAATTCTGACATTTGTTTTTGAGAATATATAGTATCTGCATAAACCTGTACCACGTTGTCGCCAACGACTGTCAGAAAATTATTTTTTTTACATATAAAATTAGCAGGTCGGGACCCGTTTGTTTCAATAAAATCGAGATTGGCGAAATCCGGTAAAGACGATCGATAAAGTCCTTTGTTTGATAATATTAATAAAGATTCGTTGTCTACCTGCAGTTGCTTAATGTAGTCATTTGGTGGCGTCCAACTACCCAATTCGAAGTGATTGTCACCCTTAAAATTATAAAGTTGAATGCCGTTTGCATCTGATGCGACACAATACATACTATCATTTATTCTTTCTATATCAGAGATTGAACCGTTAGGTTTTGAATGAACGATAGATCTTACTCCCAATACCTGGTTATAGTGAAGAATATGATGCCCATCAATAGTTCCAATTATCAATAGTGAGTCGTTTAAACGCTCAACTTGAGTGGTGCGTACACTAGGATAATAATTTAACGTACCAATTTGATTATGAGAATTATAAAACGTAATTTGATCAGTAAAAACGCAGTAGTTCTGGCTATCCAATTCGATAATATGTTTCATAGGTGGGATTTGACCATATTGTTCTACTAGTTTCAGCGTCCGTCCATTGTGAGTATATTTAAACACCTCATTATTTTTTATTATTAAGTTTGGACGTGAGTCTCTGATAGTTAAATCGTTAATATGTTGTGAGTAATT
Organism: Saprospiraceae bacterium; assembly: GCA_028279185.1. GTDB lineage: Bacteria > Bacteroidota > Bacteroidia > Chitinophagales > Saprospiraceae > JANQSS01. The sequence goes on along the minus strand of JANQSS010000241.1, from coordinate 2,019 downwards.
AAGTGATGTTGTAGTAATTTTCTGAACACCCAGATTTAGGGAGATAAACTTGTTGTCGATAGTAATAAAAAATAAAGATGATTCAGAATATTGATCTTCCTTAAAGATTGATACGTCTGCAATCTTGTATTCATAAACATTCTGTTTGCTAAGAAGGATTTTGTTATCGATAATATATAAACCGTTGTTCTTCGTACCAACCCAGAGCCTGTTTCGCCGGTCTCGCTGTAAGCTAAAAATGTCGGCATGTTCTAGAAAAATATTAGATAATTTTTTATCCGCAATGGTAAAGGTTAACAATCCTTTTGTTGAACGAGCGAATAGTAGTGAATCATTCTCCACACTATTGCCTGATTTAAAAGGTCCAAATTTTTCGATATAGGGTGACAACTCAGGTAATACGATTGAACGTTGAAAGCTATCAACATTGACTGAAAAGAAGTAGTTGTTTCCGTGATAATTAAAGAACCTTCCATCTAAACGAGGGCTTATTCGTTTGTCATTTTGATATCTAAAATAGTGCAAAGTATATTTGACACCGGGTGCATTTTTATTCAGTTTTATGGTTTTGATGACTGAAAGTGTATGGATGTTTAAATAGTACGCGACTTTGTTCGTATTGACAATCAGAGTATCGGGATTGATAAAGCCATAATTAAAAATCATGGCCCCGTTTTGCTTGGGAATAGACTTGGCAAATTGAATCTCATCTTCCCACAAGAAAAACGGCTGTTCGCTGAAGGAACTGATCCAAATTCTCCCGACTCTATCTTGATACATTCCTAGTACTTCAAGGTGAGGAAGTCCTTCGTCAAACCCCATACAGTCGAAAGAAAATCCGTCGAATTTGCAAAGCCCTTTGTCCGTGCCGACATATATATACCCTTCACCATCCTGTAGGATCGAATAGATCCGATTGGAAGGTAGACCATCTTGAATCGTATAGTTAGGATAATGTTCAGACCGCTGTCCTGTTCCTACGCTGTAAAAGGTGAGAAGAATTATGACCATTGAAAATAACTTCAGCAGCGCCTTTATGCAAGTAGGTTTAATGTAGTGCTTTCTCACACTGATAAAAGTATAAAAAAGAATCATCAAGATCTACTTTATGTTTCGGACAAGAACTGCTTGGATTCGGACAGTATAAGGCTAAATTCGGCAGTTTTGGCTTTTTGGAAATGGGGTTTTACGCATCTTTGAGGTGCGCACGAAAAACACCTATTATAATTCAGAGGCCGACACTAAGAGAATTTCTATTGACAAGCGCAAATTGGGTTTTTGTGGCGTAGGATTATGTTCCGGCCACAGAAATCTAATTTGCATAAACAAACCTTGACGTTGCACTTTTCCTTAATCATGGGACGCCTGAATGCAGGGTAATGTAAGTCGCACGGTTGTGCCCTCCTCAAATACCGATCGAGTATCCGCATTTGATAAAATTTGAATGGCAGTTTTATTCCTGGAAGGCGAAGTTTTATGCAACTGATGTAGCAATTTGATACGCTTTTCAACCGCCTTACTGGAGAAAGATTTATGACCACTTTTGGGCGTATTAGGTGAGCTGAACCCACCATTGTCAGTAATTTCACATCGGATTTCTTTCGAAGTTGTTTCTTCAAAGAAGATTTGGATATGATTACTTGCCGATCGGGAACCGAACCCATGCACGATCGAGTTTTCGATAAAAGGTTGAATGATCATGGTTGGTATCATTGTCGATCCCTTTAAGCTATCATTACAAACAAAAGTATACGAAAGGTTTCCATCAAGTTTTTCTTTTTCCATTTCCAGATAGCTCGTCAAATAATCAATCTCATCCTTAAGTAAAATATACTCTTGAGCAGAGCTTTCCAATGTCTTTCGAACCAATGTTGCGAACGTGGAAAGATATGTATTGGTGCGTTTCGTATCATTTTTACTTATGTAGTATTGAAGAGATTGTAAGGCATTGAATAAAAAATGTGGATTCATTTGAGCATGAAGAGCATTTAATCGTTGTTGGAGCAAGGCCGTTTTGGC
>JANQSS010000198.1 GCA_028279185.1 Saprospiraceae bacterium | reverse complement strand
GGTAGACGCTTGGTGTAAATGGAACTTAACTTGCAGAGCAACGCAAATGCAATGTTGTACGCTTTCCATTAGTGCTTACATTATCCTGTTCAGTAACAGGGGATACTGGTGACCTATTCGGTTCTAACAGTAACAGTTGGGATCATAGTGATCAGAGAGACTTTTATGGCACGGAAGAAAAAAGGGCCACAATCCCCTCAGGTAATTCCAGCTTTCTGACTAAATCCAAATTTAAAACTTTTAATAGAAATGATATACAAATTTTATGGCAAATGGTGCCTGTCTGAACAGTATTATGAAGCCACTAATAAAATAGAAGGACATAAAGGGGAGGGCCCACCGCTTGCCTGTTTTACACACCTAAAGAACGTATAGATATTGTTAGAGAGTATACATGGCTAAGTAGGACCATTAACGAGCATTTATTCCAGCAGAGGGCAGTGCAACTGATGACGTCAATAGCCTATATAACCATAAAAGGAGTATTGACGTCATCATGTATGGTCCATTACACACATTCATTCAATTTGAATAGATATGGTAATGGACCATACATGATGATGTCAATAGTCCTTTTATGGTCATATAGGCTATTGATGTCATCAGTTTGCACTGCCTGGTAGCTGAGAAAAAATGTTCATCAATGTCCTAGCTTAGCCATGTTGTTATCCATATTGGTAAAAAAAAAAAAAATTCGGGTCCGTCATCACTCCGTACAACGCGCGTTAAACATATATGTAACATACGTTTTGTCCTCATGCGTGTGAAGGTGTTTCCGTAAAACCTGCATCTAATATCCGTAAAATGTGCGTACAGCTATACTTTTCAGATCCGTCTGTATCCTCCTGTGTCTGGTCTAAGAATGAGCCTTCTGCAATCAATCCCACTTTTTATATACCATCTATACTTCAAATCTGATTGGTCTATGGATGTGTGGTTGTCTAATTATTTATGCTCGGCATTCTGATTGGTTGTTATTTTTAGAATCATGTGGGGGATGTTTGTGATTGGTCAATGGAGGTGTGTCTAATTATTTATGCTCGGCATTCTGATTGGTTGTTATTTTTAGAAAATAACCACCAAAAAAAACAAAAACAAGCAAGAATGAACTTAGTT
>JANQSS010000293.1 GCA_028279185.1 Saprospiraceae bacterium | reverse complement strand
AATCATAGTGTTCCGTCTGCATTTCATCATGCTTCCGTTTTCTACTTTGTTCCGTTTCACTTTTTCCTACTCCACTTCTTGCTTCTTTCACTACATTGTAATCTATTTTCCTTATCTTTCTCCTAGACACATCTTTTCCATACACATCATCGAGAACATTTGATCCAGTTAAAATATCTAATCTGTGCTCTTTACCCGTTTGATATTTCTCCTGCTCACATTCTGCTTGCCTCGATTCAGTTGTACTTCGCTCTAATCTATCCTTTAACTTCTTCGTATCATCAACCACAATGTCAAGTAAATCCAGATCCTCATCAATACCTTTCCTTCGTTCCTTAATTCCATCAAGTGCGATATCCATTTCTTCTACATCTATACACAGTTTGTTTACAAGTCGCTGTAGTTCACTCTTGTCCGACTTTAAGAAGTATTGACCTCCATCTTGCGCTCCAATTGTTTGCGTTGTTAGTTGTTTAATTTTCTTTGAAGGTAAACTTCCACTTACTTTCGTCCATTCAGCGCTAACTCCCTCTAAAATATTTCAATAATAAAATATTTTTAAAATACTACACACTTCTAAACTCATTTTTTCCTAATTACAAAATACACTTAAACTTTACTCGTATTTATATTCCAATACATTTATAAATAATGTTTATTTATTTCATACATTTATACATCATACTTTAATTGTTATAACGCAATATATAATTTCTACTTACTTGTTGATGAGATGTGAGTAACAGGAACGTTACTAGAGAAGTCACCTCCATTGAAGATCAAAATCACATTGGGATTACCAGACTTATGGAAAACTCTCCACGGAGTCACATATTCCGGAGACAGTACTGTAATCTTGATGTTAAACATCCTGGTGATTGTGGCTAACACAAGCGCATCTCCATAAACTGTTCCCGTAATAATATTGAGTATAAAACTCTCAAAACTCATATTGAGTTTCTGAAGTATGGGTTTCAGATGAGGATATAAATAGAAAACATCCTTCATCATATGCAGAGCCGTTTGCATCCGTAACATTGCTGCAGTGTATGCCTTCGGGTGATCTAACTGGTCGAGTATCGCATCATACAAGCCTAGTGGACTTGGATTCATCTATACCAAAACAAAAACAAACCACCAATGTTTAAAACATTTAAATATTTAAAGTTGTACTTTGTTAGATTATGCGAAGATTAAACAACAATTCAATTACTAAAATATTTCAATAATTCTATAATTCATTCATAAAATGAATAATTATAATTACATAAAAAATAACTATATAACATATCACACAAACATTACATACTCGCTTATGTTCCCTCCTAAACTGAGATAACCATTTCACAACAATGCTAAATTCACCATCGTTGTTAAATTTCAGCGCACGTGTTTCAGTTGTGAGATTTTGTATAGCTGTAGCATCGTATCCACGCGGCTCCACATACTTTCTGGTTGCAGGCATCTCAACAAAATCTCCTTTAAAACGTTCAGGAAGATGATCAAGAAAACCCTTGAAGTACTCCATGTCTATAGACTCCCAATAGAGTTGCGGTCCCTCTATAAAATAAAAACATACAATTAGATATTACAAAAAAAC
>JANQSS010000158.1 GCA_028279185.1 Saprospiraceae bacterium | reverse complement strand
TGTAGATGATTGTAGGGTACGATAAATCTCACGAAATTCTATCCAAATGTCTTGAATAGTTGAGGCTTGCAGAATTCTTGGAAACAAATTGGCGATATCGACTAACGTACATATGAAAACTAATTTTGCACGTTTCTTTGAGAAATTGTTCATATTTTGCCAGCACTACGATCAAGGGTATGAAGTTGCATCAAGCCTTCTCAATTTCAGTATTAGCAGGTTGATTAGAGCATCGCATATCCTAAGAAACAGATGGAGAATATCAGGAATAACATGATTAATAGAAATCGAAGGAAATAACGGACAACTAGTAAGTTTTACCAAATCTTTAATTTTTTTTGATTGTTCGGGCTCCCTCCTTTTCATTTGTTATAGATTACTCATGTCGTGTCGAATGTCTGAAGAGCAGGTGCAAGAATATATTTTGCATTAGCTGCCTCAATTCCTACACACAGAGCTAAAAAATTCCAGTCAGCTTCTAGAAAGAATTCGATTGTATACACAACGTCATTAACTGTAATTGTTTTATTTCGTCTTTATATCTTCCAATGATTCCGACAGTTTATCGTAGTCTTAGTGCGATTGTGTGGTTTCCATGCGGAGTATTCGGATTTTCTCCTTCTTCGATTGCTATTACTGCATGCTCTGACTAATACATGTACCATCCCCAGTTATTTTAACACATGTTGGCATTTTCAGCAATGGTACCTGTACCAAATTCTCTTGAAACGTTCTTTTAATGACTGTTGTACTCCATTGTTTTTTCCTGAATGATGCGTCCAACTCCCTTGCTCATTTTGTCAGTGCTGATGATCGAGGAAGTTTCTTGTTAACCATCGCCAGTTCGTGATATGTTTGATTGGAGACATTAAATCGATCTTCAATGTAGAGTGTTTTATGAACAGTATCATCTGAGCTGCATTCAGCTGCTAGATTTTCTGCATCACACAATTGCATACTGTTAATGCATGCAGGTAAATGCCATATATTTTTGAGTCCTCATACTACACGTGATGTCACTTACAAACATTACAAAGGCTCAACGCAAACATGACTAGAATTAAAATCCAGACTGCCTATGAATAAACTAAAAATCCTTTTTGTAGTCTGTTCTAAATAAAAGTAGCATTATGATAAGTAATAGTATCACGGCACCTCAAATTACCGTCGGTGAGTGGGCTATTTCATCAATGTACAGAAAAAACTTAATGACACTGCCCGTACTGACACGGGTAGACCGTAATTTCTCAATGAAATATACCCCAAATCCCATATGCTCCAATACTAAGTGTTAGAGGTTTTTGTGACGTCTGTAAACGCTAAATTAGCTGAAAAAGCTAAGGCACCAAGGTAAAGCTTACTGTAGCTTCTAAATCCAACAAACGGTAAGCTATCTATATCTGTACGTACAAAAGCTTACTATCTTGGTTGTGACCATCTTTGGATAACGATTTTGGCTAGTCAATCCTCGATTCGATCACCTGTTTCAAGGCGGCATATTTTACTGGTTTTAAGATTGGGTATGTAACCGAATAAATAATACTTGGTGATGAGGAAGGTGTAAAACGAACCACCGCTTTCATCAAATCCATTACAAAATCCTTGTTGCTCTATCTGCCGATTCGATTGCAGCACCGATCATGGTGTGCATTAATT
>JANQSS010000155.1 GCA_028279185.1 Saprospiraceae bacterium | reverse complement strand
TCTAGGTCTTACATGTTGATCTAACTTTGGCCTACCGCCCTTTCACAGCAGCCTGCCTTGATATTTGGGTAGTGCCGTTGCTAACTGTTTCTATCGACTACTTTTGTAACTTCGTAGCTCAGCGATGCAAAGAAAGCGACTTTTTTGACTCGGGTTAAATAACTTCCGGTGGCACTTTCCGGACGTACTGGACAGACAACTGTAAGATTAGTATAATGATGTACTGTGAAAGAACACACTTTAGTGACCACTATTCCTAGATAATTGTGGTATCACTAATAATAGTACGATACTACCATGATTGATAGTTTCCCTCCCCAAACCACCTCAGCACTATTAAGGTCTGCTTCATAAACCATATTATTGAACATTTTGGCTTTTGGAATATGAAGTGATTCATCTTGTATTTAAAGCTCATCATCAGCTGGGATTTTTGTTCTCCTTATCTGAGCAACATCCATGCTATGAAAAAAAAACAACACATGATGAAAACACCTTAATCTGATTAGTGTTAATTTTGCATTGTCAGTGCTGCCAATCCAAACAAATTTCATGAATATCAAAACTTAAAGTACAAAAACAAGAAGAAATAAGTTGCCTACACAGTAATGCAATTACGTAGATTTCGGAGATAGCAGGTGGTCCAGCACATCACTAGAAAATGTTTGGCCAGGTCGTCAGGCTGTACCGAGAGCGAACTAGTCACATGATAAATAGCCACACCTACTAAACGTTTGCACATGCATCAAATCAATCAGCAGTCAATGTAGCAGTTCTATAGGCAGTATTGGACTGTGAAGTCCAACTATCCGAAGAGAGAGCAGGTATTTAGACAAAATCCCACAATTTGGCAGCACTGCATTGTCAGCAAAAAAAAAAAAAAATGATTAATCACGTGACTTAGTAGTTAGAAAATTTCAATTTGATTAGTTACCAGATTTTTAGGTCAATTCTTTTCGAAACACTTCAAAATTAATATGCATATTAATTTTAATGAGGCTAAGCCTTTGACCCAGGCTTTAATGAC
>JANQSS010000114.1 GCA_028279185.1 Saprospiraceae bacterium | reverse complement strand
TAACAATACTACAGGAATTACCAGCGCAAAGTGGCGCGTTAACCATGTGGAATGTCAGTAAAAATTTCTAGTAATTTACGTACTCGAAAGCGCGCGCCCCAACTGGGGTGTGTTACCATGCTTCAAGGTTTCAGTGAAAATCATTTCTCATATCTTATGTAGCCTAGGATACCTTTTGAGAATTTGAAATATTTGGTTCCAAGTTGAGAGATATAGATTTGCCACCAAAAAAAAAAAAAAAATATCTGTGCGTTACACGCTTTGAAGTAGCTGTAGAGTAGCTCTGCAGAAACATTGTTTAGGCCATGAAACTTGTACCATTGTGAAATAGAAGAGTTGCTCTATCCAGTCATTGCCAGAAAGGGGCTCCTGTATATCGTTTGAGGAAGTTCACGGTTACACATTGGATACGTGACTACTATATAAATTCATTGTCCACTTGCGATTTCCTACAACGAGAAACGAGGATACGAGTCCTTCAAAATCTGTATCAACATTCAAAGATGGATACTCCTGCTATAAACTAGTTCTGTTGTAAATTTTATTTTAGGTAATGGTCGTCGCAGTATCCATGTTTACGTTAAATCGAGGGTTAATAACAGTATTAGGAGGTTACTGTTATACCATCGGTTGTCATGGCATACTTGGCTTCGCTCTCCTGCCGTGCAACATATAACACCAATCAGATCGCAGAATTTGTTTTTTACAAGGAGAGTGTTGGCCTGAAGGCCCGATTATGCGCCAAATTTATTGACGCTAATTAAACTCGTATGGCGAAATTAATTTTCACCAAATTTGGCTATGCCAGCTCATAGGAGCGTCTTGTAACGCTCTCAACGTTCTAAGGCTTTGTACAACAATATCTAAGCTGCCCAAAGCCCCTTTGTGAATTGAAAAAGCCATACTGATGCGTCTTAAAAGCTAAGAAGCTAACTTACATCATCAATGGCTGTCGTCGTCGACTCGCTCCTTCACGTTAAACCTGTCGTAGCCAATCTTTCTATACCCTT
>JANQSS010000113.1 GCA_028279185.1 Saprospiraceae bacterium | reverse complement strand
CTTGTTGTATAGGTGTGACTCTGGAAATAAGTGGGAGGTATTTTTGTTGATAGAAAAAACGTAATAGTCGATGACTTTGGTGATTTAAGCCATCAGGTTTTACAATAGAAAAATGATCAGTATTCCCTAACCGCTGAGGTTCACCAAAGTAGCGCCCACCTGAATCTTCCTCAACGACTACAGTTTTGTATCCAAACGGCCATTTTTTAATTATAAAATGATTCTCGATTGCTTCGATGCCAACAAAATGCGATAAAGGTTGTGACGTTCCTGGATCGATGAGCGTTAAAAAATCCTTATGTAAGTTGTTTAGATAGGTATTATTCCAGGCCAGATCTTGACCCATTTGTTGTTTTATTAATTTTGCCAACCACTTAAAACGATCTGCATCTTTCGAGCCCATTGAAGGAGAAGCCATTAGCACCAAGCCAATGAATTTATCTTTAAATTGATCAGTTTTTTTCGTCAGTATATGACGGATTGCAATACCGCCTGTACTGTGGCCGATAAAGATAATGTTTTGGTAATCCAGAACCCGTTTATTTGCTGGAGGTGATATGGTCGCTAATGCTCTGTAGAGTTCATTTGCAGCATCACGAATACTGTAGTCGCCACTATTTAATTCTGTATAAAAGCCGCCTAAAAAAATTGCAGGTGAGTTAAAAGTATCTACATCGGTGGACACCAAATCCGGCCAATAAGTTTGGCTGTTATCTTCACCTTGGTGTAACCAGGCTGAGCGACTATCTGAGAGAATGCCATGCACAAAGACGATAACCGTATCCGAGTCGTTAACACAAAACCAAACGTTATTTGTATTAGGTTGTGGAACATTTTTATCGCAAGCAAAGCCAGGGGTGAGAAATATAAAAGAGAAGAATACAACAAGTGAGCGCGAAATCCTAAACAATGAATTAGCTCTTAAATCCTTCATCCGATATTCCATTAGTTATTCGACTTATTATTTTAGTCCAATAAAATTCTACCTTATTTCTGATTTAATGCATCAAAATTTTGGGAGAGGTCCTAAATCTTCCCTGACTCTATGAACTATTCAAACCTCGTCTGCGAATGCATCAATTACCCGACAATCCTCACACATTTGTAAGCGTTTGAGGGCATCCTCGTTTTCGAACATCCAATGTCCTTTAAGTTTTGTTGTCATTTTCTCTATGATTGATTTAGTCGCAAACGCCTTGCCGCAGCGTATGCATCTAAAAGGCTGTTCTTCTTTAAGCGTTGGTGCTGTATGTATGGACTCTTGAGCAAAATTTAGCCTGGCCTCGTGGCTGATCGCCTGCTCCGCACAGGCACTAGCACAAATGCCGCATTGCTA
>JANQSS010000281.1 GCA_028279185.1 Saprospiraceae bacterium | reverse complement strand
ATTTTAACACATCACATCCCACCTTTTCAGGTAAAACTAACGTAGCAATGAAGTCAACGTTACGCTACGCAACGTTATGCTGAAGAACGATTGTAAAGTAACCCTTTGTTACTCCATGATCTGGCTTACGTTGTCACGAATGTTTCCTGCATTTTTAAACACGTCACATCTCACCTTTTCAGGTAAAACTAACGTAGCAATGAGGTCAACGTTACGCTATGCAGCGTTACGCTGAAGAACGAATGTAAAGTAACCCTTTGTTACTCCATGAACTGGCATCTGGTTATTTTCAAGCCGAATGATTGTAGTACTCAAACTCCATAAACAACTCTATATAAATACATCGTGTTAAAGAACATATTAATACATACAATACATACAATACATATCATAGAATACATCAATCAGAAGAATGTCCAGACATCTGTTATTCTTGATTATGGTTATCTAACATTTCAACATCTTAACGCCCATGCCTATGCTGCTCATGTACCGACTGCTCTTTGCTTCAAAGTTCTTCTTTATCACTGTCCGGCCTGTTAGAATGAAGAATAAGACATCGAAAATTATTCCAAATTAATTCTATCCGAGCTATAGCGAGAAAGACAAAGATTAAACGGAAATGTGTATGTCCTAAAAATCAGCATCCTACAATTGAAATCTTAGGTTTTTTAACCATTTTTAACCAATTCAATATCACTACATGTCAACGTCATTTTGGTCCATAACATTCCATAAAATTTAATACTTTAAATATTCAGGCGTAACCATGTTTAACATTAAGTTATTTTTAATTGGGTCTGTTTAATCTTTGTCTTTCTTTATTTCACTTTTAGTTTTAGTTTTTTTTATGCCTTTAAGCTTGTTTTGTTTACTAGTATCCAACCAGTGCTTACACTATTGCAAAAAAAAAAAAAAAAAAAGGAAAAAGAAACTATCTAATCAAGGCTCAGTATGAAAATCAAATGAAATTAAACTGTTTGGAATTTGTAAAATATTCATAAGTCAAAAGACAATGAAACTACATTCGGAACCAATAGACAAATGAAAAATTTTAATATGTACAGACAACATTTATCACACTGACTTTCGATATTGGTAACAAGCAAGATGAAAGGATAGCTTTGCAAAAATTGACAAATTACAATAGAAGGAAATTTACGCTAAGCGGTAGCTTCTTGTAATTGTTTGCCTCTTTTAAAGCTGTTCTACTCAAGTCATATCAGTGATACTTGTTCCTTGGTGCCCTAAATCTCATAGTTACTTGTTGCATTATTTTTTAAGCTAGGAAAAAGAAATCCATATGTCCCAAAAGCAATAAATGTTGTCTTATGTTTGTAATGCAGGCAGGCAACAGATGGATAAATATAAAAGGTTACCTTTATTCTATCTTAAATAATGCAACAGGAAACTACAAAGTGCCAATTAACCTCAAACCAGAAATCATTGCTCGTTAAGGAAAAGGAAGTCACATATTGCCCATGACAGACGGTTAAATTTGTGAAGGACACAAATCCACTTTTAGTTTTAGTTCACCTTGTTACTTTCATACCATTCCTACTTACCACATACTTACCAAGTTCACTGTACGTGCCTTCTCGGAAAAATCTTGTTTTTTGTGTGTGTTTATCACCAAAATTGTAACACCACATACAATCCATTTATTGTTGTTACGATTACGTTTAATGATTTATAGATTTTTCCAGAAACACGTTCCATTGCATGATTGTAATGAAGGTAAATGAAAAAAAAATAGAATGAGAACTATTCGTGAGAAGTCTTCTTCATGTTTAGTAGAAAGAAACGAAAAAATGACCTTCATGTGATATTAACTAACCAATTCGGTCATTTTATTTTATCTTAATCTCTAATCTACTGTATAACATACTTGGAACAAGCTTCGATACCCACGCGTATTCGAATATTACATCCTATGAGATATTTATGTTCCATCTGATAGTTATTAGCGCATATAAACATCTGGTAACATCTTTTGAGATCGAAGCTTGCTACCTTCCCTGAGTAACAATTCAATCTAAATCAAACGAAATCATACAAATGGAAGATTATTCGGAAATAACATTAACATAGTCATGTAGTCTGTCCACACAGTCTCCAGTAGCCAGCTGTGGCAATGAGTTTTCGAATGTCTTAATATTTAATTTCTCATCCGCATGTTAGTAAAAGGGTTCTTAGTTACATTGTATTTAGTACATTTCGCCTTTTCACTCTGTCCGTCAATCCGTCTGTCAGTCAAGACGCAGGTAAAAAAAAAAAAAAAACTTTAAGCAACAAATACTACTACAGTAAAACCTGCTTTGAACGACCACTCAAATTTACAACGGAAAATATCCGCATAAGACATGTGGCTTTACAACGGAAAATATTTGCATAACACATCTGGCCGGTCATAGCTCTTAGTTCCAGTACCAACTGGTTTAAAATGCAACATGTTATTATAGTTATACATTTTTGGTCACTTCTATCATGTTTAACAGGAAATTTGTCTATTTATTGGGCCGTAAAAACACCCAGTTTCATTGGACAGGCTGGTCGTAACCCAAGCTACAATGCCTTAAATTTGAAACAGAAAAGGGCTGTCTACAGATTGTGTTTGCTGAAAACAGTTGTCGCAAAAGACAGGTTTTATTGTACGTAAATTACTTTTTCCTTCCAACTTCCGCTTACCAAAAAGCCATTTCAAAACATGTTACGTTATTAGAAATGAAAGAAAAGCGTTAACTCACCTCTTTCTCGATTTTCTATTAGGTGACCTGCTCCGGCTCCTATCTCTTCGGTGTAGAGGCGAGCCATTACCCTTTCCCTTGGAGAAGCTCACTGTGCCGAGACCGGCACCCATGGCGATCGTTCCCTCCGTATCTGTGTTTAAAAGTTAAAAAATGTAGTGTAAAACTTTATTTCTTTTACGTGTAAGTGTATTTTGTCGATATTAATCAACAATTAAGCCTGGTATCTGAATTTTTGGTATGACATCTCACATGGGACATGGTTAAATGATATATGAAACATTACCTGAGCTGGCCGGAACCTCTTGCTGTACCTCACACACTTGCTGTACATTTACATCGGGGTCGTCAGGCTTAGGCAGCTTAGCATCTTCGTCGACATCACAAGGTTCTTCTAAAATGTCAGAAAGTTACATTGCAATGCACACTGAGCGAAATCGAAACCCGCAATCTGCAATTGTTTACTATTATAGCTTAATCACATGGTGTCATTTATCAGCTGCTAGCATTAACATTACGTAGACAGTGAAATACAATACTACCTAGAGAATGAAGTACAATACTAAGTACCTTTTCGTTCATCTGGATCTGGAAGAACCTGGGACTTTTGTTGTTGCTGTACAGGTGGTGGCACAATAGGTGGTGGCGGCACAAAAGCTGGTGGCACGAAAGCTGGTGGCATGGCTAGGGCAGCCAATTTATCGAGGGCCGGAACCACCTCTGCTGCCTCGGGAACGACCTTTGCTGCCTCCGGAACCACCTCTGCTGCCTCTGGAACCACATCTGCTGCCTGTCGAACCACATCTGCTGCCTCTGGAACCACATCTGCTGCCTCGGGAACCACATCTGCTGCCTCCGGAACCACCTCTGCTGCCTCCGGTATATTTGCTGCATCCTCCACTTCACTCCCCGTCATGTTCCCGCTCGCGGATGTGTTGCCACTGTCATGTGACGTCTGGATGGAAATACTAAACGATCGTTCATCTGGTGGGGTCCTGGTGG
>JANQSS010000066.1 GCA_028279185.1 Saprospiraceae bacterium | reverse complement strand
GATCATCAGAATGGTTCCGCAATATCTCGCCAATGGCTGCCAGCCCTGTATTGATAAAACGCTCTCTATCCTCTCGATTAGACGCCTCTACCAAACTGTTGCGCATATTCATCAGTGATTGTCCGAGCTTATCGTTGTGTTCAGCATCAAAATCCATGGTAAGATCTCCTTTACTGATGCTGTTGGCAAAATTGATGTTACTTTCCATCAATTGTAGCTGCCTCTGCATAGTGAGTTGGTCACCTGCTGAACGAATAGTTTGCTGGTGCTGCATCCGGGCCCAGGCCATACAAAGCAGGGCATATACCACGGTAATACTCACATGGAAAAATAAGTCGTAGTAATTCAGCTCAGGCAAATTTTCCCATTCCATGACCAGCGTGGAATCATGATATTGTAAATAGAAAATCGTAATAAATGAACCAATAGCATAAGTTACGGCGGGCAATAGCAATCTCCAATCTTCATAAAAAAGCAGGACTGTTAATGACACGAAATAAAAAAAATGCATAGCGTACATGCCCTGCATTTGTAGGATAAATTGGAGCCCAAAATTCCAGAACAGGAGGCTTACAACAACCCGGAACCAGCCCTTTTCTTTAGCTATTGAATGCCCGAAAAGATAAATTCCTAAACTAATGGAGCCCATGATCATCGCCAGCAGGTAGCTATGATAAAATGGGCTCAGTATAAATCCAAAAATAAAATAACCCCCGATGAAATACTTTACAATCGTATCAGCCTGTACATGTACTTTATCGATGAAAGGTTGAAGTTGGTCCTGGTCAGTTTGTGTGGAGTTGCGCATGATTCAACAAATATAGTCACCAACTCCAGACCGATCAAATTAGGATAGTGTTCAAAATTCGATAGGTTTACATATCCATGATAAAGCTGTTGATTGATATCGTAGGCTGGATAGGGTCTGTAGAGGTAATATTGGCCTATGGGCTTATCAGCTACCATAAAATAACCGCAAAATCTATCGTATACCAATTGCTCAACCTGACAGGAGGTGCATTCCTCATCATCAATACAATCTATTATGGAGCTTATCCTTCCACGGCCATTAATGTAGTATGGCTGATCATTGCCGCCGTGGCCATAGTGAGTATTTTGCGGTCCAAGAATGTCGGCAATCAAATTAAATAGCTTAAAATCAATAGTTTACATTACAGAAATCGTTTGCGGAGATACACAAGTTTTTGTTAACAACTTGTTTTGAATAAGCTTAATTTTGTTTCTCAATAAAATTGAGTATGGCAAAAATTGAGGCGCTCATCTTCGATTTAGATGGGGTCATTGTAGATACGGCGGTCTATCATTATAAGGCTTGGAGGCGATTGGCGGATGAATTGGATATACCTTTTACAGAGGAAGATAATGAACAGCTCAAGGGCGTGAGCAGGGTAAGGTCTTTTGATATTTTACTGTCTTTGGGACGGGTAGAAATGCCGGAGCAAGAAAAAACCAGCTATCGAGATAAAAAAAACGAGTGGTTTGTTGAGTATATTTCAAGTATG